>NZ_JADNYL010000003.1 GCF_017168195.1 Thalassotalea sp. G2M2-11
GAGATAAAGTAAATGATGACTGGTTCATCACTGATGTTATTTGTGTTAATTCATTTCCGAGTTAATTCACGGGGAGCTATTTAGCTTTATTTATCGAAGTTAAGTGTTTAAAAATAGTACTTAATGGTATTGCCATATCTTTGTGTTTTTTATGTATATAATGATACAGCTTCAATTGATAAAGTGGTTTTTCTTGAACATGAAAGTTAGTAGTTGAGTCATCCATCATTAATCGATCGATATCATGTAAAGGTAATATCAGAACATCTACTGTATTATTTTTCAGTAGGCGAGCAGCCTGTTTTAGGGTATTTTCATAGCGAATATCGTGATGTTCGAACATTAATTCAGCTGCCATCATACCGCGTATACTCCCAAGTTTTAAGCTCTTAAGCATATTTAACGAATTGATAGGTTTGTGCGGTTTTTTTGTGATGATATAAAAAGCCAATTGATGGATAGCGGGTTCAACACGATATAAGTTTTTATAGCGATTTTCGATGAGCTTTACACGGCATAAATCGGCATCTGAATGCCCCGTATCTGCCATCAGAATACTTCTCCTCCCCGGGTATTGGACAATTTTATAAGCAATGTTAAGAGTATCGTATGCAATTTTTACTTTCTCAATGCAGGGTTGTAATGCACTGAGCTCATTGATATCTTGATGTTGACTAATAATAAATTCGCTGGTCGCACCTAGGGTATAATTGCTGAAGAGCAATGCAGTTAATACGATATGTTTCATCAAGTACTCTTCCCGAAAAGAAGTTGATCAATACAGTATAGCAGTTTGCTTTTAATAAATTTTAGCTTGGCTGTTAAGGTTTGTACAAGCCCATTGTTATGGTGAGTTTATTAAACTGTTTGAGTTTATCTAAGACATCAACCACTTTTTGATAGTTGGTTTCCTCATGAGGACGCAGGATAATATTTCTCGTTTGATGTTCGGCTAGAAAGAACTCTATTCGCGCAGGTAAACGTTCTATGTCAACCGGCTTAGTGTTAAAAAATATCGTGTTATTTTCATCAATATGGATCATGATATTCTCTGACTTTGCCGCACTTGCCTTACTTGATTCTGATTTTTTCACTAGAAAACCATTTTCTTTGACAAATGAAGTCGTGACAATAAAAAAAATCAGCAAGATAAAAACAATATCTAGCATGGGAGTCATATCCACTCCTGCATCTTTTTCAACGATATGTGGTTGCTTTCTTCTCTTCACTTAAACTACCTTTGACGCCTCTATAATTAAGTGTAGATGATAAAATGTTAATACTTACAATAAATAACGAATAAAAATTGTACTAACTCAAATTCATGAGCACTTAATTGGATTAGCTCACGTTAAGAGCAATATAATTGATAGGATAAATAACAATTAGTTGTTAAAATTCATTGATGTAATTCAATTGTGAACTCAAACATGGCAATTAATTGGTTTCCAGGGCATATGCATAAGGCCCAAAAAGAGATAAAAGAAATTCTGCCGCAAATAGACGTTGTTATAGAAGTATGTGATGCGCGTCTACCTTTTAGCAGTGAAAACCCGATGATCACTGAAATTAGAGGTGATAAACCTTTAATCAAGATTTTAAATAAAAGTGACTTGGCAGATCCTGAGCAGACTAAGGTGTGGCTGAGTTACCTTGAGGCTCAACAAAATGTAAAGGCCATAGCCTTAACAACGGATGATCCGAGTGTTGCCAAAAAAATTCCATCGCTAATTAGGAACCTAGTGCCTAATAAAGACGAAACAGGTAAACAAATTAATGCAGTGATCATGGGGATCCCCAATGTTGGTAAGTCAACCTTACTTAATACCTTGGTTGGTAAAGCCAAAGCAAAGGTTGGTAATGAGCCAGCGGTGACGAAGGGGCAGCAGCGTATCCGGTTAGAAGATGGCCTTTATTTGTATGATACCCCTGGCATGCTATGGCCAAAAATTGTCAATGAAAATAGTGGTTATCGATTGGCGATTACTAGTGCGGTGAAAGATACCGCTTATGATCACGATGATATTGCCTGTTTTGCTGGTGAATTTTTGTTAGCGCATTATCCCGAGCAATTGAAACAACGCTATGATTTAACTGAAATGCCTGAAAGAGAAGTTGAACTTATTGAAGAGATTGGTCGTCGTAGAAGTTGTATCAAAAGTGGCGGTCATGTTGATTTTCATAAAGCTTCCGCTATTTTAATTAATGAAATTAGAGATAAGACGCTAGGCGGTTTAACTTTTGAAACTCCAAGCATGGTTGAAGCAGAACAACTATATTTTGCTGAGCAGGAAGCAAAGAAAATTGCTGAACGTGAAGCAAAGAAGAAAGCACGTGGTCGCGGACGAAAAAATAAACCAAAGAAGGGACGATAATGAATACTTCATTTACTTTACATCATTTATTACAACGTGATTGTCTCGAATTAATAGATTTTCCTTTGTCTAAGTTATTAGTGATGAATGACAGCCAATATCCTTGGTTTGTTTTGGTGCCTAAGGTAGAAAATATCAAAGACATTTATCAATTAGACTGGGCTGATCAGCAACAACTGTTAAATGAATCGAGTTTATTGAGTGAATTGCTGATGCAGGTATTTAACGGTGACAAAATGAATGTGGCGGCATTAGGTAATGTTTGTCCCCAATTACATGTTCACCATATTGTTCGCTTTGAAGAAGATAAGGCTTGGCCGAAACCTATTTGGGGTGAACATCCTATGCAGGCATATTCTGAAGCTGAATTAGCTGAATTAAAAAACAAGCTAATGCCTGCGCTAGAATCTATCCTAGCGCAGTTTTAACAAGAAAATTAAGCAACTTGTTGTTCGTTGTTTTCGATAGCATCTAGTGACTGTTTTAAGTCTTCAATGAGATCGGTCACATTTTCTAAACCTGCAGAAATTCGGATCAAACTGTCACTAATGCCTGCTTCGCGACGTTCTTCATCGCTGTATGGGGAATGAGTCATCGAAGCTGGATGTTGGATCAATGATTCGGCATCACCTAAGCTAACTGCGATTGAAAATAATTGCATACGATTAATAAAGTCCGCACCACCTTTTAAATCTGTGTGTAATTCAAAGGCAATGACACCACCGGCAGCCTTCATTTGCTTACCAATAAATCGATGACCGCTATGAGAAGCAAGCCCAGGATAATAAACGCGAGCCACTTTGGGGTGAGACTCTAAAAACTCAGCGACAAGTTGAGCATTTTGACAATGACGTTCAACACGCAAATGTAGCGTTTTAAGTCCTCGTAATATTAACCATGCATCATGAGGGCTCATTGTGCCGCCAATGTCTTTGAGTGCCGTCAGTTTAATGTGCTCTATCATCTCTTTACTGCCACAGATAATACCGGCAACAACATCACCATGCCCATTAAGATATTTTGTTGCGCTGTGAATGATGATATCGGCTCCCATTTTAGCGGGCTGCTGTAAAACTGGGGTCATGAAGGTATTATCAACCACTGAAATGAGTTGGTGTTGTTTACAAATAGCTAAAATACGCTCTAAATCTAATACTTCAAGGTTAGGATTTATCGGGCTTTCTAAAAATACCATTTTGGTATTGTCTTTGATTACCTCAGTGATGTTTTCTGGTTCAGACATATCAACAAAACTCACTTCGATACCGAATTTAGTTAGCATATGACTAATTAAAGCAAACGTGCAGCCATAGACTGCTTTAGATGAGATAATATGATCACCAGCAGCAAGGTTAGCGAGTAGGGCACCCGAAACTGCAGCCATACCTGTTGCGGTTGCTGCCGCATCTTCCATGCCTTCCATCGCGGCAACGCGCATTTCTAATTGACGTGTGGTTGGGTTACCCAGACGGGTATAAATAAAACCATCGGATTCCCCGGCAAAACGCTGAGCACCTTGCTCAGCATTATCAAAAATAAAAGTAGATGTCTGATAAAGTGGCGTTGCTAATGAGCCAAATTGCTCATCGTTGATACGACCGGAATGGATTGCTTGCGTTTCAATAAACTTACTGTTCGCCATAGTACACTCTCTTTGCTGAATTCATGTTGTTATCGTTATTATTTATCTATTACAGCAATAACTAATCCAATTTTATAATGTCTATATAAATCAGTCAGTTATGGAGTTTTTCTTAAGTAAGAACTCTACCTCTTGTAATATAAATATTACAAGAGGTAGAGTTCTTATGCATGTGATGCGATTTTTATGTATCTAATTAATTGTTAATTAAAGATTTTATTTTTGTACTAAAGGTATTACACTGTAATTAATGTAATACAGTGGTGACAAAATTGAAGATTAAAATAGAATCCAGTGATCGCATTGGTATTAGCCAAGAAATATTAGCAATCTTTGCTTCTAAATCATGGAATTTAAAAAGTATTGAAGTGGAAGCGCATTTCACCTTTGTTCATATTGAGAATGTGAGTGTTAGCCTAACAGAGGTCGATCAGTCATTACGCTGTATTGATGGCTATATTCAATGTGCTCAAGTAAGGCAAATGCCAGCGGAACAGCGTGAAAATCATTTGCATGCGTTACTGAATCGGATCCCTGATCCCATTATTGATATTGATGAACAAGGTACTATTTTAGCAACGAATTCTGCCGCAAATAAATTAGTGGCTGTGTCAAAACATCCCTTATTGCAGCAAAACATTGTTAAATTCCTTGATGTGCCGCTAACACAGTTACTGCCTTTAAGTGAAATTAGTGTTTCGGTCAATTTTTTGAATCAACCCTTTATTGCCGATGTAAATCCGGTGTTATCAAAGCAAAGGATCACAGGTGCGGTGATCAGTTTAAGATCAATGAATAAAGTGGGCCGTCAGTTGAGTCTAATGCAATCGTCTACTCAGGATGCGTTAGAAACAATTGTAGGGCGTTCGAAGAAAATAACCTTAGTGCTTGCGCAGGTTAGACGATTTGCAGAGTTAGATTTGCCTGTACTTATCTGTGGAGATACTGGCACAGGTAAAGAGCTTATTGCTAGAGCTCTTCATCAGCTCAGTAGTCGCAAAAAAGCGCCATTTTTAACCATTAACTGTGCAACATTACCTGAGCATTTATTAGAAAGTGAATTATTTGGCTACGAAGGAGGCGCTTTTACAGGTGCGAGCAAGGGAGGTAAACCGGGATTATTTGAATTGGCGCAAGGAGGAACGGTGTTTCTTGATGAAATTGCGGAAATGTCACCTTATTTACAAGCGAAATTGTTACGCTTTCTACAAGATTTTAAATATCGCAAAGTAGGTGGCACCAAGGAGTTTACTGCCGATGTTAAAATTATTAGTGCCAGCCATCAGGACTTTAATGAGCTAATAGAGCAGCAAAAGTTTAGAGAAGATCTTTACTACCGCTTAAATGTATTACGTTTAGAGTTACCATCGTTAAAAGATCGCTCAGAAGATATTGTATTATTGGTCGAGCATTTTATACAAAATGCTGCCCGACAGTTTAAGCTCGAACCACCTAAAGTTAGTCATGATGCTATGATCACATTGACAAGTTTTCACTGGCCAGGGAATATCCGACAATTGGAAAATGTTATCTATCGTTTGATTGCTTTAAATGAGGGAGATACTATCTTAGATGAGCAAGTGAAAACCGTTCTTTTTGATCGACAAGAAAAACTTGTGCTCCCACAAGTGAATCAAGAAGAAATAAAAGATTGGGCGAGTGCACAAGCGTTGTTTGAAAGCCAGTTATTAGCAGAGCTTTACCCTTTGTATCCTACTACCCGTAAATTGGCTAAACGTTTAGCCGTTTCGCATAACAAAATTGCTATGAAGTTACGACAATACGGGATTACTGAACAGGGGCAATAAAATTTAGCCGCCTGTAAATTTCACTTTAAAACCTTCTTTTTCTAAGATAGCTTTAATGGTTTCTCGTTTATCGCCTTGTATTTCAATGGTTTGTTCAACCACGCTTCCACCAGTACCACAGTTTTTCTTTAATTTACTGGCAAGGCTTTTTAACTCATCAGGTGCTAAGCCTAAACCACTAATGACGACAACCCCTTTGCCTTTTCTGCCTTTGGTTTCGCGGCGTACCTTGGCAAAACCATCACTAGGCGTGACTTCTGGTGCAGTTTCTGTTTTGATTTTCCCTTTATCAGTGGAATATACAAGGGTGGATAGTTGATCTTGCCAAGTCATAAATACAGCTCTATTGAAAAGTATATGGACGATTATAATTAAATCTAGTGATAAAAAAAACCAGCCGTATGGCTGGTTTCTATTATATTACATTATTTAGTGGTTACAGCTTAGCTTCAAGCTCAGGTAATACATCAAATAAGTCAGCAACAATACCGTAATCAGCCACTTGGAAAATAGGAGCTTCTTCGTCTTTATTGATTGCAACAATAATTTTTGAATCTTTCATACCTGCCAAGTGCTGAATTGCACCTGAAATACCAACAGCAATATAAAGATCTGGCGCGACAATTTTACCTGTTTGACCAACTTGCATATCATTTGGTACAAAACCAGCGTCAACCGCAGCGCGTGAAGCACCAATAGCAGCACCCAATTTATCAGCGATGCCTTCAAGTAGTTTGAAGTTATCGCCATTTTGCATACCACGACCACCAGAAATAACTACGCTTGCTGCACCTAGATCAGGGCGTTCTGACTCAGTAAGTTCATCGCTTACATGACTTGAAGTGCCTGCATCGGTAACAGTATCAAGCGCAACAATCTCGGCATTACCATCTGTCGCTACGGCATCAAATGCAGTTGCGCGAACAGTGATCACTTTTTTGCTATCTAAACTTTGCACTGTAGCAATGGCATTACCTGCATAGATAGGACGAACAAATGTATCGGCTGATTCAACACCGATAATGTCAGAGATTTGAGCAACATCTAATAAAGCTGCGACACGAGGCATAAAGTTTTTACCTGTGGTTAATGCCGTTGCAATAATATGTTCGTAATCACCAGCAAGCTCTGTCACTAATAAGCTGATATTTTCTGCTAATTGGTGTTCATAAGCTGCGTTATCAGCGACTAATACTTTGCTAACGCCATTTACTTTCGCTGCCTGTTCAGCTACGGCACTACAGTTGGCTCCTGCAACAAGAATATTGATGTCACCACCAATTGCTTGGGCAGCAGCAACTGTTTTAAGGGTATCCGCTTTTAATTCGTTATTGTCATGTTCGGCAAATACTAAAATACTCATGAGATCACCTTCGCTTCATTTTTTAACTTTTCAACTAACTCATCAACTGACTCAACTTTAATACCGGCTTGACGCTCAGAAGGTGGTGTTACTTTGATTAAGGTAGAACGAGGTGTTAGGTCTATGCCAAAATCACTCGCAGCTTTAACATCTAACGGCTTACGTTTAGCTTTCATAATGTTAGGTAATGAAGCGTAACGAGGCTCGTTTAAGCGTAAATCAGTAGTTACAATAGCAGGCATATTAAGTGCTACAGTTTGTAGGCCGCCATCAACTTCACGTGTTACGTTAACTTTATCACCATCTACTTTTACTACTGAAGCAAAGGTACCTTGTGGTAAACCTGTTAATGCAGCGAGCATTTGACCTGTTTGGTTGTTGTCGCTATCAATAGATTGCTTACCTAAAATAACCAATTGTGGTTGTTCTTCTTCAACAACTTTTTGTAGTAGTTTAGCGACATGTAAAGAGTCTAAGTTTTGATCTGTTTCAATTTGAATGGCACGGTCAGCACCTAAAGCTAAAGCGGTACGTAATTGCTCTTGGCAAGACTTATCGCCAATTGATACAGCAATTATTTCTGTTGCTGTGCCTGCTTCTTTTAATCGTACAGCTTCTTCTACTGCAATTTCACAAAATGGGTTGATTGCCATTTTTACGTTAGCTAAGTCAACATTGCTGTTGTCTGCTTTAACGCGAACCTTAACGTTATAGTCGATGACACGTTTGATGGGTACTAATACTTTCATCGTTGCCTCTAATTATGCTTGTTGTATTTTTAAGTCTACGCTTATTCAAGTGTAGACGTCATTATTGGCTCAAAGACTACTGTTTGATAACGTGCGCGTCAACGTAAAGTTGTGTCAAAATGAGCGAATATGTTTTATATCAGTAAATGTCTTTTACAGCATAGTATTTACTGACGAAAATTCTATAGGTATGATATTATCAAACAGGTGTTTGAAAATCAAACGTGTGTTTGAATTTCAGTAATAAAACAATTTTGGGGGAAATTATGGAACGCGAATCGATGGATTTTGACGTGGTGATCGTTGGAGCAGGCCCTGCCGGATTATCTACCGCATGTCGTTTAATGCAATTAGCACAAGAAAAAGAACAAGAGCTTATGGTTTGCGTTGTTGAAAAAGGCTCTGAAGTTGGTGCGCATATATTATCTGGGGCGGTATTTGAACCTCGGGCACTCAATGAACTTTTTCCTGACTGGCAAGAAAAAGGGGCGCCACTTAGCACGCAAGTGAACAAAGATGATATTTATTTATTTAATGGCGCCGAAAGTGCCATTAAGTTACCTGGTTTTGGTGTGCCTAAAACCATGCATAATGAGGGGAACTATATTGCCAGTATGGGCAATATGTGCCGTTGGTTAGCTGAGCAAGCCGAACAACTTGGCGTTGAGATTTTCCCAGGGTTTCCTGCGCAAGAAGTGCTTTATAATGATGACGGTAGTATTGCCGGTGTATTAACCGGTGATATGGGGTTGGATGTTGATGGTAAACCTAAAGATTCTTATGTGCCAGGTATGGAATTAAGAGCGAAATACACAGTATTTGCTGAAGGTTGTCGCGGCCACTTAGGTAAAGAATTAATTGCAAAATTTGCGTTAGATAAAGATTGCTCACCACAGCATTATGGTATTGGCTTTAAAGAAATTTGGGATATTGATCCTGAAAAACATGAAGAAGGTCTAGTAGTTCACACGGCGGGTTGGCCTTTAGATAAAAATACCAATGGTGGCGGTTATTTGTATCATGCAGAAAATAACCAAGTATTTGTTGGTTTAATTGTTGATTTAAATTATGCCAATCCACATTTGAGTCCATTTGATGAGTTTCAACGTTATAAACATCACCCGAAAATTGCGCAATACCTTGAAGGTGGTAAACGTGTCTCTTACGGCGCACGTGCGATGGCAAAAGGCGGCTTTAATTCATTACCTAAAATGACCATGCCAGGTGGTTTATTGGTTGGTTGTGATGCGGGTACGATTAACTTTGCAAAAATTAAAGGTAATCATACGGCGATGAAGTCGGGCATGCTAGCGGGTGAAGCTATCTTTGCTGCTATTAGCACCGGAGATGAAGGCGGTAAAGATTTAACCAGCTATACTGAAATGTACCAAAACTCTTGGTTGTACGATGAGTTATATAATACGCGTAACTTTGGCCCTGCGATGCATAAATTTGGTACTTTCTTGGGTGGGGCATATAACACTATCGATCAAAACTTTTTCGGTGGTAAGCTACCGTTTAACTTTAAAGATGATTCCCTCGATCATGAACAGTTAAAGCCTGCATCAGAGTGCGCAGTGATTAATTACCCTAAGCCTGATAACAAATTAAGTTTCGATAAGCTTTCTTCGGTATTTTTATCAAATACAAACCACGAAGAAGAACAGCCTTGTCACTTAAAGCTGGCTGATGACTCTATCCCGTTAACGGTGAATTTGCCTAAATATGCTGAACCTGCTCAGCGTTATTGCCCTGCTGGAGTTTACGAAGTGGAAGAGGGTGAACAAGGGCCTAAGTTTGTGATTAATGCGCAAAACTGCATCCACTGTAAAACGTGTGATATTAAAGATCCGAGCCAAAATATTACTTGGGTGACACCAGAAGGTGCAGGCGGGCCTAACTATCCGAATATGTAGGGAATGAATAAAAACTGCAGTGTAGCTCGTAAAGTTAAATGTTCGAGCTACATAGCGCTTTGGTGATGACATACTACTTAAGTCAGGCGCTCACCGTTTTGTAGTTATGTCTCTTGAAGAACGTTGTCACGCAAGGATTTAGCTATACAGTACCTCCTGAACATATACTAAATTATGCTCCTGCAATTTCGTGATACCGTACCTCATGAACATAAAAGCCAACTTGTTAACAAGTTGGCTTTTTAACTTTTAAAGCATTGGTCATGCTTTATGGATTATATACTACATCTAATGATAAGCCTGATACTGAAGAGTAACCATATATGCCTATGTGCCATGTATCAGCAGTTGGATTGGTAAAAGAACATGTCTCTTCGTTTCCACCTTTATACGGACGACAATCGTAGTTTGAAGACGTTGGTTGTTGGCCTCGTTTGATATACAGATCTGCATCACCAGTTCCACCACTGATGGTGAAATCTAAGGTAGACATACCCGCTGGAATATCGATGGTGTAGTATTTCCAATCATAACGGTTAACACTGATGTCTGAAACGCTAGCGCTTCCACCAGTAGCACCTGTGCCACCACTGTTATCTGTGTAGCTACCAGTTAATGACACACCGTTAAAATCAGAGTATGCGATTACTTTTACATAGTAAGTGCCTGTTTGCGCGCTTGAAATTGGACAGCTTTCACTATTACCCGTTTTGTATGGACGACAATCGTATGAGCTAGTTGTTGGCGCTGAGCCAAATTTAACGTATAGATCTGCATCACCTGTGCCGCCTGACATATCAAAGGTTAAGTCTGTTGCGTTTGCAGGAACATCTAAGGTAAAGCTAAGTTCTTGGCCTTTACTCGCCGCTAAGTTACTTTTTGCTACGCCGTTCTCTAGAACATTGTCAGTCGTCGGGGGTTCAGTTGTGTTGCTACAGCTACTGGCTAATGAATCAGATGCAGCTTTTGCTTGCACTAGACCATAACCTGTTTTGTCATCACGACCTGCTGTTTCCAAATCAATGGCTGTTGATTTTAATGCACTACGAATATCATCAGCACTACAATCAGGGTTATTACTCCACACTAATGCTGCAACACCTGCTACATGAGGCGTAGCCATAGATGTTCCATTGTAATAAGCATAATCTTGATTACCATTAACCGTTAACGTGACGTTTTGGCCTAATTGACCAGCCAATTGTTGTCCTAAAGTTCTGTTAACCGATACTGTTGGTACATCAACCGCACCTGTACCATCTACTAAGAATGGATTTTGTAAGCCTGGACGATCTGAATCACTATAAACAATCACACCCGCAGCCCCTGCATCAGTACAAGCTTTCGCTGGATTAATTTCAGGGTAGCTGCTGCCTGATTGATTACCATTACGTTCTGCTAAACAAATGTTACCAGCTACATTACTGCTACAGCTATAGCTGCTACCTGAGACAGTACATGCTGCAAGAATACCTTGTGCGGTACCATTGACGTTGTTAATACTGTAATTACCGCCACTTTCTACGTAGCGGCTTTGTGGTACCACATGGTCATTACCATAAGTTGATGAACCAATGGTGATATACCCTAAACGGCCGTCGCCAGCAACAGTCGAAAGAATGGCTTCACCAGGTGCTGCAACTTCTACTTGGCTGGTATATTGTGAAAACTCTGCGTGTTGACCGTTTTGATCGACTGCGCCAACCGCCATAACTGAATCGTAAGATGCAGGATAAGATAACGTTGAATTACCATCATTACCTGATGCTGCCACTAACAACACGCCAGCATCTGCAGCAGCTTGTAATGAGTTTTGCTCCGCGGTAGTTGAACCACTACCTCCTAAACTCATGTTGACAACTTTTGCACCATTGTTCACACAAGTATTAACAGCATCTGAAAGATCGCCTGAGTAACCCCAACCGCTTTCGTTAAATACTTTAACAATATGCAGGTTAACATTGGTGTTTGGCATAACACCTACAACACCTTCACTGTTATTAACACCCGCTATCGTGCCAGCAACATGTGTACCGTGAGAACCACCCGCTTGGTACCAGTTACCAGTGCCTGAGTTATTGGTTCCTGTAGCATTGTTAGCATTTAAGTCTGGATTAGATTGTTCGTAGCCAGAGTCAATAATACAAACGGTCATGTTTGCAGCATCATTATCAGAGAGTAAGTCAGACTGAGTATTAGCGATACCCCAAGGTTGATTCTGTGAAAATAGAAAGCGACGATAGTTAACTTCAACGCTTTCAACCGCAGGATGACGTTGCATTTTAGCAATGAATTTTTCAATATCTTTGATATGTTTTAATTCACCCATTGATACAACATGTTGACCATTGCTAAGTTGTTTTACATGTTTAAGATCTAAGCCTACTTTTTTGGCAAGTCCTGGTGGAATGCTGTGTCCTTGGTTTTTGTCTTTAAACTGGATAAGCAACTGATCGGTATAATCATACTTACTCAACTTTTGTTGTGCGCGCCATTGAGCAAAAGATGAGCTGGGTGCTGCTGCGTTACTAACTTTGCTGTTGCTTTTTAGGTTAGCCGTCTGTGCATAAGCGTGACTAGCTGATGCTGTAATTACCGCTAAAGTTAAAGTGTTCAGCAAAAATTTATTCGAATTTTTCATTAAGTAAACCCCATTAGGTTTGTTGTTTTTATTATTTGATTTCAAATTTGTTGAGCGTTTTCAACGTCATTAATATTGAGAGAGAAAGTAAACTGGTGATAGCAATGCACAGACATTTTTTGTTTTATTTGCGACTTTTTTAATAGTTGAGATTTATGTTAATTATTTGTAAATAAAGCATTTAATTTTTTTGTGTCGTTTTTGTACTAAAAATTGTCGGATTCGTACTAGGGCTGTGTTGGGGAGTAGGTAGTATCACTGCAAAGGGCGACATACGCTAAATAAAAAGTTATGACGTCGTTGAATGGAACTCAGTACTTTAATAGCAGAATAACGATTAAGAGAACTTCAACGCGGAGATAAAAATGACAGTTTCAAAATTTTCAAGTTCACTGGTAGCAGTAGCGATCACTACAGTACTTAATGTGCAATCAGCACAAGCAGCAGACGATAGATACATTATTCAAGTTGATAATAGTAATAAAGGGGTGGTAAAAGCCCTTGCCAAAAAATTAGGCGCTGATTTAAAAGTCGATGGTAATGGCTTTATTGCTGCTTCATTTGCAGGTAAAAGCTTAAGTGAAGTAAAAGGCTTATTAAATAATCCACACATTAAGGTGATTGAAGAAGATCAACGCCGAGTGCCATTATCGGTATACAGTGATGATGCTGGTGATCCGATGGCTCAGCAGGTCACGCCTTACGCTGTTTACCAGTCGCAAGCAAATCAAGTGATGTTTAATGATGCCGCAGGTATGAAGGTATGTGTAATAGATTCAGGCTTAGATAGTTCAAATTCTGATTTTGTTTGGAGCAATATCACAGGTGATAATGATTCAGGTACTGGTAACTGGAATGAGCATGGTGGTCCTCACGGTACTCATGTAGCAGGTACTATCGGTGCTGCTGATAATAACGTTGGTGTTGTGGGCATGGCGCCCGGTGTCGATATGCACATCATCAAAGTATTCAATGAAAGTGGTTGGGGTTATTCTTCGGATTTAGCATATGCTGCTGAGAAATGTTCAACTGCTGGCGCAAATATTATCAGCATGAGTTTAGGCGGTGGTGGTGCAAATAGCACTGAAGAGAATGCTTTTAATGCCTTTACAGAAGCAGGTGGTTTAGTCGTTGCGGCAGCGGGTAATGATGGTAATGATGTACGTTCATACCCAGCAGGTTACTCATCAGTAATGATGGTAGGTGCTAACGATTCCAATAACAATATTGCCGATTTCTCTCAGTATCCTAGTTGTATGATCACAACAGGCCGAGGCAAGAGTCGTGATACCATAAACGATGAAACAGTTTGTGTCGAAGTAACAGCCGGTGGTGTGGATACTTTATCTACTTACCCAGCAGGTATGGCAACAAGCGCCTCATTAACGGCAGATGACCAGTACTTTGCCTCTGCCGCTATGGAGAACTCAGGTACTGCGACCGGTAATACTTATTTCATGGGAACAGCAGAAGCGATTGATAGTGCAGCCAATGGCATGGTTTGTGTAATAGATCGTGGCAATATTTCATTTCACGATAAAGTGCAAAACTGTGAAAATTCTGGCGGTGTAGCTGCGGTGATCATCAATAATGAATCAGGTATGTTATATGGTACCTTAGGTGATACAAATGCAACAACAATACCTGCTGTTGGGGCTGCGTTAGAAGATCGAACCGCATTATTGGCAGCAAGCACTATGGATATTAATATCGGTGCGAGTGATTATGGCTTTATGAGTGGTACTTCAATGGCAACACCTGCAGTATCAGGAATTGCAGCGCTAGTATGGTCAAATCATAATAGCTGTACAGGTACTGATATTCGTAATGCGTTAAAAGCAACCGCAGAAGATGCTGGTGCAGCCGGTAAGGATGCCTATTTTGGTTATGGTATTGTCAAAGCTGCAGCAGCGGATGCCTATTTAACTGCAAATGGTTGTGGTGATGTGGTTGAACCTCCAGTAGAAGGTGATATTACGTTATCAGCAAGTACTTCTCGTTCAAAAGGTGCTAACTATGTTGACCTTTCATGGAGTGGTGCATCAACTGCGAATGTAGACATTTACCGTAATAGCGCTTTATACAGCTCGACGAGTAATGATGGTACCTTCACTGATAGTTTTAAAGGTAAAGGAAGCTACACATACCGTGTTTGTGAAACAGACAGTTCAACCTGTTCAGCTGATGTTACGGTTAATTTTTAAAAATCAATAATCTGAGTAGTTGTCCAGCTTAGTTTTCTAAGCTGGACATTGTTGTTTTAGGGTATGTAATCAGGGGTTGTGATCATAATTTGGTAAGATTAGTAGTTGACATTCAGGGGGAAACCTCGCTATGTTTAGTATTAAATGTAAACAGTTTGTAACTATTTATTAACAAAGAAACATCACTTAAATAACGAAATCTTTTCGTTTTTTAATTATAACCCTAATGTTTTTAATAAGTTGTATAGATGTAAAGAGCAAAGGGGAGCTTTATGTTGGTCACTTCAATTAAAAAAATCACATTATCGTTATCACTATTAGTTGTGATCGGTGGCGTGGTTAACTTCGGTCTACAAGAGGTTACTGCGAGTAATGCTCAGCAGCGACAGTCTTATATTGTCAGTGCAAAGAATATAGAAAAATTACAAGAGAGTCTGGTTCAGCAGCAGTTAACACCTACCCATATATTACCAATTATCAACGCAGTAGCGGTAAATTTAACTGAAGATGAATTATTACAACTCCAGCAAACCACCACTATCAAATCAACAGTTAACCACAAGGTCAAACTAGCTAGTAACGGTTATGGTTGGGGTAAACGTAAATGGCAGCCTAGCTCTGATGTTGTTACTTATATCAATGCAACTGACGCTCATTCAAGCCGTAACTTTGGAGATGGCATCACTATCGGCTTTCTCGATACTGGCTTAGAGCAATTAGCTGGCTTGACGAATGATTTATATGGTCGTGATAAATTTTGGGGCACCTATGATGCGGTAAATAACACCATTAGCAACTATGGCGGCGAAGAAAGTGGTCATGGTACTCATGTCTCAAGTATTGCCGTTAATAGTGACTACGATGTTTATGGTAAAATTTATGGTGTTGCGCCAAATGCGTCAATTGTAGGTATTAAAGCTTTTGATGGTGAAGGTCAAGCTACCTATGCTGATGTTATTCGAGGTATTGATTGGGCATTGCAAGTAAAAGATCAAATTAACTTGCGTGTGCTAAATATGTCGTTTAGCGGCCCAGTTCGCTCTTACTATTGGGATGATCCTCTTAACCAAGCGGTGATGAAAGCATGGCAGGCGGGCATTGTTGTTGTGGCTTCTTCAGGTAATAAAGGGCCAGAACCTATGTCTATCGGTGTGCCAGGCAATGTACCGTATATTATTACTGTTGGCGCAATGACAGACAGCTACACTAAGTCGTATTTCGAAGATGATAATTTAGCGACATTTAGTTCTGCAGGACCAACGGTAGAAAGCTTTGTCAAACCAGAGATTGTTGCACCAGGTGGTCACTTATCTGGCTTGATGGCATATGATTCTCAAATAGTCACAGAACACCCTGAATTTCATGATGGTGGCCGATACTTTGAAATGTCGGGGACTTCACAAGCGGCAGCCGTTGTTTCAGGTGTTGTTGCGTTAATGTTAAACCAAGATCCTTTGTTAACGCCTGATGATGTTAAGTGTCGCTTAATGTCGAGTGCAAAATTAGCGGTAAACGATTTAGGTGACTTGGCCTATAGTGTGTTTCAACAAGGTGCTGGTGTTGTTGATGTCCAGCAAGCGTTAAATAGCACGGCGATTGATTGTGCTAATACGAATATGGATATTGCGAAAGATTTAGCCGGTGAAGCCCATTATTATGGTCCCGCGAATGTAGATGAAAATGGAAACTTTTTTATCGAAGGCTTGAGCTCTCGTTATCAGTGGAGTGTGTCTGATGAGCTTGATAGTGATGGTGGCCTTATTTGGAAGAACAATTTAGGCGCTGACGGTGGCTTGATTTGGAAAAACAGTTTAGGTACCGATGGTGGCCTTATTTGGAAAAATAGTGTTGGTATCGATGGCGGTTTGATTTGGAAAAATAGCGTTAATGTTGATGGCGGTTTAATATGGAAAAACAGTGTCAATGTCGATGGTGGTTTGATTTGGAAAAACAGTGTTGAATTTACCAGCGCAGAGGCGATTGGCGTTAATAACTGGGTTGACCAGCAATAACTGTATGCACTACTTATTAACTAAGTAGTGCGTTTAATATGAGGTTTAAAGAGTTAATTGTGATCAGAGCACTGCTATTTATCCTGTTAACGGTGATACTCTTTAAACCTAATGCTCAAGAATTGAATTTGTTGAGCTCCTTTCCCTTAGATAACCCCCTGTCTTATCAATTTATTCGAGCCATTGAACAGGATCACCATGGCTTTATGTGGTTTGGCTCACAAGAAGGTTTACATCGTTTTGATGGCCATCAGTTTGTCAGTTATCACCACGATGTTAATCAACCAGCTTCTCTTGGCTCCGATGTGATCAGTCGATTAATGGTTGATAATGCTAACAACCTATGGGTAGCGACACGTGGCGGCGGGCTCAATCTTTTTCGAGAAGCGACGAATGACTTTCAGCATTTCACAACGGTATCACCTAATGCAAAGCTTGCTCATGATAATGTTAATGCCATTTTGCAAGATAGTTTAGGTAAAATCTGGGTTGGTACTGAAGTTGGCTTAACCATTTTACATACCAGCAAGCAACAATGGCATAGTCAGCAAATTCAGCAGCAACTTGGTAACCCGAATAGTTTAACGAATAATATGGTTCATGCTTTACTTGAAACTCAAGATGGTCATATTTGGGTGGGGACTAATGGCGGTGGAATATCAGTTTTTGATTTAGCAGGAAATTTTGTTAAACAAATTCGATTTAATCAGCAAAAATCTGTGTTTCAAGCGAGTAAGTTTATTAACTCCCTTTATCAAGATCACCAAGGTTATGTGTGGATAGGTTCGGTTGAAAACGGTCTGATTAAGTATCATCCCAAAACACATCACACCGTGCACTATCGCTATGACAGTCAAGATAAGCAATCGGTTGCTAGCAATACCATTGAGAATATTTATCAAGATAGTGCCAATAAAATTTGGATAGCCACCGATAAAGGGTTACTTATTTATAACGCTAAAGATGATAATTTTTGGCGTTTTCATCATTCTGTTTCAAATCCATTTAGTTTAAAAAGTGATTTTGTACTGACGTTTTTTGAAGACAGTAATCAAATGATCTGGATTGGTACATTTGCGGGGGTGGATCGTTGGAACCCTTATATGACAACCTTCAACCAGTATAGTGCGCAAACGCATCCAAACTTGAAGAGTAATAATATCAGTGGCTTTGCTCAGTCTGATGAAAATATAGTCTTTTTTAGTACATATGGTGGTGGATTATATCAACTTGAACTCAGCTCTAATGAAATTACCCCTTTAGCGGTTCAACAAGATTTTAAGGATCTAAGGATCACTAAACTGTATGCTCAAGGTAGTAGCTTATGGGTAGGAACAAGAGCGTCTGGTTTATATAAAATTAATTTGCTCAATAATAGTGTTGCGCGTTTTAACCATCATAGTGCTGATCCATCGTCTATTTCTGCCAATAGCATTACTGATATTATAAGCGATAGAAATGGTACTTTGTGGGTGTCAACTTATCATAATGGGTTAAACCGATTGAACTCAGATGGCCGCTTTACCCGTTTTACCAGTCAAAGTCCGGTTGATGAATCAGGCCCTAGCATTAACCATATATTACAAATTATTGAAGATGAACAAGGCATCATTTGGTTAGCGGCCTATGGTGGTGGCCTTAATAGGTTTGATCCTAACACTGAGCGCTTCACTCATATCAAACACAATGCCAAAGACAGTAAAAGTATCAGCAGTGATCTGGCTTGGATTTTATATCTTGATAGTAAAGATAATTTATGGGTAGGCACGCAATCAGCCGGTTTAAATATATTGCCTAAAGCACAACGCTTAAACAACCAATTTGAATTTAAGCATTTAGATGCTAAAGATGGCATGAAAAGCCGAACCGCTTACGGTATTAGGGAAGACAGCGAAGGCAATATCTGGTTTAGTTCAAACAAAGGGATTTCAAGATATTCCTCCATTAATCAACGCTTTAAACATTTTGATACTAGTCATGGTTTACGTGATTTGGAGTATAACCATGGGGTAGTTTTTAAAAGCGATGACAATACGCTTTTTTTTGGTAGTGCTAAAGGTTTTGTTAGCATTAATCCGGATAGTGTTAACAAACCTCGTCAAGCACCTTTGGTTCGTCTTACCAATATATTTAATCTCAACGAGCCGATGCATTTTCCTCAACCATTAACAAAATTGACAGAGTTAGTTTTTGATTATAAGGATCAAATTATTTCTTTTGAGTACGTAGGGCTAAACTATGCTGCGCCTGAATCTACCCGTTACAAGTATCGATTACTTGGCTCTCAAGAGCAGTGGATCGATGCAGGTAAACAGCGCAGAGCAACTTATACCAACTTACCTGAGGGAAATTATACTTTACAAGTAATTGCTGGGAATAGTGATGACATCTGGAGTGAACCTTATGAGTTAAAAATTGTGATGACCCCACCGCCATGGAAGACTTGGTGGGCATATATGTTATATGCATCTGTCATTGCTTTAGTCTTGCTCAGTTACTCTCGAATGCTAAATAGAAAACTGATGAATGAACAAACGCAAAAGGAAGATTTAAGACGTCAGGTTGCTGCTAAAACAGAAGACTATTTGGCCAAAAACCTTGAATTGGAGCAAGCGAATAAAAAGTTAGAGTTTGCTGCGACAACGGATAAAGTGACAGGGGTGAGAAGTCGGCGTTATTTAGATATTTATATTGAGCAAGCCAGTCAATTAATGAATCAAATTCATCAAAATTTATTACCTGTACAACGAAATATTTTGCCTCGACTATATATTGTTATGGTACAAATTAATGAGATGTCAGCAGTAAATAATAGTCAGTTAATAAATTTTACCGACTTACTTTTATATAGCCGCAATAATGATGATTTAGTGATCCGTTGGGCAGAAGATACCTTTGCCATTATTGGTTATGAAAAAGATAATAATGTTGCAGAGCTTTCGGCGCGTTTAACGAACCGCTTTAGCGAAGCATTAGCAAATAGCAATGGCGTTAGTATTGCGTATTCGTTCTATCCTTTTGATCGTGAGCAACCTGTAGAGCTCTCTTGGGATCAAATCAGCGTTATTATAGAAAAGGCGCTGGCTCTAGTAAAACAACAGCCTGATATAACTTGGCTTGGCTTCTATCAACCTAAAGAACAACCGTTTAATTATTTGGATATTCTGCAAATGGATTCGCTAGACTCATTAAAACAGAAGATTGTTATTAAACAAGGCTAGGGCGTGTTGATCTTTGCTGTTTGATTTTTGTTCGAGATAAAAGCGTTTTAATCGCGGCGTGAGGAATGACGCTTAGCCATCTAAGTAAATCTCCTCTCAACAAAGAGTAAAACGCTTTTAACCGAACCTTTTAGGCAGCGTTTGTTGTCATTTCTACTATGTTGCCCCACATGGATGTGGGGTAAGGTGATTTGCAGGAGCATAAAATCTTTAGTGCTTTATCATGTGGAACAACCACACATCAAAAGAACTGCTTTGTATAAATTTCCAACAAACTGCTGCAAAAACAAACTTGAAAGATCAACACGCCCTAGATATAACTCGGCTATTCTTTAGTGACTTTATGATGTTGTTCAAACTTTTGCTGGTATTGCTTCGGCGTACATTGATAACTTTCTTTAAAACAACGGCCAAAATAAGTCTGTGAGGAAAAGCCAACATCTAAGGCTATCCTGCCTATTTGAGCACCACTTTGTAGTAATTCTTGTGCTTTTTTCAATCTAAACTCTTTAATAAAGTTATTTGGCGTGGTGCCTAGTAATACTTTTAACTTACGTTGTAGCTGGCGTTCACTGATCGCCATGTGGCTGGCGAGATCGGTAATACCCAGCTCTGGCTCGGTATACATGCTGGCGATGGCTTTTTCTAATTTTGTTAAAAATTGCTCGTCCACGGGGGCAATAGATTGTGAGGTTGTTAAGTTTGCAACCTTATCATGGCTGGCATCTTTTCGTTCATCTACTTGGATCTTATTAAATTTATTTAAATAACTTTGTTGGAGTTGTTTTCGGTTTTCCATTAAGTTCGCAATTCTGACCAATAACTCTTGCTGGTTAAAAGGTTTACTCAAGTAGTCATCTGCGTGTAAATTTAATCCTTGCAGTCGGCTGTCTAGATCAGAGCGAGCTGTGAGTAAAATAATCGGAATATGAGCGGTTAATTCATTTTCTTTGAGCTGCTTTAATACTTCAAACCCGTCGATACCGGTTAACATAATATCGCAAACAATAAGATCCGGTAGGTACTCTTGCGCCAGCGATAGCCCCAACTCACCACTGCTGGCTAACAAACAATGGTGAGCTTGCTCTATCACTTGCTTAATATGGCTTTGCATATCAAGGTTATCTTCTATTACCAACACCACTTGTTGAGAGTGCGATTTTTCACTTACTTGCAAGGTATTGGACTCAACCAATAAAGAAGATAATTCTTCTTCTGAAATACTTTGCGGGAGGTGCTGTTCAAGTGTTAATGGTTCAGTAAGCGGAATTGATAAGCTAAATTTACTGCCTTGGTTGTACTCACTGACTAAATTGATACGCCAATGGTGTGCTTTGACAAGCTCATTCACCAAAGATAAGCCGATGCCGACCCCGAATATTGCTTGATTTTTTTCATCATTAGCACGTTGGAAGCGCTCAAATATTTTAGCTTGTGATGATTTATCTATGCCGATGCCAGTATCAATAATGTCGAGGATGATAGTTTCCTGTTCTACGTAAGCGTTAACGCTAATTTTGCCACCTTCTGGTGTGTATTTAATTGCATTAGCTAATAAGTTGAAGATGATTTTTTCAAACGCTTGCGCATCACACTCTAACCATAAATCATCTGGTATATGTGCTTTAAAGGATAGTTGGCTTTGATTGGCTAAACGATCAAAGGAGTCACAAGGCATGGCCATCAATGTTTTTAAACGATAGGTGGATAGAGATAATTCGGGGTTGTCACTCAACCGTGATAATTCTAATAATTGTTCAACCATACGTACTAGTCTTAAGCCATTTCGCTTAGCCGTCGTTAACTCTTGGCTTTCATCTGAGTTGGTTGATTTTTTTAAATAACGGTCAAGAATACCATTGATAATGGTAAGCGGAGTTCTAAATTCGTGTGAAATATTGGCAATAAATTTATCTTTTAATTCAAGCGTTTGCTTTTCAGCAAGCTTTCTAGCCGTTAGGTTGATAAAAGTAACAACAATCAGTGCATTGTCACTACTATCTGCCCATTGCAGCTCTACCTGCACTGGAAACTCACTTTGATCAGAGCGAATGGCATTACATTCAACAGAAATACCTTGTTCTTTTCGTTGTAAAGCATAAACATTACTTTTGAATTCAAAAAAGTAATGCATTTTATCCTCAGCGCTGAACAAGTGTTTGATATTTAGCCCTATAATATCTTGCTCAAGCATCTGAAAAACTTGGACTGCTGCTGGGTTGGCTGACAGGATCTTACCTGTGGTTGATGTGGTTAAAATAGCATTGTTCGACGCATAAACAATTGCTTTGTTTTCATTGTTAACCAATGTATCTGTCAATTGCTGGTTTTTCTTTGTTAAATGTTCATTTTTATGGGCTTGCTTCAGGTAATTCTCTTTAAGTTGGTGATAACTTTGTTGCTTTTTATAGGTGAGTAAGCTAACGAATACCACCGCGATTGCTGTCCATGCTAATAGTACAACTGATTGCCAAAAAGGAGAGACTATATAAAACCACTGATACTCAATGCCGGCAAAATGGATCAATAAACAGGTGATCACAAGTAGCAATATATAGAGCTCAGAATGAATAGTGAACCGCTCGGGTTGTGTTGGTGCTTGTAGTTTTAACGCACTAGTGCTAGCGAGCAGTAATGTCAAATAAGGCAGCAAAGCGCTTACTGATTCACCAAAGGAGCCTGGCACTTGTTGAGAATAGTTCGCTTGATAGTTGAATACTGTTTCAATGAACATAGTGATGCCTGCTATGGCTAAAAAGCCGTAAATTTTGCGCCAATAATTTTGTTGGCAACGCAACATATTTAACAGTAAGCGAAAGCTGATTAATCCTGTGATAGATAAATTAAATAGTGTTGAAGGTAATTGTGAGTAGTACTGCTTAGGGGAAAATTCATAAGGCAATAAGATAAAATAACAAAAGCTGATCACACTAAATATGATAGCTGGTACTCTTCCGCCTAGGTATTGATTAACGGGAGTCTCATTTAAATGAGGGTTGGTTTCGATGGCCAATAAAATAAAAAAGTAGCTAAATAGTGAAAGAAAATCATGGAACAACAAAGCATTTGGATAAACACTTTTAGCGATGGTAGCGACAAATGCGCCGACTAAGGCCAACAGTATATATTGCCAGAACAGCGTTAAAGATTTAGAACGGGTATGTTGTTTGGTTAATAACAACATTCGAGCTGCGACCAATTGTAAGCTGAGCACAGCCAGCATTAATAAAATATCAAAAGAAAAGTTAAAGCTATCGGCAACTAATTTATAGGGGATTAAGGTAATAATTAACGCAAATACAATTGATAACGTTTTAAGGGAACTACGCAAACCATACACCTTGTGGCAAAAAATTAAATACTGTTCTTTCTATGAACCATTCTCCCTGTTGTTTTCTATTTAGTATACATTATTTTAACATTTGTGAAATATGTAACTAATGCGAAATTACAGCGTTCATTGACAGCTATTTGATTAATCATGTCAAAGTTTTACACTTTTCATTATTAGTATAATTCCTTTAATGCATAACTGTTAGGGCGTGTTGAACTTTCTCAGTAGGCGTTTATCTTGAACGAAATTCGAACAGCAAAGAGCAAGTTAGCCATTGTTTAAATATATGTCCGTGGATTGTGAAAAACTGTAATAAAAGATGATAAAGATCAAAGGCAAAACTGCGAAAGTCGTTAAGCTGTGCTTATTATGTTAATCCTTGTGTCTATTAGCTCACATACATAGAAATGATAGAGGGCGCTTATGTGGTATTTATATCTCGGATACTTAGCTACGCAATTGTATGGTTTTATTGAAGTGTTAAGTGGTATTCGTTTTGTCTGGTCGGTGCACTTTTTTTCAACCATTGTATTTGTTGTTTGGACGTTTTTTCCAGTCGCAGCTTATGTAATGGCAAAGTGGTTTGGGGCTAAAGGTGAACTCAAAGGTTATCAATTATTGCTGGTAGGATTAGGCATTGGTTTGTTTGAAAAAGCCTTGTATCAATTCCATGTGCTGAGTTTTTATCAAAATAATACCGGAGCCTTGATATCAGGCTTGTTGATGTTTGCCACAGCGTTTATTACTTTAAGGTCAAGTACACTAAAACTCACACTTGAACATTAAGCGAATTTCATCGTTAATATGAAAAAATAATGATTTTAATCTGTTAGTTAGCTGAAAAACTGCTAAGCTCTCTACTATCGTTTTGTGTATTTTCTAGAGCATATGATTTGTAAGCGTATATTGAGCGGTTTGCAGTTTTTATTTCTTGTTTTTCCCGTATCTGCATTTGAAAATGATTCATTTTTGTCTCTCTCGCTCGCAGAATTAATGCAGCAAAAGGTAAGTATTGCCAATAAAAATGAAGTCGAACTTTTATCGACCCCTTCATCGGTTTCATTATTTACGTCAGATGATTTAAACCGCTTAGGTATTAAGCATCTGAGCGATCTATTTGCTCATATTCCTGGTTTTTATTCAGCATACAATGCACATGAAAGTAATGAATCTGTACTGATCACCCGTGGTCATGCACAAAAATATGCCAATACGGTATTATTTTTGTATAACGGCCACCGTATTAATGATGATTACACGGGAGGCATTAATTTTCTGATCCATTTTTTAAATATTGCTCATGTTGAACGTATTGAAGTTATTCGAGGCCCAGGTTCAGCACTTTATGGCTCTAACGCTTTTAATGGCGTGATCAATATCATTAGTAAAGCAAGTGATTATGCGAAGTTTGCTGTTGGTAGCTTTGCTCATCGAAGTGTTGAGTTAGGAATGCAAAAACAGTTTCAACAATGGCAGTTTGCATTTTCGGGCAGTTATGAACGTAATAACGGTGATAAATTTACCGATGTATTTGATCGTTTCTCACTGCAAAATACAACGAATGATCCTTTTGAATCAACTCAGATAGAGACCAGTATTCGTTATCAAGATTTTAGCTTGCGCAGCTTATACCTTAATAGTGAACAGCAGAAGTACTTCGTATTCCGCCGCCTTAATGATCAATATAATAAAATTCATTTAGAGCATTATATTCACCAGTTTGATTACTCTCTACTTTCTCAAGGTGATTTGCAACTTGAGTTGTCAGGTAAGTTGCAGCACGCAAAGCGCACCAGTCTTGGCGTACTTCAACCCAAAGGAAGAAGTGGATTTGAAAAAGCGCCATTTTTGTTTGGGGAATATTTCAAATACCGTTCTCACGATTTAGCACTTTCAGGTGATTATCGCTTCTCTTCTGCTAATAAGCTTTCAGCTGGGATAGAGTGGAGTGAGTCGAGTATTCCTACCGGTGCGTTACGCAGTAATTACGATTTATATGGCGACTTTCGTTTATTGAATAAGTTAACTGTGTTTGATGAACCTGAACAACGTATTATTTTGGATAAAAAACGTGTGATATCGAGCGTATATTTACAACTTGCTTCTCAGCTAAATCAGTACATTTCGGTGACCGCTGGGCTAAGGTATGATGGTTATAATGATATTGCAGATAAACTTAATCCTAGGCTTTCAATTGTTTACCAGCCCAATAACACCCATGTGTTGAAGTTAATCTATGGTCAAGCGTATCGCGTTCCATCACTGGGAGATTTATATGATGAAGAAAGCGGCCTGGTTTTAGGGAACCGCTCATTAAAGCCCACCACATTAGCGTCAACTGAGTTGAGTTACCAATATAACCAAGCAGATATCTTTTTGGGAATGACATTATTTAACAATCATATTGAGCAGCTGATTGGTTTTACTGGCGGTAATATCAGCCGGTTAGATAATATTGCCAGTAATGATGCACATGGATTAGAAACTGAGTTTAAATGGACAGCGAACCAACAACTATTGTTTTCAGGACATTTTACGTATTTATTTTCGAATCATTCAAATATTGTTAGTGAGAGCCCATTAACACCTTCAGAGGCTATTACACCAAAGAAATATGGTAAGCTTTCGCTGCAATATCAATTTAATGAAAATTGGTTCACACACCTTCATTGGTCATGGCGTGATGATATAACGTTACTTTTCAGCCAGCATGGCAGTTCTTTGGTTAATTACGCAATTGATTATCGTCCAAATAAAGGAAGTCAGTGGCGATTAGCGATCAACAATTTATTTGATCAGCATTATGCCTACCCCAGTAGTTCACCTATTGGTACATTAAACGGAGTGACTTATCAGCAAATGCCTGCGCGTGGTCGGAAACTTAACTTAAGTTATCATCTAAAATTTTAATGGCTCTATGAGAGTTAACCAAGTTGTTATTGGTGCCGGAAGTAGAGGTATAAATCACTAAAGCTTGTCGAGTGAATTCCACCAATCTAGTGAAACATGTCGTTCACAGTGCGGTTGATGTTGTTGAACGCAATCGACTTTCCACATGTATTTTATCGGGATAAATTCAAACTAAGTTATTTTATTTGATTAAAGGTGAATAAATTGTCACGTTTACTGAGTTGTCTATGTGTTTTATTGTTTGCGGTGAGTGTACAGGCTAAAGTCGTTGAGAGAAGCCAATATACCATGGATAGTGACGGTCCTCTTCCTTCCTCCCAACAAGGTTTAGCATTACAACATGCTGAGCTACACTTTGAAATTTTTCCTCAGAAAAAATCTATTTCAGGTCGAGGTATTTTAACCTTCCATAGTCATCATCCTCGAAGACAAGTGGGGATTAATTTAGATAACCTATTTACCATCAGGCAAGTGTTAGTCAATGGTGTTCTCTTGGATAGTAAACAATACTCTAATCCTGAAGGCTTACTTGTGATCAACTTTGCTCAAGCTATCAATGGTCGATTTACGGTTGAGGTGCAATACTCTGGCCAACCACGAGAAGCGGTCAAAGCGCCTTGGGATGGTGGATTTGTTTGGTCTCAGACAAAGGGAGGACAAGATTGGATTGCAACGGCTGTACAAGGGGAGGGCTGTGATTTGTTTTGGCCATGTATTGATAACCCGATAGGAGAAGCTACAACCACCACCTTATATATTACTGTACCTAAGCCTTTATTTGCGGCAGCTAACGGCAAATTAATCTCAATTACAAAACATGAGAAGACCAGTACTTATCATTGGCAGAGTTTATCTCAATTAAATACCTATGGTGTGGCGATCAATGTTGGTCCTTATGAAGTGATCAAAACCTCGTATGAAAGCCCATATGGAAATCATATCCCTGTGGAGTTTTATCATTTACCGGAAAATAAAAGTAAGGCACAAAAGTTAGTAGAGCAGCTTATTGATATTACTACTTTTTTCGAGAAAAAAATTGGTCCGTATCCTTTTGCTCAAGATAAAATTGGTATTGTTGAAACACCTCACTTAGGAATGGAGCACCAAACCATTAATGCTTATGGTAACCAATATCGAGCTGATAAATATGGTTTTGACTGGTTGATGTTTCATGAGTTTGCTCATGAGTGGTTTGCAAATCAACTGACCAATAAAAATGCTAATGCAATGTGGTTGCATGAAGGATTTGGTGCTTATGCTCATCCTATTTATGAACATTACTTACATGGTCAAGCAGCCTATATGGCTCATATGTTCCAAATGCGGTTAAACATTCGCAATAAAGCACCGATTGTCAGTAATAAGTTGCTCACAGTAGAAGGGGTGTATCAAGAAGAAAGAGGTGGTCCTGGCCCAGATATATACAATAAAGCCCCTTGGGTATTACACACCTTACGTAACCTAATAGGTGATGAACATTTTTTTAATGCCACGACAGAGCTTGTTTACGGTATGACAAAGCCAAAACCAGGTCAATTTAAACCTGTTTTGGCTGATACTGAAGATTTTTTACGTATTGTTAATCGTCTAACAGGGCAAGATTATCGCTGGTTTTTTGATGTTTATTTCTATCAAGCGCAATTACCTGAGGTGGTAGAAAAATGGACGGAGAATCACTTAACTTTACAATGGAAAACACCGAATAACTTACCTTTTCCGCTACCGTTGGAGATATCAATTAATGGAAAAATAATGAAATTAGATATGAAAAAAACTCAAACACTTTCTGTGTCAAAAAACGATATTGTGATCATTGATCCCATGAGTAAAGTGCTTATTGAAAAGCCACATATTGCTGAATATCAAGCATTTATAAAGGCTAAAGCAAATTAACTTACGCCCGTTAACTGATAAGAGCGCATAAGGCTATGTTTTAACGCTTGTTTTACCATGCTGTATGACACTCTGTGTGGATTAAAAGTTAATTCTTTGTCATTTTCGTTTTAAAATGATGGGTGGGCATTGATATAGATTTTGCCGTATTACCATATATTTACATTTTGTAGTTGCATACCACGGATTTACTGGTAGAATACGCGCTCTTTTGTACGTCTTGCTGAATTAGTGTTTGGCTAGGCGGTTATTTTAAAACACTAACTAAGGTATATATTATGTCTTTATCTGTTGAGCAAAAAGCTGCTATCGTTGCAGAATATGCACAAAAAGAAGGTGATACAGGTTCACCAGAAGTTCAAGTTGCTTTGTTAACTACACAAATCAACCACTTACAAGGTCACTTTAAAGAGCACATCCATGATCACCACTCACGTCGTGGTTTATTACGCATGGTAAGCCAACGTCGTAAGTTACTTGATTACTTAAAAGGTAAAAACAGTGACCGTTATACTGCGTTAATCGGTAAATTAGGTTTACGTCGTTAATAACGACTGAACTAAGAAAAAAGAGCCTGTCGGCTCTTTTTTTTTGTCTAAAGTTTGAGCTTATCTACTACTGCAAAAACAAACTTAAAAGATCAACAGGCCCTAGCTATAGCCCATATATTGTTGAAATAGAGTCTGAAATAGAAGATAAATTAGGACATTGTTTTTGATGAAATCATGATTTAGGTCAATGTCGTTTATTGTGTTTACTTAAGTGAATTTTTACAATACCCATATAGCCAACCTTGATATTTCTTTATGGTAATAAAGGAAATACTTCAACATAGAATTTAATTGATGAAAAAAGCATTGCTACTATCCGCATTGATAACCGCTTTTTTGATGATTAATTTATCTAATCAAAGTACTATTGCTCATGATGGTCTTTACAATAGTGCATATACTTTCGAAGAGAGTTGGAGTGAACAGGACTCCCAAGATCACGAGCAAGGTTCAACAGAAACAACGTATTACGCTACTCCTCGTTTATATGCAGAATTATTACTGACTCGCCAACAAAGCGATATCAGTTTTAGTTTAACGCATCGTGCGATTCGCGCTCCTCCTGAACTGCTTTCATATTAATACCTCATATTTTTAGCGTTATAACAGCGTAGGTGTCCTATGCTTAACTGTTATAACAGGTATACGGAATGTAGTTAATCGAGATTTATGCGTTTCTATATTCCTTCTTAAAGGAGTTAACATCACTTGAAAGCACTATTTATTTCACTTTTACTATTTTGTTTAAGTGGCACTTCTGCGGTGGCGGCAGAAACATCAATGTCAAATTTGAATATGACATCCTCGACCTTTGGCATAGCTGCCTTGGTTATATTTATTCTGGCTTATGCGTTAGTTATTGCTGAAGAGTTCATTCACTTACGCAAATCCAAGCCGGTGTTATTGGCTGCAGGGTTAATATGGATCTTAGTGGCGCTACTTGCTAAGTCTAAAGCACAGGGAAAAGAGCTATTAGAGCATGCGATACAGCATAATTTACTTGAGTACGCTGCGTTATTATTATTTTTACTCACCGCGATGATTTACGTTAATGCCATGACAGAGCGAAATGTCTTTCAAGCATTACGAGCTTGGCTAGTGAAAAAAGGCTATAGCTACAAAAAATTGTTTTGGATCACTGGCTTTTTAGCTTTCTTTATTTCCCCTGTGGCAGATAATTTAACCACCGCTTTGTTGATGGGGGCTGTGGTTTTAGCTGTCGGTAGTGATAAACCTAAGTTTGTTTCGATCGCTTTTATCAATATTGTCGTAGCAGCAAATGCAGGTGGTGCTTTTAGCCCATTTGGAGACATCACCACCTTGATGGTATGGCAATCAGGTCATATCGACTTTTTTGGTTTTTTTGCTTTATTTATTCCATCATTAATTAATTTTATCTTACCTGCTTCAATAATGAGCTTTGCGATCCCTAATGAAACACCTAAGGGAACCAATGAAACGGTACAGCTAAAACAAGGTGCTGTGCCGATTTGTTTGTTGTTTTTGTGTACCATTATTACCGCGGTAACCTTTGAGCAGTTTCTTCATTTACCGCCATTTTTAGGCATGATGATGGGCTTATCTTATTTATTCTTTTTCTCATACTACTTGAAGATTTCAGGTAGAAGATCAGCTGAGAATATCGGGGAATTTAATATTTTCAACAAAGTGGCTAGAGCGGAATGGGATACTCTGTTATTTTTCTTCGGTGTGATTTTTTGTGTTGGCGGTTTAGGGACTATTGGTTATTTAGCTTATGTGTCACATTTTCTTTATGACGGTTTTGGGCCAACTAATGCGAATGTGATCGCAGGAGTGTTGTCTGCTATCGTTGATAATATTCCGGTGATGTTTGCCATACTAACCATGAATCCACAAATGAGTGATTTTCAATGGTTATTGGTCACTATGACTGCAGGTGTTGGTGGTAGTTTATTGTCCGTAGGCTCTGCTGCTGGGGTTGCTTTGATGGGGCAATCTAAGGGAATGTATAGCTTTTTTAGTCACCTTAAATGGAGTTGGGCTATTGCACTTGGCTACGTGGCCAGTATCTATAGCCACTTTCTATTAAATGGTTAATCGAGCTTATCCCTATCGCGACTTTGAGTGTTCAAGGTCGCGATAGAATTAACGATGAATAAAGTAGCTCATGCTATTTTTGTAATTCTAAGTCGACGGCTTCCACTATTTTTTCGGGCGAGGCTAAATACAGGTTATGGTTTAATAATGTCAGGTTTTCACCATGAGCGAGTAGTAAGGCTGGGATCGCACGTGTTCCGATAATTTCCTGTATTTCAGCTATATCATGCAAGGTAATTTCTGAATCCTTAGTGAATTTTTCAGATTGCAAGGCTTTAGCTGGAGGTGATAACTTTAACGCATTAATGATGTCGTTAACGTCATCTTTAGTCTGTATTGGATTACCCTGTTGAAAGTGTGCGTGTTGAATATTATTGAGTAACGTCAAGGCATCTTTTGGTGATTTATGTTGTACCCAATTAAGTATATTGGCTGCTAAGGTAGAGTCCTTTTCTGTAGAAAGTGTTTTTAGGTATTGCGCATCAAAAGGCACATCACTGGTTGCTTTAACAGCACTCACTGTTCTATCTACAACCTTGCTATCCCCTTCAAAGTACCCACAATGCATTAAGTGCACAGACATATTAGGGTGTGCTTTAACAATGGCATTGACTAATTGTGTGGTTGCGTAGCTCCACGGGCAATGGCTGTCATAGATAAAAAACAATTCAGCAGACATAAACAATAAAAACCTTATAAAAATTAACGGCGGCTGATTTTATCATTTTTGCTCGACATAAACCTAACAATTTATCGCTTTTTATTAAAAAAACGTGGTTAATTCTTGCGCTTTATGGTATAAAGTGCGCCGCTAAATTTAGGTTAGTTACACTGTTAAAGAGTGGCTGCTTAAATTGGGCATTAAACCGTACTTTAATAAGTACATACTATAAACTCACATACATCTGACAAAGATATATCGGGGTGCGCTAGCTCATTTGATGAGAGTAGGGTCGAATATATTGGATGTATGAACGCTTAACCCCAAAGGAAAAAATTATGCCAAACGTATCAATGCGCGACATGCTTAAGGCCGGTGTTCACTTCGGTCACAAAACTCGTTACTGGAACCCAAAAATGAAGCCATTCATTTTCGGTGCTCGTGACAAAGTTCATATCATCAACTTAGAGCAAACTGTACCTATGTTTAATGATGCATTAGCTTTCATAGCTGGTGTTTCTGCTAAAAAAGGTAAAGTATTATTTGTTGGTACTAAGCGTGCTGCTAGCGATGCAATCAAAGATGCTGCTATCAAATGTGATCAATTTTACGTTAATCACCGTTGGTTAGGTGGTATGTTGACTAACTGGAAAACAGTACGTCAATCAATCAAACGCTTGAAAGATTTAGAAGCGCAAAGTACTGATGGTACTTTTGAAGCGTTAACTAAAAAAGAAGCGTTAATGCGTACTCGTGAAATGGAAAAACTTGAAAAAAGTTTAGGTGGTATTAAGAACATGGGTGGTTTACCTGATGCTATCTTTATCATCGATGCTGATCACGAGCATATTGCTATTAAAGAAGCAAACAATCTAGGTATTCCTGTAGTATCAGTTGTTGATACAAACTCAAACCCAGATGGTGTTGATTACATCGTACCTGGTAACGATGATGCGATCCGTGCTGTGACTTTATACACAGACTCAGCTGCTAATGCAGTGATTGAAGGTCGTGAAAAAGACATCGTTGTTCAAGCTGAAAAAGACGGTTTTGTTGAAGCTGAATAAGCTTTAATCGCTGATACTTTTTATGATTGCCATAGTATTTATGACTATGGCAATTTTTAACACTTATTTGAATTTTGAGGAATTAACTCATGGCAATTACTGCTGCACAAGTTAAAGAATTACGTGAACGCACTGGCGCGGGCATGATGGATTGTAAAAAAGCGCTTCAAGAAACTGATGGCGATATGGAACTTGCAATTGAAAATATGCGTAAGTCTGGTCAAGCGAAAGCTGCTAAAAAAGCAGGTAATATCGCAGCTGATGGTCAAATCATCATTAAAGATGGCGTATTAGTTGAAGTTAACTGTCAAACTGATTTCGTTGCCAAAGACGACAACTTTTTAGCATTTGCTAATAAAGTTGCAGACGCAGCTGCTGCTGAAAAACTTTCTATCGAAGACTTACAAGCTAAGTTCGAAGAAGAGCGTATTGCGTTAGTTACTAAAATCGGTGAAAACATCAATGTACGTCGTGTTGAATATGTTGAAGGTGAATCATTAGCATCTTACAAGCACGGTGCCAAAATTGGTGTTGTTGTTGCCGGTTCTGGTGATGATGAAACTCTTAAGCACGTTGCGATGCATGTTGCTGCTTCTAAGCCTGAATTCATCAATCCAGAAGACGTACCAGCTGAATTAGTTGAAAAAGAAAAAGCTATTCAAATCGATATCGCGATGAACGAAGGTAAGCCTGCTGACATCGCTGAGAAAATGGTGACGGGTCGTATGAAGAAGTTTACTGGTGAGATCTCTCTTACTGGTCAAGCATTCATCATGGAACCAAAACGCACTGTTGGCGATGTATTGAAAGAAAAAGGTGTATCAATCTCTTCATTCGTTCGTTTAGAAGTAGGCGAAGGTATCGAGAAGAAAGAAGAAGATTTTGCTGCTGAAGTTGAAGCGCAAATCGCTGCTGCTAAATCATAATTGCGTTTTTATTGTACTGAATCTTATTCAATATAATAAAACAATATTAAAAAACGCCTCTAAATGAGGCGTTTTTTGTGGGTAAAATAAAATTTGGTCGAGTTTTTGCAACTAACTCTTTCGATAGTAAGCTAAACGTATTAAAATAGCCGCGGCTAATTTTGGCTGCGGCTCTTCTGTGATTAATTGATTCGATGCCGCATAGTAGATGAATTATTTTGTCATGCTTAAAGCACTAACTATTATTGCTATAGCGCAATTTAATCGCTGCCTTGAAAATTATTAAACACCTATAGGAATGTTTTTTTTATGAGCGTTAATCCCAAACCTACTTATCGTCGAATTCTTTTAAAACTTAGTGGTGAAGCCTTAATGGGTGATGAAGGCTTTGGTATTGATCCTAAAATACTTGATCGCATGGCACAGGAAATCAAAGAATTAATTGAAATGGACATTCAAGTAGGGTTAGTCATCGGTGGTGGTAATTTATTCCGAGGTGCTGGTCTAGCTGAAGCAGGCATGAACCGAGTTGTTGGTGATCAAATGGGTATGTTAGCAACGGTAATGAATGGTTTAGCGATGCGTGACGCCTTACATCGTGCCTTTGTTAATGCGCGCTTAATGTCGGCGATTGATTTAGCTGGTGTCTGTGATACTTATAACTGGGCACAAGCGATTAGCTTATTAAAATCAGGTCGTGTTGTTATTTTTAGTGCCGGTACCGGTAACCCATTTTTTACGACCGATTCAGCTGCCTGTCTACGTGGTATTGAAATTGAAGCAGATGCTGTGTTAAAAGCAACAAAGGTCGATGGTATTTATTCTGAAGATCCGGTTGCTAATCCTAACGCTGAATTGTATAGCCATTTAACTTATCAGGAAGTGCTAGAAAAAGAATTGAAAGTAATGGATTTGGCGGCGTTTACATTAGCGCGTGATCATAATATGCCTATTCGTGTGTTTAATATGAATAAGCCAGGTGCATTAAAGTCAGTGATCATGGGAGAGACCGAAGGAACAATCATTGATCATACCGATAATTTAAATAAATAATTGAACGTATTTAAGGGTTATTAAAGTGATAAACGAAATAAAAAAAGATGCTCAGGAAAGAATGGGTAAAAGTATTGAAGCGTTAAAAAGCAGCTTAAATAAAGTGAGAACTGGTCGCGCTCATACATCGTTATTAGATAACATCACTGTTGAATATTACGGCAGTGACACGCCATTAAACCAAGTGGGTAATGTATCTGTACCGGATGCACGCACTATTGCAATTACCGTTTTTGATAAAAGCATGATTGGTGCGGTTGAAAAAGCTATTATGGCATCAGATTTAGGTTTAAACCCTTCATCTCAGGGTACCTTGATTCGTATTCCTTTGCCTCCGCTGACGGAAGAGCGTCGTCGTGATTTAGTGAAAGTAGTAAAAGGCGAAGGTGAAAATGGCAAAATCGCTATTCGTAATATTCGTCGAGATGCAAACTCTGACATTAAATCGTTAAATAAAGAAAAAGAAATCAGCGATGATGAAATGCATCAAGCAGAAGATGAAATCCAAAAAATTACGGATACATTTGTTAAGCAAGTAGATGCTATCTTGGCTGACAAAGAATCAGAATTAATGGAAATATAACCAATAATTTTATGTAGATAACGTCGTAGTTGTAAATTGAATAAACTACGACGTTTTTTATTGCTTATTAAGAAAATAACTGGAGAGTATGTGACCGAATCAGCATTGCAAGCGGACGAGCAATTAACTGTGCCACAGCATGTTGCCATTATTATGGATGGTAATGGACGTTGGGCTCAACAACGCGGTAAAACTCGTGTGGTTGGTCATAAAAATGGTGTTGAGTCGGTTCGAGCTGTTGTTGCTACTGCACGTAAATTGGGCGTAAAAGCGCTCACGCTTTTTGCTTTTAGTAGTGAAAACTGGCAGCGACCTGAGCAAGAAGTTAGTGTGTTGATGGATCTTTTTATGTTTGTTTTGACGAAGGAAGTCAAAAAATTACATAAAAATAATATTCGATTTCAAGTGATTGGTGATATTTCACGTTTTTCTGATAAGTTACGTCAGAAAATTGATGACGCACAAACACTAACGGCTAATAACGATGCTATGGTATTGTCTGTTGCGGCCAATTATGGTGGACGCTGGGATATTGCCAATGCCGCCAAAAAAGTTGCTGAGCAGGTTCAACAAAACCAGCTGACGTTGGATGAAATTAATGAGCATACGCTAGATCAATACACCAGTTTGACAGATTTACCCGATTTAGATTTGTTGATAAGAACGGGTGGTGATTACCGCATCAGTAACTTTTTATTATGGCAAGCAGCTTATGCTGAGTTTTATTTCACGGAAGAATTATGGCCTGACTTTAAAGAGCAAGCTTTTGAAAAAGCTATTGCAAGTTTTGATCAACGAGAACGCAGGTTTGGTCAAACAAGCGAGCAAGTTAACGCAACAACTGATAAATAAAAACTAGAAAATATAAAGGGTTATCGTTTGTTATTACAACGCATTATTACAGCACTATTATTAGCGCCATTAGCAATTGCCGCGATATTTTATATGTCGCTCGACAACTTCTCGATTTTTATTTTGGTGATAATGGCCATCGGTGCATGGGAGTGGGGGCCTTTGATGGGCTTTAAAAATAAGCGCAGGCGATTAGCCTTCGTTGCCACCACTATCTTTCTTATTTCTGCGCTTTGGTATACTTTTCCGCTCACTTCTCTCTGGTCTTCAACGGCTCAATTACAACAAACAGTACAGTATATTTTATGGATTGCGGTTATTTGGTGGCTTGTTTCTGCCACTCTTACGTTTTTATACCCACGATGTAGTAGCTTTTGGTCTAGTCACCGTTCCGTGCGGGGTATATTTGGTTGGTTAACGCTTGTACCAACTTGGCTTGCATTTGTCGTATTAAGATCTAGTGAATATCATGTCGACACATACCATGGTGCGCAACTGATCATGTTCTTATTTTTAATGGTTTGGAGCGCCGATATAGGGGCTTATTTTGTTGGGAAATCAGTGGGTAAAAGAAAATTAATGCCAAATGTTAGCCCAGGTAAAACTATGGAAGGCTATATTGGTGGTGTAGTGTTTGCCTGTATCTTAGTGTCTGTTGCTGGTTATCTCTTGGCTTGGCAGTCATCGCAAGTGTTATTAGCATTAGCCGTAACAGCATTAATCACAACCATTTCGGTACTTGGTGATTTAAATGAAAGTATGTTTAAGCGACAAGCCGGTATTAAAGACAGTGGCGCAATATTACCTGGGCATGGCGGGGTATTAGATCGCATTGACAGCTTAACAGCTACAGCACCGATATTTGCCCTCTGTTACGCTTACCTCGGCTGGCATTAGAGGATTATTCATGCAGCCACGTCAGCTATGCATTTTAGGTTCGACGGGATCTATTGGTGAAAGCACCTTAGATGTTGTCAATCGTCATCCGGACAAATTTGTTGTCCATTCACTGTCGGCAAACGCTAGTGTCGATAAAATGTTACAACAGTGCCTGACTTTTCGTCCTCAACAAGTGGTCATGGTTGATGCTAAAGCAGCGTCAGAACTCTCGCAGCAATTGCTCGCTCATGAGTTAAGTGAAATAACCGTCCTTTCTGGCGAGAGTGCGTTGATCACCATTGCAGAAAGTGAGCAAATTGATACGGTGATGGCCGCAATTGTTGGCGCATCAGGCTTATTACCGACGTTAGCCGCGGTGAAAAAAGGCAAGCGAGTGTTACTTGCTAACAAAGAAGCATTAGTCACCTCGGGTCAAATATTTATTGATGCCGTAAAAGCATCTGGCGCAGAGTTATTGCCGATTGACAGTGAGCACAATGCCATTTTTCAGTGTTTGCCTATGATGAGCCAGCAGCATGTTGGCGCTTGTCAGTTAGCAGATAATGGTATTAGTAAAATATTACTCACTGGCTCAGGAGGCCCATTTCGTACAACTCCTATAGAAGAATTAGCTCAGGTGACCCCTGAGCAAGCTTGTGCTCATCCTAATTGGGACATGGGACGAAAAATTTCAGTGGATTCAGCCACCATGATGAACAAAGGCTTAGAATTTATTGAAGCTAGGTGGTTGTTTGATGTTGCTCCTGAAGATATTCAAGTGGTATTGCATCCGCAAAGTACCATACATTCTATGGTGCAATATCGAGATGGTTCAGTATTGGCGCAAATGGGTAACCCCGATATGCGTACACCGATTGCACATGCGTTGGCTTTTCCTGAACGAATTGATGCTGGCGTGCCGCCGTTAGATTTTTTTACCACTCCATCATTTGATTTTGAGCAAGCGGATTATCAACGTTACCCCAATTTACAATTAGCGATTGAGGCTTGTAAACAAGGTCAGGCTGCGTGCACAGCACTTAATGCTGCTAATGAAATCGCGGTTGATGGCTTTTTGAACAATAAAATTAAATTTACCGATATTTTTAAAATAAATGAAACTTCTGTGAAAAAATTTGTCTCAGAAAGGGTAGTGAATATCGATGATGTGATGGTACTGGATCGTTCGGTTCGAGAATTTGCTCAATTATTAGTGGATGAGTTAACTATGACTAATGTAAAGGTGAAGTAATCTAGTGTTTGAGTTTGTATGGAATTTGGTTTCCTTTATTGTTGCATTAGGTATTTTAATCACTGTGCATGAATATGGTCATTTTTGGGTGGCTCGAAAAAACAAGGTTAAGGTACAGCGTTTCTCCATTGGTTTTGGTACCCCCATTTGGCGCAAAATCGATAAACATGGTACTGAATTTGTGATTGCGCTTATTCCTTTAGGTGGCTACGTAAAGATGCTCGATGAACGTGTCGATGATGTTGCCCCACAGGATGCAGATAAAACGTTTAATAGTAAAAGTGTTTATCAACGAATTGCTATTATCGCGGCAGGTCCTGGTGCTAATTTTCTTTTCGCTATTTTTGCCTTTTATCTGATGTTTTTATTAGGTGTACCGAGCGTAAAGCCTATTGTTGGTGAAGTTGTGCCTCAGTCGATAGCCGCTAAAGCACAAATAACTCCTAACAGTGAAATTATTTCAGTTGCCGATAGAGAGACTCATGATTGGTCCGCGGTAAATTTGGCATTAGTGAGTCAAATAGGCGAAGAGCAAATAACGATTCAAACAAGAAAGCCTGACAGTGTTTCGTTACGCGAACATCAGTTAAATACTGAACACTGGGATTTTTCACCAGAAAAAGCATCTGCGATAGAAAGTTTGGGCTTAGCGCCATTTAGACCACAAGTTTATAACGAAGTCATGGTGGTCGCTAAAGGCAGTCCAGCAGAAGCTGCTGGCTTGCAGGTCGGTGATATTCCTTTAACGGTTGCCGAACAACCCGTCAATGGTGATTGGCAAACGTTTACTGGCTTAATAAAGCAATACCCAGGGCAACAAGTGGCTGTAGAGGTTAAACGTGCTGGAGAGCGCTTAACTTTAGCGGTTACTCCAAAATTAATTGAGCGAGACAATCAATCCATTGGTTATCTTGGTGTGGCAGCAAAATCAGCACCATATCCAGAAGCGTATCGCGTTGAATTATCTTATGGTGTGGTTGACGCTATAGGTGAAAGCGTTGCCAAAACATGGCAATTAGTGACGTTAAGTTTTGATATGATAGGTAAGTTGATTACTGGTGACGTATCAGTTAAAAACTTGAGTGGTCCTATCTCTATTGCACAAGGAGCAGGTGATCATGCCGGATATGGTTTTGTTTACTTTTTAGGTTTTTTAGCATTAATTAGCATTAATTTAGGTATTATTAATATTTTACCTATTCCAGTACTTGATGGCGGGCATTTAGTTTATTACCTTATAGAACTTTTTACCGGTCGACCTGTGCCTGAAAAAATACAAGAAATCGGTTTTAAATTTGGTACACTAGCGCTTTTAGGGCTAATGAGTATCGCTTTGTTTAACGATTTATCGCGATTATAAATAAGAAGAAGTAGTTAAGTTAAATTTTTATGATGATTAAAAAAATTGCCCTAGCGGTATTATTAGGTGCTTTAGGCACTACTGCTCAAGCGGCAGAAGAATTCCAAGTTGAAGATATACAAGTTAAAGGCTTACAGCGTGTGGCGTTGGGAGCAGCTTTAACTCATATTCCTTTTAACGTAGGAGATACACTCAACGACTTTCGTATTTCACAATCAATTAAAGCCTTGTATAAATCAGGTCACTTTAATGATATTGCGGTATTTCGAGATGGTAAACGTATTATCTTTAAAGTACGTGAGCGGGAAACCATCAGTGAAATTACCTTTGAAGGTAACAGTGACTTAAAAGAAGAGCAGTTAATTGAAAGTCTTGATGGCAGTGATATCCGGGTAGGTGAAACCTTAGATAAAACCGTGATTTCTGGCTTGGAAGTTGGCTTAGAAGATTTTTACCATAGTGTTGGTAAATATAATGCTGACGTCAAAGCGGAAATTACCCATCTACCGCGCAACCGAGTTAACTTAAAATTTGTCTTCTCTGAAGGTGATGCTGCTGCTATTCAACAAATTAACATTGTGGGTAATGAAGTATTTTCAGATGAAGAATTGCTCGATAAAGCAGAGTTAACCTTTGATTCTCCTTGGTGGGATTTTATGGCGCAAGATCGCTATCAAAAGCAAACCTTACAAGGGGACATGGAAACCATTGAAAGTTACTATTTAGACCGCGGCTATTTGCAATATAAGGTGGACTCTACTCAAGTGTCGATGACACCGGATAAAAAAGCGGTTTATATTACCTTAAATGTGACTGAAGGTGAGCAATACACTGTTAGTGAAGTCGATTTTGTCGGTAATATGGCTGGTTTTGAAAAAACCATACGAGCTATTAACCCGCTTAGTGCTGATAAACTTTATAATGGTGCCGAAGTTACTTATACCGAAGAAACTATCAGTCGATTTTTAGGGCGCTTTGGTTATGCTTACCCGAAAGTGACTACTATCCCTGAAATAAATGAAGAAGATAAAACCGTAAAGTTAACCATTTCGGTTGATCCTGGTAAACGCGTTTATGTGAATCGCATTAACTTTAAAGGTAACCATGTTACGGCAGACAGAGTCTTGCGTCGTGAAATGCGTCAAATGGAAGGTGCCTGGTTATCAAACAGCTTAGTGGAAGGCTCAAAAGCCTGGTTACAACGACTGCCTTATATGGAAGAAGTCGAATTTGAAACCATCCAGTTACCAGAAGAAGAAGATCTCGTTGATGTTGAATTTACCGTCAAAGAGCAGCCATCGGGCTCATTTACTGCAGGTATTGGTTACGGTTCAGCAACTAAGTTGAGCTTAAACGCCGGTATTCAGCAAAATAACTTTTTAGGAACGGGGAATCGATTATCGCTTAATGTTAATACTATCAGTTACTCACGTAGTATTAATATGTCTTATACCGACCCATACTTTACCGTTGACGCCATATCATTGGGTGGTCAGTTATTTTACAATGAGTTCGATGCAGGTAGCGCAAACTTAGTAGAATACAACAATAAAACCTACGGTGTAGGGGTCAACTTTGGTTTCCCGATTAATGAATATGTCCGCCTTAACTTTGGTGTTGGCTATAAACATAACGGCATTACCCGATTACAAACTTATGAGCAAATTCAAAGCTTTTATGAGCTGTATTCTGATCCCAATGATCCTGATGCTGGCTTAGAGTTTGAGAACTTTGATATCTCAGCTGCGATTTCACGTTCAACATTAAACCGTGGTACATTCCCTACCGCAGGTTCATCGCAGTCTTTGTCGTATAAAATGACCACGCCTAATTCGGATACTAACTATTTTAAAGTTAATTTAGACACGAAATGGTATTTCCCTATTGCTCGTGGTTGGAGTTTTAAAACTAGCCTTCAAGTGGGCTATGGTAACGGTTATGATACCATTAATGGTAATGATCAAATGTTACCATTTTGGGAGAACTTTAGAGCGGGTGGTGGTTCAGATACCTTACGTGGTTTTGAAACCAATATTGTTGGTCCACGAGCTATCTTTAGATACCCGACCAAAATACCGGGTACTCCTGATCCATTGGGTGGCTCAGGTTGCTGTTTAGGGCCTGATCATGATGTGGTGAATTCATCTCGCCGCTCCGTGGGTGGTAATGCCATCGCTTTAGCGGGTCTTGAATTAATTATGCCAACGCCATTTTTGGATGAAGGTTATGCCAACAGCGTTCGTACTAGTTTATTTGTTGATGCGGGTAACGTATGGAATACTGAATTTAATATGGATGATTATCGAGATTTAGCACCAAAAGAATTTGCTAAAATTGACGATTATTCTGATGTGGGTCGATATCGAGTATCGGGAGGATTATCTATCCAATGGCTATCGCCAATGGGACCAATGATCTTTAGTTTTGCTAAAGCTATTAAAGAAGAAGAAGGTGATGACACTAAATTCTTCAACTTTAATATCGGTAAAACCTTTTAATTGGCAGAGCTATCCCAATATCAATACAATAACGAAAAGAATATCTATTAGTTAGGAGAAGAAATTGAAAAAGTTATTTAAATCAATTGCGCTAGCAACTGTAGCCTCTGGAGCATTATTATCAAGCGCAGCTATGTCAGCTGAGCAAAAAATTGCTGTGGTAAACTTTCAAGAAGTCATGGGTAAAATTCCTCAAACTGCAGCGATAAGACAAAAGCTAGAAGCTGAGTTTAAAGATCAACAAGCTGAATTAGCCCAACTTGAAAAAGATATTAAGTATTATCAAGAAAAGAAAACACGTGATTCTTCTTTGATGAATGAAAAGCAAATTGAAGAGTTAGACAAAAAAATTGCTGACATGTATCAAAGTTATCAAACAAAAGGCAAAGCGTTACAACAACAAGCCGGCACACGTCAGAATGAAGAAACTAATAAGATCATTGCTTTGGTTCGTCAAGCGATCGATAGCATTGCAGCAAAAGGCAAATATGACTTAGTCATCGAGCAAAAAGCCGTGGTTTTTTCAAAACCAGATGCTAGCATTACTGACCAAGTTGTCGAGAAAGTAAGTAAACTATAAGCTAAGTATCCTATTACTCAACGTAGTATGGTGCATGGCAGATGTGTTAATAATAAAGATACGTTATTTGTGTAAATAACGTGTCTTTTTATTTTGGGTTACCTTATTAATAGCCTAAACTACAAATAAGTTAGCGCGTATTAATTCCTATGAAAGTAAATCACTTATGAGTTATACACTTTGTGAAATTGCCGAGAAAATTGGTGCAACCGTTAAAGGCGATGAAACTGTTTCGGTTACAAGTCTAGCAACCTTATTAAATGCTTCTGCTGGGCAAATTGCGTTTTTATCAAATGCTAAATATCGTCAGCAACTGTCTGAAACAAAAGCGAGTGCGGTGATTGTTGCACCTGATTGCCTAGATGATTGTCCAACCAATGCTTTAGTTATGGACAACCCTTATATGGGGTATGCTTTGGTAGCACAACTGCTTGATAGCACACCTAGAACATCGGCAAGTATCCACGCTAGTGCTGTGATCGACCCGAGTGCCGAGATCGCTGATGGTGTCACGGTTGGCGCTAATGCGGTGATAGAAGCTGAAGTGAAGCTCGCTAAAAATGTTTCTATTGGTGCCGGCTGTTTTATTGGTAAAGGTGCTGAAATTGGTGAAAATACGGCGTTATGGGCTAATGTCAGTATTTATCATGAAGTGAGAATTGGCTGTGATTGTTTGATCCAATCAAATACTGTTATTGGTTCAGATGGTTTTGGTTATGCGAATCAGCAAGGTAACTGGATAAAAATCCCCCAGTTAGGCTCCGTTGTTATTGGTGATCGTGTCGAAATTGGTGCTAGTACTACCATAGATCGCGGCGCATTAGATAATACTGAAATCCATGATGGGGTGATTTTAGATAACCAAATACAAATTGCACATAATGTTGTGATCGGTGAAAATACAGCTATGGCTGCATGCAGTGTTATCGCGGGCAGCACAGAGATTGGTAAAAACTGTACTATTGCCGGTATGGTAGGTATTAATGGTCATATCAAGGTGACCGATAACTGTGTCTTTACCGGCTTTGCTATGGTGACAAAAAATATCACAGAAGGTGGTGTATATTCTTCTGGTTTACCGGCACAAACGAATAAAGAGTGGCAGAAAACCAATGCCAGAATTCGTAAATTAGATGTAACTAATAAAAAAATTAAAGCTTTAGAACAAGAAATATTAACATTAAAAGCTAACGCAACTAGCTAATAACTAGTTATTTAGTCATTAAAAGGACAGTGTTTTGGACGCGCAAAAAAACACCATTGATGTACAAGAAATACAAAAAATCATTCCTCACCGTTATCCAATGCTTTTGGTCGACAGAGTACTCGACTATGAAGTAGGTAAAACGTTACACGCGATAAAAAATGTCAGCTTCAATGAACCTGTATTTACAGGGCATTTTCCTGATTTGGCAATTTTTCCTGGTGTGATGATCTTAGAAGCTTTAGCACAAGCAACTGGAATTTTAGGGTTTAAATCAGCGGAAAGTAGAGAGGAAAATGAAATGTACCTTTTTGCTTCTATTGATAATGCGAAGTTTAAACAGCCTGTAGTACCGGGTGATACCATGCATTTACACGTTGAGTTTATTAAAGAGCGACGTGGAATGTGGAAATTCTATGGTGAAGCAAAAGTAGACGGTAAAGTGGTTTGCTCTGCTGATCTTATGTGTGCACGTCGTAAGTTATAGTAAATTTAGGAGTAGTATCCTTTGATTCATTCACAAGCAATAATCGAAGAAGGGGCGAAGATAGGCAATAATGTCTCTATTGGCCCGTGGACATATATAAGTAAAGATGTCGTCATCGGGGATGATTGCACTATTAGCGCCAATGTTGTGATTAATGGTCCTACTACTATAGGTAAAGGTAATCGAATTTTTCAATTTGCTTCCATTGGTGAAGATTGCCAAGATCTAAAATACAACGGCGAGCCTACCCAGTTAGTTATTGGTGACAACAATATTTTTCGTGAATGTTGCACCATTCATCGCGGTACCATTCAAGATCAAGGTATTACGCAAATTGGTAGTAATAATTTGTTTATGGCGTATTCTCATGTCGCGCATGATTGCGTGGTAGGCAATAATTGCATTCTCGCCAATAGTGTTTCAATCGCGGGTCATGTTCATGTTGGTGATTATGCTATCTTAGGGGGCATGAGTGGTGTCCATCAATTTTGTCACATTGGTGCACATAGTTTTGTTGCCGCTACATCTTTAGTCTTAAAAGATATTCCGCCTTATGTCATGGCATCAGGTAATGCAGCAAAACCTTTTGGTTTAAATTCAGAAGGGCTGAAACGCCGAGGCTTCACTGCAGAAACTATTCGGACAATTAAGCAGGCTTATCGTAAGGTTTACCGTCAAGGATTAACGCTTGAACAAGCGTTAGAAGACATCGCTGAAAATATTGAATCTAGTGACGAGATTACCTTATTCACTGAATTTATTGCCTCATCGAATCGCGGTATTATTCGTTAGATGACTGACACATCGCTTGCTTCATCTGTTCATTCCCCCACCTTTGCCATTGTTGTTGGAGAACACTCCGGTGACACGCTAGGTGCTGGCTTAATGCAGTCATTATTAGCACGTTACCCAAATGCAAAATTTATTGGTATCGGTGGCCCTAAAATGATGGCGCTTGGTTTTGATAGCTTATTTGAGATGGAAGAGCTATCGGTGATGGGCATTTTTGAAGTGTTAGGCCGCTTACGACGATTGTTTCATATCAAAGACAGTTTAGTTGCTCATTTTAGCCAACAAAGGCCAGATGTATTTATTGGTATTGATGCTCCCGATTTTAACCTAAGAGTAGAGTTAAGCTTGAAAGAGCAGGGGATTAAAACCGTGCATTATGTCAGCCCAAGTGTCTGGGCTTGGCGACAAAAGCGTATTTTCAACATTGCAGAAGCCACTCATATGGTTTTATCTTTGTTACCTTTTGAGAAAGCTTTCTATGATAAGCATCATGTGCCTTGTCAGTTTGTTGGCCACCCTCTAGCCGATGATATCCCGTTAGTGTCAGAGAAAGAAACGAGTCGTCATGCGCTTAACTTGCCATTAAATCATAAAATATTAGCCTTGATGCCAGGTAGTCGAGGTGGTGAGCTGGCTCGTTTAGTCACTCCTTTTCTGCAAACGGCGCAGCAACTAGCAAAGCAAGATGCTGAGCTACTGTTTGTCGCGCCAATGATCAGTGATAAACGCGCTAAGCAATTTTTAGAAATTAAACAAAAGATTGCTCCTGATTTACCTGTTGAAGTGATTGTTGGTCGAACGCAAGAAGTAATGGCTGCAAGTGATTGTTTATTAACGGCTTCTGGTACCGTTACTTTAGAAGCTGCATTAATTAAACGTCCTATGGTGATTTGTTATAAATTCAATCCGCTGACCTATCACTTATTTAAAGGTTTTGTAAAATTAAAATGGTTCTCGTTACCGAACTTGTTGGCTAATAAGTCCTTGGTGCCCGAACTATTGCAAGCACAGGTGAGTGTTAACAATATTTTACCTTTGGTAAAAGAACGCTTGTATCAAGATCAATCAGAATTGAATCAAGCGTTTACCGATATTCACCTTAGCCTTAAACAAAATGCCAGTGAACAGGCCGCCATTGCTGTAGAACAAGTATATTTACAAGAGCATTAATAATTATGGTTAAAGCCGCTATACCTCCTTTTGAATATCCGATCGCTTATTGTATTGCTGGAGTTGATGAAGTCGGACGTGGTCCGCTGGTAGGGGATGTTGTTACTGCTGCCGTGATTTTGGACCTTGAAAATCCGATTGACGGTTTAATGGATTCAAAAAAATTATCTGAGAAAAAACGGCAAATATTAGCGCATGAGATCAAGGAAAAAGCGGTTGCTTGGTGTATTGCACGCGCAACGCCAGAAGAAATTGACACCTTAAATATACTACATGCGACTATGTTGGCCATGCAACGAGCGGTGCATGGCTTAGCAGTTGAGCCTGATCATGTGTTAGTTGATGGCAACAGAACACCGAGTTTTTTTAGTGAAGCAGGACAGATTGCCAGTCAATCCGTGGTAAAAGGGGATGCAAGGGTCGCAGAAATTAGTGCCGCATCAATTATTGCTAAAGTCGCTCGTGACGAAGAAATGATCGCCCTTGATAAACTGTATCCACAATATGGTTTTGCTCAACATAAAGGTTATCCGACAAAGGCGCATTTGGAAAAAATTGTCGAACATGGTGTCTTAGACTGTTACCGTAAGAGCTTTAAACCTGTCGCTGCAGTACTGAGTAATCAATCGTAATTATGGCTGAATCAATCGAAGTAAACTCATCACACTCTGAACTGGCGGTCTCTGGCCCTCAATTTATTCACTTGCGCGTGCATAGTGATTTTTCTATGTCAGACGGCTTGAACAAGGTCAAACCTATTGTTGCAAAGGCCGCTGAGCTTCAAATGCCGGCAATTGCATTAACCGATCAAACAAACCTTTGCGGATTAGTGAAATACTATCATGCGGCACATGGGGCAGGTGTTAAACCTATTATCGGTTCCGATTTTTGGGTAAAAAGTGATGAACTTGAAGAGCAGTTGTTTCGTCTAGTTATTATCGCCAGTGATAATACAGGGTATAAAAACTTAACTGAGTTAATTTCAAAGGCATATTTGCGTGGTCATATTCAAAACAAAGCCGTAATAGATAAAGCATGGTTGATTGAGCATGCCCAAGGCTTAATTATTTTGTCGGGTGCTAGAGAAGGCGATATCGGCAAAGCACTTCTTAAGGGCAACACTTCGCAAGTAGAGCAAATGCTTGCCTTTTATCAGCAATACTTCCCAAATAACTTTTATTTAGAATTAATTCGAACGGGAAGAGACAATGAAGAAGATTATCTTCACTTAGCGGTAGCGCTCGCCGATCAACATGGCTTACCCGTCGTTGCCACTAACGAAGTCGTGTTTTTAACTGAAGATTTATTTGAAGCCCATGAAATTCGTGTTGCCATCCATGATGGTTACACTTTAGATGATAAGCGTCGTCCTAAAAAATACAGTCCTGAGCAATATTTGCGCACTGAAGCTGAAATGTTGGAGCTGTTTGCTGATCTTCCTGAAGCTCTTGAAAATACGGTTGAAATTGCCAAGCGTTGTAATGTTACCGTACGATTGGGAGAATATTTTTTACCTGACTTTCCAACCGACGGTATGGATATTAAAGACTACTTAGTTAAAGTGTCTGAAGAAGGGCTGCAAGAGCGTTTAGAATTTTTATTTGATAAAGATGCCCCAGATTTCGCTGAAAAACGAAAACCTTATGATGAACGTTTAAAAATCGAACTGGATGTGATCAACAACATGGGGTTTCCCGGTTATTTCTTGATCGTCATGGAGTTTATTCAGTGGAGTAAAGACAATAACATTCCCGTTGGGCCTGGTCGCGGCTCTGGTGCTGGCTCTTTGGTCGCCTATGCGCAGAAAATCACGGATCTTGATCCGTTAGAATTTGATTTACTTTTTGAACGCTTCTTAAACCCTGAACGTGTCTCCATGCCCGATTTTGATGTCGATTTTTGTATGGACAGGCGCGATGAAGTGATTGATCACGTCGCTGAATTATACGGCCGGGATGCGGTATCACAAATTATTACCTTTGGTACCATGGCTGCTAAAGCCGTTATCCGTGATGTTGGTCGAGTGCTAGGCCATCCCTATGGTTTTGTTGATCGGATATCAAAATTAGTCCCTGGCGATCCAGGCATGACACTGGCGAAGGCGTTTGAAGTAGAACCTAAGTTACCGGAAGTCTATGCACAAGACAGTGAAGTTAAAGATCTGATCGATATGTGTCGTATCCTTGAAGGTACCACACGAAATGCAGGTAAACATGCCGGTGGCGTAGTTATCTCACCCACCACTATCACTGATTTTGCCCCATTATATTGTGATGATGAAGGTAAAAACCCGGTGACACAATTTGATAAAAATGATGTCGAAGATGCGGGCTTAGTTAAGTTTGATTTCTTGGGGTTAAGAACACTTACTATTTTGCAGTGGGCCATTGAGATGGCCGATCACAAACTGCTCTCCGCCGGTAAAGAGCCGATTGATATAGCGGCTATCCCGTTGGACGATAAGAAGTCATTCAAATTACTACTTTCTTCACAAACAACTGCGGTTTTCCAACTTGAATCCAGCGGTATGAAATCGCTGATCGATAAATTAAAACCGGATTGCTTTGAAGACATTATCGCCTTGGTGGCTCTGTTTCGACCGGGACCGTTACAGTCGGGCATGGTCGATAACTTTATTGAACGTAAACATGGCCGTGAGGAAATTTCTTATCCAGATTCCAAATGGCAGCATGAAGATTTAAAACCAATTCTTGAACCCACTTACGGGATTATTTTATACCAAGAACAAGTCATGCAAATTGCTCAGGTACTTGCTGGTTATACCCTTGGTGGTGCCGATATGCTTCGCCGTGCAATGGGTAAGAAAAAACCAGAAGAGATGGCCAAGCAACGGGCAGGTTTTGAAAAAGGTGCGGTAGATCGTGGAGTTGATGGCGAACTAGCGATGAAAATCTTTGACTTGGTAGAGAAATTTGCCGGTTATGGATTCAACAAATCACATTCGGCTGCATATGCGTTAGTTTCTTATCAAACCTTGTGGATGAAAGCGCATTATCCTGCGCCTTTTATGGCGGCAGTTATGTCCGCCGATATGGATAACACCGATAAAATCGTCACTTTGGTTGATGAATGTAAAAACATGGGCATTGATTTACTTCCACCGGATGTGAACAGTGGTCAATATAAGTTTACCGTTAACGATGATGATCAGATTGTTTATGGTATTGGTGCGGTTAAAGGTGTTGGTGAAGGGCCGATTGAAGCAATTATTGCGGCAAGAGAAAGTGGCGGACCATTCGTTGATCTTTTTGATTTTTGTGCTCGTGTTGATTTAAAGAAAACCAATAAACGAGTGCTAGAGCGCTTAATTAAGTCTGGCGCGATGGATAACTTAGGGCCCAAACTTACCATCAAGGGTAAAGAGGCACCACATCGAGCCGCATTATTTGATACTCTACCTGAAGCGATCAAAGCGGCAGAGCAGCACGCTAAAGCCCAAGCCATCGGTCAAGATGATTTATTTGGCCTGATCAATGAAGAGCCTGAAGATACTCGCCAAGCATTTAAAAATGTAGCTCCATGGCCTGAAGAAGAATGGCTTGCAGGTGAAAAAGAAACCTTAGGGCTTTATTTGACTGGTCACCCGATCAATCGTTACTTAACAGAGATAAAAAAATATGCTTCGGGCCGTCTAGTCAGCATGCAACCGACCGGTAAAGATAAATCTGCTACTGCGGTTGGTTTAGTCATAGGTGTTAGGGTTTTAGTGAATAAACGTGGCCGTCGTTGGGCATTAGTAACGCTAGATGATAAAAGTGCTCGTATGGATGTGCGATTATTTCCGGATGATTACGATAATTTTGCCGAATTGTTAGAAACTGATGCAATTTTAGTCTGTAGTGGACAGGTCAGCTTTGATGATTACTCCGGTGGCATTACAATGACCGGTCGCGATATAATGACCATTGCGGATGCAAGAGAAAACTACCTGACATCCTTGGATGTTAGTATTAATAAAAATGAGTTATCAGCAAATTTTATTGAACAGTTTTCATCTGTGTTGTCTGAGTATAAAGATGGCACTTGTCCAATTCGTGTTTTTTATCAAAGAGATGAAGCACAAGCTATGCTAGAATTGGGCGTACAATGGCGGGTTACACCCTCAGATGGTTTGATCAATCGATTGAAAAACCTCGTTGGTGAAGAAAAAATCGCACTAGAATTTAAATAGGTAGTGTTCAAGTAACATTACAGTAACCGAACAAAAGTAAAGATAACTTAGGTACTTTAAGCATATGTCATTAAATTTTTTAGACTTTGAGCAACCCATTGCGGAACTTGAAGCAAAAATTGAAGAGTTACAATTAGTCAATAATGGTCAGGAGTTAGATCTTGACTTAGAAGAGCAAATTTCACAATTACGTGAAAAAAATAAGGAACAAACCCGTAAAATATTTGCTGGTTTAGATCCTTGGCAAACGGCTCGTGTGGCTCGTCATCCTCAGCGTCCCTATACCCTTGATTATTTACCACGTATTTTTACTGAATTTGATGAGTTAGCCGGTGATCGTGCTTATGCTGATGATAAAGCAATCATTGGTGGTACCGCTCGCATTGATGGTAAGCCGGTGATGGTTATAGGCCATCAAAAAGGTCGTTCAACGTCTGAAAAAGTAAAGCGTAATTTTGGTATGCCGCGTCCAGAAGGTTACCGTAAAGCCTTGCGCTTAATGCAAATAGCAGAACGTTTTAATATGCCAATTATCACTTTTATCGACACCCCAGGTGCTTACCCAGGTATTGGTGCCGAGGAACGTGGTCAAAGTGAAGCGATTGCGAAAAATTTAAAAGTGATGTCGCGACTTAACGTGCCGATTATTTGTACCGTTATTGGTGAAGGTGGCTCTGGTGGCGCATTAGCGATTGGGGTAGGTGATCGTGTCAATATGCTGCAATACTCGACTTATTCAGTCATTTCCCCAGAGGGTTGTGCGTCTATTTTGTGGAAAACAGCAGAAAAAGCCTCAACCGCTGCTGAAGCAATGGGGATCACCGCAACTCGTATCAAAGAGCTTGAATTAATTGATAACGTGGTTGAAGAGCCAATGGGCGGCGCTCATCGAGATATGGATGAGGCAGCAGCATTTCTTAAGCAAGCGATCAAGTCTGATCTTGCTGAGCTAGAAGGTTTATCTAAAGAAGAGTTAATTGAAAAACGTTATCAACGACTGATGTCATTCGGTTACTGTTAATTACCCATTGTAGGTTGTATTTAATGACTGATAAGTGAGTAATTTGATGCGATCTACAATGTTATGTCTTTAATCACTGACACTCTTCTAGCATTTTTCTCCGCTTACCCTAAGCAACCCATAGTGGTTGCTTATAGTGGTGGCGTCGATTCTCAAGTACTGCTACATGCGTTGGCAAGCCTTAAAAAACAAGATCTACTGAACAATAAGCTCAGTGCTTGTCATGTCAATCACGGTTTAAGCCAACATGCTGATAAATGGCATCAATTTGCTATTGAACAGTGCCAATCGTTAGATATTCCTTTAGTTGATACTAAGTTAACGCTGGATAAAAAGCCGCAACAAAGCTTAGAAGCTATTGCCCGTGAAGCGCGTTATCACACGCTAGAGAAACTTTGCCAAGCAAAGGCATTGATTTGCACAGGTCATCATCAAGACGATCAAGTGGAAACCTTTTTCTTAGCTCTCAAACGAGGCTCAGGTGTTAAAGGATTATCATCGATGGCTGATCACATGCCATTAGGTGAAAAAGAGCAAGTCTTGGTGCGACCTCTACTGGATTGTACGCGGCAAGACATTGTCAATTATGCCCAAACACATCAGCTAACTTGGGTGGATGATGAGTCAAATGCAGATGTTTCATTTGATCGTAACTTTATTCGCCATGAACTGATTCCTTTGCTGCAGCAGCGTTGGCCGAGTATCAGGCAAACCGTGGCGCGAAGTGCTACGCATTGCCAACAAGCGCAACAGTTATTAGATGAATGTGCTAAAGAAGATTTAGCAACTTGCTTAAATACTGATAACACCTTAAATGTCATCGCTTTGAAAAAATACAGCCGAGTACGGTTTGATTATATCGTGCGTGAGTTTCTTAGTCAGCATAATGCTTTGATGCCCTCTACGGCGCAACTTGCTCAATTATATCAGCAAGTTTTTTCCAATAATTCAAGTCAGGCTGCAGTAAAAGTAGGGCAGTTATGGTTGAGAAAGTATCAGCAAAAGTTGTATTTAACCCCTAGTTATCAAGTGCTTGATGATTGGGGAGTATCAATTGATTTGTCATTTGACAGCAGTAAAAGCCTAGCAGTCGAATTGCCTGATGGTTTAGGCGAGATACACTTTAGCCTTGCAAGCTCTTCAGTAGAGCTAGGTGACGGTGCACAGTGCTTTGCATTGCCAGAGGGACTTCATCATATTCGTGTGTGCTTTCGTCATCACAATCCTCGATGTCATCCTGATTATCGACAGCACAGCCGGCCATTAAAAAAAGTATTGCAGGAGTTAGCACTGCCACCATGGCAAAGGGTGAGATTACCTTTGTTGTTTTGTGAGCAAGAATTAGTTGCTGCGCTAGGCCAATTTGTCTGTCGGCCGTTTATTGCAAAAAATGAGCAACGAAACATCATTGTTCGCTGGCTTACCAATCAACAGTCAGGTTAAAATCAAGTTAATTCAGCTTTCATTATTATTATAACAATTGGAGTTTTTATGAATTTAGTTTTAAAACTAATCGCTGGCATTGTTGCTGGTATGTTAATTGGCTTATATGCCCCAGATTTTATTGTGCAATTAGTTTTTACCGCACAAACACTGATTGGCCAATTAATTAAGTTTACCATCCCATTAATTATTTTATTTTATATTGCTAGTGGTATTGCATCGCTGCCACAAGGTTCTGGAGGCTTACTCGGTAAAACTGTTGGTTTAGCTTATGGTTCTACTATTATTGCTGGTTTGCTTGCATTTATTGTGGCAAGTAATGTGTTGCCAGGGTTAACAGCGGGAAATTTAATCGAAGCCGCTGAAGGGGAAAAACTCAAAGGCTTTATTGATATCACTATCACACCATTATTTGATGTGATGACTGCGTTAGCCATCGCCTTTATTTTTGGTATTGGTATTAGCGCAACTAATGCTACCTCGTTGCGTACTACCTTAGAAGAAGCAAAAAATGTTATCGAACTTCTGCTAAGTAAAGTGATCATTCCTGCTTTACCTTTTTATATTGCTGGTGTCTTTGCCGAAATGACGGTAGACGGAACTGTTTTTAGTACCTTAAAAACGTTTGGTGTAGTGTTAGTGTTAGCTCTTGTTATGCATTGGGTATGGATTTCAATTCTTTATGTCAGCACGGGTGCCGCAGTAGGTAAATCTCCTGCCTATTTATTGAAAAATATGATGCCTGCCTATTTTACCGCACTGGGTACCATGTCTAGTGCCGCAACTATTCCAGTATCATTACGTGCCAATAAGGCCAATGAAGTCAGTGATAGTGTTGCTAACTTTACTGTGCCTTTATGTGCTTCAATTCATTTAAGTGGCTCAACGATTACTATTGTCACTTGTGCTACTGCGGTGATGTTATTATCACCTGAACTTGCTGTGCCGGGTATTGGCGCCATGATGGGCTTTATTTTAATGTTAGGTGTGACTATGATTGCTGCACCGGGTGCACCGGGTGCACCGGGTGGGGCGGTAATGTCAGCACTTGGTTTATTAGCCAGTATGTTAGGTTTTACTGATGCAGCATTAGCCTTAATGATCGCATTGTATATGGCACAAGATAGCTTTGGTACTGCATGTAATGTGACAGGCGATGGTGCTATTGCACTATGGGTTGACAAGTTTGCTGGTGAAGAAGGTTTAGCTGCGCCAGAACAAAGCTAAATTACATTACATTAAATAACTAAAAAGGTCGCATTAATGCGACCTTTTTGTTTTTTTAAGAGGTAGAACTCTATTATTTTCTTGTTAATGGTACGACTAACAACATTAATAACAATGAGAACCAAGAAAATGAGCCGCCACTTGATTGTTTATCTTTTTGGCTATCATTTGGGTCATATCTTGTATTTTTAATTGAGGCAAGATCTCCGTCAGTACTTACCGTGTCATCAAAAATAATCACTTGATAAATAGTAACAAAATTTTCTTGTCCTGGTGTGGCATCATTGTTGCCACAGAACTCTTGGTAATTTGGCATGGGTAATTCTTTAAAACCAGCATAGCCTGTATTGCAACGTTCTATTTCAGCAATAGCATTTACTACGTCCATACCATCATCAATTACTTCGCCAAATACGGCGTAAGCACCGCCGCCATAGACATCGACAGCATCGAGTATTGAGGCGTTGTTTTGAGTATTGATAAACCATTGGCTGGTGGCACTGTTGATTTTTCCGGCGCGTTTTGCCATCGCAATAGTCCCTGTTACGTTTGAATAAACAGGTTCGTTGGTGATTGGCTCATCAGTGTCAATCCAAGTAGGTGGCAAAGTGCCTTCAAATTTTGCACCGCCTCCTTGTATGACAAAGTCATCAACCGTGCGATGAATGATGGTGTTGTCGTATTTACCCTGCGTGACATAGTTTAAAAAGTTATTTACCGTTTCAGGGGTGGTTTCATCATGTAAATTAACTTTGAAATTACCTTCAGAAGTTTGAAATTCAACAACGGTTGCTTGAACATTGATTGAACTCATACCCAAGGCCAACATTAAAGGAATAAATAATTGTTTCATGTGACTGATGCTTTACTCATTATCTGTAAATTGAAGTTGAGCATAGTAGTGAAAGGTAGATAAGATAACAATTACTATGTTGTTATCTTATGTAATCAATATGTCGCCCGGTTAAAACTAACTATTGGAAAATGCTATAGCGATGTTAAAAATCGTTCGTTTCGTGGCAGCCAATAATGATCATAATCGAGGGAAAATACTACTTTGTTGGATTTACCGATGATTTCTGCTTTTGGCACAAAACCTATCACACGTGAATCGGCGCTATTATTACGATTATCACCTAACACTAAATAATGATCCTCTGGTACGGTAACTGCGTCAAAACTACTAAGCTGTGTATTTTGAGGGCTTAATTGAATTTTATGGCTTTGGCCATTTATTGTCTCGAGTAAGACTAAATAATTGTCATTCGACTCAAGTGGTTGATAACTTGCAGCCGTATTATTAATGATCAAGCGGTTGTTATGCATGGCGACGGTATCACCTGGTATTCCTATCACTCGTTTGACAAGGCGTTTTTGTGCGATATCAGATTCAAAAATGATGATGTCATTCACTTTTGGTTTGGCTAACTCAATAAGTGAATGATTGATAAAAGGGGTTTTAACATCGTAGGCAAGTTTATTAATTAAAATTCTGTCACCTTCTACAATTGTTGGTTTCATTGAGCCTGTCGGCACATCGTTCCAATCGGCGATAGCACTTCTAAAAACCAGCATTAATAGTAAAAAGGTGATAAATGATTTATTAGCTTGGAAAATTTTGTTGAGTTGATGTTTCATTTAGCTAACGTGGCTCCATATGAATTTGTATAGTTTAGCTGTTGGATAACGTTATGACTGATCTGTTCATCTTTACTTCAAAAATTGGTCAAAGATAATGTAACAATTGATGACAATTTAACTTACTGGTTGTTCAATCGTCAGTGTTTTTTATCGTATTTTCGTTTCACCATCTATGTAAGACAATGATAATATCCCTACTTAGGCGAGTAGTCAGATAAGTATTAGGAAAAAGTGTGAGTCAATCACAAAATAAACAGCAAATCATCATTGGTTTAACTAACCCTAAAAGCCCAACCAATGTGGGAGCCGTAATGCGAGCGGCAGGGTGCTTTCAAGCCAGCCAAGTGCGCTACAGTGGTCAACGTTATACTAATGCGGCAAAGTTTTCTACGGATACTAAAAACGTTCGTCGTGATATACCGTTGGTAGCTGTTGACTCATTGCTGGATGGTATTTCTGATGATGTTGCTTTGGTATGTATTGAGTTAGTGGAAGGGGCAACCCCATTACCTGACTTTGAACATCCTGCTAATGCGTATTATATTTTTGGTCCTGAAGATGGTTCATTAAGCCAGCAAGTGGTTAACCAGGCTGAGCATGTGGTATACGTGCCTACCATAGGTTGTTTGAATTTAGCTGCCACAGTTAATGTGGTACTTTATGATCGTCTTGCTAAGTCATCAGAAAGTATCGCCAGTGATGAATTAATTCGCAATAGCAGAGACACAAACAACAAAGTGAGAGTCACTTTATCATAGATGGTTCGACCTGTGCTAAATCATTCATCAAAAAGGCGAAATTACTTGACTCTTGCAAGTAACCCTATAGAATGCTGCTTAGCTAGAAAGTAAGACCACTATTTATGTACACCGTTTCGCAGTTATTATTAGCTCGTCCTGTTTGATAAGTAATAGTTACACTTCCTGCAATACCGCCTTAGGGCACAAATTACTCAATTAAATAGGATATTATTATGTCTGATACAACTACTGGTACAGTAAAATGGTTTAACGAATCTAAAGGTTTTGGCTTTATCGAGCAAGAATCTGGTCCTGACGTGTTTGCACACTTCAGCGCTATTTCTGGCGACGGTTTCAAAACTTTAGCTGAAGGCCAAAAGGTTCAGTTCAAAGTAAGCCAAGGCCAAAAAGGTCCACAAGCTGAAAACATCGTAGCTTTATAATGTTTGCCTAGCGATTCGCTAGGGCACATTAGTAAAGAAGGTAAGCATTTTTGCTTGCCTTTTTTTATGCCTGAAAGAAAATCAACACGTTAATTTTGAAGTGGTTAAATTTACCAAATTATCGTCTAAATGACCTTGAAAGTTTAGCTTTCTTTAATAGCTCTTTGTGCTGTTTTAAAAATAAAACATTAAATACAATGAGTTAGCTATTTGGCATCGCTTTTGAATAGTATGTGATAACTGCGAATTAAAGGTGATAAAGGAACGTTAGATGAAAACATTACTTGCAACAGCCATTTTATTAACAACAACCACTGCTTTTGCTCACGATACTCATATGTCATCGAACTCTTGCGATGTTGATTTAAATGCTGGCTTACGTATTAATAAAGAGTTAGTTGAGTTTAGTAAAAACAATCGACCACTGTATCAAATTATCAACAATAAAACCTTGATTGTTGATGGGCAAGAAGTTGCTTTAGATCATTCACAACAACAGCTAGTAACTCAGTACTCAACACAAATTCGTGCTGTGGTCCCCGAAGTCAAAGTACTTGCCGTTGATGCAATTAATTTGGCGGTTGATGGTGTGAATTTAGCCTTTAATGAATTACTTGGTAAAGGTAATGATGTCAGTGAAGATTTAACCGCTCATTTACACAAAATTCGAGATGAAGTTGAATATAAGTTCGATAGCAACCAAGAATTTTACATTGATGAGCATGGCGACTTTTCTGATGACTTTTTTGGTGAAGAATTTGAAAGTCGAATCGAAGACGTGATTGAAGAGACCATCGAAAACTCCATGGGGAGCTTATTGATTGCCGTCGGCCAAGAATTGTTATTTGCTGGTGGTGATATGGATGCATTTGAAGCAAAAATGGAAAATTTTGGCGAGCGAATAGAACATGAAATGGAATCAAGAAGCGATGAAATTGAAAAACGTGGCGAAGCAATTTGTTATTCCGTTTATAAAGTAGAGCAGTTAGAGCAACAGCTGCAAGATGAAGTTGATGAGTTGAGCCAATTCGACGTTATTTCAGCAAAAATCAAAGAACACAACAAAATTTAAAGTTTCAATCAATTAATTTCTCTGGATTGATGTGGGTACCTTTGAGGTACCCTTTTTTATGTGTGATGCATCATTTATAATGAAGCATCTCCCTCAAATCGAAAACTCTATGCACGCTGTACATCGGCTTTATCAATATCGTAAAAGTTTATCGACAACGACTTTTCAAGCCCGAGGTAAGGGCGTTAATCGCTGTGAGTGTTGCCGCCTAGCGAAAGAAAATTGTTTGTGTGCTATGCGGGTTTCCTTACAAAGTGATGCTGCATTTTTATTGCTAATGTATGACACTGAGGTGCTCAAGCCGAGTAACACAGGTAAACTTATTGCCGATTTACTGCCAGATTGTTATGCCTTTTTATGGGCAAGAACTGAAGTACCTGATGAGTTATTGAATGTGATCAATAATGATCAGTATCAGCCATATGTTGTGTTTCCGGCAGAGTTTGCTGATCAAGACCAGCAGGTATTTCAGCAGTCGGTGACGGTGCCAATTGATAAGCGGCCGTTATTTATTTTGTTAGATGGTAGTTGGCGAGAAGCGAAAAAGATGTTTCGTAAAAGTGATTACCTTAAACAATTGCCTGTGTTATCAATAGACCCACAACGCCTGTATTCAAAGGATTATACTTCAAAATATCACATAAGACATGCTGCTAAGGCGTCACAGTTAGCAACTGCTGAGGTGGCTGCTATGGTGTTAAATGGAATAGGTGAGCACAAAAATGGAGAAACGTTAGCTGCTTGGTTTGATTATTACAGTTATCAATACCAAAAAAGTGTTTGTCAGGCTAACCAAGGTGATCCTTTTGCTGAACAGCGCTATAAGACATTAATAATGGATGTTATTGAGCACAGTTAGTGTGAGATGAAACGAGGTTATTCTTTGTCAATAACCTCGATTATATTTGAGTAATAAAGTGTTTACAGACCTAGTTGCTTTTTACCTTGGTTAAACACTATGTCTACAGGGATCCCAGCAGTTTCTAATCGTGCTAAATCACTCGCAAGTTCTTGCTTGATCACGCCACTTTTCTGCACTAAATCACCAACGCCTTGATAATCACCATTGCCTTGGATTTCTAAAATTAATGCCGATAAGCTATCAATTGCCTGGCTCATTTTCTCCATGTTAACGCGATATAGCCCTTGTTCATTACGAGTAAATGCGCCCTGTTCTTGGAAGTAGTTAAAGCGTACCATGTTTGCTTTGCCATGGGCTGAGCTCGCACCAAAGCGAACTGAGCGGAAGATTCCCGCTAAGAAGGTGGTGTAATAATCCTCAAGCATTCCTTCGGTGATTGCACCTTTTTCTAGAAGTTGGCGGATCATATACAGGCCAAGGATATCGGCTTTACCTTCTTCAAGTGCAGAGGCATGTTCTTTCAGTGCTTGGCGAACAGTGCCTGTGTCATTAATGGTATTTTTGATCCCTAAGCCATGCGCTACTTCATGGAACATAGTGTTGGCAAAGAATGCGGTAAAGGTGATATGTTTTCTTTGCTCAGGCGCGATTAACTGTTGTGCAATTGGCACAAGAATATGATCGAACTTTGCTTGCATGGCGTTTTTAAGTTGTAAGCGTCTTGTGCCTTTCTTTAATTGCACTTCCTCATCATTAGGTAGGTTTATCGCAATTGTCTTACTACCAGCGTTTGAGTGCCCCGCGTAGTAGATAACATCATAGGCATTAAGATCTGCGTCAGAGCCTGGAGTTTCAGCTTTGTACTTTTTATTTACAGGCAAGCCCTTTTGCAATTCTGGCAGGTATTGAGCGTATTTCGCCAGCTTTTCACTCCAAGCCATGTCTTTAACTAGCACATAAGACTCAAAGGCTGCGCGGTAGCCGTATAACTGATCTTCATAAGTTTCGATTGGACCTATCACCACGTCGATAGGGTTATTTTTCATGTCCATCCAAGCAAAATCTGAAGCTTGATAACTATCAGTTCTTAATGCTTCTGCACGCATTGTTAAGTAGCTGGCAAACTCTTTATCTTCGGCGTAGCTTGCGGCTTTTTCTAAAATCACTGCTGCGCGGTTTAATTCATCACTATAAGCTTCAGAGTAGCCAACCGTCATAAGTTTGCCGTTTTTGTCTCTCTTGACCAGTGAATATAAGCCTTTTTTATCAGGGAAGTCAGCTTGTTCAAACTCTGTTTTAGTCATGTCATGAGGGTAAAACTCAGCACCAAGAGATTTTTCTTCGTAACCAGTTAAAAAAGGTTTATCGCCATTAAGGCGATCCCAAGGGCCATAATTAATCGTGGCAAAGTTTTTTACTTTTGGATCATTAATCTTAGCTAAAAAGGTGGCTTTATCTTCACCAAATGCTTGCTTCCAGAATAGGTCATCCATAATGGCTGACGCTTCTATCAATAATGAAAGCATTTTCTTTTGGTTGTCAGAAAGGTGAGACAAGTCACTTGATAATGTGACGGTTTTATAGATATCTAATCGATTCTCATAGCCATTGATTAACTCAGGTGTATGTTGTGATACTGGTGGCGTTTTGTCATTGCAAGCGCTTAACGTTGAAGTTGCTAGTAATACAATGCTAGCAAGTCGTGAAATTTTCATGTGGTTTAACCTTATTGTAATTATCGGCTAGAGACTAGAAAAAAAAAGCAGCCTTGGCAACCGTTTGGCGAAATTAATTGAATGATTATTGATTTAATGGCAGTGAAACTAAAGGAAATAGCGTTAAGTGAAACTTACAGAGATAAAAAAACCGGCAAAAGCCGGTTTTTATTAATGTTGATTCAACAAATTAAAGTGCTTTGATAGCAGCGTTAATACGGCTTTTGCTACGAGCAGCTTTATTTTTGTGAATAAGACCTTTACTTGCGTAACGATCAAGAATTGGTGTTACTGCTGCAAATTCAGTAGTTGCAGTCTCTTTATCACCGGCTTCAATTGCAACGAATACTTTTTTAAGTAATGTACGCATCATTGAACGACGACTTGCATTGTGTTGACGGCGCTTTTCTGATTGTACTGCGCGCTTCTTAGCTTGCTTTGAGTTAGCCAAGGTGAACTCCTAAAATGAATTAAATATAGCCTAAATTTAAGGCGACGAAATATGCCTTTTTTTCGTGAAATTGTCAAACCTTTTCCGCTTTTTATTTAAATTTATCTGTTTTTGTCGAACGATTGAACGTTTTTGAAGCGGATAAGTAAAAAGAGGAAACAATATTAGCTGTTATACCGATTAATCACTTGTTTATCAAGGGCAAATCACCGCATAATTAATAGCAATAATTTCATCATTCGGGCAAGGCGTTAAAAGGGATTGGTTTGAGTAAAAAGCTGGTTAAATCAGGTATTGTTGTCAGCATGATGACACTTATTTCGCGCGTATTAGGATTAGTGCGGGATGTGGTTATTGCCAATATGATGGGCGCAGGGGCATCTGCTGATGCATTTTTCTTTGCTAATAAAATTCCTAATTTTCTGCGCAGGTTATTTGCTGAAGGGGCTTTCGCACAATCTTTTGTGCCTGTGCTCAGTGAATACCACCAAAAAGATGTAGATGAAGGAACTGAGCATACCTGTCAACTTATCGCACAAGTTTCAGGCACTCTTGGCGTTATTGTTACTTTAGTCACCTTGATTGGCATGATTGCATCACCCGTCATAGTGATGATTTTTGGGCCGGGTTTTTATCTTGATTCCTTATCTGAAGGGGCCGAAGGGAAGTTTGATTTAGCGGCAAGTCTACTCAAAATTACCTTTCCCTATTTATGGTTTATTAGTTTTACGGCGTTAGCTGGCGCCATTCTCAATACCTATGGTCGTTTTGCTGTAGCTTCTTTTACTCCTGTGTTACTCAATGTGTGTATTATCTCGATGGCAATTTGGGGGCGAGTTTGGTTTGATAACCCAGAATATGCACTTGCTTGGGGCGTTTTTTTAGGTGGCTTAGTACAGTTTTTATTTCAAATCCCGTTTCTTTATCGGGCCGGGGCTTTGACCATGCCTAAGTGGGGGTGGTATAGCTCGGGCGTGACGAAAATTAGACGTTTGATGGCGCCTGCCTTGTTTGGTGTGTCGGTTACGCAAATTAATTTATTGCTTGATACCCAGATTGCGACCTTTTTAGTCACGGGCTCGGTCAGTTGGCTTTACTACGCAGATCGTTTATTAGAGTTTCCATTAGGCTTATTTGGTATTGGTATTGCGACGGTGATTTTACCGAGTTTAGCTAAGCTTCATACGAAAAAAAGCCCAGCCGCTTTTGAGCAAACACTTGATTGGGGCATTAAAATTATCACTTTATTAGGCTGGCCAGCGTTAGTCGGTTTAATGATACTTGCTCAGCCGATTATCATGGTTTTATTCATGCGTGGTGAATTTACCCAGTTTACTGTGATTCAGGTCTCTTTTGCACTGTTTGCTTATTTATCTGGCTTGATCAGTTTTATGTTTATTAAGGTACTGGCACCTGGTTACTATGCTCGCCAAGACACTAAAACACCGGTAAAAATAGGTATCAAAGCCATGGTAGCTAATATGGCGTTTAATCTGATGCTCGCACCGTTTTTTGGTTATGTAGGTTTAGCGATTGCCACGACGTTATCGGCAACCTTAAATGCGTTTTGGTTGTATCAAGGTTTGAAAACGTTAGCGGTATATCAATTATCAAGGTCAACGATAATATTTATGGCTAAGGTGATCATGGCCGCTTTAGTGATGGCTGTGGTGGTCAATTGGTTATCACCACCTTTTAGCACTTGGTTGGATATGAGTTATATGCAACAAGTGATTCAATTAATTACCTGTATTTCAGTTGGAGCGTTTTGTTACTTTATCATGGTGATTGCCTTAGGGATTCGATTGCGTGATTTTAGCGTAAAAGCTGAACAATAAAAAAAAGTGAAACAAATTACGCTGAGGTGCTGATTCTTACTAACGACTAAGCTATAATTCGTCGGTTTTTATTTTACGCCGTTATTTTAGTGGCGCTAACAGCAAATAATTTAAGGTTTTTCAGCTAAATGCAGTTAATTCGTGGTATCCACAATATTCAATCAGACCGTAATAGGGTTGATGAACGAGGTTGTGTGTTGACCATAGGTAACTTTGATGGTGTCCATTTAGGTCATCAACGAGTGATTAAAGCATTAGTTGCCAAAGCGCTTGAGTTAAATAGTGTTGCAACTGTGATGGTGTTTGAACCTCAACCAAGAGAGTTGTTTGCACCTGAGACAGCGCCTGCACGACTAACACGATTAAGAGATAAATACGCGTTATTAAAAGACCTAGGTGTCGAACGTTTGATTTGCGTAAATTTCAATCGTAAATTTGCCAACATTTGCGCCAATGAATTTGTCGAGCATTTACTGGTCAATAGCTTAAATATTAAATATTTAATTATTGGTGATGATTTTCACTTTGGTAAAAACAGGCAAGGTAATTTCGATACATTAAAGGTGGCTAGTCAGCAGTTTGACTTTGGTATTTCGGATACCTCCAGCTATAAACTGCATGATTGTCGTATCAGTAGTACAGCGATAAGAAATGCATTAAGTGATAATAAACTTGATGAAGCTTTTCAGATGTTAGGGCGTCCTTATTCTATTATTGGTCGTGTATTTCATGGTGATAAGCGTGGCAGAGAGCTAGGTTTTCCAACGGCAAATGTACTGTTAAAAAGGCGAGTTTCACCTGTTTCTGGGGTGTATGTTGTCGCAGTGAAGATTCCATGTGGTAATTTTTATGGTGTCGCTAATATTGGTTCTAGGCCAACTTTTGTCGGTATCAGGCAACAATTAGAAGTACATATTTTTAATTTTGATCGTGATATATATGGTCAAATAATTGAAGTAACATTAATAGAAAAGCTCAGGGAAGAACAAAAATTTTCTTCGTTAGCTGAGTTAACCGAGCAAATTGAAATAGATTGTGAGCAGGCAAAACAAACTGTTCAAACATTAAAGAATAATTAACCTTAAATCCCAGTTGAAAATATTCAACTTAGACAATAATGGATATGAATTTAAATGAGTGATTATAAACATACCCTGAATTTGCCAGCGACTTCTTTCCCAATGAAAGGAAACATGGCAAATCGTGAACCGCAAATGCTAAAGGATTGGGCGAGCAAAGATCTTTATGGCAAAATTCGCGCCGCTAAAAAGGGTAAAAAGTCGTTTATTTTGCATGATGGTCCTCCTTATGCCAATGGTAGTATTCATTTAGGTCATGCAGTAAATAAAATTCTTAAAGACATTATTATTAAAGCCAAAACGCTATCAGATTTTAATTCTCCTTATGTACCAGGCTGGGATTGTCATGGTTTACCAATTGAGTTGATGGTGGAAAAGAAAGTCGGTAAGCCGGGCCACAAAGTGAGCGCAGCAGATTTTCGTCAAAAATGTCGCGAATATGCGCTAAAACAAGTTGATGGGCAACGCGAAGACTTTAAACGTTTAGGTGTGTTTGGTGATTGGGATAAGCCATACTTAACCATGAATTTTGACACTGAAGCTAATATTATTCGTGCTTTAGGTAAGATTGCTGAAAATGGTCACCTACAGCAAGGTTTTAAACCTGTGCATTGGTGTACAGATTGTGGCAGTGCATTAGCCGAAGCTGAAGTTGAGTACAAAGATAAACAGTCTCCTGCAATTGATGTGAAATTTACAGCCCTTGATAACAATGTGGCGGATAAATTCTCTCACCCTGAAAATCATGAAGGGCAAGGTGAAATTTCAGCGGTTATCTGGACTACTACGCCATGGACACTACCTGCTAACCGAGCTATTTCAGTGCACCCAGAGGTTGAATATACCTTAGTGCAATGTGAGAAAGAGCAACAAAAGTTTCGTTTAATACTCGCTTCTGAATTAGTGAGCTCATGTATGGATCGTTTTGGTATCGATAAATACCATGCGTTAGGCTTCTGTCGTGGTGCTGACTTAGAGCATGTGCAAGTTAAGCATCCATTTTATGATTTTACCGTACCCATTATCTGTGGTGATCATGTCACTACTGATTCAGGTACAGGCTGTGTTCATACCGCAGGTGGTCACGGTGTTGACGATTTTGCTGTTTGTAAAAAATACGATTTAGAAATTTATAACCCAGTAGGGGCGAATGGGGTATTTTTAGACGATTTACCATTATTTGCTGGCCAGCATGTATTTAAGGCGAATGCGTCAATTGTTGATGTGTTAAATGAAAACGGTGCGTTGATCCACCATCATGCGTATGAGCATTCTTATCCACATTGCTGGCGTCATAAAACACCAATTATTTTTCGTGCTACGCCACAGTGGTTTATTAGCATGGATAAACAAGGGCTACGTCAAGCATCATTAGCTGAAATTAAGCAAACTGAATGGATCCCAGATTGGGGACAGAGCCGTATAGAGTCAATGGTGGAAGGGCGTCCAGATTGGTGTATCTCCCGTCAACGTACTTGGGGGGTTCCTATTGCACTATTTGTTCATAAGGACACAGGTGCGCTTCACCCAAGAAGTTTTGAATTAATTGAAGATATAGCAAAGCGTGTTGAAAAATCAGGAATTCAAGCTTGGTTTGACTTATCCGCTGAAGAGTTAATTGGTGATGATGCCAAAGAGTTTGTTAAGGTTGCAGATACCTTAGATGTTTGGTTTGATTCTGGTGTCACTCATTACTCGGTTGTTGATGCCAGAGATGAGTTTGATAAAGCTGCTGATTTGTATCTGGAAGGCTCTGATCAACATCGTGGTTGGTTTATGTCGTCAATGATGTCATCAGTTGCGATGAATGGTAAAGCGCCATACTCACAAGTGTTAACTCATGGTTTCACTGTTGATGTGAACGGCCGTAAAATGTCTAAATCACTTGGGAATGTGATCACGCCAGCCGAAGTTACCAATAAACTTGGCGCTGATATTTTACGTTTATGGGTAGCCTCAGTTAACTATACCCAAGAAATAACAGTCTCTGATGAGATCTTTAAACGCCAAGCGGATGCATACCGACGTATTCGTAATACATCTCGCTTTTTATTAGCCAATATCAATGGCTTTGAACCAGCTAAGCATTCAGTTGATGTGAACGAAATGGTTGAGTTAGATCGCTGGGTATTAGGACGTGCGGCGCAACTACAAGATGAAATCGTACAAGCTTATGACAAGTATGAATTTCATAATGTGGTACATAAGTTAATGAACTTTTGTACCACGGAGCTAGGTGGCTTCTATCTCGATATTATTAAAGATCGTCAGTACACAGCGAAAGATAACAGTGTGGCTCGTCGCTCATGTCAAACGGCTATGTATTTAATTGCAGAAGCGATGACTCGTTGGATGGCACCTATTTTATCATTTACTGCACAAGAGATTTGGCAAGCATTACCTTCGGTTGATGGTAGTGAGCGTGATGAGTTCGTCTTTACTGGTGTGTGGTTTGATGGTTTAGTGCACTTAACGGATGACGCACAATTTAACAATGACTATTGGCATGAAATTTTACAAGTGCGTGCGGAAGTCAATAAAGTGCTAGAAAATGCTCGTAAAGAGAAGATTGTCGGTAAAGCACTCGAAGCTAAGGTTACCTTATATGCCACGCAAGAATTAGCTGACAAATTGAAGGCGCTAGCAGATGAACTTCGTTTTGTATTGATTACTTCTGGTGCTGAAGTACAAGTTGTTGATACAGCCCCTGAAAGCGCGATAGCAACGGATATTGAAGGTTTATGGCTGGCCGTTAGCGCATCAACAGGTACTAAGTGTGAACGATGTTGGCACCACACCGAAGATGTTGGACAATATGATAGTCATCCTACCTTATGTGGCCGCTGTGTGACTAATGTTGATGGTGAAGGTGAGCAAAGACAATTTGCTTAATTAGTGACCGAACGTAATTTAAAAGTGCTCAGGCCCCTATGCAACAGCAAGGTGTACTGAGCATTTTATTATCAATATAGAGAAAGTTTATGGAGCAAGAAAAAAGTCAATCAAGTTTATCTTGGTTGTGGCTAACACTGGTATTTTTGATGATTGATCAGGCATCAAAGTATTGGGTTGCCAGTTCAATGAATCTATACCAATCAATCAACTTATTGCCATTTTTTAATATTACCTATGCACAAAACCCAGGTGCGGCATTTAGCTTCTTAGCTGATCAACCAGGGTGGCAACGTTGGTTTTTTTCTTTAATTGCGATGGTTGCTAGTGTAATCTTTTTGGTATGGTTAAAAAGAACTCCTAAAAGCCAGCCTATTTTAGCGGTCGCATTAGCTTGTATGCTCAGTGGAGCACTAGGTAATTTAATTGATCGGGTATTGTTTGGTTATGTTATTGATTTTCTTGATTTCTACCTCGGTCAATATCATTGGCCAACGTTTAATATTGCTGATTCAGTGATTTTTATTGGCGCAGTGCTAATGATCATCGATTCGTTTAAACAAGATAAATCAAGCCAACCTGACGTATTGAAAGAGAAATAATCATGTCTAAAGTTATTGAAAGTGATTCACAAACCATCGTCCATATTACTATGAAGTTAGCGGATGGCTCGGCGGCTGATAGCACGAAAGTGAATAATAAGCCGGCTAAGATAATTATGGGCGACGAAAGTATTTCACCTGCATTTGAACAGGAATTACTAGGTCTTAAGGTGGGTGAGAATAAAGAGTTTACCTTGTCTGCAAATGATGCATTTGGTGAGAGTAACCCTGATAATATTCATTATGTTGATGCTAATAAGTTCTCCGCTGAAGCTCCAGCAAAAGTTGGTAATATCATAACCTTTACCCAACCTGGTGGGGTCGAATTACCTGGGATGATCACCGATGTTTCGGGAGATTCAGTTACGGTTGACTTTAATCACCCTTTAGCAGGACAATCCGTCACGTTTATTATAGACGTCATAGACATTTTATAGGTGATAGTGTGGATATAATTTTAGCTAATCCTCGTGGTTTTTGTGCCGGTGTCGATCGTGCCATTAGTATTGTTGATCGCGCATTGGATTTATTTGAAGCGCCAATTTATGTTCGACACGAAGTTGTTCACAACAAGTTTGTTGTCAATGGTCTGAAAGACCGTGGCGCGGTATTTGTTGATGAATTGAATGAAGTGCCTGATGGCAGCACGGTTATTTTTAGTGCACATGGTGTTTCTAAAGCCGTCAGAAATGAAGCAAAACAACGTGGTTTAAAAGTGTTTGATGCTACTTGCCCATTAGTGACTAAAGTACATATGGAAGTTTCTCGTGCCAGCCGTAAAGGGATTGAGTGCGTGCTGATAGGTCATGCTGGTCATCCAGAAGTTGAAGGCACAATGGGGCAGTATGAGAGTGAAGAGGGCGGGATATATTTGGTTGAATCTGCGGATGATGTGCAAAAGTTGACCGTTAAAGACCGGCAAAAATTGTATTATTGTAGTCAAACTACGTTATCGGTTGATGATACCAGTGATGTGATTGATGCGCTTCGTCTAAAGTTCCCTGAAATTGAAGGACCAAGAAAAGACGATATTTGCTATGCGACGCAGAATAGGCAAGATGCGGTAAGAGCCATTGCTAATGAGGTTGATTTATTATTAGTGGTTGGCGCTAAAAATAGCTCAAACTCAAATCGTTTGCGCGAGTTGGCAGAAAAAATTGGTACAACAGCTTATTTAATTGATACGGCAGATAATATTGAGCTTGATTGGCTAGCAGGTGTTAACTCTATCGGTGTTACTGCTGGTGCATCTGCACCTGCGATTTTGGTTCAACAAGTGATTGAAGCTTTAAAAAAACATGGCGGTAAAGAGGTTACCGAGTTTCCTGGCAGGAAAGAAGACACCGTATTTGCGGTACCTGTAGAATTGCGCTAGTCTTAGTGGAGGCTGGAAGTTAAGCAATCTGATTCTCACAGTGAAATTACGTTGCTTTATTTTTATTAAGCAATTGAAAATAAATGAATAGTTACTGTGCATCATAAAAGGATGACTATTTGTTATATGGATATAAGGTATGGGTTAATGCGGTTCACATTAGTGATTTTTAACACATATATGCAACTCTTATCTGCGCTTTTACTCGATAAAGCGCTCTTTGTACTCATCTACAGTATTATTGCTCGAATTTATGGGCTATATTTTAAGATTAAAACTATTTTGTTGAATTGTCGTTTTAACTTCTCTTTTGATGTCGTTAACGCCATGGGAGTCATTGATGAAGCAAGGTTATAGTCAACAATCAAAAGGAATGACTTTTATTGAAGTCTTAGTGGCTTTAGTCATTATCGTTACTGGGATTCTTGGCGCTGTTGCTATGCAGGCAACGGCAAAAAAGGCAAGTTTTGATGCGATGCAACGTTCTCTAGCTTCGTCTCTTGCACAAGATATGATTGAACGTATGCGTGGAAATGATCCTGCGATCCTTGGTAATTATAATGGTACAGACTATGGCGAGACTTTAGATGCTGAGCCCAGTAATCGCTGTAATACATCAGCAGGCTGTGTTGCTGCGGATTTGGTGACCAACGACAAATATGAGTGGGAATTAGCGCTTATGGGGGCTGATGTTCAAAGTTCTGGCAGTAATGCGGGGGGGTTAGTTGGTGCTCGCGGCTGTATTTCACATTCTTTAGGGGCTGTAACCGTTATAGTTTCTTGGCAAGGTAGAGATGAAATCGCTGATAGTGATAAAGGCACTTGCGGGGCCGCAGGAAAAAAACGTCGTCAGGTTATTGTACAGGCTTTTGTGATTTAATATGAAAAAACAACTAGGTTTTACAATTTTAGAAATATTTATTGCGTTAACGATCGGTTTAGTGCTGTTTGCCGGTGTAATGAGTATTTTTGTTGGTATGAAAACAACCACTAAAGAGACATCATCTTATGGTGAGTTGCAGGAAAATGGTCGATTTGCTCTGAGTGTGTTAACGGAAGATTTATTACGTCAAGACTTTTGGGGAGATCTGACAGGTACGCTTGATTTAGCAAAATTAAATGGGGTACCTGTAGCACCGGGCAATGATTGTAATGGCGGCGGTGTTAATAATGCTTCATTTCCTGCAGCTGTTGGTCGTTACCGAACCATCTGGGGGGCAACAGCTACAGCGCAAGCTAATATGGGCTGCATCGCAGATGCGAAAATTGGTTCTGATATTTTACAGTTAAAACGTGTTATTTCGACTCCGCTTGAATCTGCGCCAGGTATACCAATTGCCAACGCGCCGTCAGGAAAATATTATTTTGTCGCGAACCAAAATGAAGGGGAAATATTTGCTGGTGGCGGTGCAGTGCCTGATCTTGATGTCAGTCGGGTATGGGAGTTCCAACATCATGTCTATTATGTCAGAGAAGATACTATAGGGTCTAATACGGTACCAGTATTGATGCAAGGGCAATTGACCACAAAAATGAATTTTGAGCCTATTATTGATGGTATTGAACGGATTAAGTTTATGTATGGTGTTGATACAAATTTTAACGGCGTAGTGAATACGTTTATCTCAGCAAACAACATGACGCAAAATTTATGGGATGGTTTTAACAATGCACGCATTTTAGCGGTAAAAGTATATGTACTAGCACGCAATGTTCAGCCAGATCCCAAATATACTGATACTAAAACCTATCAAATGGGAGATGAGCTAGTGCCAGCCTTTAATGACAATTATCGAAGGTTATTATTTACTAGCGTCGTCAGTTTACATAACGCAGGTATTGAAGAATGGCCAAAAACATGAAGTTAAATACGTTCAGAAGCCAACAAGGTGTGGTGTTGATTGTTTCCCTTGTTTTTTTAGTGGCGCTTACTGCTGTAGCGGTTGCATTGATGCAAAACTCGACCACCGATATGAAAATGGCTGGGGCAACTGAACAGCGTGTGATTGCTATCCAAGAAGCCGTGAGTGCGGTAGATGAAGTAATTTATCGGCAGTTAGCAGGGGGAACCGGTACCAATGGTTTTGCCCAAAACTTAGTCAATTTTCCGCTTAATGGGGTTAATGGCGTGACTGGTGATTTAACGCAAACAAATAAGAAAACCGACACGGTTGCAGATGTTGATATTATTAACAATGATTTTCGATTAGAAGCAGATTGTCCTGCATCTCGGTCGGCGTCTTCATCACAAGTATTTTCATGTAACTCATTACGCATCAGAGTGATTAAAAATTATGGTCGAAATAATACCAGCAATGTTGAAGTGAATTCAGGTATATCGCAGCAGTTACTGCGATAAACTGTTTAAGGATTATGAGGTAATCAATCAATGAAAAAGTTAATTGCACTGACCATCTTACTGTTAACCTCTAATATCTCGTTTAGTGAAGATATTGAGCTATACATTAGCGAAACGATTCGAACGACCGGTAAAAAACCTCAGGTGTTAATCATACTGGATAACTCAGCCAGTATGTCCACATTCCAAAATACAGTTGAAGGCTATAAAAATGATCCTTCTGCTCCCTATGTAGCAGAAAAATCTACTCATGCTTTTGATGATGGTATGTTGTACTATAATGTTGGTGGTGCTGATGGTGGTGGCTTTGGCGTCCCTGACAGTGCAAGTGATGCCAGACGTTTCCCAGTTGATTCCAATAATTGTGAAACCGCTCGCCAAGTGATTGCCGATGTTGGTTATTATATTGGTCGCATACGTGAGTATCGCATGAAAGGTAATACCGGTACATGGGAAGAGGTACCTGAAAATAACGGTGCCAATATCGAAGTACTTGATTGTATGGCAGATAATGAGCTTGATTTAGCTGATGCCTATAACAGAGCTGAGAACCCGATCACGAAAACTAATAACTTACCAAATGGCTATCCAATTGATAAAAAAGGCAATAAAAGTAACCCTGTCTATTATTCAGATGACGTTACCGAATCTGAAAAAATTGATTGGCAAGGTGGGCGACTTGTTACCATTTATTCAGCCAATTATTTAAGGTGGCACTACCTAGAATCCAAATCAGAAGTAAGCAAAACCCGCCTAAAGATGGCACAAGATAGTATTAGTGAAGTTATTAAAGCCGCCCCTTCAGTTGATTTTGGTTTAGAAGTGTTTAACTATAATCCAAGTGATAACGCTAGTGCATCGCAAGGAGGACGAGTTGTTTCAGCGGTTAAAGAAATGAATGCAACCAATAAAGCAGCATTATTAGATATCATTAATAATAAACTTGCTGCTGAAACTAATACGCCGCTATGTGAGTCTTTATATGAGGCATCTCAATATTTAGCCGGTAATGATGTCGAATTTGGTGATACGGATAAAGATTATAAAGATAACTTGGCGAATATTGATTATAAAGCAAATCGACCACCGATTGACTCAGCTGCTTTAATCGATTCAAATACTTATTCATCACCAATGCAAAAATGCCATAAAACTGCTTATATTATATTAATTACTGATGGTGCGCCTACCTTTGATATTGAAGCTAATGATCTTGTGGCTGCGCTTGCTGATGATGAATCTGAGAAGCCTGATGATTATGATCGCTCAGTGTTTGATGGGAGTTACATGCCTTCGTTAGCTGCCTGGATGGCAAACAATGATGTTAACCCCCAAATTGAAGGCAGACAAACCGCCCACACTTATACCATAGGTTTTGGTGTGCCCACCGAAAAAGAGGGAGAGTTTACAGCTGAGCCCTTATTAAATGAGACTGCTAACCGAGGTAATGGTATTTATTATCGGGCGACGGAGCAGCAAGAGTTAACAGAAAAATTATTGGCAATTTTTGAAGATTTAACACCTAGTAATCAAAGCTTAACATCGGCATCTGTGGCGGCTAATAACTTTGACCGCACAGAAACGTTAGACTCTGTTTATTATGCCATGTTTGATCCTGATAACAGCCCTCGCTGGCAAGGAAATGTGAAAAAATATAAGGTCGTAGGTGGCACTCAATATGGTAAAAATGATCAGCCTGCGTTAAATGAAGCTACTGGTCATTTTTCTGATGATGTTAGAAGTTATTGGACGCCGGATGTTGGTGAACCCGATGGTGCTTATGTTGAATCTGGTGGTGTTGCTGAAATTTTACGTAGCACCGCGGTAGCAGATAGAGTGCTTTATAGTGACTTAGGTACTGATAATGCAATTGTTAAGTTTACCACAGCGAATGCACTATTAGCTTTTGGAAACAGTACTAATTTAGCGAATGAGCTAAATGTAATTGATGACGATACTGAAATTACTAACATGCTTAATTGGGCTAAAGGCATGGATGTCGATGATGATAACGGTGATAAAATCACAACGGATACTCGCTATGATATTTTTGCTGACCCATTACATTCAAAACCACTAGTGGTTAATTATGGCTCCAGTATCCGTATTGTTATCGGTACTAACGCTGGGGCATTACATATGTTCCAAGACAATGACGATACGGTTGATGAAACATGGGCATTTATGCCAAAAGAGTTTTTTAGTAACTATAAATCACTGCGAGAGAATAATGTTGGCTCAGGTAAAGTTTATGGTGTAGATGGTAAAATTACCCCATTTGTACTTGATAAAAATGGTGACACCAAGATTGTTGCTGCTGATGGTGATAAGTTATGGATTTTCTTTGGTTTACGTCGAGGAGGTTCAACTTATTATGCGTTAGATATCACTAACCCAGATGCTGCACCTAAGTTAATGTGGAAAATTGATGCTAACACGTCAGGCTTTTCTGAGCTTGGTCAATCATGGTCTCAGCCAAAAGTGACTTATTCTAAGTTAAATGCTTCAGGAAGCGGTGAGACAGCCGTAGCTAAGCCTGTTGTTATTTTTGGTGGTGGTTATGATGGCAATAAAGATGCCTCTGGCCCAGGTACAGCAGATGCTAAAGGTAGAGCTATATATATGGTAGATGCTGAGAAAGGTACACTGTTATGGAGTGCCGCTCCATCAGGTGCTACGACAACTTTTTCAGGAATAGATGACAGTATCCCATCATCAATTGGTACACTCGATAGTAATGGTGATGGTTTTGCTGATAGATTATATACAGGCGATACTGGCGGTAACGTTTGGCGAGTTGATATGCCTGGGAAAATACCAAATGATCCTACAGAGCCTTGGACAATATATAAGTTAGCAGATTTAGGCGGCACAACAGATAGCACAGATGTACGCTTTTTTAATGAAGCATCCATAGTTAGAACATTTATTACTGAGACATTAGAAACGACGGTTTCAGATGGTAGTGGTGGTAGTAAAACAGTCGTCACTCTTCAAGAAAAACCTTATGATGCGATATTGATAGGCAGTGGTGATAGGTCTAATCCGTTAGGCAGAGATACCCAAGATACTTTCTTTATGATAAAAGATGAAAATGTGGTCACCAAATCAACAGCGACAGCTCCTGCGGCCATCACCAAGGCTGATTTATATGATTATACTGATGATCCTTTTGGTGCAACTATGACTGATGAACAGCGGCAAACCTTATCTATTGCGGTTAGTAAAAAGTCAGGTTGGTTTATTGATTTTACCCAAAGTGGTGAAAAAAATAGCTCTAAAGCAATTGCCATCAATGGTGTTGCATATTTTACCTCATATACGCCCCCTGATCTCACTGGAGTGATAGAAGCTTGTGAAGTACCTAGTGGTGCTGGTTGGTTATATGCGGTAGATCTGGCGTTAGGTATTAAAAAGTATGATTGGCAAGCGGAAGATCCAGACAACAGAAGTGATAGAATTGCCTACATAAGTGAACAATTTTTAGGTTCTCCAACATTAATCGTGGTGCCTGAAGATGACGGCGATCCCAATACAGTTGACGAATCTGTCGGCAATATTATTGTTGGTAGGAAAATTATGCCAGTAGGTTTTAGTTTGAAAACATTACGTAATTATTTATACGTAGAAGAGGAACAATAATGAGAAGTGCGATGAAATCTTTCGGATTTACGCTGATTGAATTAATGATAACCGTTGCCGTTATAGGTATTTTAGCTGCTGTTGCATATCCTTCATATGTGGATTATGTCAAACGATCTAATCGTGCTGAAGCGCAACGTGAGTTAATGCGAATTGCAAATTTACAAGAGCAATACTTTATCGATCATCGCACCTATACTGCAGACTTAACTAAGTTAAACTTGGCAAATCCATATGTGACAGAATCAACGAATTATTCTATTTCTGCAACTGGTGATGCAAGTGGTTTTAAATTAACGGCAAACGCCCAAAATTATCAGAGCAGTGACACAGGATGTACTAAAATATCAATTACGCATACTGGCGCTAAGCCTGATGGGGAAACGTGTTGGGAGAAATAAAATGAAAATTCATAACCTATTGTTAATGAGTGTTTTTTCTACGGTTTTTATGGCAAATGCAGAACAGGTCGCTGACGATAAAAAGCCTCATTCAATAAAAATGAAATGTCACGTCGAATTAATGGGCGGTGGTGAGTCAATTCATTATACTTTTATTAAACGAAGCCAACTTTCACAAATAAAAACTTTGGTAGCTGGACGTGAAATACCTGTGTTTAATTCGCGAAAAAACAAAGCTATTTACAAAGTAAATGAATGCTTGCCTATGGATAAAAAATTCAAAAATAAACGTGCAAACATGATTGCTGAGCGATTAGCGCAATAAAATTGCATTATCACTTGCTCTTAAAGCTTAAACCGAGTTAAGAGCAAGTGATATCATTACCATTTCTGTCTTCATCTTTACCGTCAGAGTCACTATCTTCGCTGGTATAAGATCGCCCCGTGAGTGAAATATCAATTCCTCGAGACCAATCGGTATTTTCAGATGGACAATAGCTGATTGTACCTGCATTAGCGCTAGCTAACTTACCATTAGGTGCAAAAATAACAAATGAAGAAGTAAAGCTGACAGCATCATTATTAGTCACTGCGTCCTTAACTCTTAACATCTCTCCAGTAGCACTGTCGTATTTTTTGGAATTTGCTAGAGTATCATTGGTGAAAACACTGATTTCTCCAGTCCAGTCATTGCTACAGGTTTCACCAGATAATGGGCATACCGTGGTAAATTTTCCGGTATTTATTGCGGTATTTCTTGCCGTAAGCAACAATCTGTTTATTTCGGAAATTTGATTATCTACCCGAGTTTTGACAATAAAATCACTTAAGCTAGGTACACCTACGGCGATCAAAATACCTAATATAGAAATCCCCACTATCAATTCTAATAAAGTAAATCCTTGAGTTTTCTTTCTACTGAGGAATGAAATGTGTTGATTTGTCATAAGAATACCAAGCGCTATACGTCCATCATATCCATTATTTATAACATCTATCAATGAACGCAGCTAGTTTAATTTCTTACTAATGGCATACTATGTACTTGCCCGATCGAGTTTTATCTCTTCCTGAACTTTTATCTTGTTTAGATTTATAAGCCCGGCCTGAAAGGTGAACGACTACCCCTCTTGATTTGTTTAAGTGGTTATGTGGGCAGTAACTAAAAGTAGCATTTTGCCCCCAACCATTTAGATGGCCATCATTACCATATGTTAAGCCTATACGGCTCGTACCATATTGTAATTTGTCTTGATGATGAATGGCATCTTTTGAGGTTAATATTATTTCTCCTTTATTAGCTTCAAATATTTTATTATTGTTTGTATCAATAAATACTGAAATTGATTTATGCCATTGATTATGGCACTGATTGTCGTCATTGAGTGGACAGACAGTTGTCGGTAATGAGTTTGAAATTGCTGAAACTCTCGCAGTGTTCAATAATCGATTAATCGAGCTAATTTCATTATCAACTCTCATTTGAACAATAAAGTCATCGAAGGAGGGGATACCCACAGTGATTAGTATCATTAATATTGTGATAGATACTAAGATTTCTATTAAAGTAAATCCGTTACTTTTCATTGCGCACCTCAGTCCTTGAGGTTAAGTAAATTGTCCTTCTAGGTATAGCTTAAAAGTAAAATAATACCAAATAATGCTAGTAATTTATCAGCTTGAACTTTGGTGTTTGATGTTGTTTTAATCCGCAGTATTGTTATCGACAATCACTACAGTTAGTCATAGATAGTTGGTATAGCAGCCCGTTTATGTTGGGTTTTACGGTAAATAGTTAAGATGATATCAACCACTTCTTGTTTTACGGCTTTACCTTCAAGAAAGTCGTCTAATTGATCATAACTTATCCCCAACGCATCCTCATCTTTTTTACCTGGTGATAATTCTTCTAAATCTGCTGTGGGGGCTTTTTCAATTAACTGTTTAGGCGCGCCTAAAGCGCTAGCAAGTTGACGCACTTGGCGTTTAGATAAGCCAAACAGAGGAGCTAAGTCACATGCGCCATCTCCCCATTTGGTGAAAAAGCCGGTGATATTTTCAGCTGAGTGATCTGTACCGATCACCAGCCCTCCTAAAATACCGGCAATATGATATTGCATCACCATGCGGGTTCGAGCTTTGACGTTCCCTTTTGAAAAATCTATCTGCGCACTTGATGCGTTCAACAAACCACTTTCGCTTAATGCTTCTAGTACTTCTTGATGAATGCCATTGGCACCACTTGCGATATTAGTTGAAATGCTTTTTGAGGGTTGGATAAATTGCAGTGCTAATTGAGCGTCATCTTCATCTGCTTGTACGTCAAAGGGTAATCGTACGGCAATAAATTGATAACTATCATTATACTCTTGGTTAAGTTCATTAATGGCAAGTTGGGCTAAGCGACCACAAGTCGATGAGTCGACACCGCCGCTGATCCCGAGTACTAAGTTTTTGAGTCCTGAATCGAGTAGCTGTTTCTTGATAAACTGAACTCTACGCTTGATCTCAAAATTGACGTCAATTGAAGGTAAAACTTTCATTTCGTCGATAATAGCTTGTAGATCCATTGATATTCCTATGCAGTATAAAGAAAAATAACGCGGGGCTAGTGTAGCAAATTCTTTTTATTTTGTGATGAAATTTATTTACCGATCTGGCTTTCGTTTAGCCTTAACATTTGTGTACAATGAGATGAACTTACTTACAATAAATGCGTTAACAGTGTTATGAAAAAGATTGAAGCAATTATAAAGCCATTTAAATTAGATGATGTAAGAGAAGCATTGGGCGAAATCGGTGTAACGGGCATGACGGTTTCTGAGGTAAAAGGTTTCGGTCGTCAAAAAGGACATACTGAACTTTATCGTGGTGCTGAATACATGGTGGATTTTCTGCCTAAAGCAAAACTAGAGATTGTTGTTCCAACTGATGATGTTGAGCGATGCATCAGTACGATTATGGATGTTGCACAAACAGGCAAAATTGGCGATGGGAAAATCTTTGTCACTGAGGTAGAGCGTGTGATCCGTATCCGTACTGGTGAGGAAGACGCTGAGGCGATTTAGCTGTTCATCGAAATTACTTTCCCATTATCGTATAACGGCTAGGTGCTTTTTTATGCCGTTATTGATTTTCGCATTTATCTATCGTTTCGGTATAATCGAAGCGTTCTTCCTATATAGGTTCATCAATTAGTGAAATATTTATCTCCCTGTTTATTATTATTTTTATTCTTACAAGGTTGTTCAACCACGTCACAACAATCTGGTGACATGATTGGTCAGTTGGTGATTGCTGAACCTCTGATGGTTAACTATAAAAGTGAAGTGGCGTTAGCAAGGATGACAGAAGTGCTTCAAAGTGTTGAAGTGACAGATGAACAACGTGCTGAACTTTTTTATAATCGAGGTGTGATCTATGACAGTGTCGGATTACGTTCCCTTGCTCGATTAGATTTTAACCGAGCATTGCGTTTAAAGCCTGATATGGTTGATGCCTATAACTTTCTAGGTATTCATATGACGCAATTGCAAGAGTTTGACCGTGCTTATGAAGCGTTTGATTCTGCGTTGGAGTTGGCCCCTGATCATGAGTATGCCTATTTAAATCGTGGTATCGCGCTCTATTATGGTGAGCGTGCTCATTTGGCTGTTGATGATCTAACGGTATTTTATCAAAAGAAAAAACACGATCCTTATCGCCTCTTATGGCTTTACCTCATCGAGCAGTCGGTAGACAATCAGTTAGCAATGAGTAACTTAAAACAACGCATGACATTAATTGATGATAATGTGTGGGCGAAAAATATCATTCGTTTATATGCGGGAGAGTTAAGTCACAAAGCGTTTATTCGTGATATCACGATCGGTGTCGGATCTAATAAAGAATTTAGCGAGCGATTGTGTGAAGCTTATTTTTATTTGGGTAAATTGACCTTGTTGCATGGTGATAAAAGGGCGGCAGCCAATTTCTTTAAACTTGCGCTAAGTACTAATGTGTACGAGTTTGTTGAACACAGATATGCACGGTTGGAGTTAGATTTGATGCGCCGAAAAGTGATCAGCAATCATGAAAGTGAGTAATTTTTTATTTAATGAATAAGCGCTTTATTCTCTTACTGATATTAACAATGAGTGTGACTAGCATCTGGCTGTTGCACTCATTTTTTTTGCCATCGCATATTTCTTCTAGATTATTAGCAGGTAAGGCAAGTGAATTTGAGCTTTGGTATGCTAAAAATGAGCAGCTATCTGCTTATTCTTATTATCAAACTGTTCATAATGAGGTTGGTTCTACTTTATGGTTGCGGGGTATGAGAGAGCTTGCCACTACGCAAGGAAAATCGGCTCTAACCTTAGCACGTTTTTATATTGAAAATAATAATCCCATTCGGGGTGATTATTGGTTAAGCCATGCTACAGCGTTAGGGAGTTTGCCAGCTAAACAGTTATTGGTAGAGCGTTCTCTTGCAGATGGCAAGTTAAAACAGGCATCTGCAGTGTTACAAACTATGCTTGATGAAACCTATGGCGAATATTATCTGTGGGCTATTATTCAAGCAATTGAACTGGCAATGAGAAATGGTGAACAGCAAAAAATCGAGTTGCTGGCTAAAAAATTAAAATCACAAGCACCTGAGCATGACATACTTGTTGAGTTGGCTCATTTTTCGGTGCTTGGTATTAATGACCAGCAACCTGATGTAGATTGCATTGCTAGTGTACAAATATATGCGGCTACGCTTCATGATTTGCGTAGAACTGAACAATTAATTGATCAATTTGCTCAGTCTAAGTTAAATAAATATGTTTGTCTTACTGTTCCTCGTTACATGCCTTTGTCTACATTAAACTGTCAACATGATCCAAATGAAGCGATTCGCTGTGATGAAACTATTTGGCAAACGCAGCTAACTAACATCCAAACTCGTTTTCTTGGTGTCATGTTACCCAGCGGAGGAGCAAATGTTAATCATGGCATCATGTATTTAGATCGACATGATAAGTTTTCAGTGTTTATGCATGAAATTGCTCACTTACTTGGTTTTATTGATGAATATCCTTTACCGCAAAATCACGCAAAATGTATGGTAGAACAGCAGGCAAGTTTTTCACATAATGTTGTGGTATTACCTGCAAGCCTGACAGGCGATAAATCAGCGGTTAGGCGCAAAGTGTTACAGCAACTGCCTTGGTTTCATCTTATAAATGATGATACGCCGATTTTAACGGCAAAAGATGGCTATTGGCAGTTAGGTACGCCAACAGAATTTCAAGGCAAGGTTGGCTTGTTTAAAACTCGTACATGCGCTGAACGTCAACCTTTTCATGAACAAGCGGCGAAATTACAAGCGTTCAAGCCGATATCCAATTTAACCAAACTTGCACATCATGAACTGGAACTACCTGAGCTGTATTATCAGTTACTGCAAGCTGCACCTGAAAAGTTTTTAATGCCAAGTTTCCATAGAAATATTGAAATTGCTCAATCAATAGACGATTGACAGAACAATTAACTTTCTTTTTCTTTTAACTGTGGTTGTGCGTTGGCAGATTTATTTTTACTTGATTGAGTATATTCTTGTTGTTTAACTAGTGTATTTCGTCTTACTTTTGCTATTGGCCACATGGTGCTTTGATTGAATGCTGATTGCGTAATTTGAAGTTGAGAATTTTTGTTCGTTGTCCGTTTGGCTTTTTGGTTGCCAATAAACCATGAAAATAAAGGCATACTACTTTCCCTCTTAATACCATCTATAAGTTATAGCTGATTTTGCCTGAGAACACATAATAAGAAATTCATCTTTACCTCAATATTTTTGCCTAATTTAGGTATAATAAACTCACTTTTACTCCGATCTTTTAACTAACTAATTGATATGAAAACATTTGATGTTAACCAGTTTCGTCAATATTTCCCCATCCTTACAACAACTTTCGAACAATATCATTTAGTGTATTTTGATAATGCGGCCACCATGCAAAAGCCATTATCTGTGATCGACGCTGAGCATGATTATTATTTAACTTATAATGCTAATGTCCATCGTGGTTCTCATTATTTGAGCCAACGTGCAACTGAGCTTTTTGAACAGGCAAGAGTGGAAGTTCAACGCTTTATTAACGCGCGTTCAGTTAAAGAGATTATTTGGACCAAAGGTACGACTGAAAGTATTAATTTAGTTGCTCAATCATGGGGGCTTGAACAATTACAAGCTGGTGATGAAATTGTGCTAAGTTATGCTGAGCACCATGCCAATATCGTCCCTTGGCAAGTGGTGGCTGAAAAGGTTGGTGCTAACATCAAGGTATTACCGTTAAATGAATCAGGGGTGATCGATGTTCATCAGCTAGATAGTCATATCACGGAAAAAACCAAGATCGTTTGTTGTAGCCATTTGTCAAATGTCATCGGTAAGTTTAACCCAATAGAAACCATCATAACTAAAGCCAAGAGCGTTGGTGCGTTAACTCTGATTGACGGTGCCCAAGCGATAGCCAATACCGAAGTTAATGTGCAGCAACTTGATTGCGATTTCTATGTTTTTTCTGCTCATAAACTTTATGGGCCAACAGGTGTCGGCGTTTTATATGGTAAACAAGCGCTCCTAGCTCAAATGTCGCCCTACCAATTTGGCGGCGAGATGATTAAAAAAGTCAGCTTTGCTGGCACGACTTTTAATGAATTACCATTTAAATTTGAAGCCGGTACCCCCAATATTGCCGGTTGTATTGCGTTTACTGAAGCGATCAAGTTTATTTTATCGCAGAACTTGGAGCAGCAACTTACTTATAAAAAAACGCTTACTGCGTATTGCTATCAACAACTTGCCCAAATTGGCTCTGTTCAATTTCTGGTTAAGCAGTGCCCTGATATCCCTTTATTTTCGTTTAACTTGAGCGGCTTTCATCAACAAGATGTTGCCGCAGCGCTTGATAGTAAAGGCGTTGCTGTCAGGGCGGGGCATCATTGTGCGATGCCTTTGATGGACTATTTGGCTATCAATGGTTGTTTGAGAGTTTCGTTAGCAGCCTACAACACATTTGATGAAGTTGATTATCTAGTTAATTGCTTAAAAGCACTGATTTTAGAGTCACAAACTACGCAAACAGTTCCCCTTGTTGCCAACACACAGGAAAGTCATGCATCTGACGATGATATTGAATATATGGTGTCGATTTTTAGTCAACAGCAAAGTTGGGACAGTAAACATCGACACCTTATGTTGTTGGGCAAAAATTTTCACCGGATGGATAAAAGCCTACGCACTGAACAAAGACTGGTAGCTGGCTGTGAAAGTGAAGCATGGTTGGACATCAGTAAAAATGCTGATGGACGTTATCTGCTCCAGGGGGATAGCGATGCTAAGATCATTCGAGGTTTGATGAAGATCACTTTTGCTGCCTTTAATAATAAAACAGCTGAGCAGATCCAGCATTTTGATATTCAAGCATATTTTGAAAAACTCGGCTTACTCAGCCATTTAAGCCCTTCAAGGGGCAATGGATTGCTGGCGATTGTTGAAAAAATTAAGTTATCGGTTAGCTAACTTTTGTTATCGGTTTTTGCTTGCTTGAGTTTTTGTTTGTGAAGTAATTTGTTAATTGCTTTGCCAACGGCAAAGAACGCAAAACTTGCGGTTACATGAGTTGCAGCACCAAAACCACCACTACAATCTAAACGCATAGTCCCCTCTTGCGTTTGCTTGGCATGACACACTTCACCTGAGCTATCAGGGTACATTAATTGCTCCGTTGAAAATACTGCGTCAATGCCAAACTTTCTCTTGGTATTGCGTGAAAACTGATATTCGCGACGTAACTGATTTCGTACTTTAGATAACAAGGGATCTTGATAGGTTTGGCTTAAATCACTCAGTTGGATTTGACTTGGATCACTTTGTCCGCCAGCGCCGCCAACAGTGATTATCGGGAGTTTGTTTCGCTTACAGTAGGCAATGATCGCTGATTTTATTTTTACAGAGTCAATGGCATCAATAACGTAGTCATAATGAGCAGACATAAGCTCGACTAGGTTTTCTTGAGTAACAAAGTCCTCAACACAATGAACCACACATTCAGGGTTTATTTGCTTGATACGCTCTGCCATTACCTCAACTTTACTTTCGCCTATCGTTGTTGAAAGCGCATGAATTTGTCGGTTGATATTGGTGGTGCAAATATCATCAAGATCGATAAGGGTTATCGTGCCAATACCTGAACGAGCTAGGGCTTCAGCAACCCATGAGCCAACACCACCAATACCTATTACGCAAAAATGAGAATCTTTTAATATTTGTGCACCGGTTTGTCCATATAACCGACTGATACCGCCAAAACGTAATTGATATTGTGACATGTTTACTACTTGAAAATTGCAAAATAACCATTATACCGACTGATCAAATAAAAGGGCAGTAGCGCATAATATATTTAGGTAAAATTAGCTGAATTTCGTGTCAGATTGGACTGTTATATTCTGATAAAAATTAGATAAAAATTAGATAAAAATTAGATAAAAATTTATCAGTAATTATATAAATAAAAATTGAATAGTTATTTGAGTAAATAGTTCAAATGTGTGTTTGAAAAAGAAACAAAAAAGGCAGCTAATGCTGCCTTTTTTCAGTCATTGATCATTTATCTATTTTTCAGTGGTACAAACTCTCGGTTAATATCACCGATATAGTTTTGACGAGGACGACCAATTTTTTGTCCTGGTTGACCTAGCATCTCATCCCAGTGAGAGATCCAACCGACAGTACGAGACATCGCAAAGATCACGGTAAACATGTTGGTAGGAATACCAATGGCTTTTAAAATAATGCCTGAGTAGAAGTCTACATTCGGGTAGAGTTTCTTCTCAATGAAGTATGGGTCTTCCAATGCAACTTTTTCAAGGGCCATGGCAACATCAAGTAATGGATCTTTAATGCCTAACTCTTTTAATACTTCATGACATGTTTCGCGCATAACGGTAGCACGTGGGTCAAAGTTTTTATAAACACGGTGACCAAAACCCATTAGTCGGAATGGGTCGTTCTTATCTTTTGCTTTTGCTACAAACTCATCAACACGGTCAAGCGAACCAATTTCTTCAAGCATAGTTAAACATGCTTCATTGGCACCACCATGAGCAGGACCCCATAGAGAAGCCACGCCGGCTGCGATACATGCGTATGGGTTTGCACCAGAAGAACCTGCTAATCGTACGGTTGATGTCGATGCATTTTGTTCGTGATCTGCGTGAAGAGTGAAGATACGATCCATTGCACGAGCAAGTACTGGGCTAACTTTATATTCTTCAGCAGGAACTGAGAACATCATATGTAAAAAGTTTTCAGCGTAAGTTAAATCATTACGCGGATAAACAAATGGTTGTCCCATGCTGTATTTGTATGCCATTGCTGCAATAGTCGGCATTTTAGCAATCAGGCGATGAGCACTGCGCATACGCTGCTCAGCATCATTGATATCCAAATCACTGTGGTAGAAAGATGAAAGTGCACCTACAACGCCACAAACCATTGCCATTGGGTGGGCATCTGGTAAGAAACCTTGGAAGAAGTGAACTAATTTTTCATGCACCATAGTATGGTTAGTGATGATGTTTTTAAATTCTTCGTATTGTTCTTTTGAAGGTGCTTCACCATTAAGTAGGATATAGCAAACTTCAAGATAATCAGCTTGCTTAGCTAAGTCATCTATTGCATAACCTCGGTGTTGTAGTATCCCTTTACCACCATCAATAAATGTTATAGCCGACTCACAAGAAGCTGTCGCTAAAAAGCCCGGATCATAAGTGAAGTAGCCTGCGCCGCCTAAGGTGCGAATGTCAATTACGTCATTGCCTGCTGTACCAGAAAGAATTGGTAGCTCAGCAATTACTTTGCCATCAATACTAAGAGAGGCTTTTGAATCAGCCATATGTTTTACCCCTATCAAATTCGATTGCTGAAGAACTTTGAAAATTACATTTTGCAAAGTTAATCAGTTTTTATGAATATAAAACTGCGCGCTATTCTACTGCAAAACACCCCCTAAAAGTCAATTCAAATGTTATAAGATTAGACTAAAGTCACATGTTTTTTTGTTATAGGTCAAAAAACATACGCAAGCCTTTAAAATAGCAACAAATTTGTCGATTAAGAAAATTGTAATTAAAAATTTAGGGCGATATAATCACGGTGATCTAGGATTTGTTTGCCTAACATCTTTATGTTTCGTGAATATCTACTAAGATCCTTGGGGGGTTGCTCATACAAATTATTTTTGGGTGACAATAAAAAAAAAGTTGAAGGCTCTTTGAGCTCTTAGGCGAAATCGTGAAAAAACAACGTCCTGTAAATCTAGACCTAACTACAATTAAAATGCATCCAGCGGCAAATGTGTCTATTTTGCACCGTATTTCTGGTGTCATTATGGTATTTGCTATTGGTATTTTATTGTGGACACTTTCATTATCTTTATCTTCTGCTGAAGGATTCGCACAAGTCGAGTCATTACTTGATGGTGTATTCTTCAAACTGATTATCATCGGTATTACTTCCGCTCTTATCTACCACGTTTTAGGTGGTATTCGTCATTTATTGATGGATATGGGGCATTTTGAAGAACTCAGTTCTGGTAACGCAACCGCTAAACTAGTGCTAGCTCTTTGGTTGATTCTAACCATCGTTGTAGGAGTAAACTTATGGTAAATAATGCAGCAACTGTAGGCCGTAGCGGCGTACATGACTTTATTCTTATTAGAACAAGTGCCGTGGTACTTGCTCTTTATGTTTTTTATATTCTTGGCTTTTTTGTTACAACGCCTGACGTAACTTATGAGTTATGGCAAGGCTTTTTTGCGAATATTTGCACTAAAATATTCACTATTGTTGCATTGTTTGCCTTGCTGATTCATGCATGGATCGGTATCTGGCAAGTGTTATCTGATTACGTTAAACCTGCGTTTTTCCGCGGTGTTTTACAATTTTTATTTGCGGTTACTTTATTAGCTTATTTAGTAACTGGCTTTTTAACTGTGTGGGGTGTGTAAATGAGCGTACCTGTTCGTGAATTTGACGCCATTGTAATTGGCGCCGGTGGCGCTGGTATGCGCGCTGCATTAGCAATTTCAGAGTCTGGCCAATCATGTGCCTTGATTTCGAAAGTTTTTCCAACTCGTTCTCATACGGTTTCTGCGCAAGGCGGTATTACTGTTGCGTTAGGTAACGCCCATGAAGACCACTGGGAACAACATATGTACGATACCGTGAAAGGTTCTGATTATATCGGTGACCAAGATGCGATCGAATACATGTGTAAAACTGGCCCAGAGTCCATTATTGAACTTGAAAAAATGGGTTTGCCATTTTCTCGTTTCGAAAACGGTAAAGTTTATCAGCGTCCATTTGGTGGTCAATCGAAAAACTTCGGTGGTGAGCAAGCTGCTCGTACTGCCGCAGCTGCTGACCGTACCGGTCATGCCTTGTTGCATTGTCTCTATCAACAAAACGTTAAAAATAAAACCAACGTTTTCTCTGAGTGGTACGCACTAGACCTAGTTAAAAATGACGATGGTCATGTTGTGGGTACAACCGCTATTTGTATTGAAACGGGTGAAGTCTGCTACTTTAAAGCACGTGCAACAGTACTTGCTACTGGTGGTGCAGGTCGCATCTTCGCGTCAACAACTAATGCTCATATTAATACTGGTGATGGTGTTGGTATGTCGCTTCGTGCTGGCGTTCAAATGCAAGATATGGAAATGTGGCAATTCCATCCAACGGGTATTGCAGGTGCAGGTGTACTTGTAACTGAAGGTTGTCGTGGTGAAGGTGGTTATCTATTAAATAAAGATGGCGAGCGCTTTATGGAACGTTATGCACCAAATGCTAAAGACCTTGCTGGTCGTGACGTAGTTGCGCGTTCAATGATGACTGAGATCCGTGAAGGTCGTGGATGTGACGGTCCTTGGGGTCCACACATTAAACTGAAGTTAGATCATTTAGGTCGTGAAACGTTAAATCAACGTTTGCCTGGCGTATGTGATTTATCTAAGACATTTGCACATGTTGATCCAGCGGAAGAGCCAATTCCTGTTATTCCTACATGTCACTACCAAATGGGTGGTGTGCCATGTAATGTTAATGGTCAAGCAATTAGCTTTAATCCTGAAACGGGTGAAGACACCATTATTGAAGGTTTATTTGCCGTTGGTGAAATTGCGAACGTATCAGTTCACGGTGCTAACCGTTTAGGTGGTAACTCATTACTTGATTTAGTGGTATTTGGTCGTGCAGCGGGTAACTTCTTAGGTAAATACTTAAATGATACCGAAAGCGGACGCGATGCTTCTGAATCTGATATTGATGCAGCGTTAGCACGTTTTAATCGTTGGGAATCTTCTACTTCTGGTGAAGATCCGGTACAAATTCGTAAAGATTTACAACAATGTATGCAGATGAACTTCTCGGTATTCCGTGAAGGTGAAGCAATGGCTCAAGGTATGAAAGAGTTAACGGAAATTCGTGAGCGTTTACAACATGCCAAGCTTGACGACAAGTCTTCTGAATTTAACACTCAGCGTATTGAGTGTTTAGAGTTAGATAACTTGATGGAAACAGCGTACTGTTCAGCTAAAGCGGCTAACTTCCGTACTGAATCTCGCGGGGCTCATGCACGCCAAGATTTCACTGAGCGTGATGATGAGAACTGGTTATGTCATTCTATTTATTCTCCACAGACTGAAGATATGTCAAAACGTGGCGTTAATATGGCACCTGTTCACCGTGAAGCTTTCCCTCCGAAAGCTCGTACATACTAAGGAGCATTCTTGATGAAACAAGTTTTTTCGATTTACCGTTACAACCCAGATGTTGATAATGCACCTTACATGAAGGACTACGAATTAGAAATTCCTGAAGGTTCTGACATGATGGTACTTGATGCCTTGATCTTATTAAAAGAGCAAGACTCAACGTTATCATTCCGTCGCTCATGCCGTGAAGGTGTGTGTGGTTCTGATGGTTTAAATATGAACGGCAAAAATGGTTTAGCATGTATCACGCCATTATCTGAGTTAAAAGCGAATAAAATTGTGTTACGTCCATTACCAGGGTTACCGGTAGTACGTGATTTAATTATTGATATGACTCAGTTTTATAATCAGTATGAGAAAATTAAGCCGTACTTAATTAATGATGGTAAAGAACAGCCTGCACGTGAACATCTGCAGTCTCCTGAAGAACGTGAGCACTTAGATGGTCTTTATGAGTGTATCTTGTGTGCTTGTTGTTCAACGTCTTGTCCATCTTTCTGGTGGAACCCTGATAAGTTTATCGGTCCTGCAGGTTTATTACATGCCTATCGTTTTTTAATCGATAGTCGTGATACTGCAACTGAAGAACGGTTAGATGATTTACAAGATGCCTATAGCGTATTCCGTTGTCACGGTATCATGAACTGTGTGGATGTTTGTCCGAAAGGATTGAACCCAACGAAAGCCATTGGCCATATTAAGTCAATGTTACTTTCTCGCGCAGTATAAAACTAAATAGCAGAGCACATTGTCAGTGTTCTGCTATTTCTTTATTCGGTGTAGTTGTTGTTTGCATTGATGCAATTAGCCAATAGTCTAATTTACGTGCGAATAATTATTATTTAATTTTTTATGGCTTATATCCCATAAAGGAACAGGCAATGCCAGAAGGTGTAATGAAGGCTTGGCTAGAGTCTTCCCATTTAAGCGGTGCAAATACTGCTTATATTGAAGAATTGTACGAATCTTACCTCGATAACTCGCAATCTGTGTCGGCAGAGTGGCGTGAAGTCTTTCAGCAACTGCCTAAGATTGAGGGTGCTGATGTTGAATATCGTCACTCAGAAATCCGAGAAGAATTCAGAGAACTTGCAAAAGAAGCCCATAAAACCGTGGTCGTATCGGCTGGTGGTGATGCAAAACAAGTTAAAGTATTGCAACTCATTAATGCATTCCGTTTTCGCGGTCATCAAAACGCTAATTTAGATCCGCTAGGGATTTGGCAGCGTGAGAAAGTACGTGATTTGCAACTGTCGCATCATGAGTTATCTGAAAACGATTTTGACAAAGAGTTTAATGTAGGCTCTTTTGCCGTCGGTCAAGAGACCATGAAGTTAGGCGATTTATTCAAAGCGTTGCAGAAAACGTATACTGGCTCTATTGGTGCTGAGTATATGCATATTACTTCGACTGATGAAAAGCGCTGGATCCAAAATCGCCTTGAATCAGTGCAGTCACAAGCAAAAATGTCTGTGACTGAAAAAGAAGAAGTACTTAAAGGCTTGATTGCTGCTGATGGCTTGGAAAAATACCTTGGGGCTAAATTCCCAGGGGCTAAGCGCTTTTCACTAGAAGGTGGCGATGCCTTAATTCCAATGCTGAAAGAGTTAATTACGCGTGCAGGCACTCATGGCACTAAAGAAGTTGTCTTTGGTATGGCTCACCGTGGTCGTCTGAATGTGCTTGTTAATGTCATGGGCAAAAACCCGAATAAACTATTTGATGAATTTGCTGGTAAAACAGATGAAGTGTTAGGCTCTGGTGATGTGAAATACCACCAAGGTTATTCATCTGACTTTGTGACACCAGGCGGTAATGTGCATCTAGCGCTCGCTTTTAACCCTTCTCATCTTGAAATTGTTAACCCTGTCGTGATTGGCTCAGTTCGAGCTCGTCAAGACAGACGTGAATGTGATCAGGGCGACTTAGTGTTACCGGTTACCATTCATGGTGATTCTGCTATCGCTGGTCAGGGGGTAGTACAAGAAACCTTTAATATGTCACAAGCGCGTGCATTTAAAGTGGGTGGTACTATTCGTATTGTAGTGAACAACCAAGTTGGCTTTACTACTTCAAACCCGCAAGATACGCGCAGTGGTGAGTACTGTACCGATATAGCTAAAATGGTACAGGCACCAATTCTTCATGTGAATGGCGATGATCCTGAAGCGGTTGTTTTAGCAACCCAAATCGCACTAGATTACCGTAATACCTTTAAGCGTGATGTGGTTATCGATCTTGTTTGTTACCGTCGTCACGGACATAACGAAGCAGATGAGCCAAATGCGACGCAGCCGTTAATGTATCAGAAGGTGAAAAAGCACCCAACGCCTCGTCAGCTGTATATGGAACGTCTAAACAGTGAAGGTTCAATACCTGAATCGAAAGCCAAAGAATTAGTTGAATACTACCGAAAACTGCTTGATGAAGGTCAGTGCACTGTTGAACAGTGGCGCCCGATGACAGAGCATTCAGTCGATTGGACTCCTTATCTTGGTCATGACTGGGATGATGCTTATGATGCATCTCTACCATTAGATAAATTAAAAGCGTTGGCAGAGAGTATCTCAAGCTATCCTGAATCGCATACCGTCCATTCACGTGTTAAAAAGATATATGATGACCGTGTTAAAATGGCAAAAGGCGAGAAGTTACTTGATTGGGGCTTTGCGGAAAATCTAGCTTACGCGACTATTGTAGATGAAGGCCAACGTGTTCGTATCACGGGTCAAGATGCGGGTCGTGGTACATTCTTCCATCGCCACGCTGTGCTTCATAATCAGGACGATTCTTCACAATACATGCCGTTAAAAAATGTACGAGAAGGGCAAGGGCCTTTTGATGTTCATGATTCGGTGTTGTCTGAAGTGTCTGTGCTTGCGTTTGAATATGGTTATACCACGGCAGAACCAGCTGGTTTAACGATTTGGGAAGCCCAATTTGGTGACTTTGCAAACTGCGCACAAGTGGTTTTTGATCAGTTCATTTCTTCAGGTGAACAAAAGTGGGGCCGTTTATGTGGCTTAACTATGTTATTACCTCATGGATATGAAGGACAAGGTCCGGAACATTCATCTGCGCGCTTAGAACGTTATTTACAGCTGTGTGCTGATCACAATATGCAAGTGTGTATTCCATCAACACCAGCACAAGTGTTTAATATGTTACGCCGTCAAGTGGTACGCCCAATGCGTCGTCCATTAGTGGTTATGTCACCTAAATCATTATTACGTCATCCAGCTGCTGTTTCTTCATTAGAAGACTTGGCTTCGGGCGTTTTTCATAATGTTATCGGTGAAATTGATGATATTAATCCAAAAGACGTTGAACGCGTTGTTTTTTGTAGTGGTAAGGTTTATTACGAACTACTTGAACAACGTCGTAAGAGAGAATTAAACAATATTGCGATTATTCGTGTGGAACAACTTTACCCGTTCCCAGAAGAAGAATTTAAGAAAGAGTTGGAGCAATACCAACATGTTAAGCAATTTGTTTGGTGTCAGGAAGAACCGCAAAACCAAGGTGCTTGGTACTGTTCACAGCACCATTTTAGAGCGATGATCCCTGAAGGTACTTATTTGACATATGCTGGCCGTAAGGCATCTGCAGCGCCGGCTGTCGGCTATATGTCTGTCCATGTTAAAGAACAACAAGCGTTAGTAAATGAAGCGCTAACCGTTGAATAAACCATATTATGTGGCTAAAAGATTGTAAGGAATAATTGAATGACAACCGAAATTAAGGTTCCTGTTTTACCCGAATCAGTTGCTGATGCAACAGTAGCTACTTGGCATGTTCAAGTAGGTGATAGCGTATCACGCGATCAAGTACTTGTTGATATTGAAACAGATAAAGTGGTACTTGAAGTACCTGCAACTGTTGATGGTGTGATCACTGAGATCTCACAAGAAGAAGGGGCAACTGTTTTAGGTGAACAAGTAATCGCCATTCTTACTGAAGGTACAGCAGCTCAAGAAAAGTCAGCACCAAAAGAAGACGCTCCAGCAGCATCAACAGGTGGCGAAACTCTTGATATTTTAGTACCGGTATTACCTGAGTCAGTTGCTGATGCAACCGTTGCTACTTGGCATGTTGCCGAAGGTGATGCAGTATCTCGCGATCAAGTGTTGGTTGATATTGAAACTGACAAAGTGGTATTAGAAGTGCCTGCTACTGCTGATGGTGTGATGGGTAAAATTGAACACGGTGAAGGTGATACAGTGTTAGGTCAGCAAAAAATTGCTGAACTAATTGCCGGTGGTAGCGCAAGCGCTTCTGCTGCACCAGCGTCTTCAGCTGAAGATGCTGTAAGTGCAGATGAATTAGCTAGCCCGTCTGTTCGTCGATTAATGACCGAAAAAGGCTTAACCGCGAGTGACGTTACTGGCTCAGGTAAAGGTGGACGCATTACTAAAGAAGATGTTGAAGCAGTAGCTAATAAGCCAAAATCAGCACCAAAAGCTGAAGCACCAGCGCCAGCAGCACAAGCATCAGCAGCGTTAGGTGAACGTACTCAAAAACGTGTACCTATGACGCGTTTACGTAAAACTATTGCTAACCGCTTATTAGAAGCGAAAAATTCAACGGCGATGTTAACGACTTTCAATGAAGTTAACATGAAGCCAATCATGGACTTACGTAAGCAATACAAAGACGTATTTGAGAAAACTCATGACACACGTTTAGGCTTTATGTCGTTCTATGTGAAGGCGGTAACGGAAGCATTAAAACGTTTCCCTGCAGTTAACGCTTCTATTGATGGCGATGATATTGTTTATCACAACTTCTTTGATATCTCGATTGCCGTGTCTACGCCTCGTGGTCTAGTAACTCCAGTTCTTCGTGATGCTGATCAGTTAAGCATGGCAGGGATTGAAAAAGGTATTAAAGAGCTAGCGATCAAAGGTCGTGATGGTAAATTGAGCATGGAAGACATGCAAGGTGGTAACTTCACTATTACTAATGGTGGCGTATTTGGTTCATTAATCTCAACACCGATTATTAACCTACCACAAACGGCTATTTTAGGGATGCATAAAATCCAAGATCGTCCAATGGCGGTTGATGGTAAGGTAGAAATTTTACCTATGATGTATCTAGCATTGTCTTATGACCACCGTTTGATTGATGGTAAAGAGTCTGTTGGCTTCTTAGTAACAATTAAAGAGTTACTTGAAGATCCAACACGTTTATTATTAGACGTATAATCGTTAAGTGATAGCTCGTTAATAAAAGCCGCTAAATAGCGGCTTTTTTTATTGCTGAAATACTTCTACTTAGTTGCGGCTTGTTCATCAGCACAGCATTCATCCTGAAGAAAACCGAGCACTTGTTTAAGCCTTTGATATTCTACCACACAGTATAAGGTACGGCTTTCTCGACGCTGCTTGATCAATTGAGCAGAGACTAGCCCTGATATATGATGTGACAATGTTGACGCTGGAATGTTTAATTGTTCTTGTATCACACCTACCGGTAAACCATTGGTTCCTGATTTCACTAATCGTTGAAAAATAGCTAATCGTGTTGGATGACCAAGTTCTTTAAGTGCTTTTGCAATGCTGTCGATATCCATCAAAAATCTCAAAATTCATATCTATATTTCGATATTACTAGAAATAACTTGCAATAAGCAAATGTAATTATATAATTCGAAAAATCTAGAAGTATGGAATTGGTCGTTGTGATGAATGAATCTGTGAGCAGTACATTAAATATGTTTGTTTTTCTTGCCGTAGAGTTAACGGTGCTTTTTTTAGCTATTAGTTATCTAGTTGGTGTGTTGCAGCACTATATTTCGCCAAACAAAATCAAGGCGATACTAAGTAGTTAAAATGGCAAAGGCTATGTGGTTGCTGTTTTTCTTGGCGCGATCACGCCGTTTTGCTCTTGCTCTACCATTCCTTTTTTAAAAGGGTTATTACGAGCAAAAGCAGGGTTTGGGCCTATGCTAGTGTTTTTATTTGCCAGCCCTTTGTTAAATCCAATCGTGTTAGGGCTATTTGCTGTCACCTTTGGCTGGCAAGTGGCGTTATTTTATTTTGCTGTAGCGGTTGTTGTTTCGATCGCGGCTGGCTTTACCTTAGAGCAACTTGGTTTTGAACGTTATGTCAAATCTGAAGCGTATCTGGCGCCTGCATCAACAAATTGTGCGAGTCAATGTGCTCAGGCAAAACCCATTGTTTCGAAATGGCTTAGCATTTGGCAAAGCACTTGGAAAGACTTTAAGGCTGTGCTGCCTTATTTAGCGGTAAGTATCACAGTGGGCGCTGTTATTCATGGTTTTGTCCCGGCTGAATTTATTGCCAGTGTTGCCAGTAAAGATAACTTACTGGCTATTCCTATTGCTGCCGTGATTGGTATTCCTTTGTACGTTAGAGCTTCTGCAATGATACCGCTCAGTTCAGTGCTCGTTTCTATGGGCATGGGATTAGGAGCGGTTATGGCATTAATTATTGGTAGTGCAGGGGCAAGCTTAACGGAAGTGATATTACTAAAGTCATTGTTTAAAAATACCATGATAGTTGCTTTTTTAGTTGTTGTGCTGTCAATGGCAATTGGTGCAGGTATCTTATATTCAACGTTGTTTTAAATACTAAGCTGATTGACGTTGCCATACCAGCTCAAATGCCTTTGCAAGAAGGAGCGAGTTATTGTGTAATTTCTTGTGGTGTAGACAGTGGTGGCTGCATGCAAATTTAACGCAATTTGATTTTTACTGTTGGATAATTATTCAAACTGCAAAGATAAACATATAAGTCAATACAGATGTAAGGTATTTGTTAAACTTTCATTATTATTAATCAAATTACTCAAAAAAATAATGATCTAGACTATAGTATAAGCTTCAAGGGGTTTGCTCTTTAGAGCTTTTGTACTATAATCGGTCAACTTTTTTCGATGGTGGTAGCTTTTATTTAGTTACTGTCATTTTCATCTACAGATAAATGGATAAAACACCATGAATTTGCATGAGTATCAAGCGAAACAATTATTCGCTGAATATGGTTTACCAGTTTCTGAAGGTTTCGCTTGCGATACACCTCAAGAAGCTGCGGAAGCTGCTGATAAAATTGGCGGCGATATGTGGGTTGTTAAGGCACAGGTTCACGCCGGTGGCCGTGGTAAAGCTGGCGGTGTTAAGCTAGTTAAAACCAAAGACGAAATCAAAGAATTCGCACAAAACTGGTTAGGTAAGAACTTAGTGACTTACCAAACAGATGCGAATGGTCAGCCAGTTGCTAAAATTTTAGTAGAAAGCTGTACTGATATCGCGAACGAACTATATTTAGGCGCGGTTGTTGACCGTGGTACTCGTCGTGTTGTATTCATGGCTTCAACAGAAGGCGGTGTTGACATCGAAACTGTTGCTGAAGAAACACCACACTTGATCCACAAAGCAGCGATTGACCCATTAGTAGGTCCTCAAGCGTATCAAGCGCGTGAATTAGGTTTCAAACTTGGCTTAAACCCAACACAAATGAAGCAATTTGTAAAAATCTTCATGGGCTTAGGTAACATGTTTATCGATCACGATTTCGCCTTATTAGAAATCAACCCGTTAGTTATTACTGACGCAGGTAACTTACACTGCTTAGACGGCAAAATTGGCGTTGATTCAAATGCGTTATACCGTCAAGCAAAAATCCGTGAAATGCACGATCCATCTCAAGAAGATGAGCGTGAAGCACATGCAGCGCAGTGGGAATTAAACTACGTAGCATTAGACGGCAACGTAGGTTGTATGGTTAACGGTGCTGGCCTTGCAATGGGTACCATGGATATCGTTAACTTACACGGCGGCAAGCCAGCTAACTTCCTTGATGTAGGTGGTGGCGCAACGAAAGAACGTGTATCAGAAGCATTCAAAATCATCCTTTCTGATGACAACGTTAAAGCAGTATTGGTAAACATTTTCGGTGGTATCGTGCGTTGTGACATGATCGCTGAAGGTATTATCGGTGCGGTTAAAGAAGTAGGTGTTGAAGTACCAGTGGTTGTTCGCCTTGAAGGTACAAACGCTGAAGCAGGTCGTGAAGTGTTAGCTAACTCAGGCTTAGACATTATCGCTGCTGAATCATTAACTGACGCTGCTACTAAAGTAGTTGCTGCTGCGGAGGGCAAATAATGTCTGTATTAATTAACAAAGATACTAAAGTTATCTGTCAAGGTTTCACTGGTGGTCAAGGTACTTTCCACTCAGAGCAAGCGATCGAATACGGTACGCAAATGGTTGGTGGTGTATCACCAGGCAAAGGCGGTCAAACTCACTTAGGTTTACCAGTATTTAACACAGTACGTGAAGCGGTAGAAGCAACTGGCGCAACTGCAACAGTTATCTACGTACCGGCACCATTTTGTAAAGATGCTATTTTAGAAGCGATTGATGCAGGTATTGAATTAATCGTGACTATTACTGAAGGTATTCCAACGTTAGACATGCTTGACGTTAAAGTGAAGCTTGAAGAAACTGGCGTTCGTATGATCGGTCCTAACTGTCCTGGTGTTATCACGCCGGGCGAAACTAAGATTGGTATCATGCCAGGTCACATCCACAAGCCAGGTAAAGTAGGTATCGTATCTCGTTCAGGTACGTTAACTTATGAAGCCGTTAAGCAAACAACGGATGCTGGTTTTGGTCAATCAACGTGTGTTGGTATTGGTGGTGACCCAATCCCAGGTACTAACTTCATTGACGTATTGGAAATGTTCCAAAATGACGACCAAACTGAAGCGATCGTAATGATCGGTGAAATTGGTGGTACAGCAGAAGAAGAAGCAGCTGAGTACATTAAAGCAAATGTTACTAAGCCGGTAGTTTCTTACATTGCTGGTGTTACTGCTCCTCCAGGTAAGCGTATGGGCCATGCTGGTGCTATCATTGCTGGTGGTAAAGGTACAGCTGACGAGAAATTTGCTGCATTAGAAGCTGCTGGTGTTAAAACGGTTCGTTCTTTAGCGGATATCGGTGAAGCACTTAAAGAGAAAGCGGGTTGGTAAGCAACTAGCGTTTCTTTTGAAATGATATTTAAAACCCGCCATCAGGCGGGTTTTTTGTTTTAAACAAACATATCCCTTTGTTTGTCATACATAGATTTAGCATGCCTATGCGCCTTGCCCTGTGGTGTTTCATGAGGAGATTGACCATCTAGTACTTCAATAACTGTGGGGACAGAATACCCTTTAATTTTTACTTCTCCAATTTCATCTAGCTCTCGATTAATTCTTAATACACAGTTTATGCTTGTACCCGCGTGAAAATTTAAGCCATCAATAAAAATAGATTCTTTGAATTTTTGATCATGCATATTAAAGCTAATTGTTTGATCTTTATATATTCCTTTCCACTTATAATTACCATCTTTTAATACTGGTGATATAAGCTCTATTTGTGCATTATCATCCTCTTCTGCTCTCAATTTATTAGTACTAAGAATAAACTCTCTAAATGCTCTTCGGTCTATGATTTTTTCTTGGGAAAATGGGTTATCTTTATTATCAAGTGCACTGATACTTATACTCTTAACTTTAGGGTCATTATTTAGATGAGTATAAAAATTAGATTTTCGTTTTGTTATCTTTAAATTTTTAGATAATTTTTTTGCGGTTACCTTGGCAAGATCGTTAATATTGTCAGATGAGTTTATTTGCTGCAGCTTCATTTTAAGTTCTTGTATTTGTAACTGCTCGAGCTCTTTAGTACGAGCATCACCTTCGGGATCATAAGTAAAGTATATTGTTGTTACTAAGCCTACTGCCATTAAAATAACTTGAAGCTGTTGAGAGTTTTCGCCTAGTGCTTTCCATTTATCTTTAAAGCCGCCTTCAAGAGGTATTTCTGATATTAGTCTTGTTTTAATATCTAATAATGTGGCGACTTCGGATATTATTGCTAATAGCTCTGCTTCACACTTATTTCTTGTTATCGCATCGATATCATGACTATCATCATCAAAATAATAATGAAGCTCAAGCTTGTTTATTGCTTCCATTCGTTTTTCCGATTTATTTAACAATATTTTAGTAACATATTGTCATGGCAGAACTTTATTGTTAATACTGATAATTAATACAGTCATGGTAAAAATAAATGAGGCTAGAGCGTTTGATTGGTTATCATAAAATACTTTTTAGTTTAGTTAATCATTCTTATAATATTGTCGCGGTGGCGACAACACCCAAAGGGAGACTGCCTCCGGCCTCCCTTTGGAATCCCTCGGAGCTGCTGAAAAATGTATTTCTTCTTTCATCACTAATATTCGAGCTAACGTTCAGATAGCACATCCATGTGCTACTTCACTTTGCTGGCGTCCTGCCAGCAATAGCTGATATTGATGATTCATTCAGACATTTTTCAGGAAATCAATGGGGTCAGATCGTTTGATTTGTTCTTGTTAAATACTTTCTAATATTGCTTTATATTTTCATTATATTGTCGAGGGTGCTCGACGGCACCCAGAAAGGGGCAAACGCCGGCCCCTCTCTGGACTCTCCCGGCGCTGCTAGCAAATGTTATATCTGATCTTAAAAACCTTAATATCGACGTATCGGCTCATATGGCACATCCCTGTGCCACAGAGCCTTTGCCATCATCCATGATGGCAATACGTGATTAAGTTTTTTAATTTCAGACATTTGCTCAAGCAGAATAATGCTCCGTTCAAGTTTGGTGATTAGTTTCGTTGTTTCTGGTTTGGTGTTTATTGCGGTTAAGCTATAGAAATGAGTGGGGCTGTTTACACCTGTTCCCATCTCAGCGGTTTGATAATTAACTAGCAAGGGTAGGCCTCGACCCGAGACATGGATGTCGAGGGCTGCCGTTGTTCATGGATGATAAATTGGCAGGTATCGGGGCATACGCTAGTTCATTATCAAAGTCTTCCGCTGATTGGGCGCCACGGGGAGTCCAGAGGGGCATTTGGCGTGTAACGCCCCTCTGGGTGCTGCGGCCACCGCCGCAATGGTGTTAATAGGTTATTTAAATTAGAAAGTATTTATTCTGAAAAATGCTTTTGAACTTGGAGGTTGTTTTTTATGAATGATCAATAATCGAGCTAACGTTCAGATACAAATAAAAACTCTGTTATGGTTCGATACCTTTAATTAAAACTGGTATTGAAGAGATGTGTTCTTATCTAAAAAAAATCAATGGCTTGTGATTATTTCTGGTTAAAAGAGTAGCTTTTTAATATATAACCATGACACGTGATTTTCCTTTTGTTATAGTAAGTTTATTGGACGAAAGTCATAAAATTAAGGGACTAATTATGTATAAATCTGTAGCTCTATCCGTTGCGTTGTTTTTTGCTTCAACGTTTCATCAAGCGTACGCTTCGTTGATCACCCACGAAATTATTTTAGACACCTATCAAGTTTGTTTTGATGGCATTGATTGCTCTGATGTCGATATGATTGAAAATGGTGATTTAGAACAGTATGCTGATGATTTTTTCAGTGTTGTTGGCTTAGATATTGTTTTTGGTGATATTCAAGTGCTCAATTATGCGCGTCCTGAAAACTCTAGCATAGATACTCGTTTTTATGACTATTTCACATTAGCAGGCTATGGGCAAGATCCTACTGGATATACGACAGTTCCTACATTTTTTGAACAATCATTTGACACTTTCTCTTTAGGACTTGGATACTTGGGATATGCCGGAGTATTAGTTAATTCGGTTAGTGATTATGCAGATAATATGGTAACTTTTATACACGAATTAGGGCATAACTTAGGCTTAGATCATTATTTTGATTACGGTATAGGGGCTACAAATAATTTTATGGATTACTCTGCTTGTGCTTATAGTTGCACTATCACAGAAGAGCAAATCTCTTTTGTTCGTACAGGCATTGAGAATAATGCATATAGTTTTGTTCATGAAATAAGTAATGATATCGATCAAGTATCAGTACCTGAGCCTTCCACGCTGTTATTGTTTACCTTTTTAATTTTATTTCTATTAATTTTCCCAAGTGCTAATAACAATATTCCTAACACAACGGATGAGAGCATACTTGTTTAATTTCAATGAACAAAGTGATTGGGTTTCTTTGATGTAAATTGAGTTTACAAATAAGAAGACAGGGTGTTTTTTATACTTTTATTGTAAATTATATTATTTATCTTAGTTATATTGTCTCGGCGGCAACAGCAGCCAAAGGGAGACTACCTCCTGCCTCCCTTTGGAAACCCTCGGAGCTGCAGAAAAATCTAGTTTTTCATTCATCATCAATAATCGAGCTAACGTTCAGATACGCTTAAAGGGTAAATATTTTAGGTTTTCTGAACTTCTCTTCTTGATATTGTCATTGCTGAGATGACTAAGTGGTATAACTATTTAAGGTCATGAGATCAACAAATCTTCGCTAGCCACTTCCTTTATGTATCACCATTATCGTTTAGATTTACTAAAAATTATGGCTCCCAAAAGGAGCCATAATGTAAGATAGAGATATTAAATAATAAAAATAATTAATAAAAACGGCACTACAACGTTAGTTTTTATTTGCCCATCGTAATGCTTTCACTTGCTAAAAGCTTAGCAACTCTTTCTTTGTTCTTTTCAAAAATTACTTTATTTGTGTCATCTGGGGCAGCCATCTTCAATGCTTTTGAATAATTTTTATAAGCCTCATTTAGCTGACCAACTTTCTCTTGCGCATCGGCTAAACTGTCATAAACATTGGCTGAATTCGGGTACAATTCTACGTTATAAGTAAATATTTCTAGCGCATCCTCTAAATTTTTATTCCCTAAAGCGTTGTAACCCAAATTGTTAATCACTCCTTCGGGTATGTTTACATCAAAGCCAAATTTAGAAGAAATGCCTTTGTAGTGAGCTTGAACTGCACTTAAACCTTGGGTGAAAGTTTCACGGGGCATCAGCCAGCCATCCCATACTTGTTTTAGACCAAAATACTGGCTACGCAATACCGTTGAACCATGATCTTCATCATCAAATTCTTTGTTGGCAAATATTAAGCCGTCAACGTTGTTTTCTTTAGCGACGTTAACAAAATTGTTGTAAGGTGTGATCATTCTGTCACCTTCTGCGGCCATGGTGACAAAAAGAGTACGTTCAAGTGATTTTGTATGATTAAAAAATGTCTTAGCATCATCTATTAAGCGTTGTTCGTCCCACCATAAACTTGGGCTGACCGAAATATAAGCATTAAACAATTGTGGTTTTGTTAAAAAGGCGTTTATAGCAAATAACCCGCCGAATGAGTGACCACTGAAGACACGATAAGGCTGAGTGCGATAGTTTTTTTCAATATAAGGGATTAATTCTTGCTCAAAAAATTCTAAAAAATTATCGGCGCCACCACCATTTTGAAATCGCTCATCTTTTGATATTAATATTTTTGGGGTTAAATCACGCGTTCTGTCTGTATTTGCAACACCCACAATGATCATTTGTGGAATACGACCATTGTCGGCGAGAAAGTTCATCGTACCTACTGTATGACTGAAATGACCTGGTCCGTCGGTAAGATAGAGTACTGGAAATCGATTTTTGCTGGTGAGGTAAGCATCAGGCAAATGGATTTGAATACTGCGTTGTTCTTTGAGTATTTCAGATTCAATTTTTATGGTGTTACCGATTGAAATATTGCTATCTACAGCCGCTGCTAGATTTGGTATAGACAATAAAATTATTAGGATTAATCGTTTCATAGTTTGTCGTCCTTTTATCGTTATATTTATTGATTTATAGTTAATTTTTCAATAACTACGATTTTTATCGTAGTTTATTTTTTTTCATATGCCAAGTATGAGTAAAAAATAGAAGATGAGAGAGAACGGTTGCACAGATTACTTTTTAGTTATAATACTGTTAAGAATATCTAGCACTGAAGGTGAGTTCTTGCGCATACAGTGCTCTGTTCATCCCCTGAATACTTTTCTTAATTTCAGCGTTTGTTAAAGCAGAATCTATGCTTCGTTCAAATTCATTTAATTTTTCTTGTTTGTTTCTTCGTATTTGGTTCGATTGAACGTGAGCAGGGCGATTTATGCTTCAGTGAGTTGGGCACCGAGGGAGTTGTTAGAGGGAAACGGTGTTATTTTCCTCTAACGTGCTGCGGATACTGCCGCAATGGCGTTAATAAGTTAACTAAATTAGAAAGTTTTCATTATGAAAAAATGCTTTTTAGTTTGTTGGTTTTTATCTGGTTATTTGTCAAGGGTGCTCGACGGCACCCCGACATAAATGCTATAGCTACAACCCTCTAAAAAATATCCGCTTCACATCGAATTTATTGAGCATTTTTTCCATTAACTCTAGATCAGAGATCCGATCGTCTAACGCTTCCATTTTTAATTCGTGTTTTACTAATTTACTGTCTTGAGCTTTATCTAACCCACCACTAGCGATAAAGTCTCGAATACTTTGCAGCTCTCCTTTATCTAACCAAACACCGCAATGTAGACAAGAATCAATCAGTACCCCTGAAATGAATTTGAAGTTACGACGAGTCATCATCTTTTGGCAGTTAGCGCAGGGTAAGTAGTTTTCAGACCGAGGGAGACCCGGACGTGAGTAATTAGGGTTACTTGCATCATCGCGGTATACATCAAATTCAGAAGTTAACACGGAGAACTCTTCTGGCTGTAACCACAGCCCATCGCATTTGTTGCATTTGTCTAATTCATAATTTCGATATGGATGTATTTCTAATGGAACGTTGCAACGTGGGCAATGTTTATCCTTATCTTCTTGTAATACCTTCATGCCTCCATTGCACATTGGGCAATGAAGCACTTTATTCTTAACTATGTGATGACATGACGTGCATTGTGATTGAATCATTCTATGTCCTTATAACTTTGGGCACTGCCTGTTTTCAATATACTGTAGTGATATGTTCTTTAAAAGACTTAATGTTACGCATAATAAGAGATTAGAGTAATAACAACTGGGCAAGAGGCATCCCGTCAGATTTCACTGTTATTGAAGAAATTCTGTTAACTAATTTTTTTGATCATGCCAATGTTAAATATCCGGCATAAACTGGTTTAACCCTTGTTCATAATGAAAACCAATTTCAGCGAGTCTATTCTCCAGTTGCCGCTCGTTAACATCCATCATCGCAGCTAGGCTATGTAAATTCTGGCACTCATGACGTAACTTATCATTGGCGATACCAAGTAATATGTTGGCATCCATGTGAATGCATTTTGTCATTTCCATTACACACCTCATTAATTAGTCAATTATCTATTTAAGTGTAGTTATTAAGTATAAAAGTGCCAAAAGGTGTGTGGATAGCAAGAAAAATCAACAAGAATAGAGTGTTTGATTTCACCTTCATGGCTTTTTTAAGTTTGTCGATTATAGGGATTTGGCTTGTTTTTGAATAAACTACGAAAATGTTAGTATTTCTACTTGTTTGAAAAACAAACGAATGCTATAAAAATAACTGGAGAAAAAAACAACAGGTTGGCATATGGATTATCGGGAATCGACATTGTGTTTGGGAACAACAAATAAACTCCGTTGTGCGTGTTGTGGAGGGCAAACACATAGTGTTAACTCGATCATCACTTACGGTTATTACTTTCTTGAATACTTACCTATATTTCCTGTGAAGCGTCATACGCAAATCCATTGTTTACAATGTCAAAACATTGCTGAAGTCCCACATAATTCCTCAGATCTAAAGTTAATTTTTTCAAATGTTGCCTTAGCATTTTTTAACAAATTACGCTTGATCAGTACTTTTACCGGCAGCTTCCTGATTATTTTATTTTTGAGCTTTTATTTTTCTGAAGAACAAAAACAACAGCGCCAAAGCCAAACTCATATTGATGCCCCTAAAGTGCATGACTTTTATTATCTTGATTACCAAAAAGCGGCAGGTGACTTTCGACCACAGCACAAATACCGTGTAGCTAAAATTGTTGATATTACCGGGGGGACGGTATCTCTTGTCTATGGTAATTATTTTTACCCGCTAAAGGCTACGCTAAGAAATGGAGTTGGTATAGGGCATACTAGACGTAATGATTATTTTGAGCAAAAACGACATCATTTTTCTTATGCGGAATTAGATAAACTGTTTCAGCATGGCTTCATTTATCGTGTTGTTAGACCTGAGCTTAACCACATCGGCCGAAACATGTCTGCGTACATGATTGATGGCAATGTTGTTAGTAAGCTTGAAATAGTTGGGCAAGCATGGCGTTATGTGCCTGGTAAGCGGCAGAATACCCAGGCAATGGCATTACTCAAGGCTAGTTATATTGACGATAGATTTGAACAGGCTTTCGCATTATTAACACGTTCGGCAAAATTAGGCTACGCAGCCGGACAAACAAACCTAGCTGAACTTTATTTAACAGGCATTGAAGGGACAAGAGATGTCGATTCTGCTGTATATTGGCTGTTTAAAGCCGCATTGCAGGGCTATCAACCCGCTATCGAAAAATATCGTGTGATTTGCCAATTAGAAGAAGCCTGTCAGATAGAAGATTTTTATCAAGCATTAAATGAAGCAGGTACTACGTATACTATTTATTAATGTCATCTTGGCAATAGCAACGCTAACTTATTAGAAAAGGAATCAAGCGCTGTGATCTATTCTGCTTTTGTTACTTAAATAATTTCAGTAAAATAGCAGCCCTTAACCAATCCTAAAAGGTTTCCGATGAAACGCGTTGTTTTATATATTACCGATAAATGCCCACATTGTCGTGAAGCGAAAAAGTACTTAGACGATCATGGCATTCAATACCGATTAACCAATGCAAAGATGCAGCGTGGTAGAAAAGAGCTAGACGCAATCGGTGCTCGTTCTGTACCTGTGCTTAAAATAGGTAATGAGGTGATGATTGGTTGGAATCTCAAAAACTTTAAAAAGTTCTATGGTGAGCATTAGTTAGTTGCTATCAATGTCTCGTTCAACTCAATAAAAGTTTCAGCAATGCGACCCCATGAGTAAGGGGAGTGTCGCAGTCATAAATCTCTCACTTTTTTATTAAATTGGACAAATGTTGCATTTTTCGAGCTAATTATGTCAAATTGTTTCAGTTTTCTTACAAGAAAAATTGCTTACACTTAGTGATAAGTTACAGAATTAGACTTGTCGAAACGCTAAGTGAATCAATTTCATTACTATTTCGTTTTAGTTTTATTTTTCGATCCGGCTGATCGAGAAAATAGTACACAAATCTAGTTTATATTTACTTACAACTCGTGCTTAGCTGGTATCTCCTTTTATTCATTTAACCTGCTACGCTGTTGACAGCAAATGGAATTGCGCAAAGGAAGTGATGAATATGACGCTGCTGTCATGTTTATTGAATGGAAAGAAAAGCAGGATAATTCATAAAGGAATAAAGGAGAGTTAACATGAATATTAATAAAACATTAATATTTGCAACTGTGGCATTAGGTTTTTTATGTACTACAAGCAACGCTCAACAATATCGTTTTGTTGCCCAAGATAATAGTGTAGCGACTAAAGTCTGTGTGTTGATGGGGTCAAACGAAAAATCTAAAGTCAGAAGGCTGATTGAATTTGGCGGCCTTAATAAATATCAAGTAGCTAATAGTTATCGCTGTAATAATTTATCTATGGCCAAGTTTGCCGCTAAATATAATGCGGTTGACACCTTGAATTATATTAATCGCTTTAGTCACTTTACCAATAAAGCGACACCTAGCGTCACTATTCAAGACTTAGCATTGAACCGAACAAATGAGACCGATACACCTGTTGTAGTTTATGTTGCTTCAGTTCGTTAAATAGGTATACCAATGCAATTATCAGTTAGTATTCATTTTATACGCTGATATTTTAAATGCTTATAGGTAATGAAGTGTTTATGTTACCTATAAGCATCTGTTTGGGTGTCAATCTTCAAATCAGCTACGCCAATAACCACCATAATATGTTGTTTTTGCCTTTTGAATAACATTGCTATTTTATTTTTTATTACTTTATTTGTTATTGAGTTAGGTTTAGCACTTTTAATCGTTCAACTAGCACTCGTTAGATTCTTGTTTGTAGTTCAAGAACAGAAGCATTATTCTTAAATCTATTTTGTGATTTATGTCACGGTATCCTATTGTTTTATAAGTTATTTGTTGTCGGAATTGACCAAGATCAACGTCTAAAAAAATTATGGTGTGATAATTAGTTTCCAAAAGGAATGATAGGTTGCCACTTGGGCAGCTTTGATATTCTAACCTCCATAAAAACGAATAGATTCGCTGCTGAGCAAGAGAATAGCCTGATGAAAAAAAATAATAAAGTAACAGGGGTTGAAAGATTATTTACTTCTTCGATGTTGTTGTCCACAACAGATACAAAGGGGAGAGTTACTTATGCAAATCAAGATTTTTGTGAAATAGCTGGTTATGAAAAAGAAGAGTTAGTGGGTCACGGTCATAATATTGTTCGACACCCTGAAATGCCTTCAGCGGCATTCGAAAATTTATGGGATACCATAGCGGCGGGTGAATCTTGGATGGGACCTGTAAAAAACCGCTGTAAAAATGGTGACCATTACTGGGTAAACGCATATGTGACTCCGATTAAAGATGCTAATGGCACTATTTATGAGTATCAGTCGGTACGAACCAAGCCTGAAGCTGAAGTGGTTGATCGGGCTGAAAAAACTTATCAGCAAATAAACCAAGGCAAGTTACCTTTAGCATTAAAATTTACCCAATTTGACATTACTCGATATATACAATTTCTATTGTTCTTTATTTGCTTAATGCTAGTCATAGCCTCAGTGACGTTATCATTACCTATTATATTTTCATTACCAGCCGTTAGTATTGTACTAATAACAACCTTGTTGTTTTTTGGGTGGCGTAAACGATACATTGCGGTGGTTACGCAGGCAGAAAAAGTATTTAATAACCCATTAATGAGCCATGTATATTCGGGCCATCCAGATAAATTAGGACGTATTCAACTGGCAATGACGATGCGACAAGCGGAACTTAACGCTATTATTGGTCGAGTGCGAGATTTGTCTGAACAAGTTAAAAGCTTAGCCGATGACTGTGCGACAAATGGCGAAGATATTTCGCATATGTTAACTGAGCAAAATGATGAGATTGCTCAGGTTGCCACTGCTATGGCACAGATGACGACTACAGTTCAAGAATTAGCGACGTTAGTGACGGAAGCTGCTGATGCATCAGTACAAGGAACTGAGCAAAGTAAAAATGGCTTGTCTGTAGTTGAACAAACGGTTGAGGCAATTGACCAAATGTCAGCACAGTTAAAAAATGTTGATGTGGTTATTCGCCAGCTAGTTGAGGGCAGCGGTGCAATTGAAAAAATTTCAGATGAGATCAATTCGATAGCTGATCAGACTAACTTATTAGCCTTAAATGCAGCGATAGAGGCCGCAAGGGCGGGAGAGCATGGCCGCGGTTTTGCCGTGGTTGCTGAAGAAGTTAGGGCATTGGCACAGCGTACGCAGCAATCAACAGAGGAAATAAAAACGACCTTAGGTAAAATCAATCAAGAGTCTATGACCGCTTTTGATGAAATGCGAAAAGGCGCCGAGCATGCGGAAAACTGTGTTGAATTTGCCAACAATACGGGGGATGCTTTATCTAAGGTGAGTGCAGAAGTTGAGCATATTTCTCAGCTGAATATGCAAATATCTACAGCGGTTGAAGAGCAAAGTGTGGTTACTGAGCAAGTCAGCGGTAATACGAATCGCATTAAAGATATAGCAACTTCGGGAGTCTCTCGAGGGGATGATGCGAAAAAATTAAGTGCAGATTTGCTGACAGAGTTAAATACCCTGCATAGTTTAATTGAACAGTTTAAACATTGATCATTGAAAGAAATAACTTTGTCGTAATTGCTTCGTTATTTTTAGTTATATTGTCGAGGAACTCTGTTAGTTCAGCGACAATATAACTTTATTGAAAAACTGTAAGTAATCAAACTAGCTGCTTTTTTATCAAGATGACAATTATTGTGGCGAATTCTCCCATGGATTCGTCGGTGGTTTTTGCCCTTGGTTTACCGTATTTTTTGGTTTTTTCATTTTTTTATCTTCTCTAAAACTGCCCTTGATAGTTGGCTCAGGAGCGTTTCCTGGAATTAACACTTTAGGTTCTCCAGGTGTTTGATGAGCAGGAATGACTCTTTCCCTCGGTGGGATCTCAAACTGATCATCAGGTGCTTTTGGTAAGTTTTTAAATTCATAGAGGTAAAAACGTTCTATCTTTTCTCGAGCCCAAGCGGTCTTTTTGAAAAACTTAATACTTGATTTCATGCTTGGGTTGTTTTTAAAACAGTTGATGCGAGTGTATTCGGCTAAAATATCCCAACCGTAATGTGAGACTAACTGTTCCAGTAATGTTTCTAGTTTTAAGCCGTGTAATGGATTATTTTCGTATATAGACTTTTCGTTCATGGGGGTGATTTATCATTTTAAATGAAAGTCTAGTATAACGAGTAATCACTTAATTACTGAAACTTTATATAAAAAAAGCCACATAAAGTGGCTTTTTATGGCAGTGAACTACGATGAACTATTGTTGCTGTAGCTTATGAGCGACTTTCTGCACATCATCAAGCACTCTGAGTAAATTGCCGCCCCAAAGTTTTTCAATCTCAGCTTCAGTATAACCTCGCTTAACCAGCTCTAAGGTGACATTGAAGGTTTCGGCTGCATCATTCCAGCCATCGACACCGCCACCACCATCAAAGTCAGAGCTAATACCAACATGGTCAATGCCGATTAATTTCACCATGTAATCAATATGATCAACTAAGTCAGCAACGGATACTTGCTCAATGGTGTCAGCAATTTTAGCAACTTCAGGTTCAGCTATTTCGGCGACTTCTGTCGCTTTTTCCCAATAGTCTTCTCTTTCTTGCGGTGATAATGTTTTTCGCTGCTCAGAGTTAAGCATTTCGTAACCTTTGTCTTTTGCTATTTTACGGTAGATCTTCATTTTGGCGTCAGAAAACGCTTTAGACTTTTCACCGTTAATATAAGAGCGAAAGGCAACGGTTTGCACTACGCCACCATTTTTCTTTAATGCGAGTAGTTCTTCATCGTCAAGGTTGCGGCTGTGATCATTCATTGCTCGGCTTGCCGAATGGGAGGCAATAACAGGGGCTTTTGATAATGCCATCATTTGCATGTTTGCTGCTTTGGACGGATGAGAAATATCGATCATTATTCCCCATTTATTCATTTCTTTGATGACTTCTTTGCCTAAATCACTCAATCCGTTGTGAAGCCAGCTATTATCTTTGTCACCGGTATTGGAATCACTCAACTGGCTATGCCCATTGTGAGCGAGAGACATGTATCGAGCGCCTAAGTCATAGAACTTCTTCACATTGCTGATATCTGTACCGATAGGGTAGCCATTTTCTACTCCTATCATGGCGACTTTTTTACCTTTTTTGATAATGCGTCTTACATCGTCTGAGGAAAGTGCTAGCTCAATTTTATCTGGTGCGATTTCAGTGGTTAAGCGGTGAATAGCGTCGAATTTAGCCATTGCTTGTTTATGGGCTGCAGCATAGCCTTTTTCAGTTAATGGCCCTTGACCGGTATACACAATCAACCAAGAAACATCTAATCCACCTTCATCCATTTTCGGAAGGTTGACTTGGCTCTTTAATCGCATGGTATAGTTTTTATCATGCTGAAAATTGGCAACGCTGAAATCATTATGAGTATCGAGAACGATAACTTTTTCATGAATCGCCTTTGCTTTGGTATGTAAATCTTTTTCGTTGTTTGGTGTAGCGTAAGCAAGCGAAAGTACGCTACTTACTGTGAGAGCGATTACGCTAAATGTTAATTTATTCATCATATTGAATGCGTCTTTTATTATATTAGTTTGTCGAACTAAGGTAATGTATTTAACGCGTTATGCCAATAACTGATGAAATTTAATTGCTGTAATGGGACGAGCTGTGAACTTTACAACATGAACTCATGCTGAAAACTTAAATTGTTATATCTTTATTTTTATCAATAGAGCAATGAGTTAGCGAACTTGATGCGTGAGATAACTCATCACATTCATTAGGAAAAGTAAAAAGTGTCAAAGGTAAAAAGTGTAAAATGTGAAAGGGGGCTTTATCGTTGCCCCCATAAAAATTATCAAACAATTTTCAACATTATAATGCTGCTGGGGTAATTGCTAATGATACACCTCATGGCTAAAACGTGTATGTTTGGCTAACTCCATTAACTGCATAAAGTCTGATTTTTTCAGTTTTATCAGAGATTCATGATCGCCAGCTTCAATGTAAATATGGTCTAACTCATTGAGCTTATCATCAAAAACCACCGACATATTATAAGCTTGACCAATGGGAGGAATGGCGCCAAATTCACAATCGTTAAACATGCTGGCAATTTGCTCCTCTTTTACTAACTGGTAGCTGGCCATCATTTCATCATTGAGTTTTGACAGTGATATCTTGTCACTCGCTGGTAAAACCGCCATTAATTTTCGGCCTTCATGGTCTAGCAAAATAACTGCTTTAGCAATTTGATTCGCTGGTACTTGTGCACTAATAGCACTACCAATAGAGCTATTACTGTGATGATGCGGGATCACATTGTACATCACGTTTTGTTGGTTTAGATAATCATTGAGTCGTGTAGAAATAGTCATTATCCACCTCCATAACTAAGCTATTCACATATTAGTGTAGGCTTTGCTTTATAAATTACGTAGTTTGTGCATCAGTTAAATTAACAACAAGTGTAAAAGAATAGGGACAATGAGTTCGGCATCTATACTGAGTCATTTGACTAAATTCTGTTATCCAGCCCCTAGCAACCACCGCTTTGATTCATTCGTATGGGTTATTAGTGCCTTGTATTTGAGATTTATTAAATTCAAGACTATGGTTAAAAGTACCTAATGAGCTGTTTTTATTATCAAGTTTTATGTTTTTTACTCATTGTGTTCCTGCTATAAATTCGTATTTCTTACTGTTAATACTTTTATTCAGCTCGGCAAATAGTCACGCAACAAAGTTGATGGTTGCGGTCGATTATTATCCGCCATGGACAATTACAGATACTAAGCCTTACCGTGGTATTGATATAGAAATTATTAATAAACTGGCTCAAGAGTTGTCCTTGGAGGTTAGTTATATCAACTGTCCATTCAAACGTTGTTTAGTGATGTTGGCTAACGGGCAAGTAGATTTAATGCCTGGCTTATTCAAAACGGCAGAGCGGGAAAAGTACGCTATTTTTGTTGAACCGGCTTATTTTGAAGACCCACCGAAAGAGTTTTATATTAATCTTGATAAACCTAAGAAAATTGAGCGTTATGAAGACTTGCAGACACTAGTGATAGGTGTGAAGCGAGGCGTAAGCTATTTTGATAAATTTGATCAGGACAAATCGTTAAATAAATTTACTGTGACTGAAGACAGTCAGCTAGTTGAGTTGCTAAAGATTGGTCGTATAGATACTTTTATTAGTAGCCGTTCGTTGGCAGATTACTTAATAAGTAAAGCAAGTGTAGGTCAGCGCATTGTCAGGGCGCCATTTCATTACGGTGATGGTGATGTCTCTTACATGGCCATTTCAAAAAAATCGTTATTTTCAAATAAAGTGGCGATGTTCAGTCAACAGCTTGAAGCAGAAATTAGCAAAGGCGTTTATCACAGAATCGCAGAAAAATATTTTGCTGAACTGTACAGCCAAAAGTAATTGTTAACCAGAAGCAGCTCACCATTCACTGAATGTAACAGTTTATTTCAAATGGAAAGCAACTTAGTGACGTTGTGCATGCTTATCTATTTTGATCCTATCGAAATTGCACAAGTTAATGAGGAATTTACCTTTATTTTACTCTGTGTTTTGTTCTGGATATTGTCATATAACGGTCATCTAGCTCTCATCTGTTCTTACATTTAGTTACCTCGAACCAACTACACTTTGTTATTTAACTATTATGATTGTCACAGGTAAATGGAATTACTTTTGTTGGAATTGAGTGTTCAGATGTTTCCATGTCTGTTTTAAGGATCAGTGTGTTAAGGAGAATAGTATGAAAACGTTCAACCTGTGTACCTTGTTATCAGTGATTGCTGTTGTGTCGGCTTTTAGTATTAATGCTCAGCAATATCGTTTTATTGCCAATGATAACTCGTTTGCTAGCAAGATTTGTGTATTAGTCGGATCAAATGATATTGCTAAATTAAAATTAACCTTCAGGCGCTATGATTTAAATAAACACCATATTGCCAATGACTATAAATGTAATGAATTAGCATTATCGAAGTTTGCGTTTAAATATAACGCAGATCAAACGTTTAAATATATTAATCGGTATAGCCACTATGATAATAAAGTAACGCCGAGTGTCACCATTAGTGATGTGGCGATGAATACACTAACACATCAGCAAGAGCCTATTATTGTTTATATTAATTAGTGTTACTTATGAAGTGAGTGATAAATGTTGTTCTCAAGGAAGAGACAACAGTGAAATAATGTAAAAAGTACTTTTTCATCGTGATAAAGCTTTTATAATAGCGCTATTATTAATGAAAGATGTACTTATATGAATCCTATTATTCAATTATTAGCAGATGCCAATATTGGTGAGCAGCAAACAAAAGAAATTTTTCAGGCATTAACCGAAAACCCATTAGCAGCAATGACAACTATTGGGCAATTAGGTATTGCACCAGAGAAACTGCAAGCGGTTATGATGCAAGTGATGACAGAGCCTTCGTTGATTAAAGACGCTGTTGATGAGCTAGGTTTAGATTTTTCAGCAGTTGAACAGGCAAAAGCACAAGTTGCACAAAATCAAAGTGAATAAAAAGCAATTCAGTCAATAATTGATCAATTTTTTTGTGAAATATGACTAAAGCATGCAGTTATTGCATGCTTTAGTCTCTGAACAGTAACTTTGCTAACCTTGATAGCTGTCGCCATAGATAATTTTTATTTATGATATAAAATCAGTATTTGATCAATCTTCCTCTCTTAATAAGGCATCTAAAGTATCGACGACTTCTGCCCAGTCGGAGTCATCTTGTAATGCTTCTGTGATAAAGGCAGATTGGGATTCATTCCAAAAGTTAGCATTGGCTAAAGACACGTCTGCTGGAATACCGCGATGTTTTCGAATAAATGTTTTGATAGCTTGTGCTTCGCTATCTAAGCCTATTTGGGAAAATAAGCAAGCTAGCGTATGTGACGAACGATCCATAAGGTTTTCCTTCGATTGAGCAGGTTATATAGCTTAGTATAGCTAGTTTATCTCACTTAGCTTAACGTTAAATATTAAAGGTTCTCTAGGGTGTGTTGATCTTTCAAGTTTGTTTTTGCAGCAGTTTGTTGGAAATTTTTACAAGGCAATGCTTTTGATATTTGTTCCACATAATAAAGCACTAAAGATTTTATGCTCCTGCAAAATCACCTTACCCCACATCCATGTGGGGCAAACAAACGCTGCCTGAAAGGTTCGGTTAAAAGCGTTTTACTCTTTGTTGTGAGGAGATTTGCTTAGATGACTAAGCGTCATTCCTCACGCCGCGATTAAAACGTTTTTATTTCGAACAAAAATCAAACAGCAAAGATCAACACACCCTAATATTAAAACCGTTAATAATTCAGGGCTTTTTGCACACTCTTATATAATGACTTTGCACTATAGGGTTTAGTTAACAATTGCTCTTGAAGATGTTTCACTTGTTCATCGACAAGATCTTCATCGGTGTAGCCACTTGCCAGTAATATTTTCACCTCTGGATGCTTTTCTTGTACTATTTTGGCTAATTCATAGCCATTGACTTCGGGCATGATCACATCTGAGATCATAAGGTCTATCTGTTCACTATCAAGTATGCTGAGTGCTTGTTGGTAACCATCAGCACTTAGCGTTGTGTAACCTTTGATACTGAGTAATTCGACACAAAGGTTGCGGATTTGTTGCTCATCATCGACAACGAGAATTGTCTCATTACCTCCTAGCTTTTCTCTCTGTTTTGATTTCGTTCGTACTTGATTGAGCTCTTCGATGTCAGTGCGCGGAAAATATATCGTGATGGTACAGCCCTGATCCGGCGCTGTTTCGATGGTGATACCACCTTTTGAACGTTTCACAAATGAAAATACTTGCGATAGTCCTAAACCGCTACCATCTTTACCTTTAGTTGAAAAAAAGGGGTCAAATACTTTACTTGCAACTTGTTTGGACATGCCAATGCCATTGTCGTTAAAGCGCAATTGGACATAGTCTCCTGCTTTTATATCGAGCGTCTCAGCTTCTTTTTCATCGATAGATAAGTTGGTCGTTGTGATGGTGATTTTCCCCGTTGTTTGCTTTTTTTGAATAGCGTGCAGGGCATTAATACTGAGGTTGAGAATCGCATCATTAAAGTCATTGGCATCTAGATTGGTGAGCCATAAATCTTCGGCTAAGTTGCAGGTTAAATTAATTTGAACGGTGAGTGTTTTTTGTAAGACATCGCGTTCATCTTCTATTAGTTGATTGATATTAACTTTGGCGGCACTGATTGATTCTGTTCGAGTAAAGGCTAATAATTTACTGATCAACTGCGTACCTCTGATCCCAGCATCTTGGATTTTTTTTACATAATTGAGAAGCTTAGGTTGGTCTTTCACCGCAATCGTAAGTAATTCCGTATAACCCAGTATAATGGCAAGCAGGTTATTTTGATCATGTGCGATCCCTCCTGTTAAGGTGCCTAGAGCTTCCATTTTTTGACTACGACGTAATAATTCTTGTTGGAGTTCTTGATCAGTTACGTCGTGAATGAGTGAGGCAATGCCGGTTATTTTACCATTTTCATTGATAATAGGAGTGTTATACCAATTACACTTTATCATTCTTCCCCATTTATCGTGGCAAACATGAGAACTTTGTGAACTATAATGTTGAGAAAAAAGTGAAGCGTAAAAATCATCGGCTTTGTCATGCTCTGAGTTTGACAGAATGAGCTCAGTAATAGGTTGTCCTATAATTTCGTCAGCATGATAACCAAATATATTCTCTGCCGCTTTATTCCATTCAACGCATTGTAATGAGCTATCCCACGTTATACAGCCTAAAGGTGTATTCTGTAAGTGCATCGCTAATTTATTTTTACTCTCGGTTAATTCATTGACTTTTTGCTCAAGGGTTTTATTTAATTGCTCTAAGGTTTTCTGTTGATCTTGTTTTTCTATTTCGGCGCCAATGTGCCCAGAAAATAGCTCAAATAATGTCGTGATCGTTTCTGCTTGGGTGATTTTTTTTGTATGTAAGGCAACAATAATACCAATGAGTTGACTTGCAGAGTTATAAAGAGGGACACCGATATAACCTTCAATCTTCATATCTATCAATAACTGATCATTGGGGTATAACTTACAAATATCACTGGTATATACACAGACATCATTACCAGTTACTTTGGCGCAAGGGGTATGCTCTAATTTGTATTGAAAATTATCAGCAAAACTGCCGTTAGCTAATAATGCTATGGTAGTTGCTGTTTCATTATCAAGATCGACTTTGGCAATAAAGAGGTAGTCGGAATTGGCTAATTTATTAATTTCTAACAATATAGAGTTAAAGAAGTTATCTTGATAACTTGCGTGTAAGTTTTTGATTATTTGAGGGAGTGCCTGTGCTAATTCAACCATATAGTTAATTGGAATCCTTTAACTAATCATTTCATTTTAGTGATTAACTTATTTATAGAGTGTAGTCATTAAATAGTAATGTTACACATTTAACGCTAAGTTAAAATAATAAGCTGCTAAAAGCGATAGGGGCGTAAGCTCAACTTTTGAAAATTGAACGAATTTTTTAATAATTGCTTATTTACCGCAACGTTTGAATGCCTTGAACGAAAATAAGGCCAGAGGTAGGGCTCGACAAAGGAATATGTCTTTAATGGTATGTAAAAAAAGACCAGCAAAGCTGGTCTTTTGGGGTTATCACTGTTTCATTAACAATGATGGTTTGGGATTATTGACAGCTTACGCCAACTGAAGAGAAGGCAGCTGCTACGTCGCTTACACTATAACCTAAGTCTGCAGCAGCAGATTCTACGCCACAAGCACCTGAGTTAAATGTTGCATTCGCTGTCCAGTACAAATCATTCGCACGTAGCATAACTTCAAACGCGGTTCTTGTTGACCAGCCGTTAGTGGTGGCTAATAAGTAAAATGCTTTGTTATAAACACCTGAGCTGTAATGTACGTCTAAGCCAGAAGTCATGTCAGCTGCGTGGTCAATTGAACGACCATCACGTGTTGGGTTATCCATGTAACGTAAAGCACCATTACTCTTGAATATTTGCTCACCAACCATCCAGTCATTTTGACCGTGCATGAAGTTCTCAGCCGCTTCGCCAGCCATATCTGAGAATGCTTCGTTCATGCCGCCTGACTCACCGCTATAAACTAAACCAGAACGTTGTTCAGTCACACCGTGGCTCACTTCGTGAGCAGAAACATCTAAGCTAACCAGTGGGTAGAATGTTGATGCGCCGTCACCAAATGACATCGCTTGACCATCCCAAAATGCATTTTCATAGTTACGACCGTAGTGAACACGCATTTCAAGTTTTTGTGATAATGGTGTTACGCCATACCAGTTGTTATACATGTCAAAAATAACATTACCAAACGCTTGTGCGTCGTTCATTGGTGCATAAGCGCCATTGGTTAGGTCATAACCAGTATCGCCACAAGAAACAATTGCTGTGCTACCGCGGCGAGTACTGTTACCCATATTTGTAGTGACAACATTTGGGCTATCTAAATAACAACTAGTGCCATCAGTTGATGCGATTAAGTTAGCATAGTCAGCACCGTAAGCATATTCACCTGTTTTTTCGTTACCGCCAGGGCCAGTTAAGGTTGTTGGTGATGTTGAACCACCATTACCACCGCCAGGCTTACCTTTACCTGATTTACCGTGGTTGATGCCTTCCCATGATAATAAAACGTCACCAGAGTTTGCATCAATAAAAGCCATTGGACGGCTTGGTGTTTCGCTATCGCTTACTAAATATTCAACGCGATAAACTAAGTGTGCTTTACTGTCGTTATCAACATAGATAGCTAAATCAGTTTTAGAATTTTCAATATTGTTGTGACCGAGCATCTGCTTTAATTTGCCTAATGCTTTACCGTGTAACATGCCTGGCGTTACAGAACTAAGGTCATCAGCAATGCTTACCATTAAGTTACCTTGTAAGCCTGTGTTACGACCTGCATTATCTTGTTCCAATACGATGCTTTGACCAAATACAGGAACACCTTTATAAAACATTTGTGCTTTAGTTTTGTTATTCCCTTTAACAGTTGCAAATGATTTGCCCATTTTAAAGCTATAATCATCATTCAATTGCATGACTTGATTGATTGACTTACCGTTCATGTTGCTGTGATTTGCACTAACTTGGTTGGCAGCCATTGCTGCACTTGATGCCCCAAATGCTAATAAAGTAGCAACTGATAATTTGGTTAATTTAGTCATCATTTTTAAACCTCTATTGATAATTATTTTATTATTCTCTGACATATAGAGAAGGTATAGCGTTTTAAGTAACGCTATATTTATTAGGCTTCACTCTTACGGTGATTCCCTAATAAATACGTGGCTTTAGTTTTATCGGTTAATCGATAACGCTGATAGCAATAAAGCGACAATTATTAATAAAATAACGACATTATGTGATAGCTGATGAATAAATATTAATTAGGCTTATCTTATTAAATGTTTATAAATCAGTATTTTGTATTTGTTTTGCTGTTGTTTTAATTTAGTGTTAACTTTTGGGAGAAAAAATAACAGGAGTTAAATGTGTTGAATCGTGTTTTATTATGGTTGCTCGTTATTTGTACGGTTTTGAGTAGCCAACATAGTGTTGCACAACAGGTAATAAATGCGAGCGAGGTGAGTGCTCAGTGTTTATCGCCTAAATGGCAAAAGCGTCAATTGATGCAATTAAAAGCAAACAGTTTTCAACCTTTGAAGCTTGCACAAAAACAACAACTAATGATGCAATTGTTAAATTGTTTGGCGCACCCTGATCCTGAGCTTAGGGACGGCATTGCTTTTACAGCAATTAGCCAATGGCTGAGAAATGAACAATTTGATCGGCAAGTATATTTAAGCATGTTTGAACATTTACTCTCGGTACTCAGTGCACAAGTGATAGATGAATATAATGTTTATCAATCTTTTGTGGCATTGATGCTGTCGGAAGTTGTTCGAGTTGATCGACTGACTCCTTATTTAACTGAGCAGCAAAGACAACAGCTGGTAGATGTCATCAGTTCGTATTATACATCAATACGTGATTATAGAGGTTTTGATCGGCAGATAGGTTGGCGTCATGGCGTAGCTCATAGTGCAGATGTCATGTTGCAATTGGCGCTTAATCAAGCGGTGAACCAAACATTGTTATCTCAGATGTTAACGACACTCAAACAACAAGTCATTGCGAGCAATGAACATTTTTATATTTATGGTGAATCTAAACGCATTGCCATGGCGGTTGTTTATATTCTTTTAAGGGATGTCCATTCAATAAGCCAATGGCAAACATGGGTGAATGATATCAGTTCGCCAGCGCCTTTTGCTCAATGGAATGAGGTGTATCAAAGTCAACAGGGACTAGCTAAGCTGCACAATACGCAACAATTTCTTTATGCTATTTATAGTTTAATAAAGCCAAGTGACAATAAACGATTACAAGCGTTAGTACCAACAATTGAGCAGGCGATTAAGTTAGTACGTTAACCCGATATATTCACCGTATGCATCATTAGTGACAAATGTGACTGTTTTGATCTGTATTAAGACAGAGAACACTCGCAACAGTTATGCTTTGCACTGTGAATAATTTATATGGCAAAGAATGTGAAGGTATCGTTAAAAAGGCAAGTATTCAGTTATAGTGGTCTATGGTTAGCGACAGGCGTTATTTTTGCTATTGCTGAGTATATTCGGGTTTTATTAGCCAGTTATGAAATGAACTCAATGTTTGTGTCATTTTGTGCCGGCTTTATTCTGTTTATTCCCTTGGTAAGCTTGCTATTGCATCCTGTTATTTTAGTGGCACCAGAGAATCGCGTGTTGCGTACTAAATCAAGTCTGTTGGCTAATATTGGCATTGTCTTTGTTGTACAAGTATTGTTTTTTCTTATTTGGATCACCGATGCTATTGCAATGTATAGCATTTATGTCGATCAAACCTCATTTCTCGCAAAAGCATTTAATATTACCAGTGAAAATACCGCTAATTTAAGCACAGAGTTTTTTGTCTTTAATTTGTTTCTTGCATGGTTTTTTGCGCTGTTATCCTTAGTGATAGGGCTATTGCCATGTTTAATTGCACGGCTGAAAAATCAGGGTGTCGTAGGAAACTTTATGGCGAGTTTTTCGTATGCAAAACAGTATAAAAAGCGCTTTAGTGGCTATTCATTATTGATAGCTGCATCGGTAATTTTACCGCTGTTGTATGTTAAATGGTTGTTTATTTTTAGTTTTCCTGTGGTATTAGCTCTAGTGATTGTGCAACTGGGTAAGCAATATTTACAAACGGCACTTATGAGCTAGTATCCGTTGAACTTGTTGTTGCAGCTGAGGAAGTACCTGTTGTTCAAACCAGACATTCTTTTTTAGCCAGCGGTTATTTCTGGGGCTAGGGTGTGGTAGCACTAATAATTGTTGTTGCAATAACGTTTGCCATTGTTGAGCTAATTCGGTGATGGATGCTTTACTGTCAAGATGCCAGTCAATAGCATATTTACCAAGCACAAGTGTTAACTGTACATTGGGAAGCTGTGCTAACAACTTTTTTCGCCATGTTTGAGCGCATAAGGGAATGGGAGCTCGGTCTCCATATTGATCTTTTCCTGGATAGCAGAACCCCATAGGGACAATGGCAAAATGCTTATCGTTATAAAATTGCTGCTTGTTAATACCTAGCCACTGACGTAATCGTTCACCACTTTTATCATCAAAAGGCATGCCTTTTTCATGGGTCACCTTACCAGGCGCTTGACCAGCGATTAAAATTTTACTGTGGCTACTAGCTTGTAGTATGGGTTTTGGTGAGAGCGGAAGCTCATTTATACATAATGTACACTGGCGAACTTGGTTAAGAAGTTTATCCACTTAAATCAATCGGCTAAAGATTTTCTGATGGTATGAATTTCTGCGATATTGTTGAAAAAAATCTCAACTAACTTAGGGTCAAAGGCAATGCCTGATTGTTCTTTTATATGTGCGTGTACTTTTTCATCTGGCCAGGCTTCTTTGTATGGCCTTTTCGAACATAAAGCATCATAAACGTCAGCTAATGCGGTAATACGCCCCTCAATAGGAATTGATTCTCCCTTTAATTGGTTAGGGTAGCCGCTACCATCCCAACATTCGTGGTGACTTAACGCAATAGATTTCGCCATTTGAAGTAAAGGAGAGTCGTGATTGCTCAGTATAGTGTCAGCATGATCTGCGTGTTGTTTGATGATCTGTCGCTCATCATCATTGAGTCTGGCAGGCTTTAGTAAAATATTATCGGGAATGCCGATCTTTCCTATGTCGTGTAAGGGTGATGTCAGCTCGATCATTTCAACTATCTTGTAAGGTAAGCCATATTCTCTGGCTAACAATTTGGCATATTGCCCAACTCTTAATACGTGTTTACCCGTATCGTTATCTTTTAATTCACCAGCAGCAGCAAGGCTGTTTAATAGGCTTTTAATAGCATCATTTAGTTGTTCGGTGCGTTGTGCGACTTTCTGCTCGAGAATAACTTGGCTATTTTCATGCTGATAGTAGCTAGCTCTTATTTTCAAGAGAATTGAAGCCCTTAAGATAACTTCAATTTGATCAAATGGTTTATTTAAAAAATCATTGGCACCATTTAACAGTGCTTTATTTCGTGTTTCAACGGCATCATTAGCGGTGATGATTAAAATCGGTAATTGATCTTCTTGGTAGGTTTTTCTTATGTCACTCATGACCTCAAAGCCATTGATATGTGGCATTTCAATATCTAAGATCACTAAGTCTATGGTATGTTTTTCTAATACGGACTGTACTTTTCTAGGATCAGTGATAGCAATCACTTTTGCGTTAAGTTCATTTTCTATCAGTTCCTTTAATATAAGGGTGTTAGTGATAGAATCATCACAAACCAATATTTTGGCGGTATGCGTGTTGTCCATGAAAAGACCTTTCTAACTGCTTAATAAATTGATCAGTTAACTCTTAAAGAGCTGAACCTAGAACCTGATAGAAAGTATAGGTGAAATTTTTTAACTGCGATAATTTTTTATCTTAAAACTCTCTTTATTTCTGCGTTATCTATTAATTTTAATGATTAACTCAGTTAAACTTGATCTACCGCAACTTGTTAATTGTCATTTATGAAATTCAGTCCGCTTGTTCAAGAGCTTATCCATTCGCTTAAATGTTTACCTGGAGTTGGTGCTAAATCGGCACAACGTATGGCTTTTCATTTGTTAGAGCGTAATCGTATTGGTGGAAAAAAACTCGCACTCTCCTTAGCGGATGCGATGGAAAATATAGGCCACTGCTCTCGGTGTCGAACCTTTACCGAGCAAGATACCTGTGAAATTTGCGCCAGCATGAAACGTCAGGCTAAAGGTCAGCTATGTGTTGTTGAAACGCCAGCGGATGTTATTGCTATCGAACAAACTGGTGACTATCACGGACTCTATTTTATTTTAATGGGGCACTTGTCGCCCATTGATGGCATTGGTCCAGATGATCTAGGCTTAGATATTCTTGAAAGCCAGTTGGCACGGGGAGAGTTTACCGAAGTGATTTTAGCGACTAATCCGACCGTTGAAGGCGAAGCCACTGCACACTTTATTGCTGAACTTGCCAATAAATATCAGGTGCAAATTTCCCGTATAGCGCATGGGGTTCCTATGGGAGGGGAACTAGAATTTGTTGATGGTAATACCTTATCTCATGCATTGTCAGGTAGAAAAAATTATCAGCTATAGTTGATAATTTTTTTTGTTAATAACAGTACAAAAGTAAAATTGTTTCTTTTATTTTTAACGTTAAGCTTTATTTAAGGTTTTATATTTATAGTTGAAAGCTTTTCAGTTCATGATGGCAAATAAACAGAAAATTAAAAAACCATAAAAGAAGACATAATTAAATGAGAGTGTTATTAGTTGAAGATGACATCGCTTTAGCGCAAGGATTGCAGCAATCTTTAAGGCGAGAAGGTTACAGCATAGACTGTGTCCATGATGGTAAATCTGCAATTTTAGCGGTAGCTGCAGGTGCGGTTGATTTAGTGATCCTTGATTTAGGCCTACCTGATATGGATGGTCTTCAAGTATTAAGAAAGCTTAAGGCAGAAGCTAAACAACTCGCCGTACTGATATTAACGGCAAGAGATAGCTCAGAAGATAAAGTAACAGGATTAGATTTTGGTGCTGATGATTATCTTGTTAAACCGTTTGATATGGCTGAGCTTTTTGCTCGTTTGCGAGTAATAGAAAGGCGATTAGGCACTGTTGATAGTGCGGTTATCGAACATAATGGTGTGATCTTAGATACTAAAGCACACTTAGTGTATTTGGGCGGTGAGCCGATAAATTTCTCACGCCGAGAATATATGATCTTCAAATCGTTAATGGAAAATATGGGCCGAATTCAATCAAAAGAGCAACTTGAAAATAAGCTCTATGAATGGGGGGAAGAAGTGGCAAGTAATACCATTGAAGTGCATGTTCACCATGTGCGTAAAAAGCTGCCGAAAGATTTCATTAAAACAGTAAGAGGTGTTGGCTACATTGTGAGTAAGCACTAAGTGTCGATTCAACGTTATTTATTATTATTAATAATATCGATTGTCACCTTGGCAACCTTTGGCGCGGCTTTGCACGGCTATCGTGCGGCAATGGCGGAGTTAGAATCAATATTTGATCAAGAGTTAATCAGTTTTTCCCATGCTCTTGTTCATTTGCCTGCGACAGATACTAGCATCTCGCAGCACAAAAAAGCCCCCTTTGTATTTCAAGTTTGGCAGGATAATCGTTTATTAATTCGCTCAAATAATAGCCCTGTTCAGCGATTATCGGAACAGGTAAATGGCTTTAGTGATAAGAACTTTCTTGGAGCGAGGTGGCGAGTCTATAGCCAACAAGTAGAACAGCGACAAGTGTATGTTGCACAGCGACAAAGTCAGCGCTTAGATTCTGCCGAACGTGTGCTGCTCACCTCTATATTGCCCATTGTGATTGCGATACCTTTTATCGGCTTATTTGTACTTTTAGCCGTGCGACGAAGTTTGGCTCCGCTTAGACAATTATCCCGTCAATTAAGTGTGAAATCATCCGATGATTTAGCGTCGGTTCAAATTACTGAAAACTCAAAAGAGCTAGAACCCATTGTTGAGGTGATTAATTCGGTGTTCGCACGATTAAAATCTGCATTTACACGGGAAAAACGCTTAGCCTCAGATGCCGCTCACGAATTGCGCACACCGATCAGCGTTCTTAACATTGATGCTCATAACTTGACGAAAGGCTTTCAATCACAGAGTTTACAGGTTCAGGATTTTGATAAGTTAAGTCAGAGTGTTGAACGTATGGCACACGTGGTCGAGCAAATCTTAGCGTTAAATCGTTCTTTACCTGAATCATTTAATAAAAAACTGCAGCCTATTGATATTGAAAAGATTTTACAAACAGTCATTGCTAAGCTGTATCCTCGAATCGAAGCGCAGCAGCAAGTGGTATCGCTACAAAGTAAACCCTACAAGGTGAAAGGGGATGAGTTTTCATTACAAACCTTGTTTGAAAATTTACTTGTTAATGCCAATAAATATGCTGGTAAAGGCTGTGAAATAAAGGTGAGTGTCAGTGAAACCATTGATGGTGTGATTGTTGTTGTCGAAGACAGTGGTATCGGTATTCCAGAGCCAGATAGAGATAAGGCTTTTGATCGTTTTTATCGATTCGATCATCAGCACCAATCAGGTAATATTGCAGGATGTGGCTTGGGTATGTCCATCGTTAAGCATATTGTTGACTTACACCAAGGTGATATTCATTTATCACAATCTTCACTCGGTGGCTTAAAAGTGAGTGTGTCTCTTCCGTCTGCTGACAAGGAAGCACAATGTTAACGTTCAGAGGCAAAATAAACGTTAGTTTGTGGCTTGGTTTACAACTGATGGTTTTACCGTTTGATGCCTTGGCGACTAATATTCCAGAATTTCATTTAACGCTAGAAAATCATTTATTTTTCCCTGCCGAAATTGAAGTGCCAGCGAATAAAAAAGTGAAATTAATTATTTATAATAAAGATGACGTTGCGGAAGAGTTTGATAGCTTCGATTTAAATCGTGAGAAAATGATATTCCCTAAACGAAAATCGACGATCTATATAGGGCCCCTTCCTCCTGGGGAATACCATTTCTTTGGTGAATATAATCCCAATATGGCAACAGGAAAAGTTGTTGTGAAGGGAGGTAGTAATGTTAATTAATATTGTTGTCTTAGTATTAAGAGATTTACTGCCTTTAGCTGTATTATTTGTATGGTTATTTGCTTATATTTATCCTGCTTTGTTAAACATTAAGAAACTTGCTTGGCTATGTGTTATCAGTTGTTTAGGTGTTTCGTTGTTATTTAATTTTGCGCCTGTTATGAGTGAGTATTTTGGCGGTGCAGGTCTTGAGTTAGCCTTGGTGTTATTAACCATTATTATTTACCTCTCATGCTTAGTGGCAAGTATATTTACGCTGAATGAACGCTCCCATTTATTGGTGGTTAAATTATGTTTTATGCTTGGTTTATCAAGTTTTATTGTCATCAAAGGAGCAAATTTTTTAATTTATTTTTTGGGGTATCTAGCCAGAAGTGCAGACAATAGTAGCGTGATTTTAGGCGTCGCATTGGCACTTGGTATTACTTTTAGTTTTTGTATTCTTCTTTATTTCACATTGTCGTGGTGCAGACTGCGAGGCTGGGAAAAGCTACTTAACTTTTTTTGGGCAATATACCTTGGCAGTTTGTTAGCTCAAATCGTGCCGATGTTGGCTCAAATCGACCTAGTAACCGATGCTATACCTTTATGGGATAGTCGATGGCTTATGGCCGACAAGTCTGAATATGGTCATATATTTAAGGCATTGGTGGGCTATGAAGCCACACCATCATTGAGCTATTTGCTCATCTATTTAATGGCGATAGTATTGTTTTACCTGGCAATGTTATTGAACAAGTATGTGACTAATTTCAACCATGAACCGCTTAATTCAACCAAGGTAGAACCGCAATGAGACGTTTGATCCTGTTTATTTTACTTCTAGCGTTATCATGGCAAAGTGATGCTGATGGCGTTGTGGTCGATAAAGTATATTCTCCGTATGTGTTGCCTCAAGAAAGAGAGATAGAATGGCGGCTGATGTCGAGAAATTCAGATGCTCAAGGCAATCAGCTGGGTCAAAGGCTAGGTTATGGCCATTCGTTATCTGAATATGTCACCATGGAGATTTACTTGGTTGGCGAACGAGAGCTTGGCAGTGATGATTTTGGCCTCGAGGGGATTGAAGTTGAAGCCCGCTGGATGCTTACCGAACAAGGGCAATATTGGGCTGATTGGGGGCTATTATTTGAAGTTGAAAAAGCACATACAGAAGATAACTGGGAGGTGTCTTCAGGGGTGTTGGTTGAGAAAGAATTTGGTAAAACCAGCTTAACGGTGAACCTGTTTGCTATTTATGAATGGGGTCAATCTGTGGCTAATGAGTGGGAAAGTGAAGCTAGAGTTAAATTACGTTATCGTTATCTGCCCATTTTACAACCTGCCATTGAACTTTATGCTGGCGAAGATTTTTTTGGTATTGGTCCTGCGTTTCAGGGCATTCAACGTTTTCACGGGCAGAAACAATTGAAATGGGAAGCTGCATTTATTAGTGAACTGTCTCATTCTGGTAAAGATCATACATTCCGATTTTCTGTAGAGTATGAGTTCTGATATTCGATTATTAACTAATAATTTTACTCTCGCGGCATTTTTTTGCTTGAATTCAACCTCGCCATCCCCATATTTGAATGTACCTTAAGGTTTATCCCTGATTTAACCTTATTTATTCGTGATTTTAAGATATTCAGATAGGAGATGGCTCAGATGGCTGAGACAGGTCAAAAAGAAGTTCATGGCTTTCAAACCGAAGTAAAACAATTACTTCAATTAATGATTCACTCACTTTATAGCAATAAAGAAATATTCTTGCGTGAATTAGTATCTAATGCCGCTGATGCGTCAGATAAATTACGTTTTCAAGCACTTTCTGATGCTGATTTATATGAAGGTGATGCTAACCTTCGTGTACGTGTTAATGCAGATAAAGAGGCTAATACTATTACTATTTCTGACAATGGTATTGGTATGACTCATGATCAAGTGATTGAACATTTAGGTACTATTGCTAAATCAGGTACGGCTGAGTTTTTCTCAAAGCTTTCAGGCGATCAAGCGGCTGATTCGCAATTAATTGGTCAGTTTGGTGTTGGTTTTTACTCGGCATTCATTGTTGCTGACAAGGTAACGGTGCGCTCACGTGCTGCTGGCGTGCCAGCATCAGAAGGTGTTGAATGGCAAAGTGAAGGTGAAGGCGAATTCACTACTGCAAAAATCGACAAACCTAATCGCGGTACGGATATTATTTTACACCTAAAAGAAGACGAATCAGAATTTGCTGATGAGTGGCGATTAAAATCTATTGTGACCAAATACTCTGATCACATCTCTGTTTCTGTTGAAATGTTAACGCCAGAAGTGCCTGCAGTTGAAGCGGTTGAAGAAGTCAAAGATGAAGATGGCAATGTTACTACTCCTGCAGTCGAAGCTCGTGATGCGGTTCCAGCTCAATGGGAAGCTGTCAACAAAGCAACAGCACTGTGGACTCGCGAAAAAGCCGATATTTCTGAAGATGAATATAAAGAGTTTTATAAACATGTGTCACATGATTTTAGTGATCCATTGTTATGGGAACACAATAAAGTAGAAGGTAAAACTGAATACACCTCTTTACTTTATATCCCGAAAAAAGCACCGTTTGACTTACACAACCGTGACAAACAACATGGTTTGAAATTATTTGTTCAGCGCGTATTTATTATGGATGACGCCGAGCAATTTATGCCAACGTACTTACGTTTTGTTAAAGGCTTGTTAGATTCAAATGATCTTCCGCTAAACGTCTCGCGTGAGATTTTACAAGACAATAAGATCAGCCAGGCGATTCGTAAAGGTTGTACGAAGCGTGTGTTAAAAATGCTCGAGAAGCTAGGCAATAAAGACAAAGATCAATATCAAATATTCTGGAATGAATTTGGTCAAGTGTTAAAAGAAGGGCCTGCTGAAGATTTTGCTAATAAAGAAGCCATTGGTAAATTATTACGCTTTTCGTCAACCCATGAAGATACCGCTGTGCAAGATGTTTCTTTACCAGAATACATTGAGCGCATGAAAGAAGGCCAAGACAAGATTTACTATGTGGTTGCTGATAGTTTTGAAGCAGCGAAAAATAGTCCTCACTTAGAAGTATTCCGCAAAAAAGGCATAGAAGTATTGTTGATGTCTGATCGCATCGATGAGTGGTTGGTGAGCCACTTCACTGAGTTTGATGGCAAGCAATTGCAATCTGTTGCTCGTGGCGGTGTTGATTTAAGTGCAATGGAAGATGAAGAGACTAAAGAAGCGCAAGAGAAACTTGAACAAGAGTTTGACACTGTGGTTAAGCGCATGAAAGATGCACTTGGCAGCAAAGTGAAAGACGTTAAAATTTCAAGTCGCTTAACAGATTCTCCAGCGGTAATTGTCACGGCAGATGATGACATGAGTACGCAAATGCAAAAATTGATGGCTTCAGTTGGACAAGAAGTACCAGAATCGCAGCCTATTTTTGAAATCAATGCCGAGCATGATTTAGTCAAACACGTTGCTGATGAGCAAGATGATGACAAGTTCAACCAATGGGTTGAAGTGTTATTTGAACAAGCAACCTTAGCAGAGCGAGGCAGCTTGAAAGATCCGGCAAGTTTTGTGCAACGGTTAAATAAGTTGATGATGAGCTTGACTAAGTAAAGTTGCCAGACTGTGTTTTTTCACAATAGTTTGATTAGACTTTAGTAGAAAAAAGGGGCTATTTGCCCCTTTTTTTGTTTTATGTCACGAATTGTGACTTGTTTGAGTACAAGTGACTAGGTATAGTGTGGCACTTTAATAAATAATGAACACCATATACTCATTTGGCAGTTAAATTGAGCCATTTACGCTGTGAGTTTAACAGGCAAATTAGTATATAAAACATAAAAGGCAAGATGATATGCGCATTATTCTTTTAGGGGCTCCTGGAGCTGGTAAAGGTACTCAGGCACAATTCTTAATGACTAAATTTGGTATCCCTCAAATTTCAACGGGCGACATGTTACGTGCGGCAATCAAAGCCGGCACCGAACTTGGCAACAAAGCCAAAGAAGTGATGGATGCTGGTCAATTGGTTTCTGATGAATTGATCATTGGTTTGGTTAAAGAGCGTATTGCACAAGACGATTGCAAAGCTGGCTTTTTATTGGACGGCTTCCCTCGTACTATCCCGCAAGCGGATGCAATGAAAGAAAACGGTGTTGATATCGATAGTGTTATCGAATTTGATGTGCCTGATGAAGTGATTGTTGAGCGTATGGCTGGGCGTCGTGTTCATGCTGGTTCTGGTCGCGTTTACCACATCGTTTATAATCCGCCGAAAGTGGAAAATAAAGACGATGAGACCGGCGAAGAATTATCCATTCGTCCTGATGATGAAGAAGCGACAGTGCGCAAGCGTTTAGGTATTTATCATGAGCAAACTAAGCCATTAGTGGATTACTATCAAGCGGAAGCAGAAGCTGGAAATTGCAGCTATTTGACTATCGATGGTACACAGCCTGTTGAGCAAGTAAGCAGTTTACTCGCTGAAAAACTAGCATAATTGCTCATAAACAACATTGATTATCAAGGCTTGCTCATGCAAGCCTTTTTTGTTTTCTGTTGACATGTTAACTTGCTAATCGGCTCACAAATCATAATCACAGAGGATATATGCTGTCACTTTCGATCACAGGATTTTACTTAGCTTTATTAGGGCTGCTATACGTTGCTTTAGCGATTCGTATTATTCAGCTTAGATTTCAATTTAAAACAGGTATTGGAGATGGTGGTCATGCACCACTAGCTCAGGCGATCCGAGTTCATGGGAATTTTGCTGAGTATGTGCCTATTGTGATCTTGCTACTAGCTTGTAGTGAAATAAATGGCAGTCATCCGTTATTACTCCATGGTGTTGGTGCAATATTCTTTATTGGCCGTATTTCGCACAGCATTGGCATCACAAAAACTCAAGGTCCATCATCATTTCGTTTTTGGGGCATGATGACAAGTTTCATGTCGATTATTATATTGGCAGTCGACAACATCAGGTTATTTATTTTTGCTTAAAGCTGATTTCTATTTTATCTCGGTGTTTGTATCATTGAAATATGAGGAATACCATCTTCAAGATACATTTCAGAGCATTGTTTGAAGCCATGCTGTTGATAAAAGTTAGCTAAGTGTTGCTGCGCTGAGATTTTGATCACTTCATTTGGAAATACGTGTTGGCAAACGTTTAATGCTTTGGCAAACAGCTGATGACCAAGCCCTGAGCCTCTTTGGTCTTGTGCTACAATCACTCGACCTATAGCAGGATGATCAGGGTAACACACTTGTTTAGCAAGAATGCGCAAGTAAGCCGTCATTTTGCTTTCTTGATAACAAAATAAATGTAGCGTATCTGGGTGTCGGTCTAAGTCGTCGAGATCAGGGTAATAGCATGTTTGCTCTACCACAAACACATCTATTCGTAACTTCAGTAAATCGTATAATTCGTCCGTTGTCAGTTCAGAAAATGTCTTAACTTGCCAGGTGATTTCTGTGTTCATAACCATAGTCAAATACAAAAGTAATGGTGCATTTGACCATGGAATTAGGGCTTTGTATAGGCAAAGTTATTGATTCATTACTTCTTGTAGTTTTTGAAAGTGATCTCGATAACTTTGTTGTTCGAGGTAGCCAATGATCTCTCGCTTGTAGGCTTGGATATCAAGCCGAGGGAATTCAGTTTCGAGAGTCTCTGTCAGTGATTGCGGCGCTGCATAAAGGAGGTAGGCTAGTGGTAAATAGCTTGGATCAAAGTCTTTACAATAGACCACGGTTCTTATTTGAGATGGTGTGTAAAAATCTTGCACGCCATAGTGTTTTTCTAATGTAGGTAATAGTTTCTTACCGTACTTTTTCAGTGACCAATACTTAAACATTTGCTATTCCTTAGCAGTTGGCTTTCCCTATATAGTAGGCGCTGTATATTACTATTTTATGGCAAATTGCTCAATGATTTATGACGAATAGATACTATTGAACGGGCATATGAGATAACTATCGGTTGATGATATGCACTTTTGTTTTATCGACAAAAAATCCTGCTTGAGTATAAGCGTTTGAAATATTTTCATTTTCTCTTAATTTCTTGAGCCCCTTATTAATGGCTGTTATGGCAGCTTTGCCTAAAGGGTGCTTACGACTGATGACGAAATGTCGACTATCGTTGAGTACTACGCCAATATTAGGTACAGGCACAAGGTGAATTTTTTCCATGGTAAAAGATTTGTCAGCTGATGAATGGAAGGCCATTAACATAAAATCTATCCAACCAAGGTTAACCATCCGAGCTTGGCTTAACCATTCATCTTCTTGTACTAACTTTTTTAACGAAAGTGACTGTAAGGTTTGCCAGTCTGTGCGCCATTTTGGGGTTGAAACGGCAGTGAATTGCTGTAAATCACTCAGCTGTTTGATGGAGAGTACCTTAGTATTTGTTGGTGCAGTATATATACCAGCAACATATTCACCATTTCGGATCAGGGGAGCAGAAATGTAGACATTTTCTTGCAGTGCTTTTGCATCGTTCAGCCAGTAGGAATCGAAGCTAATTAATAACCGTCCTTGTTCGATCAATTGTGTATTTCTAAAATTTAATTTTCCTGGCACATATTTAAATTGATGAGTAAAGCCTCCGAGTTTAAGTGCTTGCTGTGCAATGATCATGTCAACCACATCGCGACGTACCGTTTTTCCAGTGAAGTTTTTGATCGCTAATATATCGCGATTGTTGACAAAATTGAGGTAGTCTTCATAGACGTCATCTCGGATAAATATGGTGATGGTTTGTTCTGAGGGAGAAGGTAGTGTTTGGCTATATGTCAGCAAGCTAGTGAATGTAAAAAATAAACACAGTATCGTGCGGGAAATATAGCCATCATGTTGCATAGTGATATGGTAACCTTAAATCTGAACATATCTTTATCTATTAAATTATAATCGATTTTATGCTAATCGCTTTTTTAATTTATTAAGATATGATTGAGCTTATTTTGAATGACGTTGCTGCAGTACTTGCATCACTTCACTTAAGGTGATTTCTTTATCCCTAAGTAACACTAACGTGTGATAAAACAAATCGGCACATTCACCAAGTAAATCATCTTTGGTTTCAGCAACCGCGGCCAAAGCAACTTCTACCCCTTCTTCGCCAACTTTTTGAGCTATTTTAGTCGTTCCCCGGGCAAATAATTGAGCGGTATAGCTGTTTTCTGGCGCGTCGGCATGGCGTTCATCAATTACTTGCTCTAATTGACTAAGAAAGTTTTGTTCGGTTAATTGTTGCTCTGCAAAACAGGATTCAGTGCCTAAATGACAGCTTGGTCCTTGCGGCTGACAGGCAAGCAATAAACTATCGTTATCGCAATCAGCTAATACTTGTTTTACCTCTAGGAAATTACCGGAAGTTTCACCTTTTACCCATAATGCTTGCTTAGAGCGACTAAAAAAGGTTGCTTTACCTGTGGTGAGTGTTTGTTTGAGTGAACCCGCACTCATATAGCCCTGCATTAAGACTGCGCCTGTTTTGTGGTGTTGAATAATCGCAGGGATCAGATCATTCATTTTTTGCCAAGCAAGCTGATCTATATTTTCAAGTGTGACTATCATAATCGGATCTCAATATTGTCTTGTTTTAATCGTTGTTTTAATTCGCTAATAGCGATAATGCCTTTATGAAACACGCTGGCAGCCAAAGCGCCGTCAACATCTGCTTGTTGAAAAACATCGCTAAAGTGGGAGATTTCTCCAGCACCGCCAGAAGCGATAAGCGGAACCTGACAGGCTTGACGAGCTTGTTTGAGTTGCTCAATATCATAGCCTTGTCGCACACCGTCTTGGTTCATACAGTTAAGTACTATTTCACCAGCCCCTCGAGTTTGCACTTCTTGTATCCATTCAAAAGTGGTCCACTTTGTTTGTTGAGTGCGCGTTTCATCGCCAGTGAACTGGTATACTTGATAGCGGTTTGTTGCTTTATCGTAAAAGCTATCAATACCTACTACGACACATTGCTGGCCAAACACATCGGCTAAACGAGAAATAAGGGATGGATCACGCAAAGCAGGGGAGTTAATACTGATTTTATCAGCGCCCATCATTAAAATTTCGCGCGCATCCGCTTCACTTTTTATGCCACCAGCGACACAAAATGGAATATCGATCACTTCTGCAATCCGGCTTACCCAGCTTTTATCTACTACGCGCTCATCTGAGCTGGCGGTAATATCATAAAAGACAAGCTCATCAGCACCTGCTTCTGCATAGCGTTTTGCTAAGGGGACAATATCACCAATTATTTCGTGGTTACGAAACTGCACGCCTTTGACTACTTTACCATCACGTACATCAAGGCAAGGAATAATTCTTTTAGCTAACATAATTACCTCTAACTACTTGCTTGGCCAGCATGCGATGGCCTGCTCAAGCGTAAACTTACCTTCTAATAATGAGCGTCCTAAGATCACGCCTTTAACGCCAGTTGGTACTAAGGCTTTGATATCTTCTAAGCTACCGATCCCACCAGAAGCCTGCCAATGTATCTGAGGGTATTTGTCACAAACTTCTTGATAAAGCGAGACATTAGTGCCCGTTAAGGTGCCGTCTTTGCTGATATCTGTACAAAGAACATGTTTAATACCAGCATCTTGGTATTGCGCCAGTAAGTCTTCAAGATTGACGCCGCTGTCTTTTATCCAGCCATGTGTCGGTAAGGTTTTATTACCGTTTTCATCAATTTTGATGTCCAGTGCCAATACGATTTTTTCACTGCCATATTTGGAGAGCCATTCACTGACCAGTTCAGGTTGCTTTATTGCTAAACTGCCAATAACCACGCGATCAGCACCTAATGCAAACAGCTGTTTGACATCATCTTCACAGCGGATACCGCCTCCTACTTGAATGATCATATCAGGGTGATTGACTAATTGCTTTAATGTTGCCAGTTGGCGTTTACTGCTATCTTTTGCGCCATCTAAATCGACAAAGTGCATCACTTTTGCGCCAGCGTTAGCATATGCTTGTTGGCGTTCTAGCGGGGTATATTGGTAATTGGTTTTTTGCTGGTAATCGCCTTGATAAAGACGTACTACTTCGCCATCGATAAGATCTATCGCTGGGATCATCATAACACTAATTCCTTAGCTGGTAATTCGAGAAAGTTACGGATAATTTGACTACCAATATCACCAGAGCGTTCAGGGTGAAACTGACATCCGATGAAGTTGTCTTTGGCAATAGCAGCAGAGAATTTACTGCCGTACTGACAACTGGCAATGGTATATTGGCTAAGCGGTGCAGCATAGCTATGCACAAAATACACGTAATCGTTGTTGTTAATACCAGTTAATATTGGGTGGCTTTGTTCAATAGTTAAGGTGTTCCAGCCCATATGTGGCAAGCGTAACCCTTCACTTTCTAGTGGCAATACTTGTGTCGGGATCAAATTAAGGCAGGGCGTTTCTTGATTGTCTTTACTGCTCACTAATAAGCCTTCTCGCGATGACGAGGCCATCAGTTGCATACCTAAACAAAAACCCAAAACAGGTTGTGATAACTGCTGTATCGTCTCAACTAAGCCTTTTTCTTTGATGTTATTCATCGCGTGCTTAGCACTACCCACACCGGGAAGGATCACTTTATCCGCTTGGGTAATTGTCGCTATATCATCAGTGATAACTGCACCGTAGCCTAAACGCTCAACGGCAAATTTAACCGATGATAAATTTGCGCAACCGGTATCGATAATGACAATGTGTTGCTGACTGGCAATGTTATTGTCTGTGTTATTCATTACAGCGCACCTTTAGAGCTAGGTAGTACATCACCATTAACCGTAATTGCCTGACGTAATGCTCGACCGAATACTTTAAATAAACTCTCTACTTGGTGGTGGCAATTACCTTCACTAGTAGATAAATGTAGAGTGATCGCCATCGAATCTGCTAATGAGCGGAAAAAGTGTGAGACCATTTGCGTCGACATTTGGCCAACTCGGCTATCGGTAAATTCGGCACTAAATTCTAACCAAGGACGGCCTGATAGATCTAGTGAACACTCGGCACGACACTCATCCATAGGTAAAACAAAACCAAATCGACCAATGCCTCGTTTATCACCTAATGCTTGTTTTAATGCTTGGCCGAGTGCTAACGCGGTGTCTTCAACGCTGTGGTGTTCGTCAATATGGTAATCACCATCGACAGATACTTGCATAGCGAATCCACCATGAGTAGCAATTTGCTCGAGCATGTGATCAAAAAAGCCTAAGCCAGTGCTGATTTTCACAGGACCAACGCTGTCTAGGTTAACCGCAACATTGATATCGGTTTCTTTGGTGGTACGGACCACATTGGCTTTTCTTGGCTGGATTAACAACTGCTCTGCAATATCAGACCAATTGAATGATTGTCGATCGTACTTGATGCCTGCAATACCCATATTAGCAGCAAGCTGCATATCGGTTTCACGATCGCCGATCACATAAGAGTTGGCAAAATTGACTTTACCTTGCTGTAAATAATCACTGACCAAACCTAGTTTAGGTTTGCGGCAACTACAGTTATCTTGCTCAAAGTGCGGACACAGTAATACTTGATCAAATTTTACGCCTTGTGAATCAAACAGCTCCATCATTTTATTATGTGGTTTATCAAAGTCAGCTTGTGGGTAGCTGTCAGTGCCTAAGCCATCTTGATTAGAGACCATGACTAAACGATAGCCTTTTTTCTGTAAGTTAAGTAATACCGGAATGACTTGTGGTTCAAACACAAGCTTTTCTAAGCTATCAACTTGCTTATCACTGATAGGCTCTTCAATTAAAGTACCATCACGATCGATAAATAAAATATTCTCTTGGGATTGACTTAATGCCATGTTAATTCTCTTTCTCTAATGTTTGTGCTGGTTTGTTTTCGTTTGCCTTGATAAGGGTTTGTTTTAAATTGTCGAGTTCATCTTCGCTGCCAATACTAATGCGCAAGCAGTGCTCAAGGCTCATTTGCTTTGATTGATCTCTAATTAAAATATCCTGCTCGGCTAAACTCTCGAAGACAAAATTTTTCTCATTGGTGTTATGTGTGCGAAATAAAACAAAATTAGCATCACTGGTAAATACGGATTGACACCAAGGCTGTGTTGATAACCAATCTGCCAACTTTTCTCTTAATACGTTCGTTGTCTGGACACGCGCATTTACCTCGGTGATCCCTTCACTGGATAATGCTTTACTGGCTATTTCAGCCACAGGAGCCGAAATTGGATAAGGGGCGATCACTTTACTTAGCATAGTAATAATATCGCTATTGGCTAAGGTAAAACCACATCGTAATCCTGCCAAAGCAAAGGCTTTTGATAATGTACGTAACACCACAAGTTGTGGATATTGCTTAAGCCAAGTGGCAACAGAGTGCTTAGGGCAAAATTCAATATAAGCTTCATCTACCACAACAATGGCACTATCAGCAAACATATCTAAGGCGGCTTTTATTGATGATTGGCTTAATAAGTTACCCGTTGGATTACCTGGAGAGCATAAAAAGACGACTTTCACTCGGCCAACTTGTGCTCTTAATCCCTCGAGGTCTAGTTGACAGTTATCAGTTAATGGCACCTTGATGATACCTGCACCATGGTTTTGGGCACTGATGGCGTACATTCCGTAGGTTGGAGGGCAGATCAGTATATTGTCCTGATAGGCCTGGCAAAAAGTTCTGATCAGCAGCTCTATCCCTTCATCGGCACCACGAGTTGCTAAGATTTCATTCGTTGCTAAGCCAGAGTATTGGCTGTATGCATTGATCAGATTTTCCGGTTGAAAATCAGGGTAACGATTAATGCAGTCACTGTTAATTTGATAATCACCATTACCGGCAGCTTCATTGGCATTGAGCCACACCTTTGAGTGAAACTCATTACCGCCTGAGCACAACCTGCGAGCTGATTGATAAGGGATCATATCAACCAGCTCAGTACGGGCTAATTTATTGGCTATTGACATATCTCCCCCGATGTTTGCGTTGACGCTAAGCGAATGGTTACCGCGCGTTTGTGGCCATCTAACCCTTCAGCATCGGTTAACTCTTTAATGCAAGGGGCAAGATTGGCTAAGCCTTGTTGAGTGATTTCCTGTACTGTGAAACGGCGAGAAAAGTCGGCAAGTGATAAGCTCGATATTACTTTTGAATAACCATATGTGGGTAGTACGTGATTAGTACCACTGGCGTAATCTCCTGCCGATTCTGGGGTGTACGCACCAACAAAAATAGAACCAGCATTACGTAGCTGAGTTAATAACTCTTGGGCGTTATCGGTTTGCACAATTAAGTGCTCTGGACCATAACTGTTTGAAATAGCTACGGCTTGTGTCAGATCTTGCGTGAGAATTAAACGGCTTTGCGTTAATGCCTGTTCGGCAATCGCTTGACGAGAAAGTGCAGTTACTTGGTTTGCCAGTGCTTGATACACGTTATCGATAAGTAATTGGCTATCTGATAATAAGATCACTTGGCTGTCTGGGCCGTGCTCAGCTTGAGAGAGTAGATCTGCGGCCACATAATCAGCATTCGCATTTTTATCTGCAATCACTAAAACTTCCGAAGGACCCGCTGGCATGTCAATGGCAAAACCTGTGACCTGTTGTGATAGCTGTTTTTTCGCTTCGGTGACATATTTATTACCTGGACCAAAGATTTTATTAATTGGCGCAATAGTTTCAGTTCCTAACGCTAAAGCGGCACAGGCTTGGGCACCGCCAATGGCATAGATTTCATCAATGCCACATAAATCTGCTGCCGCTAATACTTCAGGCGCAAGGTCACCCTTATTATCGGGCGGGCTAACAAGTACTACTCGTTGACAACCTGCTAATTGGGCTGGTACCCCAAGCATCAATACTGTTGATGGTAAGGGAGCACTGCCTGCTGGAATATACAAACCAACACTTTCAATGGCTTCTGTTTTTAAGGTACACACAACTCCTGGCATTGTTTCCACACGTATATCACTTGGCTTTTGCGCCTGATGAAAACGCTTAATTTGCTGATAAGCCGTTTCAATGGCATCGATGCGGGCTTGGCTTAATGACGCTTTAGCTTGATTGATCTGTGCTTGGCTCACCTTCAGTGTGGTGAGGCGACAGCCATCAAAACGTTCAGTTAAATCAAAAAGTGCGGCATCTCCTTTATGCCTTACGCTGTTGATAATATTTTCAACTTGCGTTGCTAATAGTTCGCTTTCGGCAATTGCGGGGCGTGCCAATGCATTTGTTTGTTCCTGAGGGGATAATCTAGCCCAGTTAATGGTTCTGATCTTCATGTTATACCTGCTAGCCCATCATTTTTTCAATTGGCATCACTAGAATAGAATTACAGCCTAGTGCATTGAGTTGTTCCATGGTTTCCCAGAAAAAAGTTTCTGTTGCAACTACGTGTACCGCTACTAAATCATCACGACCAGCTAGTGGTAAAATAGTAGGTGTTTCTTTACCTGGCATTAAGGCACTGACTTGCTCTATTTTATCTTTTGGCGCGTGCAACATAATGTACTTACTTTCTTTGGCTTTCATCACTCCTTGAATGCGAGGTAATAAGGTATCTAAAATATTTTGCTTTTCAGTACTTAATGGCGTAGAGGTTTGAATGAGTGATGCTTTTGAGTGAAAGATTTCTTCTACTTCGACTAAACCATTTGCTTCTAACGTTGCGCCGGTAGAAACTAAATCACAGATGCCATCGGCTAGTCCTACACGAGGGGCCACTTCAACAGAGCCTTTTAGTAAGCAAAACTCAATGTTGATGCCATTTTCTTTGGCAAAGCGATTAAGAAGTTGCGGATAAGTCGTGGCAAAACGTAAACCATCTAAACTTTGAATGCCTTGATAATTAAATTCCTCAGGCATAGCAATTGATAAGCGGCAGCCACCAAAATTCAGTTGCGTGGTTTTAATATACTGTGATTTTTGCCCAATAATTTCGCGCTCTAACGCGGCTTCTTCCAAGGTGTTATCGCCAACAATGCCGAGATCACATACGCCGTCCATCACAAGGCCTGGTATATCAGAGCTTCGAACTCGCATGATATCAATCGGCATATTTGCAACATGCGCGAGTAATCGTCTGTCGGCAACATTAATTTTTAGGCCGCAGCGCTTAAGTAAAGCCTGAGTATCTTCACTTAAACGCCCTGATTTTTGCATCGCAATGCGTAAACGAGTTTCAGTGGTCATAATGGTTTCCTGTTAAAAGTTTAATTCTTGTTACGTTAATAAAAGTGTTAGTTAATATGGCTGTATATACAATTCATCCGCCCTAAAAAGCGAAAACCCCCGAAAGAGGTGGACTCTTTCGGGGGTTCGGTAAACTACTTTTATAAACGCCGCTGAAAGGTCCATAGCCCCTCAGCGAACAAACCTGAGTGGCTAATCCGTATGATGGTGATGATGATGGATGGCAGTCAGGTTTGTTTTCATAATTTGCTCGTATAATGTTGTTAAATCAAATAGAGATATATTGTCTAATTAGCTATAACATTACTGTTAATTGCTTGCTGTCGCAAGTATTAAATGTGATAGTTATATGAAATTATCGTCTAATAAATAATTATACTGATAAAGTCATCAACATTTTATGACTTTAGCCGATATATAAAGGTAAATATATTGTTTGGTGATAGCTAGGTGAGTACATGGATATTTTTACCACAGCATTAACACGAGTGAGGGCAACGCCGATAAAGCCGGAAAACTTGCGAGTGAAAGCCTTGAAAAAAGAATCAGCAACGCAAGAGTTGACTGACGATATTCATCACCTTGAAGATCATCAATTATATTTTATTGATGAGAAAACTCACCAGAACAATAAACAGCAACATCAGCAGCAACCGAGCAATGAAGAAGAATCTTTTCCTGAGCATGTAAAAGCCAGTGAAGATGTCATTACCCATAAACAAGAAATTCTACATCCTCAACCTACAAAAGATGATGAGCAAGACGATGATGTTAAGCACCTTGATATTTTTATTTGATCTTGTTCATTCTGCCAAAAATGTATGGATGATATAGGAGCTGATAAGCTTCCATTAATTCTGAATCAACAGTGAATAATGGCCTGATAAGTAAATTAGCTGATGATATCACTTTCATTCTGTAGGGCGCTTTATATAATAGCGACACTTTAGTTTATTCAGTAGTTACATGTCACCAGTCGAACTTGCTTTTTCTCGTAGCGGAATTTTATCCAAAGTGTTAACCGGCTATTCTCCGCGCCAGGCACAAATTGATATGGCGCTGGAAGTTGAATTAGCGATTGAGCAACAATCATCGTTAGTGGTAGAGGCTGGCACCGGAACAGGTAAAACTTTCGCCTATCTACTTCCAGCATTACTGTCTGAAAAAAAGGTGATTGTTTCCACTGGAACAAAAAATCTGCAAGAGCAGTTATTTCATAAAGATATTCCATTATTACGAAAAGCCATGGCGACCAGCGCACAAATTGCATTGTTAAAAGGTCGAGCTAATTATCTGTGTCATTATCGACTTGAGTTATACACGCAAGAGCGAGGTCAGCTCGATGCTGCCATGTTAGCGGATTTTGTTAATGTGAAAAAATGGTCAACGTCGACTCAAAGTGGCGACATTGGCGAGTTAGTGAATGTCGCCGAAGATTCTGCCATTTTTCCTTACGTCACCAGCACAGTTGATAATTGCTTGGCAAAAGATTGTCCTCATATCGATGATTGTTATTTAGTAAAGGCGAGAAAAAAAGCCATAGATGCAGATGTAGTCGTGGTGAATCATCATTTGTTTTTTGCTGATATGGCGTTAAAAGATACGGGGTTTGGTGAACTTATTCCAAAAGCAGATGTTGTTGTCTTTGACGAAGCGCACCAAATTCCAGATATTGCCAGTGATTATTTTGGCGAGGCGTTTTCTACCCGGCAAATTATTGATCTGTGCTCGGATGTGAAACAGCTTTTTCGCACCAGTTTGGCAGATGTTAAACAATTGGAAAAAGCAGCGGAAAAGTTACAAAAAACTGCGCAGGAGTTTCGGTTGTTATTTCACCATGATCCTGAGCGAGGTAATTGGCGTGAAAAACTACAATTACCAAGGATGTCTAGGGCTTTTGCTAACCTTAAAACCGATCTTGATTTTCTTTATCAGGTGATAAAATTATGCTTATCACGCAGTGAAGCGACCGATAATTGTTTTGAGAGAGCCGTTAATATTTTAGCTAAGTATGATGTGATGGCGAATATTGAGCAAAATGGCATGAGTTTTTGGTACGAGACAACACGTCGTCATGTGGTCTTGCATTTAACCCCGTTAAGTGTGGCTGATAAATTCAGTACTTTTGTTGAAGCGTCTGGTGCTGGCTGGATTTTTACTTCTGCGACCATTGCTGTCAATGATGGTTTTGAGCATTTTACCTCTCAACTTGGATTATCGCAGGCGCAAACTTTGTTAGTGGATAGTCCTTTTGATTATTTAGCTCAATCTCAGTTAGTGGTACCGCGTTATTTACCTGATGCCGCTCATCACAATCGAGCGCAGGCATTGGCTGACTTAGCGCAGCCGTTAATAGCAGCAAGTCATGGTGCTTGCTTTATGTTATTTACCAGCTACCGAATGTTGAACCAAGTCGCTGAGATTTTAGCTGATCAAATAGAAAACCCTTTATTAGTGCAAGGGCAGATGAGTAAACGCAAGCTGTTAGATGAGTTTATTGATAACTCAGAGGCAGTATTACTTGCTACGGCAAGCTTTTGGGAAGGTGTCGATGTCAGAGGAGATAAATTGACTTGTGTGATTATCGATAAGTTACCTTTTGCTTCGCCAGATGATCCCATGTTGCAGGCACGCAGTGAAGATGTACGTCGCCAAGGAGGAGATCCGTTTAGTGAAATTCAATTGCCACAAGCGGTAATTGCACTAAAGCAAGGGGTCGGGCGCTTAATTCGCGATGTTACTGATCAAGGTGTCATGGTAATATGTGACGATAGATTAGTGAGTCGTCCATATGGACAAGTATTTTTGAAAAGTTTACCTGATATGCGTCGTAGCCGTGATATCAATCATGCGAGTAAATTTTTAACTTCACTTCATTCACAGTAACCAATTGAACAGTTAGACGAGATTTATGGCAAATTATATTGCAATTGATGCTTCAACTGAGGCATGTTCCGTAGCATTATTAGTGGACAAACAAGTATTTCATGAGTTTGAATTGTGCCCGCAGTCACATAGTTTGGTGTTGCTGCCTATGATAGATCGCTTGTTAAAACAAGCGGGGTGTCAATTATCTGAGCTTGATGGCTTGATCTTTGGTCAAGGCCCAGGCAGTTTCACTGGCGTTAGAATAGGCATAGGCGTTGCGCAGGGCTTGGCATTTAGTGCTGAACTACCTGTTGTTGGTGTTTCAACACTGCAAGCAATGGCTCAATTGGCTTATGAGAAGTTTCAGCAATCTAAAGTGGTGTCGTTAATTGATGCGCGAATGTCTGAAGTGTATCTAGGCGGTTATCAGGTGAACGAGCAGGGGCTTATGATGCCTGTACTTGATGAAGCTGTTTTATCGCCGAAAAAAGTCGCCGAATATTTAACAGCTTTTAATGACGGTATCTATGGAGTGGGTACTGGCTGGGATGCCTATGCTAGTGAATTAACAGTGAAGAAATTAAATCTTGATTCACCTCAAGTGTTATACCCAGATGCCAAGGCAATGTTAACCCTTGGTCAATTTGCTTTTGCTCAAGGGAAATCGGTCAACGCTGAAAATGCCCAACCGGTTTATGTTCGCGATACTGTGTCGTGGAAAAAGCTACCCGGAAGAGAATAATTAACGTTTTAACTGAAAAATTTTGTTATTTGGTAAAAATTTGGTAGATTTAAGGTATGCAGATTTATAGCGCAAACTCATTTACTCCACAAGCAACTGCTTCATTGGCTGTTGATAAATCTGCGCGCACACCTGAGCAAAACAATCGTTTAGTTGTTGACCCTCAACAGCAAAAAGCCCAAACAGATGAACAAGCTAAACAGCAAAAACAGCGTTTTGATGTTGATGAGCAAGCTATCACACAGTTTGAAGAGCAAAAGGCGCTCACTAATACTCGAACAAGCCCACAGAAAATTGACAGCGGTTACGATCAACCTTCTCAAGTTAATTTATCAGCGGTGTCAAGATATCAATCTGTGGGAGATATTGCACAACGAGAGGCAATTCAACAAACGTTTGGTGTTGATTTATATGCCTAATTGTTTGGGGATTTTTACTCAATCATCTCAATTATTATGAGTACAGAGTTAGACAGTTCTACGAGTAAATTTTCTGATAAATATCGATTTTGGCTCATTCTTGTCATTGCCTTAGTGGTGATGCAAGTACCTGTTATATCAATTCCTTTTAAATGGTTTGAAAGTTTTTTTCATGAAATCAGTCATGGACTAGCCGCAATTTTTACTGGAGGTTCAATCGTCAGAATTGAGCTGTTTACCAACGGGGCTGGTTTATGTACCACACGTGGAGGCTCTGCATTTCTTATTAGTTTTTCTGGCTATGCTGGTGCCAGCGCATGGGGAATGATACTTTATTGGTTTAGCAGTATGCATCAGCGCTTAGCTCAAGTGGTTAGCCTGGTGATTGTATTACTGTTAGCTACGACGTTAATTTTGTGGGTTCGTGATTTCTTAACTTTTACTATTATCGCTATATTACTTGTGATTATTTTGCTCAAGTTTAAGTTAACTAATCTCAAGTATTTACAATTTATGTTGCAAATAATCGCGGCAGTAGTGTTACTTAATAGCGTACGTAGTCCGTTATATTTAATTGACGGCCGTGAGTTGGGTGATGGTGCTGCTTTGGCGAATATGACTATGATTCCTGAGATGATCTGGGTGGTGCTATGGTGTATTCTAGGGTTGCTAGCGATTGTGAGCGTCATGAAATTAAAGATGAAAACTATTCGTTAATTGCATGGTCATAATGACTAGGGTGGCAAAGATCAATGAGGATCAAATGAAAAATATTATTAATAAATCAGTGTTGGGTAACTTATTAGGCTTATCATTATTGTCTTTATTGACAACAGGTTGTGTTAATATACCTGAATCTTTGCAGGTTGATGAAGCAACGCAACTTACTGATTTTGGTAAAGTAAGGGCGAATGCGACCCAATATGTAGGTACTCAAGCTCGTTGGGGCGGCGTCATTGCCAAAGTTGAAAATCAAGCGGATACCACTATGTTAGAGGTGGTTCGTTTTGAGCTTAAGGCATCGACCCGACCTACGCCAAAAGATGAAACTCAAGGACGTTTTCGAATTTACCATCAAGGCTTACTTGATCCCATGATTTACAAAGAAGGTAGAAGCATCACCGCACTAGGAACTGTTGCAGCTTCAGAAGCTGGCAAAATCGGTGAGCATGATTACCTATACCCTGTGCTCAATAGCAGCTCGGTTCACCTTTGGAAAAAAGTAAAACCTGTTGAAATGTCAGTGTTTTTTCAACCATATTGGATGACACCGTCACTTTGGTATTACCCAAGAACCTATCACCCTCATATACGTTACCCTTTAAGGGAAAAAAAGCCGGTAGTTAACACTAGCAAACAGACTCGTTAATGGTAAATACTAACATCCATGAAGTTAGTTTTGATTTAGGTGATATTCAGCTAAATGGTATTTCAAATGGACTTATGGATGCGCCTTTGTTGCTATGTTTGCATGGCTGGCTTGATAATGCGGCAAGTTTTATTCCGTTAATTGAGCAGTTAGATGGTTACCACATCATCGCTATTGATTGGCCAGGACATGGTCATTCTGCTCATCGCGGACAAGATGCGCATTATCACTTTATTGATTATGTGTACGATTTACTTTTATTATTTGAACATAACAATTGGCAAGCGATTGATATCATTGCCCATTCTATGGGGGGGATGGTTGCTTCAGCTTTTTCAGCTGCTTTTCCTGAAAAAGTGAGAACTCTTACTTTATTAGATTCAATTGGTTTTATTAGCGCTAATGCCGAACAAACAACTGAGCAACTTCGTAACGGCATGCTGAGTCGTCTTAAGCGAAAAGAAAAACGTAAGCCAGTTCACTCGTCATTAGATTCAGCGATTAAAGCACGTAGGCAAGTGTCAGATTTAACTTATCGTGATGCCAAACTGATTGTTGAACGTGGTTTAATGGACTACCAAGAAGGAGTCACTTGGCGATCAGATAGTCGTTTACGTAATACGTCACCTTATCGTTTGACGATTGAACAAGCTCAGCAATTTATAAAAGATGTTAACATGCCAGTGCAGTTAATCTATGGTGATACAGGGTTATCACTTGTCGAACATGGTATCGAATTTTATGGTCCTTTATTTAAGCATTTTAAGGCGTATAAGCTCAGTGGGGGGCATCATATTCATATGGAGCAAGCACAAAAAACCAGCAAGTTAATTGAGTCATTTATTAAAAATACTGACGGTTTTTAGCTAATATCAAAGAAAACACCTAAATCCGTTTAAAAACTATAGACATTGGACCAGTATTAAAGTAAAACTTCCAAATTCAAACGTCTGTTTAAAAATTTAGGCACTATCGTAAAGGTACTTTTTAAAGTGTTGTGATAGAAAATAACTAAACTCACATTAAGTGAAATAAATGTCTAAAGTCATGTTGCAAGTATAAAGAGGAGAGCATAGTGCAAAGTGCTGAGCGAAAAATTTGGTTGGAACGAAGTTACCCACCTGGAGTTCCGTTTGAAATAGACCCAGACAAATATACCTCTCTTGTTGAATTGTTTAATAAATATGCTGGGATTTATGCCAATCGTGCAGCATTTATTAATATGGGTGCCGAAATTAGCTATGCAGAATTAGAGCAACAAGCAAAAGCGTTTGCTGCCTATTTGCAACAAGAACTTGGGTTAAAAAAAGGCGACAAATTTGCCATTATGGTGCCTAATTGTTTGCAATATCCCATCGCATTGTTCGGTGCACTAATGGCGGGCTTAACCGTTGTCAATGTGAACCCACTCTACACAGCGCGAGAGTTAGAACATCAGTTAAAAGATTCTGGCGCGAAAGCAATGTTAATTATTGAGAACTTTGCCCACACACTTGAACAAGTTATTGATAATACGCCACTTGAGCGAGTGATTTTAACATCATTAGGTGACCGTTTAGGTTTTATCAAAGGTAATATTGTCAACTTGGTGGTCAAATATGCCAAGAAAATGGTGCCAGCATTTTCTCTTAAAAATACGGTACGTTTTAATCATGTGTTGAATAAAGGAAGTTCACTCCCTTATACGCCGGTATTACTAAAGGGTGATGATTTAGCCTTCTTACAATATACCGGAGGTACAACTGGTGTCTCGAAAGGAGCAATGCTAACTCATCGTAATATGGTCTCGAATTTACAACAAGCAAAGGCCGCGATAAAGCCGCTAGTAGAAGAAGGCAAGGAGCTGGTTGTAACCGCATTACCGCTTTATCATATCTTCGCGTTAACCGCGAATTGCTTAACCTTTATTACCTTAGGTGGCACTAACTTATTGATCACAAATCCTCGAGATATGCCTGGCTTTGTTAAAGAATTAAGTAAATATCAATTTACTGCATTAACTGGGGTAAACACGTTATTTAATGGGTTATTGAATACACCGGGCTTCGACCAGTTAGATTTTAGTCATTTAAAAGTCTCACTTGGTGGTGGTATGGCCGTTCAACGTCCTGTTGCTGAGCGTTGGGAAAAAGTGACAGGTACACGATTACTCGAAGGTTATGGCCTGACAGAATGTGCCCCTTTAGTGACGATTTGTCCATATAACCAAACGCATTATACTGGCAGTATTGGTTTGCCGGCATCTTCGACCGATATTCGCATTGTCAGAGACGATGGTACAGATGCCGAAATTGGTGAAGCAGGTGAAATGTGGGTAAAAGGTCCGCAAGTGATGGCAGGTTATTATAATCGACCAGAAGCAACGGAAGAAATATTAAAAGATGGCTGGTTAGCTACCGGTGATGTTGCTGAAATGGATGACAAAGGTTTCTTCAAAATTGTTGATCGTAAAAAAGATATGATCATAGTTTCAGGTTTTAATGTTTTCCCCAATGAAATTGAAGAAGTCATTGCCTCGCTAAATAGTGTTTTGGAAGTTGCCGCTGTTGGTGTTCCTCATGAAATATGTGGTGAGGAAGTGAAAGTCTTTGTGGTAGCAAAAGACAAATCTCTGACTAAAGAAGAGATTATTACCCATTGCCGAGCTAACTTAACAAATTATAAAGTGCCTAAGTTGGTTGAATTTCGTGATGAACTGCCAAAAACAAATGTTGGTAAGATATTACGAAGAGAGCTTAGGTAAACATAAAACGTTAATGAAGAGCGATAATGAAAAATGCCGACGTTATGTCGGCATTTTTGTATCTGGAAGTTTAATTATTGCTTACTGGGCTTTTAACACCTGGCCAGTTACAGCTTTACTATCATCTGACATCAAATAAACGTATAAAGGCATAATTTGCTCCGTCGTTGGAAGCGTTGCTTGATTTTCTGCGGGGTAGGCCTGCGCACGCATAGGTGATGCAGTAGCGCCAGGGTTAATCGCATTCACTCTTAATGTTGATTTATCATATTCGTCAGCAATAACCTGCATCAAGCCTTCAGTGGCAAATTTAGATACGCTGTATGCGCCCCAAAATGCTCTTCCTTCACTGCCAACGGTTGAAGTGGTAAAGACTAAAGAGGCATTTGGTGCTAATAAGAGGGTAGGGATAAGTGCTTGGGCCATTAAGTGTTGAGCCGTGACGTTTACTTGCATTACATCTTGCCAGATTTGCTCATTAATATGGGTATAAGGAGTTAGCTCTCCCAGAATCGATGCATTGAATAATGCCCCATCAAGTTGACCAAACTGTTCAGCAATGGTTGCTGACATATCAATATAATTTTGCTTAGTTGCACCTTTTAGATCTAATGGAATAATCGCTGGCTCAGGTCCGTTATTTGCGACAATTTCATCATAAGTTTTCTCAAGCTTTGCCACAGTTTTACCTAGCAAGATCACGGTTGCACCTAACTGGGCATAAGTGAGTGCTGCTTGGCGACCAATGCCATCGCCAGCACCAGTTACAAGAATCGTTTTATCGGCTAAACAGTTTTTTGAAATCGTATAATCAAACATAGAACAAACAAGTCATTAAATAAATGCCGCTATTCTACTCTGAGTAAAATTAGCTGACGAGGAAAAGTTGAAAATAGAGTGAAAAATTTTAATTTTATTGTGAATAAATCAAAAAACCACTGGCACAACGCATCATCTTGGGTTAAGTTTAACTGGTCTAACTTGTTAAGAATTCATTAAGAGATTTGTAGCTAGGATGTTGGAATTACATTTCTACAGCCTATTAAATATCAAGTAAAATAGAAAAGTATATAGACTAGAATATTGGCTAGTATCTGGGGAGAGATAATGAAAAAGCTAGTGCTAAGCGTTGCTATTGCGTCAACTTTAGGGTTAAGCGCCTGTGATAGTGAAACGGTTAAAGATGTAAAAAATGATATTGCCGAAAATGGCCCTGTAGTTGTTCAACCCGCTCGCGTGGTATTTGATCCTGCAAAAGGTATTGAAGGGTTATCAGTACCAAATGATTTAGTTTTCCAAGGCACACAAGATGGTACATTAGAAATTCCGGTTGCTGATCCAACCGATAGTTCAGACCCTTTTGTTGCCGCCAGTGCACTTGATGGTTGGTCGACCTCGCAACCATTTGTATTGAGTATTGATTTTCCTGAAGGGCGTTCATTAGACGGCGACAGTGTTTTTAATCCTGATTCTGTACGCATTTTTGAAACCACCATGGGTGGTGATGTAAGTGATGCCGATTGCGCAACAGTAGAACGTGGCCTTGCTTGTAAAGTGGTGCGTGAATTAGTCTATACCCAAGACTTTATTACTCAAGCCTCTGGTAATGATGTTGCTATTATCCCATTAAAGCCTTTATCGGGTAAAACAACCTATGTCATTGCCTTGACCAGTAGCTTACAAGATAACTTAGGTGAGCCTATTATGGGTTCAAGTACTTATGAGTTAATGCGGCAAGATATCAAAACTCATCCATTAGGTGATGCATCTCAATTAGCCTTACAAGGCGTTATTAATAGCTATGAAAAAGCGGTTGTCTCAGGCGGCGTTGAAAGTGATTCGATCATTTATACCATGGCGATGACCACACAATCGACCACTGATGTGTTGTATACATTGAAAAGCTTGATGGCGAATAATTTACAACAAGGGATTGTGCCAAGTATCAGTGTATCAGATACCGGCTTATCGGTTGCTGATGCCTTAGCAGGGCAAATACCAGCGCAATCTGTCCCTCTTTACTCAGCAGCAAATTTGTTCTCAGGTAGTATTACTTTACCATATTATTCAGGTGTGCCAACAGCGACTAACCCATTGGCACCAGTGAATACTTGGTGGAATGGCTTATGTGATTCAGGAGCCATGTTAGCGGGATTGGCAGCGAGTAACCCTGCAGCTATTCCTCCAGAAGCAGTGAGTGAAACTGATGGCATGTGTATGGCTATCTCTCAAGCAAGTGGCTTACCTGCTCCAGGTTTACGTGATTTAGGTATTGATCAAGAGCGTAACTTAACACGCTATAACCCAGTACCTAAACAAATGACAATGATGCCGATTGATGTGCAAATGACTACTCCTGATTTAGCCTGGGCAAATCCTGTTCGCGCCAGTATGAATATGGAGCCGTTAACTCAGCCTGAAAATGGTTGGCCTGTGGTAATTTTACAGCATGGCATCACTAGTTATAAAGAAGTGATGTTGGCTGTTACCGGCATGTTATCGATTAATGGTTTTGCAACTGTCGCTATTGATCATCCATTACATGGTAGCCGTGGTTTTGATTTAACTGGTGATGGCGTTGACGAAATTAATGCATCAACGGTAAGTTCATTACACTATGTTAACTTAGCTAGTATGCTATCTATGCGTGATAACACCCGCCAAAGTGCGATTGATATTGTCGGGTTACGCTTAGGGTTGAACTTTTTAGGTGGTGTAGATGGCAACGGTGATCCGATTAAAGTGAACAGCCAAGAAGTGCACTTTTTGGGACATTCGCTAGGGGCTATTTATGGGATCAATGCCTTAGCATTAGCCAATACACCGCTTGCACCTCAAGTTGACCCATTATTTAAAATCGATACTAATGTGTTAGCAATGCCTGGCTTAATGTTACCTAATTTCGGCATAGAGTCACCAGCATTTGAGCTACTAGTAAAATCGAACTTAGCCTATGGCGCATCAGCCGAGTTTAAAGCCTATGTTGATGCTAACTACCCAACGGGTTATAGCCAAGAGCAGTTAAATGCGCTTTATGAAGGTTTTTATGCGAGTTTAACACCGGCACAGCAGGGTGAGTTAGAAGGTGCATTTGCGCAATTTACCTTTATTGCCCAAACTGTGACAGATGCAGGGGATCCAATTAATTATGTTAATGCGTTAGCTGCGACTGAAACCCCAACCTTATTATTTGAAGTTGTCGGTAATGGCGCGGATAATTTACCTGATCAAGTTGTGACTAATACTGCACCTTCTACGCCATTAGGTGGTACAGAGCCTTTAATTAGCTTACTAGGTTTGCCAGGGGTGAGTGAAACGACTCAAGGCTCAGGTGCGGTAAGGTTTGCTTATGGTCATCATGGTTCAATTTTAGATCCAAGACCAAATGATGCCTCACCAGATGCAGAAAAAAGTGCCCGTGTGACGCAAGAAATGCAAACGCAAATGGCTGGATTTTATGCGACTAAAGGTCAAGTGATCATGGTAAATGATCCAGAAGTTATTCACTAAGTTAACCTGACAGAGTAACTTAATCAAAAGCCTTCAGTAATGAGGGCTTTTTTTATGGATTTTTATCCCCATTAATAATGTAATTGATCAGATAATTACTGTTTGGAGAGTAATGTTGGAATTTTTATATGAATATGGTTTGTTTTTAGCTAAAACAGTGACTTTTGTCTTGGCGGTTGGTGCAATCATTGCCTTGATTGCGAGCTCAGCGATGAAACAAGGAGCCAAAAAAGGTGAGTTAGAAGTAACGGATATATCAGAACAACTTGAAGAAGTGGAACAAGAAATTACTCATCATTTATTAACCAAAGAGCAATTAAAAGAAAAAGAAAAGCGCGATAAAAAACAGGCGAAAGAGCAAGCTAAAGCTGACAAAGCTGCGGCTAAAAATTCAGATCATACTGAACTAACCCATGAGCCAAAACTGTTTGTGATTGATTTTAAAGGTAGTATTGATGCTAAAGAAGTATCAGCATTACGTGAAGAAGTTACCGCTATTTTATTAGTTGCAACGGAAAAAGACGAAGTGTTAGTACGGTTAGAAAGTGGTGGTGGTATGGCACATTGCTACGGTTTAGCAGCCTCACAGTTAGATCGATTACGTCAGGCTAATATTCCACTTACCGTTGCCGTAGATAAGGTTGCAGCCAGTGGTGGTTATATGATGGCGTGTGTTGCCAATAAAGTGCTTTCAGCACCATTTGCCATACTTGGTTCGATCGGCGTGATCGCGCAGATCCCAAATTTTAATAAAATTTTAAAGAAAAACGATGTTGAATTTGAACAGTTAACAGCAGGTAAATTTAAGCGCACGTTAACTATGTTTGGTGAAAACACCGATGAAGGACGCGAAAAGTTTATTGAAGAAATTGAAGAGATGCATGAGTTATTCAAGGCCCATGTTGCTGAACATCGTCCTGAGCTTGATATTGAAAAAGTAGCAACAGGTGAAACCTGGTCAGGTAAAAAAGCGATTGAGGTTGGGCTTGTTGACGAAGTGATCACCAGTGATGATTATTTATGTCAAGCCAATAAAGACAAGAAGGTGATTGGTATTAAGTATGCTGTGAAAAAAGGACTTGCTGAAAAACTATCAAAAGCGGCATCGTTATCGGCAGAATCTTTTCTGGGCAAGTTGTGGCAAAATAATCGTATTTTTCCAAGCTAATCCTGTATGAGAACTAAGTGATGAAAGCATCTTTTTGGCATGCTTGTTGGGAGCGTAACAGTATAGGTTTTCATCAAGCTGATGTGCACCCTTTTTTAGCAAAGTATTTGCAGCCTAGATTGCAAGCGCAGGATAGCACTGTGTTTGTACCATTATGTGGTAAGTCTGCCGATATGGTATGGTTAGCCGATCATATGACAGTAGTAGGGGCGGAGCTGAGCGACATTGCTTGCCGAGACTTTTTTATAGAAAAGCAATTAGATGTTAGTGCTGTTAAGCAGCATAACTTTAATGTTTACCAGTATGAAAATGTCAGCTTATGGCAAGGGGATTTTTTTCAATTAATTGCCAAGCAGTTGCCCGCATTTGATTGGATCTATGACAGAGCCGCTATTATTGCTCTGCCAGAGGCAATGCAACAGGCGTATGTTGAACAGCTCAGCACTTTTATGAGCGAGCATAGTCAGTTATTTCTGGTTAGTTTGGAGTTTCCTGCCTCGGAAATGTCTGGTCCACCATTTCCAATAACAAGTGAGCGAATTGAGCAGTTGTTCCAAGGCTTTGAAATAGAACATGTTGCTCGCCATGAGCTAGCCGATAAAACCTTTGCTCAACGAAGGTTTGAGGTGAGTTATTTAATCGAAACCTTGTACATTATTCGGCGTAAGCGAGCATAACTTTTAGTTATTTACTAACTGTTGTTCAAGTGTACTCACTAAACGCGCCACTTGTTCTTGTTGTACTTTATCGACGATTGGCGCCAATTTATCTAATCCTTCAGGCATATAACCCGTGACTTGGTAGTGAAGTATTATTTCACTGGTTGTTGGTGAAATCGCATTGAATTTCCAAGACATGCCTCCTTGCACTCCTAACATTTGTAATGGGCCGAGCCCACCAATCATACGGATCTCTTGCTCAGGCACTACATAGGAAACCGTCATGTGCAAAGCTTGTTGTTTACCATTTCTTTCACAAAAGCATCCACCTACTTCTGGGGTTATGCTCAGTGCTTTAGCATTGCCAAACCAGGTATGCTCACTGTGCCACCACTCACTAATACGAATGAATTGCTGATAAGCCCTTGCTTGGCTAACAGGCACCTCTTGCTTTATCAGCAGTTGAAAACCATTATGATTGGCGTTGATAACTTCTGCTTGAGTTGTCATACCTAACAACGTAAGTAAAACGGTAAAAAAATATTTGGGTTTCATCAAAGCCTATAATTTATCTATCACTCTTTAAGGTAAATTTAGTTAAAATAGCGCTAATTGCAAAATAAATAGGAATGAATGAGTTACTATGAAGCATGTCACACTGGCTGGGCAAGCGGTCACGCCATCAAAAATTGTTTGTATTGGACGTAATTACGTCGATCATATCGCAGAACTTGGTAATGAAATACCAAATGAGATGGTAGTGTTTAATAAACCTAATTCAGCGATTTCTACGCAATTATTTGCCGTACATCATGAGCCTTTGCATTATGAAGCGGAGATTTGCTTTCTTGTAAACAATGGTCAGTTTTGTGCGGTTGGCTTTGGTTTGGATCTAACCAAAAGGGCATTACAAAGCAGATTAAAACAAAAAGGACTACCTTGGGAGCGAGCCAAAGCATTTGATGGTTCGGCTGTCTTTAGTGATTTTGTTGCCATAAAACAATCGGATATTAATGAACAACTACAATTAAGGTTGTTGATTGATGACGTTGAGCGACAAAAAGGTGGAGTTCAACAAATGATGTATAAGCCGGGTATTATTCTTGATGAGCTTAGTTTATATACTCACCTTGATGATGGCGATATTGTAATGACAGGTACGCCTAAAGGGGTGGGGCAGATTGAATCGGGCACCACATTTATCGGCATGATCATGCTTGGTGATCAGGTGTTAGTATCTCAAACATGGCATGTAGAGTAGCTTTAACCATGGCGGCTCGTAAATCAAACCCGCCTAACTGACTAAGGTAGAATATCAGTTATATTTTAATTGTGCGGCTATAAGGTAAATAAGGGTTATGTGTTGACAATCGGGTCGATAATTACTTTTCTTTCTTTGTAGCGCATTTTACTTGGTCCGTATTCTCTTTTTGTACGCTCATGAAATTCACCAATATAAACTTGTACGTTTTGGTAGAATTTTTCCAATGCTTCAACAAAAACACTCCCCATGTATTCTTCAATTTCTTTTTCAAGCTGTTCTTTGCTGTTTAGGTGTTCACCCATTAAATTGGCATGGTGTTGATAGGCGGAGGTGAGTTTTTCGATCGATTCTGGGTTTACTTTATCTTTTGGGAGCTTCTTCATTTTGTTGATGCCACTTTGTAACTCAGACGATTTTTTAGACTCGGCATCAATTAATTCTTCTATCTGCTCAAATTGTTCATGCAAAGTGGCGAGGTGGTCGATAAATTTAATAATCGTTGTACTGCCAGCTGTCGCACCTATGGTTCCTGCATGGACAGAAGTACCAGCTAAAATCATGCCGGCAATCAGTTTTCCATTTGCTCTGTCTTCAGTACCTAGCCATAACCTTTCACCCACATGGATAATGCTATGCATCATTTGCTTTTCAATGCGTAAATTTTTACAGCTAATATCGGCATATTGACAATATTTTGCATAAATATTGCCTTTTGCTTTGATATTGACACTCATGACAACATCAGCAACTTGTACTTCTTCCATGTCGTGTTTTTTACCAATAATACCTGTGCCTATGGTGATGTCACCACCAGCCTGTAGGAAAGCAGATTCAACAAAACCACCTATAGTGATATCACCACTGGCAATCACTTTCATCCCTTCACAAACATCTCCATCAATGATCACACTACCTTCAAAATCGATATGGCCCGTGCTGACATCAACATTTTTAATTTTATATATTTCATCGACTTCCATGCCATTTTCAATAACGCGCGGTAAACCAACTCTTGTCGATAGTAACAGGTTGTTGTTTTTAGGGCTTAATTCAGTTCCTTCGCCTTCTTTCAATTCAATATCGTTACCGGCTTCTGGCTCTAATGGGGTACCGGTAACGGTGAAGCCTTTCACTCCTTCAGTTGGAGGGATTTTCTTCGCTAAAGGATCGCCGACCTTAACACAAACAATATCACCAAGATCTCGCATATCAACTGAGCCATCTTCGCGTTCTTTTGGTTTGAGTATTCGCTCTTGGGCACTCTCTACTAAGGGTTTGATGATACCATCTTTACCATTAATCGCTTCTTTTCCATGAGCGATTTCACCTTTCACTATTGAGCCTGATGGTTCTTTAGCCGCGTGTTGGGCTAGTTTTACTAATTCTTCTTTGGTAAAGCCTTTGGAGATCCCAGCTTTTTGTGCCGCATGCAAAATGGCTTTGGCTGTTAAATGCTTTCCTCCTAATGCCGTTGATATTTCTGCTTTAGCCATCATTTCATCTTTTTCAATGTCAAAGGTGATGGTCGCATCACGGCGCTCTAGGATTTGATAGCGAATTTCTCGGCCTGATTTATTTGCTTGGAGTGGTTTTAATACGCTATTTAATTCAGCAATGGCATTTTTTATGTTGCCACTGTCTACGTATAGGCTGGTATATTCAGAGGAAGCGATCATTTCATGAATAGTTGCTTCCGTAATCACTGTACTATCTTTTACTGGCTGCAATAAAAGGTCAATATTGTTTTTCTTATTTGGCTCTAAAACTGCTTTGGTCACGCGTATTGCTCTCTTATTACTTGTAAAGGCTAGATATAGCTTTCTTGATGTATTCGAATAAAATTATTAGTGCCAACTTTTGAATAATCTATTTTGTATTCTTTATTATCTAGCGCTTGAACAAAAACTAACGTTTTCTCTTCACCAAAGACATCAACAGCGCCTAAATCGACGACTTCTTGATAGGCCTTTTTGGCATCAGATTTTTTGCGGGGAACTGGACCTTTATATAGACCAAGTCCTCGATTAGTGACAATTACTATTGGATGATTTCCGTTAACAATTAGTAAATCGAACTTTCTCATCTTATGAATAATTGTATTTCTACCACTGGTGATGAAATTCTTCTCAATCAAAATAGGCTCCTAGAAAGTAGCGAATCAATATTTAACCTGCTGTAATTCAAGTATAAATGCCTTTATAAATTTTGCTTACATTGCAGGGTTAAAATTTTAAATTTAATTTAGGATTAAATCTAAAAACCAACTACATATTAATTATAATTATTAGATTGACATTAATATATAAAGTTTTGATTTACTAAGCAATAAATACAAGTAACTAATTAAAAAACCCATGATTAATGTCATAAAAGTGTTAATTAAAGTAATAGTTAGTTAACAATAAAACGGGAGTTGTTCACTGTTGATTAGCAAGCGTCGAACAAGATCTAATGCGCGTTGGGCCACCATTAATTGAAAGTATTGTCTATCGCCCTTAATACAAAAATAATAGCTAGTGGCCTGTTGCTTGGTCGCTATTGTTAGCCAAACTGAGCCAACAGGTTTATCGGGGCTTCCCCCCTCGGGACCTGCAATACCTGATACGGCAATCGCATAATCAGCATGTGTACGTTCAAGAGCTCCTTTTGCCATTTCTATTACTACCTGTTCACTGACAGCTCCATGTGTGTTGAGTGTTTGTTCACAAACGCCGACCATTTGGGATTTCATTTGATTGGAATAAGTGACAAAACCCGCTTCAAATGCCTGAGAAGCCCCAGCTATATTGGTAAGTAAGCTAGCGATTAGCCCACCAGTACATGACTCCACTGTGGTAATTGATTGCTTTTGTTTAACTAACTCAGCTAACACCAGTTCAGCCATGGTGTGCATTTTATTATCATCAATTCTTCTTAAAACATGATCGCCTAGTAGCTGTAATAGCTTTTTTTGCCACAGCTCAAGTTGGGTTAACTGGTGTTTATGCTTAACTGTTAGCTTGACTTCTAACATGGGTGATGCTGCTCGAAAGCCTAGTAGAACATCTGACGGCCAATCAGGCAGATGTTCTGTGATCAATTGTTGCAACTTAGATTCACCAATACCAAATACTTGATATCTTTTGACAATATAATGTTCTGTGTTGGGTAATTGGTGTTTAATTTCAGGTAAAATGTATTGCTCCATCATGTGCTCTAACTCTTTAGGCACACCGGGAGTGCAATAAATATCACAGCCTTGGTAGTTCACAATAAAGCCAACAGCGCTGCCAATATCGTTGGGAATAATTTTTGCTGCATCGGGTAACATGGCTTGCGTTAAATTAGCCTCATCTAACTGCGTTGCTTTTTTGTCACACCAAGCTTGCAGATGTGCCAATGCTTGAGGGTGTTGTGCTAATTGTCTCTTGCTTGCTTTAGCAAGCGCAAGCGCGGTTAAATCATCTGTTGTTGGCCCTAAGCCTCCATTAATAATTAATATATCAGCACTTTGGCTCATTTGCTGTATTTCGCTAACCAGTATGTCGATATCATCGGCTACGGTAATTTTACGTTCAATGCTTGCCCCTATAGCGATTAACTGTTGAGCGATCATCACTGAATTGGTATCAACAATGTCGCCAGTCATTAATTCATTGCCGGTTAATAGTAGTTGTATGTTGAGTTGAGCCACATGAGTCCTTAAAAGGTTAATTAGCATTTAATTAATATTTAATTAGTTAATTTACCGATTAAAAAAAAGTATTTAAACCTTTTTCTCAATAGTTGTAACTAAGGATGTAGCAAGCGTATTTAATCAAACAAAGGTATGTGTATGTATAAGAATAAATTGTGTCTATTATCTATGTTATTTATGACTACTTCGGTATTGGCTGATGTACAAGATGAAGTGGTAAAGTCGTTTAATGTTGGAGAGCGAGCAGAGTTTCGTATCGAAAATATCAATGGCGAGGTTGAAATAACCGCATGGGATAAAAATGAGATCAAAGTCACAGCAATGATCACTGCTGATAACCAAGAAGAGCGTGAACGTATTATTATTGATATGGATGCGAATGCGCGAGGTGTGAGTGTTGAAACCCGATATAAAAAATCTGGTTGGGGAAATAATAACTCGGGTAGTGTTGATTATCGAGTACAGGTGCCAGTGAATACTCGCTTAACCTCTGTTGATTTAGTCAATGGTTCTCTGAGTATTGAAGGCGTTCGAGGTGAGATGAATGTTGACTTAGTGAACGGCTCTATCACTGCGACAGGCTTGGCAAGCGATAGCGAAATTAACTCAGTTAATGGCAGTATTGACGTTACCTATGAAAGCATTTCCAGTGAATTACGTGAAATATCGATTGATACCGTCAATGGTCGTATTGAATTGAATGTGCCTGAAAATATTAATGCCGAAGTGGATATTGAAACCATGCATGGCAGTATTCGAAACGATTTTGGCCTTTCCAGTGATAAGAACATGTTTTCTGGTCGTCACTTAAATGGCACTATAGGCTCAGGTGACATTAGTATATCGATTGAAAGTGTCAATGGTGGTGTGCGTTTACAAAAGCGTTGATCCAGTTGATATTTTCCTGAGGATAACCTAGATAGCAAGCGGCAATTTAGCCGCTTTTTTCGTGCGTAATACTGTCGAATTCGCTATGATCATTACACAGAGTAATGATTAGGCTTGGCGTAAAATGAAGTATGACAGACAGCAATTAGTCGGGGCATGGTATCGAAGTGATGTTGATGATGCAGAGTGTGTTCACACTGAATTTGCGCAAGTGTTAGCAGATGGCAGTTATGAATTTAGTTTTTCTGTCCATGATGCTCAAGGTCAGTTAATTGAACAATCGGTTGAAGTAGGGGACTGGGGCTTAGTCGGTGATATTCATTTTACTATTGCGAAAGGGGAATATATTGAGAATGAAGCGTATGTAGTGGATCTCGAGGACCCTGACAATTATCATGCTTATAGAGTGCTGACTTTAGACAATCAAATATTCAAATATCAACATATAGTTAGTGATGAAGTGTTTATCCTGCGGCGGGTTATTGATAAAATCGCTTATTGTTAAGATAATTCGCAAATGGTGCTAATAAGCGATTCATGATCACCACATTTGCTTAAGATATAAATAATAAGCCAAAAATTGAGAATATTGATGAAAGATTTACGTTCAGCAAGCCTGATTACTGCGATTAAAACGCCTTTTGATGCGCAAGGCAATATTGACTTGGCAACCTATGATAAGTTAGTCAGTGAACAAATTAATGCGGGGGTTGATGGTATCGTTGTTGGTGGAACAACTGGGGAAGGCCATCTACTTAGTTGGGAAGAGCATCTTATGTTAATTGCTCATAGTGTCCACCAGTACAGTGATAAACTTATTATTGTAGGAAACACTGGCAGTAATAATACTAGAGAAGCAATAAAAGCAACAGAAAATGGCTTTGCCATGGGCATGGATGCGGCATTACAGATTAATCCTTATTATGGTCGAACATCTAAAGCGGGTGTGATGGCACATTTTAATAAAGTATTAGAGATAGGCCCAGCATTTATCTATAACGTACCTGGACGCACAGGCCAAGATATCACACCAGATATTATTGAACCTCTATCTCGCCATGAAAACTTTGTTGGTGTTAAAGAGTGCGCTGGCGATGAGCGTATTGCTTATTATGAGCAAAAGGGTATTGCATGTTGGTCGGGTAATGATGATGAAAGTCATCAAAGTCGTCATCAATCAGGTTCACATGGCGTGATTTCAGTGACGTCTAATTTAGTACCAAAATTGATGCGTCAGTTGATGGATGAAGAGAACCCCAGTTTAAATGATAAAATGATGGGGTTAATGCAATGGTTATTTTGCGAGCCTAATCCTATTGCAATTAATACCACATTAATGATGACCAACGCTGTTGGTGCTAATTTTAGGTTACCATATCAACCATTAACACTGGAACAACGTCAGCAGGGGATTGAATTGCTAGAAGCGTTTGAGCAATCAGAACTAGTTGGCGAGCAACTCAATGTGATGTCTGATGACGACTTTACGTTTACGCCATAAGATTGGGTATGCTCTGCTTTGTTAGAGCTAGCTTAACAGAGAGCATTTACTTTGCTAGCTTTGATAGGCTCGGTTGCAGCTCTTCAGGCAAGGTAAATGTTTGATGTTGTTGGCTTAGGGGGCAGTCGAACGCTAAGCTAACAGCACATAATTGTAAATTAATGGCTTGTTCAAGCTTTTCTTTGTCACCATGTAATCGATCGCCCACAACAGGAATACCGATACTAGCGGCATGCTTTCTGATCTGATGTTTTCTTCCTGACACAATTTCCACATCCATTAAGCTCATGTCTAATACGCTACTGTATTCAATTGGGGCAAAGCGACTTTCTGCGCATTTGCTATCAATAGGCGTAGTTACCCGCCATTCATTCTGTTCATCTAACTTCATTAGTTGACCATGGCATATAATGCGGTAGTGCTTAGACAGTAAGTGTTGCTCAAATAAATGACTAAATGCCTTATTGGCTTTTTTACTATGCGCAATAATAATCAGCCCAGAGGCTGCACGGTCTAGTCGGTGGACAATAAATGCCGGACGTTGTGGTTTGAGCTGTGTTTCGGCCCAACGGGCAATAGTGCAGTGATCACTCCATTTAGAGCCTTGGCTTAGCATCCCATATGGCTTATACCAGATGCTATAATCGTGTTGATCAGAAATTAATTGTGCCGTAGGCGGTTGTTGGCTTAATACAAGTTCATCGTAATATAAGTGAAGGGTATCATCAGCTGCTAAGGTTTTTGTCAGCTTTCTTATTCGTTGTGTCTTATTTCGACGGCTTAACCATAAGGCGCCTTTTTGGATTGCGGACTTTATTTGAGCATTGCTTAACGGTGTTTTATTTTTATTACAGCCAATACTTAATGTGTCAATAATAGTATCGCTGATCCTTGTTACAGGGAGGTGTAGTTCAAACTTGAGCATTGCAATATCGGGTTATCGAAAAAGAAAACACTATTGTAACTAAATTAAGTATGAATCGTAAAAATTTACGTGTTCATTTGTCATAATAGGCGCTAGACTTGTTAGTAATTTTTTGATGTGGACAACTTTATGGAACGTGATTTTACTTTATTTCCTGATGATAATATTGGTAATGCTTTGTGGCAGATGTTACAGCAGGGGGATGACTTGTTGCAAACAAGAGAAATTGAATTTTCGGTGATTTTTCCTAATCAAGAGCTTGCTTTAAAATTTGGTCACTTATTACTTGAGAATAATCAAAAGCTTTCATTTTGCCCTTATCAAGAGAATGAAGAATTTCCTTGGGAGATCACTGCTTATCCAGAAATGCCAGCCAGTTATGAGAACATTGTTGCCTATCAACACTTGTTAGAAGCCAGCTCAGAACCATTAAAAGGAAAATTTGATGGCTGGTTCAGCCCTTCTATGAACAAATTTGCCCTTTAGTTTAAACGAATTACACCTATTTATTATGTCTGATATTTCACAGTTACAATCATTAGCTAAGCTAAGTAGCCAGTCTTTTCACCAGCAAAAAAACTTTATAAAAAAAGTGCTCGCAGGTCGAATTGTGCAATGTCCTCACTGTCAAAAAAATTTATCCGTGTATTTAACTGATCAGGGTGAATCGTCAATTCGATGCGCTAAAAAGTGCACGGATATTGCGCTAGATTGTGAATAACCAACTCGCTCTGGTTATTCACATTAGGGCTTACAAAAATGTGGTAATTTCAGCTAATGATTTTTTCACTAGTGCATGATGCGGCACCGTTGCATCTTTAGCAGGGTAACCTGTCACTAACAGCATATAGGCGCGTTCATTGTCGGGTCGTTGACATATTTTACTTAAGAATGACATGGGTTTTGGCGTGTGGGTTAAGGTGACCAATCCACTTGAATGAAGCGCATTGATCAAAAAGCCTGTGGCAATACCAACAGATTCATGGACATAGTAATTGGTATTGTTATCTTCGGCATGAATCCCTCCTTTTTTTTGACTAAAAATAGCAATCAGCCAAGGAGCTTTGGCTAAGTAGGGCTTGTCTGCATCCGTCCCCAGTGGTTTTAAGGCTTCTAGCCATTCTTCGCCTGCACGTCCTTGATAAAAACTCCGCTCATGGGCTTCTGCCTGCTCTTTTATTTGCTGTTTCACATCATCACTGTGAATGGCAACAAAGTGCCAAGGTTGATGATTTGCCCCACTTGGCGCTGTGCCAGCCGCTTTAATGCAATTTTCAATCACCTCTTTGGGCACTGGGCGATCACTAAAATTTCGGATGGTGTGACGTCGCTTGAGCTCTTGGTAAAACTGTTGTGAGCGGGCGATCATTTCATCTGTTGGATATTCCACATAATCACATAGTGGAGAGGCATTATGTTCCTGCATTTTATTTCAATAGTTAGTTTAGATAGCACTAATGTAAATGATTGAAAATATATTGCAAGTGCAATAACTTTTAAAGAAAACTCGCCCAGTTGCTGTTCTATTTTCTTTACGCTTAAGATAAAACAGTATTTGCTGATCATGTAAAACACAATGTTAATGATAATTGTTTTTACCTAAGTTACTGAATGTTTTTCATAATTTTAACAGTCAATTTTGCTGAGATTATTGAATGATTATTTGTTTATAACTGCGTTGCCTTTAGTTTAATTTGTTCTTAATTTTTACTTCATACTTTGTACGATTGTACTAATATTAAGCATCCATAGAACTCAAGTTCTACTCAAGGTCAATGGTATTGAAAAGGAAATCACACAGCATGAATAGCTTTAAGAATATTTTAACCGTAGTGCAACCACGCACGGATGATTTACTGGCTGTCAAAAAATCTATGATATTGGCTAAACGAAATTTTGCTAAATTAACAGTTTTGTATGTTGTGCCAAAGTCTTCTTTTTATGATAACTGGATACATCGTCACTCCCATAATGGTCATACTCCAGATATACAAGCGCAATTAGAACAACTGATAGCAAGTGCGGATGATTTTGGTGTCCGTGCTGAATTTGTAGCGGTTGAGGATAATGACTTTGCGCATGCGATAGAACAACAATTCGGACGCGATACTTTCGATTTGGTTGTTGCTGAGCATCAAAAGCAAGAGTTTCGACTTTGGCCTTTTGATGAGAAAGCATATCAAAAATTGATTGATGTTTCGCCCAGTGCAGTCATGTTTGTAGGTCAGCACAAATGGCATGAACATGGTCATATACTAGCTGCAATAGAGACGGAAGAAACCTCTATCTGCCATAAACAGCTTAACCATGAAATTGTCGCGAAAACCGACGAAATGGCTAAATTACTGCAAAGTGACAGTCATTTTGTTAATTGCTATTTAAGGAGTTGCCATATTGCGTTTGATATTGAACATCACATACTGAATGAATATGAGCAGCACTTTAACCATTTAAGTGCATTGGTTGAATCTTATCACTGTGATAAAGAGAAATTACATATTGAAGAGGGGATAGTTGATGATGTTATACCTCAGCAAGCCAACGCACTAGATGCAAACATTGTAGTACTGGGCTGTAATGAGCATAAAGGCATAGCTGCGTCGGTGAAGGGGCATACGATTGACTTTATATTAGACAAGTTGCCTTGTGATGTATTGGCGCTACAACCTAATGTTCATTAAGGCGTAGTGAATTTGTTGTAAAAAAAACCGAGCAAAGCTCGGTTTTTTTATATTTTTAATCAGCTCGTTAATGTTCTCGTTAGCCAATAAATTTTCTGGCATTACGGAACATACGTACCCAAGGAGAGTCTTCCTGCCACTCATCAGGGTGCCATGAGTTAGCAACTGTTCTAAACACACGCTCAGGGTGCGGCATCATAATGGTCACACGACCATCTGTTGTCGTTAATGAGGTGATCCCATCTGGTGAACCATTCGGGTTCGCAGGATAAGTTTCAGTGACTTCACCATAGTTATTAACATAACGCATTGATACTGCGCCTGAATTATTCGCATCTGCAATTGCTTGTTCAGAGCTAAACTCTGCATGGCCTTCACCGTGTGATACGGCAATTGGCATACGAGAGCCGGCCATACCCTCAAAGAAAATTGACGGGCTTTCTTGGATTTCTACTAAAGAAAAACGGGCTTCAAAACGCTCAGATTTGTTTTGCACAAAGTGTGGCCATGCGTCACTACCAGGAATGATTTCCTTTAAGTTAGATAACATCTGACAGCCATTACAAACACCTAAACTAAAGGTATCTTCACGATGGAAAAAGGCTTTAAACATTTCTTTGGCTTTAGCGTTAAACAATATTGATTTTGCCCAACCTTCACCAGCACCTAGTACGTCACCGTATGAGAAACCACCACAGGCAACTAAACCATTAAAGTTAGCTAGATCAACGCGTCCTTCGAGAATATCTGACATGTGAACGTCAATTGCAATAAAGCCTGCACGATCAAATGCTGCCGCCATTTCTACATGAGAATTAACCCCTTGCTCACGTAAAATAGCGATTTTTGGATTATTACCTGTTTGGGCATCTTTAGCGATAAGATCGGCAACAATATCTTCATTGATATCGAAGGTCAGCTCTGTATTTAAACCGGGATCTTCAGTATCAAACTTGACATCAAATTCTTGTTGCGCACATTCAGGGTTATCACGCATTGCTTGCATTTTAAGCGTTGTTTCCGCCCAGATCGTTCTGAAATAGGTACGTGAATTGGCTAACACTTCGTTTCCATCACGGGTAAATCGAATGGTATCGTCTTGATTGATACGACCTATGTCATGGCAAAAATCGAGTACATTATGCTCAGCTAAAATTGCATGCACGGCATCAACATCACTTTCGTGGATCTGTATTACTGCACCCAACTCTTCGTTAAACAGTACTTCAAGATCGGAACCTTGTAGTTTTGATAGCTCAATATCGACACCGGTGTGACCAGCAAAAGCCATTTCTGCAACAGTAGTAAATAAACCACCGTCACTACGGTCATGGTACGCCAATAGTTTTTGCTCACTCACTAAGGCTTGCATGGCATTAAAGAAACCTTTTAACACTTCAGGGCTGTCAACGTCAGGCGTTTCTTTACCTAGTTGCTTATAAACTTGTGCTAAGCATGACCCACCTAAACGGTTTTTACCGCCAGATAAATCAATCGCTATGATGCGTGTATCACCTTTATCGGTACGTAATTGAGGTGTGACAGTTTTGCGGATATCTTCGACACGACCAAAAGCGGTGATCACTAATGATAATGGCGCAGTTACGGCTTTTTCGTCACCATTTTGCTGCCATTTGGTCTTCATTGACATTGAATCTTTACCAACGGGGATGGTTAAGCCAAGTGCAGGGCAAAGCTCTTCACCTACGGCTTTTACTGCTTCATAAAGACCGGCATCTTCGCCCGGATGACCCGCGGCAGCCATCCAGTTGGCTGATAATTTAATTCGGTTTAAATCACCGATATCTGTGCCAGCAATGTTAGTTAATGATTCAGCAACAGCTAAGCGAGCTGAAGCGCCATAATTTAATAGCGCAACGGGTGTTCTTTCACCCATTGACATTGCTTCACCATGGTATGAATCAAGTGCAGATGCGGTAACACCACAGTCAGCAACGGGTACTTGCCATGGACCCACCATTTGATCGCGAGCAACCATACCGGTAACAGAGCGATCGCCAATAGTGATTAAGAATGTTTTCTCAGCAATAGTCGGTAAGCGTAATAGGCGTTCGGCTGCATCGGTAACTGTCATCTCTGTAGTATTTAATGTATCGCCTGTTTCTGTTTTACTCACAACATCACGATGCATTTTAGGCGGCTTGCCTAGTAATATATCAAGAGAAAGATCAATAGGGGTATTGTTATGGTGAGAGTCAGTAAGGGTTAAATGCTCTTCTTCTGTGGCGCGACCTACAACGGCAAAAGGGGCGCGTTCACGTTGACAAATTGCTTCAAATTCCGCTAAACGTTCATCCGAAACCGCTAATACGTAACGCTCTTGAGATTCATTACACCAGATTTCAAGTGGAGACATACTGCGTTCATCATTTGGTACGTTACGTAACTCAAAGTTACCACCACGACCGCCATCAGAAACCAGTTCAGGGAAAGCATTGGATAAACCACCAGCACCGACATCATGAATAAATAAAATAGGGTTGTCTTTTCCTAACTGCCAACAACGATCAATCACTTCCTGACAACGACGCTCCATTTCAGGGTTTTCACGCTGTACCGAGGCAAAATCTAAATCTTCAGCCGACTGACCAGATGCCATTGATGATGCAGCACCACCACCAAGACCAATGTTCATTGCAGGTCCACCTAAGGCGATAAGGTTAGCACCAACGTTGATTTCACCTTTTTGTACATGTTGATCGCAAATATTACCTAAACCACCGGCTAACATAATTGGTTTGTGATACCCACGTACTTCTTCGCCATTAAAAGAGTTAACTTGCTCTTCATAGGTACGGAAGTAACCTAAAATATTGGGGCGACCAAACTCGTTGTTAAACGCAGCGCCCCCTAGTGGGCCTTCCATCATAATATCTAGTGCACTGACGATACGTTCTGGTTTGCCAAAATCGGTTTCCCATGGCTGTTCAAACCCTGGTATACGTAAGTTTGATACGGTAAAACCGACTAAACCAGCTTTTGGTTTAGAACCAATACCCGTTGCACCTTCATCACGAATTTCACCACCAGAGCCAGTTGCCGCACCCGGGTAAGGAGATATAGCGGTAGGGTGGTTGTGTGTTTCAACCTTCATCAGAATTTGAATATCTTCGTGGTTGTAGCCGTATTTTTTGCTTTTCGGATCGGGGAAGAAACGACCGCCTTCAGAACCCACCATAACGGCAGCATTATCTTTATAAGCACTTAACACATAATCTGAATTATGCTCATAGGTGTTTTTGATCATTTTAAACAATGATTTTGGCTGTACTTGACCATCGATAGTCCAGTCAGCATTAAATATTTTGTGACGACAGTGTTCAGAGTTCGCTTGAGCAAACATATAAAGTTCAATATCGTTCGGGTTACGGCCTAGTTTAGTAAAATTTTCAACCAAATAATCAATTTCGTCTTCAGCTAACGCTAAACCTAAGTCTTGGTTTGCTTTTGCTAAGGCATCACGTCCACCGGCAAGTATGTCGATAGACACCAATTCTCCAGGCTCGGCGCTGGCAAATAATAAATTGGCTTGTTCAAACTCATTAAATACTGACTCCATCATGCGATCATGCAATAAGGCATTTAACTGTTTTTGCTGTGTTTCTGTTAATGAATCACTTTGAACGTAATACGCAATACCGCGTTCTAAGCGAATAATTTTATCTAAGCCACAGTTATGGGCGATATCGGTTGATTTTGATGACCAAGGGGATATAGTGCCAGGACGAGGTGTTACCAATAATAATTGACCAACAGGCTCATGTTCTTCAATCTTAGGGCCATAAGTTAATAACTTAGCAAGCACAGTCGTTTCATCAGCTGATAACTCTTGTGTTACATGGGCAAAGTGCGCAAACTCTGCATAAATTTCTTTAATAGGAAGGTTAGCTTCAGCACACTGTGAAAGAAGTTTTTGTGTTCTAAATTCAGAAAGTGCCGGAGCGCCACGAAGAGTTTGGATCAACATCGCCATTTGTTTACTCACTAGTAAATTAAATTAGGGGAAAAAATCGCGCGTATTATAGTCGAGTTAGAGGGGTTTGATAAGTAAAATTAATGACATGTTTTCGCTATAATAAAAAAATGTCTTTATCTAAAAATAAAAGCAAGACACAATAAGTCCTTATGAAGCATATTTTATTTAATTTTTTAAAAAATAACGTTTTTATTTTGCTGCTTGTAGTTATTGCTGGTTTGATGCAAGGCTGCAGAACTGGGCAGGAAACTATCAGCTTAGCTGATATTAAAGCGCGAGGGTATATTAACGTTGGTACATTATATGGTGCCACCAGTTATTATGTCGGCGCTGAAGGCGATACCGGCTTTGAATATGAGTTGGCGAAAAAGTATGCGGATTTTTTAGGGGTGCAATTAAAAATTTCGGCCAGCTATAGTTTAAAGGATTTATTTAAGCAACTTGAAAACGGCGAAGTTGACTTTTTAGCAGCGGGTCTTGTGGTAACTGATAAACGCTTAGCTAAATATCGATTTGCTCCTAGCTATAACAATATCAGTCAAAAACTCGTCTTTAAACAAGGCAAGGAGCGCCCACGAAAAATTGATGATTTGACCGGTAAATTGATGGTTACTGCCGATTCCAGCCATGTTGAAAATCTGGAATTATTAGCCAATAGCCATACCGATTTAACTTGGCAAGAGAGTACGGAGCTTGATAGTGAAGAGCTGTTACTTAAAGTGCTCGATGAAGAGATTGATTACACCGTTGTTGATAGTCATACCTTAGCCGTTAATCGTCGCTATTATCCTGAAATTAGTATTGGCTTTACTATTAAAAAAGCAGAGCCTATGGCATGGCTGTTAGCAGATGAGCATGATGACTCAATTCTTGCCAGTTTGATTGAGTTTTTTGGTCAAGTGCATCATGACGGAACGTTATTGGCGCTTGATGATAAATATTACGGTCATGTAGAGCAGTTTAATTATGTTGATACTCGTTTATTTATTCAAGCCGTTGAAAATAAGCTGCCTCAGTATCGTCCGCTGTTTGAAAAATATGGTCAAGAGATCGATTGGAAATTATTGGCGGCGATCAGTTATCAAGAATCACATTGGAACCCAAGAGCACGTTCTCATACCGGTGTTCGAGGGATGATGATGTTAACCTTACCAACGGCGAAGCAAATGGGAATAAAAAGCCGCATTGATGCTGAACAAAGTATTCGTGGTGGGGCAAAATATTTTAAACAAATGATCGATAGAATGCCGGCAAGGGTGCCACAGCCAGATCGATTATGGTTTGCGCTTGCTTCTTATAATGTTGGCTTAGGTCATTTAAACGATGCACGTAAAATCACCAAGCAACAAGGGGGGGACCCTGATCGCTGGGTGGAAGTCAAAGATAGGTTACCTTTATTGAAGCAAAAGAAATTTTATAAAAAAACCAAGTATGGTTATGCCAGAGGAGATGAACCTGTTAATTACGTTGAAAATATTCGCCGTTATTATGATACGTTAACTTGGATGGACAAAAAGCAGCAGGAAGCGTTAGAAGCACAAAGGTTACGCCTAGAGCAGGAAAAACTACCACAGATGCCATCAGATAGCATAGCTACGCCTATCGCTGAGAGCAGCGACGAGAACTCTCCTCATTAATCACTTTACTTAATTGACATGTTTTGCATCAATATTTGTTCACTTTGTCATATATTAGTCACACTTATGTGTCACAATGGCTATGTTATCGATATTAAAACGAGATTATATATGCAAAAAAATAGAAAGTTATCCCATTCACTTCAACGTAAACGTATACTCACAAAGCAAAAGCATAAGCTTAATTGCCGACGTTTATTACAATTTATGCAGGAAAACCAAACTTAATCATTCAACCAGTGTGGTTGCTCTAGGGTCATATAGATACAATTTTCTAACGGCAAGCTTTCAGGGTAAATGAATTCGTTAAAACCTAAACGTTTGTATGCGTTGATAGCACTAGGGTTAGTTGTTAACACAAACAGTGAAAGTGACGTGTTCCCCAAGGTTTTCGTGCCTTTGATAGCAAGTTGCTGTATCAATTGATTAATTATGCCTTGCCCTCGGTGTTGCGGGTTGACCACTAAACGTCCTAAGTGACAATGCCCCAATCGTAAATAAAACTGACCAAAAGCGATAAATTCGTGCTTATCATTAATCAAACAATACGAAGCTAATTCTTTACAGTTTAAATCTTCGGTAAAAGTTTCCAGCGTATGAGGAAAACGAAAATTGGGTCCAGACCATTTCGCTAACTCTTCTTGGTTTTTGAACCAGCTACGTAGTTCAGTGATATAGTTTGATGAATATTTGACGAGTTTAATAACTTTTCCCCTAATTAAAGAGATTGATTTTTTGCTGCTTGCTTGAGTGCTTTTTTTTCCGCCCGTCGCCGTTTAAAAAAATTCGACAATAAAGAAGCACATTCGCTTTGAAGAACACCATGCTCTACTTGAATTTGGTGATTCAATTTATCACTGTTTGTTAACGAAAATACACTACCTGCACTGCCTGTTTTTAAATCGGTTGTGCCAAACACTAAACGGTTAATACGGCTATGTACTAATAAGCCAGCGCACATTGGGCAAGGCTCTAAAGTAACATATAAAGTACAATCAGTGAGGCGATAATTACGCTTGTGCTCACCAGCTTGACGGATGGCAAGCATTTCAGCATGGGCAGACGGATCATTTCGCGTAATCGATTGATTATAGCCTTCACCAATGATGTGCCCATCACAGACCACTACGGCACCTACTGGGATTTCATCAATTTGCTCGGCCTGTTGAGCTAATTCAAGCGCCCGCTGCATAAAGTACTGATCGCTGGGTTGGGCTGTATTTGGTTTATTACTCATCATTTTATAAAAACAAGGTTAATAAGTCGTTAAGGTAGCGATGGCCTTGTCGCGTTACTTGCCATTGATGATTGTGTTTAATGAGCAAGTGTTTGTCTTGCGCTTGTTTGAGTTTATCTAATATACCACTGATCGGTAATCCGGTTGCTTGTTGGTAATGTGTTTCATCAAATGGGCGGAATAAGCGTAATTGATTCATCATGTATTCAAAAGGTAATTCTGCTTGATCAACCAAGTTAAGGTGGTCTAAATGCTCGCGTGAGGTATCTAAATACCCTTTTGGATGCTTCACCTTGACTGTACGATAAATTCTATTGTTAACCGCGTCAGTAATTTTACCGTGAGCACCGCAGCCGATGCCAAGGTAGTCACCAAAGCGCCAGTAATTAATATTATGCTGACACTGCATATCTGTTTGGCTAAACGCTGATATTTCATATTGCTGATAGCCTGCTTGATTTAATAGCGCAATGCCCTGATCTTGAATTTCCCACAAAGTATCATCTACAGGCAAGGTTGGCGGCTTGGAATGAAAGATCGTGTTAGGCTCGATGGTTAACTGGTACCAAGAAATATGGCTGGGGCGCAAGGAAATCGCAGTCTTTAAATCATCTAACGCGTTTTCAACATTTTGATCAGGTAGGCCATGCATAAGATCTAAATTAAAGCTATCGACGCCACAACTTTGTGCTAACAGCGCAGCATTTTTTGCTTGCTCACTGTCATGGATACGTCCAAGTTTAATAAGTTTATCTGAGGCAAAGCTTTGAACGCCGATGGATAAGCGTGAAACACCAGCAGCAAAAAAACCTTTAAATTTTTCTGCCTCAATGGTGCCAGGATTAGCTTCTAAGGTAATTTCTATGTCACTATCATGTTCAAAGCGTTTGCTGACCTCAGTGAGTAGTCGACTAAGTGCTGAGACAGACAATAGGCTGGGGGTGCCGCCACCGATAAAAACGGTGTGCAGTTTGCGCTTACTCAAGTTAAATTTTGCAATGTCATTATCTAAGTCTTTTATTAACTCATTGACATAATCATGCTCAGGAATACTACCTTTGAGTGCATGGGAGTTAAAATCACAGTAAGGACACTTCTCAACACACCAGGGAATGTGAATATATAGAGATAATGGTTGTTCTATCAGCATATGCTTAACGGTTACTTGCTTAGCTGAGCAAGTTTTTCAACTAATTGACTCAGCGCTTTCCCACGATGGCTTAATTGGTTTTTCAACGTTCGAGGTAATTCGGCTGAGCTCATATTATGCTCAGCAACCCAAAATATTGGATCATAACCAAAGCCTTGTTCACCTTGTGGGCGGGTTAAAATTGAGCCGTGCCAAACGCCATGACAAATTATAGGGGTCGGATCTTGTGCATGCTGCATATACACTAATACACAATGAAAACGAGCCGTTCTTTCAGACGGTTTAACACCATTGAGTGCGGATAAGAGTTTTTTGTTATTATCGGCGTCCGTAGCGTCTTCGCCAGCAAAGCGCGCTGAATAAACCCCAGGAGCCCCTTGTAGTGCGTCAACCTCTAAGCCTGAATCATCTGCGATAGCGGGTAAACCGGTTTCTTTAGCAGCATGGCGGGCTTTAATGATGGCATTTTCGACAAAGGTCGTGCCTGTTTCAGCGACATCAGAGACATTAAATGTATTTTGCGGCTTAATTTCAAAGCCTTGGTCATTAAGTAATGCCGCAAGTTCTTTCACTTTACCTTGGTTGCCGGTGGCTAGCACAATCGTTGTCATAATATTGGGTGTTGATCTCATTTTGTTAATAGCGCGCATAATACCTTAATTTGATAAAAATTAGCAGGTATTAGCTGAGCACAAGGGAATTATTTTTGGGATTAATGACAGATGGTAAAAGAAAACCGCCAGAGTGTGTTTACAAAGGCGGTTTATTTATTGATATTTGAAAGCAAGCAATCAATTTATTCTACATAAAACTTCTGCGAAAACTTTAAGTTATGGGTTTCATTTCCATCAGTGATGGTTAAGTCAAACTGGATTGTTTCCTCATTGTGATAGCTTACTTGACCTAAATAGTAAATCGCATTTCCTTCTTTAACCTCGACAAACTCAAGGGTCTTGTTTTGTCCCGCTAAATTTCTCGCACTGCCGGTAATAGAGACTTGCTTTGCTGGTTTTCCTTTTTGGCTATTGTCCATCACAGAAATATTGACTAAGCCATTATATCTACTGCGTTCAATACCATAAGCTTTAGCAACTTCAGGTGTTAAAAATGTAGCACCAATGGCCATGTAGTGCACATTCATACTGCCAAGCTTTTTCATATTTTCCGCATGTGCAACAAAGCTTAGCGATAATAGCAACATGAAAACGCTGATGGTGATTTGTGTTAAAACCTTCATTAGATACTCCAAAATAATGGGTATGACAATTAAATTATAGTCATCTCCATTAAAAGTGCTTAATTGCTTATAACATTGCCCAGTATGGGATCCAGCCTGACAATAAAATATTGATCACATTCAACAGCAAAAATGCCGCTAATACCGATAGATCTAAGCCACCAATATTGGGAATAATATTACGAATAGGGCGTAATACGGGTTCCGTTAATTGATGCAAAATTACTTGGGTTGGATTGTAGCTTTGTACGACCCAGCTCATTAATGCCATGATCAACATGAGTACAAAGAGCAAGAATCCTGTTTGCTTAATTAAGTATAACACCCCTAAATAAAAGGCTGTGATGATATCAATGGGTCCACCATTGATTAACGGGATAATAATAAACTTTAATGAAGCAACTAAATAAGCAATCACTAAGGTCGCCAGATCAATACCGCCAAAGCCAGGAATGAGCCGACGAAAAGGGATCACTAACGGGTTGGTAACTTTTACCACAAACTGGCTTAACGGGTTGTAAAAATCTGCACGAACTAACTGTAACCAAACACGGATCACTAGCACCATTAATAGCGCATCAAAAATAAAGCTAAGTAAGTAATTTACTGCTGCCATTGACTACTCCAAAACATTGTTCTATCTACTTATATTTGGTCAAAAAGCAAAATTGCAATCGTTAATTATTCTACCATCTGCTCATCGTAGGGATAATTGGTCGTGGTTGCAGCTTTTGAATCATCTATAGTAATACTGTTGAATGAGCTAGCAAATATATGCTACCTCGTGATGTTACTCGTTATTATCTTGAGCCATTTCTTTGGCTCGATCGATTGCTGACGTCATCGCTTTAGCGACTAGCTGTTCTAAGCCGCCATCAATAAAGGTGGTTAATGCAGCTTGTGTTGTACCACCTTTTGAGGTGACATTTTCTCGTAGTTGACTGATGGCTAGTGGGCTTTCACAGACCATGGTAGCTGCGCCAATTGCTGTTTGTTGTACTAGCTGGCGACTTTCCTGCTCGGTAAAGCCAAGCGCTTTGGCTTGTTTTTCCATCGCTTCCATAAATAGAAAGAAATAGGCAGGTGCAGATCCTGAAACGGCAATGATATGATCAATTTCTGCTTCGTTGTTAAGCCATTTAGTGATGCCAACCGAAGACATAATTTGTTCAGCCATGTCTATTTGATACTGGTTAGCATGTTCAGAGGCATATAAGCCTGAGACACCTAAACCTACTTGTGACGGAGTGTTAGGCATAGTACGGATCACTGCACTTGGCTTTACTAATGCTTTTTCAATGGTGCTAATTGAGCAACCTGCAGCTACGGAAATAAAGCACTTATTGCTGATATCCATGGTTTGACTAATTTGCTGACATACTTGGGCAATTAAGTAGGGTTTGACACCGAGCACGATAATATCAGCAAACTCTGCAGCAGCTAGGTTGTCATCCGTTTCTAAAATGTTGAGCTGTTGTGCCAAGTTTTTTCGTTTTTCTGGAGATGGATTAGATACCATGATATTGCTTGGAGCATAACCGGTATTTACTAAACCTGTGATGATGGCGCTGTTCATGTTGCCAGCACCGATAAATGCGATATTATTCATAAAAACCTTACTATTTTAAGTCAATGTACTCATTATATAAATTGTCGGTCATTCTGTCATAAATCTTAGCCAGTAGTTTCTCGTTGACCGAAAATGGCAGTGCCGACGCGTACGATAGTTGAACCATAACTAATTGCCTCGACCATATCAGAAGACATGCCCATAGATAAAGTATCAACACTGGGATATTGTGCTTGTAATTGATGAAATAACTGTTGCATTTTAGCAAAACTTTTGATGCCATCATTTTTCTTTGGAATAGCCATAATGCCTCTTAAGGTCAAATTAGGACTATCGTTGGTTAATTGGGCAAGTTCTGCTAACTCATTGACCTTTATACCAGATTTAGAATCTTCTTCGCTAATATTTACTTGTAAACAAATATTGAGCGCGGTATCTTGATCACCACGTTGCTCATTTAATCGGGTAATAATTTTTGCTCGGTCAACGCTATGTACCCAAGAAAATAATTGTGCAATATGGCGCGTTTTATTTGATTGGATAGGGCCAATAAAGTGCCAGTGTATATCAGAAAGGTGGGATAGTTGTTCAATTTTCTCAACGGCTTCTTGAATATAACTTTCACCAAACATGCGTTGACCCGCTTGGTAGGCTTGTTCAATCATACTAACAGGTTTGGTTTTACTTACTGCTAATAAGCTAACATCATCTATACTTCTATGTGCGTGTTGGCATGCTTGGGCGATTTGAGCGTTTACCTGAGCAAGATTATTTTTTATATGAGTCATAAATTACATTTAAAATTAGTGATTACAGTGTTGTTATTTACTAATGAATAATTAGCTACCAAAGGGGTTTGTATGGATATTACTGAATTACTCGCATTTAGCGTAGAGAATAATGCATCTGATTTACATCTTTCAACAGGGGTTCCACCTTTAATTCGTGTTGATGGTGATGTCCGTAAACTTAATATTCCAGCGTTTGATGCCAAAGACGTCAACGGTTTAGTTTATGATATTATGAATGATAAACAGCGAAAAGAATACGAAGAAAACCTAGAAGTTGACTTTTCCTTTGAAGTTCCTAATTTAGCACGTTTTAGGGTTAACGCTTTTAACCAAAATCGAGGCCCATCAGCTGTATTTCGTACTATCCCAAGCAAGGTGTTGTCACTGGATGATTTAGGTTGCCCAGATATTTTTAGACAAATTTCAGATAAACCTCGTGGCTTAGTGTTAGTTACTGGACCAACAGGTTCGGGTAAATCAACAACCCTAGCGGCAATGGTCGATTATATTAATAATCATAAGCATGATCATATTCTTACCATTGAAGATCCGATCGAATTTGTCCACGAAAATAAACTTTGTTTGATTAACCAACGGGAAGTTCATCGCGATACCTTAAGTTTTAATGCCGCACTACGTTCGGCGTTACGTGAAGATCCGGATGTTATTCTTGTTGGTGAGATGCGTGACCTTGAAACCATTCGTTTAGCCATGACCGCTGCTGAAACCGGTCATTTAGTGTTTGGTACCTTGCATACTACGTCAGCACCTAAAACGATTGACCGTATTATTGATGTATTTCCTGCTGAAGAAAAATCTATGGTACGTTCAATGTTATCAGAGTCTCTACAAGCGGTTATCTCGCAAACACTAGTGAAAAAAATTGGTGGTGGTCGTGTGGCTGCCCATGAAATTATGATCGGTGTACCTGCGATCCGTAACTTGATACGTGAAGCGAAAGTTGCGCAAATGTATTCAGCGATACAAACTGGTATGCAACACGGGATGCAGACCATGGATCAATGTTTACAAAACTTAGTCAATCGCGGAATAATCTCAAAACAAGATGCCATGGATAAAGCTTCTGATAAGAGTCAGTTTCAAGGGTTTTAATAAGGATTGATTGATGAAATTTCATTATTTTTTAGAAAAAATGGTGCAGGAAGAAGCATCCGATTTATTTGTCAGTGCTAAATTACCGGTCAGCGCCAAAATTAACGGTGAATTACAAGCGATTGACGAGCATGTGTTAACACCTGAAGAAGCATTAACACTTGTACACAGCTCGATGAATGAGAAACAAAAGCAGGAATTTGATCGAGATAAAGAGTGTAATTTTGCTATCTCGATTGATGGTATTGGACGATTTCGTGTTTCTGCTTTTTGGCAACGTGATATGGCAGGCATGGTAATTCGCCGTATTGTCACAGACATTCCTGATGCAGATGAATTGGGCTTACCGTCGATATTAAAAGATGTGGTGATGAGTAAACGTGGCTTAGTACTTTTCGTTGGTGGTACCGGTACAGGTAAATCAACGTCGATGGCTGCACTTATTGGTTATCGTAATAAAAATTCACGTGGACACATCTTAACGATCGAAGATCCGGTGGAATTTGTCCATGAACACGGCAAGTCGATGATCACTCAACGTGAAGTTGGCTTAGATACAGAAAGTTTTGATGCGGCGCTGAAAAGTTCGCTTCGTCAAGCGCCTGATGTCATTCTTATTGGTGAGATCCGTAGTCAGGAAATCATGGAACATGCGCTTAGCTTTGCAGAAACAGGGCACTTATGTATTGCAACTTTGCATGCGAATAATGCTAACCAAGCAATAGATCGTATTATGCACTTAGTACCTGCTGAGCAACATGGTAAATTAATGTTTGATTTGGCATTAAATTTACGTGGCATTGTTGCCCAGCAATTAGTGCCGACAAAAGATGGTAATGGTCGTGTTGCGGCAATAGAAATATTATTAAACTCGCCTTATGTGGCTGAACTGATTAAAAAAGGTGAGATTGGTAGCATCAAAGAAGTGATGGAAAAATCCAATGAGCTAGGCATGCAAACCTTTGATCAGGCGTTGTTCAATTTATATCAGCGTGGTTTGATCAATTATGCCGATGCCATTCATCATGCAGATTCTCCGAATGATTTACGTTTAATGATAAAACTTAGAAGTAATGATCAAGGTGGTTCTGGTTCCCTTTCAGGTGTCACCATTGATGGTTTAGAGCCAAACGATTAAGACATTGAGTCGAGCTTGAGCGAATATCGCGTCAAGCTCGATTACTTTATTCTGTTCTGGTTGATTATTGATACATAGACTCAAAGTAGCTTTCGATTATCAGCCTTGCCGATTCTGCATCAATATTATCTTTTTTTAAATTACGATAGCCGCCATGGTGAAATAATTGGGCTTTTGCATCCGCTGTTGTTAGTCGTTCATCTTGAAATTCAACTGGTAATCTAAATTGATTTGCCAGACGGTTACCAAACTTTTTAGCATCAAAAGTGAGTTGTTGTTCGCTGCCGTCCATATTGAGCGGTAAACCGACAATCAACTTATCAGGTTGCCACTGTGTAATATAGCTTTGCAATTGCTCTTGGTTAGGAATGCCGTCTTTCGCTTTGATTGAACCTAATGGTGTTGCTGTACCTGTCAGCGCTTGTCCAACCGCAACACCAATGAACTTTTTACCAAAATCAAAACCTAGTACAGTGTGATTGTTTGCAGGCTTTGTCATTAGGCATGACCTACATCAGAGGATAAATGTGCCAGATCGATACCTAACTTTTCAGTGGCTTTTTGCCAGCGTTGCTCAATCGGGGTTTTAAATAAGATCTCGCTATCAGCAGGCATAGTGAGCCATGAGTTCGCTTTAATTTCTTGCTCTAATTGGCCTGGCCCCCAACCGGCATAACCGAGTGTCACCATATAATGTGGTGGTGCATCTTCACTGCCTAAGGCCATTAAGATGTCTTTCGAGGTGGTGATCATAATATCATCACTTAAAGCCAACGAACTGCGCCAGCCTTGTTGTGGGCTATGCAGCACAAAGCCGCGATCGGTTGAAACAGGACCTCCCGTTAGCACTTGTTGTGCTAATTCTGGTAAGTCTTGTTTATCTTCGTCAAGCTGCGCTAATAATTCATTGAGTGTGATATTAACCGGTAAATTAATAATCAAACCCATTGCACCATCATCATTATGCTCGCAAATATAGGTGACCGTTTTATTAAAATACGGATCATTTAGGCTTGGCATGGCAATAAGAAATTGATTTTCTAAACTTTCCATAAATTACCTCACAACATCGTTATTTTGCATGGATCATTTCTTCAATGGCATCCATTAATTTACCGCTGATATTAATGGGGTACGCTGCTTCGATCTCTCGAATACAGGTAGGGCTAGTCACATTAATTTCAGTTACTTTGTCACCGATCACGTCTAGTCCTACAAAGTATAGACCACGTTTTTTTAACTCAGGCGCTATCGTTTCAGCAATCAACTTATCGGAGGCCGATAATGGCCTCGCTTCACCTGTGCCTCCTGCAGCTAAATTGCCTCGTGTTTCACCTTGCGCAGGAATGCGGGCAAGGCAGTAGGGCATGGCTTCGCCATTGACAATTAAAATACGTTTGTCGCCATCTTTAATCTCAGGCATATATTCTTGAACCATAGCATATTGCTTGCCATGGTTAGTTAGGGTTTCGATAATTACGCCGACATTTGGATCTCTCTCATTGATCCTAAAAATAGATGAGCCGCCCATACCATCAAGTGGTTTAATGATAATATCTTTTTCTTCTTGGTGAAATGCGCGGATCTGTTCGGCTTTTCGGGTCACTAAAGTTTTAGCACTTAATTCAGGAAACCATGCGGTAAATAATTTTTCATTACAGTCTCGCAGGCTTTGGGGTTTATTAATAATTAACGTGCCTGCTTGTTCGGCTCGCTCAAGCATATAAGTGGCGTAAATATACTCAGTATCAAAAGGAGGATCTTTACGCATTAGCACGGCATCAAGTGTTTCTAGCGCAATGTCTTCACTGTCGGCGAGCTCATACCAATGATTTTCATCATCAAACACTTTGACCTTTCTGGTGGTCGCACGACATTGACCTTGGAAAAGATAAAGGTCATCCATCTCAATGTAATAAATGTCATAGCCGCGTTTTTGTGCTTCTAACATCATTGCCATGGAGGAGTCTTTTTTCACTTTCACTTGTGAAATTGGGTCCATTACTACGCCAAGTTTTATTGTCATTTGTCTTCCTGCTTTGCTGAAAATTGTCTTCCCCATACAGGGGATTAGATGTTTAGATTACTATTTAATATCGCCATAGCGGCATTGTATCGCAGTAATTGCGGTTAATGCCGCGGTTTCGGTGCGCAATACTCTAGGCCCGAGTAATACATCAATAAAACCTTGCTCACTTGCTTCGACGATTTCATCATCACTTAATCCGCCTTCCGGACCGATTAATAACCGTATTTGTTGATTTTCTTTTGGCAAACTCATGATTGAATGTTCAGCCTTTGGATGTAAATTCAATTTTAGTGCATCGCTGTCTTGACTTAACCATTGTGTCAGCTCTATTGCAGGCTCCACTTTTGGGACGGTACAGCGACCACTTTGCTCACATGCACTGATGACAATTTTTTGCCATTGTTCACACTTTTTCTGTAAGCGTTCACCTGATAATTTTACCCCACAACGAACAGAAAATAGCGGTGTTATAGTGTTAACACCCAACTCAACCGATTTCTGTAAGGTGAAATCCATGCGGTCACCTCGTGAAATTGTCTGGCCTAAATGTATATTAACTGGTGATTCATTAGTCACGGCAATAAAATCGATGATCTTTGCCTGAGCTGACTTTTTAGTGACGTTAACTAATTCAGCCGAAAATTCACCTAACTGCTGGTTAAACGATTGTCCGTTAAATAAAGTGATTTTATCGCCATCACTTAAGCGTAGTACTCTGACCGTATGGCCAAAAGCATCGCTGTTTAAATCAATGGTCTCGCCAAGTTGCCATTGTTGATTTTGGTAGATTCTCGGGTTTCGCATCGGCTTCTAAAAATGATGATGGTTTATAGTGAACATAAGGTCAAAAGTATGGCTTTTCAATGTTTTAATTTTTACTAAGCGGTCAAATGAGGTTAATTTTTCATTTATTGTGAATTTTGTTATCATTGCCGGCGGATCAGGGCAGTCAATACCAGTATTGGCTGCTTTTTTATTACATAGCAAGTGACTCAAACACTTAATTCACTTGGTATCATCATCTACAGCGCCAGAATTACGCTCTGGCAAGCTCAATGGGTATATTATGCAAAACATCTCTGTATGCGCACTTTATAAATTTGTGCGTTTGGAAAATTTCGAACAATTAAAAACACCGCTATTAAATGTTATGCTTGCGCATGATGTTAAAGGTACTTTGCTGTTAGCACATGAAGGTATCAATGGTACGATCGCAGGGCCTCAAGCAGGGATTGATGCTGTGTTAGCGCACCTTGCACAAGATGAACGCTTAGGCGAAATATCACATAAATATTCATATGCAAATGACAATCCTTTTCAACGTTCAAAAGTTAAACTGAAAAAAGAAATTGTCACCATGGGGGTAGAAGGCATTGACCCAAGGTTAACCGTGGGAACTTACGTTAAACCCAAAGATTGGAATGCGCTAATTTCAGATCCTGAAGTACTATTAATCGATACGCGCAATGATTATGAAGTTGAAATCGGTACTTTTGAAAATGCGGTAAATCCCAATACCGAAACGTTTCGTGAGTTTCCTCAGTACGTTGCTGAAAACTTGGATAAAAACAAACATAAGAAAGTTGCGATGTTTTGTACCGGTGGTATTCGCTGTGAAAAATCAACGGCTTACCTTAAAGAACAGGGCTTTGATGAGGTCTATCATCTTGAAGGCGGTGTTTTAAAGTACTTAGAAGAAGTCGAGCAAGAGCAGTCAATGTGGCAAGGCGATTGTTTCGTATTTGATGGTCGTGTTGCAGTTGGGCATGGTCTTGAACAAGGGCAATATGATCAATGTTTTGCTTGTCGCTATCCGATAACTGAGCAAGATAAACAAAGCGAGCATTACGTGAAAGGGGTGTCTTGTCCTAAATGTATTGATAAGTACACAGAGGAACAACGTAGCCGTTTTGCTGAACGTGAACGACAAATCAATTTAGCAAAAGCGCGTGGTGAATCACACATCGGTGGTGATATAGCACAAACTATTGAGCAGCGTCGAATAGAAAAATTAGCCCAAAAGAACGCCCAAGCGAAAAAATCTTAAGCGTTCTCGCATTAAAAGATCAGAGTGAATGTTGTTCCTGTATTACATTCACTCTGCACTTTAATGTGCCCCCCATGGGCTAGCATGACTTGACGTGTTAGTGCCAACCCAACGCCTGAACCATTTCGCTTGGTCGTGAAAAAAGGCACAAATATTTTATCAATGGTGTGCTTTTCAATGCCGACACCATTGTCGGCGATTTCGATCATCACATGGCCGCGTTTATTCAGTTTTGCCCGAATATCAATTATGCCATTCGCCTTGTCTTGCACGGCATGCTCAGCATTTTGCAATAAATTAATCAACACCTGTTCCACCATATTTGGATCAATGTAAACATCCAGTGTTGAAGGTGCAATATCAATCGTTAGCTCAATATTTTTTTCTTGCCATGATTGGGTGGCTAGCACTTTTACCTGCTCGAGTAATTCGCTGATGTTAACTGTTTTACGATCGGGTGCTGGTAAATGGGTTAAGCGGCGATAACTGCCAACAAAATTCATTAACCCGTCACTACGGTTAGCAACGGTTTGAACGGCATTGGCAACATCATCCAACTCTTCTGTAAATGTCGGTAGCTGAGATGTTTGTTGTTTTATATCATCAATTAAATCTACCGCTGTTTTGGCTAATGAGGCAACTGGCGTAATACTGTTCATGATTTCATGAGTTAATACCTTGACTAAGTCTTGCCATGCCGTCAGTTGGGCGCTGTCTAACTCTGTTTGGATGTCCTGCATACTGACCAGTATTTCTTGTGACTGATGGGTGGTGATTTGCGTGGTTGAGACATTGAGTCGATGCGCCATGCCATCAATATAAACGTCGATCAGTTTCGTTTCGCCAATCGTCATCGTTGCTAGCTGTTGAGCAAATGAATCATTAAATTGGCTTAGATCGGATAATTTAGTGACGGTATTACTACCAAATAATTTTCGAGCGGCATTATTCCATAGTGTCACTCGTTGATCGCTATGGTAGCTAATTAACGGTACGGGGACATGTTCTACAATGGCTTTCAGGTGTTTATATTCTTCTTCCTGACTCGCCCGTTCAGTTTGTAGGTGGTGTAAAATTTCATCGAATGTTTTCCCAAGCTCACCAAACCCTGTGCCTAAATCGGCTAAAGCAAAACGTTGTGAGAAATCTTTATAGCGCGCGGCATCTAAAAAGCGGGTCAGCTCTTCATTGGTTTTTTTGACAAAGCGAAATAGCTCAGTAAGTAACAGGACGATGACAATGCACATTAACAAGGTTGCGGCATGAAATCCTGGTGTGCTGATAAAATATACCAGTGAGAGTATTGCCAAAATCACAATGACGGTTCGACTAATGATCAATAATGAAAAACGTTTAAAGCCCATGTTTTTCCATCCTTCGGTATAGCGCTGCGCGAGTTAGTCCAAGCTCTTTTGCCGTATGACTAATGTTATAACGATGTTTTTTTAGCGCCAGTGCAATGGTGTTTTTTTCAATTTTTTCTAAATTGAGCTCAATGGGTAATTGAGCGCCATCGTGAGATAACTCAGCTGCTTTGTTGTTATTTTGTCCGAGCGTTGGGGCGGTTAACTGAAAGTCTTCAATCGTCAGTTGCTTAGTCTCTGATAAGATAATCGCTCTTTCGATGGCGTGGCGTAACGCTCGAATATTCCCCCGCCATTCTTGCTGCTCTAGTGCGGTCAGCACATCGTCTGAAACCAATAGTTCGGGTTTGTGATATTTTTTCTGATAGAGGGCAATAAAATACTGTGCGATCGGAATGATATCTTGTCGCCGCTCTCTAAGCGGAGGTAATAAAATTTCCACGGTGTTAAGTCTAAATAATAAATCTTGACGAAAGATACTCTCATCTTGTAATTGTGCTTTGCTTAAGTTGGTTGCACAAATGACGCGTACATCAAATGGGGTTGCTGTATTGGCGCCTAAAGGGGTAACTTCTCGTTGCGCTAACACTGTGAGTAATTTAGCTTGTAAATGCAGGGGTAAATTACCTATTTCATCAAGAAAAAGCGTACCGCCATTCGCCGCCTGTAATCGTCCGATACGATCTTGATGAGCGCCAGTAAAAGCGCCTTTTTTATGACCAAATAATTCACTTTCGAATAAGGTTTCTGACACCGCCCCTAAATCAACCGACATAAATATATGGTCACGACGCAGACTTTGCTGGTGAAGCTCACGGGCTACTAGTTCTTTACCTGTGCCATTTTCACCTAAAATCAGTACATTTGCATCAGTGGGAGCACTGCGGGCAATGAGTCGACGTACCTCTTCTAATGAAGGAGAGTGACCTATCATCGGTTGCTGTGTTGATTGATTACTTGCTTGAACTAATACTTGATTCGTTTGCTTGAGTGCCTGTGCCTCAGAACGGGTTCTCCCCAACTTTATTGCGGTAGATAGTGTGGCGATAACTTTTTCATTTTGCCAGGGTTTCGCGATAAAGTCGGTTGCACCTAATTTCATTGCTTCAACGGCAACATCAACACCGCCATGCGCAGTGATCATAATAATGATGCTGTCAGGTTTTATCGTCAGGATTTTTTTTAACCAGTAAAATCCTTGTTCACCTGAACTTTCTCCTGGGCCAAAATTCATATCCAGTAAAATAACATCAAATGACTGATTCGCTAATAAGCTGGGAATTTGCGCTGGCACATTACACACGCTCACCTGAGTAAACCGTCTTTTAAGTAATAATTTCCCTGCGGTTAATATATCAAGATCATCATCAACGATAAGAATATTGCCTGCTTCTTTCACGCTTTTTACTCAACTAAACTCATTTCAAAGTGTTCAATATCGTACACTTAGTGTTCGTTAACGTACAGAAAATTTATCAATATGTGTGAATGAAATACTCAAAGTTTTTAAAAATCAATTGATTAACTCTTGGTGTGATTATTGTATTAGACCTAGTAGTGATCATTTTACCGCGAATATAACAATTTTTATGAAAGAGCATAATCAATCATTATCTTCAACATCACCACCTAAAAGTACTGCGTCAGGCGCTGGCATGGATCGCAAGTTAACAGCCAGCACTAAACCGGTTAAAAAGTGGTTTATCGCTAGCATTGTTTTACTGGTTGTGCTGCTGATGGCTTATCGATTTATTAATCAACCTGTTGGTAAAGCCTTGGCTGTTGATAGCGAAAAAATTGTCATATCCACGGTCAGTCGGGGCGTTTTTGAAGATTTTATTCCGTTGAGAGGGCGGGTAACTCCAGCAAAAACTGTTTTTCTGGACGCGATTGAAGGCGGTCGTGTAGAACGCATTTTAGTTGAAGATGGAGCATCACTTAGCGCTGGGGATCTTATTGTTGAACTTTCCAATGCATCTTTGCAGCTCAATGTTCTGAGTAATGAAGCACGAGTTGCTGAGCAGTTAAATAATATGCGCTCAATTGAATTGAGTTTGGAGCAAAATCGCTTAGGTCATAAAAGTAATCTGGTGGATATTAAATACCAGATCAGCATGTTAACTCGTCAGTTATCGCGTGAACAAAGGTTAGTAAAATCTGGCGCTATCACTCAATCTAAGTATGACGATACGTTAGACACGTTAAATTGGTATAAAAGCCGATTAGCTATCACGTTAGAAAGTCAGGCTTCAGATAGCAAAATGCAAGAAGCACAACTTGCTTTTTTAACATCGACAGCACAACGCCTTGAAAGTAATTTAGCAATTTCTCGCCAAAACCTTGAAAGCATGAATGTGAAAGCGCCAGTAAGTGGAAAACTTTCAGGTTTTAATGTGGAAGTTGGCCAAAGCATTGGACGGGGTGAACGTTTAGGACAAATAGATACACCGAATGATTATAAGGTGACCGCATTTATTGATGAGTTTTACTTGGGGCGGGTAGATATTGGCCAAAAAGCGATGTTTGAACACTATCCGTTAGTTATTAGTAAGATTTATCCGCAAGTACAAAATGGCCAGTTTGAGGTAGACCTTAAATTTGTTGGGTCGCAGCCGGCGGATATTCGGCGAGGTCAAACAGTGCAAACCAAATTAACCTTAGGTGATGCTAATGATGCCATGTTGATCCCAAATGGTGCTTTTTACCAAGATACGGGAGGCAACTGGATTTTTGTGGTCAGCCAAGATGGTAATGAAGCGGTGAAACGTTCGGTAAGACTTGGTCGCAGAAATAATCAATTTATCGAAGTGATAGAAGGGCTGGAAATTGGTGAACAAGTGGTAACAAGCCCTTACAGCAGCTATCAAGAGATGCAACGACTTAAATTGAATTAATTCAAATTCGATTTATCAGCTATTTTATTCAAAGGAATACGACATGTTAAAGCTACATAATTTATCAAAAACATATCAAACAAATGATGTTGAAACGCTTGCGTTAAATAACGTCAATATTGAAATTAGCAAAGGGGAATTTGTTGCCATTATGGGGCCTTCAGGCTGTGGAAAGTCAACACTGCTTAATACCATTGGCATGTTAGATTCGCCAACCAGTGGTCAGTACTTGTTTGATGGTGAAGATATATCGGGTTATAGCGAAGCTCAACTGTCGGTGCTCCGTAAAAAGAATATAGGGTTTATTTTTCAAAACTTTAACTTAATTGATGAATTAACAGTAGCAGAAAACATTGAACTAGCCTTGCTCTATCACAACATTCCCGCCAGTGTTCGTCAACAGCGTGTGGCAAAAGTGATGGATAAAGTGGGAATTGCACATCGCGCAAAACACATGCCTAGTCAATTATCTGGTGGGCAACAACAGCGAGTGGCTGTGGCCCGTGCCGTGGTCGGCGATCAGTCAATGATCCTAGCGGATGAGCCTACGGGAAATTTAGACAGTGCACACGGTCAGGAAGTGATGGAAATGTTGCAGGCACTGAATAATGAAGGTACTACCATTGTGATGGTAACTCATAGTCCTGCTCATGCAGATTATGCAAAACGGGTTATTAATCTGTTTGATGGTCAAGTTGTGACCGAAAATGTGCGTGCGGCTTAAGGTAAGCGATAGCAATAAGGATTTCTGATGTTTAAGAATTATTTTATTACCGCGTGGCGAAATATTATTAAGAACGGTAAGTTCTCGGCGCTTAATATTTTTGGCTTAGCGATCGGCTTAATGAGTTGTATTTTGATCCTGTTGTTTGTGCGAGATGAAACAGGTTATGACACTTGGTTAAAAGACAGTGACCGCCTGGTTCGTATGCACAGCTTATATACTATGCCAGGGCGTGAGCCATTTTATAGTGTCCGTTCAGCAGGGCGCATGATGGAAACTATTAGAGATTTTGCGAGTAATGAGATTGAAACAGGCGTGCGTTTGATCCAATTTGGTGTGACCGTACGTCAAAATGACGATGCCTTTGCTGAACGTGCCACTATTGCAGATGGCAGTTTATTTGACGTGTTAGATTTGCCCTTCAAACATGGTTCCAGTGCCAGTTCTTTTCAAAAGCCAATGGACTTTTTGATCTCTGAGAAACTCGCATTGAAATATTTTGGTAAAACAGATGTTATCGGAGAAACGTTAACCATTTGTTGTGCAACCGATGCGCCAAGTGATGTAGTGATCACAGGGGTATTAGCTGATTTACCGGACAATAGCCATTTAAATACTAATATGGTGCTGTATTTACAGCCCGCTATTTTTGGTGAAAACAGTGGCGTGTTGCATTCTTGGACCAATCTGAATGTCTATACTTATTTTAAATTAACGCCTAATACCAGCATTGAGGATGCGCAGCAGAGAATTGACTACTGGATGAACAATGAAAGTCCGTTAGTTGATATGCTAAAACAATTTCTTGGTGAAAAAATGGCACACAGCAAAGTCACCGAGTTTGCAAAACAACGCTTGATGGCGGTGCCCGATCTTCATTTACATGCGAAAAAACATGCAGGTAACCAAGGAGACTTAACCCCAATGGGGGATATCGATATGATCAATACCTTCATTGTGGTTGCTATGTTGGTGTTAATCATTGCTTGTATTAATTTTATTAACTTATCTACAGCGAAAGCGAGTAAACGAGCAAAAGAAGTGGCAATGCGAAAGGTATTAGGGGCTTCTCGGGCGCAGGTCGCGACTCAGTTTTTGATTGAAGCGGTATCTATTGTCTTGATTGCATTATTATTTGCTTTAGTCGCGGTTGAATTAATTTTGCCGATGTATAATGACGTATTAGGAAAAAGCCTAACATTGAATTTATTTTCGACCCCTGATCTGTTGTTAATCGTTTTAGCATTAGCCCTGTTTGTTGGCATGGTGGCAGGTATTTACCCCGCTTTATATCTTTCTCGATTTTTACCCGGCCATATTTTAACAGCGAGTAAAAGTGGAGAATCTGGACGATCCAGCAAATTGCGCAATGGGCTAGTGGTATTTCAGTTTTCAGCATCGATCGTGTTAGTGATTGCTACGTTGGTGGTCTATGGTCAAACCAAGTTTGCCAACAATATCGATGTTGGTTATCAAAGTGATAATAAATTAATTTTGGATATCTCCACAGCCAGAGATAGTTTAGCGAGCTTGAAGCAAGAGTTGCTTAACTTGCCCGAGATAACCTCGGTAGTTTTTTCTTCAGAAGCCCCTAGCCAAGATAGAGAAAATAATGATCAGTTTAAATTATTAGAGCCTCATGCCGATGGCAGTGCTAATGAAGCACAAGTGATAAATTATCTTGATGTTGGCTATGGTTTTTTTGAAGCTTATCAGGTCAAAGCACTCGCTGGTCGTTTATTTGATCGTGAGTTTGGCGCTGATACATATGTCAACGTTCCTGAAGGGGACAATGCTGTTGGCAAGGCGAGTGCGATTATTAATCAGTCTGCGCTTACACGCTTAGGGTTTAAATCCCCCGAACAAGCCATTGGCAAAACACTTGCTTTTAGAAAGCATCATTTAACTATTGTTGGTGTGATACCTGATTTGTATTTTCGCTCGATCAAATTTGGTATCAGGCCTAGCGTATATAAGCTAACGCCATCGCGTTTTAATGTTGCAAACTTAAGCTTTAGCAGCAGTGACCCCTCGGCTTTATTGTCAAAAGTTGAATCAGTTTGGAAGAATAATGTCCCACTAGAGCCTATTAACTTGCAGTTTCTTTCTGAAATGATGAGGGCACAATATGATGCTGAGCTCACCACAGCTCGATTATTTCTGGCATTTTCACTGCTGGCAATTATCGTTGCTTGTGTTGGCTTGTTTGGTTTGTCGGCTTTTACGGTAGAGCGAAGAACCAAAGAAATTGGAATTCGTAAAGTGATGGGCGCCTCGGTCAAAGACATTGTGGGTTTATTGATTTGGCAGTTTTCAAAACCTGTGATGTTAGCCAATGTGATTGCATGGCCCGTTGCGGCGTACTTTATGATGTCGTGGTTAGAGCGCTTTCCTTATCGTTTCGATGATATTTGGCTGATCCCCATTTGTGTTGTTGTCAGCGTATTATCCCTGATCATTGCTTGGGTGACGGTAGGGGCGAACACCACAAAAGTAGCAAGGAAAAATCCAATTTATTCATTGCGTTATGAGTAACATTAATGATTAGCTAATAAAAAACCGCTCAGCATGAGCGGTTTTTTTGTTGAACATCAATGAGAAAGTTATAACCCTGCTGCTGCTCTTAGCGCGTCAGCTTTATCGGTTTTTTCCCATGAAAATGCAGTAAAAGTATCATCACCTACCGTCATCTCGAATGGTTCACGACCAAAATGACCGTATGCCGCAGTTTGGCGATACATAGGGTGTAATAAGTCTAACATTTTGGTGATACCGTATGGGCGTAAGTCAAAATGTTCTCGCACTAATTCAATCAATTTTTCTTCTGCTACTTTGCCGGTACCAAAGGTTTCAATAGAAATAGAGGTTGGCTCAGCAACACCGATGGCATAAGAAACTTGAATTTCACAGCGCTCAGCAAGACCTGCCGCGACTATATTTTTTGCGACATAACGACCCGCATATGCAGCACTGCGATCCACTTTTGAAGGATCTTTACCTGAGAATGCACCACCACCGTGGCGCGCCATGCCGCCATAGGTATCAACAATGATCTTTCGACCCGTTAAGCCACAATCACCAACAGGGCCACCAATTACAAAGCGACCAGTTGGGTTGATAAAGTACTTAGTTTCTGGTGTTAAAAACTCAGCTGGTAAAACGGCTTTAATGATATTTTCCATCACCGCTTCATGTAAATCTTCTTGTGAGATTTCTGGGTTATGTTGAGTAGATAATACCACGGCATCAATTGCTACTGGCTTGTTGCCTTCATAAATAAAGGTAACTTGTGATTTCGCATCGGGACGTAACCAAGGGAGTACGCCATTTTTACGAATTTCAGCTTGACGCTCTACTAAACGATGAGAGTAGTAGAGTGGGGCTGGCATCAATGTTTCAGTTTCATTGGTGGCATAGCCAAACATTAACCCTTGATCACCTGCGCCTTGATCTTCTGGTTTTGTACGATCAACACCTTGTGCAATCTCAGGTGATTGTTGGCCAATTAAGTTCATGATGCCACAGGTATCACCATCAAACCCTACATCAGATGAGGTGTAACCTATATCCGTGATCACTTTTCTTGTTAAATCTTCAAGATCTACCCAACCTGTGGTTGAAATTTCACCTGAAATAATTGCTACCCCTGTTTTTACCATTGTTTCGCAAGCAACACGAGCATGCTTATCTTTGGCAATGATCGCATCTAATACCGCATCCGATATTTGATCGGCAATTTTATCTGGATGGCCTTCAGATACCGACTCTGAAGTAAAATAATGTCTAGACATAAACCCTCGGGAAATTAACAAATTTAATCACGCTAATCACAAAAGATAGCACTAATATGAGAATTGTAACCCTAGTTAAAATAATTTTCTACTTTTTTACGTCTAGACGTCTAAAATATTTTTGCTAATGTTGATTTAGCGCAGGAAAGCAGGATAAGAACTCAATAATTTATGGGTGAAAACTAACTAGTTCAAGCTGTTTTCCCCACAATTTTATGAATAATTGTTGCTGCACTTCATTGGCTAGTGAGCTATAAAACTGCTGTTGACCACTGGTTGAATTGTCATTAAGTAAATGGAACTTTTCTAATTGCTTGATCAGTTGTAAGGTGACAGGCGTTGAGGTTTCTACAAGTGCCACTTTATCGCCGAGGAGCTTTTTAATTAAGTCACTCACAAAAGGGTAATGGGTACAGCCTAGCACTAAGGTATCTATATTTTGTTTTAGTAACGGTTGAAGGTAGTGTGCTAATAATTGCTGGCACTTTGGCGAAGCCATTTCTCCTTGCTCAATTAACTCTACAAGACCAGGACATGGCTGAATAACTACCTCACTATCATTTTTATGTTGCTCTACCAATGAAAGGAAATTGCTATTGCGAGCGGTCGCTTGCGTAACTAATATTGCCACTTTTTTATTGTTACTTATTTGACTAGCGGGCTTTATCGCAGGTTCCACGCCAATAATTGGCAGCGAAAAACGGGCTCTGAGTTGTTCAATCACGTTAACAGTGGCGGTATTACAAGCTATGACAATTGCTTTACAGCCTTGTTTAACTAACCAGTGACTAATGGTATTGGCCCGTTGGTGTATTTGCGCTGTAGTTAATTCGCCGTAGGGGGCATATGCAGAATCTGCCACATAAATTAAATGCTCATTGGGTAAATGAGTCACAATTTGCTTAGTGATAGTTAGACCACCTAAGCCGGAATCAAAAACACCGATGGCTTGTGATGGTGTTAACGCAGGGGGTAATGATTGTGGGCGTGTAAGGGTCATTGCATTAACGAGTTCAATAGTGTGCTCAGTTAAAAGTGCTAGCTTTAGCTGATGATTGAAAAGCGAAAGCTCGAAACCTAATTTCGAGCTTTAAATGCTATACCGTTAGGCTTGCGAAGCTAGGTATTCGTCATAACCGCCAGCAAAGTCAACATAGCCGTCAGATTTTAGCTCAATGATGCGAGTAGCCAGACTAGAAACAAATTCTCGGTCATGGGAAACAAAAACCAGTGAGCCTTCAAATTTTTCTAACGCCATGTTGAGTGATTCAATCGACTCCATATCTAAATGGTTAGTCGGTTCATCCATTACCAGAATATTTGGCTTTTGCATCATTAACTTACCAAATAACATGCGACCTTGCTCACCACCAGATAACACTTTGACTGATTTTTTAATATCATCGGCGGAGAATAGCATTCTGCCTAAAAAGCCACGTATGGTTTGTTCGTCATCACCTGCTTGACGCCATTGGCTCATCCAATCAAATAAATTCATATCTTCGGCAAACTCATGGGCATGGTCTTGGGCATAATAACCAATATTATGATTTTCTGACCATTTCACCATGCCTGTTTCTGGTGTTAACTCACCCATCAAGGTACGTAAAAAGGTAGTCTTACCTACGCCGTTTTCACCGATAATCGCGATACGTTCGCCTACTTCAGCCATTAAATTAATGTCTTTTAGTACATGGTTATCATCGAATTTCTTATTAAGATTTTCAATTTCAAGCACATTTCTAAATAGCTGCTTTTCTTGTTCAAAGCGAATAAATGGGTTAACCCGGCTTGATGCTTTAACTTCTTCTAATTGAATTTTATCTATTTGTTTCGCACGTGATGTTGCTTGTTTGGCTTTCGAGGCATTGGCAGAGAATCGTGCGACAAAAGATTGTAGTTCCGAGATTTGTGCTTTTTTCTTGGCGTTATCGGCCATTAAACGGGCACGTGCTTGAGTCGCTGCTAACATGTACTCATCATAGTTACCCGCATAAACACGCAGTTCACCGTAATCTAAATCCGCCATATGAGTACAAACGGAGTTTAAAAAATGACGGTCATGGGAAATAATGATCATGGTAGAGTCACGCTCATTTAAGGTATCTTCTAACCATTTGATTGTGTGTATGTCCAAGTTGTTGGTGGGTTCGTCAAGCAATAAAATATCTGGATCAGAGAACAGTGCTTGTGCCAGTAGCACACGAAGCTTCCAGCCGGGGGCAATTTCACTCATTTTGCCATAATGCTGTTCTACAGGGATGCCTACGCCCATTAATAATTCACCCGCTCGGCTTTCTGCGGTGTAACCATCCATTTCGGCGTATTCTGATTCTAAGTCACCGACACGCATACCTTCTTCTTCACTCATTTCTGGTAAAGCATAGATGCGGTCTCTTTCTTCTTTGACCGCCCAAAGTTCAGCGTGACCCATGATCACAGTATCAACGACAGAATAATCTTCAAAGGCAAATTGATCTTGACGCAATTTACCAATGCGTTCATTTGGGTCGAGACTAACATTGCCTGAGGTCTGTTCTAAGTCACCACCAAGAATTTTCATCAAGGTTGATTTACCACAGCCATTTGCGCCGATTAAACCGTAGCGGTTACCGCCACCAAATTTTTGTGAAATGTTCTCAAATAATGGTTTTGCACCAAATTGTTGTGTGATGTTGTTTGCACTTAGCATGAATTAAAACTACCTCTTTAAAAGTTGCGCGCGATTATACATGAATGCACGTTAATTTAATAAAAACTTTGGCTATTACTTTTGCCTATTATTGGGCGTTAACAGGATTTTGCGCACCATAGTTGTGCTTTGTTTGTGCGTTTGTGAGTCATTATGGTGCGAGTGGTTGGTATCTTTTGTGCAATTTGATGTTAGTTTGTTGTTTTTAAAGGAATAAAAAATTAGGTCTGATTTGTGCATTGGCAATGACACATTCAAATATTAACGATAAAAATGCACGAAAGGTGAGCAAATGAAGTTGATAACAGCGATCATTAAGCCATTTAAATTAGATGATGTCCGTGAAGCACTCAGTGAAATTGGCATTGATGGAATGACGATTTCTGAAGTAAAGGGCTTTGGTCGTCAAAAGGGTCATACCGAACTTTATCGGGGCGCAGAATATAGCGTCGATTTTTTACCTAAGGTGAAAATTAGTATCAGTGTCAATGATGATGTGCTTGAACGCACGGTTGAAACCATCGTTGAGTCAGCACGTACTGGTAAAATAGGTGATGGCAAAATATTTGTTACCAACTTAGAGCAAGCCATTCGTATTCGTACGGGTGAAATTGATAGCGACGCATTGTAGTAAGGAAAACAAAAATGACTAAATTATTTTTAATCGCGATGCTATCGCTGTGTTCGTTTGCATCATTTGGTGCAACGGAGCAATTAAATGGTGCTAATACTGCGTGGATTTTAACGTCTACAGCCTTGGTTTTATTAATGACGTTACCCGGTTTAGCATTATTTTATGGCGGATTGGTTCGCCGTAAAAATATTCTATCGGTATTAATGCAATGCTTTGCTATCGCTGGGATTTCGTCGGTATTATGGCTTATCGTTGGCTATAGTTTAGCATTTGGTGAAGGTAATGCTTGGATAGGGGACTTTAGTAAAGTGTTGATGCTAGGCGTAACCAAGCAAACATTAGCTGGTGATATTCCCGAAAGCTTATTTATGCTGTTTCAAATGACGTTCGCCATTATTACCCCTGCGTTGATCATTGGTGGTTTTGCTGAGCGCATGAAGTTTTCTTCAGTATTGCTCTTTTCTGCACTGTGGTTATTGGTTGTCTACTCTCCCGTTACTCATTGGGTATGGGGCGGTGGCTGGTTAGCTCAGATGGGGCTTTACGACTTTGCCGGTGGCACAGTGGTACATATTACTGCAGGCGTGGCAGCCTTAGTTGCTGCACTGGTGTTAGGGCCACGTAGAGGGTTTCCTAAAACGCCTATGATGCCGCATAACTTAACCATGACAGTGACAGGTGCTGGTCTGTTATGGGTCGGTTGGTTTGGTTTTAACGGCGGCAGTGCTCTATCAGCCAATGGTGATGCGGCAATGGCAATGTTGGTGACTCACATTTCAGCTTCGGTTGGCGCGTTAACATGGGCAGCAATTGAGTGGATAAAATTTGGTAAAGCCAGTGTCTTAGGCGCGGTAACTGGTATGGTTGCTGGCTTAGGTACCATAACCCCAGCCTCGGGTTTTGTTGGACCAGGCGCTGCGTTAATCATTGGCTTATCAGCAGGTATCGTGTGTTTTTACTCTACGGTTTATATCAAGCAAAAACTAAAAATTGATGATTCATTAGATGTTTTTCCTGTCCATGGCGTTGGCGGTATCTTAGGTACCTTATTGGCTGGTATTTTTTCATCAACTGAGCTGGGTGCATTTAGTGGCTTTGGTTTTGCTGATGGCATCACTAGTATGGGAGAGCAAGTATTGGTTCAACTTACCGGTATTGGTGCAACTATTGTTTATACCGCGGTAGTGTCTTATGCGTTGTTTAAACTGGTATCGGTATTAACTGGTGGTTTACGCGTGTCTGAAGAACAAGAAACGACGGGCTTAGATTTAATTGAACATGATGAGTCAGGTTATAATTTGCAATAATTCAAATCATCTATCGTTAAAGGGATACCACAGAGTATCCCTTTTTTATTTCTGACGTTTAGCGCTTGGGGGAGGGTTGTTGAAGGTAAAACGCTTTTTTACCTTGATAATGAATGCGGCGCAGCTAGTGACGATGATAAACTGACCAAATAATAGCATGGAAAGCTTAGGCCAAAAATCAACCTCTTCGGTGAAGATTGGATGCCAGAAGTAAATAAGCGTTAAGTTGCCAGGAAATAATAAAATGTGATAACCAGGTAATGAACCCTCAATAAAATCCCATAAATGCTAATTTAAAGAAAAGGCAATCAAGCCAATAATAGTGGCAATGACACCATAGTAACTCGCATCTTTGATTAATCGAGTGGGCATATTAATTCTGTTAGTGTTTTTTATGTTTTTGCTTAGGCTGTCTATCCGAGAACTGATTATCAGAAAATCGTGTTAAGCCTGCTTTGCCGTTGGCAGGTTTCTTGCCGTAACCTCTGCTACGTTTTTGTCCGGGAGAAGTCTTAAAACCTTGGGCATTATTCTTACCTTTGCCTGCTTTTTTATAGTGTTGATGATGCTGCTCAGCTCGAGATTCTGGCGGCACCAGACATTCAGGTTTTGTCCCAATGAGTTTACGTGCAAGGCCTAACTTGGTTAAAGCCTCTCGAATCAGCGGCCAATTTGCTGGATCATGATACCGTAAAATGGCTTTGTGCAAACGGCGTTGAATTGTACCTTTAGGCACAGGTACGCTGGCACTGTCTTTTTTGATATTTTTCAACGAATCAATTTCGGTATGATACAGCGTAGTCGCATTGGCTAGCGGTGAAGGATAAAAATTTTGCACTTGATCCAATTTAAAATCATTTTGCTTTAGCCATAGCGCTAGGTTGATCATATCCATATCGGAAGTACCAGGGTGTGCGGAGATAAAATAAGGGATCAAGTATTGTTTTTTACCCGCTTGCTGAGAAAATTGGTCGAACATTTGTTTAAATTTGTCATAGCTGCCCATCCCAGGTTTCATCATTTTGTTTAATGGCCCTTCTTCGGTATGCTCAGGGGCTATTTTTAGGTAACCGCCCACATGATGATTCACTAATTCTTTAACATAATCAGGATCTTCAATGGCTAAATCGTAACGCACGCCAGAAGCAATCAGTACTTTTTTGATGCCCTTAACCTTACGTGCCCGGCGATATAAGTTAATGGTTGGGGTATGATCTGTATCTAAATGACCACAAATAGTTGGCCAAACACAAGATGGTTTGCGACAAGTCGCTTCGGCTTTTTCACTCTTGCAGCGTAATTGATACATATTGGCAGTAGGCCCGCCGAGATCAGAAATCACACCGGTAAAGCCAGGCACTTTTTCTCTAATATCTTCAATTTCCTGAATAATAGAATCTTCAGAGCGACTTTGAATGATTCGACCTTCGTGTTCAGTAATCGAACAAAAAGTACAACCGCCAAAACAGCCACGCATTATATTGATAGACGTTTTTATCATTTCATAAGCAGGAATTTTTGCATCGCCATAACTAGGGTGTGGTACACGTTGATAAGGCAAACCAAATACGCCATCCATTTCTTGCTCGGTTAGTGGTGTTGCTGGAGGATTTAACCAAATGCTTCTATCGCCATGACGTTGCATTAACGGTTTAGCCGAAGTTGGGTTAACCTCTTGATGGAAGATACGTGAGGCATGAGCATAGAGCACTTTATTGTCTTTAACTTGCTCATAGGTAGGCAAGTTAATATAAGTGGTTAACCAAGGTTTCTTTTTGTCTTGCCATGATTTATTGCGATGCTGTGAAAGTTCAATCACTTGTGGTGTTTTGGTGATATCAGCATCAATGGCTTGTGCGTCGTTGTTAGCGCTTTGTTCTTGGCAACTACTTTGTGTGATTTCTTGATACGGGCTGACAATCGGTTCTATTTTACCTGGCTTGTCGATGCTACGTGAATCAATGCCTTGCCAATTAGGCAAGGCTTGTTTGGTAATAAAAGCACTGCCGCGTACATCGGTGATATTACTTACATCTTCGCCACGGGCGATACGATGTGCAATTTCAACTAAAGGTCGTTCGGCATTGCCATACACTAATAAATCGGCTTTTGCGTCAAATAACACTGAGCGACGCACTTTATCTGACCAATAATCATAATGGGCGATACGGCGTAAACTTGCTTCAATACCGCCAATAATCACTGGCACGCCTTTGTATGCTTCTTTACAACGTTGCGTATAAACCGTTACTGCGCGATCGGGGCGTTTGCCTCCTTCATTATTTGGGGTATAAGCATCATCATGGCGCATTCGACGTTCAGCGGTATATCGATTGATCATTGAATCCATATTGCCTGCAGTAACACCAAAAAATAAGTTTGGTTGACCCAGAGCCATAAATGCCTCTTTTGAGTGCCAGTCAGGCTGAGCGATAATGCCAACTCTAAAGCCTTGAGCTTCTAACATCCGGCCGATAATCGCCATACCAAAGCTTGGGTGATCAACATATGCATCTCCCGTGACTAAAATGATGTCACAACTGTCCCAGCCTAATTGTTCCATTTCTGCTCGACTCATCGGTAGAAATGGTGCACAACCGTAACATTCAGCCCAGTACTTAGGGTAGTCAAATAGTGCTGTTTTAGCTTGAGAGGAGATCATCATTAATATTGTTTGCTCTTGGTAGTAAATATTGGCTGATTAGTCAGCGCTTATCGTTGCTAAGCGCGCGATTATAGCAATTTTAGCAGTTTTTCGCAGAATAAATTTTGTTACTAAGATAAGAATCGAATTGTCAATGTGATGCGGCTCAGTATAACATATCGCAAAACAATACCTTATAAGATGAAATACCGCATATGATGAAAATAAATATTATCGCTAGTGCTATTAGTCTCACGTTATTAGGTTGTGTGACAACAACAGGTGAGCAAAGCGCTGAAAATGTTTTAGCGACAACCAATACCGCTTCTGAGCAAGTGGTAGAGAAGGTTAAGTCAAAACCACAGCTTGCTACAATTAAAGAAAAAAGCGCTAAGGTGGTTAATAAACTAACGCCAGAAGTGACTACCCTTGCAAATGGTGATGTAAAAATTACCTTAGAGCAGATCATGGCTGATCCTGATTGGATGGGGCGCTCACCAGAGAGTTGGTATTGGTCTGATGATAGCCAAGCTATTTTTTACAAGCAAAAGCAGTTAGGTACTCCGCTTCGAGATTTGTTTAGCCAATCTATTTCAGGTGGTGAAGCAAAACAGGTAGCGCTTGCTGACTTACACAAGGTTGCCAATCGTAATGCGGTTGAAAACCAAGCGGGTACGAAACAAGTTTACGTATATGAAGGAAATGTCTTTGTTAAAACCTTAGCCAGTGGAGAGGTTAAACAACTGACTTATACCTCAGCCGTTGAGAGTGCGGCGATGTTTTTAAACAATGGGAATGTGGCATATCGTGTCGCAAATAAGTTTTTTGAACATGACGTGCGCGAAAATAAAATCACTGAACTTGCCAGTTTGAAATTGCAAAATGCGCCAAAATCGAACAAAGAAAGCAGTTATATTGCTAAAGAGCAAAATAAGCTTATTGGTTATATTGCGTTGCAGCAAAAGAATGAACGATTAAAAAAGGAACGTAAAGAGCAATTAAAAGCAGCGAATGCAACCCTAACACAGACGGAATTTTATCTAGGGAAAGACAAACAAGTTGTTCATGCTAGCTTGTCACCTAATGGTGATAAAATGTTAGTTAGCATTGCTGATAAAAAATCGAGCCGTGCTGATAGTGATATCATGCCAAATTACATCACTGACAATGCCCATATCAAAGCAGAAAAAGTCAGGGCGCGTGTAGCGAATAATCGTCAATATAGCCAAGAGCTTTATCTACTGGATTTAACTTCGGGGCAAAAGTTTGCGTTAAGCTACGACACCCTGCCAGGGTTTGATCAAGATGTATTAGCTAGCGTGAAAAAAGAAAATTACGCCCGTGACGGTAAAACTTACCAAAGCAAACGTACGCCACGTAATATTCATGTGATGAGTATGTGGGATCCGATTAAATGGCACCCTGATGGTAAACAGGTCGCGGTGATGTTAGAGGCGTGGGATAATAAAGACCGCTGGTTAGCAACGGTTAACTTGTTAGAAAACAAGTTAGAAAATCAACATCGACTTCATGACGACGCTTGGATCAACTGGTCATTCAATGAGTTTGGCTGGCTCAATGACCGTTTATATTATTTATCAGAAGAGTCTGGCTATTCTCACTTATATACCAAAGCGCTAAAATCAAAAGCTAAAAAGCTGACCAAAGGAGCGTTTGAAGTCAGTGACATCACCTTAACCAAAGATAACTCACAGTTTATTGTTCGGGCAAATAAAAAGCATCCGGGTATTTATGAGATTTATCAAATCAATGCTCGTACGGGAGAAATGACTGCGTTGACCGATTTAGGTGGCATGAATGATTATGCGTTAAGCCCAGATGGTACTAAATTGTTAATAGAACACTCTGAAGTGACTATGCCGCCTGAGCTTTATGTGCAATCACTTGCAGCGGATAAACCCGCTAAAAGATTAACTTATACTGTATCTGAGCAATTTTTATCTATGCCTTGGATTGCACCAACTGTGGTCGCAGTGCCTTCGTCTTATCAAGATGCGCCTGTATATTCACGTGTATATTTGCCAGAAAATTATGACCAGACGCAAGAAAAAAATCGTGCGGTGATGTTTAGTCATGGCGCGGGATATTTACAAAATGCGCATTTAGGTTGGTCGGGCTACTTTCGAGAATTTATGTTCCACAGCATGTTAGTGCAACAAGGTTATGTAGTGATCGACATGGATTATCGCGCGTCAAAAGGTTACGGCCGAGATTGGCGTACGGCCATTTATCGCCATATGGGTAAGCCAGAAGTACAGGACATGCGTGATGGGGTCGAATGGTTAATTGACAATGCGAATGTTGATCGCCGTCGTATCGGTACTTACGGTGGTTCTTATGGTGGCTTCTTAACCTTGATGGCTTTATTTACAGAGCCTGATCTATTTGAGTCTGGTTCTGCGTTACGCTTAGTGTCAGATTGGGCTTATTACAATCATGGTTACACCTCAAACATTTTAAATACGCCGGGTGATGATGCGATCGCCTATGAGCGAAGCTCTCCTATTTATTTTGCCGAAGGACTTGAAAAACCGTTATTAATCAATGCGCCTATGGTGGATGATAATGTTTTCTTTCAAGATACCGTGCGTTTAGTACAGCGCTTGATTGAGTTAGAAAAGCAAGACTTTGAAACGGCAATTTATCCGGTAGAACCTCATGGCTTTGTGCAGCCAAGCTCATGGTTAAATGAATATCGTCGTATTTATAAGTTATTTGAAAATACCCTGTAATTTAATCGTTATGCGGTGAGAGAAGCTCGGCTTGTTGGACACAGGCCGAGCTTTTTTATTGCCATTATTTTAGTATCAAGCATGTAATCAGGGCGAGTCAGCAGTTTGCTAGCATTACTTGTCAAGGTGAATTTACCGATTGAACACGAGGGCTTTTTTGAACATTATTACTTGATTTTAAAGTGAAATAATTTACATTAGAGAGTTGTAATATGTTAAAAAACTTAAAGGATGTTAACGCGATGACCATTACTCGTATCAATCATTTTCATGCTGCGCAAGGAAAAGCTGAGGCACTGGATGAGTTTTTACATTCATTAGTGCCATACATTACCGCTAGTGAGGGCTGTCTTTCTTGCCAAGTGTTAAGAAACGAAGAAAAAACAGACCAGTTTGCAGTGATAGAGCAATGGCAATCTAAAGATCACCACCAACAATCTTTGGCAAATTTTCCAAAAGAGGACATGGCAGCGGCTATGCCATTATTTGCTATGCCTCCAGAAGGTGGTTACTTCAGTTAAATATGAGCATGTTATGGTTATTTTAATAATGCGTCGACTTGATAACGTTTGCCTTGTTGAGAAATTACGACACGTAAATCGCCATTTTTAGTGTTAAAGTGCAAGGTTAAACGCCCACGTTTCATTTCATTGCTGATCGCTTCACCAAAGTGCTGTTGGTAAAACTCAATGATGGCTTGCTCATTTTGTTGAGTGAAATAGTTGATCACTGCCGGTAGTTCATCAGTGTATTGGGCAAAAAGTTTAGCATCATCAAGGGCTGGAATATCAAAATTTTCAGCGTTTGATACCAACGAAAATACAGTACTTAGTGCTGCCAAAAGAGTAATGGTCAGTTTTTTGATTGTTGATTGAGAGTTTTTCATTACTTGCCTCATGCATTAAATATTAGCGTCAGTATGAATTCATTTTCACTTAATGCCAAACTTTAGTTGTTGATCATCATAGAAATTCATCCCGATAATGATCAACCCATAACGCAGTCGCACCACAAATAGCAACTGGCATAATGACTAGGTTGATAATAGGTACCATGGAAAATACCGCAGTGGTAATACCAAAACTATAGCTTAAGCCTTTATGATGTTTTAAGGCGATTTTCATGTCATCAAAATTGATTTTGTGATTATCAAACGCATAATCTTTATATTGCACTGCCATCATCCAGGCAAGAAATAAAAACCAAAATACCTGACCAATCACTGGCACCAGCCAGTATAAAATAAAAAAGCCAATTGCACGGGGTAAATAATAGCGAAATTTACACCATTCGCGGCTAATGGTGCGTGGGATGTCTTTAATGATAGATAATGGCGAACCAGAAGGTGGTGATGAATTTGTCAATAAAGCTTCAATTTTTTCGGCTAATAAGCCGTTAAATGGCGCGGCAATCCAGTTAGCAAATGAGCTAAAAATAAATGAAAACATCACTAATAAGAATAAAACAGCCACTGGCCATATTACGCTAGTTAACCAAGAAAGTGCCTCTGGTAACCATTGTTGTAATTGCACTAAATAGACATCGAGTTGTAAAAACATAAAATAAAAAGCGACGGAAAAAAGCAGTAAATTAACGAATAAAGGAATAAAGACAAAGCGTCTTATCCCTTTGAGTCGGATTAACTCAAAGCCTTTGATTAAATATCCAGCGCCACTGTGGGCATAGGGTTGTTGCATTTTTGATAGCATTTTGTCTATTTATTAATTAGTTAGTGATTTTGTTTCAGTATAGTGACTGATATCGCGCAAGAGAAGCCCTCTATTGTTACAAAGTCTAAAAATTTCTGATAGAGTTTATCGACTGGGTTTAGATTATACGATTGTTAGGCACATCACTTCATGCGATTAAAGCACATTAAATTAGCTGGATTTAAATCGTTTGTTGATCCTACCAAAGTGCCTTTTGAACACCAAATGACTGCAATTGTTGGTCCTAACGGTTGCGGAAAATCCAATATCATTGATGCTGTACGTTGGGTGCTGGGTGAAAGTTCAGCGAAAAACTTACGTGGTGATGCCATGACTGATGTTATTTTTAATGGTGCATCGACGCGAAAATCTGTTGGGCAAGCCAGTGTTGAATTATTGTTTGATAATGCGACTGAACACATTACAGGTTCTATGGCTGATCGCAACCAGGTTTCTATTCGCCGCGTGGTTAATCGTGACAGCCAAAATACTTATTATCTTAATGGCACTAAGTGTCGGCGCAAAGATATCACTGACATATTTTTGGGAACTGGGCTTGGGCCACGTAGCTATGCCATTATTGAACAAGGCACCATTTCGCGGTTAATAGAGTCTAAACCACAAGAATTAAGGGTATTTATTGAAGAAGCTGCGGGTATTTCTAAGTATAAAGAGCGTCGACGAGATACCGAGAATAAGATCCGTCACACCAGAGAAAATCTTGCTAGATTAACGGATATTCGTTTTGAGTTAAGCCAGCAAATTGATAAATTGCACCAGCAAGCTGAAGCCGCTAAACGCTTTAGAACGTTAAAAAAACAAGAGCGCCAGTTTAAAGCCGAACTTGCGGTATTGCGCTGGCAAAAGTTTGACCAACAACATAAAAAACATCAGCAAGATATTCTGGCGTTGCAAAGGAAAATCGAACAACAGCAAAGTGAGCAAGCAACGAATGAACTTGAGCTGATAAACGCCAAGCAACAGGGGGTTTTGCTTAATGATGGTATTCAACAACTGCAACAACAAAAAATTGATTTAACTAATAAAGTTGCGCGTTTAGAACAACAACTTCAGCATGCAAAACAACATCAGGCGAAGTTACAACAAGATAAATATCAATATACCGAGCAGTTGAACCAAGCTCAGCAAGCATTGTTGAGTGAGCAACAGTACATACAAACATTGTCAGTCAAGCAAGAACACCAATCAGCCGAGTTTGTTCGCCTTAAGCAACAAATTCAAGAAGTGCAGTTGCAACTCGAACAAGCGAATGAACAACTTAATTTGCAGCAACAAGCTTGGTATCAGGCACAACGGCATAAAGAGCAACAACGTCAAATACGACAAAATTGGTTGGATAAACAAACTCAGTTACAAGCTCAGCAAAAACATATCCATGCGCGTTTAGCTCAACTTAAAGAGCAGCAGACAAGCTTGCAACAACAATCACAACGCCACAGTGAACAAAGTGATGGACATCCAGAACTTCAAGATGAGTTTTTAGTCGAACAAATAGCACAGTTATCACAGGATCTTGATGAAAACGCAGCACAAATTGCCGAACTTGAACAACAATTAAAGCAGGCTATTATCCAGCAAAGTGAAACTCGTGGCAGTGAACAAGCATTAGCTAAACAAGTGGAATATCTACAAGGGAAGTTAACGGCAAAAAGTGATTGGCAAGCGCAGCAACAACAATGGCTTGCAGAAAATGGTTATCGAAATCATCCGACGGTACAAGAAAGTGTCTCAGTGGCTACCGGTTGGGAGTTGGCTGCTGAAATGGTGTTGGCCAGTCAGCTTAAAGCGGTCAGTATGACGGAGCTACCTTTTGCTTTACTAGCAAACAATGAATTGCCTGAATCATTAATGCTCTTAGCTGAGCAGACACCAGATAAGGCCATCGCAAGTGAGCAGATCCTCTCGGGTAGTTTAGCTGAGAAAGTGCATGCAACGCCAATATTGAATATTGAGTTGAATCGAATTCAAACCGCCAATAATTTAGCCGAGGCGTTAGCCATCTTACCTAGCTTAACCGCGGAACAATCGGTGATATGTCCGCAGGGATTTTGGTTAAGCCAACGTTTTGTTCGTTATGGGATTGCAGAGCAGAAAAATGATCATTTAGTGCAACAACGTGAATTAAGTGAATTAATTACTAGTCAACAAGAGTTACGACAGAAAAACGCTGAAAATGAAGAGAAAATTAGTGTTTATCAACAGCAAATTACTTTATTGACCACTCAGCAACAAGAACGCACGGCACAACTTAAGCAAAAACAGCAGTTATTGTCGCAAAGAGTGCAAGAGCAGCAATTGGCGCAACAATCAAAGCAGTTAGTTGAACAACAGTTAAGCTCAATCACCAAAGAGCAACAACAATTACATGATCAATTGCAAGCGCTTGAACAATCACTAGCGCAAGTGGTTCAGGAACTATCATCTCTAGCAAATTCTTCTACTGAGAAAAATGCAGTTGAAAGTGAAAACGATAAACAAACGCTAAGTGATATCGAGCCTCTGATTGAGCAATTGCAACAAGATGTTAAGCGTAGCCAAAGCCAGCACCATACATTAGTGCAAGAAAAACATCAGGTTGAGTTAGCGTTAGAAAAAACAAAGCATCAATACCAGCAAGCGTCTCAAACTATTGTACGTTTACAGGAAAGTATTGCTCAACTCACAGAGCAGCAAGCTAAACATGGCGAAATGCTCCAAGACAATATTGCGCCAATAGCTGATGATGAACAGCAATTAGCAATATGGCTTGAACAAATGAGCACGCTTGAATTGCAATTGGTGGATAAACAGCAAGGAGCAAAACAAGCGCAACAACAAGTCAATGACATTGAACAAACGCAACGCTCTGCAGTCGAATCAACTAATCAGCTGACTCAGCAATTGAATCAAATTTCTTTAGATGCTGAAAGTAGCCGGTTAAAAGCTGAGTCAGCAGTAGAGCAGTTGCAAGAATTAGGACAATCTCGTCAGATGATTGTGCAACAAATGCCAGCGCACGCTAGAGAAAGTCAATGGCAAGCACAAATTATTAAACTTGGTAAAGACATTCAATCACTTGGCGCGATTAATTTAGCAGCAATTGATGAGTTTGAAACACAATTAAATCGAAAAAACTATCTTGATCAACAAGATCAAGATTTAAATCTTGCGATTTCAACGTTAGAATCAGCGATAGAAAAAATAGATAAAGAAAGTCGGCAGAAGTTTAAGTTAACATTTGATAAAGTGAATCAAGATTTGCAGTCGTTGTTTCCTAAAGTATTTGGTGGCGGCAGTGCGTATTTAAGCCTCACAGGTGATGACTTGCTAGAAACCGGTATCACCATAATGGCGAGACCGCCGGGCAAAAAAAATAGTACGATTCATTTATTATCGGGTGGAGAAAAGGCATTAACCGCATTATCATTGGTGTTTGCTATTTTTCGCTTAAATCCAGCGCCATTTTGCATGTTAGACGAAGTAGACGCGCCATTAGATGACGCCAACGTGGGTCGATTTTGCAACTTGGTTAAAGAAATGTCGCAAACCGTACAATTTATTTATATTAGTCATAATAAAATAGCGATGGAAATGGCTACGCATTTAACAGGGGTCACTATGTTTGAAGCTGGTGTTTCAAGAATGGTTACCGTTGATATTGACGAAGCAATCGCCATGGCAGAAGTATCATAACAATAGGCTAGGTAATGGAAGATAATTTTAGAAACGCATTAATTATTATCAGTGCTATCGTAATAGTAGCCATATTTATACATGGCTTTTGGACTATTCGAAAGAATAAAAATCCCTATAAATTAAAAGCGAAAAACGAGAAAATTGTCCCCGAACCTCGTGGTTATGATAGTTCAGGTTTTGATCAAGATGGTATTGGTAAAGTACGCGTTGTTGGCACTAATTTAAGTGATGATGAAATTCCTTCAGAGCCAGCGCCAGCACCAAGCTATGATGAAGAGCCTCTTCCGATAGATGTTGAAAAACCTAGTGCAGAAAATCCAGCACTAGAACCCTCATTAGGGGATTTATCCGATATTAATGAACAACCACCGCTCAATAATACGCCGCCGCAAGCTCAATCAAGCGATACTGCGCCGCAACCTGAAATTAATCTGGACAGTGAACCAGAAGTAAAAGTTCAAACCGAGCTAGAAGAGCAGAGTGTCTATAAACAACCGGTGGAAAAGCCTAAACCTGTGCGTAAAAAGGCTAAGCGACCAACCTCGGCACAGAAATTAAAACGTAATCAAATGGAAATTAACTTTGGTGACGAAGTAGCACAAGACGAACTACCTTCAATATCGGCCAATGAAGAATTGGAGGTGAAAAAGCCAGACATTGATCCTGAAGTGCTCGTGGTGTCTGTTGTGATGCCAGAAGGTCAGCAAATTTCTGGGGCAGCATTATTACCTACCTTGTTAACGCTCGGGTTACGCTATGGTGATATGAATATTTTCCATCGTCACCAAGACAATGCGGGCAATGGTAAAGTGACCTTTAGTTTAGCTAATATGATGAATCCTGGTACCTTTGATTTAGACGAAATTGAAACCTTTGTCACGCAAGGGATCAGCTTGTTTATGACCTTGCCAAATGCAGGGGACCCATTTGAAGTATTTGAGCATATGATGAATGCGGCTAAGCAATTATCAACAGAGTTTCATGCGCAATTGTTAGATGACAAGCGTAGCGTGATGACCAAACAAACAGAACAACACTACATGAGCAAAATTCGCGAATTTGAACGTCGAAACTGCATTGCCTCTGCTTAAATTGTAAATACTTAAGTCGCTATTTGAGTTGTCATTTAGCGACTTATACTAATGAAAATAATATGACTGACTTACCTGTGAACACCGAACAAAAGCAACGTGTTGAAGCCTTACATCAACAAATTAATTTATATAACCATCAGTATTATGTGTTAGATGAACCGACCGTGCCAGATGCCGAATATGATCGTTTAATGCGAGAGTTAATGGCGATAGAAGCCGAGCATCCTGAATTAATTACACCTGACTCTCCTAGTCAACGTGTTGGCGGCAAAGCGTTAACCGCATTTAGTCAAGTGACTCATCAAGTGCCTATGTTATCACTGGATAACGTTTTTTCAGCACAAGAGTGGTTAAGCTTTGTTAAACGTATTCAAGACAGGCTTAAATCTAGCGCACCATTGCACTTTTGTGCTGAGCCTAAGTTAGATGGTTTAGCGGTTAGTTTGCGCTATGAACAAGGGGTTTTTGTGCAAGCAGCAACCCGAGGTGATGGTACTACAGGCGAGAATATTACTGAAAATGTTCGTACGATAAAATCTATCCCTCTTAAACTTCAAGGTAATGATTTTCCAGATGTTTTAGAAGTGCGTGGTGAAGTATTTATGCCCAAGCACAGCTTTGAAAGTTTAAATGCTATTGCGATCAAAAAAGGTGAAAAAACCTTTGCGAATCCACGAAATGCTGCTGCTGGTAGTTTACGTCAACTTGATTCCAAAATTACTGCAAAACGTAATTTAGCTTTTTATGCTTACGGTTTAGGCTATGTTGAGCTCGAAGGTAGTGCAGAAAATGCTTCACAATGGCTTGCTGATTCTCATTATCAACGTTTATGTCAATTAAAACAATTAGGCTTGCCTATGTGCCCTGAGGTGAAGCTGTTAACGAGTGCAAATGATGTTGAAGCGTTTTATCAGGATGTTTTACAACGCCGTGATCAATTAAGTTATGAAATTGATGGCACGGTATTTAAAGTGGATGATATTGCATTACAACAACAATTAGGTTTTGTTGCCCGCGCGCCACGTTGGGCTACTGCTTATAAGTTTCCAGCGCAAGAAGAATTAACTGTGCTTGAAGGGGTCGAGTTTCAAGTAGGGCGCACTGGCGCTATTACGCCCGTTGCACGATTACGCCCTGTGTTTGTTGGTGGTGTTACCGTCAGTAATGCAACGCTACATAACCAAGATGAAATTAACCGTTTAGCGATCAAAATTAATGATACCGTGATTATTCGTCGTGCCGGTGATGTGATCCCGCAAATTGTCAGTGTGGTAGTCGATAAGCGCCCTGATGATGCCACTGAGATCGTTTTTCCTAGCACGTGTCCTATATGTGATTCAAGTGTCAAGCGATTACCTGGTGAAGCGGTATTGCGTTGTACCGGTGGGCTATATTGCGCGGCTCAACGCAAAGAAGCGATCAAACATTTTTCTTCTCGCAAAGCCCTCGATATTGATGGCTTAGGGGATAAGTTAGTGGAACAATTGGTTGAAGAGGGGTTAATTAAAACGCCGGTTGATTTATTTAAGCTCACAGAGTTAGATGTCAGTACCATGGAGCGAATGGGGGCGAAGTCTGCAAACAATTTAATTCAATCAATTGAAAAGTCTAGACAAACGACCTTACCGAAATTTATCTATGCATTAGGGATCAGGGAAGTAGGCGAAACCACGGCAGCCAATTTGGCTCATCATTATTTGACTTTTGAGGCGTTAAAAGCCGCCGATAGTGAAAGTTTACAAAAAGTCCCCGATGTAGGCAGTGTCGTGGCCAATAATATCGTCACTTTTTTTGCACAACCGCATAATAGTGAAGTCGTTACTGAGCTAGAGGCTATTATGACGTGGCCTGACATTGAAATGAAAGCGCCTGATGAACAGCCATTAGTTGAGCAAACCTTTGTGCTTACTGGGACATTAAGTCAAATGGGGCGTAATGAAGCTAAAGCGCATTTACAGTCGTTAGGGGCAAAAGTTTCCGGTAGTGTTTCTGCTAAAACTGATTATTTAGTTGCGGGTGAAAAAGCAGGCTCTAAGCTGACTAAAGCGCAAACTCTTGGTATTAAGGTATTAACTGAACAAGAAATGTTAGCCATGTTAGCAGAGCATGGGATCAATTAATGACGAGTGTAATGATTGAATTGGGCCAGTGGTTTCGTCCATATCAGTATCAGTGTGCGATGGCGCTTATCGCGACAATTTTAGTCATATTTGGTAATGACATTAACAGCGCGATTAAACATTTAGTACGGAAGCAGCATTTTGTTGTTCGTACTTTTATCTTTGTGTTGGTCTGCGCTATTGGATATGGCTTAGCGACGGTATGGCTGACTAGTGTATTATCGGCACAATTAGCAAAAATCCCTGATTTTTATATTGTACCCGTAGTGGCGAGCAGTTTTTTTATCTTAGGAATTTACGCACAGCGACAGCGTCATATTTAAATAACGATGAGTGCGTAAATAAATAACAAGGTGGGCAAAGGCAAAATAAAGCCAAATAAAATTGTTTCACACCATTCGATGATTCGATAAAACCTGATCCAGATTTTGTCTTGAACTTTGTTCGATGCGAGCTCTTGAAAAAAGAAGATAAAAGCACTGAAAACTAGCGCTTGGAGCGCGCTAAATAGAATAAATATCGTTAACCAAATAAGGATAGCGGGGGTTTGAGTGCCGACTTGGGTTTGTAAAAGATAAAAGAGAATGAATCCCCCAAGACTCCATGCTAACAGCTTCCAACGATAACTTATGGCAGTAAGAGCAACCGAGTTAAAAATTTCTGGGGTTAACCACACCTTCATCTTTGTTAATTTATCCTCATTTAATGTTATGATGAGCACCATAACATGGAACCTATATAAAGCTTTAGCTATTTAACGATAAAATCCTTATGAATAATAATCTGCTCAAACTAATGTTTATCATGCTGTTAACTTCATTTATTAGCGTCGTATATGCGATGAATAATGAAGTTGATTTGCCTAATGGTTCAGAGAAAAGCCTAGAGCCAAAAACAGTCAAGCAGAAACCCAACCAGCACGCTGAAAAGGCAGTTGAAATTCGTGCTGGTCATGCTCGGGCATTACAGTCATTAGCGGATGAAAAATATCAGGAATTTGACTATAAAAATCTGGTATTGAAAGTTGAAAAACTGACCGACAGTCAGGGGCTTAGTTATTTAGCTGGACGGGTACCTGATGCAGAAGTAGGGCAATACTTAAAGCAAATGCAGTTGATTTTAGCTGATGACTATCAAACGTTTCGCCAACAACAAAGTGCCCGAGATCACGGAGAGTTTCATATAACCCTTATTAACCCTTATGAATATCAGGCATTAACCGATAAAACATCGGTATTAAATCAGCCGATCAGAGTTAAGCTCCATGGCCTTGGTCGGGTCAGCCAAGGTAATAAAACCACCTATTATGTGGTAGCAAGCTCTGATGACGGACAATTTCTTCGTCAAAAATTATTATTACCAGAGAAAGACTTCCACGTGACCTTAGGCTTTAATCCTCAAGACGTTTACGGGGTTTCTAAAGGGTTAGAAACACTGATCAAATAACGAGCTAATCATACTAAGTTAACTAGATTAAGAACGGTAGTTCCTGGTTTTAATTTCATCAAATATATTATTTAAACGTGTGATACTTTTGTGATATCTACGTGAAAAATTCGCAATATTTCCTTTGCATACTGTATTGGCAATCATAAATACAATGAAGGAAAATATGATGAAATTACAAGCATTTATTGTTGGTCTAGCGTGTGCTACAACATCCGCTTTTACTAGTGCTCAACAGCTCGAAATAACCGTTACTAACTTGACTCATGGCATCCATTTTACCCCTATTTTAATTGGTGCTCATGACGACTCTATGCATGTTTTTAAAGTGGGCGAACAAGCCTCTGCGCAATTACAAATGATGGCAGAAGGTGGTGATATTTCTGGTTTATCTCAAATGTTAAGCTCTTCAAATGCCGATGTTGTCGAAAACCCAGCAGCAGGCTTGCTTGCTCCTACCATGTCGACCACCACTATGTTAAATACGGCAGATAGCAATAGTTATCTTTCGGTTGTGGCGATGATGCTTCCTACCAATGATGGCTTTATTGGGGTTAATAGCTGGATGATCCCGACAGAACCCGGTAGTTACACCTTCAATGTGAATGCTTATGATGCAGGCACAGAAGCGAATGATGAAATTATCAATGGTGGCGGCGCCGTTGGTACGCCTGGGATACCTATTGCTCCAGGAGGAAATGGAGGCTCAGGTGCCAGTGGCGTGACCATGGACGAAACCACACCTTATGTGCATATACATCGTGGAAGTTTAGGTGACGATGATTTAACGGCGGGTAAAAGTGATTTAGATAACACTGTGCATCGTTGGTTAAATCCGGTAGCACGTATTACCGTAGTGGTTAACTAGGAGGCAATATGAAGCTTTTTAAATATACTCTTTGCTTGTTAACAGTACCTGTGATTTTACTCAGTGGCTGTAATGATTCGAGTAATTCAGCACCAATCAAGGGGGAGATGAAGCCAACACCCGTAACCTATAAGTATCAGGTGATAGTGCAAAATCTAACCTATGGCCAGCCTTTTTCACCTCTCGCGGTAGTGTTACATGACGAAGGAGATTTTTGGCAAATCGGTAATACTGCTAGCCTTGAATTGGAGAACTTAGCTGAAAGTGGTGATAATACGATGCTACTTGCCGCTAATAATGTGTTATCAGGTGTGTCGAGTGAGGACATTTTAATGCCAAGTATAAGCCAAAGCGTTGAGATCACCTTAGATGATCATCAGGCAAGTTATTTGTCGGTGGTGACAATGTTGGTCAATACCAATGACGCTTTTACAGGTATTAATGCCCTGGATATCTCATCACTAGCGGTAGGTGAAAGTATTTCGTTAATGGCGGGTTCTTATGATGCAGGAACAGAAAAAAATACTGAGCTGCAAGACACTATTCCAGGACCTGCTTCAGGCGGTACTGGTGAAGGATTTAATGCTACAAGGGATGATATCGACCTTGTGACTATGCATCCAGGTGTAGTGACCCTTGATGATGGCTTATCAACATCAGTGTTAACTCAAGCACACCGTTTTGATAATCCGACTATTCAGGTCTCTGTCAGTCGTATTGAATAGTGACTTTTAATAATACGTAACGGCGAACTAAAACGATTAGGGCGTGTTGATTTTTCAAGTTTGTTTTTGCAGCAGTTTGTTGGAAATTTATATAAGGCAGTGCTTTTGATGTGTGGTTGTTCCACATGATAAAGCACTAAAGATTTTGTGCTCTTGCAAAATCACCTTACCCCACATCCATGTGGGGCAACATAGTAGAAATGACAACAAACGCTGCCTGATAGTTTCGGTTAAAAGCGTTTTACTCTTTGTTGTGAGGAGATTTGCTTAGATGACTAAGCGTCATTTCTCACGCCGCGTTTAAAACGCTTTTATCTCGAACAAAAATTAAACAGCAAAGATCAACACGCCCTAGTTAGCCTTCTTTCTGTTCCTCATTATTTACAAGCTAATTAATAAGGGAACAAGATGGAAAGGGTATTAATCGTTGAAGATGACCAAGATATAGCCGAGTTAATTGCGGTGCATTTACAAGAGCTGTCGTTAACAGTAGACCTTTGTCATGATGGGGAACAAGCAATTGAACACATTGAAGATAATGATTATCAGCTCATTATTTTAGATATTATGTTACCCAGCCTTTCAGGACTTGATGTCTGTCGCCAAATACGTGAACGTAAACCCGAACAGGTGATTATCATGCTGACCTCTCGAGATAGTGAACTCGACCGTGTGCTTGGCTTAGAGTTAGGTGCAGATGATTATATGACTAAGCCTTTTAGTGTACGAGAGTTACAGGCGCGGGTGCGTTCACAACTTCGTCGAATTCATACCATCAGTCAGCAAACGATGAAAGTTAAACAGGCAAAAACGCCTGATAAATATTTGGTGTTAGGGGAGTTACAGATTGATCAAGTAACTCATCAAACAACGTTATCTGGCAAACCACTTGATTTAACATCAACCGAGTTCGATCTACTGCTATATCTTGCTTCCCACCCTGAGCAGGTTTTTTCAAGAGAGCAGTTACTAAGTTCAGTGTGGGGTTATCATCACAGTGGTTATGAACATACGGTAAATTCACATATTAACCGTTTACGTAATAAAGTGGAAAAAGATGTGACAAATCCAGAAATAGTACAAACCGTGTGGGGGGTTGGCTATAAACTTTCTAAGCAAGGCGTTTTAGCGTGAAGTTTTCACTGTATCATCGGTTATCTTTATTATTAGTACTGGTATTTATCACTATTAGTATCATCTTTTTCTTTTGGATGGAGCAGTTAGAAAAGCAAGCTCGATATGAATCTGAGCAAAATTTACATTTATCGTTAGCGGCTAATATTGCCAGAGATAACCCAATATTGCAGCAAGGCGTTTCCGATCATCAAGCCTTAAAAGAGTTGTTTCATAACCTAATGGTATTAGGCCCCGCGTTTGAATTTTATTTTCTTGATCCTCAGGGCAATATTGTAACTCATTCCATTAGTCCTTCGTTGATTAAACGGCATCGGATTAATGTCAAACCAATCAATTTACTTACGCAAAATCAAGCTCCTTTACCTATTTATGGCGATGATCCGCAGCATTTTACGCGACAAAAAATATTCTCGGCAGCGCCAGTATTTAGTGATGGGCAGTTACAAGGTTATCTTTATATTATAGTGGTTGGTGAGCGTTATGAGTCAGCTTATGTCCGTCAGGAATCAAACCGAATAGGGCAACTGTCGATGGTGATGCTCATTGGCGCCTTGTGTTTTTTGTCTATTGTGATGTTAGGGCTGTTTGCTTATTTTACAAAACCGCTTAGGCAATTAAATAAAGATATAAAAGCCTTAAAAAAAGTAGGCTTTGACTTAACTAAAACGAACTTAGCTTCATGGAAACAAAATAGTGACAATGAAGTACATCAATTGGGCTGTGCTTTTAAACAAATGGCAGAGCAAATCGGTTCACAGCTAGCTTTATTACGTAACAATGACCAACAACGTAAAGAGCTTTTAGCTGATATTTCTCATGATTTACGTACACCTTTAGCATCACTGCAAGGTTATATTGAAACTATTTCGTTAAATAAAGCGCAATTATCCACTGAGCAGCAAAAGTATATCGACACCGCGTTAAGAAATTCACATCAACTAAAAAGACTGATCGATCAGATATTTGAATTGGCTCATTTAGAAGGGGGGCAAGTATCCATTAACTTAGAAAACTTTAATCTTACCGAATTATTATACGATGTTAGTGCCAAGTTTAGCCTACAGGCAAAAGCAAAAAATATTCAGCTTACGGTAGAGCCACCCAGTGTTAATATGATGGTGCACAGCGATATAGCAAAATTAGAACGGGTGTTAAGTAACTTAATTGAAAACGCCTTAAGACATACCCATGAAGGCGGTAAAATTACTTTGAAGATGAAAGAAAACGCTGCCGAGCAATGTCAGTTATCAGTTATTGATAATGGCACAGGGATCAATAAAGACGAGTTAGCTTATATCTTCGATGCTCGTTATCGCGCCAGTAATGCCACGCTAGGCAAAGAAAAACATACCGGCTTAGGGTTAGCTATCACGAAAAAGTTACTTGAACTGTTAACGATTGATATCAAAGTTGTGAGTGAATTAGGACAAGGGACTGAGTTTTATTTCAATATTGATAAAGCAAAGTATAATATTGATAACTAGCGTCATTTACGCCATTATTTTACCTTCTCGCTTGTTTAATTAATCAAGGATAGCTTGTGAAAACAAAAGCAATATTAACTTCTGCCATTATTGCCGCACTAGTCGCGGCGACAGGTTGCACTAAATCGTCAACGGGACGAAACCAAATCACTCTTTTTTCAAGTGACGAACTCAATCAAATGGGGGTCACTTCTTTTGAAGAATTAAAGCAAAAAGAGAAAATTAGTACAGACGCTAAAACGAACCAATTTGTGCAATGTGTTGCCAGTGCTGTCACTCAAAATGTACCAAAATCTGTGCATTCGGGTGACTGGGAAGTGGTAGTGTTTGATTCCAAGCAAGCGAATGCTTTTGCATTGCCAGGCGGAAAAATAGGCGTTTATACTGGCATACTCTCGGTGACTGAAAATCAAGATCAACTTGCGGCGATTATTGGTCATGAAGTGGCGCATGTTATAGAACAACATTCAAATGAGCGTTTATCGTCAAACCAACTGACTCAGATAGGTGCTGCTGCAGGTAGTGCTATTTTGGCTGCGCAAGGCGTTGAGAATAAAGAAACATGGATGATGGCAGGGTTAGCCATTGCTAAGTATGGATTTTTAATGCCATACAGCCGTATGCATGAAAGTGAAGCCGATATTGTTGGTCAAGATTTGATGGCAAAATCTGGTTTTCAACCGCAAGCGGCGATTGACTTATGGCATAACATGGCGAAACAATCTAACGGTGCGCCCCCAGAATTTTTATCAACCCATCCGTCAAACCAAACTCGGATCAATGATTTGACCCAACACTTGAAACAATCAAATAAATTGCTTAAATCGGGCTCTACACCGCGCTGTAAGAAACCAAGTTATTTATAATGTTTATTCATAGCCTAAGTTGTCAACACCATTAAATAATGACTTGGGCTATGTTAGTCAGCTCATGTTGGCATAAGTTTCATCAAAAAGAATATTTGATATGAAAACAATAGTTTTTATACTGCTGTTCATCACCATAACGGGCTGTGTCGTTATGCCATAGGTTGATCACTCACAGAAATATCAATGCGCCTTATCAAGTGATAAGAAATACCTCAAAGTTGTCAATATTATGGATGGAAATACAAACTATTATGCATGGCAAGATGAAATGTTATCCATCATTAGCTTTCCTACATCAGCAGTGATTTCATCAGTTTATGTCGCGGTGAATAATATTTATCATTTTGGTGAGCAAAAAATAAAGTGCGGTGGCTAGTAAACTGCTGAATTTAAAACAGCAGAAAATGAGCAATAACAGTTAGCATTTTTGATTTCACTTGTCTGTAGTGTTTAGTTTATTAGCTACTTTGTTATTTATCAGATCTGTGTTTCATATTTTCAGTATTTTTATTGTCTTTATTACTGCGCGGTAAGGTTTCTTCTAAATCATTGAGGCCTTTTTTCCTTAATGGCGTTTTAGCATTTCTGCGCACAGTACTGAAGTTGCCGATGATTAACATTAAAGCGATGAAAATGATTAACAAAGCTAGCCATTCATTCATGGGGAGTTGTTCCTATATTAAAGACATATCGAGATAAAATGTTATCGAGATGTTGTATCACTGTTTGTTTGGCACTTAGCTTACTTTGCAAAAGATATTGTCGTAATTCTGTTTGCTGATATTGCTGCTGATATTTTTCCGCTAGTGGAAAATATGACAGGTGCCAAGGCTCAGCGGCAATGCCACCACGGTATTGATCATAGGGAAAATAAAAGCCAAAGCGTTGGCAGTTTTCTTGTAGCCAAAGCGTTAGTTGATAAAACGGCCCACCTTGCTGATATTCCCATGGTTCAAGTTGTAACGTTTGCTCTGTTGTTAAAAGTGAAGGGGAGTAAAAATCAAGATCGGTGCCCCAGTGATGGCGACTTGTGCCTGGCAGTGCTGAAAAAGTTAAAATAGCCTCTATCAATGCTGCTTCATCTAATAAGCTGGTATCTACGTTATGATTGTTTAGATCTTTAATTGCTAGCTCTCCTGACACTTTACGGTTCCAAATAGTCAGTTGCCTTTCAAACGAACGATAACCACTAGCAATGGCTAGATCAAAGCCTGAATCCTTGGCACTTTCACATAATGCCTGCCAATGCGCTACTACTTGATTGTGCAGGCCAACATGAGTTGACAACCAAGTGATCGCTTGGTCGCTCATGCCATAAAGTAATGCCTTGTCTTTCATCTATGTCAACACGTTAACTAAGGTTTGATAATAAATATCAACTAGTTGTTCGAGATCTTGGCATGAAACAGACTCATTCACTTGGTGGATAGTGCTGTTACATGGTCCTAATTCAACCACTTGCGCTCCTGTTGGCGCGATAAAGCGGCCATCAGATGTGCCCCCTGATGTGGAAAGTTCTGTTTCTCTCCCAGTGACTGACTTGATGGCGGTTGATACGGCATTGACTAATGTGCCTGGCTCGGTGATAAATGGTTTGCCATTAAAGGTCCAGTCAATTTCATAGTCTAATTGGTGCTCGGTAAGTACAGCATTCACTTTATCAACGATTACTTCATCGCTAAGTTCCGTGCTATAGCGTAAATTAAACCATGCCGTCAAATGGCCGGGGACGACGTTAGTGGCACCTGTTCCTGATTGAATGTTAGATAACTGAAAGCTCGTTTCTGGGAAGTAACTATTACCATGATCCCAATGCATCTGGCTGAGCTCTGCTAATGCTGGCATGGCTAGATGTATTGGGTTTTTAACATGCTGCGGATAGGCAACATGGCCTTGTTTGCCATGAATGTTTAATTCGCCTGAGATAGAGCCGCGACGACCATTTTTGACAACATCTCCAATAAGGTGTGTGCTTGACGGCTCACCAACAATGCAATAATCAATTTTTTCATTGCGTGCTTCTAAGGTATCAATCACTCGAGTTGTGCCATTAATAAATGGCCCTTCTTCATCACTGGTAATCAAATAAGCGATTGAGCCTTGGTGATCGGGGTGATCTTTAACAAATTGTTCCGTGGCTATCACCATTGCGGCAAGGCTACCTTTCATATCTGCTGCGCCACGACCATAGAGCATGCCATCTTTGATGGTTGGCTCAAAAGGAGGAGTGTGCCATAACTCTAAATTGCCAGCTGGAACAACGTCAGTATGACCAGCAAAGCAAAATACAGGGCTTTGTGTACCTCTTCTTGCCCACATATTGGTCGTGTCTTCAAACACCATACTTTCATTGGTAAAACCAAAGGGTGCGAGTAATTCAGCCAAAAGATGCTGGCAGCCTGCATCTTCTGGTGTAACAGATGCGCGAGCGATCAACGATTTGGTTAGTTCAATTACGGGTGATAGCGGTTGTTCCATGGTTAAAATAACTCTTGATATTGCGCAGGCTTAAATCCCACATGTAGCATATCATTGATTGCTAATAATGGGCGTTTTAGTAATGTTGGTTGCTCTAGTACAGTATCAAATATGAGCTGTTCACTCAGGTTATTTTTAATTTCTTCCGGTAAGTTTTTATAGGTTGTGCTGCGTTTGTTGAGCATTAACTGCCAATCACTTTTACTGACAAAGCTCGTTAATAATTCTGCATCTAAACCATCAGTGCGCAGATCATGAAAGGTATAACTAATGTTGTTTTCGTCAAGCCATTTACGTGCCTTTTTGACTGTGTCACAATTTTTTATTCCGTAAAGTATGGTCATTTTATATCACTTGATAGTTATTGTTACGTAAGGCGGTGATCGCCGCTGAGACTGTGTTTGATTTTACCAAGATATAATCAGTATCAAAGGTGGAAATTGCAAAAATACTGATTTTTTCATTGGCTAGTACCGTAGATATGCTGGATAAAATACCGGTTAATGAAAAATCGAGCGGCCCAACAACTTCAAGTGCTTGCCAATCAGACTCTACATCTTCACTCTCGATATCTATATTACTGGGTAACACAATAGAAACTTCATCAAATGTTTTTGCGATAAAGTACATTGGCGCATCAAATACTTGCTCAGGTACAGGGGTTTTTGCGCCAAGGCTGTGGATGGAAAATGTTTCTTTGAGTAACTTTAGGGTAAGCATAAACACTGTTGCCAAATTATGTATGTTCGATTAGCGGCTACTATACCGTTGACCCTCGGTTAATTCTAGTTCATAGAAGAACATTTAACCGCATGTACGCATTATTTCTGTTATTAAGGATGTTCTAAAACTAATAAAAAGTGCTTGTTCTATATAAAATTGCACTAAAGTGAGTTGTCATCAGCTTTCTAGCAAGAATTTAGCAAAATAATGGGGGAATAATATAAAAAATGATATCCACAAAAGCTGTGGATATCATTGTGAGCAACCTTTGTTTAGTTACTTAAGTTTATGTTATTTATATAAAAAATGACTAGTTTGTTTTTTAGCTAGCTATTTTATGAACAAAACAGGTAAATGGTTTTGATATAAACGTGCTAAATGTCACTGTTCGACCAGTTAACTGTGTTTTTTCATATTTATATCCGTAAATATCTCGTTATTTACTCGCTAATTATGTGTTTTTTACTTGAATTGCCGTTAATGCAATGGTGTAGACAATGTCATCAACCAAGGCGCCACGAGATAAATCGTTCACTGGTTTATTCATCCCTTGTAACATTGGACCAATGCTCACCACATCGGCTGAGCGTTGCACTGCTTTATAAGTGGTGTTACCCGTATTGAGATCAGGGAAGACAAATACGGTGGCTTGTCCTGCAACTGGGCTATCAGGGGCTTTTTTCTTGGCAACATTTTCCATAATAGCGGCATCGTATTGTAAAGGACCATCGATAACAATATCGGGACGTTTATCTTTTACTATTGCCGTGGCTTGCGTAACTTTTTCCACGTCTGCACCTTTGCCTGAGCTACCAGTACTGTAACTGATCATCGCCACTTTCGGGTCAATGCCAAAGCTTTTGGCTGAATCAGCAGATTGAATCGCAATATCGGCAAGTTGTTCTGCATTAGGCTCTGGATTAATGGCACAATCTCCGTAAACTAACACTTGATCGGGTAGCAGCATAAAAAATACCGAAGAAACCAAATTGCTGTCCGGAGCCGTTTTGATCAGCTGTAATGCGGGTCTGATGGTATTTGCCGTGGTATTTACCGCACCAGAAACTAAGCCATCAACTTGACCAAGTTGTAACATCATGGTGGCGAGCACGACGTTATCATTTAACTCTTGTTTGGCAACCACTTCTGTCATGCCTTTATGTTTTCTCAACTCGATCAATGGTGCGACATAATTGCCTTTAATATTGTTCGGATCAGTAATGATCAGCTCAGGAGGTAGATTGATACCTTGTTGCTTAGCGATAGTCAGAATAGTTTCTTTATCTCCCAGTAACTGACAACGCGCTATTTTTCGCTCAACACAAATAGCAGCGGCTTTTATCGTTCTGACATCGGTTCCTTCTGGAAGCACAATTAATTTATTTGCTTGGCGCGCAAGCTCTGTCAATTTGTGCCTGAAGGCTGGCGGTGAAAATTTTTCTAATTCGCTGACATTTTCGGTTAAATGTTCTAACCATGTCGATGAAATGTTGTCAGCAACAAATTGTTTTACTTTATCGTGACGCTGAATATCATCAATCGGGATCTCAGGGTTAAAATTAAGCAAATGGCGAGAGGTTTGCCAAGTATCCCAAGGTACTGAGAGTACGGGTAATCCTGATTTTAACGCTTGCTCACATAGCAACATGACTTGTGCATTTGGTTGATAGCCATTGGTTAATAGTAAGGCGGCAAGTTTGGTACCATTAAGGGCAGATAAACAAGTGGCGATGATAATATCGGTTCTGTCACCCGGGGTGACAATTAATCGCCCTGGTTGTAGATGACTCATTAAGTTTTCGGCACTGCGAGCACAAAAGCTGATGCTACGAATGCGCCGGTGCTCAATGTCGCCACTGTTAATTACATCGGCTTCAAGGTATTGGCTAATATCGGCAACGCGAGGAGCGATCAGATCTATTTCCCAAGGAATTGTGCCGAGTAAATCAAAGTTATGGTTATTGAAAATTGCTAGCTGATGCCAGGTGTCTTCTTTCGTTTGATTGACATACTCATTTTCGCGCGGAAGTAAGCCAAACTCTTCTTTGTCTGGCGCATTGATTTTATTGATGATACAACCAATCAGTTTTTTGTTTTTAATACCACCAAACGTTTGGGCGCTGACTTCAATGCGATCTTCAAACTCATCAATCGTGTCAGTATCAGGTGACGCAACCAGTACGATTTCAGCGGATAGGGCGCCAGCAACATCACGGTTAATACGACCTGCATAGGGCTGTCTGGTTGTTGGGATCAAGCCTTCAATGATAGTGACATCATGGTGTTTACTAAATTTATCACAATTTTCAACTAGTTGTTCTAACACAACGTCGTGCTGGCCATCGCCCATTTTCTCTTCAACATAGCTAAAAGAAATGGAGTTATCATTCTCTGGCTGGTTGCTTGCTTTATTTTTGTTGGATAGAACATTGCGTGAAGGCTGACTGATGGGCTTGAAATGACCTACTTTTATACCTTGCTGTTGGCAGGCATGTACTAACCCTAAGGCAACACTGGTTAAACCAACACCGAAACCTACGGGAATAAGCATAATTTTACGAGACATCTTACTTCGCTCCATTTAATAGTTGATAACTTTGTTCGGCAATTACCCATTCTTCATTGGTAGGGATCACCCAACACGGCAGAGCATCTGTAGGCGCAATATTGCCACTTTGACCAAAACGACATGTGATGTTGGCTTTGTTATCTACAGCACAGTTTAATAATGACAATTGCGACAGCACTTTTGAACGAATATGAGAGGAGTTTTCACCGATACCGCCAGTAAAAATTATGCCGTCAAGGCTTGTAAAACAAACACTGAACGAAGCGATGGTTTTAGCAATGCGATAACAGAAAATATCCAAGGCTAATTGAGCTAATTGGTGTCCCTGTTCAGCTGCTTGTTCAAGTTCACGACAATCATTACTTAACTGTGAAACACCCAATAAGCCACTTTCTTTATTGAGTAATGTATTAACCTGCTCAAGTGAATAGCCGAGTTGATCAACTAAGTGAAAAATAATACCAGGATCAACACTACCACTCCTTGTGCCCATCATTAAGCCTTCTAATGGTGTTAAGCCTAAGCTGGTGTCAACACTTTTACCTTGTTTAACCGCGGTGATACTACAGCCATTGCCCAGATGTGCGCTAATAAAATTACTCTCTGCTAGGGTTTTATTGATTAATGCGGCAGCTGATTTGGCGACAAAATAGTGACTGGTGCCATGAAAACCATACTTTCTGATACCATGCGTTTGATAAAGTTGGTAGGGTAGCGCATAAAGATAGGCTTTAGCTGGCATGGTTTGATGAAATGCAGTATCAAAAATGGCTACTTGAGGGATGCGACCGAACACCGCTTCTGCCGCTAAAACCCCTTGTAAATTAGCAGGGTTATGCAGAGGGGCTAGTTTTGCAAGCTCATCAATATTATTTTTTACATCGTCATCAATCAACGTCGGTTGGCTATATTTTTCACCGCCATGTACCACACGGTGGCCTACGGCAAATATCTGTTCAGTTAGCGATTGCTCTTTTAGAAAAACAACCACAGCTTCTATGGCTTTTTGATGATCAAATGGGCTAGGGATGTTGGCGGTTTGTTTTTGCTCATTGTGCTTTATCGTCAATTGAGCTTCATTAGTTAACAGGCGCTCAGCTAGCCCAGAGACTAAGGTTTCTCCGCTACTGGGAGTGATTAACGAAAACTTTAGCGATGAGCTGCCACAATTAATAACGAGAATATTGTTTTTCATATAAATAACAAAAAGATGAAGATTAACTAGCAGTATAAATCAGAACAAATAAAATGACTTTGATTTTGTGCAATGTTTTTATATTAGCTGAACATGACAATTTCAATGTCGAGATACGCGACATTTTATGCTATCTTTTTATTAATCCCTGTTATATTGTGACGCCTATGAATGTTGTAGAAATTGTTAAGTTAGGTCGCAAGTATATGAAGTTGTGGCCAGAGAAGTCGGAATTAGCTCGTTATTTTGAAGAGTATCGTGCGATTCAAGTGAGCCGACTCAGTTGCCGTTATTTACCCGGTATTGCGTTATTCGTGTTTATCATGCAGTTGTACCTTGGTGGTTTGCAGCAACTTCCCCAGTCGTTGGTCTATGCTATTTTTATTTTAACTATACCGCTTCAAGCGTTAGTGATGTTAGGTGTTAAGGCTGATAAATTTTTACCACCAGCACTAGCTGCATGGTATAAAGAAGGGGTAGCAAAAATCAATCAAAGTGGCGGCGACATTAAATTGTCGATGCATAAGCCTCGTTATTTTGATCTTGCTCAGCTGTTATGTGTCAGTTATCAAAATGCGCGTTATCCATCATAAATTATGATGGCAGTGTGAATTAATTATTATGCGAACCGTCACACAGTGGCGGTTTTTTAGTTGTTTTACAACCACAAAAAAGTACCGTTTTACTTTCGGTTGCTTTATATATTACCGGTGTAAATGCACTGCCACTATGTGAACCATCACAAAATGGTTGTTTGCTGCTTTCGCCACAGGCACACCACAAGTAATTTTTACCCGCTTCAACATCAATTTTATACGGCTTATCTGCTGCTCGTTTCGCCTGTGCCATTCATCACCTCAGATCAAATTTGAATAAATAAATGATAGCAAGTGAATTAAATATTTATTTCAATTGGTATATCTATCAGTATAGGTTGAAGACAAGGGTTTAAGCTATTTTTGATATAAACGGATCAAAAAGTCAGCTTGGCAAGTAAATTCGCTCATTTGAGCAAGTTGTTGTTTAACTTGCTCTGTTGCTTTAAAGGCAAAAGGCGTCATAGACAGTAGATTAATAATGTCAGTGCCCGTTTTGAGTGTCATTGGGTAAGATACCTGCTCTTCAAGTACTAATGATAACTCTTCAATCGGTTGACGTGTTACATCATGTTCATTGGCTTGTTGATAAATTTGCTGCTTTAGCTCAAATAAGTGCTGTTTTGCTGGGGTTACTGTTAATAAAAAGCCTTGCTGCTTGAGTACACGAGTAAATTCTTGCTCTAAAATTGGCGCGTAGATAGAAACAAGCCAATCAATGTGATTATCAACAAAAGGGAGTTGCGATAATGTACCGACACTAAAGCTACAGTCTGGATATTTTTTCGCGGCTTTTTTTACCGCTTCTTTTGCGATATCAATACCATACACTTGGTTATGGGCATTTTTATGCTGGTGAGTGTAGTAACCTTCACCACAACCGGCATCAAACAGCTGACCTTGTTGTTCACCATATTGCTGGTAAAGGTTGATGAGCTTGTCAACTAAGGGTTGATAGTATCCCTGTTCAAGAAAGGCGCGGCGTGCATTTACCATAGCTTTGTTATCACCAGGATCTTTAGAGTGTTTAAATTGCACCGGTAACAGGTTGACGTAACCTTCTTTTGCCAAATCAAAACAGTGATTATTCGTACAACGAAAAGTTGTATCGTTTAAACTTAACGAGTGCTGACAAATAGGGCAGCGGTATTGAGCAGATGATTGCATAGTGTTTTCGTTAGTTTGAGGGAGTTCACTCCCTCAAGCGTGTTTATGATTGAAATGTCGACCAAATTGGTGCGTGATCTGACGGTTTTTCTATAGCGCGTAATTCATAATCAACATCAGATTCAACGCAGGTTGCTGCCATTTTCTCGGTAGCTAAGATCACATCTATGCGTAAGCCTCTATTATCATCAAAACCACGAGAACGGTAATCAAACCATGAATAGCGTTCTGCTCGCGTTGGATGCAGCATTCTGAAGGTGTCGGTAAAACCCCAGTTCATCAGGGTGGCTAACCATTCACGTTCTTCCGGTTGGAAACTACATTTACCGGTTTTTAGCCAACGTTTGCGATTTACTTCACCAATGCCGATATCTAAATCAATCGGTGAAATATTAATATCACCCATGATCACCACATGTTCATCAGGGGTATGATGCTCGTTTAAATACACCATTAAGTCTTTGTAAAATTGACGCTTATAAGGGTATTTAGTTTCATGGGCTATATTATCACCTTGAGGAAAATAGCCGTTTAATACCGTGACTTTTTCTCCTTGCTCATTGGTAGTTTGCACCATGATCATACGCTTTTGAGATTCTTCGCTATCGGTGGGGAAGCCTTTAATAACAGCATCAGCAGGTTTTTTACATAACATTGCCACGCCATAATGGGCTTTTTGACCATGAAAATATACCTGATAACCCATAGCTTCAACATCGGCTAATGGAAAAGCGTCATCATGTACTTTAATTTCTTGTAAACCAATGATATCTGGTTGATGTTTGTCGATGATGGCTTGTAATTGATGTAAGCGGGCACGTAGACCGTTAATATTAAAAGAGATGATTTTCATCAAATAACCTGTGGGGATAATAATTTTTGACAGATGTTAGCATGATTACTGTTTGATATGAACGTAAAAAGTGGGCGATATGCCCACTTTAATTCGTTAATAGCATGGCTTAAATAAGCACTTGGACATTATCATTGATAATGCGCGTTTGATAGCTAGTGACAGCCAGTTGTTCATCGTCTAAACATTTACCAGTTTGTAGTGAGAACCGCTCTTTGTACAGTGGTGAAGCGACAAATATCTCGCCATTTTCATCACCAATAATGCCTCGGTATAATACGTTGGCTTTACCGGCAGGATCCCAATTAGAAATACTAAATGCTTGCTGATCATCGGTTTGGAAAATAGCAATTTGCTCTTCGTTTTCCAGTAAGGCGCAAACACCAGAATGTTTCACTAAATCTTGTGTTTGGCAGATAGTTTGCCAAGCTTTTGAGTTACTCATTTTCTTATCCTCTGTGCTTATGCTGGCATTAAGCCGGTGTTAATTCATCAGATTTATCGGTAATTGTGACCGTGTCGATTAATAATCCCGATGCTGCTTTTTCTGTTATTGTTGCTGGACGAATTTGCTCACGCTCATTGACGAATTGAATGCTAGTGTCGGTTTTATCCGAGTTCACAAATTGTCTAAAGCGTTTTAGTTGTTCAGGGCTATTAATCGTTGTTTTCCATTCACATTGATAACTATCGACCACGGCAGACATCTGTTTTTCTAATTCATCATTGATACCTAAGTGATCATCAATGACCACTTTTTGCATGTACTCTAGTCCACCTTCGAGGCTTTCAAGCCATACAGAGGTGCGTTGTAATCTGTCGGCCATGCGTACATAAAACATTAGGTAACGGTCGATATATTTTACTAAGGTCGCATCGTCTAAATCGGTGGCAAATAAATCGGCATGACGTGGCTTCATGCCGCCATTGCCACTCACATAAAGGTTCCAACCGTTTTCGGTGGCAATAACCCCTATGTCTTTACTTTGTGCTTCTGCGCATTCACGGGTACAGCCAGAAACCGCAAATTTAACTTTGTGTGGTGTTCGTAATCCTTTGTAGCGGTTTTCCAGAAAAATCGCCATCGACATACTGTCTTGTACGCCGTAGCGACACCAAGTACTGCCGACACATGATTTAACGGTCCGTAATGACTTACCGTAAGCGTGTCCGGTTTCCATCCCTGCTGCGATCAGCTTTTCCCAAATATCAGGCAATTGATCCACTCTCGCACCAAATAAATCGATACGCTGACCACCGGTTACTTTGGTGTACAGATTATATTCTTTCGCTATTTCACCAATAGCAATGAGTTTATCTGGTGTGACTTCTCCGCCTGGCATACGTGGCACAATCGAATAAGTGCCATCTTTTTGCATATTACCTAAGTAAATATCATTGGTGTCTTGTAATGGTAAATGATCACTTTTTAAGATGTAGTCATTCCAGATTGAAGCGAGAATTGAACCTACTGCTGGCTTACAAATTTCACACCCCATGCCTTGGCCGTGTTTTTCTAGCAAGGTATCGAAGTTACGGATTTTTTCCGCTTTGATGATATGAAATAGTTCAGTGCGGCTATAAGCAAAGTGTGAGCAGATATCTTTTTTCACTTCCAAACCGCGCTTGGCAAATTCATGCTCAGCGACATTTTTTAGTAAAGCTGCACAGCCGCCACAACCGGTACTGGCTTTAGTGACTGCTTTGACTGAGGCGATATCAGTAGCTCCCGCATCAACAGCACCGACAATATCGCCTTTAGTGACGTTTAAGCATGAGCAAATAGTGGCACTATCTGGTAAGGCATCAACTCCTAAACTTGGCTTTTCATTACTGCTCGGTAGGATCAGTGAATCTGGGTTTTCAGGCAATTCAATGCCATTTAATGCGTATTGCAACAGTGTATCGTACTCACTGGTATCACCTACTAGTACGGCACCCAGTAAGTTTTTACCGTCTTGACTGACCACTATTTTTTTATAGATCACATCGCGATCATTTTGGTAAGTAAAACATTGTGCGCCCGCTGTTTTGGCATGAGCATCACCAATAGAGCCAACTTCCACTCCCATTAATTTTAATTTGGTGCTCATATCTGCACCAGTAAAGCTTTCTGTTTCACCTTGAATATGGCCTGCAGCTACCTTCGCCATGGCGTAACCGGGAGCGACAAGGCCAAAAATGAAGTTATTCCATAGCGCACACTCACCAATGGCGTAAATGTGTTCATCTGAGGTTTGGCATTGATTATTAACCACTATGCCTCCGCGTTCACCAATGGTGAGTTCAAATTCACGGGCTAAATTATCGTAAGGACGAATACCGGCGGAGAATAAAATCAAGTCAGTTTCTAAATAGCTACCATCAGCAAATTCCATTCGATGCACACATTGCTCACCATCGACTATCTGTTGTGTGGCTTTTTCGGTATGAACACTGACGCCTAAGTCTTCGATTTTCTTTCTTAGTAGTTGACCGCCTAACTGGTCTAGTTGTACGCCCATTAACTGCGGGGCAAACTCGACGACATGAGTGTCTAATCCTAATTCTTTTAATGCATTGGCTGCTTCAAGGCCAAGTAAGCCACCGCCAACAACAACACCAACTTTACCTTGGTTAGCAGATGCTTGGATCTGCTTGAGATCATCAATGGTTCGGTACACTAAGCAATGTTCGCGCTCTTTACCTGGAATGGGTGGTACAAATGGGTAAGACCCCGTTGCTAATACCAATTTGTCATAAGCAAAAATTTGTCCTTGTGCTGTTCGAACCGTTTTAGCTGATTTATCAATTTCAACTACTTTAGCATCAAGGTGAAAATCAACACCGAGTTTTTGGTATTGCTCTGGTGTAGTAAGCGCCAGATCGTCAGCGGTTTTACCCGTAAAGTATTCAGATAAATGAACTCTGTCATAGGCTAATCGAGGTTCTGCAGATAATACCGTTAACTGGTAGTTATCATTTTCAGTAAATTGTTCAACAAAATGGTGGCCGACCATACCGTTGCCAACAACAACAATGCGTTGCTTATCGGCGGGTTGAGATAGTGCGTGTAAACTCATAGTATTTTTCCTACTCATTTATTGTTTTGCTGTTCAAGCAGAACAAGTGTTCAATGACTTTTTGGGTAAGGTTGTTTTTTACTAGTGAAAGAGCAAGGTAAATGCCATATAGAAAATATGTTATTTAACAATGAGTTGTATTTTTCAGGTGGTGTAATAGTGACTATGGTGCACTAGCTTGAACTGAAGTTTGCACTAAAGCAGGGCGGTTGAGATATGGTAAAGTGGGCGTGTTGTATATAATTGTGCGTTGTTAATTATTTTCTACATCGACCCCAAGAATGCGGTCACCGAACTTATTAACGATAGTGATCTCACCTAAACAGACAGCCAAAATATTTTTACCTTCTTTAAATTCAGGTGGAATAATAATACGGCCATTTTTATTTTTAGGATAATCTTTGGTCTCATGCTCCATGATCAAAGAATCTTCTTTGTAATATAAAATAGTTACTGTAGTGGTTGCTTCTGACATAAAGGTGCTCTTACTTATATAACAGTTTGAATGATTGACGAAAAAGTGACCTAATAAGCATATCGCTATTAGATGACTTTGTCGTTATTTTTTTATTATTTAAACTTTCTGAATTGAATGAGAGGAAAATCATGATCCTGATGTTAAAGGTAGACAACGCTTAACTCATTCAACTTCGAAGTAATACCATAAGATGAGCTAAAACAATTCGATATCATCTTCATCTTCTTGATTCGCTTGTTTTTCACTTCTGAAAATATCTAACGCTTGTTCAATGGGCATGCCTGAAATTACGTTGTCAAACATTTTCCGTTCTTCTTCCATGGTGTATTTGCTACGAATAGATGTTTGTAGTTTTTGCCATTCTGTTGGTGAATATAAGGCGGATGGGTTAGCAATTAATGCAGACAGGTCGCTCAGACTTTGACTAACATGATCTAAGCGTTGGGTCAGTTTGTCATAAAACTGAAAAGCGACAATTGCGGTATGTACTTTGTCTAAGCCTGTTTCTGCAGAACCTTCAATAATGGTTCTCATTTTATCGTTTTGGTGATCATCTGCATGTAGGTGTTCAACCGAGGATTTGATATCAGATAAATTAGTGGCAAGGGCGGTAAAAGAGCTGGATAAAGTAGAAACAGATGCGTCACCCTCGTTAAGTGATTGGTCTATTTGAGCGACAGCAAGGTTTAACATTAAGATGGTTTCTTTTAATTGACTCCAATCAAGATCCGGTCGAGCAGAGGTTGAGCCTACATATTCTGTCATGAATCATGTCCTTTTGTGTGTGTGAATGTTTCAATATTCACTCAGTATAGTATAGAAGTCAGGCGCTTACCGAATTCTATGATTGCGCATTTATTTGCGGAGGTGTATTTCTTGGAAACCATTGCCACCATTGATGTTCGCCATCGTTGCTACTCGGTTTGGTTTGAAATATATCCCAAGTAACAAAATAATCAGGATCCGATATTTTTACTTGTTTATCACTGGTATGAAAATCTCCTTTTGGAGCAGTAAACCAGCAGGATAATGCTGTGGGTAAGATGAAATGAGCCGCTTGAGTTGTTGCTGATGTGTCATTATTGGCCAAAGCTAAGGTAATGCCGGTTTTGGTGTCTGCTTCGATGACAGTACCAGCTAGAGTCGTTTGTTTAAGCAAGTTTGCCTGATGGTCAAAATAGCTTAAACCAACCACACATGTTTTGCCTACGGTTTGCGCTATGGTTGTTATCATAGTACCTCCTGAATCGACTAAGCAATAATATAATACCAATGGAATTAATGTATAATTGCTTAGTCGTTTTTGATGATTATTAGTGACAGTGTGGGCTAACACCTGTGGCAGGGTTATCAGCTAAACCGATATCTCTAGCGTGTTGCTCAAAACTTTTGTTTTTCCAAAAGAATGCGCCCGGCATAGTGGTTGGGATCACTAAAATATAAAATAATGCGCGACCAATAAGTGCAGTAACAATGCAACTTAACACACACACTAACCAAAATAGGTACAATGTGCTGGATAATTCCATGGTTGCACCAGCCAATAAAATGCTGGCAGTTAGCGCAACATTCAGTGCTAACAGAATGTTTCTAAACCAATAGGTTTTGCCGAACGTTGTCTGTTGAATATAATGGGCCGCGCCGCCTTCGTTATCGCTACGGTTCATGTCATGGTTGTGTTTGATCAAACCGAGTGCTTCTAAAAGCAAACCGAATAAAAACACACTACCAATAATGGTTAATGTTTGTGTCAATAACTCAGGCTCAGCATCTTGCACCGTCAAGGTGATTATTATCACTAAGCCAGCAACAATAGCGCCTAATGACAGGCTATTACCAACAAAGGCTGTTGCAGTTTGAAGGTGGTGCCAAAAAGGACGTGCTTTTATTTGATAGCATTTGTTCATGTAATATAGACCACCACTGCCAGCAACAAGTGCAAACATACCAGCAAAAGTTTGTGCAGATCTGGCTGTAGCAGGCGCTAAAAATTGGGTGATATCTAAGTTAACGACTTGCTTACACATTTCAACAACCCAAGTATTTGTTGGCAATAAAAATAGTGCCATTAATCCACAACCTAAAGCGAACATGGCTAAACCAAAACCTTCTCGAGCCATCGGTGAATAGCGTAAATTATTAAAGCCACGGTAAAAGCGCATCGGTTTGCCTAAATGGGTGACACTCATTAGTAGCGCAAATGCCGTCATGAACAATGATAAAATGGTTAGAGGTAAGAACATATCTGAATGGCGAAATTGTACCAATGCTTCTATGCCAGCCAAAGCACCAATAAATGCGATGGCAAAGCTACCGATTGCTGCTTGTGCAAATAAAGTAAACAGTACTAAGGGGTTTTCACGGCTGTTAAGTTTGGTAAAATTCCACTGTTTTTCTTTACCTGCTTTTTGATCAATCACCGGCTGATAGTCACCGTTTTTATCTTTGTGATATTTAACCGGCATCGAGTCAGTGCGGTTAAGCTCATTCGGTAACGTTTTCGTTTGTTGAAAACGAATGTTCGGATGAGTGATTTCAGGATCAGGAAAACCAGGGATTTTTGTTTTACATTGCTCGCGGTTCTCTGGGGTATTTTCAATCACACCAAAATCAAGGGCATTACCAACACAAGCGGAAACACAGGCTGGTTTTAAACCTACTTCTAGTCGATCAACACACATATTACACTTTGATACCCGACCTTTTTCAGGATCGAGCTGAGGGGCATTGTATGGACAAACCCAAGTACAGTAACCACAACCAAAACAGGTTTCGGGATCTTGTAATACTGCCCCATATTCGGCATGTTTGGTGTAAGCACGGGTTGGACAACCTTTTAAGCAAACGGGATCATCACAGTGATTACATGCCATGGAAATATTCATCCGTTTATAATCAGGGTATGAGCCACCTTCGACATAGCCAACACTACGAAAAGCAATATGGGCTGGGTTTTCGTTCTTTTCGGAACAAGCCGCTTCACAGGCATGACATCCAATGCAGTTGTCTGCGGTAAAAAAGAAACCGTGTTGTTTATTACGGTTTGGATTTGAGCCGACCTCAGGGTTTTCATTGATAAACATTGAGCGATCTTTGGGATTATCAGTGAGTTCAACCAGATCAATGCGTTTTCCGTAGCGGTTTTCGATGGCGACCTCTTTATCTGACAAAAAGGCATAGGCTTGCTCTTGCGTTCTCACTTCCCAATGATTGGAACGATTTTCTTGCTCTGCTGATGATGCAACGGACATGGTTGTTGGATCAAAGCTCTCAACGACTGAGTCAATTGATGGGGATTTTTTTACTTCTTGATTCATGGATAATTCCTCAATCGTTTGAGTTAAAACGCACGTCTTTCAACGTTTAATTGCGCGGCTTCTTTTTGATCTATCGCTTCAATACGAACAGAGCATTGTTTAAATGCTGGTTGGCGTGAATGCGGATCGAGCAAGCCTAAGGTGAGGCGATTAACACAATCGTGAAAATGAAACGGAATAAACACCATATTCCTCGGTACTCTGTGGGTTAATTGCACCATGACAACGGCATCACTGCGGCGACTGGTTAACCTGACATAACTTTGATGTGTTACGCCTAATTCATTGGCGGCATCGGGGTTCATTTCCATATAAGGGGTTGGGCTAAATTTATTACAATTGCCTATTTTTCCTGTTCGGGTGCGGGTATGAAAATGTTCCACTACGCGACCACTGTTCAGCCAAAAAGGGTATTGTTGACACGGCTGCTCGTTATTATTGTAAAATTTGATCGGTAATAAATTGGCTTTACCCGATGGGGTTTGAAATTTACCATCGGTATAGAGGCGGGCATCACCTTTTAAGCTGGTACTTCCTTCACGATAGGGCCATTGAATACCACGTGCTTGAATAATTTTTTCATAACTCATGCCTGAAATATCTAAGGTTCTATCTTCACCTTTTGATAATTGTTTCATTTCTTCAAATGCTTGCTCTGGCTGGTCTGGAAAGTGGATGATATTGCCATGGTCGAAACGTTTTGCCAGCTGATTAAATATCCAAAAATCAGGTTTTGAATTAGCAAACGGTGCTAAGGCATTATCGATCAAATTGACTCGACGTTCGGTATTGGTATGGCAACCTTGTTTTTCTGCCCAGACTGATGCTGGAAAATAAACATGGGCATATTGGTTCATCTCTACGTCTTGATACACATCTTGTACTACCAGAAAGTCAAGCTTTTCCAATGCTTTACGGATACGACCTGTGTTGGGCATAGAAGTCATCGGGTTAGTCGCAACGATCCACAAGCCTTTAATTTCGCCAGTTTCAATTGCCGGGAATATGTCTGTTTCAGACAAGCCGCGCTTTTTAGGGAAAAATTCAGCATCTATCCCCCAAAAATCGGCAATTTCCTGTCGATCGGCTTCGTTTTCTAAATAACGGTATCCAGGTAAACCTGAGCATGATGACCATTCTCGTGTTCCCATGGCATTACACTGACCGGTAATCGATAAGCTCGTGCCACCGGGTTTACCGATATTCCCCGTGATTAAGTTGAGGTTATTGATATTTGCGACACCATCAGAACCATGGGTTGATTGATTAATCCCCATGGTCCAAATACTCATGGCTGCAGGGGCTTTGGCATACAGGCGCGCCACCGTGCGAATTTTATCTTCGTCAATGCCACAAATGTGCTGAGCTGATTTGGGATCGTAATCTTGTACCAGTGCTTTTACTTCATCAAACCCTTGGGTATGAGCGTTAATGTAGTCTTGATCTTGTAAGCCTTCATTGATGATCACATGCATCATGGCGTTAATTAATACACAATCAGTGCCTGGGGTAATGGGTAAGTGTATATCGGCAAATTGAGCAAGCATAGTGACTCGAGGGTCGACTACAATGAGTGGAAATTTACGTTTTTCTAACGCTTCTTTTAAGCGCCAGTAGATAATAGGGTGTTGCTCTGGTAAGTTTGAACCAAAGGCCATTAAACAATGAGTATGCTCAAAATCGTCATAACAACCTGGTGGGCCATCAGAGCCAAAGCTTCGCTTGTAACCACTGACCGCAGAAGCCATACATAAAGTGGTGTTTCCATCGTAATTATTGGTGCCAATACAGCCTCGCACCAGTTTCCCTAAGGTGTAAAATTCTTCCGTGAGTAATTGACCCGTGGAAATAACAGCAAACGCATCACGTCCATACTGTTGCTGGATGTTTTTTATTTGTGCTGCAGTTGTATCTAGCGCATGATCCCATGAGGTTGGCTCAAAGTCATGATAGTGTTTTTCACGAATTAATGGCTCAGTACCACGTCCGGGACTATTAAATAAGTCATGCTCTAATAAGCCTTTTATACAAAGTTTGCCTCGGTTTACGTCTGCTCCAGCGTGGCCACGAGAGGTAACGAGCTTTTTGTTTTCATCAAGTCCTATTTCTATTGAACAACCAGTAGAACAATAGTTACAAGTGGAGTATTTCCATTCTTTAACTTTTTTGGTCGGAATAGAGATAGGTTTTCTATTTTTTCGGCCAAACAACATAAGTGTATTCCAATAATAGCGAGTTAATAGTGCGTTTGATTGGAGGAGTGCAAAAACTGCACCAGATGAAATTATCAATAAAAACAAGGAGAAGAGATGTGAGAGCAAGCCCCTAGTGTTCTAATTCGGGGCTTTATGCTTTATATTGGTGCGAATGAGCGCTTTACTAGAGCAACATGTTCTAGTGGTGCTATTAAATAATAATAGGAATGATATGAATAATATTGCTATCTTTCAGCCGATGTTTGTTGTTGCACTTTTAACGGTTGTGGTGACACTACGGATGTATTTTACCCGTGTTTCAGCGATGAAAAAATTTCGTATTCATCCGCAAAAGGCACAAGATACGACGAAATTAAAAGACTTATTACCTGAAGAAGTCAATCGAGTTTCCAATAACTATAACCATCTTTTTGAGCAGCCGACGTTGTTTTATGTGGTTGTTTTGTCGATTGCCACCTTAGGGCATGTTGATAGTGTCTATGTTATTTGTGCCTGGGCTTATGCCATCATACGTATTGCTCATTCAATTATACAAATCACCATCGATAAAGTGATAGTGCGCTTTATGTTGTTTATATTGTCTTGGCTTGTGTTGGCAACTATGATTATTCGTGAATCCATTATGCTATTTTTTACGATTTAATAGGGGCAAGGGCGTGTTGATATTTGTTTATGTTTTCTAAAATAGCCATTGCCCGAAGGGCTGAGGCTAAAATCAGCTTACTCTGCGTTGAAAATGGTTGATTTAGATGACTAAACGGCACGATTTTCGCCTTGATTAAAGTGATTTTTTCTCTCAGTAGAATTATTAAACAAAGGTCAATACGACCTAATGATGTCTGATAAAGATAAGCATAAAAAAACGAATTATCTGGCTATCGGCTTAGCAATAGCACTAGGAATAGGTGTCGGAATTGCTATCGGTAATACAATGGAAAATGTTGGCGCTGGACTTGCCATAGGTATTGCACTAGGTATCGCCTTTGGTAAAAGTATGGAAAATAAGCAGCAGTGAGTTAAATGTCGCTAATAATACTTAATAAAGGGGGAGTCATGTGCCAGACAAAGCAAAATAAATCGATGGGCATCGCTATTTCAATGGGAGCAGGAATAGGGATGATATTGGGGCGATTTGTTTTTGATGACCCTGGTATTGGTTTGGTTGTTGGCGCGGTTCTTGGTGTTGTCTATGCTTCCTTTGGTAAAACCAATCAAAAAAATGATAATAAATAATAAGTGACAGTAATTTGCTAAACTGTCGCCACGCCATTATTTACAACGCTAATGAAATCAAGAGTAATAATAACAAAATAGCCGATGTACTTTGCCAAAACTTAACTGGGTTGCGCGCTAAGATGGGTTGATTTTTATAATGTGCTACCGCATCAATGTTAGGCTTAGTTAAATCTTGATGAAATTCTGAGAATGCTTGATAGCGTTGCTTTGGATCTGGGTGAGTACATTGTTGTAAAGCCAGATCTAACCAAAATGGCAGGTCGGATCTAAATTGTCTGATACTGCGGTACTGCCAGTCATCATAACTGCTTTGTGTGACTTGTGCACGTTGCATTGGTTTAAACGGTAATTCTCCACACAGCATTTGATAGCATATTACGCCAAGTGAAAATAAGTCGCTGATATTGCTTGATTCCATCAATAACAGCGTTTCTGGAGCAATATAATTAAGTGAGCCTTGCGGTATAGCCTCTTCAATGTGGTCAGCGCTTTCCTCTAATGATGCAATGCGGGCAGTGCCATAATCGATGAGTTTTATACAACCAAATCTATCGATCATAATGTTATCCGGCTTGAGGTCACGGTGTACGATTTCTAAACGCTGGAAAGCTCTCAATGCCGTAATAATTTGCCAAGTAATGCTTCTCACTTGTGCTATAGATGGTTTGGGGTTGTCATGCATCCAGTCAGCTAAAGTTTGTCCATCTATATACTCACACACATGATAGAGAAATTGGCTGTGCTGGCTATCGGTTTTTACTTTCATGATCCGTGGATGGTTAATTCGTTCACCTACCCAAGCCTCACGAATAAAGCCTTGTAAATAAATAGTGTCATCTTCAAAATTTTGTGAAGGGGTTTTAAGAATTAACTTTTCGTTAGTCTCAGGTGCTTCTACTAAGTAAAGGTGAGAGCGAATGCTGGCGTGGATCACTTTATGTACCGTGTAACCATCTAGCTTCATGCCTTCTTTTAGCGCAGGAGGAATGGCTTTGCTCATAATATCGCGTTCAATTTCAACTAAATCGCGTTTCGCCGTTTTCCTTATATAAACCAGTAAACAACTGACATTATCATCAGAGCCATTGTCAATTGCTTGTGCGGTGATCTGCTGGCTGGCTGATTCAAGTGCCTGTGTGGTAGGGCATTTAGGCAGTTGTTGTACTATTGTGGCAAGTTGTTTTTCCTCAACAAACTCATGCACGCCATCACAGGTCAGTAAAATAAGGTCGTCTGCTTGTAAATCAATTTGCTGGAAATCAACTTTTATCCGGCTGTCTGCGCCTAGTGCTCGCGTAAGTACGAGGTGTTTCCCTCCTTGCTTACGGTTATGATCTCGGGTCAGTACTTCATATTCTTCTTGGCGGAAACGACTGATGCGAGTGTCACCCACATGAAAAATGTAACCTGTTGCAGACTTTAAGATAATGGTAGAAAAAGTGGTTAACCATTGTGGTGTTGAATTATGGTGACTGTTTGCCTGAGAAAATAACGTACTTGCTTGCCCATAGAGCCACTGGTTTAAACTGGTAAGAACCTTCACGGCAGATTTTTTCGTCGACCAAGTGGGAGGTGTTGCATAAAATTCTTGGCTAAATTGTGTGACTGCTAATTGCGCGGCTTGTGCTGCGTGATTTGCACTACTGACGCCATCAGCAATGGCCGCAATGGCGCCTTTGGTCAATTGTTTACTACTTTGTGGAGCATTCACCACAAAGGCGTCCTGATTCTCTGGCTTACACCCTTGGTGAGAATAACCACCAAAACACAACTGCAAAATAGCAGTTGTGTTTTTTGGGGCTTGTTTTTGAGCCGGTATGGGCGCTGATTTAGCTGACATTGATCAATTCTAATGAACCATCTTCACGTACTTCAGTAATCGTACCTTGCGGCTCTTCCATAAACAATAAGGTAATAAAACCAACTACTGCGGTCAGCGCAATGACAATAAAGAAGGTTTGATATTCAACCATAGATAATACGGTGAGGTATACAACAGCACCAACGTTGCCGTATGCTCCCGTCATCCCTGCTATTTGTCCAGTTAATCGGCGCTTAATTAATGGCACTGCAGCAAATACTGCGCCTTCACCAGCTTGAACAAAAAACGAACATGCCATCACGGTTAGTACAGCTAAGATTAATGGCCAGCTACTATTGATTGATGACATAGCAAAGTAACCAATGGCTAAACCTGCCGTTAAAATAAGCAAGGTTTTTTTACGGCCAAACTTATCACTTAACCAACCACCACCAGGGCGAGACATCAAGTTCATAAAGGCATAAAGAGAGGCAAGTAAGCCAGCATATACCATGTCTAAACTAAACACTTCGGCAAAAAATAACGGTAACATTGAGATCACCGCAAGTTCAGAACCAAAAGTAGCAAAGTACAAAATGTTGAGTACCGCAACTTGCTTGAATTTATATTGATGAATTTCGTCAACTGGTTTGCTAAATACATGACTATTCACTTTATAAGTCTGCTTTAACTCAACAATATACAAGGCAACTAATGATAAATAGGCAAGGGCAGCCATGGTATCAGAGAGCATACCAACACCACTAGGTGATAACTTCCATGTTAATAATGCGAGTGCACCATACATAGGAAGCTTCATCACCAGCAGTAACCAAAAATCACCAACACTGGTGACTTCCATCGCACCCGTTTGTTTGGGTTTAAAATATGTTGAACCTTTAGGGGTATCTGTGACATTAAAATACCAAATAAAACTAAAGATCAAGCTTAATAACCCGCTCAGCGCAATGGCATAACGCCAGCCATCTTCACCACCAAAAAATAAGGCAATGGCGGGAAGTGACATGGCTCCAGCTGCGGAACCAAAATTACCCCAACCACCATAAATGCCTTCAGCCGTGCCTAATTCATTGGCAGGGAACCATTCGCTGACCATACGAATCCCAATGACAAAGCCTGCACCGATAAAGCCTAATAGGAATCGTGCAATGGCGGCTTGTTCAAAGTTCTCAGCAAAGGCAAACATAAAACAAGGGATACTACAAAAAAATAAGATCACTGAGTAGGTCAGCTTGGGTCCGTATTTATCAGTTAGCATTCCAATGAGTACTCGGGCTGGTATGGTTAATGCCACATTAAGGATCAGTAGGGTTTTTATCTCACTCGAAGATAAACCTAAACTATCACCAATAACAGCCAGTAAAGGGGCGTGGTTAAACCACACAACAAAGGTAATAAAAAATGCCATCCAACTTAAGTGGAGGATTTTTATTTTGCCGGTAAACGACCAAAGCTTAAAGCCAACTGGGTCACTCATATCATTCTCCCAAAATAATTTAATAAGTTTCTGAGGGGATAAGTGCAAAGGGAGTGCCATTGATTTTAAAAATTAATACTCTATAAAAAACAATGAGTTGAATGATGCAAGGTGTATTTTAGTAAATGGTTTTCGCACCTTAGCAGCGCGGATGCACAGTTAAAGTGCACAGTTATGCAGGACTCGTTAGCGATAGAGTTAACAACAAAATGCTAGATGTATAAGCGTTTATTATTGCTTAAAGGTGAACAAGAGAGGACTTCCCCTCTTGTAGTAGAGTAAATAATCGTTACAAGGTGCCGAATATTTTGTCGCCAGCATCGCCTAGACCAGGTAAAATGTAACCTTGTTCATTAAGCTTTTCGTCAATGGCTGCAACATAAATAGTAACATCAGGATGAGCTTGTTCTAGCGCAGCAATGCCTTCTGGTGCGGCAACTAAAAATAATGCCGAGACCTGACGACAACCTGAAGCTTTAAGCATATCAATACATGCTATAGCGGAGCCTCCGGTAGCCAGCATAGGATCGATGATGATCGCTTGGCGCTCAGCAATATCTTTGACGATGTTTTCGTAATATGTCTCGATTGCGATATCAACATGGCCTTGAGCATTGAGTTTAACTGATGCTTCATTTCGTTTTAATCCCACCACACTTATTTTAGCGCAGGGTAGTACAGATAACGCACCATCGAGCATGCCTAATCCTGCTCGTAATATGGGCACGAGAGTTGGCTGTTTATCAGCAAGCATGGGCGTTGAAATATTGCCTGACCAACAACTTAAAGGTTTTTGTGTCAGAGCCATCTCTGTGGTTGCTTCAACCATTAATAAGGTTGCAAGCTCTTTGGTTAACTCACGAAATGATTTAACTGAAATGTGAGCATCTCTAAGTAAACTAACTTTATGCTTTACTAGTGGGTGGTGACTGGCATAAACCGGCATAACAGACTCCTTTGAATAATATTGTGAAGTTTAGTTGAAACTTATTACCACACCAATGCTTTAAAATGTGAACGACATAATGATTCATAACGTTCATTACCACCAACTTCGATTTGTTCTCCACCCGTTGCTACCTTGCCATCCTGATCACGTCGAATGACAAAATTTGCTTTTTTACCACAGTGACAAATGGTTTTTAGCTCAACCAGTTTGTCTGCCCAAGCAAGTAATGCAGCACTACCCGTAAAAGTCTGACCAAGAAAGTCAGTACGAATACCATAAGCCAAGACAGGGATGTTCAATAAATCGACAATATCGGTTAGTTGCCTGACTTGCTCGCTAGTAAGAAACTGTGCTTCATCAAGCAGAACACAATCAATATGTTCGATAGCATGAAGGTGTTCAACTTCCTTAAAAATATGACTATCGCTATCGAACAATTGCGCTTGTGCTGCAATACCTAAACGAGAGGTGACCTTGCCTTGTGCGAATCTATCATCAATTAATGCCGTGTATAGTAATGTGTTTAACCCACGTTCACGGTAATTATAAGATGATTGTAACAAATGTGTTGATTTACCCGCATTCATAGTCGAGTAATAAAAATATAATTGTGCCATTGTGCGTTCTTATTAATAGGCTTGATTGTCTTGGCTTACGCTTTCATCATTGATAACGGCCAATAAATTTTTCAGTAAACCACTTGCTCCAAATCTAAAGTGTGTCGCGTCGAGCCATGAAGCGCCTAAGGTATCCATTGTCAGCGATAAGTATTGTTTAGCATCTTCAACGGTACGTACACCACCAGCGGCTTTAAAGCCAACATTTGGGTTAAGCTCATTAATGACACTTAACATGATAGTAGCAGCGTCTAAGGTAGCATTGACTGGTACTTTACCGGTAGAGGTTTTAATAAAGTCAGCGCCTGCATTAATGGCAATTTCACTGGCTTTTTTGATCAGTGCTGCTGTTTGTAATTCGCCTGATTCTATAATCACTTTCAATAGTACATTTGAACCACAGGCGCGTTTGCATGCAGCGACTAATTCTGCGCCAATCTGTTCATCACCAGCCATCAATGCTTGGTAAGGAAACACTACATCCACTTCATCTGCTCCAAGTGCTACCGCTTCGGCGGTTTCTTTCACTGCTTGATGAACATCGGTGCCTCCAGCAGGGAAATTAGTCACGGTGGCAATTTTGATATTGTCACTGCCTTGCTCTGCCAGCTGCTTTTTCGCAATTGGAATATAGCGAGGATAAATACATATTGCGGCTGTGTCTCCGTCAGAAGATTGAGCTTGTTGGCACAGCTTGATAATGTCTTGTTCGGTTTCTTCATTGGTTAAACTGGTCAAGTCCATTAATGAAATTGAAAGTTTGGCAATGCTTTTTAAATCACTCATGGTTTATTCTCTATAAACTGATAAATACGCCAGCAATAGCGGCGCTCATTAAATTGGCTAATGTTGCGGCTAACATGGCTTTCATGCCTAGCTTAGCAATGTCATGGCGACGACTAGGCGCCATAGAACCTATACCGCCTAATAGTATGGCTATAGATGAAAGGTTAGCAAAACCACAGAGGGCAAAAGTGACAATTGCTTGGGTAGTAGGGGTTAAGGTATCTTTAATTTCGACAAAATTGACATAAGCAAAAAATTCGTTCACAACAATTTTTTGTCCGATAAAGCTTCCAGCGTAGAGCATTTCATCCCATGGAACACCAATAAGAAAGGCAAAAGGTGCGAACACATAACCGAGTAGCCACTCAATGGTTATTCCTTCAAAACCGAGTAAATTGCCAGCACCAGTGACTAGCGTGTTTAATAGTGCGATCAGGGCAATAAAGGCAAGCAACATTGCGCCAACATTAACTGCTAGCTTAACCCCTGATGCAGCACCTGAGGCCGCAGCATCAATAACGTTGACTGGTTTATCACCATTATCGGTTAATTCAAGCTCTTTGGTTTGAATTTTATCTTGCTCTGTTTCGGGGATGATGATTTTTGCCATCAATAAACCGCCGGGTGCCGCCATAAAAGATGCTGCAATTAAATATTTTAATTCAACGCCAAGACCGGCATAACCGGCCAGAATTGAACCTGCAACTGAAGCTAATCCACCGACCATAATGGCAAATAATTCTGATTGCGTCATTTTTGCGATATACGGGCGCACAACTAATGGTGCTTCTGTTTGACCGACAAATATATTGGCTGTGGCAGAAAGTGATTCTGGTTTACTGGTTTTTAATAACTTTTGTAATCCACCGCCAATAATACGTATCACCCATTGCATAATGTTTAAGTGGTACAGTACTGCGATTAACGAGGAAAAGAAAATAATGACCGGTAATACGCGCACAGCGAAGACAAAGCCGACACCATTTTCAAACATGGCATCGGTTCCTAAACCACCAAAGATAAAGTTAATACCTGCTTTGGCACTGTCGATAACGCCTTGTACGCCATTGGTAAAGGACTGTAAAACATCTTTGCCAAAGGGCACGTAAAGTACAAAGGCCCCGAGTAATACTTGTAATGCAAAGGCAAAACCAACGGTGCGAAAGTTGATAGCCTTGCGGTGATTAGATAATAAATATGCAGCGACTAATATCGCGACGATACCTAATACACCATGGAGTGCGCTTAAATTCATAATATCCTCATTATATTAATTATTTTATGATATATGTCGTTGAATGAGCTGTCTTATTTTGGCTTTCAATACTTCGATTGCCATACGGTTTTTTCCACCTTTAGTGATCACAAGATCGGCCCACGCTTTTGCTGGTTCAATAAATTGATAATACATTGGGCGGACCGTTTCTAAATATTGGTTAGTGATAGAGGCTAAACTTCGACCTCGCTCTACAGTATCACGCTGAATTCGTCTCACTAAACAAATATCGAGCGGTGTATCCATATAAACTTTGATATCAAAACAGTTGCGTAATACAGGATCGGTAAATAATAGAATACCTTCGACTAAGATGATGGGGGTCGGCTGTATTAAGGTAGTTTCTTGCGTACGCGTATGTGTTTGATAACAATACACAGGCATTTCAACTGGTTGGTTGTCTAATAATTGGGTTAAATGTGCTGACAATAATTCATGTTCAAATGCATTAGGGTGATCGTAATTGGTTTTTTCACGTTCATGGATCGGTAAATGATCTTGCGCGCGATAATATGCGTCTTCTTTAATAATGGTGATACCACTTGCACCAAGTTCAGAGAGTAGTTCATCAAAAATAGTTTGTGCAAAGAGGGTTTTACCTGAAGCTGAAGCGCCAGTAATAGCGATAATGGTGGGTTTAATTGTGTGCAATGCCTTAGCCTTAGGTGTTTAAAAATCAGTAATATCTAGCCAAGCGTATATTATGAACGAACTTTGAGTAAATCCGCTAGTATTCCTTGTATAAATGACATGATTCTGCCTATTTATCTGCTATCTAGTTAATATCTACGCTATAACTATGTTATAGAAAGTGTTAAATTAACATAAGTTGACTATTTGGTCATGAAATAATTTGATGAAATTGATATAGGTAAAGAAATGGCACGTGCAATTATTTTGGTTATGGATAGCTTTGGTATCGGACATGCTCCCGATGCTGACAAGTTTGGCGATGTTCCTGCAAATACTTTTGCGCATCTTGCGCAATACTATTATCAACAGAAACAACAGAAAATTGCTTTACCTCATTTAGCCTCTATGGGTTTGGTTGATGCATGTTTGTCTGCTGGTAAGGAAAGTTTTCCAATTGCAGAATATCGCTTAGATAAAGGTGCCTATGGTTATGCTGCCGAGATCAGCAGTGGTAAAGATACACCTAGCGGCCATTGGGAAATGGCAGGAGTTCCTGTTTTATTCGATTGGGGCTATTTTGATCAAACGACGCCAAGTTTTCCGTCAAAATTATTAGATACTATTTATCAAAAAACAGGCATAGATGGCATACTTGGTAATTGCCATGCATCGGGTACTGACATTATTGCAAAACTTGGTGAAGAGCATGTTAAAACAGGCTTACCTATTTGCTATACCTCTGCTGATAGTGTGTTTCAAGTTGCTGCTCATGAAGAACATTTCGGTTTAGAAAAGTTATACCAATATTGTGAAACCGTGCGTGAGTTACTTGATGACTATAATATTGGTCGGGTTATTGCTCGTCCTTTTGTCGGAGAGACATCAGCAGATTTTATCCGCACTGGCAATCGACGTGATTACTCTGTTTTACCTCCTTCGCCTACCGTATTAGATAAACTGACCGAGGCAGGTGGCACCGTTATTAGTGTTGGTAAAATTTCTGATATATTTGCTCATCAAGGTATCAGTGAGAAAACCAAGGCAACGGGCATAGATGCACTTGTTGATGCTACTATAGGTCATTTGAAAAGCGCTGGTGATAATAGTTTGATTTTTACTAATCTAGTGAATTTTGATCAAGATTTTGGGCATCGTCGTGATGCCATAGGTTATGCCGAAGCATTACAAGCATTTGATCAGCGTCTACCTGAAATTTTTGCCGCGATGAATGAAGATGATGTGCTATTTTTAACGGCTGATCATGGTTGTGATCCAACATGGCACGGTAGTGACCATACTCGTGAGTACGTTCCTATGTTGGCTTATCATCATCATATATCTTCAGTCGACCTTGGTGAAAGAACAACCTTTGCTGATTTAGGGCAGACTATTGCAGAAATGTTCAATTTGCCATCGCTTGAATATGGTACTAGTTTTTATCAAAAGCTGATGTTAAATAATGAATAATTGATATTGTGCGCTATAATGTGCTCGATATTATTTAAGAATAAGTCACTAAAAAATCATTACTTTTAAGTCCTTGGGAGAGAACTAAATGAAGATGTTCGGACGAACCACTCTAGCAACCAGTGTGCAGGCGGCATTAATGGCGACTGCGTTTGGCTATTCAACCGCTTCAGTTGCTGAAGAATCCACAGCGAAAAATAAGCAAGAAGTTGTTGGTATTGAAGTCATCGAAGTAACCGCGCGTAAACGGACTGAGAATGTACAAGAAGTACCTATTGCCATATCGGCATTATCGACTAAAAAAATGGAAGTCCTAGGTTCTTCGGGTATGGATGTGCGCGCACTTTCAGCAAAAGTACCTAGTTTATTGATTGAATCTTCATTTGGTCGTACATTTCCTCGTTTCTATATTCGTGGTTTAGGTAATACCGATTTTGATTTATTGGCTTCTCAACCAGTTTCATTGGTTTACGATGATGTTGTGCTCGAAAACTCGTTGACCAAAGGTATGCCAATGTTCGACATTGAACGTGTTGAAGTGTTGAGGGGACCACAAGGTACATTATTTGGTCGTAATACAACGGCAGGGATCATTAAGGTTCAGTCAAAGAAACCGGCTCAAGACTTTGATGCCAAATTATCTGCCAGTATTGGTAGTTACGGTTCTACCGATTTTCGTTTGGCTGTTGGTGGTGGTTTAACTGATACCTTGTCAGCACGTGTTTCGTTATTACAGCAAGACAGAGATGACTGGCTAGATAATAAAGCGCCAGGCTTTGAAGAAAATAATCAACTTGGTGGTTACGGTGAAACAGCAGGTCGAGTGCAATTGCTATGGCAACCTAACGATGAATTTGAAGCATTATTTAATTATCATTTCCGTGATGCTGATGCCGATGCACGTGTTTTCCGTGCCAATATCATCAAACCGGGCACTAATGATTTAGTCAGTGATTTTGATCGTGAAGTCATTTATCAAGATGCTGCAAGCCGTAATGAACAAACAGTTGATATGTCTGGTGCTAACTTGAAGTTAACCTATAACTTTGGGGATTATACCTTAACATCGATCAGTGGTTATGAATCTGCTGAAATGTTTTCAGTAGGGGATATTGATGGTGGTTATGGCGCATCATTCTTACCTTATATGGGCCCAGGGTTTATTCCATTCCCTTCAGAAACTGGTGCTGAAATGCCAGATCACGAGCAGCTAACGCAAGAACTAAGAATTTCGAGTAATGAGTTAGGTCAGCTTGATTATCAATTTGGCTTTTTCTACTTTGATGAAGATTTAACCATTAACAACCTAAGTTTTAATACATTAGCTAATGGTGAACAAAACGGTATCGCTGTGCAAAACATGCAAACGACGGCATGGGCTATTTTTGCTTCACTTGATTATGAATTATCTGATAAAGCCAGTATAAACGGTGGTCTTCGTTATTCAAATGATGAACGCGACTGGGATGGTACGCTAGTGCAGTCGCCATTTGGCGCACCAAGCTTTAGTGAAGATGCATCGGTTGATGATTCGCAAATTAGTGGTGATTTAAGCTTAAGTTATACCTTATCAGATGAAACCAACCTTTATGCGCGTGTTGCTCGCGGCTATCGAGCGCCGAGTATCCAAGGGCGTAACTTATTATTCTCTGGTAATGCCACAACAGCTGATTCTGAAACGGTTGCATCTGTCGAAACGGGCTTTAAAACCGTTAGTGAAGATAATATGGCTCGTTTAGACGGTAGTGTGTTTTATTATCAAGTCAGTGATCAACAGTTAACTGCTGTTGGTGGTGTAGGTAATTTAGCTCGCTTATTAAATGCCGATAAAGCCGTTGGTTATGGTTTTGAATTTGATGGTGAATTATTTGTTACACCTGATTTAGTTTTAACTGGTAATGTCAGTTATAACAATACTGAATTACAAGACGGCTCTATTGGTGTTGCGCCTTGTGGTGGTGGTTGTACGGTGACTGATAGTCTTCGTGGTGATGGTCAAGCGATTATTGACGGTAACCCATTACCACAATCACCTGAATGGATTGGTAACCTAGCACTGAGATGGACCAAAGAAATCGGTGAAGGTGAAATGTATGTTTACAGTGATTGGTCATATCGCTCAAAAGTGAATTTCTTTTTATATGAATCAAAAGAATTTACTGGTGATGCATTACTAGAAGGCGGTATTCGTGTAGGTTACCAGTGGTTTGCTGAAGGTGCAGATTATGAAGTCGCTGTTTATGGACGTAATATTACCGATGAAGAGCAGTTAACTGGTGCAATTGACTTCAATAATTTGACTGGTTATGTCAACGAGCCCGTATTCTGGGGTGTAGAATTCAAAGCTGAATTTTATTAATGTGAGCTGTTGATTGTGTTAAACAAAAAAGGTTGGCTTTAATCGCCAACCTTTTTTTATGTTCAATCACAGGGTGATGAATTAAAGGATACTTTCTAAGGTTAATTCCATCATATCTTTAAACGTGCTTTCACGTTCATCGGCGCTGGTTTGTTCGCCTGTTTTAATGTGATCACTAACAGTCAAAACGGCTAATGCTTTTTTACCTAATTCGGCGGCAACACCATATAATCCAGCTGCTTCCATTTCTACTGCTAAAATTCCCATGTTTTCCATGGTTTTAAACATTTCAGGTTGTGGTGTGTAAAATAAGTCTGCAGTAAATACATTGCCTACATGGACTTTTTTATTGATTTTATCTGCGGTATTGACGACTTTTTGTAATAAAGAAAAGTCTGCGGTTGCAGCAAAGTCACACTGATTGAAGCGTTGGCGATTCACATTGGAGTCTGTGCTGGCACTCATGCCGATAATCACGTCTCTGACTTTGATATCATCGCGTACGGCACCACAAGAGCCGATGCGTATGATGTTTTCTACACCATACTCTTTATATAATTCAGTGGCGTAAATAGAAATTGATGGCACGCCCATACCCGAGCCCATCACAGAGATAGGTTTACCTTTGTAAGTACCTGTATAACCAAACATGTTACGTACACGAGTGATACATTTAGCATCATCTAAAAAGTTTTCGGCAATAAATTTTGCTCTGAGTGGGTCGCCAGGCATAAGTACCGTTTTAGCGAATTCGTTTTCTTTAGCTTCAATATGAGGTGTTGCCATGAGATATACCTTATTTAAAAAATTTATCTCAGTAAGTTTCTAGCCAGTTCCTTTGAACAAAGTTGCTGCTATCAAGGGTGTTTTACTGATGTGTTAATGTTGATTTAATCCTAGTCTATTCTAACTAAAAAAGCGCTCGACGATCCAGTGATATGCTGTTCCGCCTAAATAAATACCAAATATTCCTGCAATACCTGAAAGTACTGGTGGCGCAGGTAAAGGCAGTTTGATAATGGAAAACAGTAAGCCAACAATGGTGCCGGCAACAAGTGCTAATAAGATTTCTGTCATAGAGGTTCCTTATTTATTTATTATATTCAGTTATATTACAATTTTGCATCGCGTAATGCTTGTTTTTCATTGTCTGATAAAAAACTCACTTGCAAAGCATTTTGTTGTAATTGGAATATTTGCTTGTCTGAAAAGCCGAGTAGGTCAGAAGCCAATTGAAATTCATGTTTTAATTCAATGTTTTCAACCGCAGGATCATCGGTGTTTAAACATACTAATAGCTCATTCGCTAGAAATGTTTTAATCGGATGTTCAGCCAAGTTTTTAATTGTACCAGTTTGATAATTTGAAGTTAAACAGGACTCGATGCCTATATTATGTTGTCTGATATAATCGGTGAGAGTTTTGTCTTGCGAGATGGCAACACCATGGCCAATGCGTGTTGCGCCAAGCCCTTTGATAGCTTGCCACACGCTTTCACTTCCGGCTGCCTCACCGGCATGAACGGTTACTTGTAAATCTGCAGTTCGTATTTGTCGAAAGTGTTCAACAAATAATTCTCCTGGAAAGTTATATTCATCACCAGCAAGGTCAACAGCAGTAATGTGCTGTTTATGATCGAGTATGGCATTTAGCTCTAGTTGACATTTTTCTACGCCAAATGTTCGACTTAGAATGCCGATTAGATTGATTTTTACCGGAAAATCTTTCATTCCAGAGTTCACACCATCAATAACAGCAGCGACCACATCACTCGGTGATAATTGATGAGTTTGGGCCATATAATACGGAGAAAATCGTAATTCTGCATAATCGATACCTGCGTTGTAAGCATCTTCGACATTTTCGTAGGCAATACGTTTACAGTCATCAAGTGTTTTTAATACCTTGACTCCCCAGTCCAACTTTTGCAAAAAAGCCAATAGGTCGGCTTCACTGTCTTGAATTTGAACATAGGGGATAAAGTCATCAAATTGCTCGGTTGGTAGGCCAATATGATGCTGCTGTGCGAGTTGCCAGATAGTTGCTGGCCGAATATTGCCATCTAAATGACGATGCAGATCTATCAGCGGGTAGTTTGGATTAACCATTATTTATAATTCCTTGCGTTAAATCTTTGAAGCTTAACTGATCTTTATTATATCGCTTTTTTCTTATTTTATGTTGGTATTAGAGTAATAACACTGATAAATTAGTCCGTGGGATAATCATCTAGGTGTCTAGACGTATATTGAGATAAAAATTCATCGTTTAAGAAGTAAAAGAGAAACATTATGTTCTATCAAACCGACGACGTTCGTATTGAAAAAATAAAAGAGTTATTACCACCTGTTGCATTATTGGAGCGATTTCCTGCATCAGAAAATGCATCTAAGACCGTCTTCTCTGGTAGAGCCGCGATCAGTGATATTTTAAATGGTAAAGATAAGCGTTTATTGGTGGTCATTGGCCCTTGCTCCATTCATGATACTGATGCTGCAATGGAGTATGGCAAAAAGCTGGTCAAGTTAAGGGAAAAATATCAAGATAATCTTGAAGTTGTCATGCGTGTGTATTTTGAGAAACCACGTACTACGGTGGGGTGGAAAGGTCTAATTAATGACCCTTATATGGATAATAGCTTTAAACTAAATGATGGTTTACGCATGGGGCGTAAATTGTTGGCTGACTTAAATCACTTGGGGCTGCCAACCGCTGGTGAGTTTTTAGATATGATCACGCCGCAGTACATGGCTGATTTTATGTGTTGGGGAGCTATTGGTGCCCGCACCACAGAAAGTCAGGTGCATCGTGAATTAGCCTCTGGTTTATCTTGTCCGGTAGGATTTAAAAATGGTACCGATGGTACGATTAAAATTGCCATTGATGCGATAGGCTCGGCGAGTGCAGCACATCACTTTCTTTCGGTAACTAAATTCGGACATTCCGCTATTGTACAAACGACTGGTAATGCAGATTGTCATATTATTTTACGTGGTGGTAAGTCGCCCAATTATGATGCCGATAGTGTTAAGCAAGTGACAGAACAGTTGGTGAATGCCCAATTGAATCCGAAGATCATGATTGATTTTAGTCATGGTAACTCAAGTAAGCAGTTTAAAAATCAACTGTCAGTTTGTGACAATGTTAGTGAACAACTTGCCAGTGGTGAGCAAAATATTTTCGGTGTGATGGTAGAAAGTCACTTAGTGGAAGGTAGACAAGATTTAGTTGACAATAAAGCTCCCAATTATGGTCAGTCGATTACTGATGCTTGTATCGGTTGGGAAGATACTGAAAAATTACTTGCTCAACTCAATGATGCTGTTGTCGCCAGAAACAGTTAATACTTGTTTGAACAATCAGTTTTTGTCATAACTACAGTAACAACATTCAATAGATAGTAGCCGCTAATTTTAGCGGCTTTTTCATATCACAATTAAACGTATTAACTTGTGTTAGGAAGAGTTTCTAATGCTTATTTATTGGCGGGGATAAACTCACCTTGTAATGGCTGTTTGATCCGACCGTTATCTAAGTCATTTAGCCAACCGATATAGTCATCAAAGGCCATAGGTTTTGCATAGAAGTACCCTTGACCAATATCACAGCCAAAGTCTCGTAAAGTATCTTCGTCAGCTTGTGAATTAATACCTTCTGCAACCACCTCTAACCCTAAGCCTTTCGCCATTTTTACAGTGGTTTTAGCGATCACCATGCGTTTTTTATCGTCATTGACATTTTCAACAAACTCGCGGTCAACTTTTAATTCTTGAAAGGGAAGGTGGCTAATTTGTGACATAGTTGAATACCCCGTGCCAAAATCATCGATGCTGATAGTCACGCCTAACTCAGTGAGCTTTTCAATTAAGCTTAATGCATGTTCGTTGTAGGCAAACGAAGCGGATTCAGTTAATTCAAAAATAATTTTGTCTGCTGGTACTTCTGACGCTTCAATCAAGTCAATGCATTGGGTAAAAAAATGTGCTGACGCAACATCTTTACCACTAATATTGATGGAAATCATATGATTGTAGCCATGTTCTTCAGTTAATGTTCGTTGCTGTGTTAAGGATTGCTTGATCACCCATTGGGTCAGTTCATTGATCAACCCCATATCTTCCGCGATAGGAATAAATACGGCTGGTGGGATAAAGCCTTCTTGCTTGTGCTGCCAACGTAGCAAACATTCGCTACTACATACTCGTAAGGTGCGTAAATCAATTTGTGGTTGGTGATACACTTCAAGTTCGTTATTTTCGAGTGCTACTTTTAGATCTCTGGTTAACTTTAATAAATAACTGGCTTCATTACTTGATTCTTCTTTATATGTAGCCCACTTAACTGTTGAGTTTTCGCCGCAATTTGCAGCTAAAATGGCATGATTAATGAGTTGATGACTTTGCGTGCCGTGTTCAGGGCTTTTGGCAATTCCTACAATAGCCGTTAAAGGTAGATTGATATTGTTGACAACAAAGTTATCAGTGGTCTTGATTTGAATTGATTGAATTAACGTTTCAACTGACTGTTTGTTACGTTGGTTATTTAACACAATGGCAAAACAGTTATTGTTAATAAAACATAGCTTCTCTTTTTTATCTGTTAACGGGTAGATGGCATCATTGAACTCAAATAAGGATGATAGTTTCTGATTGAGGCGTTTAAAAAGCTCAGTGTTCATGGCATCGTCAATATATAGCGCAACCTTTTCAATGTGTTCTGGTTTGATCACTAGTACACTAAAATCTTGTTGTTTTTCTCTATTGAGTTGATTGATAAAGCTTTCAATATTTGATTTTCTGGGTAAACCACTGTTGACATGGTAAGCAATATCGTTAATCCGGTCTTGTTCATGGCGTCTCATCCGTTCAGCTAAGGCAAATGCCATCAGAGTGATTTCCGCCATAACTGCGAATAAAAACGCATTTCGGGTAATAAATGAATAATCGAGGTAATTAAGCAGTACTAAAGGTTGGATGGCGGCACCAATTAATAATGGGATCCATGAAAGTACATAAAACTTAGCCCAAGCAAAATCATCACGAAGGCGTCGGAAGATTAAATATAGCGTAAAAACATAAACAATTGGCTGCAACGAAAAAAACAATTTGGTTTGAGCTATGGTATCAATTGTTAATGAATAAAAAGAGCAGGCTATCAGTGCCCAGCAAAAATACTTGCCGACTAAGTATGCCTGCCCTGGTTGTTGTTGATAACGAAGAAATAATAAAGTAAATGAGAGTAAAAAAATGACTAAGTAATAGTCAATAAACAATAAGTAACTATTAATGGTTGCTTGTAAAGATGAAGAGAAAATTAGGTAACCAAAACCCGTTAAACTCGACATTACTAATGTCGCACAAACAAGATAACCAATATAAATTAAGTAAACTTTATCTTTAACGGCAAAAAACAAAATTAGATTGTACATGGTCATTAATAAGACTATGCCGATAAAAGCACCGTATAAGAGTTGGGCGTATAGTAACCTATGTTGAAATTCACCTTGCTGAAGCACCATCACCGGAATATTCGGTGGCCCCTCTGTTTGTAGTTCGATGATAAATGAAGTTTTTTTCTTCGCTGTTAAAGTGAAATTAATATGAGGGTAGACTTGGCTAAGGATATCCTCTTTAGTGACTATTGGCTGAAGTTGATCACTTTGTTGTGCGAATGAATAAATATTGAAAGTGTTTAACAGGCTATTATCGGCATGTAAGACAAGTGAGTGATGGTCAATGGAGTTATTTGTGACGGTTAATTTTAACCAAACGGTTTGTGTCGATAATTGATACGGTATGCTGTGAAACTCTGCGGCGGTGAAATCGGTAAGCCGCTGTGTAATATCATCGATTGCTAGTTCATTTTTTTGATCAATCAAATAACTATATTCTGTCGAAATGATCTTATTGTTAGTATGTTGCTCAATACCAGTAAATTTATGATGCAAATTTATTAACACGAAAGCGAACACTACCATAATGACAGCAATTGCTAAGTAGCGTGTTGTTACGGAGAGGAAATTCAAAAATAAAACCCTAATGGATAACGAATGTTAAATAATAGTAAATTAACTTTAGCAGAATTATCAAAATCTTGGGAGCTTTAAAAAGAAATATGTTGATTTTGAATATACATATTATACCTAGATGGCTGCTTGAGAGTGAGCATCATATTAACAATCGACGCTAGTACAGAGCACTGTTTAGTATTGAAAATCATGATAAATGTATTGCTTAATTATTAGTGCTTATTCACAATGGCTCAATGCTTCAGTCAATAGCTTATTGGTTGTAAACTATTGGCTTTTGTTTCGGTATACAAATCAAAAAAATAATATATACAAAATTGGTTAGTTTTATGAATTATAAAGAAGTGAAGAGTGTGATTTTTATTTGTATGGGTAATATTTGTCGCTCACCAACAGCTGAGGCTATTTTTCGTCATAAAGCTAAAGAGTATGGACTTAATATCAAAATTGATTCTGCTGGCACCATAGGTTCGCATGCTAGAGAAAAACCAGATCATCGCGCTCAAAAAATTGGTATGGCGCATGGTTATTCATTCGATAAAATTAAAGCACGAAAAGTGACTGTTGATGACTTTGAACACTTTGACTTAATTTTAGCGATGGATGAGCAAAATATTAAAGATTTACGCAAAGTGGCGCCTGCTCACCTTATGGGGAAAGTAAAGTTGTTGTTAGATTTTGCTGAGCATCATGATGATAGAGAAGTTCCTGACCCGTACTATGGCGGAGCACGCGGTTTTCAATACGTTTTAGCTCTGGTTGAAGATGCCAGTGATGGGTTGCTTAGCCAGTTAACACAGTGAAGTTTGTGGTGGCACCATTGATGACACCACAAATTTTTGAATATATAGCAAGGCTAACAACTTCATTGCTTGTAAAAATGAAATGATGTTAGCCATTGAAATCTTAAATTCTTAAGGCTTTTTCACCTCGTGCAATACCTACGGTACCAGAGCGCACCGATTCAATGATTTCTGTTTCGTGAGATAAGGTTGTAATAAAGGCATTGATTTTATCGGCATCGCCGGTAAGTTCAACGGTGTAAATTTGCTTACCTATATCGACAATTGAACCACGGAAAATGTCAGTTATACGTTTGACTTCGGTACGTGATTTATCATTCATAGCTAATACTTTCAGCAAGATGATCTCTCGTTCAACGTGGCTTCTTTCCGTGAGATCGGTAATTTTGATCACATCAATTAACTTATTCACTTGCTTAACAATTTGCTCTAAAACGCGGTCATCGCCTATAGTAGTGATAGTGATCCTTGATAAACTTGCATCCTCTGTAGGGGCAACAGTTAAGCTTTCAATATTAAATGCTCGTTGTGAGAATAAACCAACAATACGAGAAAGGGAGCCAGGTTCATTTTCTAATAAAATAGCTAATATACGGCGCATTATGCTTTTACTCCTTTTTTGATCCACATGTCATCTATTTTTCCGTGGCGAATTTGCATTGGGTATACGTGTTCTAATTCATCAACTAACACATCAACAAACACTAAGCGATTTTTAATAGCAAATGCCTGTGTTAGTTTTTCATCTAATTCTTCTAGGTGATTGATTTGAATACCAACGTGGCCATAAGATTCAGCTAATTTAACAAAGTCAGGTAGTGATTCCATATAGGAGGAAGCATGACGACCTCCGTAGATCATGTCCTGCCATTGACGTACCATCCCTAGAGAACGGTTGTTAAGTGAAATGATAACCACAGGTAACTTGTACTGTAAGCAAGTGGATAGTTCCTGAATGTTCATTTGGATAGAACCATCCCCAGTGATACAAATTACATGTGATTCAGGGAACGCTAATTTAACGCCCATCGCAGCGGGTAAGCCAAACCCCATGGTGCCAAGCCCTCCTGAATTTATCCATTGGCGAGGTTTTGCAAATGGATAGTACTGAGCAGCAAACATTTGATGTTGTCCAACATCTGAGCATACGTAGGCTTCACCTTGGGTAATATCATACATAGCCTCAACCACACGTTGCGGTTTGATTTTGCCTTCACCTTGTTGATAGCTAACGCTTTTTTGAGCACGCCATTGGTTGATTTGTTGCCACCAAGCATCTTGCTTATCAGGTTCGGGAGCATAATTAATGTGCTCTAGCTCTGCTAATAACTGTTTGATAACGCGATCAACTAAACCAACAATAGGAATATGGGCGTTGATGGTTTTTGAAATCGACGTAGGATCAATATCTACATGTACAATCGTGGCATTTGGACAGAATTTTTTTACATTATTGGTGACACGGTCATCGAATCGAGCACCTAAAGCTAAAATAACATCGGCATTTGCCATGGCTTTATTAGCTTCTAAACTGCCATGCATGCCCAGCATACCAATAAAGTTTTCGTGAGTACCTGATATGCCGCCAAGTCCCATAAGGGTGTTGGTGCAGGGGGCATTTAATTTTTCAACTAATTCCGTTAGCAATTCTGAGGCGTCTGATAATACAATACCGCCGCCAGAATAAACCACTAGTTGCTTAGCTTCGGTGATGGTCTTCACTGCTTTTTTAATTTGTTTCGGATGGCCTTTTTTTGTAGGGTTGTATGATCTTAATTGCACATCCGTTTCAATGTGAAATTCCCCTTTGTTATCTGGGATCAAAATGTCTTTTGGTAGCTCTACTACCACAGGACCAGGTCTTCCTGACTTAGCAATATAAAAGGCCTTGGCGATTATATTAGGAATATCTTCAAGGCTTCGACAATTAAAGCTATGTTTGACAATTGGCCTTGAACAACCAACGATATCGGTTTCTTGAAAGGCATCGTCACCAATTAAGTTCGTTGGCACTTGACCAGATAAGACCACCATAGGAATTGAATCCATATAGGCAGTTGCAATACCGGTAATACAGTTTGTTGCACCAGGCCCTGAAGTGGCTAGTACCACACCTACATCACCTGTTGCTCTGGCGTAACCATCTGCCATATGAGTCGCGGCTTGTTCATGGCGCACTAGGATATGTTCAAATTGATCTTGCTGGAAAATGGCGTCGTATATATCCAGTACTGTTCCTCCGGGGTAGCCGAAAATATACTTTACCTCCAATGCAGATAATGCTTTTACTACCATTTCTGCACCAGTAAACAACTGTTTTGTCATGACCTGTACCTTCTGCTTATTTTTACTGTATGAATGCCAAAAAATAAAAAACCCCCGGTCTTTTCAGAGCGAGGGTTTATCAATTTGTCTTTGTTTACTTTTTCTAGAGACAACACCAACCCCGCACTGGCTTGATAACCACTACGACTGTGAGGACGACGTTGAGTACAGAGATATTTAACATAAATCTAAAAAAAGTGAATTTGTAATAACTCTATTTTTAAAGGCAATGAGTAATGGTGTCAACTGATAAATAAAAAAATGCGTAAAATCATTATAATTTTTTCGTCTACTTTATCATCTTTACCATAAAAACTTATTAAATTTCATGTGGTTTAATAAAATCTATTCTACACTTTAGCTAAACGAATTAATTATGTTTTGAATAAATTATGTCAAATTTTATCTTTAAGGAAGAAGCTGAACCTGAAAAGCAGAACGAGGAAACGGTTAAGCAGCAAAAAAGCTGGCGTATTTTGGTCGTTGATGATGATGAATCTATTCACCAAATCACACGTTTAGTTTTTTCGGACGCGATAATAGAGCAGCGGCCACTTGAACTGGTTTCTGCATATTCGGCAAAAGAAGCACAAAAAATACTGGCGAATGATGATAGCTTTTGTATGGCATTTATCGATGTTGTGATGGAGTCTGATCATGCCGGACTTGATTTAGTCGAGTGGATCCGTAAGGAAAACCAAAATCAAACTATTCGTTTGATTTTACGTACAGGCCAAGCAGGAAACGCACCTGAGGCACAAGTGATCAAAGAATTTGATATTAACGACTATAAAGAAAAAACTGATTTTACTGCCAACAAAATGACCACAACGGTTTATGCGGGTATTCGAGCCTACCGTGATATTATGACCATCAAAAGAAGCTTAGATGGCTTTAAACAACTGATTTTATCAACGCATGAATTATTAAAGATTAGTCAATTTAGACCATTTGGCTCAGCGGCGCTTAATCATTTATTAACCTTGATGGATGTTGATAGTTCGGCGCTATATATTGCGCGAAGTCAGCAAGACTTTAACGATGAAAGTACAAATTTAATTTTAGCTTGTACAGGTAAATATTGTAGTGAATCGGATAGCTTAGAAGCTTCAGATATCAGTAGTGAGGTTAAGCAGTTAATTCAAAAAGCTTTTTATGAAAAGCAACACTTTTCCGGTAGTAACTACTTTGTTGGTTATTATGAAACGTCATCCAATGCTTGTTCGGTGTTATATATTGATTTTGAGGGCAACAGTGAACATTTTAAGTCTAACTTAGCTGAGCTCTTTGCCACCAATGTTGCACTCATTTTAGAAAGCTTGACTAAGCAACATGAAGTTGAACAAACACAAAAAGAGTTACTCTTTATTATGGGCGAAGCCATTGAAGCGCGAAGCAAAGAAACAGGGGATCATGTTCAGCGAGTGGCGTTAATTTGTGAGTTATTAGCGAAAAAACTAGACTTAGATGAATTGTTTATCGCGGCGATTAAACTGGCGTCTCCATTGCATGATCTTGGTAAAGTCGTTGTGCCTGAACAGATATTGCAAAAGCCAGGACAATTAACTTCTGCTGAATGGGAGATCATGAAGACACATACTACGGCAGGCAAAGAGTTATTAAGCCAATCAAAAACAAAAGTATCGAAACTTGGCGCTCGTCTTGCCCATTATCATCATGAAAATTGGGATGGTTCAGGTTATCCTGATGGGTTATCTGGCGAAGATATTCCCCTAGAAGCGCGTATCATGGCAATAGCTGATGTGTTTGATACTTTAGGCTCTGAGCGTTGCTATAAAAAGGCATGGCAAACAGATGAAATCCAGCAGTATTTTATTGAGCAGCGCGGCAAAAAATTTCAACCTGAGCTTGTTGATATTTTGATGGATAATTTTGCAGAATTTTGCGCTATCCGCCAGCAATTGCCTGATTAGCTATCCGTCTCGCGATACTTGACTAACACATCGGCACAACGAGAGACTCCTTGGTGTATGACACTGGGGAGTTGCTCAAGATCAATTGCATCAATCAAATTTTTCACTTCTAAACCGAGCTCTGTATCGCCTTCAATTTTCAAACGTCTTTGAAAAAATAATGTATCAGGATCAACTTTTCTTCCTGCAATTAAGAGTAAATCATCACCTTTAGCACTAAAGCTAACATCTTCAGTAATGGTTGAGTTTGGTGCCATTACTAATTTGTTATTTTCAAAACTTAGTAGCCAGTGAATATCTAAATCAGTGATGGAAATTTTTAGCCATTTATCGGTTAAAAATTCAAAATCCCCGTCATCGATTGCTTCATGAAATACCGAATGTAATGCAGGTAGTAGTAATGATTGTTGTATGCGATAAGGCACAATCTGCAGCACAGGTTTTAATAGTTTAGGTAGTTTATCAAATAGAGGTAATGCCATTTTTGTTGGTAATTGAGGCAAATTGAGCAAACTATTCACAGAGTATCCTTTAATTTTGGTGATATCACATCATTGGTTATCGTAACGAGTCATAATGATTTTTTCGCTGTTGTAGATCAACTTTTATCGTGTTTACCATAAATCTGGTGAAAGTTGTTTCAAGTCAAATCATTACTTGTGAAAACTGGGTAAATTGCTGTTTTCTTAATGACTAGGTAATCAATGATTATGGAATTATTGTGCCCAGCTGGCAATTTACCTGCGCTTAAAACAGCGATTAATAATGGTGCAGACGCCGTTTATATCGGTATGAAAGATGATACAAACGCGAGACATTTTGCCGGATTAAATTTTAATGATGGCAAACTAGCCAAAGCAGCTGACTATGTGCATCAGCACGGTAAAAAGTTACATGTAGCAATTAATACTTTTGCTCACCCTGATAATGAGAAACGTTGGCAAGCAGCGGTTGATAATGCGGTTGCTATAGGTTGTGATGCACTCATTATCGCAGACTTAGGGGTGTTGGATTACGCTGCTCATAAGTACCCTGAGGTTGAGCGTCATGTGTCAGTGCAAGCATCGACTACTAATATTGAAGCCATTCGTTTTTTTCATGATAACTTTGCCGTTGATCGGGTAGTACTGCCTCGCGTGTTATCTGTGCAACAGGTCAAACAATTAGCGGCAAAAACACCTGTACCGCTCGAAGTATTCGCTTTCGGTAGTTTATGTATTATGTCAGAAGGGCGTTGTTATTTATCATCTTACATGACGGGAGAGTCTCCTAATACCGTAGGAGCTTGTTCACCAGCTAAATATGTACGCTGGCAGGAAACAGAGCAAGGGTTAGAAAGCAGGTTAAATGATGTATTGATTGACCGTTATCTACCGGATGAGAATGCGGGATATCCAACCTTATGCAAAGGGCGATTTGATGTTGATGATAATGTGTACCATGCATTAGAAGAGCCGACCAGTCTCAATACCTTAGAGTTGATCCCTCAGCTGAGTCAAATGGGGATTGTGTCCGTAAAAATAGAAGGCCGTCAGCGTAGCCCTGCTTATGTTGAGCAAGTGGCAAAAACCTGGCGTATGGCATTGGATCGATATCAGCAATCTCCAGATGACTTCCAAATTGAACAGGCGTGGATGAATACTTTGGCTAATCTGTCTGAAGGTAGTCAAACAACCCTTGGTGCTTATCATCGTAAATGGCAATAATGTTAATAAATAAGAGTAAGAAAAGATGAAGTTTTCTTTAGGTGCAGGTTTGTTTTTTTGGCCCAAAGCACAGGTTGAACAGTTTTATCAGCAAGCGATGCACAGTGACGCTGATATTATCTATATGGGCGAAACAGTTTGCTCAAAACGTCGTGAATTGAAAGTCAAAGACTGGCTTGGATTAGCAAAAGAGGTTGCTCAGTCGGGTAAGCAGGCGGTGTTATCAACCATGACTTTATTAGAATCTCCTGCTGAAATACAAACCATGCGAAAGTATTGTGATAATGGTGACTTTCTCGTTGAAGCGAATGATTTAAGTGCAGTTCAAATCATGCATGAACTTAAATTACCTTTTGTCGCAGGTCCTGCGATCAACTGTTATAACTTATCAACGTTGAAAGTATTAATTAAGCAAGGAATGATGCGCTGGGTGATGCCAGTCGAGCTTTCAGGAGATTGGTTAAAGGCGTTATTAGATCAAGCGCAACAGGCTAATTTAAGAGATGCGTTTGAGTGCGAAGTTTTTTCTTGGGGCTATTTACCTCTAGCTTATTCTGCTCGCTGCTTTACTGCAAGATCAGAAGATAGGCCAAAGGATGATTGTCGATATTGCTGTATTAATTACCCTCAGGGAAGACAAATGAAAAGCCGTGAAGGGCAGGACGTGTTTGTGTTAAATGGAATACAGACAATGTCTGGTTATCAATATAATCTGATTAATGAAATACAAAATATGCAAGAAGTCGGGGTTGATATTGTCCGTGTAAGTGCAGATAGCGAGCAAGCATTTAAGCAATTATCATTATTTAAACAGCAGTTGCTTAACCCTGAATATTTTCCGTTAGATCAGCAAAAAGAGTGCAATGGTTACTGGCATCAAATAGCAGGGATGTCGAGCAAAGCGTAGTTTGATAACCTTACAGCTTTAGGTTGCAACACTGTTTAAATTTTTTAGTACTGCCGCATAAACAGGGATCGTTACGCTTGGGGGTTTTTAATGCTTGATGAGTGATTATATCGCCATCAAGATACCGCCATTGTTGATCTTCAATGGTAAAGCGTGAGGCTTCTTCCATATGATAAAATGTTTTATCGTGTAAATAAAAAGCGATAAAGTGAACAACAGGTAATGTTTTGTCATTGCCGTGGATATATTCATCTAGGGTGATGTCATCACTTTGTAATACGCTTAAGCGTAACCATTGCGTTTGTGAAGCCCATGCTGCAATGTCTGTTAACGACTGTTGAGCTTTAGATTGTTCGGCATAAGTTTGATAAATATAATCTGCATTATTGCTAGCATAAGCACTGTAGCGTGAGCGCATTAGACTCTCGGGCGTATTTGCTTGCTTATCGCCAGTAATAATTAATTGGCAGCATTGTTCAAATGCCTTGGAGTTTCCACAAAAACAGTACATCAATCACAACCCAATAGTTTCAGTCTATCTATTATACAAAACACCTTTATTGAAACCTATGATTAATGTAATTTTTGTGATGCTGGTCTAAGCACTATACAAGCTGTTTGACCTAGTGCTGCAAAGTGTCTTAAGGTTTGCAACTCATTTTCTTCAAGTTGGGGGTTAGATAAAATAATCGCCGAACAATTCCCTTTACTTAATGCGGCGCCAAGATTTTTTATATTCACTTTACCCTTATGTGAATTAACTTTAAGTATTTTGCTGGTATCAATGTGATGCGCTTTACTTAACTGTTCAATTGACTGATCTTCAGGGTCAATTAACAGGATCCATTTCTTATTTATTTTATGTTGCAAGCAGATATCTTCATATTGTGCTGACCAGTTGCTTACATCATTCACGTTACGAATATCTACCCAGTTAGTTGTACTAGAGCTTTTTAATTTGTTGATATTTAACATTTTATTTATCCTTTCAAGTAAATTACTAATATACTGTATAAATAAACAGTATATTAGTTTTATAGATAAAGCAAGCATAAAAAATCAATTAATTGATCACTACACAATTTGAACTTATGCTGTGTAAAGTATTCACTGATGTCATGGATAAAAGTGCAATTGCCTCAACGGAGTTGAATGGGCAATACTAGTGATAAAACTAAGTTGTTATACAAGAAATAAACAAATAGCAGCAACTGCAAAGCTAATTGCAATGGCGTTAATATTGGGGAAGGTCAGTTGTTCAATCGTATTAAAAGTTGGCTATGTTATTTTGGTCGTTAATACATTGAAAAGACAAGTGCCATCATTTTATTAAAATGGCACTTGTTGATAGGAATGGTGGTGTTAGTTCAGTCTGCTTAATTCTTTAATTCTATCTTTGGTGACCAGAATGTAGCACTTTTTATGAGCGGCCGCGGCACCAGTACCTGGCGATATATGTAAATATTGCCATCTACAGTTGTTTTCACGGTAAGTAATAAAGTTTCGCTGCGAACGTTTGAACATGTTTAAAGCTGAACGTCTGCCAGTGATAATAGCGAATTCTTCTAAGACAAATGTTTGATTGTTTATCCAGGTTTGCAATTCTCTATCTATTGCTTCTTTTACTAGATCCAGACAGTGTGATAATTCCGCATTTGTTTGATACGTTTGCTCACATTCTTTGACTGTTTTGGCCTGAAAAGCGTGAGCTTTCAGCGTTAACAGTTCAATCATGATGGCTATCAGAAATATTGATTTATACATAGTTATGCAGGTAGTACTTTCTTATAGGGTTTTACAGTCACGTTTTGGTAGACCCCCGCAGCAATGTAGGGATCGTTATCTGCCCAAGACTTGGCATGCGCTAAGTTGTCAAAACTGGCAATGATCAGAGAGCCTGTAAAGCCTGCTTCGCCTGGATTTTCGCTATCAATTGCAGGACAAGGACCAGCAACAAGTAGTCTACCTTGTTGCTGCAGTTCAGTTAAACGCGCAAGGTGTTTGTCTCTGACTTTCATCCTTAAGGCTAAACTGTTATCGACATCTTCACTATAAATTAAGTAGTACATATTAGTTATTATCTTTATTACTCGTAGATGGTTGTTCGTCTTGAGGTAAATACTTGTAGAGTGAAAACACACTTAATACAGCAAATACTAAGGTTAAGCCCATCAAGCCAAACACTTTAAAATTCACCCAAGTTTCTTGCGAATAATTATAGGCGATATAAATATTTAATACCGCACAAATTAAAAAGAAAGTTGCCCATGCAAGGTTAAGCCGACTCCACACAAAATCTGGTAGTGGTAAATTTTCGCTCATCATCTCTTTAATTAAATTTTTGTTGAAAACATGATTACTAATGAGTAGTGCGCAGGCAAAAATTGCATTAATTATCGTGACTTTCCACTTAATAAAAGCATCATTTTGCAAAAATATGGTTAATCCACCAAAAACGGCAATTAATCCAAAGAATATCCAATTTCTTTTTGGTACGGGTTGTTTCTTATATAAATAATATAAAATCTGTAAGGCTGATGTGACAATGAGTGAGCCTGTAGCCCAGTATAAGTCGCCAAACTTATAAATGACAAAAAAGATAATAAGTGGCAGGTATTCAAAAAGTGCGTGCATGTTGTCTCAAACTAACTTAGAGGATGAGTTAATTCTAACCAACCGCTAGCACTTATCCAACTATAATTTTATGGTTATCGCAAAAGAAAGAAAAATAGTGCCAAGGGCTTATTTTTCTTTCTGCTGCTATTTATACCTTAGTTAAGGTTAGCGCTGATAACCAAAAGGGTCATCGATTGAATAGGAAGGTTCAGTAAACCATTTTGGGCCAGATTCAGTGATATAAAAATGATCTTCAAGGCGAACACCAAATTCATTAGGCAACACTAACATGGGTTCGTTTGAGAAACACATTCCTGCTGCAAGTGGGGTTTGATCATTTTTGACTAAATAAGGCCATTCGTGAATATCTAAACCAACACCATGTCCCGTACGATGTGGACAACCTGGAGTTTGATAATCAGGACCCATACCTTGTGTCGCAATATAATTTCTTGCCGCCAAATCAACATCACCACAGGTTGCCCCTAATTGTGCGGCATCAAAAGCTGCTTGTTGTGCTTGACGCTCGATATTCCAGACTTCTCTTTGTCGTTGATCTGGTTCGCCAAACACATAAGTACGGGTAATGTCTGAATTGTAACCTTCTAGCTGACAACCAGTATCAATTAATACAATATCATTGTTTTCCAATACTTTTGGGTCTTTAACGCCGTGCGGAAATGACGAATCACGACCAAATAAAACAATACAAAAATACGAACCTGCAGCAGCACCAAGTTTTCGGTGTGCCTGATCAATAAAGTGTTCGACTTCTTTTGTGGTTATTCCGGCCCTTAAAATTTTAGCGGTTGCTTTGTGTACTTCCAGTGTCATGTCTTTTGCTTTTTGCAACAATGCAATTTCGTGAGCAGACTTATGCATGCGACAACCTGCCGTTACGGCTTTAGCATTTGTAATTTGGAAATTTTGAGTTAACTCGCAGACGCCATTTACCACAAAAAACTCTGTTGATTCATCGAAGGCAAGCGTTCCGTTTTTAATCCCTAATGTTTGTAATGTATCGATAATAAGCTGATAAGGAGATTCATGTTCTTGCCAACTACACACTTTTCCTTTTATTTGCATGTACTGGCTCAACGTATCAACTTCAAAGGTAGGCGCAATATAATGAACTTGACCTGATTGCGGAATAATCGCGCCAACGACACGTTCACTTGCGTACCAGCGAGTACCAGTGAAGTAGTACAAGTTTGTCCCTGCATTAATATAGATGGCCGCAATGTCTTGTTCTTTCATTATTTGCTGAGCACGCTCGATCCGCTGTTGAAATTCAGTTAAAGGGATCGCTTGAATATCTGTGGTCATATCTGTCAGTTGTGCTAACTCCTGTTCAGCACTTGAACCGCCAACGCCTATTGTCATGTATTTTCCTCAATTTTCTTTAGGGGGATTACTGACAATTCTAATGTTTTTACGGATTTTATACAATATACATGATTAGTTTATCTCACATATTGCAAAGGCGTTATCAATATATTCAAGCGCCTGTTGATATAATTTAGGGTCATCAGTTTGGTATTGTTCAGCACGTTTGATCGCTTGAGGTAGTCCATGCTCTGCGGCTCTGATCAACCAGGCAAGACCAATGACAGGATCTGGGGTTACACCTTCTCCTAAAAAGTAGGCACGGCCAAGCGCTCCCATGGCTTTAATATGGTTTTCTTTAGCGCATTGTTCAAATAATGCTAGTGCTTGACTGTGTTGACCATGTTCTCGATGAGTTAATGCTTCAAGATAACTTTCTTCAATAGCAGGGGTGGCTTTGCATGTATTCTGCTCTTGAACTTTCGCTGTATTATCACTAGTTGCTGAAGCTACCTGTGAACAATCATTGTCGGCTAAACTACGATAGCTGTCAGCTAGCTCTTCGTTATCATCAATAATATTTTCAATGTCTATGGTCGAACTCTTTTCAGAAATCAGGCATGCCATTACCGTATCGTAACGTCGATTAAGGTGTTCAATGGTGCGCTGTTGCTCTGAAATTTGCTGCTTGTAATGTGCAATATCATTTTGTAATTGACTGATGTGCTGTTGCTGTTGAGATATTTGATTTTGATGGGCAGCTTTAAGATCGCTAAGGTGTTCAGCTGTTGCTTGGTCTAATCGCTGTTGCTGCTTGATATTGTAGGCTTCGAAGCGAGAAAGTACGGATTGGACACTATTCTCATAGTTGGTTTTCATTTTTTCAAACCAACGAAATACTTGGCTCGGCACTTTTAGATTTCCATCAGGCATGTACGTTCACCTTTTTATTATTGGTGATATTAACCTTAATGACTGTTGAAAATTAAATCAATGGCATTGAAATAAAAATATCTTAAACAGCGCAACCGCCATATTTGACCACGGATGCTTTGTCAAAAAATCTGTTTTTAAAACTTTTTTAGTTAATTTCTTGCGATACTGAAATTTTATTATATCTTTCAATATTATGAACAAAAAAAATTAGCACGAAGGAATAGAGCTTAATGTTTAAATTGCCGGCAGAGCTTACGATTGCAAATATGGATGAATGTAAGGCTAAATTTATCGAATATGTTGATCAACATGACGAAATAACTCTTGATGATAGTGAGGTTAATCGTATCGATACGGTAGGCATTCAATTATTGCTTAATGCAATAACTTATATTTCCGCACAAAATAAAACACTTACCTGGCAAAACCAATCTTCTATTGTTGAGCAGAGTATTAAATTGCTTGGCATTAATGAACCTATTTTAAATCAGTACCTAAAAGAAGAATAAATTAGTATTACATTGTAGTTAAAAAGGAAAAAAGCATGACCAAAATATTGGTTGTAGACGATTCTAACTCAATACGCGATATGGTTAGTTTCACTTTAAAAAGCGCTGGCTATGAAACCGTTGAAGCAAAAGATGGCGCGGAGGGGTTAAGTACCGCTCGCTCAAATAGCTTTGATTTGGTTATCTCTGACGTCAATATGCCGAATATGGATGGTATTACCTTATGCGGTGAGTTGAGAAAATTAGATGACTTTAAATTTACCCCGATCTTAATGTTAACCACTGAAAGTTCGGGGGATATGAAATTAAAAGGAAAGGCTGCAGGGGCGACTGGTTGGCTAGTTAAGCCTTTTAATCCTGAAAAATTATTAGCGACAATAAAACGGGTGATACGGTAACCATTATGAGTGTCGATCTTTCGCAATTTATCCCAAGCTTTTTAGAAGAAAGTTTTGAAGGGCTTGAATTAATGGAATCAAGCTTGCTCAATTTAGAGCAAGGTGATGACGAAACAATTAATTCAATCTTTCGCGCTGCACATTCCATTAAAGGAGGTGCTGGTACTTTTGGCTTTGAGCATGTTACTGAGTTTACTCACTTGGTAGAAACTTTGCTCGATGAAATGAGAGATGGTCGACGTGAAATTACTCAAAATGATGTTGAGTTACTATTAAAATCCGTTGATTGTATGCGTTTGTTAATAGAGGCCATTCGTGACGAACAAGAATGCGATCGCACTGAAATAGACGAAACGGCTAAATTACTGACTATTGCATTGAATCAGACAGCTTCAGTTGACGTTGATAATAACGAAACTGGCTCAGGGACAACAAACCAACAAGTCACCCAGAATACGTTATGGGATATTACTTTTATTCCTGAACATCATTTAGTACAAACAGGTAATGATCCATTATTATTGTTTAATGCGTTAGCGGATTTAGGCCCAATAACCGTTGAGGCAAATTGTAAAGATCTACCACCAATTACGGATATCGATCCTACAGAGCTGTATATTAGTTGGCATTTAACTTTAGATTCTGCTGCCTCAGAGGAAGATATCAGAGAAGTATTTGAATGGGTTGAAGATGAATGCCAGTTGATCATTAGTCAACCGGTAAAAGACCAACAAGATTCACAGCAGCCAGAAGAGATTGTCATTGATAAACAAGGGGGCGACTTTACAAGCGTTTCTTCAGCCAGTGATAGCTCTGAACAAGTCTTAGCTAGTGCGGTTGCTGACAATGCCTCTAGCACTTTGGAAAGTACAACGACAACGAAGTCACAAAAACAACCCAGTAAAACAAAAGCTGATGTTGGTTCTATACGGGTTGGTGTAGATAAAGTAGATAGCTTGATTAATTTGGTTGGAGAGCTGGTGATCACCCAGTCTATGCTTTCCGAACTCGGAAACGATTTTGACTTATCTAAAATTGAGCGTTTAACTTCAGGGCTTGAACAACTTCTGCAAAATACTAAAGAGTTACAAGAGAGCGTCATGCGCATTCGCATGTTACCGATTAGTTTTGCGTTTAATCGATTTCCTCGTTTAGTCCATGATTTATCAAATAAGATGAACAAGGAAATTGAGCTGGTTTTAAAAGGGGAGCAAACAGAACTCGATAAAACAGTGATGGAGCAAATCGGTGACCCGTTGACTCACTTAGTGCGAAACGCTGTTGATCATGGCATTGAAACAGCGGAACAAAGGCTGGCAAGTGGTAAACCTGCGAAAGGGGTTATTACCTTAGATGCTTATCACCAAGGTGGCAGTATTGTTATTGAAATTAGTGATGATGGTAGTGGTATTAATCGACAAGCAGTGTTTGATAAAGCCGTTGAAAAAGGAGTAGTCGATAAAAATACCGTCTTAAATGATAACCAAGTCTTTGATTTAATTTTTGAACCTGGCTTTTCAACGGCTAAAGAAATCAGTGATATTTCAGGCCGTGGCGTGGGGATGGATGTTGTTAAAAAGAATATTCAATCCCTTGGCGGTCGCATTCAAGTTGAGTCTGAACCAGGTAAAGGATCAACCTTTAAAGTTAATTTACCATTAACGTTAGCTATTCTTGATGGGCAGTTAGTTCGTGTAGGAAGTGAAACTTATATTATTCCATTGATCACAATTGTCGAGTCTCTACAAGCGAAACCTGAACATATTAACCGGGTATCGGGTGACATGTTGTTGTACCGTTTAAGAGAAGATAATGTGCCAATTATTCCGGTTTGTAAATTATTTAATATTGATGCTGAGCATCAGCGTGTTGAGGATGCTTTACTGGTTGTTGTGGAATCTGATGGGCAGAAAGTCGGTTTAATGGTCGATGATTTACTGGCTCAACAACAAGTCGTGATAAAAAGCTTACAAGATAATTATCAGCAGGTTGAAGGAATTTCTGGGGCAACAATTTTAGGTGATGGCTCTGTAGCAATGATCCTTGATATACCGGGCATGATCACCATGGCGATGAACAATGCCAGTCAATCACAACAGAAATATGGCGACATAGCAAAAAATCTTGAAGGAGTGATGAGTTAATGGATATTCAAGCATTAGCCGCGGATGTTCCTGTAGAAGGTGAGTACTCTCTTGAAGGTATCGATTTTATTACCAGTGGGGAACAGTACTTAACTTTCATGCTCAACGACGAGCAATACGGTATTGATATTTTGTGTGTTGAAGAAATTAGAAGCTGGGAAGTACCCACCAAAATACCGAATTCACCTGATGATGTCTGCGGTGTCATTAATATGCGTGGGATTATTGTGCCAATTATTGATTTACGGAAAAAGTTCAATATTGGTGAGGCTGTCTATAGTGAAACGACCGTTGTGGTAGTGCTTACACATGAATACGAAGGCGTTTCTCGGACAATCGGTTTTGTTGTTGATGCTGTTTCTGATGTACTTGATGCTGATGAGAGTGAGATAAAGAAATCACCCGCATTTGGTGGATGTGTGCCTCAGCATTGCATCAATGGCATTGTGAATGTCGGCGATACTGTAGTGACACTACTTGATGTAACGTCACTTCAGCAACTTGAACCACACTATAAACGTTAATTAAGTGTAAGGATTTTCCAATATGGAACAAGAACAAGAATACTTAACTTTTCTTATCGGCGGTGAAGAGTTTGGTGTTGATATTTTATGTGTTCAAGAAATTCGTGTTTGGAGTTCGGTCACAGAGTTACCTAATAAGCCTGATTATTTAAAAGGGGTGATTAACTTAAGAGGCGTGATCATTCCAATCATAGATCTTCGCCAGCGTTTTGGTAAAGAACCTTTGGAGTATGATCACCAAACCGTCACGATTATTTTGAGTGATCATAATGAAACTCGGCCAATGGTGGTGGGAATAGTGGTTGATGCCGTTTCTGAAGTGTATAAATTTAGCCAAAGTTCCATTAGTAATCCGCCAGAGTTTGGCAGTCAAATTGATCGCTGTTTCTTAAAAGGATTAGCCAGTATTGACGATAAGCTCATTATTTTACTCGATACTCAAACTTTGCTCGATCAAGATGAGCTGTATTCTGTCAATGATCATGTTAAAGCCAAAGATAATAGTTTAACTGAAAATGTTGAAACAACTATATAGGTTAAGGACACATCGAATATGACACCTAAGCAAATAACTTTAGTGCAAGAAAGCTGGAAAAAAGTAGCGCCAATTGCTCCACAAGCGGCGGAAATATTTTACCAAACCCTGTTTGAATTGGATCCGTCACTTAAGCCTATGTTTAAAAGTGACATAGTTGAGCAAGGTAAAAAGTTAATGGCGATGCTAGATACCGCTGTGAAACTATTAAATGATCCTGATAAGTTGCTCCCTGCGGTGGAAAAACTAGGCGTGGGTCACCTTAAATACGGGGTGAAACCCGAACATTATGACGTAGTCGGTGAAGCGTTAATTAAAACATTAGAAGCAGGTTTAGGTGATGATTTTAATACACCATTAAAGCGGGCATGGACAGCAGTATATAAAACCTTATCTACGACCATGATAGAAGCAGCAAATAAAGCTGAACAGCTCGATAACGATAACGGTTCTTCAAAAGAAAAAGAGGGCAGTATGTCAAAAGATAATAGTAAGCAAAGTGAATTTATTATGGCGGCTTTGGAACAATCTGCCACCGCTTTTATGATGATAGATCGTGATTTTATTGTCACATATGTTAATCCTGCAACGATGAAGCTACTTAAAACCCATGAGCATGTTTTTAAACTCGAATGGCCAGGATTTAAAGCCGAGGAAGATTCAATTTTAGGGACCTGTATTGATACCTTTCATGTAAAACCTGAACACCAACGTAAATTATTAAGTGATCCTAATAATTTACCTTATACAACAGACATTACGATTGGCCATTTGATAATTGAACTAAATGTTACGGCAATATTTGATCAAGGTGGTGAGTATATTGGTAACTCATTAGAGTGGAGCGATGTGACGCAAGCTCGAGCCGATGAAAACAGAGCAACACAGTTACAAGGCGCGGTTGATCAATCAAGTACAGCAAACATGATGATTGATCGTGACTTTAATATCACGTATGCCAACGAGGCAACTATGGCACTATTTAAGTGCCATGAAGCAAAATTTGCTCAAATATTTCCGGGATTTAAAGCAACGGAAGATTATATCATAGGTGCTTGTATTGATAATTTTCACAAAGACCCAAGTCATCAACGTAAATTATTAGATGATCCGAGCAATTTACCTTGGAAAGCCGATATTAATGTTGCTGATTTAACCTTTCAGTTAAATGTGACCGCGATAATGAATTCCAAAGGCACATATATCGGTAACTCTCTAGAGTGGCAAGATGTGACTGATATTCGATCAAAATCTATCGAGGTTGGGCGCTTAACTTCAGCCGTTGAAGGTATGACGACAAATTTGATGATGGCAGATACCAAAGGCAATATTGTTTATGCTAATCCTGCTGTCATGCAAATGTTAAGGAAGCGAGAAACACAGCTTCGTACCGTATTACCCTCTTTTAGTGTTGATACTATGGTAGGAACAAACTTTGATACTTTTCATAAAAACCCTGCACATCAACAAAATTTATTAGGCAACCCTGATAATTTACCGTATCAATCAGAAATTTCTGTCGCGGGTTTAACCTTTAATTTAATCGCGATAGCGTTAAGGGACGATAAAGGGACTCATGTAGGAACAGCGGTACAGTGGACGGACTTAACGGAAGAAAAAGATGCGCAAAGTCAAGTAGAGAAAATGATCAACGATGCTATTTCAGGGCAACTTGATAGCCGTATTGATACGACCAATTACGATGGCTTTATGAGAGGCTTAGGAGACAGCATTAATAGCTTAATGAATGCAGTTGTTGATCCGATCACCGAAGCCATTAAAGTGGCTCAAGCGCTTTCAAAAGGTGACTTAACTCAAGAGATGGATGGTCAGTATGCCGGTGAATTCTTAGCTTTAGCCGAAGCGATGAATGGCTCTATTGCTAATTTAAGTAATATGGTGGAGGAGATCCGTTCTGCTTCGACTAATGTCTTTGATTCTGCAAGAGAAATTGCTGAAGGAAATAATGAACTTAGTCATCGAACTGAATCTCAGGCTTCCAGCTTAGAAGAAACAGCATCGGCTATGGAAGAGTTAACCAGCACAGTCCAGCAAAATGCGGAAAATGCCACCGAAGCAAGCAAGTTATCGGGTTCTGTCATGGAAAAGGCCACCAACGGTGGTGAAGTTGTTAAGAATGCGATTACCGCGATGAGTGATATTAATAAATCGAGCAAGAAAATTGCCGATATTATTAGTGTTATTGATGAAATCGCTTTTCAAACTAATCTGTTGGCGTTAAATGCTGCTGTTGAGGCCGCCAGAGCTGGCGAACAAGGTAGAGGTTTTGCTGTTGTTGCCGCAGAAGTTAGAAACTTAGCGCAACGTTCAGCTGGTGCAGCGAAAGAAATTAAAGGCTTAATTAATGATAGTGTTGATGCGGTTGGTCAAGGCACTAAGTTAGTCGATGAAACCGGACAAACATTTACCGAGCTTGTGACTGCCATTGAAGAAGTCAGTAAAATGATTGGTGACATCGATAGTGCAGGTAAAGAACAAGCCGCTGGTATCGGAGAGGTCAGTGCCGCTGTATCACAAATGGATGAAATGACTCAACAAAATGCCGCATTAGTTGAAGAAGCGGCGGCATCAAGTAAGTCGATGGAGGAGCAATCTCAATCGTTACTCAATCAAGTGGCGTTCTTTAATAGCGATGAGGAACAGGTTGATTCACCAATAACTACTCCTGCGAGAAAAAGTAGGAAGCCTATATCTAAACCCGCTTCAACAACCAGAAAGAGCCGAGAGAAAACAGCATCTGATCAAGAGTGGGAAGAGTTTTAGCGTTTAGCCATGACTGATTTAAGAGAGCGGTCTTTTAGACTGTCGGATAAAGAGTTTAACTTTATTTGTCAATATGTCTATCAGGCCGCTGGTATCGTGTTAAATGCCAGTAAGCGAGAGATGGTCTATCGACGGCTTACACGGGTGATCAGAGAACGAAAATTTACCTCATTTAGCCAATATTGCCAGTTATTAAAAGAGCAACCAGAACAAGAAAAAAATTATTTTATCAATGCCATTACCACAAACCTAACCAGTTTCTTTCGTGAACAACACCATTTTGACTATTTATTGTCAATTGAACTGCCCCGTTTAATTGAAAAAAATAAGCAACAAAAGCGGATCCGTATCTGGTCTTCTGCGGCATCTACAGGAGAAGAACCTTATAGTATTGCTATGGTCGTTCACCAATGTTGTAAAAATTTCTTGTCCACATGGGATGTTAAAATTTTAGCGACAGATATTGACAGTGATGTGTTAAATAAGGGGAAACAAGGAATATATGATGAACGCCGGATTGAGGACATGCCCAGTCATTATGTAAAAAACTATTTTTCTAAAGGATCTGGTGCTAATGAACATAAAGTTAAGGTAGCAAAATGCTTACAAGAGTTATTAACTTTTAAACGGTTAAACTTATTGCATGAATGGCCAATGAAAGGGCCTTTTGACATTATTTTTTGTCGTAACGTTATTATTTATTTCGATAAAAAAACACAACTTGATTTGTTTGAGCGTTATTACGATATGCTGACACCAGGTGGTCTATTGATTTTAGGGCATAGTGAAAACTTAGGACATTATCAGCAATATTTTGAAAATGTCGGTCGAACAATATTTCGAAAACCAGTACTAGCGAATGTGAAAGGGTAAACGGGTCATGGGATTGGGTCGGCATAACAATATACATCTAGAGCAATGCCTGCGAACATGCTTGCCAGAGTTTTCCCATGTTAACCATTATTGGGATAAGCAAAGGGAAATGGTGGTTGCGAAAATATTACCCGGTGAGTTCTATATGACCAAAGAGCATGTTGCGATAGCAACCACTTTAGGCTCTTGTATTTCCGCTTGTATTTGGGATAACCGTATTGGTATAGGAGGCATGAATCATTTTATGCTGCCATTAACGGATAAAGAAGCACATGAAGTTGATTGGGGAAAACGCGGCTTAGCAAGCGATGCGACTCGCTATGGCAATTTTGCAATGGAACATTTAATTAATTTAATTTTAAAAAATGGCGGTCATCGAATTAATTTAAGGGCAAAGTTGTTTGGGGGCGGAAAAGTATTAAAACAAATGTCGGATGTCGGGCAAAAAAATATCGACTTTGCACTGCATTATCTGCAAGAAGAAAATATTGTATTAGAAAGCTCTGATATTGGTGATTATTATCCTCGCAAAGTGCTCTTTGAGCCCGCAACAGGTAGGGCTTTTGTGAAAAGACTCGACAACTTACACAATGATACTATTGTTAGAAGAGAGACAGATTATCGTAGTAGCATTGATAATGAACCTGTCGATGGTGATATTGAGTTGTTTTGATCATTAAAGCTAATTGTGCTTTGGGTTACATACTGATATGAAAAAAATCAAAGTATTGATAATTGATGATTCCAGCGTGATCAGAAATATTGTTAATGAAATTTTGAGTAGTGATGAAGCTATTGAAGTGGTCGGTGAAGCGAAAGACCCTTTTGTGGCGCGAGAGGAGATTAAGCGACTTAAGCCTGATGTGATCACTTTAGACGTAGAAATGCCTAAAATGGATGGTATTACATTTCTCAAAAACCTGATGCGGCTAAAACCAATGCCGGTGGTGATGTTGTCTACGTTAACGACCCATGGGGCAGACATTACTTTACAAGCTTTAGAAATTGGCGCTGTTGATTTTATTGCTAAACCGAGTTTTGAAGAGCTTATGGCTGTTAAGGATAACTTTACAGAATTATTGTTAACTAAAGTTAAGTCGGCTGTGGCAGTCGATCAGAAAAATTATTTAGTTGTTAAGTCGATGACGCAGCATGTTACAGGTACATGCTTGCAATTTTCAGGTGTTAAGCGTCCTAATCATTTAGTTGCTATCGGAGCTTCTACTGGGGGAACAGAGGCGATTCGTAAAGTATTAATTAATTTGCCTAGTAATAGTCCGCCAATGGTGATCACTCAGCATATACCTAAAACCTTTAGCGCACGGTTTGCTGAACGTTTAAATGAACATTGTCACATGAGTGTACAAGAAGCAAAACATGGTCAAAAGATCAAACAAGGCTGTGCTTATATCGCTCCGGGCGATCAACACTTAACCGTGGTCGAGAAAAATGGAGCGTATTTTTGCGTATTAGATGATGGCCCAGAGGTGAATCGCCATAAGCCATCAGTGGATGTGTTATTTGAATCATTATTACCAGTAGCTAATAATGTGCAAGCAGTTTTATTGACTGGTATGGGAAATGATGGTGCTCAAAGTATGTTGCGGTTAAAAGCACAGGGTGCTCGCACTATTATTCAAGATAAACATTCTAGCTTAATATGGGGAATGCCAGGTAGCGCTTATGCTCTTGATGCTCATACTGATATGTATGATCTCAGTAAAATACCTTCAGCAATACTTTCATATGCCAGTTTAAACACACAACAAATGAAAGAAGCCCTAAATGCTAGTCGGCCAAGGCTATAATTAAAATTAAAGAGGTATCAATATGGGATTAGATGTTCAGGAATTGGCGCAAGATAATACGGTTGTTATTGCGATTAAAGGTCGTTTTGATTTCTCTTTACACCCGCAATTTAAAGATGCATATGTCAATTATACCAAGGATAATATGACATTTGTCCTCGACTTAAAAGATACTGCCTATATGGATAGTTCTGCGTTAGGCATGATTTTATTATTAAAAGAACATATAGAAAAATTATCAGGCACGTTAAAAATCACTCATCCTACAGATGCCGTTTATAAAATTTTAGAAATCGCTCAGTTTCAACGTTTGCTAACCATTGAGCGTTAATGATGGAGAAAGAAAGGAGGGTTTCTCAAGTATATACGAACCTTGCTTTGGTGGTCGATGACTCCCCTATGCAATGTAAGGTATTGAGTATCTTGCTTAAAGAGGAAGGCTATCGTGTTCTGACCGCTAATGATGGCGCGCGTGCAATCGCTTTATTTGTTGAACATCAACCTGACTTAGTGTTAATGGATATTAATATGCCTGTGATGAACGGTTTTCAGGCAGCAAGGCAAATAAAGCAGCTATCTAAAGATAATAGTTTATGTCCTCTTATTTTTGTGACCAGCCTTGATACTGAACAGGCTTATGTTGATAGCATAGAAGCTGGTGGTGATGGCATCTTAGTTCGACCGTTTACTCCTGCGGTGTTTAAAGCAAAAATTAAATCTATTCAGCGGATCAGTGATTTGTATAGGCAAGTTAAGCAACTGCAACAAGCACAACAAAAGGATGCTGAGCTTGCGGAACAATTGATGTTTAGCGTGATTGAATCTCGTAATTATGGCCTTGATAGAATCGGCATGATAAAAGATGCAGCTGAATTATTTAGTGGAGATATACAGCTTACCGCGTTAAATCCCAATGGTGATCTAAATGTGCTACTGGGTGACTTTACAGGGCATGGTTTGCGTGCCTCTATTGGGGCTATTCCATTAGCTGAAGCGTTTAGAGCGATGACAAATAAAGGTTTTTCATTAAACGAAATAGTCGCACAGTTGAACCAACAGCTTTATCAATTATTGCCTACTGACTTTTTTTTAGCGGCAGCGGTAGTCACAATTTCAAGTCAAGAGAACGCTGTATACATCTTCAATGCTGGGTTACCTGATGTTTATATTTTTGATTGTCTTGGACAGATCAAAAACAAAATCGCTTCGTTTCATCCGCCATTAGGCATTTTGCCTAATTTACTCACTGATGTTAGCACTCACGTGCAATCGATTAATGATAGTGATCGGGTTATTTTGATCAGTGATGGGATCATTGAGGCTCGAAATGAAAATGGAGATATTTTTGGTGTCGCACGTTTTGAACAAGCTGCTCACCAGGGGGTGCAAGATAGCAATGTGAATTATTATGTGCGCAGTCGTGTTACAGAATTTTGTCAAGGTTTACCCCACGAAGATGATATTTCATTGATAGATATTCCATGCGGTGATTGGCAATCTCCATTGATTGTTAATACTGAAAATCAGAAACATCATAAAATTCCCCAACTAATTGATGAGACAGACCCCTTATGGCATTGGCAGCTGAGTCTTAGAGGACAACGTTTGGCATGTGTCAATCCAATTCCCATCGCAATGAGCCAGATCAACGAAATCGAAGGGCACTCAGAGCATTGGCAAAATTTATTTACCATATTAACTGAGTTGTTTGTTAATGCTTTAGATCATGGCGTTCTAGTTTTGGATTCTATGATGAAGTCATCTGATGAAGGGTTTAGTCAATATTTTAGTGAAAGGGAAACTAGGCTTAAGCATTTAACTGTTGGAATGATACAGATTGATATCCGTTATTTTAAAGTGCCTGATGGAGGGATGTTCGTTATTAAAGTTAAAGACAGTGGCGAAGGTTTTGACTTTTCAACACTTGATGATGTGTTAAATGGCGCTGAGAAACAAAGTGGCGGTCAGAAGAATAAATTTTCGGGGCGTGGTATGCATTTAGTGGCTCAATTGTGTGAGCAGATAAAATATCATGACAATGGTAGTTTAGTTGAAGCTTGGTATCACCATTGCGTTGACTCAATGAATTAATTCAATAACACGGGACTTTTTGCGTAAAGGAGTGAATTGTTATTTGGGAAATTAGTGAATTATTGACTATGCTTAACTAGTTGAATCATTAATATATTTATTGATGTTCTCTGCTGGAATATTAAGGGTCATAACAAGTAATCACGTAAAGGAATGTATATCGATGTCTAAGCATACAATATTGATCATAGATGATGAACAAAGTTATTTAGAGTTACTTAGTGAAGCATTAGAAGATAAGTTTACTGTTTATAGTGCAGATTGTTTACATCGTGCTGAAGCTGTTATTTCTGATGTTGGCATGGTTGATATCGCCTTAGTCGATGAAAATATAGGTCAGGAAAAAGGCTCTGATTGGATTAAAGATAAGGTTGCTGAAAATAATGTGGCTAAGTCATTTGTTTTATATTCAGGGCTTGCCACTGAAGATGCCATACTCAAAGGGCTTGAGTGCGGCGCTGATGACTTTCTAGCTAAACCAATTTCATTACTCGCGTTAAGTAATAAATTAGAAAAATTAATTACTTATCAAGAACAAATTCATCATTTTGAAGATGAGTTAAGTTCGAAAGATCGGGTGATTAACATTTCAATGGCGCAAGCCTCGAAGTACGGCAGCTGTATGCAGTTAACTTCACGTTTGAATAACTGCTTCACCATCGAGAAAATACGAGATGAAGTCTTTTCGTATTTATATAGTACCAATTTACAAGGGTGTATTGCTTTTTACCCGTTAAATGAAGCTCCTTCGTTTTTTAGTTCAAAAAATGGCTTATGCTCCCCCGTTGAAATTGATGTAATGAAGCTGTTAAAAATCAAGCCGCGCCTTTATCGGTTTGGTACTCGTACTATTTTCAATCATCCGTTAGTTTCAATATTAATTCTTAACCTAGAAGAAGGTGCTATTGATACTGATATTTACATTGATGCACTTGCATCTGTGATCGAGTGCATAGGCGCACGTATGGCGTTTATTACTTACAAAAACTCGCTGACTACGGTGCAAGATCAAATACAAGAAGCGGTCACTAAGACTAAACATATGATTGAAAAATCAAAGCATCACCAAAAAGAAGTTATGGGGGAGATTGTACAAAATATAGGCATGAGTTTTCATGTGTTGGATATGACCATGGAACAAGAAGAGTACTTGACAGATTTAGTGCAAACAGCATTGAATAAGCATTCTCAAGATGAAGCATTATTTGTTGAAGTGGGTGATTTACTCGATAAGGCACTAGCCAGTGTTGATGAACTTAAAGAGTTAAATACTTTGCAAAGTGCTTCTCAGTCAGAAGATGAGCTTGATGAAGAGGATGAGCTATTTTGACGGTTGAGCTCGATAAGATTGATATGGCACAACTTCCATTTAGTGTTATTTGTATTGACCTGAATGGAAACATCATTGATTGCAATTCATTAGCAGAAGAGTTAACTGGTTATCAATCAACAGAGATTATTGGTCAGCATATTGAACAGTTAATTCCTGATAAAGTCGTTACGTCTTATGTTTCGTATCGGCATAATAACTCTGTCACGCATAGTGGAAGTAATAAACCTGCGCAAAGGGTCGTACAGTTAGTCAATAAGGCGCAAAATATTATTCATTGTCAGATGAAGGTCAGTGGTACGGATGACTATTTGCTATTATTTATCGAAAAAAGCCCTTATGTTGATATTGCATTAAAAAATAAAGCGGATAAAACAACTCAGCGCTTGGTTGGACAGATTGAAGAAGCATTTTGGGAATGGAATATTGAACAAGGAACCTTATACCATTCGGCACAACTTATGGCGCTATTAGGTTATGAAGCGAAAGAATTTCAATGTACAACATCGTTTTGGGAACAACACTTAGCATCTGATGATCTGCAAGATGTATATCACCAAGTGCAGCAACACTTTCTCGGCAATATTCCGTGCATCAACCCCACTTATCCAGTGATCACCAAACAAGGTGATAAAAAGTGGCTCACCGTGCTTGGCAAGGTGTTTGAGTACGATAAAGGCAAGCCATTGAAAATGTTCGGCTCTGTTAAAGATATTTCTGAATCGCAGAAATTAATAGCACAGCTGAAAAAGCAAAATAGCTACTTACAGTTGGCAGAGCAGTTGGGCAACTCAGGTCATTGGCGTATTGACTTAGTTAATAATAAATTATATTGGTCTAAAGGCATTTATACCATTCATGGTGTTCATCCTAAAACATACCAGCCGAGTATAGATTCTGCGATTGAATTTTATGTCGAGGAAGAGCGCTCTCGTATTAAGTTATTAGTGGATAACGCGATTGAGGAAAAGCATGGATTTCATTTTAAAAGTACGTTGATCAATGCCAAGGGTAAGAAAGTCAAAGTTGAATCAGTCGGTAAAGTGGAACTTGATCCTGATGGCAAGTTGCTAGGTATTTTTGGCGTTTTTCGGGATATCTCTCAAACAGAGGATATGATTGAAAAGTTGAAACTGATGGCCATGGTCAATTACAGCATTAAGGTACCAATATTTTTCATTAATGAAAACGACAATATTGTCTACCAGGATTTGTCACCACAAGTAGATTCAGCAAACGCAGTATTATTTAATTATATTAATTTTAGTATTAATGATTACATGAAGTATAAACGTTTGGCGAAAGAGAAGGGACAAATAAAATATGCCAATATCAGCTTTGACAAATATATTTCCGTTTTTGATATGTCGGTTACCTTCGAACCGGAAGAGGAAATCTACATTTGGATTGTTGAGAATGTCACCGAGAAGTATCGACAAGAACAGCAGCAAATTATTAGCAATCGTTTGGCATTGTTAGGCAATACTTTTGGTACAGTTTCTCATGACATTAATAATGTATTAGGCGTTGCTCTTGGCGCCACAGAAATGCTTGAGTTAAAAGTTGCACAAGGAAATCAAGATATTGGTAAATATATTGAGCGTGTGAAAAATGCCATTGATAAAGGTAAAGATGTCACTAAACGTTTATTAGCATTTACCCGAAAACCCACCGTGAAAATGATCACATTCGACCCAATTAAAGAAATTAAAGACAACAAATATTTATTTGAGCAATTGCTGTTAAGCACCATTGAGTTTTCGTTAAATTTTGATGAGATCAAATGTCAGATTAAATTTCCGCAAGGTGAATTTATTAATATCTTGTTGAATTTAGTCTTAAATGCTCAAGATGCCATTCAAGAACAAGGCTTAATAGGTAAAATTTCGATATTTGTAACACTTAATGCTGATAACTTACTAGAAATTCACGTACAAGATAGCGGTATAGGAATAAAGCAGGAAGATTTATCTAAAATATTTGATCCCTTCTATAGCAGTAAGTCGGTTAATAAGGGTAATGGTCTCGGCTTAGCTAATGTTTATAGCACTATGTATAAATACAATGGTGAAATACGTGTAGAAGGGCATAGTGAGCTTGGTGGCGCTGAGTTTATCTTAGTTTTACCTTGTAAAATTTTGAAACAACCACCGGATATAGCTAAAAAAACGGTGGCGACTTCGACCATGGACGGAAAAAAAGTACTGGTGTTAGATGATGAAGTTAGTATAGGTGAATATGTTGCATTATATCTCGAAAGTATTGGTGCAAAAACACATTACGTGGGGAATAAAAAGGCGTTAGAGGCGGTCTTAGAAGGTGAACAATCATTTGATATTTTTATTACAGATATGATCTTACCTGATATTTCAGGGCGGGATGCGGTGGCTTTAGTGAAAACGAAATTCCCGTCAATTAAAGTGTACTCGATTAGCGGTTATATTGCAGAAGAAGATAATATGTGGCAATACCCTGTTTTACGTAAACCGTTTAATTCTCAAGAGTTGGCAGCATTTTTAGCTAAGTATTGAGTGATATTTGATTTTCTTTATGCATCATAGATTGTATTATTGAGCAAAGAGTTTATTTTACTTATCAGTAGAATTACAATAACTTAGTGATTATGAATAGGGTAGCTCTACTGTTTATTGTAGTCATAACCCTAAGGGTTGCCTTGAAAATATCGCACTTTGTTAGTTAAGGGATGCAAAAACTTAGCGTGAGCAAGGGCATACAGTATCTCTAGTGATGTATTTGGCATAACCAGATGAGAGTTTTATAAGGTCAGCACAAACAGTGGTTGCCTCTTTCATGTGCAACATAGCTATAAATTGAATGGTCAACGCCCTGACATCATATGATAATAAATGTTTCAATTGATTGACCTCTTAACAGTGACTTGACTGAAGTCTTTAGGTGAATAATAAAAAGTGTATACAATATTAGCGGTTGATGACGCAAAATCTAGCTTAAGGCTACTTGAGTTTGACTTAAAAACAGCAGGTTATGATGTGGTTCTGGCCAACTCGGGGGAGCAAGCATTACAGTTATTAATAACGATTGAAGTTGATTTGATCTTACTTGATATGTACATGCCTGGTCTTACTGGTTTAGAGACTTTAAAACAGATCAAGCCGATGGCTAATTTTGAGCACCTCCCCGTTATCATGCTATCTGCTTCTGAGAAAGAAGAGCAAATTGTTGCTGCACTCGAATTGGGTGCCAGTGATTATGTTACTAAACCTTATACGGCAAAAATATTATTAGCTAGGATCAAGAATGCGTTGGTATTAATGGAAAAAACTAAGCAACTTGAATTACTCGCTAATACCGACTCATTAACTCAGCTAAGTAATCGTGGTCATTTTGATAGTTTAGTTAAAAAAGCCATTAATCAGGCAAAACGCGCTGATCAGTGTCTATCATTAGCCATGTTTGATCTCGATTTTTTTAAAAAGGTCAATGACAATTATGGTCATGAATCGGGAGATAAAGCGTTAGTTGAATTTGCGAACATACTAAGTTCAGTATTTCGAGATTATGACATCATTGGCAGAGTAGGCGGTGAAGAGTTTGCTGTTTGCATGCCTAATACCATTTTGCAAGATGCGATTCAAGCGTGTGAGCGTTGCCGATATTTAGTTGAAACAACACCTGTTAACGTTGATTCTAATGGTAAAGAAATTGCGATTTCATTGACCGTTAGTGTGGGTTTGGTGACTGAATGTTCATCTACAATTTCTTATGATGAAATGCTCCGTCATGCAGATATATTACTTTATCAAGCAAAAGCCAACGGTCGCAATCAAATTAATGTTAATGACAGTCGCAGAAACAATAGTGAAGGTGTATGTATGTCTCAAGCGGCAGAAGTAAATCACCAGCCAGTAGAAACTGAACTAGAGTTTTCAGGTATTGACTACCAAGGTGGAGTTAAAAACGTATTAGGGGATGATGGCTTGTTTCAAGAAATATTGCTGATGTTTTACGAAGATCATGGCAAAGATGGTGAGCATATTGAGCAAGCACTTAAAGCTAATGATCTAGAGCGATTAAAACACTTAGTTCATACGTTAAAAGGCGTTGCTTGTTCCATTAGTGCTAACACATTATTTGAAGCCGCCAAGAGTTTTGATCTGGCGATAAATGAACAGCGCACACAACAGTATCATGAGCTCTTTGCTGAACTTGAACAGCAGCTGTCGAATGTATTAGCGGGGATCAAACGTCAGTTGATTGATAAATAGCTAGTCTAATTATGTTAATCAATACTTAGGCTAACATCACTGACGGGAATGCAGCAACAGGGCAAAATTTCATTTTCACCAACAAAGGCGAGTGGCTCACCATTGGGGTAGCATATTTTGCCTGTTAATAATGTCACTCGACATGCGCCACAAAAGCCATCACGGCAGTGATAGTGTACTTCAATGTTAGCCTTTTCCAGACTATTAAGCAGCGTTTTATCTTGAGGGTCGTATTGCACCGTTTGTTGTGCCACTTCGATGGTATGGCGTTTGGTCACGTTAGACGAAGATGAGCTAGCATCTGACATGCTAGCTCACTTGAAAATTAATGCTAAGTTCCAAGTTGATACCCATTCGTTAAAGATCAAAATCGTCAAAGTCATCACTAGAAACAGAGGAGTCAACCTGACCGACCAAATAGCTTGAAATTTCTGTTTCTTGTGGAGCTACTTGAACATTGTCACTCACCAAATAAGCATTCATCCAAGGGAGTGGGTTACTCTTTATCTCAAACGGAGCATCAAAGCCGATAGCAGCTAATCGTTGATTACTGATATATTCAATATACTGATTTAGAATTTCAGCATTTAAGCCTATCATTGAACCATCTTTAAATAAGTATTGTGCCCATTCTTTTTCTTGCTCAACGACATCGAGGAAAATTTGTAAGCCATCATTACGCATTTCATGAGCAATTTCTTTCATCTCTGGGTCATCTTTTCCGCTAAACCAGTTATTAAGAATATGCTGAGTGCCTGTTAAGTGTAATGCTTCATCACGAGCGATAAGCTTAATAATTTTAGCATTTCCTTCTAGTAATTCTCGTTCTGCAAACGCGAAGGAGCAAGCAAAGCTGACATAGAAACGAATAGCTTCAAGCGCATTGACTGAGCATATGGCTAAAAATAGACGTTCCTTCAAGCGACGCTCTGTCACTTCAATTGATTTCCCTTCAACATCATAAACCCCTTCGCCTTGGGATTGTAGAAGTTGGGTAGTGATGATGACATCATCAAAATATTTAGCGATTGAAGAAGCACGCTTTAAGATGGCTGGATTAACAACAATATCATCAAATACTTCACTTGGATCGGTAAATAAGTTTCGTAAAATATGGGTATATGAACGCGAATGTATGGTTTCACTAAACGCCCAGGTTTCAACCCATGTTTCTACCTCGGGTAAAGACACTAATGGTAATAATACCGCGTTCACTGAACGAGCAGCCATACTATCAAGTAAGGTTTGATACTTTAAGTTAGAGATAAAAATATGTTTTTCAGAGTCGGTTAGTCCTTGCCAGTCGGCTCTGTCTTTCGATACATCAATCTCTTCAGGACGCCAAAAAAATGATAGCTGTTTCTCAATTAATTTTTCAAATGCAACATAACGTTGCTGATCGTAACGGGCAACATTAACACTATTCCCCATAAACATTGGTTCAAGTAATGCGTTATTTGGAGTTTGGTTAAAGGTACTGTAGGTCATTTATTGCTCCTAGAAACAATCAAAGAAGCGGATTGTTTCAAATATCTATTTTTATCGTTCGAGGGAAAAGAATTGCGCTATAGCATCATGTTATAGCGCAAATTATTATTATATTTTGCAAGCGCCGCCGGCACAGCTATCATCTTCTACTTCAACATTATCATCAGCGCCATCGCGAGTATTATGGTAATACATGGTTTTAATGCCGAGCTTATAAGCGGTTAATAAATCTTTCAAAATCTGTTTAATAGGAACTTTTCCGCCTTCATAGCGAGCTGGATCATAGTTAGTATTTGCCGAAATGGTTTGATCAATAAACTTTTGCATAATGCCAACTAATTCTAAATAGCCTTCATTGCTAGGGATGTTCCATAACAATTCATAGTTATCTTTTAATGTGGCGTATTCAGGCACAACTTGTTTCAAAATCCCATCTTTACTTGCTTTTATGCTAATTAAACCACGAGGCGGCTCAATACCATTTGTAGCGTTAGAGATTTGAGATGACGTTTCAGATGGCATCAAGGCTGATACGGTTGAATTTCTTACCCCATGCTGTTTAATGCTTTCTCGTAAACTCTCCCAATCTAAATGTAAGGGTTCATTAGTAATATTATCGATCTCTTTTTTATAGGTATCGATTGGTAATATACCTTGAGATAACCGAGTTTCATTAAACTTAGGACATGGCCCTTGCTCAATTGCTAAGTTATTTGATGCTTTTAATAAATAATATTGTATTGCTTCAAAGGTTCTATGAGTTAAGTTATTTGCACTGCCGTTGGAGTAGTACAGGCCGTTTTTAGCTAGATAATAGGCATAGTTAATTACGCCTATGCCTAGTGTTCGTCTACCCATAGTAGCATTTCGTGCTGCGGGCATCGGATAGTCTTGGTAATCTAATAAACAATCTAGCGCTCTAACGGCTAAATCAGCTAGGCCTTCTAACTCATCTAAACTATCAATGGCGCCTAAATTAAATGCTGATAGTGTGCAAAGAGCAATTTCCCCTTCGGGATCATTGATGTCATTTAATGGTTTTGTTGGTAGTGCAATCTCTAAACATAAATTACTTTGTCTGATCGGAGCCACTTCAGGTAAGAATGGACTGTGTGTATTACAATGATCGACATTTTGTAAGTAAATACGCCCAGTACTAGCACGTTCTTGAGCAAATAAAGTAAATAGCTCAATTGCTTTTATACATTTTTTTCGGATTGAATCATCGGCTTCATATTGTAAATATAACGCTTCAAATTTTTCCTGATCTTCAAAAAAGGCATCATATAAACCTGGTACATCGCTAGGACTAAAGAGCGTGATTGATTCGCCTTTAATTAAACGTTGGTACATAAGCTTATTAAATTGCACGCCATAATCTAAATGACGAACGCGGTTTTCATCAACACCGCGATTGTTTTTGAGTACTAATAGGCTTTCAACTTCTAAGTGCCATAGCGGATAAAATAAGGTTGCAGCACCACCACGTACACCGCCTTGAGAGCAGCTTTTAACCGCCGTTTGAAAATGCTTATAAAAGGGGATACAACCCGTATGAAAAGCCTCACCATTGCGGATAGTACTACCTAATGCACGAATACGCCCCGCGTTAATACCAATTCCCGCACGTTGTGAGACATATTTTACAATCGAACTTGAAGATGCGTTGATTGAATCTAAGCTGTCACCACACTCGATCAACACACAAGATGAAAATTGGCGAGTAGGAGTTCTGACTCCGGCCATTATCGGTGTTGGAAGTGAAATTTTAAATGTTGAAATTGCGTTATAGAAACCTTCAATATAACTTAAGCGGTTTTCTTTAGGGTACTTAGCAAATAAACAAGCCGCCACTAAAATATATAAAAATTGGGCGCTCTCATATATCTCACCAGTCACACGATTCTGTACTAAATACTTGCCTTCAAGTTGCTTAACTGCAGCATAACTGAAATTTAGATCGCGACGATGATCGATAAATTGCTCTAGCTGTTCAAATTCAGCTTCAGTATAGTCAGCTAATAAATGTTGATCATACTTACCCGCCTCAACTAAGTTGACGACCTGTTGATACAATTTTGGTGGCTCAAAGCGACCATAAGCCTTTTTGCGTAAATGAAATATCGCTAAACGTGCGGCAAGATATTGATAATCTGGAGTTTCTTCTGAGATTAAATCAGCAGCAGCTTTAATGATGGTTTCATGAATATCTTCTGTCTTAATGCCATCGTAAAACTGTATGTGTGACTTTAACTCTACTTGTGAGACAGAAACATTATCTAATCCATCTGCGGCCCATGCGATTACTTTATGGATTTTCTCTAGATCTATGGGTTCTTTATTGCCGTTGCGTTTGGTTACAAAGAGGTTGTTATTCATGAAAAACCTGTATCTCTACGATTATTTTTTTAATTATTAAAGCTGAATGTTTACAAAAATTTGAATTTGAGTTAATGCACTACATCTTGGGGCAAAACTTAAATCTGATCACAAGATAATGAGGTTTTAGTGTTATTGCAAGCACTAAAAAAGCCCTGTTTTGAGCATGGATTATACGAAGAATTATTTAGTTAGTGACAACTAACTTAGTACCGTCTTTTAAATTTGATTTTTAGGAAACGCAACGGTTTTTTCGCTTTTTTTTTACTGGATAGATTTATTTTAGTTAGAATTTTTATTTCTATATTACAAATTGTAATATAGAAATAAAATCCTTTAATTTACAGTGGGTTATAATTATTGTTTTATTAATAATCACCTTGGTGATTAAATGAACGTAAGGCAATCTGAGCTATTTTCAGCAATATAGTTTGCTTGCCAAAGGGAAGTGTCATCGCTTGCTTTGATATAGCCCCATTGTGCCACTATGGTGATCATTTGGGCACGATTTCCTGCTTCAATATCTCGTAAAGCATCGCCGATATATAAGCAATCAGTTGCCTCTATATTAAGCTCATTTACAGCAAACAGTAGGGGTTGTGGATCCGGCTTTCTGGTCGGCAAGGTATCGCCACCGACAACAACTTTACACTGGGCAAACTCAGGAAAGTGTGGCAATAACGATAAGGTTAAACCTTCCGGCTTATTAGTGACTATGCCCCAAGGGATATTGCGTTGATTAAGCGTATTAAGCAATTGCTCAACCCCTGGATATAGACAGGTATTATCGGCAATATGGTGTTGATAATAAGCTAAAAACTCAGCTCTTAATTCGTCATAACAAAACTGAGTTAATTGCTGACCAAAACCTAACTCCAACAGGCCTTTTGCACCATCAGATGCAACAGGGCGATAACGCTCAGGTTTTATTGAAGGAAAATCACGTTGATTAAGTACATGATTTAGTGCACTGCCAAGGTCGTCTGCGGTATCAAGTAAGGTGCCATCTAGATCAAACAATACGCCTTTTGCAGCTTGTGATGGTGTCGTCATTTACTAAACCTTCTGACAGCACAAAATGTAGTTCACATCTAAAGAATCAATCAATTTATGATTTTCAGTGATCGGGTTATAGTGAATACCTGCTGCATCGATACATTTTAAGTTATAGTGTTCAGCCCAGCCGATTAATTGTGAAGGGCGAATAAACTGTTGGTGATCATGAGTACCATCAGGGACAAGCTTTAAAATCTTTTCTGCCGCAAGGATAGCGAGTAAATACGATTTTATTGTTTTGTTTAAGGTGGAGAAGAAGACAAAACCACCAGGTTTGACTAATTTGCTACATGCCTGAACGATAGATTGTGGGTTGGGGACATGTTCAAGCATTTCCATACAGGTGACGACATCAAACTGATTCGCATGCAGTTGTGCCATCTCTTCTGCGGTAATTTTTTGATAATCCACTTTTATACCTGATTCGAGCGCATGTAATTTGGCAACATTTAACGGCTCTTCACCCATGTCGATACCTGTGACTGTTGCCCCCAATTGCGCCAGACTCTCGGCTAAAATACCACCACCACAGCCTACATCCAGTATATTTTTTTCAAATAATGTTTCTACATGCTGAATGATAAATTGGCGACGTAAGGGGTTGATTTGATGGAGTGGTTTAAACTCGCCATCAAGTTCCCACCACTGACTGGCAACTTTTTCAAACTTGGCGATTTCTTCATGATTCACATTTTGCGTCATAGCGTCAATTTCAAACTGGCTAATATAAAAGTTGGGTTATTCTAAACTAAAGTTAATAGTTCGCCTAGTTTGGAAAAATGTTTATTGAAAAGCGCGAATGATAGCGGATGTTATGTGCAAAATTGGTTTGTTGATGAATAAATCATCATTAATTGCTGCGATATCCATTTCAAAATACCGGCTTTGTTCAATCACTCAAATAATCACTTGAAATAGATAGTTAACCAAAGCAAAATGTCATGTTATAAAGCAGTACTGCCTACCGATACTTTGTGGTAGTATCATGTGCTGCGTTTTGACAATAATAATTTCCAAATAATAATTTTAGGGATACCGTCGTTTTATGACCGATCTGGCAAAAAATATTGCTCCAGTCAATATTGAGGATGAGCTAAAAAGCTCCTATTTAGATTATGCAATGAGCGTAATTGTAGGGCGAGCGTTACCTGACGTTCGGGATGGTTTAAAACCTGTACACCGTCGTGTTTTGTTTGCGATGAATGTATTAGGCAATGACTTTAATAAACCTTATAAAAAATCTGCCCGTGTGGTAGGTGATGTTATCGGTAAATATCACCCTCATGGTGATACGGCTGTTTACGATACGATAGTGCGGATGGCGCAAGACTTTTCAATGCGCTATATGCTTGTTGATGGCCAAGGAAACTTTGGTTCCGTGGATGGCGACTCTGCCGCGGCAATGCGTTATACCGAAATCCGCATGGATAAAATTTCTCATTCAATTTTAGCGGATCTTGATAAAGAAACAGTTGATTTTGTCCCTAACTATGACGGTACAGAACAAATCCCAGCGGTAATGCCAACCCGCATTCCAACATTATTAGTTAACGGCACCTCAGGTATTGCGGTTGGTATGGCAACAAATATACCACCACATAACTTAACTGAAGTGATCAATGGTTGTCTGGCATATATTGAAAATGAAGACATCACATTTGAAGAGCTCATTGAACATATTCCTGGCCCAGATTTCCCTACGTCCGGTATTATTAGTGGCCGAGCTGGCATTCATGAAGCTTATAAAACTGGACGCGGTAAAATGAAAATCCGCGCTCGTGCTGAAATAGAAGTGAATGAAAGCACAGGTAAAGAAACCATCGTGGTTCATGAATTACCTTATCAAGTGAACAAAGCGCGCTTGATTGAAAAAATGGCTGAGTTAGTCAAAGAAAAACGTTTAGAAGGCATTTCAGCACTACGTGATGAGTCGGATAAAGACGGCATGCGTATGGTTATTGAGGTTAAACGTGGTGATGTCGGTGAGGTCGTTTTAAACAACTTGTTTAAGTTGACTCAGATGCAGATCTCTTTTGGTTTAAATATGGTGGCATTAAGTAATGGCCAGCCAAGATTATTTAACTTAAAAGATATGCTTGAAGAGTTTGTCTTGCATCGTCGTGAAGTCGTGACTCGAAGAACTATTTTCGAATTACGTAAAGCTCGTGACCGTGCTCATATCTTAGAAGGCTTATCCATTGCGCTTGCTAATATCGATCCTGTGATCGAATTAGTTAAAACTTCGCAAAACAGAAAAGAAGCAGAAGAAAAACTTGTTGCTCAGGGGTGGAATTTAGGTAATGTTGCCAGCATGCTTGAAGCTGCAGGTACTGATGCTGCTCGCCCTGAATGGTTAGAGCCTGAATACGGTATTCGCGATGGTTTGTACTACTTAACACCAGAGCAAGCCAAAGCAATTGTTGATTTACAATTGTATAAGCTTTCGGGCATGGAACATGAAAAAATTCTAAATGAGTACAAAGAGTTATTAGACTTAATTGCTGAGTTAATGCATATTTTGGCCAGCCCAGCACGTTTAATGGAAGTGATTCGTGAAGAGCTTGAGCAAATTCGTGATGAATTTGGTGATGAGCGTCGAACTGAAATTACTAATGCGTCACATGATTTATCACTTGAAGATTTAATTTGTGAAGAAGATGTGGTCGTAACGCTTTCGAATGAAGGTTATGTGAAGTATCAAGCACTTTCTGATTATCAAGCGCAACGTCGTGGTGGTAAAGGTAAAGCTGCCACTAAAATGAAAGAAGAAGATTTTATTGAGCGCTTACTCGTTGCTAATACCCACGATACCATTTTATGTTTCTCTAACCGTGGTAAGTTGTATTGGTTGAAAGTGTATCAACTACCATTGGCAAGTAGAACAGCTCGTGGTCGTCCGATTGTTAATCTATTGCCACTTGAAAGTGATGAGAAAATTACTGCAATATTGCCTGTGAGGGAATATGAAGAAGATAAGTATATCATCATGGCAACGGCATCAGGCACAGTGAAGAAAACGCCATTAACTGCGTACTCAAATCAACGCGCTAACGGTATTATTGCCTTAAATTTAAGAGATGATGATACTTTGATCGGTGTTGATATTACTAACGGGGAGAATGACATTATGTTGTTCTCTGATGAAGGTAAAGTTGTTCGCTTTAACGAAAAAGTCCGTGATAGTGAAACGGGTGCCGTGAAGCTTGATCCTGAAACAGGTGAAGAACTTCATGCGTTAAGAGCCATGGGCAGAACAGCTACGGGTGTGCGAGGCATTAAACTGGAAGGTGATCAGAAAGTTGTTTCGTTAATTGTGCCGAAAAATGATGGTCCAATATTAACTGTGACGGAAAACGGCTTTGGTAAGCGTACCGCCTTGGAAGAGTATCCTGCGAAGAGTCGTGCGACGAAAGGGGTGGTTTCCATTAAAGTGAGTGAACGTAATGGGCCAGTCGTTGGTGCAGTGCAAGTAGAAGAACAAGACGAGATCATGTTGATCACTGATAACGGTACTTTAGTACGTACTCGGGTCAATGAAGTGAGTGTTATAGGTCGTAACACCCAAGGTGTTCGTATTATTCGTACCGCGGAAGATGAGCATGTGGTTGCCTTGCAACGTATCGATGAGATTGAAGTGGATGAGTCGAGTGAAACTGACGCTGAGGGCTCTATAGAAGGGAGTGACTCAGCTGACACACCGCCAACGAGTGAGCATGAAGAGCAATCTTCGCTCGACAATGGCGATAACGAATAGCGTTACCGCATCAAGTTTTAAAATAGGCGGTTAATCACCGCCTATTTTTTTATGTATGGATATATTTATCCTTGCGTGCCATGGATGGTGTTAGCAAGGGGTTATGTACAGGAAGTACGGTATGTCGCGGTTACATGGATGTAAAAGAGCGACGATGTATACTTGCTTGGATGCAGGATGCTAGAGCCGAGGAAGTACGGTATGTCGCGGTTACATGGATGTAAAAGAGCGACAATGTACACGATTGCTTGGATGCAGGAGGTAGAGCGAAGCAGGATGCCAGAGCCGAGGAAGTACGGTATGTCGCGGTTACATGGATGTAAAAGAGCGGCGATGTACACGATTGCATGGATGCAGGAGGTAGAGTGAAGCAGGATGCCAGAGCCAAGGAAGTAGGTCCGCTTTAGACAAAAACTAAGTACCTACATCCATGTAGGCACCATCAATGGTGCATGGATGTGCATCAGTGATGATGTCAAATATAGGACTGTTTTGGTTTCAGACTAAACCGTCGTTATACATTGTGAATTTAGGCTTGTTGGTATGCCAAATATCGATAAGCGTTGTTATTAGTAAATAAAATATTAAGGTTGTATTTTTATCATGTCCGGTGTTTATAATTTTTCTGCAGGTCCTGCAATGTTACCTTCACAAGTAATGCAACGAGCTCAACAAGAGTTTCTCAATTGGCAAGATACCGGTTGTTCAGTGATGGAAATGAGTCACAGAAGCAAAGAGTTTATTGCACTTGCACAAAAAGCAGAATCCGATTTACGACAATTGATGCACATACCGGACAATTATAAAGTGCTCTTTTGTCATGGTGGCGGTCGCGGACAATTTTCAGCAGTCCCGCTGAATTTATTACCTGTCGGAAAAAAAGCCGATTATGTTGTTAGTGGCTCTTGGTCCAAAGCTGCCGCTGAGGAAGCGCGTAATTTTGGTGATATTAATACCATCAATGTTGTAGAAGAAAAGGATGGCTTAATACAAGTTAAAAATACTGAGCAATGGTCACTTAGTGAGGATGCAGCGTATATTCACTATTGTCCTAATGAAACGGTTGATGGTATTGAAATGTTTGATATACCTAATACCAATGGTGTGCCATTAATTGCTGATATGTCGTCAACCATCTTGTCTCGTGAGATTGATGTTAGTCAGTTCGCTATGATTTATGCTGGTGCACAGAAAAATATTGGTCCTTCGGGATTAACAATTGTCATTATTGATGAGCAATTACTCGGGAATGCACGTAAAGAAACCCCGTGTATCATGAATTATCAATTAATTGCAGATAATGATTCTATGTACAACACTCCGCCCACTTATGCCTGGTATTTAGCAGGTTTAGTCTTTCAATGGTTAAATGATCAAGGTGGGGTCAGTGCAATTGCTAAGCTTAACCAGCAAAAAGCAAGATTAATCTACCAATATGTTGATCAAAGTACCTGTTATCACAATCACATTATTGATAAAAATCGTAGCTTAATGAATATTCCTTTTTGGTTGGTTGATGAATCGTTAAACGAGCAATTTTTAGCACAAGCAAAAGCGCAAGGACTTGTTGCCTTGAAAGGGCACCGTTCTGTTGGAGGGATGCGGGCAAGCATCTATAACGCTATGCCGATTGAAGGCGTTGAAAAGTTAGTGGATTTTATGAAAAAATTTGAACAAGAGGTTAAAAGATAAAATGGAGCAGTTAACGTTACAGCCAATAAACAAAATTAATGGCGAAGTCTTTTTACCTGGCTCTAAAAGTTTATCTAATCGTGCCTTATTAATTGCTGCACTCGCTAAAGGAACTACGACGATCACTAATCTATTAGTGAGTGATGACATTAAGCATATGTTAGATGCGTTAAAAAGCCTCGGGGTTGATTATCGCTTAAGTGATTGCGGTACTGAGTGCACTATTGTTGGCAATAATGGTTTTTTTCAAAGCAGCAGTCCTGTGGAATTATACTTAGGTAATGCTGGTACCGCTATGCGTCCTTTATGTGCAGCACTTGCTGCGAGTGACGGTGAATTTATATTAACCGGTGAACCACGGATGAAAGAAAGACCTATCGGTCATTTAGTGGATGCACTGGCGCAATTAAATGCGGATATTGAGTACATTGAAAATAAAGATTATCCACCGGTAAAAATTCATGGTAAAGCCTTATCGGGCAATACGGTGACTATCGACGGTTCAATTTCAAGTCAATTTTTAACTGCCATACTGATGATCACCCCGTTATTAGCAACAGATACAAAGATTATTATCGAGGGTGAATTGGTGTCTAAGCCTTATATTGATATCACCTTAGATATCATGCGTCGTTTCGGTGTTAATGTGCAAAACAATGATTACCAATCATTTATCGTTAGTGGTCAGCAATGTTATCAAGCCGTAGAGCGCTATATGGTAGAAGGTGATGCTTCTTCCGCATCTTACTTTTTAGCAGCTGGTGCGATCAAAGGTGGCGAGATTACCGTTCACGGTGTTGGTAAGTTAAGTGTGCAGGGCGATAAACATTTTGCCGATGTACTGGAAAAAATGGGCGCACAAGTGACTTGGCATGATGAATCTATCACAGTTAAAGGCAAACCATTGATTGCGGTAGATATGGATATGAATCATATTCCGGATGCGGCAATGACGATTGCTACTACAGCGCTTTTTGCTCAAGGTACTACGTCGATTCGTAATATTTATAATTGGAGAGTAAAGGAAACGGATCGTTTATCAGCGATGGCAACAGAGCTTAGAAAGGTAGGAGCAGAGGTTATTGAAGGTGAAGACTTCATATCAGTCACTCCTCCTAAAGTTATCCAGCATGCCGAGATTGATACCTACAATGATCACCGAGTAGCCATGTGTTTTTCATTAGTCGCATTAAGTGGCATACCTGTCACTATTAATGACCCAAAGTGTACGGCGAAAACTTTTCCTGATTATTTTGATAAGTTAGCGCTAGTCTCTACTTTATGATTTAACAAAAAATTTTTACGCGATTTTGAAAACTAAATCCAGTATAATGCCGCCGATTTCGGCATTTGGAGAATATATATGCAGGATAACATTCCAGTAATAACCATTGATGGACCCAGTGGTGCTGGTAAAGGAACTGCTGCACGTTTAGTTGCTGAGCAGTTAGGGTGGCACCTATTAGACAGTGGTGCGATTTATCGAGTATTGGCAGTTGCAATTGAGCATCATCATTTAACTGTTGAAGACGAAGAGCCTCTGATCCCCATCGCTGCACATCTTGATGTGCAGTTTGAAATATCATCTGATAGCGATAGTAAGGTGATTTTGGAAGGTGAGAACGTCACTAGCTCAATTCGTACAGAAGAAATTGGTGCTTTAGCATCAAAAGTAGCCGCATTTCCAAGAGTGAGAGAGGCTTTGTTAAGACGACAACGTGCTTTTAAAGTGTCACCTGGATTGGTAGCAGATGGTCGTGATATGGGAACAGTCGTCTTTAAAGACGCGCCCGTGAAAGTATTTTTGACTGCCAGCGCAGAAGAGCGCGCACAACGCAGATATAATCAGTTGAAAGAGAAAGGCTTTGATGTTAAAATCACGCGCCTTCTGGATGACATACGTCAACGAGACGAACGTGATCAGAGCCGAAAAGTGGCTCCACTTGTGCCAGCTGAAGGAGCGTTAATTGTTGATTCTACCGAGCTTTCGATAGAAGAAGTAGTAAATAAAATTATGTTATTTGCTAATGAAAAATTAACGCAAACATTGGCGTCTCAATAGTAAAAAATCTGAGAAACCAATTTATTTAGCCTAAAGTAAGGATACATTAGGTCTTATTAATAACCCCATGAAACATGTAAGTTGATTGGATTAAAACTCTGAGCTCATATAAATATTATGACTGAAAATTTTGCACAACTTTTTGAAGAAAGTTTAAAAGAAATCGAAACACGTCCTGGTTCAATTATCAAAGGAACCGTGGTAGCCATCAACAAAGACAACGTTTTAGTTGACGCCGGCTTAAAATCTGAATCTGTTATCTCAATTGACCAATTTAAAAACTCTGCTGGTGAAGTAGAAATTGAAGTTGGTGCAGAAGTTGATGTTGCATTAGACGCTACTGACGATGGTTTCGGTGAAACAATACTTTCTCGTGAAAAAGCAAAACGTCATGAAGCATGGCAAGTACTTGAAAAAGCGTACGAAGAAAAAGAAACTGTTATCGGTGTTATCAACGGTAAAGTTAAAGGTGGTTTCACGGTTGAAGTTAGCAACATTCGTGCTTTCTTACCAGGTTCATTAGTTGATGTACGTCCAGTACGTGACACAGCTCACCTTGAAGGCAAAGATTTAGAATTCAAAGTTATTAAGCTTGACCAAAAGCGTAATAACGTAGTTGTTTCTCGTCGTGCTGTTATCGAATCTGAAAGCAGCGTAGAACGCGATGCATTATTAGAATCGTTAGCTGAAGGTATCGAAGTTAAAGGTATCGTTAAGAACTTAACTGATTACGGTGCATTCGTAGACTTAGGCGGTATCGACGGTTTATTACATATCACAGATATGGCATGGAAACGTGTTAAACATCCAAGTGAAATTGTAAACGTTGGTGACGAGATCCAAGTTAAAGTATTGAAGTTCGACCGTGAGCGTACTCGTGTATCTCTAGGTATGAAGCAGTTAGGCGAAGATCCATGGGTAGCTATTGCTAAGCGTTACCCTGAAGGTGCTAAACTTTCTGGTCGTGTAACTAACTTAACTGATTACGGTTGTTTTGTTGAAATCCAAGAAGGCGTTGAAGGTTTAGTTCACGTGTCTGAAATGGATTGGACAAATAAAAACATTCACCCATCTAAAGTGGTTAACTTAGGTGACACTGTTGAAGTGATGGTATTAGAAATCGATGAAGAACGTCGTCGTATTTCTCTTGGTCTTAAGCAATGTATCCCGAACCCTTGGGAAGAATTTGCTAAGAACTTCAGCAAAGGTGATAAAGTTAGCGGTAAGATCAAGTCAATCACTGACTTTGGTATCTTCATTGGTCTTGACGGTGGTATCGACGGTCTTGTTCACTTATCTGACATTTCATGGGCTGGCGGCGAAGAAGCTGTTCGTGAATACAAGAAAGGTGATGAAATCTCAGCTGTGGTATTACAAGTTGACCCAGAGCGTGAGCGTATCTCTTTAGGTGTTAAGCAAACTGAAGATGATCCATTTAATCAATACCTTGCAGATAACAAAAAAGGTGCTATTGTTACAGGTAAGGCAATTGAAGTAGACGCTAAAGGTGCTAAGATTGAATTAGCAGAAGGTGTTGAAGGTTACTTGCGTGTATCTGACATCTCTCGTGATCGCATTGAAGATGCTTCAACAGAATTATCTGTTGGTGATGATGTAGAAGCTAAGTTTATGGGTGTTGATCGTAAGAACCGCACTATTAGCTTATCAATCAAAGCGAAAGATCAAGCTGACGAACGTGAAGCAATGGATAGCTTAAACCAAAGTGAAGATACTGGTTTAAGTGCTATGGCAGCAGCGTTTAAAAACGCTAAAAACTAATTTTAGCCGGGATGAGGAGAAAGCTAAATGATTAGTTTTCTCCTTGTAATGAAAACCATTGGCGTGATGCTAAATGAACACTGGAGGGTCTAATGACCAAATCAGAACTCATTGAAAGACTAGCAGACAAATTAAGTCATTTATCTGCAAAAGAAGTAGAACAGGCTATTAAAGAAATTCTAGAAATGATGGCGCAAACCTTGTCTAAAGGTGAGCGTATTGAAATTAGAGGCTTTGGTAGTTTCTCTTTGCATTATCGCGCTCCACGCGTTGGTAGGAACCCAAAAACTGGTGAGTCAGTAGAACTTGCTGGTAAGTATGTTCCTCATTTTAAACCGGGTAAAGAATTACGTGAACGGGTTAACCTTTCATTAGCGTAAATTAGTATTTATACTAAAAACGGCATGCATGGGCATGCCGTTTTTTTTTGATAAAGGTTTAACGAAAAGGTTTATTGTGCGAATTTACATAACAATTATATTAATGTTACTGCTTTTAATGGTTGCTTTTATTTTCGGCAGTCAGAATGACCAGATGATCACTTTAAATTACCTTATTGCACGCACAGAACTATCGGTAGCTGCCGCAGTGAGTTTATTTACTGTTATTGGTTTTATACTTGGGTTGCTTTTTGCTGTACTATGGAAACTTGTGAAGGTCTTGAAGTTTAAATCGACGAAAGGCACGGTATAAAATAGGTTGATAGCAAATCAATGTTAGAACTTTTATTTCTTCTATTGCCTGTCGCAATGGCATATGGCTGGTTTATGGGGCGTAATAGCGTCAAGCAGCGAGATCATAGTGCAAAGCAGGACTTATCAATAAAGTATTCAACGGGTATTAATTATTTGTTGTCTAACCAACAGGATAAAGCCATTGAATATCTGCTAGAAACGTTAACGGTAGAAGATGATACTGTTGAAGCGCATTTTGCTATGGCTAACTTGTTTCGCAAGCGAGGGGAGCTGGATCGCGCCTTAAGAGTACATGAGCATCTTGTTAGGCAAAAACATTTACCAACGAAGGCCAAGCAACAAGCAGCGTTTGAATTGGGCAAAGATTTTTTAACGGCAGGGTTATATGATCGTGCCGAATCTATGTTTCATAACTTATTAAAGTCTAAAGTATTTTCTCAGCGTTCACTCACCTATTTACTACAAATATACCAATCGACCAAAGATTGGCACCATGGCATAGAATTAAAAAAAGCGATCTTTAAATCTCAAGATAAAAAGTTATTACATACGTTAGCAAACTTTTATTGTGAGTTAGCGACAGATGCTTTAGCTAAAGATCAATTTATTGAAGTACTCGAATTGCTTGAAAACGCATTAAAATGTGATCCGAATTCATGCCGAGCTAATTGGTTAATGGCTAAAGTGTATGAAGACCATCAGCAGTATAACGAGGCGTGTCAATGCTATCGAGCAATTTATAGTCAAGATAGTGAGTTTTTCCCAGATGTTATCGAGCAAATGGCTCATTGTTATCATCAGTTAGATGCTGATGATGAGTTTTATCAATTTATTAAGAAAGTGTACGATGAAACTGGTGCAAGTAGTGCATTAATTAAGTATCTCTCTTGTGTAGATGAAAAACATGGTTACGTAAAAGCACAAGAGTTTATGCTGTCGGCGTTAAAAAGGCGACCCACTATCCGCGGCTTTAAGCATTTTATTAAAATGCAAATGAACGAACCAGAGCAAGACAGTGAAAACTTAGCCATGATAAAGGAGTTAGTGTCTGCTTATTTGAATGTTAAGCAACGCTATAATTGTCGTAATTGTGGTTTTAACAGTAGTACTCATTATTGGTCTTGCCCGTCTTGTCACGATTGGGAAACATTGAAGCCTGTGCGTGGCCTAGAAGGTGAGTAACCTTGTCTTTTTTGCCAGTTAATCCAATCTCTTTGTCAAAGATACACATTTATACTTATAAACTCCGTTTCTTTTCCTCGATATTGAATTAACTGTCTTCAAATACAAAGATTACTTGTATAATGGCTATTATTGAGATTTTAAAAAGAAGATAATTAAGGAATAGAAATGAGCGATCCAAAAGTAGTAGTGGCACTAGATTTTGATAATCAAGCGGATGCGCTAGCTTTTGTGGATAAAATTAAGCCAAGTGATTGTCGCTTGAAAGTCGGTAAAGAGATGTTTACTTATTTTGGCCCTGAATTTGTCAAAGCATTAGTGAATCGTGGTTTTGATGTGTTTTTAGATCTCAAATTTCATGATATTCCCAATACGGTTGCTAAAGCCGTGTCTGCTGCGGCTGAACTTGGTGTGTGGATGGTTAATGTGCATGCGTCAGGCGGCGTTAAAATGATGGAAAAAGCGAAGCAAGCACTCTTACCTTATGGCGATAAAGCGCCTTTGTTAATTGCCGTAACAGTGTTAACCAGTATGGGTGAAGAAGACTTGGCAGGTTTAGGAATTACTAAATCACCAGCTGAGCAGGTCAAGCATTTAGCTCAGTTAACGCAACAAGCAGGGTTAGACGGTGTGGTATGCTCTGCACACGAGGCTGAATCATTAAAAACGCTATTAGGTCAATCGTTTAAGTTAGTGACTCCGGGGATTCGTCCTGCAGGTTCAAGTTCAGACGATCAAAAACGCATTATGACGCCTGAGCAAGCGGTATCGGTGGGGGTTGATTACCTTGTTATTGGCCGACCTATTACCAAAGCACAAGACCCACATGCGGTTTTACAGCAAATTAATACTTCGATTGGTTCAATTGCCTAGTTAATATAAATAATAGGCTAATGAACTCCCAAGGGCGAGTTGTAAAGGCTTATCTCCTTATGTTTTGATTTTGACAAGGCTGTAACCATTCTCTGTAATCACCACAACGGTTGTTGTGGTGATTTTGTTAGCTAATAGTTATTTTAATTGATGAGCGAGCGGGTTGTAGCCATGTTCATTTAATAGCTGAATAAGCTTGATTAATGGTAAGCCGATTAAGGTATTTGGATCATCGCCTTCAAGTTTTTCGAATAAGCAAATGCCTAAGCCCTCACTTTTAAAACTACCCGCACAATTTAACGGTAGCTCAGCATCAATGTAGTTAATAATGTCTTGCTCATTTAGCGTTTTAAAATACACGTTAAACGGTTCAACCAGGCTTGTGGTTTCACTGGTTTGACTATTAAATACACATAAGCCCGTGTAAAAAGTGACACATTTTCCGCTAAATTTTTTCAGTTGCTTAATGGCGTTTTCTTTGGTGTGAGGCTTTCCTAATATTTCACCATCGCAAGTTGCTACCTGATCTGAGCCAATGACTAAAGCATTTTGAGTTCCATTAGCGGCTACTTGTGCTTTCGATTTTGCTAAACGTTCAACTAATACCTGTGGTGTTTCATCAGGTAACGGTGTTTCATCAATATTAGGCTTGGCACATTCAAAAGCAATATTAAGCTTTTCAAGTAAACTTTTTCGAAAGGGAGAAGTTGAACCTAAAACGATAGTGGGTGTATTCATTGTGAGCTAGCCATACAAAAATTAAACAGATTTTGCTAATATGAGGGCGTTATTGAAAAATTAAACGGATTTCGCTAATTTTCTTTTGACACTGGGCGCTAACGGCATTATTATGCGCGCCTTATGCAGAATCTTAAGCTTCCGATAACAATCGATCCATACAAAAGTGCTCAACGTAGACTTGAGTGTGAGGGTATATTTGAACTATCGGAAATGAATAGATTGCTTGCTGTTTGTCAAAACAACAGTGAGCATGTACATGTTAAATTTAATTTTGATGTGGATGAGCTTGGCTTGGTAGTAATATCAGGTAAAGGATCGGCATCGGTAAGTTTAACGTGTCAGCGGTGTACTGATACTTTTGATTATGAACTGGCGTTAGATTTTACATTTAGCCCGGTGAAAAATGCAGAAGCTGCTGAAAGCTTGCCATCATATTATGATGCAATTGAATTAGATGAAAATGGTGAAGTTAACTTGCGAGAGTTAGTGGAAGATGAGTTAATGCTTGCGATTCCATTAATACCAAGGCATGACCTGAAAGACTGCCAGTCTCCGGCTGATAGTGTTTGGGGGGAATTACCTGAAGAGCATGATAAGCCGAATCCATTTGACGTATTAAAAAAACTTAAGTAACACTAATTGTTACCAATCGATTTTAGGAGTTAGGAAATGGCAGTTCAAAAGAGCAAAAAGTCTCGTTCAAGACGTGGCATGCGCCGTTCACATGATGCATTAACAGCTGAAAATTTATCAGTAGATTCAGTATCGGGTGAAACACACCGTCGTCACCACGTAACAGCTGACGGCTTTTACAAAGGTGTTAAAGTAATCGCTAAATAAGCTTTTACTTGGTAGCAATACTTTGAATAATCTAACCATAGCGTTAGATGTTATGGGGGGCGATAAAGGCCCCCTTGTAACGATCCCTGCTGCAATTCAAGCAGTTCAACAATCAGCACAATTGTATTTGATGCTTTGTGGTGACGAAGAAGTTATTCGCAGTACTCTGGCAAAACATCATTGCCATACTCATCCTCAATTATCTATTGTTCACGCGAACGAAACCGTGGCAATGGATGAATCACCGACGTTTGCCCTGAGAAATAAAAAACAATCATCGATGCGAAAAGCATTAGATTTAGTGCATGAAGGTCAAGCACAAGCGTGTGTGAGTGCGGGCAATACCGGTGCACTATTTGCGATGGCACATTTTGCGTTAAAAACGCTACCTTGCGTTGAACGTCCTGCATTAATATCCTCGCTACCGACCCATTCAGTTAATCAGCATGTTTTTATGTTAGATTTAGGTGCTAATGTCTTTTGTGATTCCAATATTTTATACCAATTTGGCGTGATGGGCTCTGTGATGGCAGAGCAGGTTGATGGAATTAGCACACCAAGAGTGGCACTGCTTAATATGGGTGAAGAGGACATTAAAGGCAGTGATCATATCAAGATGGCAGCGACAAAATTAAAAGGTAATCCTGCGATAAATTATGTTGGTTTTGTTGAGGGTAATGATATTTTCAACAATAAAGCGGACGTAATTGTTTGTGATGGCTTTGTCGGCAATGTTGCATTAAAAACCTGTGAGGGTGTGGCAAGACTCGTTTATCAGAAGCTTAAACAGGTGTTATCACAACACTTATTTGCGCGTTTGATGGGAAAAATATTGGCGCCATCATTAAAAAAACTGTTTAAATCCTTGAACCCCGACCAGTATAACGGTGCAAGTTTGATAGGATTGCGCGGAATTGTGATAAAAAGTCATGGTAATGCGAGTGTCAGTGCTTTTTATGCTTCTATCTTAGAAGCTGTTAAAGAAGTTGAGCGGCAGGTACCAGAAAAAATTAAAATAACGCTTGAGCAAGGGTTGAAAGAGCCTCTCGATTAATTTGCTCTATCATGCTGCGTTGTTTAAGTAAATTAACACTACATAGCTGATATTGTTTAACAATCTATTTGCTGTGTAAAACTCAATAGCTTAGGTAATATAATGCAAAATAAACTCGCTTTTATTTTCCCAGGGCAAGGCTCACAAGCCGTCGGTATGCTCAAAGATTTTTCAGATAACGATATTGTACAATCTGCTTTTGCGGAAGCATCTGCTGCGTTAGGTTACAATTTATGGGAGCTTATCACACAAGGACCAGCTGAACAGCTGAATCAAACTAATTACACTCAGCCTGCGTTATTAACCGCAAGTGTGGCGTTGTGGCGTTTGTGGGTTGAAGAAACCGGTATTAAGCCCTCAATGATCGCAGGTCATAGTTTAGGTGAATACTCAGCGTTGGTATGTGCGGGAGTGTTATCATTAACAGATGGCGTAAAACTTGTTGAAAAACGCGGTGAGTTTATGCAGACTTCTGTGCCTGAGGGTGTAGGGGCTATGGCAGCGGTGATTGGTTTAGCCGATGATAAAATTATTGCTGCTTGTCAACAAGCGCAGCAGGATCAAGTTGTCTCTGCGGTTAACTTCAACTCTCCAGGTCAGGTAGTTATTGCTGGCAATAAAGAAGCTGTTGACCGTGCTGGTGAGTTTTGTAAAGAAGCTGGAGCAAAGCGTGTTTTACCTTTACCAGTTAGCGTACCATCACATTGTGCGTTAATGAAAGACGCCGCTGATAAACTAGCTACGCAATTTAATGACGTGAGCTTTGCTCAGCCTGAACTTCCTGTGATCAATAATGTTGATGTTGCCGATGAGCAAGAAATTGATGCGATTAAAGAGGCATTAGTACGACAACTTTACAGCCCAGTAAGATGGACAGAAACGGTTGAAAAGCTTGCGCAAGCTGGTATTGATACAGTGCTCGAATTAGGGCCCGGTAAAGTATTGCAAGGTTTAATTAAACGAATTGATAAATCAATCTCATGTGTTTCAGTTAATGATCAAGCATCATTAACGAAAGCAAAAGAAATTATACAATAGGAATAACTATGTTTACATTAGAAGGACAAGTCGCCTTAGTGACTGGTGCTAGTCGCGGTATTGGTAAAGCAATCGCCGTTCAATTGCAGTCATTAGGTGCTAAAGTCATTGGCACAGCCACATCAGAACATGGCGCTGAGAAAATCAGTGAATACCTAGGACAAGGTCAAGGCTTAGTGTTAAATGTAACCAGCGATGAATCCATTGCGAGCTTATTTGAAACCATTAAAGCGCAATTTGGTGGTGTAGATATTTTGGTAAATAATGCCGGTATTACTCGTGATAACTTATTTATGCGTATGAAAAATGATGAGTGGGACGATATTATCGAAACCAATTTATCTTCAGTGTATAAACTCAGTAAAGCAGTCATACGTTCTATGATGAAAAAACGTCAAGGTCGTATTATTAATATTGGTTCAGTCGTCGGTACTATGGGTAATGCCGGTCAAGTGAACTATGCGACCGCTAAAGCTGGTTTAATTGGATTTACTAAATCTTTAGCACGAGAAGTTGCTTCACGAGGTATTACTGTCAATACAGTCGCACCAGGCTTTATCGATACTGATATGACACAAACGTTAACGGATGAGCAAAAAGAAGGTATTTTTTCTCAAGTACCTGCGAACCGTTTAGGGAAGCCAGAAGAGATCGCCAATTCAGTTGCCTTTTTAGCTTCTGACTGTGCGGCATACATTACGGGTGAAACATTACATGTAAATGGTGGTATGTACATGGTTTAATTGAGACTTTTATTCAAAAATAGTCTTGAAAAATCATGTTAAGTAAGCATAATAAATTAACTGTTTACAGGTTAGACCAGCATAAAAAGCAAAATTAGAAGCTTGCAAGCTAAGCTGTAGACGAATACACTACACGCAATTTTGAAAAATTGTATTTTCTAGTAAAGGAAAAAAAATGAGTACTATCGAAGAACGCGTAAAAAAAATTACTGTTGAGCAATTAGGCGTAAGCGAAGATGAAGTAAAAAATGAAGCATCTTTTGTTGATGACTTAGGCGCAGATTCTCTAGACACAGTAGAATTAGTAATGGCGTTAGAAGAAGAATTTGATACAGAAATTCCTGATGAAGAAGCTGAAAAAATCACTACTGTTCAAGCAGCGATTGATTACGTTACTGCTAACCAGTAATCACAGCATACATTAAGAATTTTTCAGGCGGTATATTCACCGCCTGATTTGTTTCTGCTCTTTATAAAATAGCAGTAAACATAACCACTAAATCTCAAATTATATAGCTGCCTTATGTAGGCGTATATAACCTTTCAAACTTAACTCTACGGAGGCAACTCGAGCAATGCGACGTGTTGTAGTGACCGGTTACGGTATGCTTTCCCCTTTGGGTAATAGTGCTGATATTACTTGGCAAAACTTATTAGCAGGCAAGAGTGGTATCGAGACCATAGAACATTTTGATGTAAGCCAATTTCCTACCAAATTTGCTGGTCTTGTTAAAGATTTTGATCCTGAAAGTTATGGCATTGCGAGAAAAGATGCCAAAAAAATGGACTTGTTTATTCAATATGGTTTAGCCGCTGGTATTCAGGCGTTTAATCATTCTGGTTTAGAAATTACTGAAGATAATGCTGAACGTATTGGTGTGGCAGTTGGTTCAGGTATTGGTGGCTTAACCTTAATCGAAGAAAACCACAGTAAGTATTTAAAAGGTGGTGTGAGAAAACTATCTCCGTTTTTTTGTCCATCAACCATTTTAAATATGGCAGCAGGGCATCTATCGATTAAACTTGGCTTGAAAGGCCCTAATATTGCGATTGTGACGGCTTGTACTTCAGGTGTTCATAATATTGGTCATGCCGCGCGGATGATCGCACATGGTGATGCCGACGCAATGTTAGCTGGCGGTACTGAGAAAGCATCGACCGAGTTAGGCATTGGTGGCTTTTGTGCTGCTAGAGCGTTATCAACTCGCAATGATGATCCTCAGGCGGCAAGTCGTCCTTGGGATAAAGACCGCGATGGTTTTGTTTTAAGTGATGGCGCAGGCATTGTTGTGATTGAAGAATATGAACATGCCAAAGCGCGTGGCGCGACTATCTATGCTGAGCTTGTTGGCTTTGGCATGAGTGGTGATGCTTATCACATGACTTCGCCACCGGAAGATGGTGCAGGTGCGGCATTAGCAATGAAAAATGCTTTAAAAGATGCCAATGTTAATGTCAGTAAAATTGGTTATATTAATGCGCATGGAACGTCAACGCCAGCAGGTGATATTGCAGAAACCAATGCAGTGAAATCTGTTTTTGGTGATTATGCGAATAAAACCATGGTTGGTTCAACCAAATCAATGACAGGGCATTTATTAGGTGCTGCTGGCTCGGTAGAAGCAATCTTTACTATTCAGTCATTATTTAATAACCAAGTGGCACCGACAATTAATTTAGATGCACCAAGTGAAGGCTGTGATCTTGATTACATTCGAGGAAGTGCACGTGATGTAGATCTTGAATATGCGTTATGTAATTCATTTGGTTTTGGTGGCACAAACGGTTCATTAGTGTTTAAAAAAGTTTGATGTTTCTGAGCAACCATTAAATTTTTGCTTACAAGTCAATTAATAAGCCTGAATGTACTCGTTACATTCAGGCTTTTTTATTAGTAGTAAATTTATCGCGTAGTCAATATAATCCTATTATTCGCTTTATTTTTGTGGATACCTTCCGCTATGACAAATTGCTTGGTAAATGGACAAGCGACAGAACAAATTCCGATTAATGATCGCGGTTTAGCTTATGGCGATGGCATTTTTACTACGGCGAAAGTGATCGATGGTGAGATTGAATATTTTGCTGAGCATTTATCTCGTTTATCACAAGGCTGTCATTATTTAGGTATTTGTTATCATCATCAGAGGTTATTGCCTGAAATTTCTCAAGCAATTTCAGGGGTTGATAATGCCGTGGTAAAAATTATGATCACTGCTGGTAGTGGTGGTCGTGGATACTCACGTGTAGGTGCCGATAATGCTCAACGTATTATTAGTGTTCACCCATTACCTGCTCATTATCAACAGTGGTCAGAGCAAGGTGTCACCCTAGAGAACAGTGAACTGCAATTAGGCATTAATCCATTATTAAAAGGTTTGAAGCATCTTAACCGCTTGGAGCAAGTGCTTATTAGAGCTGAGCTTGATCAACTGCCTTGTGATGACCTCTTGGTATCAAATATCAACAATGAAGTGATAGAAACTAGTTGCGCTAATGTGTTTTGGTTTAAACAAGGAGAGTTACAAACACCTGAGCTAACCGATTCAGGGGTTGCAGGTATTTATCGAAAAAAGTTGCTTGAACATGATGCACATATAAATGTAGTTAAAACGAGTTTCGCTCAGCTAAAAAATGTTGAAGCTATGTTTATTTGTAATAGTATTATGGGAATCGTGCCAGTGAAATGTTATCAAGGACGTTCGCTAAATGTCGATATGGTCGCACATTACCGAGAACAATTTTTATTAAGTCAATCCACAAGGAAGTAGATAGTTGCGCACATTAAAAAAAATATTTTTTGTCTCTTTATTAGTCTCCCTACTGTTAGGTGTTACTTTCGTTACAATCTCGCATTATCAATTGGCACAACCCAATACGTTAACATCCCCTAAGTTATTCACTCTGAATAAAGGTGCTTCATTTAATCAATTTGCCAAAAAATTGAAAATATTAGGAGTAATTGAACATCGATTTTGGTTGAGAAGTTATGTGCGAATTTACCCTAATTTAGCGCAAATAAAAGCAGGGACTTATCAAATATCACCAAAGCAGCCATTAAAAGATGTGCTACAAATGGTCGTTAATGGGACTGAGCATCAATTTAGTATCACTTTTATTGAAGGTTCAACGTTAAAGCAATGGCTCACCTTGTTACAAAATAATCAGCATATTCGTCACACTATAGAGAAAAGCCAAGATATCTATCAGACAGTTGCACAACGACTTGATCTTGAGCATAAGCACCCCGAAGGGTTGTTTTACCCAGACACTTATGCATTTACTCATAACACCAGCGACATAGAAATATTACAACGTGCCTATCAAAAAATGCAGCAGGAGCTCAGTACAGCATGGCAAAATAGAGCGACTGGTTTGCCTTATAATACCCCTTATGAAGCATTGATCATGGCATCTATCATAGAAAAAGAAAGTGGCAGACATGCTGAACATGAAATAATTGCCTCCGTGTTTATTAATCGCTTAGCAAAAGGCATGCGTCTGCAAACAGATCCAACGGTTATTTATGGCTTGGGTGAGCGATATAAAGGGGATATAACGCGTCAACACTTAAGAGAGAGAACGCTTTATAACACATACCGAATTGATGGTCTGCCACCCACACCTATTGCAATGCCGGGTTTATCCGCATTACACGCTGCGTTACAACCCAGTGGCAGCGATTACTTATATTTTGTAAGTGATGGCGCGGGTAAACATATTTTTTCAACTAACTTAATTGATCATAATAAAGCGGTTGCTAAGTATCAGTTAAATTAGGGCAAGGTGCTGCTGACACTATTTGAACACTAGGGTATTGATGATATTAGTGTGAACCAAAGTTGGATCTTTGTTGAGTTTAATCAGTCATTATGTTTGAAAGCCAACACGTTAAATAGAATACTTTGGCTTTGCATTAGATTTAACGCACAATAGGCAATAATCTTAAGTATTGGCTATAAACAAGCGATGTCATTACATTGAGTTTGTTGATCTAATTTGCGAAAATGCCAGCTTTTAGAACAGGGTAAATGTTATTTACTTTATAACAGTGACTGAGATGCGTAAATCCTTTGGGTTAGCGAGTTAACATAGAGAGAGAATATGAATAAAGGATTTATGGTTGTTTTTGATGGCAGCAATGGTGCTGGTAAAACAACAGTGATCAATGAAGTTGCGCGCTACTTAACGGAAAAAGGTTTCTCCGTGGTTTTAACCAGAGAACCAGGCGGCACACCTATTGGTGAAAAAATCCGAGAAGTTATTTTAGACCCATCTACACCAGAGATGTGTGATCTTACTGAGTTAATGCTCTTTGGTGCTGGTCGAGCACAACATTTAGCTGAAAAAATAAAGCCCGCTATCGCAGAGGGAAAAATAGTGCTCTCGGATCGGTTTGATGCAGCAACATTTAGTTTTCAACATTATGCTCGCGGCATTGATTTAGCGACTATCAGCCAAATTAACGAGTTAGCTTTGCATGGTTTTAAACCTGAGATGAATATTATTTTAGATTTAGATCCGCTTGAAGGGCTTAAACGCGTGAAAAGTCGGGGAGAAGGGCTGGATAGGTTAGAAGATGAAAAAATGGATTTTCTAGTCAAAGCTCGTAATGGTTATTTACTCCAAGCGCAGCAGCAGCCAGATAACTTTTCAGTGATAGATGCGGCTCAGTCTAAAACTCAAGTGTTAGAACAAGTACTAAAAATTATCGATAACTTATTGGCTCAATATGCTTGATGGTAGAATGAAAAAAGATAACAGCATTTCTTCGTGGAAGGTGAGTTGTTAATGAAGTCTTGGTTAGTCTCTGAAAAAGAGCACTTAATTCAACAAATCAATCAGAGCACCTTACCTCATGCTTTGTTAATTTCCGGGGTTGCTGGCGCTGGAAAATATGAGCTGGCTCATTGGCTAGCACAAACATTAGCCTGTGAGCTATCACAAAACACATCACCATCGAATGTTATAGATGATACATTTACTAGCCCTTGTGGACAGTGTAAAGCTTGTCATTTGTTTATCCAGCAAACACACCCTGATCATCTTGAAATAGCAGCAGAGAAAAATAGCATAGGGGTTGAACAGATAAGAGCGTCCAGCCGTTTTTTTGAAAAAACAGCTCAATTAGGCCGTAATCAAACTGTGATGATCCTCGCGGCTGAACAAATGACTGAATCTGCCGCAAATGCATTATTAAAAACACTAGAAGAGCCTACACCAAAGAGTTATGTCATTTTATTGGTCAATGATGTTCAGCATATGTTACCCACTATCATTAGTCGTTGTCGGCAAATTCAATTACGTCCACCGGTTGGTAAACATCTCGTTAATGAGCTTAATCAGCACAGTGATGATGCGTTTATTAATTTATCTCATCTTGCGGAACTAACTGATAATGAAGTAAACCAAGCGTTTAAAGCAATTTCTAAGCAATTTGTGTCATTTTTGTATCACGGTAAACAACGCATGACATTGTTGGCTACTCTCGAACAACAGCCCCATAACCTGCGATGGCTTGAGAAGATGACAGTCGACTTATTCAGAAATGCAGCGAAATGGGGAAGCTTCACCGAAGCTAGCGATATAGCACCACAGGCTATGGCTGAGTATTTTGGACAAAAGCGAGATGAATTATATCAAGTATATCAATTAATTAATAGCTATAATAAAAAGGTGGTGACTTATAGTCAGTTTAATCATGAGTTAGGTTTAGAAAAACTATTAGTTGATATTCAATTAGTTATGAGTAATTAAGGGAATGAAATGGAAGAGCTCTATTTAGAATTTGTTACCGATAAAGATTTGTACCAAGCCTATATGCCATTTGTCAAAAATGGTGGGCTATTTGTTCGAACCACTGAAAGTTTTGAACTAGGTGCGGATATTAAATTACAAGTGCTATTGCCTGACTCGCTAGAAGCGTCAGAAATTATCGGTAAAGTCTGTTGGTTAACCCCCATCGGAGTTCAGCATGGTACGCCTGCGGGTATTGGCATTTCTTTTGTTGAAGATCCTGAAAATATGCGTAACCAAATTGAAAAGGCCATAGGTCGCTTACTTAACTCATCTGAGCCAACATTAACGATGTAAAATTTGCTGGCACCATAGTCCACAGTTAATTTAGGAGTAAATTTTTGTTTATAGATTCTCATTGTCATTTAGATCGCCTTGATCTGTCTTTATTTGACAATAACTTAGATACGGTTGTTGAGGCGGCCAGCTTAGCGAAGGTTGAGCAAATGTTATGCGTCAGCGTTACCTTAGATGATTTTCCCACAATGGCAGACAAAACGGCCAAATACGACAATGTTCTACTAACTTGTGGCACACATCCACTAAACCAAGAAGATAAAACCGACCTAAATAGGTTGATCGAACTTGCTCGTCATCCAAGGGTGATTGCTATTGGTGAAACAGGTTTAGATTATTTTTATGCACCAGAAACTAAAGCATTACAGTTAGACTCATTTGAAAAGCATATTAAAGCTGCAATAGAGCTTAATAAACCGCTGATTATTCATACCCGGGATGCACAACAGGATACCTTAGATATTTTGCGTCAACAGCATGCGGAAAAAGTCGGTGGTATCTTACATTGCTTTACTGAAACTTGGGATATGGCGAAGCAAGCAATAGCTATGGGTTTTTATATTTCTTTTTCAGGCATAGTGACATTTAAAAATGCCAGTGCATTGCGTGAAGTGGCAAAGCAAGTCCCTGATGATAAAATATTAATTGAAACGGATGCCCCATATTTAGCACCAGTTCCTTATCGCGGCAAACAGAACCAACCTGCCTATGTTGTAGAGGTAGCAAAACATTTGGCGAGTATCAGAGGTCAGTCAGTCGAACATATTGCCCAAATATCAAGTAATAATTACAAACGCTTATTTAATCTGTGTTAACTATTAGGTACCCCAGATAAAAACAGCCCGAAACTTTTGGTAAGTTTCGGGCCTAGGGGATGGCTCAAAAAGGAGATGAGCCGTGCGCTAATTAACAGGTTATGTGACAAGCACCAAGCCAAAAAGTTGCGAGCATCATTGGTTGATATTTAATCCGTAGAATTAATTGTAGTGCAATCTTGGTTAAATGCGAATAAAAAAACAATAAATTTTAACTGATTGATAAATAGTGTTTTATTTTAATTTTCTGCTTTTTTATCTACATGTGTTACACCAATTATGAACGGCTAAGTAACAACTTATTCACAGATTTTTCAACTAGGGAATAGCTTACAGTTTAGGTTGAGTGAATCGATGTTCATTGAGTGAAAAAGCATTAGCGAATGAAGGTTTATTTTGCAACGTATTGGCTATTTCGCTCTCTCATTTGTCTGTATTCGCTTATCTAGATGAGTAGGACAGTCTTTTTAACTTGATTTGTCTACAATTTGTTTTATTTTCTAGTGGTAAATAGAATTTCTTCTACAACTTTAGTGTTAATTGTCGACAATCTTGTCTGTTTGGCTTGACTATCAGCGCAAATAGTCTACCATTCGGATATCTTAAATAAATTGTCGACAATATTAATGGCGCTTGTTAATCCAACTCAACCCCAAGCGGTTACAACTGCAGATAAAGTCTTTGAGCAAATCCAGCATGCGATTGTTGAAGGTCATATTCCTGCAGGCAGTAAAATTAGTGAACCAGGCCTAGCCAAGCAATTTGAAATAAGTCGTTCAACATTACGAGAAGCTCTTAATCGATTGGAAAAATGCCACTTGGTTGAGCGTAAGGCGAATGTTGGCTCACGTGTCGTAGATTGTAGCATTGAAGGATTGCTTGAAATTTATGTGGTACGCGAAGCATTGGAAGGAATGGCATGTCGGCAAGCCGCAGAAAATATGTCGGAGCAAGAAATTGCTGAGCTTAAGTCAGTACTTGCGCAACATGCAAAATCGCAAGATCTTAAAGATGGTGTTTCATACTACCAAGAAGAAGGTGATCTTGATTTTCACTATAAGGTGATTGTCGGTAGCCATAATCAGCAATTAATCAACATTTTGTGTGGCCAATTGTATCACTTAGTACGTATGTATCGTATCCAGTTTGGTATGAATAGCCCTCGAGCAACGCGGGCATTTGATGAACATTTACATATTGTCGAAGCGATTGCCGATAGAGATGGCGAATTAGCAGAAATTCTTATGAGACGCCATATCGCGGCCTCTCGTAAAAATATTGAAAAGAAAATAGCGTTACAAAGCGCTCATTCATCAACAGAGGACAACTAACATGTCTGTGAAATTATCACCTGGTGCAAAATTTCGACAAGCACTGAAAAACAATAAACCGCTACAAGTCGTTGGTACCATCAATGCCTATTGTGCCATGATGGCTGAGCAATTAGGTCACCAAGCTATTTATTTATCCGGTGGCGGTGTAGCAAATGCCTCTTACGGTTTACCTGATCTGGGGATGACGTCATTAAATGATGTTATTGCAGACGTACAACGTATTACGTCTGCATCAAGCCTGCCTCTTTTAGTGGATATTGATACTGGTTGGGGTGGTGCGTTTAATATTGCGAAAACCATCCGTGATATGGAAAAAGCTGGCGCAGCTGCCGTGCATTTAGAAGATCAGGTTGCTCAAAAGCGTTGTGGACATCGACCAAATAAAGAAATCGTTTCAACAGAAGAAATGGTGGATCGCATCAAAGCTGCCGTTGATGCTCGCAGCGATGATGACTTTTTTATCATGGCGCGCACTGATGCTTTTGCGCAAGAAGGTCTTGAGAAAGCGTTAGAAAGAGCCAAAGCTTATGTCGCTGCTGGTGCTGATGGTATTTTTGCAGAAGCCGTTAAAACTGAAGAACATTATCGTGCATTTACACAAGCACTAGATGTCCCTGTATTAGCTAATATTACAGAATTTGGCCAAACAGAGTTATGGAATAAAGCACAATTGGGTGAGTGGGGCTGCGCTATGGTGCTTTACCCTCTATCAGCATTTCGTGCTATGAACAAAGCGGCAGAATCTGTGTATAAAACCCTATTAGCCGATGGCGATCAAAAAGCTCAAATCGACAACATGCAAACGCGCATGGAGCTATACGATTATTTAGGCTATCACGATTATGAGCAAAAGTTAGATTCATTGTTTGCCGAAGGCAAAAATAAATAAAGATCAGAAAGCTAACGCTTGGTATGTAGATTTTAATGCTAAGCGTAATAAAAAAATAATGACTTTATAGACAAGATTAATGAGGAAAGAATAATGGTTGATAAAAAGTTATCAGGTGCTGGCCTTCGAGGTCAAAGCGCTGGTGAAACAAAATTATGTACAGTAGGTAAATCAGGTAGTGGCTTAACGTATTGTGGTTATGATGTCTCAGATTTAGCTGACAATGCGACATTTGAAGAAGTCGCATATTTATTATTTAACGGTGAACTGCCTAATCAAGCGCAATTAGATGAATATAAAACGCAATTATTTGCGATGCGTGATTTACCACAAGCGTTAAAAGAAGTATTACAACGTATTCCTGCCGATGCACACCCAATGGATGTGATGCGCACTGGTTGTTCGTTTCTAGGGAATTTAGAGCCTGAAGTTGATTTTAGCGAGCAAAACAATGCGGCAAACCGCTTATTAGCAGCGTTTCCTGCTATTATGACCTACTGGTATCGCTATTCACATGAAAATATAGAAATAGACTGTGTCACCGATGAAGATACCATTGGTGGTCACTTCTTAAAATTATTGACAGGTAAAACACCATCAGAATTACATCGTCGTGTTATCGATGTGTCATTAATTTTGTATGCTGAGCATGAGTTCAATGCGTCTACTTTCACTGCGCGGGTTTGTGCATCTACATTATCAGATATGTTCTCATGTATTACTGGGGCGATTGGCTCACTTAGAGGCCCATTACATGGTGGTGCGAATGAAGCTGCAATGGATATGATCGAAAAGTTCGATTCACCTGAAGATGCCAAAGTGCAAATGGCTGGCATGCTTGAGCGTAAAGAGAAAATCATGGGCTTTGGTCACGCTGTTTATCGTACCTCTGATCCTCGCAATGTCATTATCAAAAAATGGTCTGAAAAACTTGCAGAAGAATTTGGTGATTCATCACTTTATGATATTTCAGTGGCGTGTGAAGAATTTATGTGGGATACCAAAAAGCTATTCTGTAATGCTGATTTCTTCCATGCATCGGCCTACCACTTTATGGGAATTCCGACTAAGTTGTTTACGCCAATATTTGTTTGCTCACGTTTAACCGGTTGGGCTGCACATGTAATGGAACAGCGCGAAAATAACCGTATTATTCGTCCGTCAGCCGATTACATCGGTGTTGAACCGCGTAAAGTAACACCTATTGCAACGCGATAGTTTGCTTGAGCATATTCTATCAAGCATGTGGTCGTTATGACCACATGCTGCCAATTAAAAACAGTGGATTAAGTTATGAACTATGATCACCGCAAGCCGCTTCCCGGTTTTTCACTCAATGGCGTTACTGTCGATTATTTTGATACCCGCTCAGCCATTGAGGCAATTCAACCCGGCAGTTACGCAAAACTTCCTTACACGTCGCGAGTATTAGCCGAACAATTAGTTCGTAAATGTCAGCCATCAGAATTAACCGATGCATTAAAGCAAATCATTGGTAATAAACGTGAGTTAGACTTTCCTTGGTACCCAGCTCGGGTCGTTTGTCATGATATCTTAGGTCAAACCGCATTAGTTGATTTAGCAGGTTTACGTGATGCTATTGCTGATCAGGGCGGCGATCCTGCAAAAGTAAATCCCGTGGTACCAACACAGTTAATTGTTGATCATTCATTAGCCGTAGAACACGCCGGCTTTGAACCTGATGCTTTTGATAAGAACCGAGCGATTGAAGATAGACGAAATGAAGATAGATTTCACTTTATCGAATGGACGAAAACTGCGTTTAAAAATGTTGATGTGATCCCAGCTGGTAACGGTATTATGCATCAAATCAACTTAGAGAAAATGTCGCCAGTGATCCAATTAAGAGATGGCGTTGCGTTTCCTGATACGTGTGTTGGTACCGACTCTCATACACCGCATGTTGATGCATTAGGCGTTATTGCCATTGGTGTTGGTGGATTGGAAGCTGAAACTGTCATGTTAGGTCGTCCATCGATGATGAGATTACCTGATATTGTTGGCGTAAAACTTGTGGGGCATCGCCAGCCAGGTATTACTGCCACCGATATTGTATTAGCAATCACTGAATTTTTAAGAAAAGAAAAAGTGGTATCAAGTTACTTAGAGTTTTACGGTGAAGGTACCAAAGCGTTAACCATAGGTGATCGAGCCACCATCTCAAATATGACGCCAGAATATGGTGCATCTGCTGGCATGTTCTATATTGATCAACAAACGATAGACTACTTGAAATTGACAGGGCGTGAGCCTGAGCAAGTAGAATTAGTAGAAACATATGCTAAGCATACGGGGTTATGGGCTGATGATTTAACCGAGGTTGAATATGAGCGGGTGTTGACTTTCGACTTATCAACGGTAGGTCGTAATATGGCAGGGCCATCGAACCCGCATCGTCGCTTAGCAACGGCTGATCTAGCATCAGCGGGGGTTGCTAAAGAGTTAGCCAGTTGCCAAGCGCAAGAGCAAGCAGGACAAATGCCAGATGGTGCTGTTATCATTGCTGCGATCACCAGTTGTACCAATACGTCAAACCCACGAAATGTCGTAGCCGCGGGCTTAGTGGCAAAAAAAGCTAATGAGTTAGGTTTAGTGCGCAAGCCTTGGGTAAAAACATCATTTGCGCCTGGCTCTAAAGTTGCGAAGCTATACTTAGAAGAAGCTGGTTTATTACCAGAAATGGAAAAATTAGGCTTTGGTATTGTGGCATATGCTTGTACAACGTGTAATGGCATGTCAGGGGCATTAGATCCGAAAATACAACAAGAGATCATTGAGCGTGATTTATATAGCACAGCGGTACTTTCTGGAAATCGAAACTTTGATGGGCGTATTCATCCTTACGCAAAACAAGCATTCTTAGCTTCGCCACCATTAGTGGTTGCTTATGCGATTGCAGGTACTATTCGTTTTGATATTGAGCAAGATGTGCTCGGTCAAGATCAAGATGGCAATAACATTTGCTTAAAAGATATCTGGCCATCAGACGAAGAAATTGATGCGATTGTCAACGAATTTGTCAAACCAGAACAGTTCAGCAAAGTGTATACCCCAATGTTTGATTTAGGTGCATTTGAACCAGCAGAAAGTCCACTTTATGATTGGCGAGAAATGAGTACTTATATTCGTCGTCCACCATATTGGGAAGGAGCGCTAGCTGGCGAGCGAACCATGAAAGGTATGCGACCATTAGCGGTACTGGGTGATAATATCACCACCGATCACTTGTCACCATCAAATGCCATTTTGTTAGATAGTGCTGCGGGAGCATACCTTGCAAAAATGGGCTTGCCGGAAGAAGATTTTAACTCTTATGCAACGCATCGTGGTGATCATTTAACCGCTCAACGTGCAACTTTTGCTAACCCTAAGTTGTTTAATGAAATGTGCCTTGATGAGCAAGGTAATGTTAAACAAGGTTCACTGGCTCGTATTGAGCCTGAAGGTCAAGAAAGCCGTATGTGGGAAGCGATAGAAACCTATATGGCACGTAAACAGCCGTTGTGTATTATTGCCGGAGCTGATTATGGTCAAGGTTCATCACGTGACTGGGCTGCTAAAGGTGTGCGCTTAGCTGGTGTCGAAGTGATTGTGGCTGAAGGCTTCGAGCGTATTCACCGTACTAATCTTATCGGCATGGGAGTGTTGCCTTTAGAATTTATTAATGGTGACACGCGTCAGACATATCAGATTGATGGTACAGAAACCTTTGACGTGCTTGGTACCACGGCACCAGGTGGTGCTATGAAGGTATTAATGACGCGTAACAATGGTGAATCAGTTGAAATACCGGTGAAGTGTCGTTTAGATACCGCAGAGGAAGTAACAGTACATGCTGCAGGTGGCGTATTGCAAAAATTCGCTCAAGATTTTTTACAATCTAATGCCTAACAGTTACTCATCACTTTAGTTGATTCAATCAGTATAAAGTGATCACATGTTAAACACACAATAATGGCACATTGAGAAAATGTGCCATTTTTTTAATTACTCATTTGGAGAGAGCTATGAGTCATAAAGCTCAAATAAAAATCCCAGCAACATATATGCGCGGCGGAACATCAAAAGGGGTGTTTTTTACCGTCGATGACTTACCTCAAGCTTGTCAGCAACCTGGGCAGGCACGTGATAACATGTTGCTGCGGGTCATAGGTAGTCCAGATCCCTACGGTAAGCAAACTGATGGAATGGGTGGGGCAACGTCCAGTACCAGTAAAACCGTCATCTTAGCGAAAAGCGAAAAAATTGATCATGATGTTGATTATTTGTTTGGTCAAGTCGCTATCGATAAGGCGTTTGTTGATTGGTCTGGCAATTGTGGCAACTTAACGGCGGCAGTTGGCTCTTTTGCCATCAATTCAGGCTTAGTCGATGCAGATCGTATTCCGCAAGATGGTGTTTGTACTGTACGTATTTGGCAAAAGAACATTGAAAAAACTATTATAGCGCAGGTACCAATTACCAATGGGCAAGTTCAAGAAACGGGTGACTTTGAACTTGATGGTGTAACCTTTCCTGCGGCAGAAGTTCCTGTAGAGTTTATCGCCCCCGTTGATCCTAATGAAGCGATGTTTCCAACAGGCAACATTGTCGATGAACTGGAAGTGCCCGGCATCGGCAGTTTTCAAGCAACGATGATCAATGCGGGCATTCCGACAATTTTCTTAAATGCTGATGATGTTGGTTATCATGGTACAGAGCTACAAGATGCGATAAATAATGATGAGGATGCATTGGCTCGATTTGAAACCATTCGCGCATACGGCGCGATGAAAATGGGATTAATCACTGATATCAGTGAAGCGAAAGCGAGGCAACACACCCCTAAAGTTGCATTTGTTGCACCAGCTAAGGGGTATACATCGTCAAGCGGTAAAACGGTGACAGCGCAAGGTATTGACTTAAATGTTCGAGCTTTGTCTATGGGAAAACTACATCATGCGATGATGGGAACTGCAGCGGTGGCAATTGGCAGCGCTGCGGCAATTCCTGGTACGCTAGTTAATCTTGCTGCAGGCGGTGGCGAGCGTAACTCGGTTATTTTTGGGCATCCATCCGGTACGTTAAAGGTGGGGGCAGAGGCGACAGCTATTGATGGTAAATGGACCGTTAATAAAGCGATAATGAGCCGTAGCGCAAGAATATTAATGGAAGGTTGGGTGAGGATACCGGAAGATTCATTTTGATCTACTAAGGTCAAAGCTTGTACAGCAAGACGTGCAATATAGAAATCTATGATATTGCTGGAACATTAACTCGCTTCGCTTGTCTATTTGCTTATTAGGCATTAATTAATTGATCTATTAATGCCTTAACATTTGATAACAAAATACAGTATTTCAATTACTTTTAGAGTCATTAATACTATCAGTCTATGGTAAATAAAAACTTTTTTATGCCGAGCAGCTAGTTTTGTTGGGTATACACATTAGGGGATGTTATGAGAGTCGTATCTATATTGCTAATGAGTTTTATCTGTGTTTATAGCAGTACAGTGGTTGCAAATACAAAAGGGATCGAGGTTATTGGCAAAGCGAGCGTATCAGTGGAGCCTGATTTATTTTCTTTAACGATACAAATTAAGGAGCGGGGTCGTAGCGCCACTAAAACTAAGGCGTTAGTTGATCATAAAAGTCAATTGATCACTGATATGTTTATTCAAGAAGGCATAAAACCGTCTGCGATTGACTCATCACAAGTGACTATGTACCCCATTTATGAGAAACCATCAATAACGATTGAGCCAACAAAAATTAAAACCCAACATCACAATGAAAAAGTGACATTATCTACTCATCGCACGGATCAAGTGGATAATAAAAAAATGACACAATTTGATGTCGGAAGAACAATCCGTGTTTCTTTCACCGAGTGGCAAATCTATGACAAAGTACTAGATCAAGTGGTAAAGCTTGGTGTTAGCCATATTTCGCCAATGGAAATGTCATTTCAACAACCTGAGCAGTACTATCAAAAAGCGTTATCTAACGCGATTGAAAATGCGAAGCAGAAAGCGATTGATATTGCCAAACAAGCTGGGGTTACATTAGGTTCATTAGCTTCACTAAAAGAAACATCTCATTTTGCACCTGTAAGGTACAGAATGATGAGTGAATCGAGCGTTGGTTTTAATTCGTCAACAACAAAAAAGGCGATTACTGCGCAAGTGGTGGTTAATTATCATATCGCACTTTAGTGTCTTTTGAAGTTTGCTGCACCTTGAGTGCAGCATGAGTGATGTTTGGCGGTAGCAAACAAATGAATACACTACTACTAGAATTAAAAAACGCCTGTTAATATTACTTTGTTTGATATTGAAATGGTGAATGAAGATAACGAAACGGCTAAATCTCCCTCCCTTGAATAAGCTGATTCATCTCTTTGAATAATGATTAAACAAAGAACAATATCTCCTTGTTTGCATATTATTTATACTACAAAGCTCAATTCATCCTAATTATTTCATAATATATCGGTGATAAAGCTTTAATTTGATACACTATCGCGGTATGTTATGCGATTTTTAGCGAAGTTATAATTTCATCATGGAAAAAACAGCTTTTTATCAAACCTTAGCGAGTCAAGTAGAAGCCATTATTGGTAGCGAAAATGACACTATTGCTAACATGGCAAATATCAGTGCCTTGTTATTTGATGCCTTAGAGCAAGTGAATTGGGTGGGGTTTTATCGTTTTATTGATGATGAATTGGTGTTAGGTCCTTTCCAAGGGAAGGTAGCTTGTATTCGTATTCCTGTAGGTAAAGGGGTTTGTGGTACAGCGGTTTCTGAAAATAACACGCAACGTATTGCAGATGTTCATCAATTTTCTGGGCATATCGCTTGTGACGCAGCCAGTAATTCTGAAATAGTGATCCCTGTACGCTTGCATGGTAAAGTGATCGCTGTACTTGATATTGACAGTGTCGCATTTGATCGTTTTGATCAACAAGATCAACAAGGACTTGAAAAGATAGTCGCCTTGTTTGAACAAACCCTTAACGCACAAGAAGCTACAGTACTATGAAAGAATTTGTGGTGATCCATGATTATTTAGTGAGTGAGGCAGTTGTTGGTGACTGGGAAGGTCAAGAAGAACAGGTCACAGAAAATTTAAATGAGATTTATCATACTTTGTATGACTTTGCAGAAGAAGATATTGAACCAGAGATATTAAGCCAATTATTAGCTTTGGTTTGGGAACATTGGATAGGGCAAGAAGCCTTAGCTGAAATTGAAAGTGAAGATATTAGTGACTGGTGTACGCATGTACTACAAAATCGTGAGCAATATCTGGAAAATTAGACATTATTATATAAGTTGTATTTATGGAAACTAAAACAGAAAATGAAGTAACAAAAGCAGTGGAAGAAAACGCTGAAAAGACTGGCGAACCACAGGCTGAAGTGAAACGTGTGACCTCCAAAGAAATTATTACTCATCTTGCGGAAAAGTTTCCTGCATGTTTTTCAATCAAAGGCGCAGCTAAACCGCTTAAAGTTGGTATTTTTCAAGACTTAGCTGAGCAATTAGCTGATGATGACATGGTCAGCAAAACGCGATTACGTCAAGCATTGCGTCATTACACCAGCAGTTGGCGATATTTAAAGGCGATCAAAGCGGGGGCATTTCGCGTTGATGTTAACGGTGAACAAGTTGCTGAAATCGATCAAGAGCAAGCAGATTACGCAGCAAAAACCTTGCAGGAAAGCCAAGAAAAATTTGGTAACAAAAATAATAAAGACAATGGTGCTAAAACCTCGTATAAGGGGAAAAAGCCGTCTACTAAGGCTTCGCAGCCTTCGAGTAAAGCTAGTAATAAGGGGAAATTTAAGGCCGTTAAGTCTAGCAATCGAGCACCTGCTAAAGTAGCTGCTAAACTTAAACCAGTAGAGTCTAGTGCGGTTAAAGTGGGTAAATCGGTGAAAGTTCAACTTGGTAATGCACCGTTAGATGCAGTGATCACCGATGTTTCGGGTGATGATGTAAGTGTGCAACTAAACTCAGGAATGGTTGTCAAAACACACGTTAAAAATATTTTTACTGAATAATTGGAGTAGCAAGCATGCAAAAATTTTGTCGTATCGCTCTTGCCATATCATTGACATTAACTTCGGTCGGCTTATCGGCTTCAAACAACATTGATAAAAAGTCGTTACCTGTGTTAGCCCCGGAGAGCCAGCATGCTTCGTCCAGTAAACGTATTACCGCTCAGTTTACCCGTTCTCATTATAAAACCGTGCAGATGAATGATGAGTTGTCTGAGAAAATCTTTGAACGTTATTTGAAACAACTTGACTATAATCGCAATGTATTTTTAGCGTCAGACATTGAAGAGTTTGAACAATACCGTGATGATTTTGATAGTGTTATTGCTCGCGGTAAGTTGGATATCGCTTATGAGATTTATAATCTCAATATGCAGCGACGTATGGAGCGTTATCAGTACGCACTGACATTATTAGATAAGCCTTTCGATTTTGATAAAGATGAAACATACAACTTTGATCGCGAAGATGTTGCATGGCCTAGTTCAGAGCAAGAACTGAATGAATTATGGCGCTTAAAAGTTAAGTACGACGCTTTGAACTTAACCTTAGCTGGTAAAGAGTGGGATAAAGTCAAAGAAGTACTTGGCAAACGTTATCGTTATGCCATTAAACGCATTAAACAAAGTGAAAGTGAAGATGTATTTCAAATCGTGATGAACAGCTTTGCTCGTGTGGTTGAACCGCATACCTCTTATTTATCGCCGAGAAATGCAGAACGTTTTCAAATGGATATGAATTTATCCTTAGAAGGTATTGGCGCAGTATTAAGAGCTGAAGAAGACTATACCGTCATTCAAAGTGTGGTAACTGGTGGACCCGCTGATAAGTCAAATGAGCTTAAACCTAAAGATCGTATTGTTGGTGTATCTCAAGGTGATGATAAATTTGAAGATGTTATTGGCTGGCGTTTAGATGATGTGGTTGATTTGATCAAAGGGCCAAAAGGCAGCAAAGTAAGATTACAAGTGTTGCCAGGTGAAGCGGTTGACGAGTCGAGTATCAAAGTGGTGTCGATTATCCGCGACAAAATTGTCTTAGAAGATCGCGCGGCTAAATCAGAAATTATTTATGAAAAACCAGGTGACAAAAATAGTAAAAAATTAGGAGTGATTGATATTCCAAGTTTTTACAATAATTTATCGCGTGATGTAAAAAAAGAAATTGAGAAACTGACCGCTGAAAATGTTGAAGGAATTATCGTTGATTTAAGAGGCAACGGTGGAGGTTCGTTAACTGAAGCAACACGATTAACTGGGTTATTTATTGATAAAGGCCCTGTGGTGCAAGTACGTGATAGTGCAAACCGTATTTCAATTAATAGTGACCGTGATGGTATTACTTATTATGACGGACCGCTAACCGTTATGGTGGATCGTTACAGTGCTTCTGCTTCAGAAATATTTTCTGCGGCTATTCAAGATTATGGTCGGGGGATCATTGTTGGTGAACATACCTTTGGTAAAGGTACGGTACAGCAGCATCGATCACTGGGCCGAGTGTATGATTTATATGATAAACCGTTTGGCAGTATTCAATACACTATTGCTAAATTCTATCGTATTAATGGCGGCAGTACTCAACATAAAGGGGTATTACCTGATATTGCTTTTCCTAGTGCTATTGATCCTGAAGATTGGGGAGAAAGCAAAGAAGAAAATGCTTTGCCTTGGGATAAAGTGCCTGAGGCCCGTTACACACCTTTAACGGATTTAGCGGCAGATTTAGATTATTTGACTTCGCTGCATAAGGAAAGGATCAAAGAAAGCAGTGAATTTAATTATTTACTGAGTGATATTGCTGAGTATAAAAAAGAGAAAGATAAGAAGGTGATCTCGCTTAATTTGGCAAAACGCAAGAAGAAACGAGATGAGCGTAAAGCGAAAAAACTTATCCGTGCGAACGAGCGTTTAGCATTGATGGGTAAAGAACCTGTCACTAAGCTTGAAGACTTACCTGAGGAGTTGGATGAAATCGATCCATTCTTAGATGAAACAGCTCGAATAACCTTTGACCTTGTTACCTTGGGTAAAATGGTAAAAAATAAATAGTTAGTCATTAAGAAACCGCCTAAATGGCGGTTTTTTTATGTTTGAAAATTTAAGCGGCTAAACTGAATAGTTATTTATGCACTTCATCGAACAGTGGCAAAATTCACTGACTAAAATGATAAAAATGCTTGCATGCCAAGCAAACAAAAGGCATGTTACATGCCGTGAAAATAATATCACTATAATAATAAACACAGTATTAAGGTAACATCACGCTATGTCAGATCATAATCAGGTTAAAGCTCCGAGTTTTTTGGATGCTTTGATCCCGCTTATTGCGCTCATTTTGATGCTTTCGGCATCGGTTAGCTATTTTGCTGATAATTCATCATTTGGTCCGAACCAAATCGCCTTGTTATTTGCTATGGGTATCGCTGTAGTTATTGGTTTAAAAAACGGTTATAGCTGGGGATCAATAGAGAAAGCGATTGTTCATGGTATATCCATTTCTTTAGGGGCTATTTTAATTCTCTTGGCGGTTGGCGCGCTTATTGGTACCTGGTTGTTATCAGGGACAGTGCCTACCATGGTCTATTATGGTCTACAGATCATTGATCCTAGTTGGTTTTATGCCGCAGCATGTCTTGTCTGTGGTATTGTTGCGATGAGTATAGGTAGTTCGTGGACAACGGCCGCCACTGTCGGTGTTGCGTTTATCGGCATAGCCAATGGCTTTGAAATGTCGACCTCGGTGACTGCCGGAGCCGTGATATCGGGCGCTTATTTTGGTGATAAGCTCTCGCCTTTATCCGAAACAACCAATTTAGCTCCTGCGGTGGCTGGTAGTGAACTCTTTGCTCATATTCGCTATATGTTGTTAACGACGATCCCATCGATTTCCATTGCGTTAGTCTTATTTTTAATTATTGGCTTTAATCACTCGTCGGCGAATGTGGGTAGCACTGAAAGTATTGAATCTTTAACCCAAACACTTGAAGCGACATATAACATTAATATTCTGAATCTTATTCCTTTAGCTATTTTATTGTTCTTAGCATTTAAGAAAATGCCAGCGTTTCCAGCGGTAGCTATTGGTGCGACTATTGGTGCAATTTGGGCAGCAATCTTTCAGCAAGAATTAATTATGACGATGGCAGAAGATGGTGCCAGTTCGCTCACTGCTAATGTTAAAGTTATTTGGACTGCGTTTTTTGATGGTGTGGTGGTAAATACTGGCAATAGTGAAATAGATGAGTTACTTAGCCGTGGTGGTATGTCGAGTATGCTTAATACCATTTGGCTAGTGATGTGTGCATTAAGCTTTGGTGCGGTATTAGAACACTTAGGTATGTTGAAAAAGTTTGTGCAATCAATATTAGCTGCTGCAAAATCAACAGGTAGTTTAATCGCAAGTACTGTTGCTACTTGTATTGGCACGAACTTGGTGACCGCCGATCAATATATGGCGATTGTCATGCCTGGGCGTATGTATAAGGAAGAATATGAACGCCGTGGTTTGCATCCAACCGTTTTAAGCCGAACATTAGAAGATTCAGGCACAATTACCTCACCATTGATCCCATGGAATACCTGTGGTGCCTTTATGTTTGGTGCACTAGCATTAACGTCTTATGATTATATCTTTTATTGTTTCTTTAATTTAATTAACCCAATTTTAGCGATTATTTATGGCTATTTAGGTTTTAGAATTAGAAAAATATCCAACAATTAATTACACTGCTGTAAACAAAATAATTATTCAAAAATAAAGCCTGTTAATTGCAGGCTTTATTGTTTATCAATCTTTCCTAGGGTGTTGCTATGACAACTAATAATGTTCGTATACTTGCTGACTATCAAAAAAGTGATTTTGAGATCGACTCCACTGAACTTGAATTTGACTTAGATGAGCAGTTGACAGTTGTTACTAACCACATGACGTTACGTAAAGTAAACAGTCAAGCACAAACGCTAATTTTAGATGGTGAACAGTTAACATTAGCAAGTATCAAGTTAAATGAGCGTTTATTACAAGCTGATGAATACCAAATTAGCGATACCCAATTGAGTATAACGGTTAAAGAAACATCATTTAGCCTAACCATAGTCACCCATATCAATCCGGCAACAAACACCGCATTAGAAGGATTGTATAAATCCGGTGAAGCATTTTGTACTCAATGTGAAGCGGAAGGATTTAGACGTATTACTTATTACCTTGATCGTCCTGATATCATGGCAAAGTTTACTACCAAGGTTATTGCCGATAAAGCGAGTTACCCATTTTTACTATCAAACGGTAATAAAATCGATCAGGGGGAGTTAGCCAATGGTAAGCATTTTGTCACTTGGCATGATCCCTTTGTTAAACCCTGCTATTTATTTGCCTTAGTAGCAGGTGATTTTGATTTATTAACCAGCAGTTATACTACGATGTCTGGTCGTGAAGTGGCGTTGGAGATATTTGTAGATAAAGGGAATCTTCATAAAGCGGATCACGCGATGGCTTCATTGAAAAAATCCATGCAGTGGGATGAAGAAACCTTTGGGCTCGAATATGACTTAGATATTTACATGATTGTCGCTGTTGATTTTTTTAATATGGGAGCGATGGAAAACAAAGGGTTAAATATCTTTAATAGTAAGTTTGTTTTAGCAGATAAAAATAGCGCCACTGACACTGATTACTTTAATGTAGAAGCGGTGATCGCTCATGAATATTTTCACAACTGGACGGGTAACCGAGTGACTTGTCGTGATTGGTTTCAATTAAGCTTAAAAGAAGGGCTGACCGTTTTTAGAGATCAACAATTTAGTGGTGATATGCATTCTGCCGCGGTAACTAGAATTCAAAATGTACGTGTATTACGGGCGCAACAATTTGCCGAGGATGCTGGACCGATGGCACATCCGATTCGTCCTGAAAAAGTAGTAGAAATGAATAACTTTTATACCTTAACTGTTTATGAAAAAGGTGCAGAAGTTATTCGGATGATCCATACCTTGTTAGGGGAAGAGAAGTTTAGGCAAGGTATGGATTTATATTTTAAACGGTTTGATGGCATGGCAGTGACCTGTGATGACTTTGTCAATGCGATGGCTGATGCTTCAGGTATTGACTTATCACAGTTTAAACGTTGGTATAGTCAGTCAGGCACGCCACAATTGGTTGTAGAAGAGCAATTCGATGCTACGCAACATCAATTGCGTCTCACCATAAAACAAGTGAATTATCCTAGCAAACAACAGCCGAAGAAGCATAACCTATTGATGCCAATAAAATTGGAGTTATTAACTGCTTCAACGAGCCAAGTTCACACCTTAACCTTGTCTGAAGAACAGCAAGTATTTGAATTTAGTGATTGTGACACAAAACCTGTTGTTGCATTTCTCTCTGGCTTTTCTGCACCAGTCAAGGTTGATTATCAGCAAAATGAGCAGGAGCTTGCACTGATCATGTCGCAGGCATCGGATGCGTTTAATCGTTGGGATGCGGGACAAAAATTATTAACTCGTTATATCATGGCACTAGTCAATGATAAGACTTTTTCATTACCGAGCACACTCATTGAAAGTTTTGAGGCTGTGTTACAAACCGATGTTGATGCGGCATTAAAGGCAGAGCAATTAACTTTGCCAAGTTTTGATGAGTTGGTTGAGCAGTTTGAACAAGTTGATCCGATTCAGTTACTTGATGCCATAAAGCAAGTGAAGCTATTTTTAGCTAATGGCCTGTCTGTGATGTTTCATCAGCAGTACCTGTTATTTGCTGAGGGAGATTATCAAAATGATGGTCAGTCGATAGGAGAGCGAGCATTTAAGAATACTTGCTTGTCTTATTTAGCGTTATTACCTCAATATCATGAGCTGATAAATCAGCAATATCAACATGCGGACAATATGACAGATAGTTTGGCTGCACTTTCTGTAATGGCGAAGAACGCCAGTGAAGAATTTTCAGACGCCATAGCACAGTTTGAACAACAGTGGTATGAAACACCATTAGTAATGGATAAATGTTTTATGTTACAGGCTCAATATAATGATGACAGTATTTTTGAGCAATTAGCTAAACTTGAGCACCATCCGTTATTTACCTTAAAAAACCCAAACCGCGCTCGTTCATTAATTGGTGCTTTTAGTCATTATAATCCTCGCTATTTCCACTGTGCTTCAGGTAAAGGCTATCGCTTTTTAAGCAAACATATCCGTGCATTAAATACCATTAATCCACAAGTTGCCTCGCGTTTGATTACTCCGCTGATTCAATTCAAGCGCTTTGATCAGCAGCGCCAAGCATTGATAAAGCAAGAGCTAGTGAATTTAGCTGAAATTGAGAATTTATCAAAAGATCTAAAAGAAAAACTTGATGCTGCGTTAAGCTAAAAATGATGGTGTTATGTTATGAAGTATTATTTTTCAATTAACATGTCAACTCAGCAATACCTGCCGTATTATCAAGGGAAAGTGCATTCAATAGTGGTAACGTCAAACCACGGTAAACGAATTCAGTTTCCCGCGATGCATCTACGAAAATTTTTAACCTCAACGGGTGTCAGCGGGTTTTTTTGTTTAGAAACCGAAAATAATAAATTTAAATCATTACATAGAATCTCGGATTAGAGTGAAAGCTTTAAACAGTGGTCTGACCATTAGTGCTTGAAAATAATAGTTGTCTAATTGGCTGGTCATACCTTGTATCTGCGTTAAATAGAATAATTTTATAATTGCAGAAAGCTATGTTTTAAACGCTTGTTTAAAACGTGTCTTTTTATTTGTGATTATCTAGTATGCAAGTCATTAAAATACAGCGTATTAACATTTGTTTTTATCACTTGCTTAGCCGTAAAAATGATGCAATTATTGTTTTATACTACTACATTAATACTAGTGACTGGTTGATAAGTTATATTTGTTGATGTTCGGTAATAAAATAACGAGTAAATTAATAAAAGTTATAACAAGAATTGTTTCGGGTCTGGGGAGAGTATAATGAAACAAAGCCCAATAAAGAGGTTTTATCAAAAGCCATTAGCCGCTGCGATCACAGCAGGGTTAATGTATTCCGTTTCAGGGCAATCGATAGCGGGAAATTTTGAATTAGGTGATTTTGATATTCGTTTTGATTCAACATTTTCAGTTGGCGCAAGTTGGCGAGTTGAAGACCGTAATTGGCAAGACAACGTTGGAAAGTCAAATAACCTAAATAATCAATTTGATTTTTCAAATTATCATCCAACATTAAATGCTAATCCGACGAATGTTGATATCTGGCTAGGTCAGGGGGGCTACTCCAATAATGGCGATCTAGGTAACCTAAATTATGATGCCGGCGAAATGTTTTCTCAGTTATTTAAAGGGACACATGAGTTAGATATTCGTAATGGAGACATGGGGCTATTCGTTCGTGGCATGTATTTCTACGATATGGAAATGTCTGACGGTGATCGTCCTTGGATGAGTCCTACATCGGGTACAAGAAGTGATGTATGTCGTGATAGTGAAGCAAGTGATCGTGTCTGTAATGACATCCGGTTATTAGACGCTTATTTTTACGGTGACTTTTATCTTGGTGAAATGCCTTTATCGGTACGTATTGGTCAACAAGTAATAGGTTGGGGCGAAAGTACCCTGATTTCTCACGGTATCAGTGAAATTAATCCGATTGATGTAGCACGATTAAGAGCGCCAGGGGCAGAGCTTACTGAAGCCTTTATTCCATTTGGAGCTGTTTGGACATCTCTAGGGATTACAGAGAACTTCAATGTTGAAATGTTTTATCAGTATCAATGGGAAAAAACAGTATTACCTGCACCCGGTAGTTATTTCTCTACTAATGACTTTGCTGGTGAAGGTGGTTACTACAACAATGTACAATTAGGCTTTACTGGCAACCCAGACATGGACCTTGATTTTCTGATCTCCAGTTTAAATGATTTTAGAATTGATACTTTAGGTAAATTAGCCGCTGCAGGGACGGATCCTGCACTTGCCGGTGCCGTGTTAGCACAAGCAGGCGCGGATTATGTGGGTGGCTTTCCAACAAAATTAACGCTTCGCCAAAAAGATGCGGCTAATGATCCTGAAGACGGTGGTCAATATGGTCTTCGTTTATCGTGGTACTTACCTGATTTTAATGAAACAGAGATCAGCTTATATCATATGAATTACCATAGCCGTCGTCCGGTATTTTCAGGTATCACTTCAGACTTTACTAAAGTGCCTGATGATTTAGCATACATATTGTCAACAGAAATCACAGAAGATAATTATACCAATTTAGGTGCATTTTCTCGTGTTGAACTTGATTATGTAGAAGACATTAAGTTGTATGCGATGAGTTTTAACACCACATTTGCTGGTACTGCGTTTGCGGGCGAAGTGTCATATCGTCAAGATGAACCGTTACAAATCGATGATGTTGAATTATTGTTTGCAGCAATGCCTCAACAATTAGCAAATGCTGGTCTTAGACCTGATTTAGATGGCATTTCGCAAATGCCCGTGTTTGGTCTAGGTGAAAAAGCCAATGGTTTTATTCTATCGGATACTGTACAAGCACAAATGACGATGACTCGTTTTTGGGGCCCATCTTTAGGTGCTGATCAATTGACTACCTTATTAGAAGTTGGTGGTATTCAAATTAATGATATGCCTGATCAAGATGAGTTACGTTTGAATGGACCCGGTACAGCCAGAAGTGGCGGTATTTCAGGGGGCAAAGAGGGCTTAGCACTTGGTTTACAAGATGGTGTTGAAACAAATCCATTCCCAGACGATTTTGCTTGGGGATATCGCTTTGTGACTAAGCTTGATTATTCGAATGTGTTTGCTGGCATTAACATGTCACCTCGTATTATTTTCTCACATGACGTTAGTGGGATAACACCTGATCCATTATTCTTATTTGTCGAAGATAGAAAGTCGATTTCTGCGGCAATAACCTTTGATTATCAGAGTCGTTGGTCTGCTGACATTTCATATAATGGCTTTTGGGGCGGCGTAGGCACAACTAATAAAATGGAAGATCGTGACTATGTATCTTTCAATGTAAAATATTCTCTATAAGGGCATTAAAATATGAAAAAAATAACCTTATTATCGTTAGCCATTGGCATTGCATTTTCTGGTATTTCACACGCTAAAGTTGACGAGCAACAAGTAAAAAAATTATCGGGTGAATTAACTCCTATGGGGGCTATTCGCGGTGCAAATGCAGATGGTAGTATTCCAAAGTGGACTGGCGGTATTACTAAAGCGCCTGCTGGTTATGAGCCAGGAATGCATCACTTAGACCCTTACCCACAAGATAAGATCAAATACACTATTACTGCGGCTAATGTTGATGAATACAAAGATTTGCTCACACCAGGGCAAATCAAAATGTTTGAAACTTATCCTAGTACCTTCAAAATGAATGTGTATCAAACACGACGTTCTGCTTCTTTTCCCGAGCATGTATACCAAGCAACGGTTGACAATGCTGGTCGTTCTGAGTTGATTGAAGATGGTAATGGTATTACGCAAGCAGCTGTTGGTGTACCATTTCCGATCCCACAATCTGGTTTAGAAGCGATATGGAATCATATTCTACGTTATCGTGGTGAAGCCTTAACTCGTGAAGGTGGGCAAGTGACGCCGACCGCTTCAGGAGACTATACCTATATAGGTTTTGATGAACAGTTAATGTTGCCTTATGGAGTTAAAGGTGCTTCGCCTAAAAAATTAGAAAAAACAAACATTTTGTTTAAATTTAAACAAAAAGTGACTGAGCCATCAAAATTGGTAGGAACAGCGTTATTGGTTCATGAAACCATGGATCAAATCAAAACACCACGCCAAGCATGGATATACAATAAAGGTATTCGTCGTGCTCAAAAAGCACCAACTGTGGCTTATGATGCACCAGGTACTGCGTCAGATGGTTTAAGAACCACAGATGATTTTGATATGTTCAACGGTGCTCCAAATCGCTATAACTGGACATTAAAAGGTAAGCAAGAACTTTATATTCCTTATAATGATTACCGTTTACATAGTGATAAAGTGACTTATGACGATATCGTCAAGCCTGGTCATATCAACCCTGATTTAGTGCGTTATGAAAAGCATCGTGTTTGGGTAGTTGAAGCTAACTTAAAAGAAAATACTCGTCATATTTATAAAAAACGTGTGTTTTATATTGATGAAGACAGCTGGCAAATTGCGGTTACCGATATCTATGATGATCGAAATGAATTGTATCGTTTAGGCATGGCTCATGGGTTAAATTATTATGAAGTACCAACGCAATGGTCAACATTGGATGTATTTCATGATTTCCAATCAAAACGTTATATTGCCATTGGTTTAGATAATGAAAATAAAATGTATGATTTTTCAGCTAAACTTAAAGATATACAGTTTACCTCGCGTGCATTACAGCGAGATAATCGCTAAGCTCGTTTAAACGAAAACGGCTGGCAAATGCCAGCCTTTTTTATTGATATGTTAAAGTAGGATTATAACTAAATGAGAGTCATGATTGGCATTTTATTGGCCATTGGTTTTCTTTCCCCTTTGTCTGCACAGACAGATACCAAAGCGGCAATAATGTCAAAGCTTGCGGTTAAATCAATGTTGTTTGATATTGCTAATGTTGAAAATGAATTTGTCATTACCGTAGGTGAACGAGGTCATATTTTACGTTCAAAAGATGGCAACAATTGGCAACAGGTCAATGTGCCCAGTCAAACAACATTGACTGCTATCACTTTTGTCGATAATCGTCATGGCTGGGCAGTAGGTCATGGCTCGACTATTTTACATACCAACGATGGTGGCTTTACTTGGCAGATACAACAATACCTGCCTGAAACACAAAAACCCTTATTAGATGTCGCGTTTCAAAATAACTTAGAGGGAATAGCCGTAGGTTCATACGGATTATTTTATCGTACTGTTGATGGCGGAAAAACATGGCAACGTGAATACCATACGTCATTACTGGCACAAGAGGATTTAGATTACCTTGATATGTTACGACAAGAAGATGAACAAGCATATCTAGAAGAACGCGCTAGTATATTACCTCATTTTAATCGTATTTTTGTCGATGGCATAACGACCTATTTAGTTGGTGAACTTGGTTTGATAGCCAAAAGTAATGACTTTGGTCGTAATTGGCAACGTTTTGCCGAGGTTTATCATGGCTCATTTTATGACATTGGCCGCACCCATTTAGGTAATTTGCTAGCCGTTGGCTTGCGTGGCAATATTTATCGTAGCGTAACCAATGGTGCTGAATGGCAAAATAGTGATTCGGCAGTTACGGCATTATTGAACAGTATTGTACTTGCAGGTCAGTCACAAATATTTTTACTCGGCAATAGCGGAGTGATGTTAGAAAGTACAGATGATGGTAAAAGCTTTACCCAGCATATTCAAGAAGATGGTAAAGCACTACTTGCAGGCGTTGTGTTCAATAAACAATTGGTTATTGCGTCAGAGGCAGGTATTAAAGCACTAAAGGTAGTAAAATAAAATGAGCGTAGATACCTTAATTGATCGTATTGAAATTACCGTATTTAGACACAGGGCATTTGTCTTATTTATATTTGCTTTACTGAGTGTTTTTTTGATTTTTCAGGCATCGCAAATCAAACTCGATGCTTCTTTTACAAAAAATATTCCGCTAAATCATGAGTACATGCAGACCTATTTGAAGCACCGAGAAAACTTTGGTGGAGCAAATAATGTGTTGATTTCTGTGTGTAACCAAGAAAGTGATATTTTTAATGAAGAATTTTTCACTGCATTAAAAGGGGTTCACGACCAGTTATTTTTTATTCCCGGTGTCAATCGAACTCAAGTAAAATCTTTGTTTTCACCCAGTACACGTTTCGTTGAAGTGGTCGAAGACGGTTTTGCTGGTGGACCTGTAGTGCCTGCTGATTTTGTTGCTGATAAACAAGGCTTAGCTGTTGTTAAACAAAATATTGAAAAAGCAGGTATTATTGGGCGTATCGTTTCGGATGACTATCGCTGTGCTATGGTTAAAGCGACATTAATGGAGCGTAATCCAAATACGGGAGAGAAGCTTGATTCTATTGCCTTAGCGAATGTGCTCGAAAATGATATTCGAAAGCCATATGAAAAGGGCAATATTACCGTTCACATTATTGGTTTTACTAAGATGGTTGGTGATGTTGCAGATGGTGCTAAGGGCGTAGTCACGTTTTTTGCCGTTGCCATAGCAATCACAACCTTGATGGTATTTTTGTTCTCTCGCTCCATATTACTGACTATCTTACCTATTGCTTGCTCATTAGTGGCGGTTGTTTGGCAAATGGGCTTATTATCAACTATTGGCTTTGGTTTAGATCCTATGTCAATTCTTGTGCCATTTTTAGTGTTTGCCATTGGTGTTAGTCATGGCGTACAAATGATTAATGCCATAGGAAAACATGCCCAACAAGGTTACTCAACCAAAGAAGCGGCGCAGTTTAGCTTTCGTTCATTAATTATCCCTGGTGGTGCAGCCTTACTGTCAGACACTGTTGGTTTTATTACGCTGTTATCGATTGATATCGGGATCATCAGAGAATTAGCTATTACGGCATCGTTAGGTGTTGCTGTGATTATCTTTACTAATTTATTATTGCTGCCTGTGGTAATTTCATTTCTTGATATTAAAGCTAAGCCGTCAAATAACGAGCAAGCTAATGGTCTTTGGCACTTTATGGCAAGCTTTAGTCAAAGAAGTGTAGCGAGTGTTATTTTGTTGATCGCAGCCGTATTGTTTGCCGCGGGTTTTCATTACTCTAAAGATCTTAAAATTGGTGAGTTACATGCTGGTGCACCCGCCTTACATGAGAGCTCTCGTTATAATCAAGACACTTTTTTGATCACTGATCGTTATGCAATTAGTGTTGATTATATGTCAGTCATTGTTGAAACAACGGCGAATGCCTGCACGGACTCCAATGTGCTTAAGACGATGGATGCTTTTCAGTGGCGTATGGAAAATATTCAAGGTGTGCAGTCGGCAGTGAGTTTACCTTCTGTGATGAAAGTCATTAATTCTGGCTATTATGAAGGAAATTTGAAGTGGCGTATTATCTCACCGAATCAATTTGCATTAGCGCAAACCTTATCAAATGTGCCTAGCTCAACTGGCTTATTAAATAATGAATGTAGTGTGATGCCAGTGATCTTATTCTTAGCCGATCATAAAGCGGAAACCATTGATCGCGTAGTTGCTGAAGCTAAATTGGCTATAGAAGAACTGAACAACGACTTGCTTACTTTCCGTTTAGCATCAGGCCCTATTGGGGTAATGGCTGCAACCAATGAAGCTGTCGCCGAAGCCCAAATGCCGATGATGTTCTATGTCTATGGTGCAGTTACACTACTTTGTTTGATTAGCTTTAGAAGCGTGAGAGCTACCGTTGCTGTGGTTGTACCGCTTTATGTGGTCTCTACGCTTGCTCAGTGGCTAATGACGGTGCTCGATATCGGTTTAACGGTTTCAACTTTACCTGTGATTGCTTTAGGAGTTGGTATTGGGGTAGATTACGGTATCTATATTCTGTCTACCATGAGTATCAAGCTTCGTGAGGGTATGTCAGCCGATAAAGCTTACTTTGAAGCATTACGAGAACGAGGCAGTGCAGTACTGATCACAGGTGTTACACTTGCCATCGGTGTTTCTACTTGGTTTTTCTCTGATTTGAAGTTCCAAGTGGATATGGGGATATTATTAACCTTTATGTTCCTGGTAAACATGTTGGCTGCGGTTACAATATTGCCAGCATTGGGAAGTTTCTTATGGAAAAATAAAAAATAATTAAAAATTTTTTATTTATTTTTGCCTGCATAAATAAACATGAAAATGGCCGAAAGGTCATTTTCTATTTATAACAAGTGAATAAACAGTTGTCATCGTACAATATATCTGCCATTTCCCTGACTATTTCAGCTTGCTTGATAAAAATATTACTCGCAATAGCCTAAAATTATTAATAAAATTCACCTCGTAGTCTATCCTAGTAGACACATATAAAAATTTTACAACAAATTATTTCAAGCGTTTTATCCAAAAAGGAAAACGGCATGGCATTAGTAGACGGTTTACCCTCTGTGATACTTTCTAATGTAGCACAATTAATTAAGCAAAAAGTTCCTGCGGAAACAGCTCCTTTGGTGGAGCAATTTGCTGAACTTCTCTATCGAAATATATCAACACTAGATTTAGCTCAACGTAATGACAGTGACATGTACGGTGCAACGTTAAGTTTGTGGAAGTCCTTAAATGATCATAAAGTGAATAAGCCAATCATTAAGGTATTTAATCCACAAGTTTCTAAGCATGGCTGGAAATCAAGCCATACGATCATTGAGATCATTACAGAAGATATGCCGTTTTTGGTTGACTCTGTACGTATCGCATTAGGACGTATGGGAGTTACTCCGCATTTGATGTTAAATAGTCCGATCCGTTTAGTTCGTCAGAAAAACAATAATATTGAACAATTATCAACGGCTTCAGATAAAAAGATCAAATCAACCTCAATTGAAACAGTATTTTTTATTGAAATTGATCGTCAAACCGATCAAGAAGTGATTGAAGAAATAGAAAGTGAACTATATTCGGTGTTAAGTGACATTGCTATTACCGTCAATGATTGGTCAGCAATGAAAAAACGCTTAGAAGTCGTGATTAAAGAAACTGAAAAAGCTAATGTGCCATGTTCGAAGAAAGAGCATCAAGATGGTCTTGATTTTCTACGTTGGTTACTCGCGGATAATTTTACATTATTAGGATATCGCTCTTATAGCGTTAAAACGCTAAAAGGTGACTTAGCCTTGTCAGCTGATGTGAAATCAAGCTTAGGTTTAATGAAACAGTCTCAAGGGACAAAGGAACGACTTTTATCAACCTTAAGCCCTTCAGCGAGAGAATTAGCGTTAGGGAATAATTTACTTATTTTAACGAAAACCAATTCTCGCTCACGTGTTCACCGACCAGCACACCTAGATTACATCGGTGTTAAACGTTTTGATGATCAAGGCAATGTACTCGGTGAAGAGCGCTTTGTAGGTTTGTTTGGCTCTGCTTATTATACTAACAGTGCGTTAGACTTGCCGTTAATCAAATCTAAAGTTGCAAGTGTGTGTCAAGCCTCTGGTTATGCAGAAGGTACTCATGCATTTAAGACCTTAATAAATATTTTAGAAACATACCCAAGAGATGAGATTTTGCAAACCAGTACTTCTGAGTTATTGCAAAATGTATTGGGTATTTTCCAAATGCAAGAGCGCGATTACTCTGGCTTATTTATTCGTCGCGATGCGTTCGAACGTTTTTATTCTTGTATGGTGTATGTGCCAAGAGAGCGTTATAACACGGCATTAAGGGTTAAAACCCAAAAATTATTACAAGAATCATTTAATAGTGATCAAGAGGTTGAATTTACAACCTATTTCTCAGAATCCGCGCAAGCGAGAACACATTACATTGTTCGCGTAAATTCAACAAAAGCAGATATTAACGTGAAAGAAATCGAAAAGAATTTAAATGAAGCAGCACGAAGCTGGGATGATAAACTTTCAGCGGCATTAAAAGCACAAAAAGGTGAAGCCAAAGGTAAAGCATTAAGCCGTAAATATGTTAGCTTCCCACAAGCCTATAAAGATGAAGTATTACCAGGTAGTGCCATTGTTGATATTGCAAAATTTGAGGCATTATCTGACAGTAATCAGCTGGAAATGCTTTTTTATCAGCCACAGGAAGAAAAGAAAGGTAGCCGCTTTGTTAAGTTGAAGTTATTCCATAAAGGAGATCCGCTTCACTTATCTGATGTACTACCTATGTTAGAAAACTTCGGTTTGCGGGTGATCGGTGAAAGCCCTTATGCGGTTAACACCTCTGAAGGTGAAACCTGCTGGATCTTAGATTTTTCTATGTTATTAACCGGTGATAAAGCGTTTAATTTAGAGAAAGTTCAAAACTTATTCCAAGATGCTTTTGCCAAAGTGTGGCGCGGTGTATTAGAAGATGATGGTTTTAACCGGTTAATTTTAGCTGCCGAATTGGCTGGTCGTGAGGTGTCTATCTTACGGGCATACGCAAAATATGAGCGTCAGTTAGGCGGTACGTTTAGTCAAAGCTATATCGAAGACACGTTCGCGCGTTATCCGAAACTGGCTGAATTATTAATTAAATTATTTAACTTACGCTTTGACCCTCAATCGAAACAGTCTGATAAAGCGATCACTAAAGTTTTAGATGATATTGAAACGTCATTGGATAACGTGGCGAACTTGGATGATGATCGAATCATTCGTCGCTTTGTTGAGATGATCAAAGCAACAATTCGTACTAACTACTTCCAATCTCATCCTGAATTAGGTGAAAAGTCTTATATCTCGTTTAAAATCACACCTGAATTAATCGCAGATATTCCTCAACCTATTCCTGCTTATGAAATTTTTGTTTACTCACCACAAGTTGAAGGTGTGCATTTGCGTGGTGGAAAGGTTGCACGGGGTGGTTTGCGTTGGTCTGACCGTCGAGAAGACTTTAGAACAGAAGTGTTAGGCTTAGTAAAAGCACAACAAGTTAAAAACACTGTGATTGTGCCAGTAGGTGCAAAAGGTGGCTTTGTTTGTAAGCAGTTGCCACAAGGTAGCAGAAAAGAAATCTTTGAAGCAGGACAAGAATGCTATCGTACCTTTATCCGTGGTCTTTTAGATATCACTGATAATATTGTTGCCGGTGAAGTGGTGCCTCCCGTTAATGTGGTTCGTCACGATGAAGATGATCCGTATTTAGTGGTTGCAGCAGATAAAGGCACAGCAACCTTCTCTGATATCGCTAATGGTATTTCAGAAGAATATAACTTCTGGATGGGTGATGCTTTTGCTTCCGGTGGTAGTGTAGGTTATGACCATAAAGGCATGGGGATCACGGCAAAAGGTGCATGGGAATCTGTTAAACGTCATTTCCGTGAAATGGATATTGATTGTCAATCGACAGATTTTACCTGTATAGGTGTCGGTGATATGGCTGGAGACGTGTTTGGTAATGGTATGTTGTTGTCAAAACATATCCGTTTACAAGCAGCGTTTAACCATATGCACATCTTTATCGATCCGAACCCTGATTCCGCTTCAAGCTATAAAGAGCGTGAACGTTTATTTAACTTAGCGGGCTGTACGTGGGAAGATTACGACAAATCGTTAATTTCTGAAGGCGGTGGTATCTTTAGTCGCGCGGCTAAATCGATAAAATTGACTAGCCAAATTAAGAAAATGCTTGGCACCCAAAAGCAAACCATGTCACCGAATGAGTTGATCCAAGCTATTTTAAAAATGAAAGTGGATCTGTTATGGAATGGTGGTATTGGAACCTATGTTAAGTCAAGTAAAGAATCTCACCTTGAAGTGGGAGATCGAGCCAATGATGCGTTGCGGATCAATGGCAAGGAATTACAAGCTAAAATTGTAGGTGAGGGCGGTAATTTAGGTTTTACTCAGCTTGGCCGTATTGAATATGCAGCCAATGGTGGTCGTATTAATACCGATGCAATTGATAATGCTGGTGGTGTTGATTGCTCTGATAATGAAGTTAACATCAAAATATTATTGAATGGTTTAGTTCAAAATGGTGATTTAACCGTTAAGCAACGTAACAAGCTTTTATATGATATGACCGATGATGTCTCTGAGATCGTATTAGAAGATTGTTACCGCCAAACGCACTCTTTATCTATCACGATTCAAAGAGGGGTGAACCAACTTAAAGAGCAAACCCGTTTTATACATGAATTAGAGCGTACGGGTAAGTTAAATCGCGCATTAGAGTTTATTCCTAATGATGAAGAACTTGCCGATCGTTTAGCACAAGGACAAGGGTTAACTCGTCCAGAGTTATCCGTGTTACTTGCTTACAGTAAAATGGTGTTAAAAGAAGATCTTGTTTGTCCTGAAATCACTGAAAATGCTTATCATGATCAATTATTGATTGAAGCGTTTCCTAAAGAGCTACAAGAGAAATATCGTGAACAAATGCAAGATCACCCACTAAGAGCTGAAATTATCGCGACTAAGTTAGCGAACAATATCAGTAATGACATGGGCTTTAATTTTGTTAACCGTATGCATGAAGAAACGGGCGCTTCAGTGGCAGAAATTGCTAACTGTTATGTCATGGCAAGTGCTGTATTTGAAATGTCGGATATATGGGAACAAATCAGTGATTTAGATAATAAAGTATCAACATCGGTACAAACTGAAATGTTATTCCAATTGCGCCGTACTGTACGTCGAGTTACTCGTTGGTTCCTTCGCCATCGTAATAAGTTAATGGAAATTCAACAGTCTATTGATTTTTACTCGAAAATTTTTAACGCCATGACAGACAAAATTTGTGATGTCATGATCGAAGAAGAAGTCGATATGCTTAAGCGCGTTGAAGATGATTTAATCAACGTAGGTGTGCCTAAGAATATTGCACAGCGTATATCACAGTTAAGTACATTATTCTCAGTGATGGACTTAGCAGAGCTATCTAAGAATGACAGCCGTCCAATTGAAGTTGTAGCGGATGTTTACTTTAAATTGGGTGCTCGTTTAGATTTACACTGGTTCTTAGATCAAATTACTAATCAGCCTGTTTCTAATCACTGGCAAGCTCTTGCTAGGGCGTCATTTAGAGAAGAGCTCGATTGGCAGCAACGCTCAATTACTTCAGTTATTTTACGTTGTGATGAGAAGAGTGAAGATGTCGAAGCTATGCTAGAAAATTGGTTTAGCGCTAACGAGCTACCATTGAAGCGTTGGAATCATATTCTTGATGAATTTAGAATTGGTCAAACTCATGATTTTGCTAAATTCTCTGTCGCATTAAGAGAGCTAATGTTGCTGAGTTTAAATTGTGACCCAAGCAAATAAAATGATAGAATCCCCGCATTAGCGGGGATTTTTGTTTGTGACCGAATATAACAGCTTCAATTAGTGTTATAGAGCAAGTTTAAATTGTATTGGTTATTCGCCAGTAAACTTTTTTATTGGTTATGTTTACAGCCTGTTTCATTCAGAAAATCCAACATTATCAATTAACTTTATCATGTTGATAATAAGCTAGATTAATGTTTTTCGTGAGTTAGTGACTATTTTATCAATGCTATCGAGGTGATATGTTTTATTCAGCAATACGTAATATTTTATTTCAATTTGATCCTGAAACCATTCATGAGTTAACCATTAAAGGGTTAAAGTCGACCGGATCAACACCTCTTAATTTTGCTTATAAACAGCAAGTCGCGAATAAACCCGTTCAAGTAATGGGCATACATTTTCCTAACCCTTGTGGTTTAGCGGCTGGATTAGATAAAAATGGTGAATGCATTAATGCTTTTGATGCCATGGGATTTGGCTTTGTTGAAGTTGGTACGGTAACACCTAGACCGCAACCGGGTAATGATAAACCTCGGATATTTAGGTTACCTGAAGCGAATGCGGTGATTAATCGTATGGGCTTTAATAACAAGGGCGTTGACTATTTAGTTGATCAAGTCAGAAAAGCTAAATTTAAAGGGGTTTTAGGGATAAATATTGGTAAAAATAAAGATACACCTGATGATAATGCCAAAGATGATTACATCTATTGCATGCGCAAGGTTTATAATTTTGCCAGCTATATTACGGTGAATATTTCGTCGCCGAACACGCCAGGTTTACGCTCTTTGCAATATGGCGAAGCGCTAAATGAATTGCTAAGTGCATTAAAAGCAGAACAAACTAGTTTAGCGAATCAATACGATAAATATGTCCCCATTGCCGTTAAAATCGCGCCAGATTTATCCGAAGAAGAAGTCAAATCAATTGCTGAATGTCTAATTACCAATGAGATTGATGGTGTTATTGCTACCAATACTACTTTATCGCGTGATGCCGTTGCCCATCTTGAACATGGCAATGAAGCCGGGGGCTTAAGTGGTGCGCCAGTGAAAGATTTAAGCACACAGGTTATTCGTTTATTAGCCACTGCACTTGATGATAAGTTGCCTATTATAGGTGTTGGTGGTATCAGTTGTGGTGAAGATGCCAAAGAAAAAATTGCCGCAGGTGCTAAGTTAGTGCAAGTGTATACCGGGTTTATTTACCAAGGGCCTGAGCTGATTAAGGATATTGTTAAGGCGCTTTAGTTATAAAAGTTATCACAACTATCACAGTGTAACTTTTATCTTAACAGTGGCCATGTGTGGAATTAAGCGTTTAAGAAAATTAAACGCATGGCTGCTGGGCTTAGCTAATGTAAATTAGTTGGTCGGTTTCTTTGTTCAATTTAACCGTTAGCACTAATGACTATTGGTTACTTACCTTTCATCTTGTATAACCTTCCGTTTAACTATTTCAGCTCAGCGAATTATTGCGCTTACAGTCACATTCAGTAATTATACTAATCTAAAAATAATAATGTTTGCTAAACCAAAAGGTTAAAACCACCTTTTCGCATGATGCAATCGTAGCACTTTAATCACTCTAATAAAAAATAGGCAATAATGATATGAAACGACTGGCCACAAGCTTGTTTATCTCAGTTGCGCTTGGCGCATCAGCCTCTGATGACCTTGCGTCTGATCCGCTGATTTTACAACCCGAGCTTAGTCCTGATGGGACGCAAATCGCTTTTAGCTATCAGGGCGATATTTGGACAATGCCAATTGCTGGCACTAAGGTAAATCGCTTAACCATACATGAAGGTTATGAGCATAACCCTAAATGGTCAAAGGATGGGGCGTCAATTGCCTTTAGTAGTGACCGTTTTGGTAACGATGATGTTTTTGTGATGTCTAGTGAAGGTGGGCGTCCTCAAAGATTAACTTATCATAGCGCACCAGATCGAGTCCTAGGTTTTGATAATGATAACAAGGTGTTATTTAACACGCGTCGTTTATATGCTGAGGTTGAAAGAGAATGGGAAATCTTTGGTGTTGAACAAGCTCGCCACGCGACAGAGTCTCGATTTATGGATGCGCTTGGTTTTGACGCCGTGGTATCACCAGATGGCAAAATGATCGCATTTGTGCGAGGCACTTGTCGCGTAGCACGTGAAGATTATCGTGGTCCAGCGAATCGTAATATTTGGATCTACCACGTTGATAAAGGAGAGTACGAGCAGTTAACAGACTTTGATGGCAATGATTTTATGCCTCAATGGTCAAGTAACAATGAACTGTATTTTATTTCTTCTAGAGCGGGCAAATATAATGTATTTAAAACCGCGATAGGCTCAAAAAAAGTTGAGCAAATAACAGATGAACGTGAATTTGGTGTTGAGCACTTTAGTATTGATAATAATGCTGAAAACCTGGTGTATCAGGCGGCAGATAAGGTGGCATTAATTGCCGATGGCCGTCAGCAGCGCTTGAAGTTGTCAATACCAACGGATTTTCGTTTTGACCCAGTGACGAATAAGTCGACTACAAATTCAATTGACGAATACAGCGTCTCACCAAATGGTAAGTTAGTTGCGTATGCGTTACGTGGTGACTTATACGTCAAGCGTAATGACAAAGAAGACAAACGTTCGGTTAGACTGACTACAGGGGCTGCGCGCGATCGCGATGTGGCGTGGTTAAATGATAATACCTTGTTATTTGTTTCGGATCGAGATGGTCAAAATGATATTTTCTCATTATCGTCGGCAGATGACAGTGAAGCCAATATCTTTAGATCGTTGAAACACACAGTAAAGGCGCTAACTCGCACCGAAGCACAAGAACAATCGCCAGTGGTTTCGCCAGATAGCAAAAAAGTGGCTTATCAACAAGGGCGAGGAAAGTTAATCGTCAGTGATGTAACCGATGAGCAAACATTTACGAACTCAGTAACCTTGTTAGACGGCTGGGCAACGCCAAGTGATGTTAGCTGGTCACCAGATAGTAATTGGCTGGCGTATTCAAAAACCGATTTATCATTTAACAGTGAAGTATTTATTCATGCTGCAGATAATTCAACAGCACCTGTGAATGTTAGCATGCACCCTAAAGGCGATTATAGTCCGGTTTGGTCGCCAGATGGCAGCAAGCTTGGTTTTACGTCTATGCGTAATAATGGCGATTATGATATTTGGTTTGCTTGGTTAACAGAAAGTGATTGGCAACGCTCAAAAGAAGAATGGAAGCGTGATGAATTCGATGATAAACCAGCAGTTAAAACAGCAAAAGAAGACAAAGACAAAGAAGACGCAGACACACCTGAAAAATCAAAAGACGATGAAAAAGCTACAGCATTGGCAATAGATTTGGATGGCATATACAAGCGTCTTCAACAGGTTACGCGTTTTGCTGGTAACGAGTCGACCTTAGTTTTTGATAAAAAAGGCGAACATATTTACTACGCAATTGGCGGCTCTGGTCGACAAAACTTTAAAATGGATCGTGATCTGTTCAAAATCAAATGGAATGGTGAAGATAATAAGCGCGTGTTAAAAGGCAACAAAAAACCGCGTAGCTTAGCGTTGAGTAACGATGGAAAACAGTTATTCGCGCTGACGGGTAAAGGCACGTTAGTTAAAGTCAAAACGAAAACTGACAAGTCTGAAACACTTAGTACGGTTTCTTTGCAAAGCATCGAGCATATGGCTGAACGCGCTCAAATCTTTGATGAAGCATGGCAAGCGCTTAATGCTGGATTTTATGATCCCAAATTTCATGGTAATGACTGGCAAGCGCTGAAGAAACAATATCGTCCACTTGCTCTTAAAGCATCAACCAAAGAAGACTTTCAATACATTTTTAACCTGATGTTAGGTCAAGTGAACGCTAGCCACATGGGACTCTACCGTGGTGATAACCAAAAACAAACGCAAAAAACGCGCACTGGCTTATTAGGTGTCGAAGTATTTGAGGTTACAGATGGTTTAACCGTTGCATCGGTACTGGCAAACAGCCCAGCGGCAAGAAAAGAAAGTAGCTTACTTGTTAATGATGTCATCACACATGTTAATCAAAAGCCTGTTAAAGATGCTAACTTATATGCATTACTCAATGGCCAAGGCAAAAAGCCTGTATTGCTTAATATTAAACGCTCAGGAGAAGCTAAGGAAGTTGTGATTTGGCCAACAACTAGCTTAGGCAACGAAAAGTATGATAATTGGGTTGAAACTCGCCGTGCGCTGACGGATCAATATTCTGGTGGACGCCTAGGTTATTTGCATATCCGCGGCATGAATTGGACCAGCTTTGAACGATTTGAGCGTGAGTTAATGGCTGCTGGTTATGGCAAAGACGGCATCGTGATTGATGTTAGGTACAATGGCGGTGGTTGGACAACAGATTATCTGATGGCGGTACTAAATGTTAAACAACACGCCTTTACCATCCCTCGCGGAGCCACTGATAACTTAGAGAAAAACTATAAGAAGTTTCGCAATGAATACCCGTATTCTGAGCGACTTCCTTTGTCAGCTTGGACCAAGCCATCAATTGCCATGAGCAATGAAAATAGCTATTCAAATGCTGAAATTTTCTCACATGCTTATAAAGCACTTGGTATTGGTAAGCTTGTCGGGCGTCCGACCTTTGGTGCCGTGATCAGTACAGGTGCACAAGGCTTAGTTGACGGTTCGGTTGTGAGAATGCCATTTAGAGGCTGGTGGGTAAAAGATTCAAATGCCAATATGGATTTCACCCCTGCAGAGCCTGATATTGAAGTATTTAACCCTCCGGCTTATAAAGCGAAAAATATCGACCCGCAGCTCAAACGAGCGGTTGATGAGTTACTTAAATCTTTGTAAAGCTGAGTAAAGAATAGTGATAAAAAAGGTGAGCAAGTTACTCACCTTTTTTATGCTCGCTGTGAAGTGGTGAATTTTTGATTAAATACCGATCGGTTTAAACGGTAGTTAATTTGTAGTGGTTTATCTCTGATCCTATTGTTTTAATGAATCGGTTTACATTCTCTGACAAGCGGCTATGAGTTGATTGATCTTCCCTAAATAATGTAGACATCTTTTATTTAAAAAATCAGAAAATCAGAAAATCAGAAAATCAGAAGATAATAAGTTTTTATGGTGTACACAATACAATACCTATAATATTGATTTTTTAGAATGCAAAATCATTATTTATAATACAGGGGGTAATATGGATTTTAGGGAAGACTTAAAATATGGATTGTTACATTTTATTAATAAATTGATACAGGTATCTTTTTCAACAGTGAATCAATTTCAATTAATCCGTATACTGAAAATTGTATGTTTAGCCTCAAGTTTATTAATAGTAAACCACTCATTAGCTAAACGTTTGGAACATCAGTTATGGAGTTTCAATACAGACTCTGTCTCAAAACCCCGAACTCTAGTTAGTTCACAAACAAATATTGCAACTCAGCGTTCTGTTAATATCGGTGATACGTTGATTTTGCCTGTATCAGAAAATATTCAATATAAAGCGATAGTTACAAACATTGTTGTAAATAATAAAAGCCTTACATTCCAAGCAAAAATAGAAGGGAAGAAAGGGCAATATGTAATTGTAACTCAGGGCGATGAACATAGTTTTGCGACAATATCTTTATCGAATGAAGTGTATCAATTTCATATTTTGAATGGAGTTGTTGTAAACAATAGTATCAAAAATAGTGCTAATAGTATTTTGGCAAATGATATTCATCAGCAAGACATTAAACCTATTAAACAAAAGCAAGACATCACTCACTTTAACTCTCTTATCGATAGTTCCAATAGTGACCTACAACAAAAAGTTGATTCTAATGAAATAGCTAAAGTAGATTTAATGGCTGTCTACACTGATAGAATGGCAGAGGCATATAATGGAGAGCCGTTAACTCGAATTCAGCACTTAGTTAATTTAACAAATCAAATTTTTGAAGACAGTGGAGTCTTAATTCATTTAAACCTTGTCCACAGTGAATCTGTTGATTATGAAGTATCAGACGTTAGTATTGCTATGGACAAACTGACATATAATAGCTTCCCATTTGACGGTGCAATTAGAAAGAATCGGTTTGAAAAAAGAGCGGATCTATTTGTGCTATTTGACATTGGACTTTTTACTAAAAGAGGTGGTGAACTTGTTTCTGGACAAGCATCGTTACCAGTAAGAGGAGATGTTACTAATAAATATGATCGATTAACGGTTTCATTGGTGTCAGCAAATTCTAGCGATTCAGTTTTTATTCATGAAATAGGGCATAACCTTGGCCTAAAGCACTCAAGAAAACAAATAATAGGTGATAGCCCTCCGCCTACTTTTCCTTACGCATTGGGATATGGTATCGATACAGAATTTACTACAATTATGGCTTACCCTAGTGCATTTAACGGAGCTCCTCAATTATTAAAGTTCTCTTCTCCTTTGATTGACTGTTTAGGGTATCCCTGCGGTGTAGACGCTGATATTGACCCATTAAATGGAGCTGATGCAGTGAGGGCACTTAATGAAATGAGATTTGCGGCACAGGATGCACTAGACTCATCCATTTCTGCTTCTGAAATAAGTGAATTTGTAAATAATACTAGTGGTAGTTGCGAGATTGAACTTCCTTTTGATTTAAAACCGTATTACACGGAGCAAGTGAACAGTATTTACTGTGAAGAAAACAACATGGAAGTATATGAATATTTGAAGACTAACACTTTTAAATATCTAAGTTTTTTTGATTATGTTGGTAACGGAACCTCATTAGCTGTAGACGAGATAATAACAGGGTTTGGAAGTTATTTGTCTTATTTAACGCTAAAAAACACTTTGCCAACTGGATTGTCTTCAATATCTAAATTCCCTTTTCTTCAAGGGCTTACAATAGAAGGTAGTCAATTAACTGATGAAAATATTACATCCATAGACTTTTCTGTTTTTAAAAACCTTACGGATTTTTCCATGCCTAATAATCTATTGACAGCGATTGACTTTATAAAGGATAGAGAACAAATCCACAATTTGGACTTTAGCAATAATGGCATTTCATCAATAGAGGTATTAAATAGCATCGAGTGGCATGAACTAAATTCTTCTATTAACTTATCCTATAACCCAATACAAGATTTATCGCCATTGAAGTCTTTAAAGCTAGTTAATGACCTCTGGCGACTTGATATTTCAGGCCTGGGTATTACAAACGAGCATGACTTACTTGAATATACACCTAATCAAGGAGTTGTAAATTTGCTCATTAATGATAACGAGTTGACTCAAGTGCCAGATTTAAGTGCTCTGCTTTTAGTTGAAAACCCAATATTAGCTCTTGAACTAAAAGGTAATTATATTCAAAACATTCATAATGATGATTGGCTGACAGAAATAGATTGGTTGGATCTGGCAAATAATAACATTTATGACATCTCTTCTATATTGAATTTTAGTGGCTGGTTTTTAAATTTAAACGGAAATCCCATTTTTTGCTGGCAAAAGAATTTGATAATAGAACATTTTGTAGAATTAGGTAAATCCAATGAAAACGGGGTTTCATTGTCTATAGATGATGAGTGTAGTTTAGATTCTGATCATGATTTAATGCCAGATGATTGGGAGTCTAATTATGGTTTTGATCCTCAAGATCCAGAAGATGCACAATTAGATAGTGATAATGATGGGTATACTAATTTAGAGGAGTTTAGAAACAACACTGAACCTACAGATAGCGACGGTGATGGAGTTTTAGATTCTGAGGATGCTTTTCCACTTGATGCAAGCGAATCTGTAGATACAGATGGAGATGGCATTGGTAACAATGCTGATACCGATGATGATGGTGATGGAGTACCTGATAGCTCTGATGCCTACCCTTTAGACTCTTCACTCAGTTCTAATCCAAATACTACAAATAATTCAACTTCATCTAGTAATTCTGGTGGTGGAGGTAGTATGTATATTTTATTATTTTTGTTGTTTTTGAGTTTGTTTATAAGATTGAAGTATAGAAGTACAAAGAGAATGAGCTAGTTTGTGTTTTATTGATTTTTGAATTGATTAGATTTTTATTGTATACATAATGCCTACATTAAAAGACACAAGCATAACAACTTGTTGATAAATAAGTCAATTGTCTTATATTAAAACTAATAAGCTGTTATATAACAAGGAAAGTTTGATTGAAGCCCGAAATAAAAAACTACGATTGCACAGACTATGATCCCATCGACACATATCAGTTTAATGTTCCTTGTGATGTCGATTTTTGGATGAACTTCACAATAGGCCCTGTAGGCTTTGATGGTGGCGACAATTTTCAAGTACGAGTAGCAACTTATGGGACTATAGGACTTAAAGAATCTATTCAATATTGTATCTTATTAGATGAATATTCTTTCTCTCAAGTTCTGTCAAAAGTATCTGAATTCCTTGCTAAAAGCGAAGGTCAAAACTGGGATGAGGTTGCAACGAAACTCGCTGAATATATGCTCTGGGAGTTCCAAGACTACAAACCATATAATGGGTAGTAATTGTTATATAACAAGGCGTTTAAAAAATCGGACACCGTAATGCTTGCTCGGTTCCGCTTCGCTTCACATTTTAGCAAGCATTACTAAGCCGTTTAACGCGGCGTTATGTATCTAGGAGTAGTTTTGAGTTCACGGTTTAATAAAAAAGCATTAATTCGTTGGAAGGTCTATATTGATCGCTCAAAAATGTATATCGGATATGTACAATTCTTACTTATTATTTTTGTTTTCATAAAGTCATTAGGTGATAACCCTGTAACAAATTTTGTGTTTAACAGCCCACTAATCGCTGTACCGATTATTTTAATCATTTTTGTATTAGCTTCTTTGGTGCTCGGTTATTTAGATTCTAGGCTTGGGTTTCGTGAAGAAGAAATTAGAAATCACTCTAGGTCTAACCCTGTGTTAATGGATATTCAAAAATCTTTGGCTGAGTTAAATGAAAAGGTTTCTAGAATAGAACAAGATAACAAGAAGATTAAACCTAGTGAAAAAGATACATAACAAACGCATTAAAAATGGACGTCTAAAGCTTGGCTGGCGCTCATTCTTCGCTAATTTTAGCCAAGCTTTTTCCGCCCCTTATGCGGGCTACATGGACTCCCCTTTGTCAAGCACAAGCAGTTTCTGACAACAAGAAGATCTGACAGCAGCTCTACATTCGGCGTTTGTTAGCTATTTACGCTATCGCCCTGATGATTTGCGCTTGAGCATTGCCTCATTCGTTAAACAGTATTTAAATACTTCCCGACTAAACAGGCTTTTATGCTCTCGGTCTGACCGTGTTATCGTCACTTGCTAATGCTAAACCTCGGTGGGGTTAACCGCTTGGTTTACGTTTTATCTATTTCACATAATCAACTTGGTATTCATTGTTACTTCTAAGCAGTGCCCAAATTAATCGGGCATTTTTTGCCGCTAAGGCAACAGTTGCTCGCTTAAACCCTCGTCGCTCGATAAGTTCTTTTATCCATAAACTGGTTCTGTCAGTTTTGTGCTTGCAGTTAGCAATCACGGCTCGAGCGCCATGTATGAGAGAAGTACGAATGTGCTTTTCGCCACGTTTTGATATTCTTCCCCACTTTACCTGTCCACCTGTAGTGTATTGCTTTGGCACTAAACCAATCCATGCGCTAAATGCACGAGAGGTGTCGAAGTCTTTTGCCTCACAGACAGTGGCAACTACCGCGGTTGCGGTCACTTCGCCGACGCCAGGAATACTCATCAAGCGCTTGGCGGCTTTCATTTGATGGGCTAACTGATACAGTTTTCTATCATGTTTAAGGATTTGTTCGTTTAACCCTTTTATCTCTTGCCATAAATCATGCAGTAGCTCTCTAGCAAGCATAGGTAAGTCGTTCTCTGCATCTTCTAAAATACTGGTGATAGCATGTTGTGCAGGGTACCTGCCTTTAGGCATGATGATGCCGAACTCAGCGAGTAAGCCTCTAAGGCGATTAATCAGTGCTGTTCTGTCTTTAATAGCGCCTTGGCGAATACGGTGTAAACACAGTACGGCTTGTTGTTCTTCACTTTTTATGGAGACAAACCGTGTTTTAGGACGTGTTACCGCTTCGCATATGGCTTCGGCGTCATTGGCATCATTTTTTTCATTTTGTCGATATGGGATAACAAATTTTGAAGCCATGATACGCACGTCATGTCCAAGCTTAGTAAACTCTCTTGCCCAATAGTGTGCACCAGAGCAGGCTTCCATCCCGATGATGCAAGGTGGTAATTTTGAAATTTCAGCTAAGAGGTTGTTTCGCTTAACTGTTTTACGTAATTTACACTTGTCATGAGTATCAACACCGTGGATACTAAACACAGATTTGGCTAAATCGATGCCAATTGCTTTAATTAGTGACATATGGACTCTCCTCAATTGAAGCTCTTTATCAACTTCACTATGGCACATTGATGCCGAGTGGGGAGTCCATATCATTCGTTATGAGTACTATCAAATGGAAGTGATATTAGCCAATAAACGCTACTTAGTAGCAGTCGAAATAATTTCAGCTTTGATGCTCGCATTGTGCATTATCGCTATAAAATCTGAAGGGGAAGTTGCTGTAGATAGCTGGCAAGCTATTGGGTCATATATTTCAGTCGCATGCTTTTCTGTTGCGTTCTTCCCTCTTTGTTATTTATCTTGGTTTAGCCATACTGTAAAGAATGTATCTTATTACTTTAAGCTAATTTTCTTTTGGCTGTTAGCTCTGGCTGCAGTTATTATCCTCATGGGTATTGGAAGTATGTTTCTAACGTACTCATAACAAGCCATTACAGTAACGGGACTGCTAACAGCTTGCTCGGTTCCGCTTCGCTTCACAATTTTAGCAAGCTATTATCAGCCCCTGAATGGGGCGTTAGGTAACAATCAAAGCAAGGAGCAAAAATGAGAATTCAGGCAGATGTAGGGACGATAGATATTTTAGGTCATTTAATACTTTGGTTTATTTTAATATTAATAACATTTGGTATTGGTGCTTTCTTTTTCCCTTACTCATTCTCAAAATTTATACTTAATCGTTCACAAGTAATTGATGAAAACGGCAGCCTAAGAAAAATGGTATGTCACACTGATATATTTGGAAATCTAGGTCATGTAATCCTATGGATTATCATCTCTATAATTACCTTGGGCTTGGGATACGCATTCTATTTTTATAAAGTTTGGAATTACTCTTTAAACAATACAACTATTGAATAGTTTGTTACCTAACAAACCAATAAAGTAACGGGACTGCTAACAGCTTGCTCGGTTCCGCTTCGCTTCACAATTTTAGCAAGCTATTATCAGCCCCTGAATGGGGCGTTAGGTAAATTTAAGATTTCCACTTGCATCTTTATACTACGCCTAAATAAAACGATAAAAATATTTTTTAATAAATCACATAAGCCTCAATAAAAGGAAGTAACCAAGTAATGTTTTTCAAACTATTAAAAGCAATAACCTTATGCTCACTAATATTTTTAAGTGCGTGTGGGGGAGGAGGAACCTCAAAATCTAAAACTCCAGAAATTGTCAATGCTGCTCCCGTGATTGAGGCTATGCCTGAACAGTCCGTAATGGAACGTGACAATTTTACTTTTAGCGCACAAGTGACTGATAGTGATGGCTCTATAACTAGTTTTGAATGGAAACAAGTTGGTAATCAGACTATAGCCTTAACAGGCTCAGATTCAGCACAATTAAGTTTTAAAGCACCTAGCGTTATAGAAGAACAATCCCTAGTCTTTGAGTTGACTGTCACTGATAATGAAGGAAAAAACACTAAAGGTTCTCTTACTGTAAAACTCACTCCATACGAGAATATACTGGCGACCAATATTGTAGATGAAGGGTTATCAGAGTGCCTTAGTAATATTTTGATTGAAAATCAAGATGCTGGCTTATTAGAGTTTCATTGTCATAATTTGCCAATATCTTCAATTAGTGAATTATCGTCTTTTCCAAATTTGCAAAAACTGTCAATCACTAATGCAAAAATTCAAAACATTGACGTCTTGGAGTCACTAAAAGAATTAAGAGAAATAGATTTTTCAAGTAATGAAATATATATACTAAACCCTATATCATCACTTACAAAATTGACACATGTAAATTTTAGCTATAACGACTTTGCTATTGATAACAATATTTTCAAGAATTTAACCAAATTACAAAGCCTTAAACTATCTTCCAGGTATTGGGGCTCTTATTTGGTCATAGATCTTAGTTGGTTTAAAAGTATGCCGGAGCTTGCCCATTTGAGCTTGAACAATCTGTCTATTAGCAATTCCAATCAGCTGAAAAATAATTCTCAATTAAAAGAATTAGTGCTCGCAGGTACTAATTTAAGCGATTTGGATTTTATTGAAGAAAATTCCGAGTTGGTATACTTAGATATAAGTTCTACCCAAGTTTCAGATTTAACACAAATTAAGCATGCTAGAGAGTTAACTGAGCTAAACATTTCTCGCTTATATGCTGATAATTTGTCAATCCTAGAGAGTTTGAGTCAACTCAGAAAACTCACTATTAATAGTATGAGAGATAACGTCGACTTTTACATTTTGGAAAAATTAACTAATTTAGAATATTTGCATGCTACATCATTAGGGTATAGCTTTTCTAATCTAGATTCATTGAATAAATTAGTTAACTTAAAAGAGCTCGATTTATCGAAAAATTATTTTCATTCAATAGACTTTGTAAGTAATTTAACTATGCTTGAAATTTTGAATTTAAGTGATGCTAGATCAATTTCAGACTTATCTCCGTTGACAGAATTAACTAATCTAACTTCTCTTAACCTTAACTATAATAATATTTCCGACATTTCACCGTTAAAAAACTTAACTGCCCTAACTCATTTATATGTTGGATTTAATAATATAGAAAACATTAATAGTCTAACCAATTTAACATTACTTGTTAGCCTGAATTTAGAAAGAAATAGCATTAAGGAATTAGACGGTATTGAAAAACTAACATCTTTAGTCGATCTAGATTTGGGTTGGAATGATATAAAGGATATTTCAGCATTAAAAGATCTTACAGCTATTGTTGATTTGCAACTTGAGCAAAATAAAATTGAAGACATTTCACCATTATCAAGTTTAGTGAATATTGAGAAACTTGACCTAAATACTAATGACGTGTTCGATATAACTATAATAAGTGAGCTTAGTGAGCTAAATTATTTGAATTTAAGAAGCAATAGACTCATTAAAGTAGCAAGCTTGTTTTCATTTGATTCATTTAACTACCTGTCGCTAGATAATAACATTAACATTGCGTGTGACGATATTAAGCTTCTTAAGGAAAAATTTGGAGACTCTGCCAATTTACCTGACGATTGTACTGACACAATATCAGGGACAAGAAAGTGGACTTATCGATTATCATACGATAATTTCCAGTCAGCACCAGCAATAGCCGCAGATGGTACAATTTATTTGTGTAATTTTGGAGGTTACCTTCATGCCATTAACCCTGATAGTACTCCTAAGTGGAAATACTTAATTGGTAGCCATATTTCTACGTCACCAGTAATTGGAAATGATGGAACTATTTACCTCACCCATGACAATAAACTACACGCTATAACGCCTGAAGGGCAATTAAAATGGAAGTTTGAGAATAATGATGGAGGGTATTCTACCCCCGCAATTAGAGATGATGGAACCATCTTAATTAGTGGTCAAAATCAACTGCATGCTATTAGTCCTGAAGGTGAATCTTTATGGAGCACAGGAAGCAACATAATGGGGAATACACCCGCAATTGCCAATGATGGTTCTATTTATGTAAGCTCATTTCATTCCAAACTATTTGCATTTACCTCAAATGGTAACTTGAAATGGGAGTTCCCACTCTTAAGTAACGTTCCCAGTGATATTGCTATTTCTGATGAAGGAACAGTTTACATAGGATCTAACGATACGCTATATGCGATTAATTCAGATGGTACTCAAAAATGGATTTATGAAAATGATGATGTTCATTCTTCACCGATAATTGATAAAGATGGAACAGTGTATATTAGCATGTACCCTAACCAAGTTATTGCACTAGAACCTTCTGGAAATATTAAGTGGAAGTATACTGCGAGTGGAAATATAGGCTCTAGCATGGCTATAAGTGAGGATGGCACTATTTATGCGGCCGCTAGATATGGTTTATTTCATGCTATTACTTCTTCCGGAGAAACTAAATGGGAGTTAAAAATTGGAACTTCTTATTTTAAGTCATCCCTATCAATTTCTCCGGGAGGAACTATTTATGCGGGTAGTGATAGTGGTTATTTGGTTGCAGTTAATAGTGATGGTGGCAAGTTAGCTGATACACCTTGGCCAAAACAAGGAAGAAATATTCGAAATACTAATAATGTAAAAAAATAACTTTACCTAACACATATGAACCTTCTTCCCGTCAATAGGCAATAGTGTTTTTTTTAGCTGCCGTTAGGCAGCTAATTGTTAATCAATCAGCAAAACCTATTACTTCGCTCTGTCAGTTAGCCGTTAAAACCGTTTACGGCAAACACATATTGAGGCTCTCTTATGTGAACTCATTCACTGCCTGATACGGTTAGTTCTTTGGTTGTTCAGGGGCACTAGACATTTATCGGTTAACCTTGAACTGGCGCTACTCAAGCGGATGACTCACTTATTTTTTATAAGGGTCAGTTAGTTTCAGGCTCAGTTAAGGTGTAAACGATTTTGCTCATTGTTAGATGCGCACCAATGGGGTGTCTAATCAAGCGACAAGGCTTATACGGCGACGACATTTACCTGCTTTTGCATGCTCACAGCAAACTTAAACGCAAATAACTCAGGGTCGTTCTTGCTCATCCAGTTAGGTGTTCAGCTCACCCCATTGTGCGACTTAAGGCGTTAAAAATCGTTCATCATCAAATACCGTTTTATGTTTCAGCATGTAGTAAACACAGCGACCCAATTTATGCGCAAGAGCCGATAAGGCTTTGGCCTTGCTCATGCGTTTTTGTAACTTGTTTAAATAGCGACGCGCTTTATCGTTACCCCGTAAATACAGTACCGCAGCTTCACTAAATGCCCACTTTAGATGGCCGTTACCTATTTTATTACCCGACGTGCCATAGGTTTTACCGGCTGACTCTGCTTTGCATTTGACTAATCGGCAATACGACGCAAATTTTTGAACCGACTCGAACCTATCAATATCGCCAATTTCATAGAGAATGGTCATGGCGAGAATAACGCCAATACCAGGAATAGTGCGTAGTTGTGCGTAATAATCAGGACGATGCTGTTTTGCTTTTCGCTCGATGAAGTATTCAAGATATTTAAGCTCTTTGGCGTAACTATCAAGAATGGCTATGTCGAAATTGACGTTCCGTTGAACCACCTCATCTTCAAAACGGTGTCTAAGGGCTTCGCGAGCTGAAGGGTTTTTCATGTGTAATTCAAGCGCGGGATAATTGTATTAGCTATTGGCTATTGGTATTGACGATATGCGCTTTAAGTTGCGCACCATGACGAACTAATTTAGTTCTTCTGCGAAGTAAATCGCGTATTGAGCGCATTTCTTGTGGGTCGCTATAGGTGAGAGGAAAGTTGCCCCTCTGAGCAAGCAGGTAATTTTATAGGAGTCGATTTTTACCGCCATGAATGGCTTTCATATACAGGCATGCCCCAAGACAAAGTCAATGTTGTGTTCAGCACACAGGTCACTAACCCAGTACCAGCAATGCATGCACTCGACGCCAATCACTACTTGACCAATATAAGGGGAGATAAGGCTTAACAGTGCTTCTTTGTAAGCTGCAATTTTTTGATGAAGTACTTTGTTACCATGCTCATCCAGAATGCACACATAAAGAATTCGCGCATGCAGGTCGATTCCGCAATAAAAATCGTGTAATTTGGTATAGAATTTCATTGAGCTTTCTCCTTTTAGTTTGGTCGCCTTGAAGTTTAGCCAATGGTTAAACTTCGGGGAGAAGGTTCAATAAGTATCAAACGCATTAAGTGACGCGACTGCTAACAGCTTGCTCGGTTCCGCTTCGCTTCACATTTTAGCCAAATATTATCAGCCCATTATGCGGGCTATAAGTACTAAGGAGAGTTCATGCATCCTAACAGAAATGCGATTGCATTCGGTGGCCTTATTGGCCTGATTTTATTTTTTGTTCTATTAATTGTTGTGGCTTTGTGGGCTTGGCCAAAGTATAAAGTCTATAAACTAGAAATGAATGGTATTGCTGCTTTAAAAGAAGCCGAATGGAGTAAACAAATACTTATCGAAGAAGCAAAGGCTCGTGAAGCTGCTGCTCTTATGCAAGCAAAAGCAAGAGTGACTTTGGCTGAAGCCGATGGAAAAGCTAAAATCGTGCAAGCTAGAGCAGAAGGTCAAGCAGACATTGAGCGTGCAAAAGCTGCTGCTGAGGCAAACAAAATTATAGGCGAATCATTGAAAGGTAATGAGGAATACCTAAGGTATGTTTGGATTAAAGGCTTACAAGATGGTAAAGGAGAGCGAATCTATATTCCTACAGAAGCTGGATTACCAATTTTAGAGGCTGGAAAAGCAGGTAAGTAGTGAAGTACTTACAACAAGCAGTTAACGGATGGGACTCGTAATAGTTTGATTGGGTTCGTTCCTCACCTAGTTTAGCAAGCTAATACTCGCCCCATAACAGGGCGTTAGCTGTTCAATCAACAAGGAGTTTTATTTTGAGCATTTATTTTCCATTAGTGATTGCCTTTATGGCAATATTTTTTCTATTTATCGGTGTCAAAGTTATAGCATTAAAGAAACCTTTGCTGCTGTCATCAAAAGTATTTTTTGTTTTTATGGTGTTGGGATTTTCACCTCAGTTAATTATGTCATTTGAAATACACACTTCTTCTACGGGTGATATAGGGGTAATGTCATACATTAGCCCGCTAATGTTTTTTGTTCTGTTAGGTTTTTTCTGGATTCAAATGAAAGGCTATATGGCTATAGGAGTTTCTGATGATTCATTTAGAAATTCACTACATTACGCATTGAATCAAAATAATATTCAATTTGAAGAGCAGCTTTCATTAATTAAGTTGCCAAATATCAATGCTGATATACAAGTATCGGTTCAAAGCTGGATTGGTACAGGTCAATTAAAATTGAAAAAATCTAAAGATAAGTACTTATTGGCTAAGTTAGTTTCAAGTATTAATGAGTATTTTATATCTAATTCTGTAAAGCCTAATAATACGACTGCGATTTTTTATATTGTCATGGGACTGTTTATGTTAGTTTTTTCTGGTTTTTTCTATTTTAGGTTTTAGTGCTAGGAACTGCTAAGGCCATCATGGCTATTGAACGTAAACGCTTAGCCTTTCCTCACTGCATTCGTTATTGTAGCCATCTATTAAAACCCCCTGAATGGGGCATTAGCATGAATGGAGTCTAAATCATTGCGAAGAGAAAACTTTGAATATGGTCCTTTAGCTAGAGGCATCTTTATAGTTATGCTCTGGGGGGTATGGATCTTTGTATTTGTTGCACCTTTCTACCTAGTTTATTATGTTCCATTATTACTTTTTGTAGGGTTAGGCTTGAAGCCTTTTTTAATTAAAACAGGGATGTTTAGTGTTTATCAAAACTACTTGTTAAAGCGTGATGAAAGAATTAATGAAACGCTCAAAAAAGGTTATCGAAGTAGAAATAGTAAAAAGTTAGATAAAGCCAAATATAACAGAGAAAAAATGAGAAAAGCATTAGAACCTAAACATAAGTAGTGTCGTAGAATTTATACTTACGAGGCATTTAATCGGACAAATTACAGTTGGCATTTGTTAGAGCCACACATATCTTAACTCAACAATGAATTGCATATTAATCGGCGTTATATGCTGTTTAAATTTATGAATTATCTTATTGAAGAAGTGGTCCTAATTTTGTTTGTTAAATAGTAAAAAATTGCCTGTTTAATTTTCTACATTGGCAATATATTGATTCATAGAGAAAGTAACATTCGATTTTTTACCAGGATTCCTTCGACTTTCAGCAACAAAGCCTAAAAAAATATCTGAGCTGTTTTGACAGCCATGATGTGGTTTGGGACCTAAATCACAAGGTTTTATCAGATACACGTTATAATTGTGCCCAAGTGTAACCAACAAATTAGGGAGCTCATTAAAAGTAATTTTACGCTTGTGATCGACTGTCATTTGTTTTCGCAAAAGATCGAAAAAGTCGCTAGTCGATTGTAGTTTTGTTCCTTCATTTGGTCTTAATAAACAGGCTTGACTATTTTTAATGATTTTGGGAAGTTTAAAATCTGAATAGGTGCCATCTTCTTTTATCCATTCGGTAATTGTTTTTTTTCCTTCAAGGCATTGACTCCCGTACACTTGAAAAGATAAACATAATAAAGCGGTACTAAGCAAGAGTATTATTGGTTTCATTACATAACTCCTTTTAAAATATTAACCATGTCTTAGTTTATAAACTAGGTGTATTTAGCTTCATTAACTCAATGACAATCGAAATAAATTATTTCAGCGTTTTGTATGAAATTCAACCAATTTTGGTGTTTTTTGAATTATAGGCTGTTTCAGAGGGAAGTAGTGAACTTGGATAAGATTTAGTTGGTAAATATGTTACAGACACAAAAATAAGACAAACAAGCCGTACTTATTTGTCTTAAGGGGGGGTACCAATGTTATTGACTAGGAATTGTACTTGAGCTTTGCCCTTGGGAACGTTCTAATTGCTCTAAACGTTCCACTAACAAGGTAACCGACATTTCAAGTTGGTTAACACTGGTTGCCACTTCAATTTGTTGAGCATCTCGGTTTGATGATTTTTCGCTTAAGGTTTTTACTTCGTTTCGAATGTTAGCAATATCATTTTGCACACTATTAGCGGCAGTAATTTGATCGGCTAGGGCGTTCATGTTTAATTCGTTTGCCGTGAGTTTATCATTAATGGTAGCTAGCGAAGCGATAGTATTTTTCAGTTGCTGTGTATGGTTGTTTGAGGCAGTTTGTAACTTTTTACTGTCACTACGTAAGGTTTTAATTTCACTTTGGTTACGACGCCAAGCTGAAGCCCATAGTTTGTCCATTTCCTCCCAAAGTTTTTCGGTTTTTTCAGTTATTGCCTCAAGTTTTGCTTTCAGTGCAATTGTCGACTCGCCCATTTCTTCACCAGTGGCTGATAACTGGTTTTCAAGCGACTGTATTCTCTGCTCTGATTGCCCAATTAATGCCTGTAGTTTGATGTTTTCTTGATAAAAATACCAAGAACTTGCTGCTAAGCCGGCAATAATCACAATATTTAATAGCGTATTGCCTTTGCTTGAGCTTTTTACAGGTGAAGATTCGGCTTTAGCTGATTTTTGTGCTGATGATGCATGATGGGAGGATTTAACTTGGTCCTGATCTAACGTGATAGATGGAATTTCTGGTTCAACACGATTTGACACAATAGCTGCCTTAAGGGTTATAAATACAAAAGCTAACTTTAAAACAAATTTTACGAATATTTAATAGTTTATCGGGATTTATTTTCGATTAGTTAACAAAAAACGGTGAAAGTTGCCTTTCACCGTTTTATCTTGAGTTATGTTTGGCAGTTACAGTATTAGTAACTGTCGTTGTGTACACTCATAACAGCACGTCCAGAAGGATCGGCCATATTGCTAAATGCTTCATCCCAGGCAAGTGCTTGCGGTGTGCTACAAGCAACAGATTTACCACCAGGAACACATTCTGCAGCCGAAGGCAGTGGAAAGTGCTCTTCAAAAATACAACGATAGAAATAAGCTTCTTTAGTGTCTGGCGTGTTCACTGGGAACTTAAACTCTGCATTTTCAAGTTGTTGATCGGTCACTTGGCTTTCTACATAAGCTTTCAAGCCATCAATCCATGAGTAACCAACACCGTCTGAAAATTGCTCTTTCTGGCGCCATAATATTTCTTCAGGCAGATAACCTTCAAACGAAGCACGTAGAATACCTTTTTCAATTTTACCATTGCCGCACATTTTATCTTCAGGGTTAATGCGCATGGCCACGTCTAAAAAGTTTTTATCTAAAAACGGTACGCGTGCTTCAATGCCCCAAGCAGACATGGATTTATTGGCACGTAAACAGTCAAACATATGCAGTTTTTCAAGTTTACGGTTAAGCTCTTCATGAAACTCTTGAGCGTTAGGAGCTTTATGGAAATATAAATAGCCACCAAAGATTTCATCTGCACCTTCGCCAGATAACACCATTTTTATGCCCATGGCTTTAATTTTTCTTGCCATTAGATACATAGGGGTTGAAGCCCGAATGGTAGTTACGTCATAGGTTTCTAAGTGATAAATGACTTCTTTTAAGGCATCTATCCCTTCTTGTTCAGTAAAAATAACGCTGTGATGAATGGTGCCGATACTTTCAGCTACTTTTTCTGCCGCAGCTAGGTCAGGTGAACCTGCTAAGCCACATGCAAAAGAGTGTACGCGAGGCCACCATGCTTCAGATAAATCATTTTCTTCAACACGACGCGCCGCAAACTTTTGGGTGATAGATGAAATAAGTGAAGAATCTAAGCCTCCAGAAAGTAATACGCCGTATGGCACATCTGTCATCAAATGACTTTTGACTGAATCTTCTAACGCTTCACGAATACGTTCTTTACTGGTGTGGTTGTCTTTAATGGCTTTATATTCTTGCCAGTTGCGTTTGTAATACTTAGTTAATTCACCCGTACGACTATCTAATAAATGGCCTGGAGGAAATTCACTAACGGTTTTACATAACGGCATTAATGCTTTCATTTCAGAGGCAACATAAAAGTTACCGTCTTCATCATAGCCAGTATATAAAGGAATAATGCCAATATGATCTCGCGCGATTAAATAACTGTTATCGGTTTCATTGTATAGGCAAAAAGCGAACATTCCCTGTAATTTGTCAATAAAGCTTGCACCATGCTCTTGGTACAAGGGCAGAATCACTTCACAGTCTGAGCCTGTTTGGAATTGGTAATCTTGGCTTAATTCACTGGCCAGTGCTTTATGGTTATAAATTTCACCATTAACGGCAAGTACATGAGTTTTATCATGGTTATACAAGGGTTGAGCACCATTTTCGGTACCTACAATAGCAAGCCTTTCATGGACTAAAATTGCATTATCATTACTGTAAACCCCTGACCAATCAGGGCCACGGTGACGTAATAAACGGGAACATTCGATGGCTTTTGGGCGTAATGCCGCTGCATCTGTTTTTATATCTAATATACCAAATATCGAACACATTGAAGCGCTACTCCTTAATATAGATTTAGTTTTATACAATTTTAGTAATTGATTGTGGACAGTTAGGGTTGAGTTGAGTGGGCAAGTAAAGTTATTGAAGAGACAATAAAGACTGCGGTACAACGTTTTTCGTAAACTAACTGTCAGGTCACTTTGCCATTATCAACTGAAAAAGCAACAGCTATTTTGCTATTTTTGTAATAAAACTACATTAACTGATGTTATTTGCATGCTATATGTTGCTCTGGATAGTAGAGTTTTTAAGTGTTTAACGAGCATTTACTCTAAAATTGATTAGAAAAATCTTTTTCATAATAAATTGTATAATCATGGCAAAATTGGTTATAAGACCCTAATAGGTGAGAAAGAACTAGCCAACAGTAATGCTAATCCTTTAATTACTTTTTTAAAATTGAACAAATAGGGCCATTTGATGAAATCAGTTTTACCTCTGCTATCAATACTTGTTGCTGTTAACGTTATTTTTTCAACCAATGCGACTAACTGGCATCAACTTACCGTGGAAGAGTTAAGACTGGAACAAGCAAAGTCTGACATTCCTGAGGTATTCAAACCATTAGCGCAGCGCGTTAGCTTGTTTAAATCGCAAATTAGAAAAGCAAGAAATCTTACCGCATTAACGCAATTGATTATTCGTCATGGTCATGGTTTATGGAAAGATGCAGTAATAAGTGTCGATAACTTACAAAGCTTTGATGATAGGAGCCTATATTGGTCAAGGTTAATGATGAGCAAAACGTTGCGCACATCTAATGCTTTTCAGGCGTTATTGCCGATGCAGCAACAGCAGTTATTATGGAAGTTTGAGTTGATTTCTCGGGGCAGTCATGACGTTAAATTTAGTCGAAGTGCAAAGAAGAAAATCTTATTAACCGGTTTTGATCCGTTTTTTCTCGATCGCGATATCAGCCAAAGTAATCCTTCTGGTGTTACTGCGTTAGCGTTAGATGATTTAAGTATTAGTTTGGATGGCATTAATGCCGAAATAGAGACAATGATTGTCCCTGTACGTTTTGCTGATTTTGATCAAGGAATGATTGAGGAGTTACTTAGTCCTTATTACCACAAGGTTGATATGATAGTGACTGTGAGTATGGGGCGAACTGATTTTGACTTGGAGCGTTTTCCCGCTCGTCGCCGAAGTGCAAAAGCACCTGATAATGTAAATATTTTTACGGGTGCAAGTTCAACCGATCCTATTTTACCTAAATTAAACGGCAAGGACATTACGGGACCTGAATTTGTCGAGTTCAGTTTACCTGTGTCCATGATGAGCAAAATACAACAACCATTTAACGTCAATGATAATCGCCTCGTTGAAACACTTGGACAAGCAAAATTTGCTGCAACTGATCTTGCGCAAATAGAAAATAAAATCTCGGTAAGTGGTTCAGGAGGGGGTTATTTATCTAACGAGATTTCTTATCGAAGCATTGTCATGAGGGAGAAGTTTAATCCTATGTTACCTGTTGGTCATATTCATACACCAAGTTTTAAAGGCTTTGAGCCTGAGACCTCAAAGAAAATTAGCCAGCAAGTAAAGCGTATGCTGACTCAAGCGCTTAAAGGGATTTAACCTGTACCAATTACCTTAAGCCAAGTTGTGGTTTGATTTTTGCAGTAAAAATCTAGTTTAATAAATTTTTGACACCAATGAGACTTGAATATGAAAATTGCTAGCCTGTTACATGATCAAATCAAACATACATTCGCTTTCATTGTGCTAAGTTTGAGCATAGTGATGAGTTTTTCAATTAATGCGATTGAAACAAGTTTCTCTTTCCATCAAGGCGATGACTCAAATACCCAAGGGTTTTCTTTTGCCGTTAGTGATAAATTTTCTAAAGCGAGTAATTTTTATTGGAATCTTGGTTATAGCTATTTAGATGATGTAAAAATAAGCTGGAATAACAGTGATTTATATTTCAAAGTTGATACAGTTGATGCTGTTGCTAGTTATCGTTACCAGCCTAAAAGTTATAATAAGATAATGAAAAAAGTGACTTTTGAATATTTAGCCGGTGTCAGTTTCGCCCTTACTGAAAATAAGTTTGTGTGGCCTGAATTAGATGAAGAAAAATATTTTAGCAAAAGTAATGATGTCAATGCCTTGTTCGGTTTTAACGTGCATTACGAGCTGAGCAAACAAACTGCCTTACATCTAGGCTTTAAGTATCAACCCAGTTTTTCTCAATTTGATGATATTACGTCATTCAATTTAGGATTTAGTTACCGATTTGGTAATCAGTTCGGTTATTAATCTGGTTATTAGTCAATATGAACAGCATTGTAAAAGTTAATCATTGCTTTCTATAATTTGAGCTAAGTCATCATTAATTGCAGTATTAGGAATATTATGTCGTTGAAATCCAAATTTGCCTATTTATCTGTCTGCTTGATGCTTGTATTACCAAGTACTCAGGCTTTATCTGCATCCTGTCCATTGCCAACACCTACAGGGGTAGATTCTGATGGTGATGGCGTTGATGATGGTATTGATAAGTTCCCAAGTGATCCGTCTGAATGGCATGACACGGATTTAGATGGTATTGGTAATAATGCCGATACTGATGACGATAATGATGGTATTCCTGATGTTTCAGATAATAACAATGATGGGGATCCCGTTATTGATATTTATGACCCATTCCCTTATGACCCAGAACTTTACTTAGATACTGATGGCGATTGTATTGACGATACGCAAGACAGTGATGATGATAACGATGGTTATTTAGATGTTGCTGATGCATTCCCGTTAAATCCACTTGAATGGGCGGATAATGACAGTGATACCATAGGGAATAACGCAGACAGTGATGACGATAACGATGGTGTGATAGATCTCTATGATGCGTTTGATACCGATCCGCTCGAACAATTGGATACCGATAACGATGGTATAGGCAATAACGCCGATAATGACGATGATGGTGATGGTGTTGATGACGGTTTAGATGCTTTTCCATTGGATCCTTTGGAATCAAATGATCTCGATGGTGATGGTCTAGGAGATAATGCCGATAGTGATAATGATGGTGATGGTATTACGGATGATCTTGACATCTTCCCTGATGACAGTAGCGAATGGTATGACACTGATAGCGATGGTATTGGCAATAACACGGATACCGATGATGACAATGATACCTTCCCTGATAGTGAGGATGCTTTTCCCCTTGATCCTAATGAACACTTAGACACCGATGGTGATGGCATTGGCAATGTTGGCGATAGTGATGATGATGGCGATGGAATTGTTGATTCTAGCGATGCTTTTCCATTAGACAATAATGAATTTGTTGATACCGATGGTGATGGTTTAGGTAATGTGGCTGACACTGATGATGATGGTGACGGTGTTGGTGATGGCATTGATGCTTTTCCATTAGACCCACTTGAACAATTAGATACCGATGGTGATGGCATTGGTAATAATGCTGATGCCGACGATGACGGTGACGGTATTCTAGACAGTAATGATCCAGAGCCATTAAACATGTTGGCAACCACTGATACTGATAATGATGGTATTGCCAATATTACCGACACCGACGATGACAATGATGGCGTGCTTGATACCGAAGATGCATTTCCTTTGCTTAACAGTGAATCACGTGATACGGATGGCGACGGTTTAGGTAATAACACCGACAGTGATGATGATAACGATGGCTTTATTGATGCAGTTGACCCATTTCCACTGGATGTAACTGAATGGTTTGATACTGATAATGACGGCATTGGTAATAATACCGATACCGATGATGATGGAGATGGTGTGATCGATAGTCAAGATGCATTCCCTATCGATATCACTGAATCATTAGACACTGATGGTGATTTAATTGGTAATAATGCTGATGCAGACGATGATGGTGATAATATCATTGATGCTCATGATGCATTCCCACTCGATGCCAATGAATGGTTAGATACCGATAATGATGGCATTGGCAACAATGCAGACGATGATGATGATAATGATGGTGTTGTTGATAGTGATGATTTATTTCCTTTAGATCGCAAGGAATATGATGATGCTGATCTTGATGGTGTCGGTAATAATGCCGATTCAGATGATGATAATGACGGTGTATTAGATAACAACGACGATTTTCCATTATTAGCCAGTGAATGGTTAGATACCGATAAAGATGGTATTGGTAATAATTTAGATACGGATGATGACAATGATGGCGTGCTTGATCATCAGGACTTATTCCCCTTAGATGTGAATGAATCGCGTGATGACGATCTCGATGGCATAGGCAACAATGCTGATGCTGATGATGATAATGACGGCGTTATTGATACGGAAGATGCATTCCCACTTGACCCTGTTGAGTCGGTAGATACTGACGGAGATGGCATAGGTAATGTTTATGATACCGATGATGATGGTGATGGTATCCTAGATTACTTGGATGTTTTACCCTTAGATCCAAATGAATCGTTTGATTTTGATTTAGATGGTATCGGCGATAATGCCGACCCTGATGATGATAACGATGGAATGAGTGATTCCTTTGAACTGACTTATGACTTTAATCCATTTGATGCAAGTGATGCGACATTAGATACTGATAATGATGGTGTTAATAATGTCACGGAAGAGCGTAATCAAACCAATCCATTAGTTGATGATTATGCACCTGTGATTAATACCCCTAATGCGCTGTACTTTGATGCCACTCATATATTGACACCATTAACCCTTGAGCAGTTAATCGCTGATGCTCAGGTATCTGCTGATGATGGACGAGATGGCAATAATTGTTGTGAAGTTCTTCCCGTTGGTTTTGAATCTGGGATGAAAAGCTTACCTTCTGGCAAGCAAGAAATTACTTGGCAAGCTGAAGATGAAGCCGGCAATATTGGTACGGTTAAACAAACAATTAATATTCAGCCGCTTGTCAGTTTTGCCAAAGAGCAAGTGGTTGGTGAGGGGACAAGAGTTAGTGTTGAAGTTGTGCTTTCTGGTGAATCACCAATTTACCCGCTTGAACTCCCATTTACACTTTCTGGTAGTGCTGATTCGTTAGATTATACTCTTTCAGATCATAAAGTGGTGATAGAGCAAGGGGTCAGAGGAATTGTTGAGATCGATATTAAGCAAGACCTACAAGCCGAGCCCGAAGAGAACTTGATCCTTACCTTTAAAGATAGTGTTAATTTAGGTGATTTTTCTTCACATACTATTACTATCAGTGAGGCTAATATCACTCCGAAGGCTGAACTTATTTTGCAACAGCAAGGGCAAAGAGTGTCATCCATTGCGGCTGATAAAGGTGAAGTGAGTATAGATTTAGCGATTAAAGATGGGAATCGTGATGATTCTCATATTATTGAATGGCATCTGCCACAGTTTTTATCGGCTGAGATCAGTGCTAATCAATCTCATGTTTATTTTCAACCGAGTGAAATATCACTACCTGAAGAAAACCATGGTTTGTTTCAAGTGTCGGTAACAGTCACTGATAGTGGCGAAGGGGAGCTGACGCATACAGAAGTTTTAAATATTGCGTTATTTGAGCAACACGGTCGTTTAGATGCATCTGATAGTGATGGAGATGGGATCACTGATGAGCAAGAAGGGTTCGTTGATGAAGATTTTGACGGAATACCCGCTTATTTAGATAATTCGTTAATTGCGCATATACAACAATTACACGTGAATGCGGCACAGAATAAGTTTATTGAAACGGAGCCAGGGTTAAAATTAATTTTAGGAAAATATGCTAAGCAACAGTTTTCAGATGGTATCGCACTTTCAGCAACTGAAATTGCTAGTACGCAGTTAGTTTCAGAAGATTCTTATCAGCATTTGAGCGATTACTTTGATTTTGAAATCAATCATATCGTGCCATTTGGTCGCTCGATCAATGTAGTAATTCCACTCAATGATCCTATTCCAGCATTTGCCGTTTATCGTAAATATGACTCAACAGGGCAGTGGCTTACTTTTATCGAAGATGCAAATAACACCATTTCATCAGCAATGTCTGTTGATGGCGTTTGCCCGAGGTTTAGCAGTGATAGTTATCAACTCGGGTTAAATGAGCAAGATGATTGTATCAAGTTAATGATTGAAGATGGTGGACCAAATGATGCCGACGGTAAGGTTAATGGCACTGTCGATGATCCGGGAGTCATTGGTGTATTACCCACTGAAGAAGTGGCTAAACAGTTAGATCCTGAGAAGTCGAGCAGTGGTGGTAGCTTCTATTTTCTGCTTTTATTGCTCTTATTAGTGCCAATAGCAGGTTACCGCAGACATTAATCGCAACATTTGAAATGATATCGCCTGATAAATGTTAATTTGTCAGGCGTTTTTATTTGTCAAAAATAATCGGGGAATATGTTTAACGTAGTGGCAAAGCCCGTTAAAATAGCGCCAAATTATTCCCGTTATTGTTAGGATTTCAGCTGTAATGTTTGAATTAAAGTATAAAACCCCTGTTAAGTGGACAGAAGCTGTATTGGCTGATTTTGACGCGTTTTTATGTGATCACGCGGCAGCAGAGAAAAAAGCTTCAGGCATGGCCGTATCGATGTTGTCACACTATCCAGATCGAAAAAACTTAGTACGTGCTATGACAGATCTGGCGATTGAAGAATTGATCCATTTTAAGCAAGTTCTTAAATTGATGCAGGCGAAAGATATACAATTGGCAAATGATGAAAAAGATATGTATATCAAAAAGATCAGGGCAGTATTTCGTAATGGCAAAGAAGTATTCTTTTTAGATCGTTTATTGGTAGCGGCAGTGATAGAAGCGCGTGGTCATGAACGATTCGCACTGGTTGGAGATGCTTTACCTGAAGGCAAGGAGAAAGATTTCTATGTTTCCATCGCTAAATCTGAAGAAAAACATAAAAACTTGTTTGTTGAATTAGCTTATGAATATTTTGACAAGGCTGAAGTTGACCAACGTTTAGAGGAAATACTAACTGAAGAAGCTGCTATCTGTGAAAGTTTACCATTTCGTGCCGCGTTGCATTAAATGACAAAACCATGCTGAGATATTTAGCTTGAGTGCCTTTAATAAATACCTGCATCAATATGCCGAGTATGAAGTGGGTTTATTAACGCATTTTCCCGATGAGTTGAGTTATCAGCATGTTGTTGTGATCCCAGCATATAAAGAAAAGTGTCAGTTTATCAGTAATTTTTTGCAGTCTGAATTAGCCAGGCAAAATGTCTTGATGATCCTAGTGGTTAATCAACCTGATACCGATCAAGATAGGGTACCTCAAGCTGAATTAGTTGAGCAAGTTCTAGCGTTAGGTCAAGTTAATTGGCAATGTGAAAACTTAACCTTATTGGCATTTGCGCATAGTAATTCGGCTTGTTTGATTGTTGATCGTTTTACCCAAGGGGTTGAGGTAAAACAAGGGGTTGGTTTAGCGAGAAAAGTCGGTATGGATATCGCGTGCCAGTTAATCCAATCAGCACATATCAACAGTCAATGGTTACATTCAACCGATGCAGATGCTTTATTGCCAAATGATTATTTTACAGCATTAGCCGAAAAGCTATCTTGCCAATTAGGCACTGCTGATGAAGTTGTTGCTGCTTGTTACCCTTTTTCTCATTACAGTAATGATCGAGTATTGCATCAAGCCAACTTGCGCTATGAACAAGCTTTGCGTTATTACGTTGCCGGCTTAAGTTATGCACAATCCCCGTATGCGTTTTTTACGATTGGTAGTATCTTAGCGTTTAAAGCGAGTGCTTATACCAGCGTGCGAGGATTTCCCAAAAAAAGTGCAGGTGAAGACTTTTATTTACTAAATAAATTAGCCAAAGTTGGTCAAGTTGTCTCGTTAGCAGGCAGCCCAATCATTTTAACGGCTAGAACGTCTGATCGTGTACCTTTTGGCACTGGGCCAGCAGTTGAAAAAATTATTGCCCTTGAGCAAGCGCAGCAAACGTATTGCTATTATCATCCTAAAGTCTTTGATTTATTAAAAGAGTTACTTGAACAATTTCGCTGTGTTTTTGAGCACAGAGCACAACTAGCGCACTGGTACCCATCTCTCAATAATGAAATAGTTTGTGCATTGCAGTCATTACACTTTGAGCAATTTATTGCAAAACAAAGCAACAGTAAGCGTCAGCAATTTGAACGTCAGCTGACAGTCTGGTTTGATGCCTTTAGAACATTAAAGTTTATTCATTTCTTACGTGATAACTTTTATCCTGACATCCCTTTAAAAAAAGCGATTGAGCAGGCAAGTTTCGATATTGCCTAGTAAAACATCTATTAATTTGATCATTGGTTTTACTCCTCTCATTACGATTTATTGTTGGGGTAAATGTGCTGGTAATAACCAAGTTATGAGTGAATAAATTTGTCTTTGCTGAAACAAATTACTGACATAGAACAGTAAGTGTTAGCGCTGAAGGTTGCCAGTAATATGCAAAGTTTATGTTGTCAGTAGTGTGCTAGGTTCGAAGTAAGACTAATAAAAAACGGCTACTTAATAGTAGCCGTTTGCTTTAGTTATCTAAAATGAGCTGGACTATGGTTTAGTTGGCTCTGATTGGCTTCTGTTGGCTGCGTGACTGATCATTGCCATTTTGCCTGAAATATTGACCTCATTACGTTCTTCGTTGGTTAAGAAATCGCGAGGTATTTCATTTACAGTATTGATGGTTTCAGGTTTAGCCATCGCCGATGATGCTTTAAAGCGTACTCTAACATTTGCCGGTTTTGTAGAGGCTGTCTGCTTAGAAGCGATATCAATAGTTTCATCACTTTCAGCATTATCACTCTTTTGTGATAATTCAACTGCTGGTTGTTCAGAAACTGCTGGAGCTGTGTTTACTTCTGCAGGCTCAGCAGGGGCGTCATCACTTGCTTTGCTATCATCTGATGTTACCGCTTTTGCCTCTGTATCCGTTGATGTCTTTGGCTCGGTTTGCTCAGTGCTTACTTCGTCAGATACTTTTGCATCTTTTACGGCTACTTCACTAGCGTCATCGTTTGATTGCTCTGTGACAGGCTCAGAAATTGATTCTTGCTCATCAGACTCAGCACTATTGTTGACCATCGGTGCTTCATTTTCAGTAGAAGCTGTGTCGTCAAATGGTAAGTCTTGCTGGACTTCCTGACGAACCGCAGTTTCGGGCGTTTCTTGAGCTACAGCTTGTGCTTCAGAAACTTGCTGAGTATCTGTCTGAGGGCTATTTTGCTGTTCAGTATTATTATCAACATGTTCTGATTGTTGCTTTTCTGATGCAGATACTTGGGTCTCAACAGTCTCAGTTTCTGGGTAGCGCGCTTCTACAGGATCAGCTTGCTCAGCAGCTGTAATTGGTGCTTTGTTTTCCTGTTGTTCACCTTTTGCACGTCGTCTTTGCCCATGAGAACGTAAATGTCTTGGTGAGCGACGATTTCTTGGACGATCTTCTGAGCTTTTCTTTGCTGTTGCAGACGATTCAGTTTGACCCACTTCTGTTGTGTCTTTTGCAGTATCTGCAACTTTTGCATTAGTTTTATCTATATCAACCTGAGTTGATTTTAACTCATCAGCTTTGATATTTTCCGCATTATCATCCGACATTCTTACTTTTTTACGGCTATTACGGCGTTGACGTTTCTCAGCTACCTTTTCTTCTTTAGGTTTCTGCGTACGTTTTTGCTGTGGTTTGCGGTTAGGTTTTGCTGATTTTTGCTCAGTGACTTCTTGCTTGTCATTAACCGTTGTTTTCTTGTCATGACGTTTGTTTTGGTAATTATCACCTTTAGCATTTCTACGCTGGTTTTTTCTGTTACGTTGCGGGCGTTGCTCTTGGTTGCGATTGCCTTGCTGTTGTGACTTTTTAGGTTGTTGTTCAGTGTCAGAGAAAAGTCCCTTCAACCATTTTGCAATACCAGCAAATAAGCCAGATGATTCACTAGGCTTGTTCGTTGTTGGTTGTGCTACTTTAGCAGGTTTAGCTGCTTTTGTAGGAGAGGCCATCCCTTGTAATAACGGTTCATCTTTTTTGCTTACCGTCTGATCAAACTTAGGCATCACCGCTTCTTCAGTGACCGCTTGAGTGACAGGCACTTGATAACTAGCTTCGGCAACAGATTCATCCTGACGTACACGGATAACTTCGTATTGCGGAGTATCCATATTAGGGTTAGGAATGATCAACACTTTAACGTTGTGGTGTTTTTCAACATGAAATACTGAGCGACGTTTTTCATTCAATAGATAGGTAGCAACAGGTACAGGTACTTGTGCATGCACTTGCTGGGTATTGTCTTTTATCGCTTCTTCTTCCATCAAACGTAATACGGACAAGGCAAGGGATTCAACACCTCTGACATGACCGGTACCGTTACAGCGCGGGCATACGCCTTGACTAGTCTCTCCGATAGATGGACGCAAACGCTGACGAGACATTTCTAATAAGCCAAAGCGAGAAATGCGGCTTAATTGAATGCGAGCACGATCAGGTTTTACTGCTTCGCGCATACGGTTTTCAACTTCTCGTTGGTGACGTACAGGAGTCATATCAATAAAGTCGATAACCACTAAACCACCTAAATCACGTAAGCGTAATTGACGGGCGATTTCATCGGCTGCTTCTAAGTTGGTATTAAAAGCGGTTTCTTCGATATCTCCACCTTTAGTAGCACGAGCAGAGTTGATATCTATTGAGGTCATTGCTTCGGTTGGATCGATGACGATTGAACCACCAGATGGTAAGCGTACTTCGCGCTGAAATGCCGACTCTATTTGAGTCTCAATTTGATAATGGGTAAATAATGGGACATCGTTAGTATATAATTTTACTTTACTGGCAAAATCAGGGCGAACCACTTCAATGTGTTGTTTAACGCTCTCATAAATTTTCGGGCGGTCAATCAGTACTTCACCGATATCGCGGCGTAAGTAGTCACGAATGGCTCGTAAAATTACATTAGATTCTTGATGAATCAAAAACGGGGCAGGTTGGCTTGCTGCAGCTTCTTCAATGGCTTTCCAGTGATGTAATAGAACATTTAAGTCCCATTCTAATTCATCATAATCTTTACCTACGCCTGCAGTTCGAACAATTAACCCCATACCTTTTGGCAGGTTTAATTTATTCAGTGACGCTTTTAATTCAGTACGCTCGTCACCTTCGATACGGCGTGAAATACCGCCAGCTCTTGGGTTATTTGGCATTAACACTAAATAGCTGCCAGCAAGACTAATAAAGGTTGTTAAAGCTGCACCTTTTTGGCCTCGCTCTTCTTTATCAATCTGTACAATGACTTCTTGGCCTTCGGTTAACACGTCTTTGATGTTAGGGCGGCCTTGGAAGGTATAACCTTTCGGGAAGTATTCGCGGGCGATTTCCTTCATCGGTAGGAAACCATGACGCTCAGCGCCATAATCAACAAAGGCTGCTTCTAAAGAAGGTTCAATTCGAGTGATTTTTGCTTTATAAATATTGGATTTTTTCTGTTCGTGACCTGGGCTTTCAATATCCAGATCATACAGTTGTTGGCCATCAACAAGTGCTACACGCAATTCTTCTGATTGTGTAGCGTTAATTAACATACGTTTCATAGTTAGCTTGACTCAATAATAGTCACAGCACACTACTTGCTTAGAACACAAAGCAATCTGTCGCTTGGTAACAGCGATTTGTCAGCCTCACGGATGTCAATCTTAATGCGCCATATTACGCAAAAAGCTGTTAAAATTTTCTGATTGTCAATTCAATAAACAGGCACTTTACCTGTTTAGTTTATGTTTCTTTATGTGCTCAGCAATGGTGCTGTGCTTGTTTAATAGTCTTTTCTCGTGATAAATGCGTTAAAATTTTTTGTTAACGTATATTTATATCAAATGAAAATAAATAAAGACTATTAAATCTAATTTACCTAGTGCTTTTTTCTCGCTGGATAGAATGTTGATGCGTCTACTATGACAAGATACTCACGTCAATTTCGCAATAGGCTTTTCAGTTACTAAGTCATTTTTGTCGTAATGCTCAATAATGTAGCCGCATTCTACCTCTTACAATTCGCAAAAAGCTTCCAATTTGGTGTTGCCAGTTCAATTATAGTGCAACATTGCTATTATCCCACTTTTTTTATGAAAAAGGCAATTAAATCGTTAGCTTATTTAGCGTAATTTTCTAAAAAAGTATGGTAAACTTGCATTTATGACAGAAAGTACAAAACCTCAAGTCAGATTTATCACTATCGATAGTGAAGATGCTGGCCAACGAATTGATAATTTCCTCGTTAAAACGCTTAAAGGTGTGCCCAAAAGTATGCTTTATCGCTTATTACGTAAAGGGGAAATACGTGTAAACAAAAAACGCACTAAACCAGAGTATAAACTTTGTGAAGAAGATATTCTGCGAATAGCGCCGATCCGTGTGTCAGAAAAATCTGCCAATGTGTCTACGCAACTGAATGTGGTTGCCAATCTTGAAAAACAAATTTTGTTTGAAGATGAACGCTTGTTGGTGATTAATAAACCTTCAGGGATGGCTGTGCATGGTGGTAGTGGCGTTAACTTTGGTGTGATTGAAGCCCTTAGAGCGCTTAGACCTGATGCCCGAATGTTAGAGTTAGTGCATCGACTCGACCGAGATACCTCAGGTTGTTTAGTGGTCGCTAAAAAGCGTTCGGCGTTACGCAACTTACATGAACAGCTACGCAACAAAAAAGTGCAAAAGTTTTATCATGCGCTGGTTAAAGGGCGTTGGTCACCTAAATTAACCCGTGTGACTGAAGGGCTAAAAAAGAATGATTTAAAATCAGGTGAGCGCGTTGTTGTTGTTGATAATATCAACGGTAAAGAATCTGAGACCCGTTATAAAGTGTTACAACATTTTAAAGGGGCGACACTGGTTCGAGCGTTTCCTGTTACTGGGCGTACTCATCAAATACGTGTTCATTGTCAGTGTAAAGGCCATCCAATTGCCGGAGATAATAAATATGGCCATCCGGAATTTGATGGTGAGATGAAGTCCTTAGGGCTTAAGCGGTTGTTCTTGCATGCAGCTAGCATTGAATTTATCCATCCATTGACTGAAAAGCGCATTAAGGTTGAAGCGCCACTGGAAGCGTCTTTAGATAAATTATTAACACGCCTGACCAAAGAGAATAAGTAATACTAAGATAAAGAGCTCACGGTCACTCAATGAAAAAGGCATTCAATTGAATGCCTTTTTCATGTTTGATGATACGGTTCAGTCATTAAATAGCGTTAGTGACATCAACGGATAATTTCAGTAATTGCCCTGGTTGTAAGTATTTTTTACGATTTAAGCGGTTCCAACGTTCAATATCACTAATGGTTACGTTGAATTTGTCGGCAATGCGAGCAAATGAATCACCACGTCTGACCTTATAGGTAATGTTTCTGACTATCGCTTGCTCAACGGGTTTTTGCTCAAGTTTCGTTGTTTTACTATTGCGCCATATCACCAATTTTTGACCAAGTTTTAATGGATCGCGAGGCGACATGCCATTCCATTTCGCTAATTGGCGATAATTGACTTTATACTTGCGGCTAATATCCCAGAAATTATCACCAGATTTGACCGTATAGGTTATTTTCTCACTGCCACGGCGATAATTCTGCTTTTTCGCTAGACGTTGTGCTTTTGATAAAGTGTAACTGTCTAATGACTGAGCGGCTACTGGGATCAACAGATGCTTGCCTGCACGTATCTGTGTACCACGGATATTATTCGCTTGTTTAATCACACCTATTTCGGTATTAAACTTTTGTGCGATGGTGCCTAAGCTATCACCTTGTTTAATACGATACCGTTGCCACGCTAAGCGATCTTGTTTTGAGAGATTGGCAAGCTTTTGTTTGAAGTTATCCGCTTTTTCATTAGGAATAACTAAATAATGCGGTCCTTTTGGAGCGGTCGCCCAACGGTTAAACCCCGGGTTTAAATGTTGTAACTCTTCCAGAGTCATATCCGCTAATTCTGCCGCTTTAGCAAGATCTATCTGTGAACCAATATCAATCGCACTTATAACACTCTTATTCTCGATGGGCTGTAGTGAAATATTGAAATGACTTGGGCGTTTAACTATATCTGCCAAGGCAAGTAATTTTGGGACATACGCTCTTGTTTCTTTGGGTAAATCTAGGGACCAAAAATCGGTAGGGATATTTTTTCTGGCATTATTACGCATCGCTCTACGTACTCGACCTTCGCCAGAGTTATAGGCGGCAAGAGCAAGTAACCAGTCGCCGTCAAAGAATTTATTGAGGTATTTTAGATACTTAATGGCCCCTTGTGTTGAGGCAATGATGTCACGTCGCCCGTCATACCACCAATTTTGTTTCATACCAAAGCGGGTACCCGTGCCAGGGACAAATTGCCACATACCTGAAGCTCTACCATGGGAATAAGCAAAGGGGTCAAAAGCGCTTTCAACGATGGGCAGTAGGGCAATTTCCATCGGAATATTTGCCGCTTCAAGTTGTTCAACAATATAGTGCATATACGGTTGCGCCCGATTTGCAACGCGATCCAAATAACGTTGATTTTTTGCATACCAGTTGCGTTGCGCTACAAGGCGTCTGTTTTCTGGTATGTGAAATGTAAATTGTGAGCGTATTCGATGCCAAACATCCTGTTCGGTCAGCGCTTTATCAGATAATTGGTGCTCATCATCAGTCACTTTGCTTGGTGCTGCTGTGTCACCTGATAACGCGTGTGAGATGTCAATAGGCGTAGCTGTTTGCGCCAGTGTTTCGGAAGTCGAGTTAACTGGCACATTGGCTAAGGATTGCTCGCTTTTAGATGAGGTTGTTTGACAACCTGCCAAAGATATAGCGACAGCAATAGAAAAAGAAATATATTTCATGTAATCATTTTTTATGGATTTTGCCGATAGTTTACTTGAATAACATGATGATTCAACACTTTCGGCCATGTAATTACCGGTTTCATCTTTTATTTAAAAGTTATCTTTCCATTGTCTAATTGTGGCAAAGACAGCTACTTCTGTTGGTAAATTTTTATCGGCATAGACTTGCGCACTTGCTATTATCTCGCCGCTATCTGTACGTAAAAATGGGTTGATTTTTTTCTCTAAATAAAGCGAAGAAGGTAATGATGGCTTGTTTGCTTGGGTTAAATTTGACACACGATTGTAGTAGTCGATCAATTCTGGATTACTCGGTTCAACAGCTAAGGCAAAAGTGAGGTTTGCCTTGGTGTATTCATGCGTACAATAGACTTTGGTCCGTTCGGGGAGTTGTTTTAATTTAGTTAACGATTGAAACATTTGCTCGGCACTACCTTCAAATAATCTGCCACAGCCACCGGAGAATAGGGTGTCACCACAAAATAATAATGAATCGCTGTGATAAGCAATATGATCTAAGGTGTGTCCTGGTAGTGCCAATATATCGAAAATGAGATCAAAGTCCGTTAATGATATTTTATCTCCATCTGCTACTTTGTCTGTTATCCCAGGAATGGCATCATTATGAGGGCCAAAAACTTGTATCGGCCATTGCTTCGTATGGCAGTAGTCAACTAATTCGGTGATCCCACCAGTATGATCGGCGTGATGATGTGTGATGAGTATTGTCGATAATGTTAATTGATGTTGCTCGATATACTTAATACAAACTTGTGCATCACCTGGGTCAACAAGTGCCAAGTGATTATTATTACCACATTGAATTGCCCAAATATAATTATCAGAAAAAGCCTTGATCGGCGTGATAGAAACGCTATTTATTATTTGACTTTGCGACATAAATCATCCTCAATATAGTTATAGTGTTATTATACTGATTTAGATAAAAATTACCTATCAATGAAACCAGCCCTTGCCTTTAAACAGCCCAACTCACCCTCAAACTGGGAGAAGTTGCCTAATGGCGGATTGATCCGAGAAGAAATTAATGGCTTATTGGCGCCTTGGTGGCCTAAGTTTTTTGGTTATCATTTACTTAAAATTGGTGCGTTAAGTGGTTATCTTGATAGCCAATTGTGTCCGATTAAGCACCAAGTGACAGTCTCAGAGAAGCATCAAGCAAATGCTTTATCGTCCAGCACTTTATTTGCAGAAATAGATGATTTACCAATATTTGAACACAGCGTTGATGTTTGTGTGCTTAGCCATGTGCTGGAGTTCTCACTTGATCCTCATCATGTGATCCGAGAAGCAAATCGTGTATTGATCCCCAATGGCTATTTAGTATTAACAGGTTATAACCCGTTAAGCTTAGCCGGATTAAATAGCTTTATTCCCTATAGACGACAGCAACGCCCTTGGAACGAACGTTTTTTCTCAGCGATGCGTGTTAAGGATTGGCTGCATTTAATGGGCTATGAAATATTAATGGATGAGCGTTGTTTGCATTCCACATTAGCTCATGAAGTTAATCAGGGAGTCATAGGACGACATTGGGAGACATTTGCTCAGCGTTATTTACCCAATTTAGGGTCTGTGTATGTTATTGTGGCAAAAAAACGCGTGTTACCGTTAACGCCGATCAAGCCGAAATGGAAGTTAAGGGCACAACTTGCGCCAGCCAACGTGACTCCAATGAACTCATCAAGAAAACATAATCAATAGAAAGACAGTTTATGAAACGAAATGAATTAGAACATTATTTATCGCATTTGTTTAAACCAGAATTAGTAAAAGACTTTTGTCCGAATGGTTTACAAATCCAAGGCACAGATAATATAGAAAAAATTATTACTGGTGTTACAGCAACTCAAGCGTTAATAGAGCAGGCCATCAGTGAAAAAGCCGATGCAATCATTGTTCACCATGGTTATTTTTGGAAAAATGAGTCATACGTGATCAAGGGCATGAAACATCAACGGATCAAAGCGTTATTAGCCAATGACATTAACTTGTTTGCATACCACCTACCTTTAGATATCCACCCTGAATTAGGAAATAATGCGCAACTTGCTAAGTTACTTGATATTGAAATGACCGGACCATTAGAAATGGGTAATCCGTTAAGTGTTGCCGTGCAGGGACAATTTGCAAGTCCGTTGACTGCCAGTGATTTGGTAAAACGTATTGATAAGCAATTAGGGCGAACACCATTACACATTGCACCGCCTTCTAATAAAACGATTAAAACCATTGCTTGGTGCAGTGGCGGCGGACAATCATATATTGAATTAGCAGCTGAACAAGGGATCGATGCTTTTCTCTCAGGTGAGGTATCTGAACAAACAACGCATGTGGCAAGAGAAATGGATATCCACTTTATTGCAGCAGGGCATCATGCCACTGAGCGTTATGGAGCTAAAGCACTTGCCGAGCATCTAGATGAGAACTTATCAATAAATGCCAAATTTATTGATATCGATAATCCTGCCTAGGTGATTTACCACCAAGATTTTAACCATTGGACAAATAGTCCAATGGTTTCATACCATGCCGTGGTAGTTTGTACTAAATTGCTACTTTGCGGCAAGTAGTAACTCCAGTTTTTATCGCCGTTAAAATCTTTGACATAAAAACTCGCGGGAGCGGGAGTAACACTGACTCCTTGTTGTTGAAAATAATTCACAGCACGAGGCATATGATCGGCATTAGTGATTAAAATAACGTTACGGCCTATTACTCTTGGTGCGATTAATTCAGCTTCTTCCTCGGTATCTTTTGGAAAACTTTCGACCATAATTTTGTGCTCAGGAATGCCCAATAATACAGCGGCTTGTTTCACTTTCTCAGCATTTGATTCTTGATTACTAAAAGCAGCGCCAGAGGTAATGATTTGTGCTTCAGGGTGCAGTTTAAAAATGCGCAGGGCTTCAACTAATCGCTCTAATGAACAAGTGAATAATTGTTCTGTGGCTGGAATGGCGTTATCAGAGACGTGACCACAACCTAAAACAATGATGTAATCCACCTGTGTTAGTTGATTAGTATAGGCGGGATATTGCTTTTCTAATGGTAGAATTAATCGGTCAGCAACCCAGCCAGTGGATGATAATAACAAAATAGCAGTCGCGGTTAGTAAGCATTTAAAGCTGACTTTAGGACGTGTTGAGAACAAGAGTAATGCGCATATTAATAAAAGCGAGATAATACTTAGCGGCATGATCACAAAGCCAAGTATCTTTTTTAATAAAAATAAATCCATGATTTACCGACGTAATTCTCAAAAATAGCATGTTAACAAATATGGCATGTGTTAACAGTAGTATGTTGAATAAAAGTGTTGATACACGTAGGAAATTTTTACTTGATTTTTCATAATGACTCAGGTTTAATGGCCTTGTTGTGAATTAGACTATTTACTCAAATTTTAAAAAGTTTACATTTACACACCAGAAGAGGTGCATTAGCCAGGTAAATAATAATGGGAACCACATTCCAATGATTATTATTGAGGGGGACTAGTGCCGAGGGCTTGTTTATGTGTGGCATAACTGGCTCGGTCACTAAGGTTGAATCCTTGGGATTGTCACCGCTACTAACACAAGTTGTTATGTAGACTTGGGTGGAGAGCTTCTGGCTGAAAAGTATTTCTCCTCGTTAAGATAGACGATATTACCTTCAGTCATGCTCTTCCTTTTGTATTTATGTCATTGATATGACAATTAGGGAGACCTATCAGATGTTATTCGTTACATTAGAATGTAACTCAGACAATATACCCACTAATTCGCAGGGGGCTTTATGTCGTTAAATCAGTTAACCGTTGCCAAGTTTGGTGGTACCAGTGTCGCAGATTATGCGGCGATGTTGCGTTGTGCTGACATTATTAAAAATGATCCCACTAATCGTTTAGTCGTGGTATCAGCAAGCTCAGGTGTGACTAATTTATTAGTACGTTTAAGCCAAGCTGAGGTTGATGCAAGTGAACAACAAGCAATTATTACCCAGATCAGCGATATTCAACATAATATTTTAGCGCATCTAAATGATGAACTACTAACTCATGAGATACATCAATTATTAGTTGAGTTAGCAGATGTTGCTCGCCAGCAAGGGCAAGATTACAGTGTTAAGGTAGCAGATACTATTTTGTCATTTGGTGAACAAATGAGCTCACGTATTTTTGCTAAAGTGCTTCAACAAGTAGGCGTCGAAGGTGCTTATTTTGATGTTCGCCAAGTGATGAAAACTAATAGTCTGTTCGGGCAAGCAGTGGTTGATCTTGAACAACTAAAACTACATGCACAACAATTCTTAGCGCCTAAATTAACTGAGCAAGTTATTGTAACTCAAGGTTTTATTGGCCAAGATGCGCAAGGAGATACCACTACATTAGGTCGTGGTGGTTCAGACTATAGTGCGGCATTACTTGCAGAAGCACTGAGTGCGCATCATTTGGCAATTTGGACTGACGTGGTTGGAATTTTTACCACAGATCCTCGTATTACCGATCAAGCGCGCTCAATTAAAGAAATTAGTTTTGGCGAAGCGGCTGAAATGGCAACTTTTGGTGCAAAAATCTTGCATCCAGCTACGTTGATCCCGGCAATGCGTCAAAATATTCCTGTTTTTGTTGGCTCGAGCAAAGAACCTGAAAAGGGCGGCACGTTAATACAACAAAGTGTTGAGTCAAAACCGACATATCGCTCAATTGCTTTGCGTAGAGAACAAACTTTAGTGACAGTGAAAAGCCCAGCCATGTTACATGCCAGTGGTTTTCTAGCAAAAGTGTTTGCGGTCTTGGCTAAACATGAATTGAGTGTTGATCTGATCACTACCTCAGAGATCAGTGTTGCTATGACGTTTGATAACCCGACCGGTTCGATGCAAGCATTGCTTAACTCTAACGTGCTTGAAGAATTAGAGCAGCTTTGTGAAGTATCGGTTGAACATGGCCTATCATTGATCGCCGTTGTTGGTAATAATATTCACCGTACCAATGGCGTGGGTACCAGCATTTTTGATACCTTACAGGGCATTAATGTTCGAATGATCTGTCAAGGGGCGAGTGAGCATAATCTGTGTTTCTTAGTGGAAGAACAGCAGGCCAATGAAGCGGTAGAAAAGCTACATCGTAATTTGTTTGCGCATTAGTTAGTAAAAGTAAATAGAAGCGGTCAACTGTTTGACCGCTTATGATCCATTAACTGTTGTTTTCACTCTCGTAAGCTAAAGGATCAACGCTTTTATTATCGCGAAAAGCTTCTAATCTTTCCTGACAAGCACCACATTTACCGCATGCTTTTTCTCTGCCGTTATAACACGTCCACGTATTGCTGTAATCTAAACCCATGTTCAAGCCATCAGTCAAAATATCGGTTTTAGTCACATTTAAATAAGGGCTAAAAATTTCGACCGCTTCATAATTGGCTATTTGACAAACATCATTCATCTTGTTGACAAATTCAGGTCGACAATCTGGATAAATGGCATGATCACCAGAATGCGCTCCATAATATACTTGGCTTGCACCTACTGAAACGGCATAGCCAACAGCCAGTGATAGTAGAATCATATTGCGATTTGGCACCACGGTTGATTTCATGTTTTCCGCTTCATAGTGACCCTCAGGGATGTCAATATCATCGGTTAATGATGAACCCGCTAATAATTCGTTGATAGCTGAAATATCGATGACTTTATGTGGTATTGCGAGTGATTGACAAACAGAGCTTGCGCATTTTAGTTCTTTGACATGACGCTGACCGTAATCAAATGATAAGGCGAATACTTGTTTACCGTCTTTTACTGCGCGATTTAATACAGTGAACGAGTCCATGCCACCGGAATAAATTACTACGACTTTATTACTCATATTTGTTGCTCTTTAGGGTATAATACAAAACTTGCGCATTTTACTGTAAATTTTTAACGGGCTAAAGCATAAAGTGACAAGCACTAATTTTAAAATCAATGAGTTATTTGAAACTATTCAAGGTGAGGGGGCTTTTACTGGGCAACCATCAATTTTTATTCGCCTGCAAGGCTGCCCCGTTGGCTGCTCGTGGTGTGACACAAAACATACTTGGGAAGTGCGTTTAGACGATCAAATTCCTGTTAAGCAAATGTTAGAGAAAGCGCAAGAATCAGATCATTGGTCATCACTGAGTCCATTACAAATTCTTGAAGTTATCAATGAGCAAGGTTTTAAAGCAAAGCATGTGGTGATCACAGGCGGTGAGCCTTGTATGGTTGACTTAACGCCACTATGCCAAACGTTAGAGCAAGCGGGCTATAGCTGTCAGATTGAAACATCGGGAACGTTTGAGATTTTAACCACTGAAAAGTGTTGGGTCACTGTTTCACCGAAAGTCAATATGAAAGGGGGCTATCCTATTTTAACAAGCGCCATGCAACGGGCGAATGAAATTAAACATCCGGTTGCGACCGAACAACATATTGATGATTTGAAACAACTTCTTAGCTTACATCACATAAACGCAACGCCTGTGTATTTACAACCGATCAGCCAGAAGAAGCGAGCAACAGAATTAGCCATTCAAACTTGTATTGACAATAATTGGCGCCTTTCGATCCAAGTACACAAATACATAGGTATTGAATAAAGCGTTTAATCCATGAGTGGCAAACTAATACTAATGGTCACCCCTTGAGGGTTATGATGATTGTTGGCAACGATTTCACCTAAATGAAACTGTGTGATCAAACGCGCAATATATAGTCCTAACCCTAAGTGTGGCTTCTTATCATCAGGCTTATTGTATTGGCTTGGACGAATCGACACCATGGAATCAAAAAGTTGTTCGGTCATTTTTTCCGGTAATAAAATACCATTATTACTAATGTGTAAGTAAAATTGCTTGTGGTTGATCTCTGTACTGAGATTCACCTGCTGGTCTTGACTAAACTCAACCGCATTACTGATCACCTTATCTAATAATTGCGCAATGTGTTCGGCTGAACCGAGGATCGTCGCTTTTTCTATGCTGTTGCTGATACAAAAATTAATCGAAGGATATATTTGCTGGTAGCCTTGTACACAACCATTAAGTACCTCAATCATATTAAACGGTGCTTTATCTGTGGCTTTTAACATCTGCTCTAGGCGTGTAGCTTCACTCATATTAGTTAATATTAAGTTTAATCGGTTGAGGCCAGTTTGTGCGCGATCTAGGTATTCTTGTCCCACAATGGGCTTTTGCTGCATGGTTAAATTTTCAAGTGATGTTCTGACTACCGCAATCGGTGTACGCAATTCGTGTGACAAGCGTGAAGACATGTTCTCTAAATAATGGTTGTACTGGCTTAACCGACTGACCGCGGTTGAAAAACTTCGAGACAAGTCGCCAATTTCATCGTTAGTCTTGGATGCTGTCATCATGTTATTAATTCTGCCATGCTCATCTATTGCCAATTCTGCTTGATTTCTTAACGCGCGGATGCGACTTGAAATTCGAGTGGCAAAAAAGAAAAAGGCTAAAATGCCAAATACCATGATTGCTAAAATACTAGTAAATAACTTTTCTAATGCTTGATTTCTGACGGTACGAATGCCGTTATTGGTCTCTTCAACAATGACAGCACCGTGCACTTTATTGCCAAAATAGATAGGGTAAGCAGCAGTTAAGATCACAGCTTTATTGTCAGAGGTCAGTCGCCATTGTGACATTGGCTTGCCAGTTAGCGCAGATTCAATATGTTGCCCAGTTAGATTTTGGGCATCGTAGAGTTTATCGATAAAATCTTTAGGAGGTTGGGTGAGTAGTCGATTAAACAGTGGTTTTAACCAGCGCTTCAATTGTGCATGCCAACTGCTGTCACTAGGTGCTTCACTGATATTTTTCTGCCATAAACCATTGGCTTTTTTAATATCGCCTGCTTTAGCTAATACCCGTCGATGTTGATCAACAACCCAAATGCTTGAATTGGTGTAACTCATGCCTTTAACAATGCGCTCTATTTCGGGTGAAGGGACTAAAATGGTGCCCAATGTTTCTACCGAACTGGGGTTAGCACTGGCAATAGTTGCTATTGTGTCACCGTAAGGCTCGTCAACATCAAATACGGCAAAGGCAATATTGTCGCTTATTTTGGTCAGCGGCACTCTAAACTCTATGTTATAGCCTTGGTTGGTATTGAGCCATTGGCCTTGAATAAAAGGTGCAGCAGTGATGGGGGCTTGAGTTTCACCGTTAATTTGAAAAGCATCAAGCCAACCTTGTTGTTTATTACTGATGATAAATTGTTGAAACTCACCTTCAGGAGTAATAAAGGATAACGCCATATGATCATTTTTATTGATGCTCAGGGCATTGCGATCACGCATGATCACTTTGTTGTCTGTAACATTAATAAAAAAGTATAAGTACTTATCGTATTTGCCAACCGCCGCGGTATAGTTTAATGAAAGCTTTAATGATTCTGCGCTGGCTTGTTCGCTAATTAAATTATCCATACCATAAAAATGCGCTTTTTGCCGAAAATTTGGCCAGTCCTGATAATGACCATCAAGCTTAATCGGTTGCGATAATTGATAGCCATATAGATCTTTGCCTTTTTCAACACTTGGTAAAAAACTGGCCTGATTCTCAAAAAGCTTAGGTCTTTCATGCAGGGCGGTTGCTAAGGCACGGGCGGTGCCAAGAATTGTCTGTTCTTGGCCAAAGCGTAAATATTTTTCCATTTCCCAGACATATTGATAGCCAAACCAAGGGATCACGACTAAAAATGAGGATAACAGCAGTAGTTTACTACGTAGACCAAATCTAAATTTCATTTACCTGTTCTTGTGTTTTATTATTGTCTTGAACCCAGCGATACCCCATGCCATAGACAGTTTCAATACAATCAAAACTGGCATCAATTTGGGTGAATTTTTTTCGGATACGTTTGATATGTGAAGTGATGGTACTGTCATCAACATATATATTAGCGTCTTGCATCAGTTGTTGTCGGTTTTTCACATGTCCGGGTTGTTTTGCTAAGGTATAGACCATCCAAAATTCGGTAATGGTGATTTCAACTGGACTGTTGTGCCACGAGATCAACATTTTTTGACTATCGATTGATAAAGGACCGATTGATAATAACTGGTCTTGTTTTGTTGGGGTTTGCCAGGCATCTTCACGACGAAATAACGCCGCTATTCGTGCGGATAAATGCGGTAAGCTGATGTCTTTGGTTAAGTAATCATCAGCGCCTATACGTAAGCCTGATACGGTATCAACGTCATTGTCTCTTGCGGTTAAAAAGATGATAGGCAAGGTGCTACTTTGAGCTCGTAACCACTGGCAAAGGGTAAAACCGCCATCATATTCTTGTTCTAAGCCAATATCTAAGATCACAAGGTGGGGCAGTTTAATCTTAAAAGCCTGAGTTGCTGTTTCCCGATTTGCGTAGGTTTGCACTTGGTAGCCCTGCGCTCGTAATACATCAGCATAATTTTCGCGAATGGCGGCTTCATCTTCAACGATAGCGATACGTTTCAAAACCTTATTACTCATTTATCTCATTATTTTTTGCACTATAGCGAAATTACTAGCCAAAATCGCGCTTTTTGATCAATTGCCATATTGTTGCCACATTTGACCTGAAGATTGCCTTTTTTACGTCGTTAACCTGCCTTTTTCTTTTGTTTTAATTATCTCATCAAACAAGTGCAGTGAACTACTCACTTAATGAAAACTGACTTAAAGGAAAATGCTATGTCTATTAATACTCGAACCATGAGAAAAACTTTCGCTATTACGTCATTAATGTCGGCTCTATTGGTAAGTCCGGTATACGCTAACACTAGCGAACAACAAAATGAACAGCCGACATTGGCTGAACAAAAGAAAACCAATGAAAATATTGGCTTTGGCACTGGTTTAGTTGTCGGTGCCGTTGTTGCAGGCCCAATTGGCGCAATCGTTTCAAGTGTAGTGGGAGTGCTAACGGCAAATCACATTAATGTGGTCAATGAAAAGGAACTACTAGTTGAGCAATTAGATAATGAAAAACAAAACCATCAAATGGCATTAACTCATTATCAGCAGAAAATGAAGCGTGCAGAACAAACGTATCAACAAGAGTTGTTAACTTTGCAACAGCAGCAACACCTTGCCAGCCAGTTACAGGCAGAAAACTTGTTAATGAGTTTGCAATTTTCAACCGGCTCAAGTGAGCTAAAAGCCCATTATCAGCCACAAATAGCAGCGCTAGCAAAACTGTTAAAGCAATCTCCAGATCTTAATGTTGATTTATCAGGTTATACCGACTTACAGGGAAGTGATGAGCTTAATCATGCCTTATCTATTGCCCGAGTAAACTCAGTAAAGCAAGCGCTTATCGAGCAAGGGGTTCAGGCAGAGAAAATTAATCTTTTTGCTTATGGAGAGCAAGCGCCTGTGGTTGCCAATAATGAACGCCAAGTAAGTTTCTATGATCGACGAGTAGTGATCAAACTTCAACCTAAAGGACTTTCTGATACCAACCAACAAACAGTCAGTAATCATTAATAAAATAAGGAGGATGCTTCAATTAAAGTGAGTGTGAGCCAAGGCTAAGCCTTGGCTTTTTTTGTTTTAGCTTACAGTGAATGATGACTAGCGGTTAGCTTAGGTTAAAAACTGTTCATTTTAGCGCCTATTAACGCATTTTGAAGCTATACTTTAGTTCAGTATTTTACAAGGAATTAAATTGCGATGCGTTTATTGTTATTTTTACTGTTTATCAGCTCAGTCAACAGCGCTATGGCTGGAACGAACAACCCATCTATGGTGATCAGCTCGTTACCTGACAACCCCTTAATCGTTTGGGTCAAAAAGGTGGTGTTACAAGCCTATAGCGATATAGGTTATCGGGTTACGTTTAGAGACTTTCCTCCAAGAAGGGGAATAAGCGAAGCTAAACTTGGTCATGTCGATGCTTTATTGGCAAGGGATCTTCATGTTGAAAAAGTACTCCCAGAGTTTATTCGCGTGCCTGTAATCCTAGGAGAAGGGGCATTGATGCTATTTTGTAAACATGGAGTGGAGTGTACAAAAGCAGTACTTGATGACAGGCGCAAGCTGATAGGCACTATTTCAGGCTCTGCTATTTCTGCCGAATTTATGAAAAAGAAAAATGCGAGTACCTATGAAGTCACACGTGAACAGCAGATAAGTAAAATGCTGAACTCTGCCCGTTTAGATTATATTCTGTCAGTCGATATCCGAGGGTATGGCAATTTCTCTCAAATCGAAACAGAAGGCTTTGATAAAGTCGAGTTACAGTCGCTGACAGGTTATCATTATGTTCATCAGAGTAAGGCTGAAATCATTCCACAATTGCAGCAATCACTGATAAACGCACTTGCTGAACAACAATCAACATTTCCTTCTTTATGAACGTGCTGCTTTGACTATCTTATAAGGCGGTAGAGAGTTCAATAAATCTTTTCCATAACGTTTAGTTAACAAGCGTTTATCCATGATCGTGATTGTGCCAGTGTCATTTTCGTTTCTTAATAATCTTCCGGTTGCTTGTACCAGTTTTTTTGAAGCATCTGGGACTGAAATCGACATAAAGGGGTTACCACCTTTAGCACTGATATATTCAGCTTGCGCTTCTTCTACTGGGGATGTCGGCACTGAAAAGGGTAATTTTGTGATCACTAAATTAGTGAGGTAAGAACCCGGTAAATCTAACCCTTCAGAAAAGCTTTGGGTACCAAAAATGATACTGTCCTTGCCATCATCACAGCGCTTTTTATGACGTTCAATAATGTATTGCCTTGATTGTTCGCCTTGTACTTGAATAGTTAATTTATGTTTATCTCTTAATGCCTTAGCTACTTGTTCCATTTGCCAATATGAAGAAAATAGCACTAAGGTGGCTTTATCTTGTTTGATGATTTCTGGCAGCTTAGTTATCACCTCATCGGTAAATTGTGGGCTGCTTGGCTCATTATTCATATTAGCGATGATCAACTGAGCGTTGTTTTGATAATCAAATGGCGAATCCACTTGTTGATATTGGCTGCCATCATTACTGCCTAACCCTACTTGACGGCGAAAATAATCAAACGAGTTTAGCGCTAAAATGGTGGCGGAGCATAAAACGGCGCCTTCACATTTTGACCACAACATATCTTCGAGGGCAAAGCCAACTTCGATTGGTGAGGCTGAGAGTAAATAATCATCTCGTTTACCCTGTGTTTTTTCCATCCACCTTGCCAGTGGCGCACCTTTTTCACTATCGTTTTTATCATACATTGCCCACAAGGCATTAAAATTTTCCAAGCGCTGAATAATGAAGCCTGATTCAGCTAATAAGGGCTCGGCTAAGTAACTTTGACATTCGCCATCTTTAACCGCTTCAATTAATAAATTATAGAGTTTGTTACTGTGAGTTAAGCATTTCTTGCTTAACTCAGTTAAATCCTGTGCCTGATGTTTGAGCAATTTTGGGATTATGCCGTTTTCGAAACGATAAAGCGTTGTCTCATTCTGTTGTGAAAACTTAGTAGTATTTTGGCTATTGTTGGTAAAATACAAGGTCTGATTATTATCAATATAATGCAACACTTTCTGTAATTCAGTGATGGTATCCTGACAATCATCAGCAAGTTTTAGCGACGGAGATATAGCGGCATTCGATTTAATTAATTTGGCCATTTTATCTGCGAGCTCTTTGGTTTTTTCAAGCCAGTCAAGGGCTCCCTTTAAGGTAACGCTTGCACTGGAGTGGTCACGCGTTACCTTTGACAGGTGATGAGCTTCGTCAATAATGTAATAACAGTCTTCTGGTGCAGGTAAAATCTTACCACCGCCCAATTCTAAATCTGCTAACAATAAACTGTGGTTAATTACTAAGACTTGGCATTGGTCCATAGTTTCGCGGGCACGATGAAATGGGCAATTATCATGCTCGGCTTGTCCTTTAATACAGCTATGCTTGTCTGACTGGATCATGTGCCAGATATGCTGAGGTATAGGATCGGCCCATGAATCGCGATCTCCTTGCCAGCGATTTTCTTTGAGCGCATCGGCTAGGTGCTTAAGCAACTTGATCTCATAATCACTCGGTTTTTCTGCAAAGGTAAAACCTGCTTGAGGGCTATCTTGCCCAGACACTGCGCTGGTTAATTTATGGCGACAAACATAGCGTTGTCGACCTTTGACTAAGGCAAAATCAAAATTTAAGCCCGAGTGCTTTTTTAAAAAGGGTAAGTCTTTATCGACTAATTGCTCTTGTAAGGCAACCGTCGCTGTTGATATACAAACGGTTTTTTGTCGTGATATGGCTAATGGAATAGCGCCTAGTGAATAAGCGAGTGATTTACCCGTACCTGTGCCTGCTTCTATAACGATTATTTTACGTAATTTGTCATATTCGCCCGCTAATGTTTTGGCAATTTCAGCGATTAAAAATGTTTGTTGTTTTCTAGGATTAAATTGACTTAGGTTTTCACCAATCGCTTTATAGGCCTTGCGAATAACTTGTTTGATTTTGTCTGGTAGCATATATATCCACGGGATCAGTCCCTTTTGGTTTTCTCAGCGGGCTTTTTATTTTACAATGCTGTATATATTAACAGTTTATGATGACAGATTTGAACCTTTAAATGACGATTTGTGTGCAAGCTATACAAAATAGCCGTGTATCAGGCTTTTTACTGACACGCTATGCTTTTGATACCAAACAAGGGATTTGTTTGTCTTATTGGCTCAAAAGTGCTCAAGGGGTGGTCAATGTTGTGGTTGAACACCAATCTACGCTGTTTTTTGTAGAAAGCTCGTTAGCAGACAAAGTGTCCGCATGCCTTAATCAGCATTCGGTAAGTGTGGAAAAAATTGTACCGCTGTCGCTTATAACCTTTAAGCAGCAAGCGGTCAGTGGAGTGTATTTTTCTTCGATGCGAGCATTTTATCGCGCTAAAGAAGTGCTAGCACAGCAAAATATCAAGTGCTACGAGGACGATATTCGCCCAGAAGAGCGTTTTTTAATGGAGCGCTTTGTTACCGCCAGTGCTGAATTTCAATTAGCTGCTCAACCATCCTTTGCATCAAGTGCAGAGCTTGGACAATACACAGATGCTAATGAGCAACGAGCGCTTATCTATCAGCCGCTAAAAGCTAACCAATGTCGGGCTATTGCTAAAGAACAGACCTTATCAAACACTAAACTCGATATGGTATCGCTTGATATTGAGTGCTCGATGGAAGGGGAGCTATTTTCTGTTGGTTTGTATTCAGATCAGTTAAATGGCAAGAGTATAAAAAAAATTCTGATGATCGGTGATCAAAACACTGCGAACAAAAGTGCAAAGCTATCCGTGAAAGAGCAACAAGAAGTGAGCTCAAACATTGATTGGTTTGTTGATGAAGTCGCATTATTACATGGCTTAATCGCATGGCTGCGTAAACATGACCCTGACATTATTATTGGTTGGAATGTTATTCAATTTGATTTTAATCTCTTACAAAAACGTTGCGATTTACATCACATTCAATTTGCAATCGGACGGGATGGAAAAGCGCCAAGGTGGCGAAAAAATACCAATAGTGGTCAGCAATTTATCGATATTGCTGGTCGTGTGGTATTAGATGGTATTGATGTGCTCAAAACTGCAACTTATAACTTTCCTAGCTTTTCTTTGGACTTCGTCGCTAATGCTCTGCTTGGGATAGGTAAAAAAGTGGATGATGTTGATAATCGCGTCCAGGAAATTATCGACAATTTTCATCAGGATAAACTTGCCTTAGCCGCATATAATTTAGAAGATTGTCGCCTTGTGACGTGTATTTTTGAGCATACACATTTGCTTGAATTTGCCATGCTGCGCGCTCAACTCACTGGTTTAACGTTAGATAGGGTGGGCGGCTCGGTTGCTGCATTTACTAATTTATATTTACCTAAGCTGCATCGTGCAGGCTATGTTGCTCCCAATTTAGGGGATGGTTTACAAGGTTTGGTATCACCTGGTGGTTATGTGATGGATTCTATACCAGGGCTTTATAGAAACGTGTTAGTACTCGATTTTAAAAGTTTGTATCCAAGTATTATTCGCACCTTTAAGATTGATCCTATGGGCATGATTGAAGGGTTGAAGCAGCCTGAGCACGCGATAGCGGGTTTTGATGGCGCTTATTTCTCGCGAGAGCAGCATTTTTTACCCGATATTATTGAAGGGCTTTGGCAAGAACGTGATAAAGCAAAACAAGAGAGCGATGCAGCTTTGTCACAGGCGATTAAAATTATCATGAATTCTTTTTATGGCGTATTAGGCTCTACCGGTTGTCGTTTTTTTGATCCGCGCTTATCAGGCTCGATTACTAAACGAGGGCATGAATTATTAACCACAACCAAACGCTGGATTGAAGCAAAAGGCTATAAAGTGATTTATGGGGATACTGATTCAATATTTGTTCACATCGGTGATGAACAAACCGCGGAGCAAAGCCAGCGTTTAGGCGCTGAATTAGCCGTTTTTATTAATCGCAAATGGCAAGTCGCCTTAAAAGATAAGTTTCAGATTGCTAGCCAGTTAGAAATTGAATTTGAGACACATTTTAGTCAATTTTTTATGCCAACGATACGTGGTTTGGATGTAGGAACCAAGAAACGTTATGCGGGTTTAGTAGTCAATGATGGACAAGAGAAATTGATTTTTAAAGGGCTTGAAAGCGTAAGAACGGATTGGACTGAATTAGCGAAAACATTTCAACGTTCACTTTATCTCAAAGTATTTAATCAACAACCAGTTAAACACTTTATTCAACAACTTGTGCAAGACACTTATGAAGGAAGGCTTGATCATTTACTTATTTATCGTAAGCGTATTCGTAAAAAGCTGTCTGCTTATGTCAAAAATGTTCCGCCACATATCAAAGCAGCACGCGCCGCCGACGAAATTAACCGTCAAAAAAATCAACCTCTTAAATTTCAGAATAAAGGCTGGATAGAATATTACCTAACCAAAGCGGGGCCTCAAGCTAAGGGTTATGTTAATGCTCCATTGGATTACCAGTTATATATTGATAAACAAATAGCGACAGTGGCAGATGCGATACTGCCATTTATCAATGAATCATTCAGTGCCATTGTTGATCAACAACAATCATTATTTTGAGAATATTTTAGCCGTTAATAACTATCGTAATAGTAGTTGCAGATATTATTATAAAAAATGGGTGATTTATATTGGATCACCGGCGTAAAAAATGTTTAGATGGCTAGACTGCTAAATATTGATGTGTAGGATGAAACCAAAGACATGAGAAAAGATACCAAAATTGTAAATGCTGGACGACATTCAAAATGGACTCGTGGGGTTGTCAACCCACCAGTAGAACGTGCGTCAACTGTGGTGTTTGATTCCGTGAAGGAGATGAAACATGCGACAGCAAATCGTGGTAATCAGGTCCTATTTTACGGACGCCGTGGTACTTCGACCTCTTTTGCATTTCAAGATGCCATGACAGAGCTTGAAGGAGGCGCTGGTTGTGCTCTTTACCCATCAGGCACGGCTGCAATCACAAATGCTATTTTAGCCTTTGTAAGCACCGGTGATCATATCTTAATGGTCGATAGCGCCTATGAACCGACCCGAGATTTTTGTGATCACGTATTAAAACGAATTGGCGTTGAAACCACTTACTACGATCCGCTTATTGGTAAAGGTATTGAACAGCTGATCAAACCAAACACTAAGTTAATATTTTTAGAATCTCCAGGCTCGATTACCATGGAAGTACAGGACGTGCCAGGTATTGCAGAAGTTGCTCATCAGCATAACTGTATAGTGATGCTCGATAATACCTGGGGAGCTGGGGTTAATTTTCAGCCATTTGACCATGGGGTTGATATTTCTGTTCAAGCAGCAACAAAATATATCGTTGGTCACTCTGATGTTATGCTTGGCACTGCAACCGCAACCGAGCAGTATTGGGAGCAGTTACGAGAAAACAGTTATTTGATGGGGCAATGTACCTCTCCGGATGATTTGTACTTGGCAATGCGAGGGATCAGAACCTTAGGCGTGCGCTTAAAACAACACCAAGACAGTGCGCTAAAAGTTGCTCAGTGGTTACAACAGCGAGATGAGGTGGAAACAGTTCTGCATCCGGCTTTTTCTTCTTGCCCAGGACATGAGTTTTTCAAGCGTGATTTTACAGGGAGTAATGGTCTATTTTCATTCGTACTTAATCGTGGTAATCAAGCTGCTGTAAATGCCTTACTTGACGGTATGCACCATTTTAAAATGGGCTATTCGTGGGGGGGCTTTGAGAGTTTGATTTTAGCAAATCATCATGTGGGTAAGCTTCGCACAGCTACATCATTTTCTTACCAATCGCCATTAATTCGCTTGCACATCGGGCTTGAAGATAGCGATGATTTGATTGAAGATTTACGCCAAGGTTTTGAGCGTTTAAATCAGACTTTAAATAACCAGTAAATATTTGGGGATTGTTAGCTCCTTAGACTGGTAAAAACTTTACTCTCTCGGTTTTTGCCATAGCTGAGCAGTTTGAGCAAGAAGATATTCAATATATCAAACCCATGTGTAAAGGCGTGGGTTTATTTAACACTTGCATAGAAACAATGAATAACAATGAGGTGTTTATGAAAACTATTGGTATGTTGGGAGGTATGAGCTGGGAATCGACCAGCAGTTATTATGCGCTAGCTAACCAATTAATTAAATCCAAACTTGGCGGTCTACATTCTGCAAAAATTTGTTTGTATAGTGTCGATTTTCACGAGATAGAGCAATTACAGCATGCAGGAAAGTGGCAAGAAACCGCTAGTATTTTAACGCAAGCAGCGAAAGCGGTAGAAGCTGGAGGTGCTGATTTTCTGATAATTTGTACTAACACTATGCATAAAGTTTATCAGCAGATTGCTGAGCAACTGGCTATTCCTGTTCTTCATATTGCTGATGCTACCGCAAAGCAATTACAACATGACGGTGTATCCTGTGTAGGTTTGCTAGGTACGCAATTTACCATGGAGCAAGATTTTTATCGTCATCGCTTGACTGAGCGCTTTGGTATCGATGTGATCATTCCTGAGTCAGAAGATTGTGCTTTTATTCATCAAGTGATATATCAAGAGTTATGCCTAGGACAAATCAATCTGTCATCAAAACAACGATATTTAGATATTATCACTAAGCTTTACGATAAAGGCGCGCAAGCGGTTATTTTAGGTTGTACAGAAATCGCATTACTTGTCAGTCAGGCTGACACTGACATTCCATTATACGACACTACAAAAATTCACGTAGAACATGCGGTTGATAAGGCATTAGAGTAATATATTGCTTGAGGCTTTCAGTTATCGATTATTGAAAACAAGGATAAAAAATAATTGTAACACCTGCTAAGAATTAAGAGTCTTTCCGATAACCTTAGCCTTGTAATACACTCCTTAAATAAAAAAGCCTTAACAAAAGTTAAGGCTTTCACTTAATCAAGGTGCAGATAAAAGGTTAACTTAATGCACACCTTTATCATTTAAATACTTACTGTAGCGTTTATCGGTGCCATTGATATGATTAATTAGCCAGTTTGTTAAAAAGTCACTAATTTCATTTAAGGCATCATGCCCTTGTTGTTGATACAAGTTCGCAAAATGATCCACTTGTTTGATCATTTCAATATGTTGTTTTTTGTGCTCTGCAAAGTCAGGATAATCATATTTCTCCATCAGCTTTTCTTCACGTTCAAAGTGATACTTAGTGTAATTAACCAAATCATTTAACGCATCTTTTTCAAATTCTTCACTCATTGCATAGTCATAGGCGGTGGTGAAGCGATTAAGCAAACTAATGAGCTTTTGATGGTCCTGATCAATATGTTCAATACCAACACTGTATTCTTTTTTCCATGTAATTAAGTTGTTATTAGCTGTTTTACGATAAATAACGGGAATCAACACTAATACACAGATTAAAATCCAAGAGACTGGGTTGGTCAAACTAGACAAAAATCCTAGAAATATTGCGACAATAATCAGGCCTATAATGGCTGCATAAATGAGTGACTTGCTGCGATTAGTCATTTTATATACCCCTACAAACAGGTTGTTTTGCTTTTAGTCATTATTACTAACAGGCTGTCAGTGTATTATTTTTACTAGCAAAGGTCAGTCTTTTGTCTCTTTTTGTTGACCTTGATCAAACAAAAATTTCTTTCCATTCAAATACTTTTAAAAGTTGATCTGCATCAGCTTTTTATAAAGTGAATTGCTTGATAGTAGACCCATATTCTGAAATACACATTTATTAACAACTTTGTTTATAACAAGCGGTGAATGATTTCAGTAAAAGCTTTCAGCTCGAAGTAGTACGTAAGTGCTATAAAGGGCGAAATTAAAATTAGAGAAGCTTCTTTAGCGTAGAAACTATCAAGTTATCTAATCAACTAAGCATGTAATGAAACATCTGGAGAGAAACCGATGAAAACAATTAAATTTGGCCTTTCAGCACTTGGTTTAGCAATAGGTATGGCAGCTAGTGGTATTAGCATGTCTGTGTCTGCAACTGAACCTACTTTATCTGAAGCTGATTTTGAAAAAGCTCAGCTACACTACTTCCAGCGTTGTGCTGGTTGTCACGGTGTATTACGTAAAGGTGCAACAGGCAAAAACCTAGAACCTAAAAATACCTTGAAAAAAGGCCAAAAGCGTTTAGAAAAAATCATCGCTTTAGGTACTGAAGGTGGTATGAATAACTTTGATGACTTGTTCACTAAACAAGAAATTTCTAATTTAGCGACCTTCATTCAAATGGAACCTCCTGTTCCACCAGAAATGTCTTTAGAACAAATGCGTGGTCATACTAAACAGTATGTTGAATTAAAAGACTACCCAACTAAGCCATTACATGGTCGTAACTGGCAAAACTTCTTTGTTGTTATCGAACGTGATGCGGGTAAAGCGGCCATTGTTGATGGTGACACAAAAGAAATCGTTACACATATCGATACTGGTTATGCGGTACACGTAATTAAAGGTACAGAGCATCATAAGAAAGATCATGCTAAAGATGTAGGTCGTTTCTGGTACACCATTGGTCGTGACGGTAAAGTCAACAAAATCGATTTATGGCAAACACCTGACAAAATGTTAGTTGCGGAAACTAAAATGGCGTATGACGCGCGTGATATCGCGGTATCAGGTGACGGAAAATACGTAATTGCTGGTGGTTACTGGCCTGCTCACTTTGTTATTATGGATGCAGAGACCCTTAACCCACTTAAAGTTGTCTCAACGCGTGGCTATAACACTAAAGGTGAGTTCATTAACGAAGCGCGTGTAGCTGCTATCTACACATCGCCTATTGAGTCTTCATTTATCGTTGCTGTAAAAGAAACAGGCCAAATGTGGCAAGTGGATTACAAAGACTTAGACAACTTAACGATTACGAAAATCAGCTCTGCTGAATTCTTGCATGATGGTTTCTTTGACCCGTCTGGTCGTTATTTCCAAATCGCAGCTAATGCATCTAACAAAATGGTTGTGATTGATACTAAAGATCGTAAGTTAGAGAAAATGATCGATGTTGATGCATTACCACACCCAGGTCCTGGTGCTAACTGGGTTGATAAAGAGTGTGGTCCTGTGGCGGGTACAACTCACTTAGGTGTTGGCTTAGTGTCTGTTTGGGGTAACGATCCTATGAATCACCCTGACCAAGCATGGAAACTTTGTTATGAAGTTGAAACTGACGGTGCTGGTGTCTTCATTCGTACACATGAGAACTCAGATTATGTTTGGGCGGATCAGTTGAAACATCCTGAGCCAGAAATTCAACAATCTGTACAAGTGTTTGATAAGAAAACACGTGAAATTGTTAAAACTATCCGTGTTACTGAAGAAGAAGGTAAAGCTGCGCTTCACATGGAATTTAACAAAGGTGGTACTGAGGTATGGGTTTCAGTTTGGAACCGTACTGATAGTAAAAACCCAACAGGTGAAATCGTTGTATACGATGCTAAAACTCTTAAAGAGAAAGCACGTATTAAAGGTTTAACAACACCAACTGGTAAGTTTAACGTGTTCAATCGTTCAAACCACAAAACCTAATCATTTATTGATTAGTCGAACGAACATGGCTTCAGCCATGTTCGTTTATTTTTATCTTTGATATCGAACGAGTTAATTATGTCAAATGAAACCCATACAACACCAAGCTTTTGGTCTCGCCGCCTAATTTTAGGCACTACTGTTGCCGGCGCAGTGGTATTCTTTGTTGTTGGTATTATCTTTTGGGGTGGCTTTAATACCGCCATGGAAGCTACCAATACGCTAGAATTCTGTACGACATGTCATGAAATGGAAGACAATGTTTATCAAGAATATAAGCCGACTATTCATTATTCAAATCGAACAGGGGTAAGAGCCGAATGTTCTGATTGTCATGTGCCTGATCCATGGGTACATAAAATGGTGCGAAAAATCCAAGCATCAAAAGAGGTGTTTTATTGGTTAACTGGTAAAATAGACACCCGAGAAAAATTTGAAGAACATCGTTTATCCTTAGCAAAAAATGTCTGGAAAGCGATGAAAGAAACAGATTCAAGAGAATGTCGAAACTGTCATAACCTTGAGTCGATGAATCCTGAGTTTCAAAAACCTCGAGCGCGCAAGCAACATTTAAATGCATTTGAAACAGGGCAAACCTGTATTGATTGCCATAAAGGCATTGCTCATCATAATGTACGCGATAAGCTCAGTGATGAAGAATTAGAAGCAATTGAAGCGCCTAATCCTGATTATATTCGTCCTATTCCTGAAATGTACAAAAATGGTTTAGCGCGTATTAAAGAAAAAGAAATAGAAGAAAAAATCAAAGCGAAAGAAGAAGCTGAAGCTGCAAAAGCTGCAATGCAGGCTCAAATTGATCAAGCCGTTGCGGCAGCATTAGCTAATGCAGGAGCCAAAGCAGGTACAAGTGGTGAAAATGCGTCATCTGAGCAATCAGCAGACTCTGCAAGTAATATCAACCTTGACTGGAATAAAGCCTCTTCAGTTGATATTCCAGTGTTCTATCCTGGTCAAGCATCAATGGAGTGGATTCTAGGTAGATCACATGGTGGAAAGCGTGCCTTTAGTAAAGGGGATCGTTGTATTGAATGTCACGGTGAAGAAATTGAAACCTTGGGTAACACCATAGTTTCGGGTGAAAGTGAGAAAGATCTTGAGCCAAATGTGATCCCAGGTAAGCGCGGCAGTATTCCTGTCACTATTAATGCTAGTCATGATGATGAGTATTTGTATTTACGCTTTAGCTGGGCAGAGGGCACTCATGCGCCGGTACCATTTGTCGAAGGTGGCAAAATGGATCCAGAAAACCCAATGAAACTAGCCTTTATGATTGCAACCGATGATGTTGAGTATGCAGATCGTGCGGGTTGTTGGGGCACCTGCCATGCTGACGCGAATACAATGCCATTTCAACCTAAAGAGGATTTGTTAGGTGGTGACTTAGCTAAACGCTTAAATTTAAGCGATGGCGTTACTAAGTACATTAAAGAAACTCGTACTAAGATAGAGCTAAAAGGCCGTCGTGGTAAAGCGCTAGGTGGTTGGGATAAATTAAAAGATCAGTCTGACATTGATGCTGCAATGGCAGACAACCAATACATGGACTTATTACGCTATAAATCAGGCAGTAAAGAAGTTGAAGATGGTAGCATTTTAGCTGAACGTGATATGCACGGCGGTCAAGGTGCTGAAGTTGAAGCTTCACTAAAACTTGGTACTTGGTCGGTAATCGTTAAACGTAAGCTAACCTCAGACAAACCGGGCGATATTAATATTGAACCAGGCAAAGTCTACAACTTTGGTTTTGCTATCCATGATGATTATTCGAGTGCGCGTTATCACCATGTTTCATTTGGTTATAAACTAGCATTAGATAATGCAGAAGCTGAGATCAATGCAGTGAAACAATAGTTAACTCGATGTAAAATAGTCGAAAGTTAGATATTTAAAGGCTTCTTGAGTAAATCAAGAAGCCTTTTCTTTTGTCTGTTGAAAATATTTTCGTTATCTTATCGCGGCAACTATCAGTTATTTAGGACGTTTTATGATCAGAACTGCAGTTATTAATGACGCGCAAGCAATTGCACAGATATATAATTACTACATAAAGGACACCGTGATCACTTTCGAAGAGCAAATGGTGACTGCTGATGAAATGGCACAACGAATACAAACAATCACGCAATCCAATCATATTTGGTTAGTATTAGAGATTGAGGGTGAGTTGCTAGGATATGCCTATTCGACAAAATGGCGTGATCGTAGTGCTTATCGGTTTGCGAGTGAAATCACCGTTTATTTAACTCCACATTGCCATGGCAAAGGTTATGGTACCGCGCTCTACACCGAACTTTTTAAACAATTGCAATTAAATACTGAAATTAACACTGTGATTGCAGGGATCACTTTGCCTAATCAGGCCAGCGTTGCCTTGCACGAAAAGCTGGGATTAAAGAAAGTGGCGCATTTTGAACAGGTTGGCCTAAAGTTTGGGCAATGGTTAGATGTTGGTTACTGGCAAATGGCGTTATCGTAAAGTGGACAGTACGTGCGTCCTCTAGTTTTTGTTTAAATTTTCTGGTGTTGTTCACAGTAAAACGCTAGTCTTTCGATTCTTAATTTTTGTTATGAGGAATAGTTCATTGAAACAATTTAACAAAGGTTTATTAGCCCTTACATTATTACTCAGTGCAGGAGCGGCATTGGCAAGTAATAATGATTTTTTAAAAGCTTATGAATCATTTAATATTAATCAAATAAAAAAAGATATTAAAACCCTTTCATCTGATAAATTTGAAGGTCGAGAGCCATCAGGAGTGGGAGAAAAATTAACCACACAGATGTTAATAAACCGTTTTAAATCACTGGGTTTAAAACCGGGTAACGGCAACAGCTATACACAAGCTGTTCCTATGGTGAGTATTACCAGCACGCCAACTAGCTCATTAACTATTGCTGATATTGATTTTACTTTCCCAAAAAACTTTGTCGCAAGCTCAAGAAAGACAGTGAACAGTGTTGCATTAAATGATTCCGAACTTGTGTTTGTTGGCTATGGTATTAATGCCCCTGAATACAATTGGAATGATTATGAAGGGATTGATGTTAAAGGGAAAACGGTCGTCGTATTAGTCAATGACCCAGGGTTTGCTACACAAGATCCGTCACTATTTGATGGCAATACCATGACATATTATGGTCGCTGGATTTATAAATACGAAGAAGCTGCACGACAGGGTGCCGCTGGTGCTATTGTTATTCATGAAACCAAACCTGCTAGTTATGGTTGGAATGTGATTGAAAGTAGCTGGACTGGCGCGCAATATCATTTACCAGCTAAAGAAGTGAATGAACCAGCCATCGATGTAGAAATGTGGATCAGTGTAGATAAAGCGAAAGAGTTATTTGCAAAAGCGGGTAAAAATTTCACGACAATGAAACAACAGGCATTGTCGAAAGACTTTAAAGCGGTGCCATTGTCACTTAAAGCCAACATCAGTATTAAAAATGCTATCAAGCAATCAACCTCAAATAATGTCTTAGCGACTATCCCTGGTACTGAGCACCCAGACGAGCATGTGCTTTATATGGGGCATTGGGATCATTTAGGAACGACTATCGTCGACGGTAAAAAAGAAATCTTTAATGGTGCTCATGATAATGCGACAGGTACTGCCGGATTAATGCATATTGCAAAGGCGTATCAATCGTTAAAGCATGCACCTAAGCGTTCAGTCACTTTTATTGCCGTGACAGCTGAAGAGCAAGGACGTTTAGGCTCGCGTTATTTTGCTAATCATCCTACGATGCCATTAAATAAAATTGTTGGCCTTGTGAATATGGACAGCCTTGATATTTCAGGTAAGAAAAAAGACGTGACGGTTGTTGGTTTTGGTAAATCTCAGCTAGAAGATTATTTAGCAAAAGCGGCAAAGCGCCAAAATCGAATCTTAACGCCAGAGCAAACGCCGGAACGTGGCTATTATTACCGCTCAGATCATTTTTCTTTAGCTAAAAAAGGTGTTCCCGCATTAAGTGCTGGCGGTGGTTCAAAATGGCTAAACGATGAACAAGAGAAAATTGGTCAGGCTGTTGAAGCTCAAGTTGGCAAATGTTATCACCAAACCTGTGATGTGTATCAAGAACAATGGGGCTGGGAAGGACTGACACAAGAACTACAATTGTTTTTTGAAACTGGGTATTTACTTGCGCAGGAAAGTCATTGGCCTAACTGGCATAAAGGCACAGAATTTAGATTACTAAGAGATAAGATGATGAACTAGTCATCATGTTTAGAAAACGCCAAGTTAATGCTTGGCGTTTTTTTTATGCTTAGTGTCATTATCCCATAAAAATGTATAAGCGTAGTGAGGATAAAAGTTTTGCTGTGGTTTATCAAAGCTTTAAAATAAGCGTGATTTAATTGGAGAGAAAATCGACATAAAGTGCAATAGTTACAGTCATCTGGCTAACTGTTTGCAGGAATGAACTACACTTACTATATTCATTTTTTTTGATGGTGTTGTATGGTAAATAGTATCGAAGAGGAAAATGCAAAATTTAAAGCAATAATAAGCTCCATCACCGAGTGTATTAAGAGTGTCGATAAAAACTACTGTTTAATTGATATGAATGCAACAGGGCTCTCTTTAATTGGTGCGAGCTGTCTTTTTGATGTCCAAGGCCAGTCACTTCTTGACTTGATTGTTCCAGAGCATAGAGAATCATTTAAACGTGGTGTTGATAAAGTTTTCAAAGGGGAAATTATTGATCAAGAATTTGAAATAATTTCACTAGATGGTACAAGACGATCAATGCATCAAATTGCTGTGCCATATTACAACCCAGAAAACCCACATGAAGTTGTAGAGATGGTAGCAGTCACACGAGATGTTACTGCAAAGAAAAAGCAAGATGCTACACTGGCTCAGTTAAAAAGAAATGAATTGATTAACTCGCTTTCCGCAGGGATTGCGCATGATTTCAACAATATTTTGGGGGTGATCGCTGGTAATGCGGAACTTATCTCAATGCGAAATTCTAATCCCGCTATAATCAAACCGACTCAAAGCATTGCTAAATCAATAGATCGGGCTCAAAACCTTACCAATAAACTACTCAAGTTTTCAAAAGGTTATCAAGGGGAAAATACTTTAGCGCCTTTTAGTGAAGTGCTAGCAGACATGCAGCAACTGACTGAAGAAATTATCCCATCTAATATTAACGTTAATTGGAATTTAGAAGACAGCCCGCCTATAAACGTCAGTAAACATGATTTTGAAGACGTTCTCCTAAATTTGTTACTTAATGCAACTGCTGCAATTAAAAAGCATGGCACAGTAAGCTTAGATGTTAGGGAAGTATTTAAAATAGATAACGAAAAACATTTTGTTTTACAGCCGAGCCATTCAAAGAGTTATTTACTTATCGAAGTAATTGACGATGGTATGGGAATAGCTCCTGAATTGATTGAAGACATCTTTTTACCTTTTAAATCATATAATAAAAAGGAGAAAGGCAGCGGCCTTGGTTTGGCTATCGTATACAGTTATCTGGAAAGTAAAAATTTTGGACTTTCGGTTAACTCAATCGTTGGTGAAGGATCAACATTTAGCATTTGGATCCCATATAACGATGAAAATACACAGAAACAACCGTTACGACAAGAAAAGGCAGTAGGCGATATCACGCAATCTTTAAATATTATCTTGGTAGATGATGAAAAAGAACTGCAAGATACCACTGCAGCGCTTCTTGAGTTAAAAAAGCATCACGTAACCAAATTTTCAGTTGCGTCAGAAGCTGTCGACTTTATAGAAATGAATCGAGATATGATTGATCTCATCATAACTGATGAAATAATGCCTGGGGAAATACAGGGGCACAATATACTAGAAAGCTACAAAGATAAAATACCTACAATCTTAATTACAGGCTACGCCGACAATGAGAAAATGGAAGGTTATCAAAACTATATTGTTAAAAAGCCCTTTTCGATAGAAGAATTACTGCAAAAAGCCAGCCTAATAATACAGGAAGTACGATTAATACAGAAAGTGCGATCACCTTAATTCTCAATTGCTAAGAACAAGGTTTTTGACGTTCATATGCTAGCTCGACTGGCTATACCTATCAATAACTAGAATACCGTCTAACAACTTCTTTTTAACAAGGATAAATTTTCTGTCATCTAGCGTTGAAAAATTTGTGTTTAAGTGAGATATAAATATCAGGGGCTCAGAAAAGCAAAAGCCCGCTAATTTTAGCGGGCTTTATTATTGGCTCCCCAAACTGGGCTTGAGGAACTAGCAGTGACACACGCTGTTTCTTCAAAGAGTACAGTCCGTCGCTCTACCAATAGAGTATTTTCAGTGATTTAGTTTTGATTAAGTTTATGTATTTAGAATGAGATATAAATTTCAGGGGGGTTCAGAAAAGCAAAAGCCCGCTAATTATAGCGGGCTTTATTATTGGCTCCCCAAACTGGGCTTGAACCAGTGACACACGGATTAACAGTCCGTCGCTCTACCAACTGAGCTATTGGGGAATAAACTTTTTTAACTTCTGTTTATCAGGAAGTTTTACGATCGTTAATTTAACCATCGTTTTTTAATTTGGCTCCCCAAACTGGGCTTGAACCAGTGACACACGCTGTTTCTTAAAATAGTACAGTCCGTCGCTCTGCTTCGCGACCGTTAAATCAAACCATCGCTTTTTAATTTGGCTCCCCAAACTGGGCTTGAACCAGTGACACACGGATTAACAGTCCGTCGCTCTACCAACTGAGCTATTGGGGAAAAACTTATTACTAACCTTGTTTGCTAGCAACTCGTTAACGGGGCGGAATATTAATGGCAGCTAGTCGAGCTGTCAACACAAAAATAAGAAAAAAACCATTTAATTGATCGTTTGCTTAATTAACGTTCAAGCTGATGTAAATAACAACGACGAATGTTGATTGTTTACTCAACCAATTGGAACTACATATTTTATTACACTTATCCACTAAAGCTGTGGATAAGTGTGTGAGTGAAACTAGGGTAAAACGTGTTTTATAGGCTTGGCGTTAGTTTTTGTTGATATCTCTAAAGTCGAGATACTTTAATAAATATAACTATAACAGAAGGTTAAGGTGATTTGTTGTATCTTTTAATCAGTTTGGGTGTTTTTTGTACACTATATGGTTGGTTAAAATATTTTGTGTATTAATTTGCATAAATAGCATCAACAGGTCATTTAATCGTGACATTTATCAACAAAATTGCATATTCAGTTACAAGGAAATCTAATTTTTAAATAGCACCTGTACTCACTATCTTTTACAATATTGCACGTTTTAAAATCTGCTGAAAAGTAATTCATTAATGACAAAAAACACAAACAAGCATCAAATCGATTTATTAAAAGATCCGGTCAGCCAGACATTAAAGGAAATGACCATTCCTATGATATATGGAATGATCTTATTAATGACATTTAATTTGGTTGACACGTTTTTTGTCAGTTTGCTGGGCACTCAGCCGTTAGCTGCTATTAGTTTTACTTTTCCCATTACTTTTACATTGATCAGCTTAACCATTGGCTTAGGTATTGGTACTTCTGCTGTTATTGCAAAATCCTTTGGTAAAAAAGACAATGAATTTGCCAAATGCTCAGCAACTTCCGCGTTAATACTCGCTGCAGTAGTCGTAGGGGGCGTATCTTATATCGGTTTTATTTTTAGTAACGAAATTTTTACTTTATTAGGTGCCAGAGAGGAACTGTTGCCTTTGATCAGAGATTATATGGATGTCTGGTTTTTAGGGAGTATTTTCTTAATTGGTCCTATGATAGGTAATGCAATTCTTCGCGCCAGTGGTGATACTAAAACACCTAGTATGATCATGGGGTTAGGTGGTGTGGTTAACGCGATACTTGATCCTATTCTTATTTTTGGCCTTGGGCCTATCCCTGCACTGGGGATCCAAGGTGCGGCTATCGCAACATTAATTTCATGGTTAATTGGCACAAGTTATGTCATTTACATTGTTGGATATAAACGCCAGTTAATCCACACTTCATTGGAATTTATTAAGCGCTTTATGCAATCGAGTAAAGCGATATTACATATTGGGTTACCAGCTGCAGGTGCCAACATGTTAACGCCAATCGCTGCCGCTGTGTTAACCGCTATTGTAGCTACTTATGGCGACTCAGCGGTGGCAGCGTTTGGTGTAGGCTCTCGCATTGAATCCATTGCGTGTTTAGTCGTATTAGCGTTGTCGATGACTTTGCCACCTTTTATCAGTCAAAATTTTGGTGCAGGTAATATGCATCGAGTGGAGGAAGGTTATAAAACATCTGTTAAATTTGTTTTAATATGGCAAGTGATTATATATCTTATTTTAGTACTGTCAGCGCCTTGGATTGCACAAGCTTTTTCAAAAGAGCAGTCTGTTGCTGATATTATTAAGTTATTTATTTGGGTATTACCGCTAGGCTATGGTTTACAAGGTATTATCATCTTAACTAATTCATCGTTTAACGCGCTGCATAAGCCAATGTTTGCGTTGTTGTTAAGTATTGTCAGATTGTTTATTTGTTATGTGCCATTAGCATATATTGGTAGTTACTTTTTTGGCATTGAAGGATTTTTTATCGGGGCATTATTAGGTAATGTTGTGATGGCGATGATCTCGTATTACTTTTTTGCTAAACAATTTGATCTTGAAATAACAGAAGTTAAGGTAGTTTCTTCATGAAGTCTATGGAGTTAGTGTCAGATTATATCCCCAGTGGTGATCAACCCAACGCAATCAATCAGCTGCTAGAAGGGATTGAATCCGGTTTAGCTCACCAAACCTTGTTAGGTGTTACGGGTTCAGGTAAAACCTTTACGGTTGCTAATGTAGTCGCCAAACTTAACCGACCAACGATGATGTTGGCGCCTAACAAAACACTTGCCGCCCAATTATATGGAGAAATGAGAGAATTCTTCCCACATAATGCGGTTGAGTATTTTGTTTCTTATTATGATTACTACCAGCCTGAAGCGTATGTCCCAACGACAGATACTTTTATTGAAAAAGATGCCTCAATAAATGAGCACATAGAGCAAATGCGCTTGTCGGCAACTAAAGCGTTACTAGAGCGCCGAGATGTGATTATTGTCGCTTCAGTTTCAGCAATTTATGGTTTGGGTGATCCTGACTCTTATTTAAAAATGATGTTACATATCCGCCAAGGCGATATTATCAATCAAAGAGACATTCTCAGGCGATTAGCTGAATTGCAATATACCCGCAACGATGTCGCATTTCAGCGAGCAACCTATCGTGTTAGAGGGGATGTAATAGACATTTTCCCTGCTGAGTCTGATCGATTAGCCGTGCGGGTAGAATTGTTTGATGAAGAAGTTGAGCGTATTAGCCAGTTTGACCCGTTAACGGGAGAAGTTGAGCGCAAAATGGCGCGGGTGACAATTTACCCGAAAACTCATTATGCGACACCTAGAGACAGAATTTTGGCTGCCGTTGATAACATTAAGATAGAATTAAAAGATCGCGCCAAAATATTAAAAGACAATAACAAATTAGTTGAAGAACAACGCATTGTTCAGCGTACGCAGTTTGATATTGAGATGATGACAGAACTTGGCTACTGTTCTGGTATTGAAAACTATTCCCGTTATTTATCGGGTCGTCAATCTGGTGAAGCGCCACCGACGCTATTTGATTATTTACCTGATGACGGATTGCTGATCATTGATGAATCTCATGTGACTGTGCCACAAATTGGTGCTATGTATAAAGGCGATCGATCACGTAAAGAGAATTTGGTTGAATATGGCTTTCGTTTACCATCGGCACTAGATAACCGGCCGATGAAGTTTGAAGAGTTTGAATCCTTAGCGCCGCAAACCATTTATGTTTCAGCAACACCAAGCCAATATGAAATGGAGAAATCATCTGGTGAAGTGGCTGAACAAGTTGTTCGTCCAACGGGGTTACTTGATCCAGAAATAGAAGTACGTCCTGTTGAAACTCAGGTCGATGATTTATTATCTGAAATTCGCCAACGCGTTGAAATAGGGGAGCGTGTTCTCGCTACTACCTTAACTAAACGGATGGCAGAAGATTTAACCGACTATCTTGATGAACATCAGATTAAAACACGTTATTTGCATTCTGATGTTGATACCGTTGAACGGGTGGAAATCATTCGAGATTTTCGGTTAGGGCATTTTGACGTACTTGTTGGTATTAATTTACTGCGAGAAGGGTTAGATATGCCAGAGGTTTCTTTGGTGGCTATTTTAGATGCTGACAAAGAAGGCTTTTTACGCTCAGAGCGTTCATTAATACAAACCATAGGGCGGGCTGCACGTAATATTAATGGTCGGGCTATTTTGTATGCCGATCGTATTACGGGCTCTATGCGTAAAGCCATTGATGAAACTAATAGACGTCGTGAGAAACAGCACCAGTATAATCTAGATAACAACATTATTCCTCAAGGGGTTAATCGAAAAATCTCTGATGTTATGGACATGGGAGATAGCCCTGAGCAAGCGTTACTCAAGCGTAAGCAAAAAGCTGCAGAAGCTGAAGCTAATTATCAAGTATTGTCAGTTGAAGAAATAGATCGTCAGGTCAAAGCACTTGAAAATACGATGTTAGATCATGCTCAAAATCTTGAATTTGAACAAGCTGCGGCGGTTCGAGATAAAATAGCGAAATTACGCCAGCAACAGTTGCTGGCGTAATAGCTCACTGATTTTAGTTGGTTAATGTTTGTCTAACATAGTGTAGCGACTGATAATGCGTGAGATCGCGTCGCTATTACAATGTGTTAACTGGCTAATGTCTTCGATTATTTTATCTTGAACATCAACAGGAAAGAGCATTAATTGCTCCAGATAGAGGTGTGCCTGTGTTTCATTGTTATTATTAATTATCTCTGCTAAACGACTGGCATGGTTTTTCCAAATAGCACTCATAAACAATGTCCTCACAAATGTTAACTCACATTGCATTAAAGCAATGCCAGTGGCTATAAGTTTAGAACAGTGCAGTTTGTTTTTTATACAAAATTAATCTTAAAAAAAATAATCGTTAAATAACTAATCTAATAAAATAACAATCGACTGTTTTTGTTGAGATAATTTGTAAAATCAAGCGTAGTAAAAATAGGGGACTGTGATGTTATTTTGTTTATCTGAGTTAAATCCCATGATATCTCTACGAAATAAATTCGCTACTTATATATGATCAGCTGCTCTCGTGATGAGTTTTTTTTCTTGGTACATGCGTTTATCAGCGAGTTCAAACAAATTTTCTACTGGATCTTGATGACTACTGGCAGCACCACAACTAAATGATAATTGGATCGGAGTCTCTTCATAAAGCAAAACTTCATGTTTTATTTGGTCCATCAGTTTATGGCATAATGGCTCACAGTAATTACTGTCAACTTCAGAGAGTAAAATGGCAAATTCATCACCGCCTAATCGAGCGATAATGTCGCTGCTTCTTACTTGGCTCTTGAGAAATTGACCTACTTTTTGAATTAATAAATCCCCCGCCTTATGGCCGATATCATCATTCACTTTTTTTAGGCCGTTAATATCAATTAACACTAAGCAAAAGTGATATTGCTCGCTAATGTATTTATGATGGTAATCAGTAAGTACTTGATCAAAATAATAACGATTATATAAACCTGTTAGCGCGTCCGTGTTTGCGATGGAAGATAATTTATGTTTCAGGTGTAATTCTTGTATCCTTGACTGTAATGACTGAACCAACACTTCAAGTGCGTGAGCTTGGAAAGAGTTGTGTTTAACGCTATCGCTGACAATATAACCTACACATTCTTCTTCTCGATGGATCAGGGTAAGTTGGTATGTTTCAGCGCTTTGATTGATTTGTTCGATATCAGCTTGATCAAAGTGAACATTATTGAAATGTTGTTTGTTAAGTAAATGCACAAATTCATGATTAGCATTTTCAAGTGATTTAAACCCTGTTTGAAAATGACTGCGGTAAATGACAAGACCGATTGGCTGATGAAGAATGCTGTAAGCTAATCCCAGCGTTAAACAGCCTATATTATTAACATCTTCTTGTGTTCTGATAAATTGGTCGTAATTTAACAAGTTTTGTAATATGTCACTTTGCTCTGAGCTTTGCTCAAAACTGTCGGTCAGTTGTTCGGTTAAATCTGTAAGTTTGGCATTTTGAGTTTTCAGTTTATTGAATTGATTTTGAATAGTTTTAGCCATCGAGCTAAGTAACTGCTTTAATTCATATATTTCAACAAAGCGAGACTTTTCTTTGATCACTAGTGTTTGATTAGAATGCCAATCATGTTCAGTTATTTTACGGGTTAGTAACTTAAGTTTATCGAGTGGTTTGATAAAATAATGAATGATGTAATTGGTTGATAATAATATCAATATAAGAATCATTACTATGATAAATAGTGTTTGCTTTTCTTTGGTCAGTACAGCTGAAATTGTTAACTCATCAGAGAGGTCTTCTGATACTACTAAGCTAAATATTGCGTTATTGCCAAAATCTATAGTGGTTTCATAACTTATTGACTGATTGTTAAGCTCAAATGCTTGATATTGATAAATTATGTCATCACTATGAATGATGGTGATATTTTTGCGTCTTTGGCTATTTATTAAGGCCATCAAATTTTCAACAAAGTCTTTGAGTGGTAATGTTGAAAATACCATGCCATTAACTTCAAAGGGTTGAATAAGTGATTCTTTAGGCTGTAGGATCGGCCTAGCTACCGCAAACAAGTATTTATCAGTGTTATTAGTATTAGGAGCTGGGATAATTATTATCCTAACATTCGGTTCGTTTATGGTCTTTTTATCATTATAGAGCTTGTTTAACTCTGACTTAAATGGGGTTAAATCAATTGCAAGTGCTTCATTGGGTAGGGCTTCAATTTGAAATAAATTCCGATTTAACACCATAATATTCTGAAAGCTAGAGTGGTTTTTGAGAAACAATTCAAGCTCATCAAGTGCTTTACCACTTATAATATCCAAGGTTAACGAGGTGATAATACCGCCATCACTGGCAATTTCATCTATATCAGCAAAGCTTCGCTGAAGCGACGCTTTTAAAGTGCTTATTTGAGAGTTCGTCTGATAATTTAATTGCTGATTAGCTAAGTTGAGAATTTGCTGCTTTGTGTTTTGTATATAACTAAATGATAATAACAGCACAGGGATTAGTGCGAATAGCCATAACAATACCGTTAATACTTTTCTAAAACTTCTCATTAATTAAGGTCTTTTAGTCGTTGCAATTTTTTGCATCAGTTCAGCTGATTGCTCAGCATTGAGTATGCCAGCTTGGTATCTTAAAAACCCCTTACGCATTGCTGACCAAGCGAAACTCATCGCACTGTCTGATGGCATCAACTTTGAGTGTTCGAGGCTAAAAATTAACTGTTGTACCAGTGCAGATTGTGATTGGGTGATACGTTCAAAGACCTTTTGATGCACAGGCAAAGTTTTCATTGTTAACCAAATTTGCTCTTGTGCTACTTGTTGCTGCATAAAATTGATGAGTTTATATAACGCTTCTTTTTTTGGCCCTGTTAAGCTGTTATTGGGAAAGGCGAGTACATGCGTACTAAAATAAGAAACGAGTGGAGTTTGTTGATCAATCGCCGGTAAAGGGGCGATCCCTAAGTCGTCACCAAGTTTTTCATAATATTCTTTAAAAGACCAATCACCATTAATGATATAAGCAAGCTGATGATTAACAAATGAAGAGGACGCACAATCATAATCGCAATCCTTTTGAATAAGTTGATTGTCGGCTAATTGCTTATAGGTAGTTAGGGCATTAGCCATAGCTTGCGTATTTAATGAAATTTTGCCATTGGTAATTGCATTACCGCCAAAGGCATTAAAAAAAGGAGAAAACCAATACATCTCTTGGTAATTCCAAGCAATAAATTTTGTCTTGGGATTTTGTTCTAAAAAGGTTTGTTGTTGTTGATATACTTTTTGCCATGATGTTGCCGGCTTATCAATGAAGCGCTTGTTATAATAGAGCATTAATTGATTACCTTGAACAACCGGTATGCCGAAGGTTTTATTATCACTTAACACACTTTGCCACAGACTGGGGATTGTCTGAGCAGACTGTAACTCCTCTGGGATTTCACTATAGCGCATAAGTTGATGTAACCCGATATGATCAGCGGGGATGAGAACAACATCAGGTGCATTATCTTTTTCAATATATTCCAGTAATTGTGCTTTAAGGTCAGACTGGCTCGCCCAAAGACGTTCAACCACTATTCCTTCGTGTTGGCTGAAAATCTCAATGATTTTTTCAAAGTGCTGTCCTTCATAGGTAAAAACAAACTTTATGCTTGGAGTAGCGAAAGTTGTAAATGATGAAAAGGCAAGTAATAACAACCAGCGAATCATAGAGTTAATACTGATTAGAAGACATAATTTCAGTGTAGCAGTGCTTATTAGGCATAGCAATTATTCCCCCTGATTAAGCAGGCATAATTAGACTAAAGTCGCTATTATGGTTTAATTATAGATAATTGACTTTTCAACTTATGTTAATATTATGTAAATTGTTTTTATTGTTCTCTAAATATCGTTACCTAAAGTGAAAGACACTAATTAAGATAATGGTCTGATAATCAAGTGCGTCGCTTTTATTCTAATGAGGTTGTATGAAATCCCTATTACTGACATCTGTGATCTTGCTTTATTCTTTTATGGCAAATGCAACGACATTACACCAACAAACTGCCCCAAAAGACCCTGGAGTCATTAACAAAAAAGAAATTCTTTTCTGGATGGTGAAAAGGGGGGAGCTAGCTGCCAATGCCAGCGAAGCCGAGAAGCGTTTGGCTATTGATAGCTATTTAGCTGGTATGTCATTTAAAAAGAAAACTTTACCTGGAGATTTTGGCAAGCGTGCCATGTTAGCGCAATCTCTGGATTTCATTCGAGAGGGCAAAAATAAGCGAGATGATAAAAAACTATTGCGCTCGATTGCTAAATCTTCAGCAAGTGCCACAGTCGTCACAGAAGCTAAAATATTGGCGATAATGATCGATTTTCACGATCATCAAGCCGACAAAACAAGCTATCCAGCGAGCCATTACGATGAGTTAATATTTGCTCCAGAAGTTCAAGCGAACAATATTGATTCAGTGTATCAATATTATCAAGCTGAGTCGGGGGGCACATTAAAGTTAGTTGGCTCAGCGAATGGCTGGGTTAGGGCAGACAATGATGCTGCCTATTATGGGGGGAATGATCCAGATAATAACGATGATGATAAGAACGTACCTGCATTAGTCTTAGAAGCGGTGACTAAAGCCGTAGCTGAACTTAACATTAATCTAAATGAATATGATACCGATAACGATGGCATCCTTGATCATGTGATGATCTTTCACTCTAGTATTGGTGAAGAAGCTGGTGGGGGGGAATTGGCCGAAGATGCCATTTGGTCACATCGCTATTATGTGTTTGATGAACAAGGGCGTCCAGTTTCAGTCCCTGGTTCAGATGTTAAATTGTATGGTTATACCATTAATCCTGTAAATGCTCGAGTAGGCGTTGTTGCCCATGAATTTGGTCATGATCTCGGTGTACCTGATGAATACGATACAGATAACGGTACATTTAGCTCTCCAGTGGGCGATTGGTCAATTATGGCATCCGGTAGTTGGGTAGATGGTGGTGCACATCCTTCAGGCTTTAGCCCTTACGCCAGAGATTATTTTCAAACTCGCTATGGTGGCAACTGGATCAATCAGCATGAAATAACCTTTGCAGATTTAACTAATGCATCATTAAATTTAGTCAGTGCGACCAATCATGACTCAAGTGTTAGTAATCAACTGAAAATAAAATTACCGACTAACACTACCGAGTTTGCTCCTTACACTGGAGAGTATCAATACTATTCTTCACAAGGGCATGATTTAAACAGTACTTTGTCGTTTGATGTGAGCTTACCTCAAGGCTCATCAAGCCTAACAATGAAAGCCCATTGGAACATAGAAGTAGATTGGGATTATCTGGTGGTGAAGGTGAATGATACTGTTATTGCTGGCAATCATACAACAGATGATAACCCCTTAGATGAATTGCCGGATGTTTATAATTATATTTCTGCCGATTCAAAATCACTGCCAGAGGCTGAAGGAGATGCTGGCTGGGTTGATTTAACCTTTGATTTATCTGCTTATCAAAATCAACAAATAACGATAACTATCGAGTATATTACTGACACTTATGTTAGTGAATATGGTTTTGTCGCTGATGATATTCGCGTGGTCAATAATGATAATGTTATTTTCCAATCAGGCGGCGAATCTGTCGATGAAGTCAATTTATCAGGCGGTTTTCTCCGCACACAGACATGGAGTTTAGCTGGTGCTGAGCATCACTATTACGTTCAGTTGAGACAACATGAACAGACAGATAAGTATTTATTAAACGCAAAGCACGATCACGGTGTTTTAGTATGGTATCGCAATACAGGCGTTGCAGATAACCGAGTTAACAGCCATCCTGGGGAAGTATTTGTTGGTGTGGTAGATGCAGATCAAAACCCGATCAAACAAGGGAGTAGTTATCGTGATACTGGGAGTCAAATTACCGATGCTGCTTTTAGTCTTTACGATCAATCCGTTAAGGTTAGCGGTGATAGTCATCTAGCTGCGGTTACCATCTTTGATGATAGGTTAGATTATTCAGCACCTTATCAACCAGAATCAGGTATAAAATTACCCAAATATGGCTTGATCTTGGAAGTAACCTCACAAGCAACTAATAGTGCGAATGCAACGCTTAATTTAGCTAAAGTGCCTTTGAGTTATATCGTGGCAGAGCACAATGGTTTAGAAGTGACATTTTCGCTTGATGGTGATCTAGCTTCTGATAATACCAGCTATGAATGGAACATGGGAGATAACACCCTATTAACGGGCACGACGGTAACACACACTTACCTTGCAAGTGGTGCGTATGATGTAACTGTTCGTTATCAAAGTGCACAAGGTGAACAAACCTTAACTTATGCTGTGGTTGTAGGTGAAATAATTACCGGAGATTTTACCAGTGAGGTGACAGGGAAAGAGGTACAGTTTACCCCAGCATTGACTGGCGGAGAAGGAGAATACAGTTATCGTTGGGACTTTGGTGATAATAGTGATATCTCAAATGAAATAACTCCTAGTCATACTTATGAGAGCTATGGAAATTATACCGTAACCTTGACTGTGACAGATGAAACACTACAGTCGTTTGAATTTATACAAACCGTATCGGTGGAAAATGTATTAACTGCGAATATTTCTTATAATGCTAATCATTTAGTGGTCAATTTCACCGCGGAAGTAACAGGTGGCGATGAGAATTATAGCTATGAGTGGGATTTTGGCGATAATGCCACTTCATCGCTAGAAAATCCTCAACACAGTTATGCCAACGCTGGCAGTTATACGGTCATATTAACAGTCACTGATGGTATCGGGCAAACCAGTCAATCAAGTAAAACAATCACTGTTAGTGCCGCTGTCACTACCCCTGCTAAACCAGCTAAAAAGTCAAGCGGTGGTGGGGCATTTGCCGTGCTCTTGCTTATGTTAATTCCTGTGAGATACTTGTGTAGGCGTGCGTAGAAACAACTTTGTTAATCAGGCAAAGCCACCAAAGTAATGATGTTTTGGTGGCATTTCGAGCTGATAAAAACAGAGTTTACTTGTACAAATTCAGTGATAAATTTCGCGTCAACTTAATATTCAGATGCAATTAATTATCGCTTCGGATAATTCCATTATAAAAGCAGTTCATCGAACAGTTGCAGTAATTTACGCGGGTTTGTTACACGCTAAGCATAATAAGTAAATACTGACCTAAAGAGGGCGTTTTTTCTTCGGTTTTTTCAATCTCAACTATACTTTAAACTCCTTAATTAATAGGAGAGTGAAAATGCCTAAATATGTTATCGAGAGAGAGCTTGAAGGGGCGGGGAAATTATCAAGTAATGACTTACAAGGTATTTCCCAAAAGTCTTGTGATGTATTAGAAGCGTTAGGCCCTAAAATTCAGTGGGTTGAAAGTTACGTCACTGACAATAAAATTTACTGCGTTTATATCGCACCAGATGAGACTATGGTTCGAAAGCATGCTGAAATGGGAGAGTTTCCAGTAACCGCCGTAAGTGAAGTTCGTGTTGTTATCGATCCAACAACAGCAGAATAATCTATCAAAAAATAATAACGCCAATAGTTAAATTTTAGCTATTGGCGTTTCTTTTATAAAAAGCCTAAATCAATTAAAAATGATAAACAAATAGTATGAGAGCAGTGAACATCACTTTAATGTACGAGTATTGTTCTTTGGATGTGGGTTAAGTTATATCAATCAAGTTATTGATAATTTTTACTCAGAGTATAAGAGAATATAAAAGAGAACAGCTAAGGAGAAAGTTAGGATACTTCAAGCTAGTATATTTCCAGTTAACCTAACAAGTTTTCACTTCATCAAAAGAGTGTGTTTTTTCATTTAAGTATTCAAGAAAGGTTAGAAAAATGGATGGGGTATGGCGTAATGTAGTATTAATGTCAAGGTGCAACGTCATAGCCGACGTTTAGTATAATGCTGAAAAGATTGTTAATATTAATTTAAAAAGGTTTTAAAAACTTGTTTAAAACTAAAAGTGTATGGTTAAAAGTTGTTCATAAATCAAAACATAGTTATTTTTGCAGGCCATAAAATTTTAAGGAAGAGTTATGTTAATCCGAGTGTTGAGTTTAGCGAGTATTTTGTTTTGGAGTATAGTAACTAGCGCTACTGAGCAACATCAAGAATTGGATGTTACTTCGCTGTCTGAGAATGTGTTTTTACTCACAGGAGAAAGGGTAGGGGCAAATGTTGGTGTCGTGATCACAAATGAAAAAGTTTTGCTAATTGACACACTTGTAAACAAACACTCCGAGAAATTAATTAAGACAATCGAAAAACTGACAAAGCATCCCGTTACACACATAGTTAATACCCATGGAGATTTTGACCACACAGGCGTAAACGAACATTATCGGCAACTAGGAGCACTTGTTATTGCTCAGAAGAATGTCAGTCACTCAAAAGTTGATTGTGACCTTTGCTTTGAAGATTATTTATCTATTAAATTGAGTGATGATGTTCAAGTAGCAATGAAGAGCGCAGTTTCACATTCGTTCTCTGATAATATTGTTTATATCCCAACAGCCAATATCGTGTTTATGGGGGATATATTAACGAACATATCACACCCTACTTTTTATCAAGGTGGAATTGCTGGATTCAATAAAGCAATTTCTTATGCAGTTAGCCTCGGTGATGAAAATACCAAATATGTTGCAGGACATGGATTTACAATAAATGCAAAACAATTAGAAAATTATCTTGCAGTAACTAAAGAGATTGCTGATTTTGTAGTTTTAAATCATGGTCTTGGGGGAAACTCAGAAGAGATCCTTAAAAATCCAAAATTCAATAATCTATATGCTAAATTAGAAAATAAAGTAAGTATTCAAGATACAAGCCCAAATAGGCTTAAACGTTTTATTGACCGAATAGTTGCAACTGAAATTTCTTCAGATCCACAAGTGTATTTAGGAGATTACGCAGGTACATATCAATGGGACGATAATGAAGCTTTTCAACTCGTGCATATAGATAATAAGTTGTTATATAAAGAGCTTGGACAACGCATTATTGAGCTTATTCCTGTAAACAAAAGCAAGTTTATGGTACGTGGCCAGATAGGTCGATATTATCAGTTTAGTTTTGACGATAGAGGCTCAATAGACTCTATGACCTTTGTGACTTCAGAAAAGTCGAGATATGTCGCAACACCAATTGTGCAATAAATTGGATTGACAGAACTACTAATAAGCAAACTTTTGAAGTTGGTACTGTTTATTTGATGTTATATCGTAATAGTCATTATTAGTGTTTATTAAGCGAGCGTGGTACTCAATTGGTACGTTTTAGTCATTTGAAGGTGGTTATAGGTAATGTGTGGACGATTGAATGTTATTGATGAACCGTTAAGTCAAATTGTCAGTGAAACGTTAGGTATTGAGTTTACAACATCTTCAAATAATAACCTTTGTCCAAGCCAAAAAGTTGCTGCTGTGGCTAAAGAAAATGGATGTTTTCAAGTCAATGCAACGTGGGGAATTAAGCCTAATTGGTCAAAAAATGTTTTAATTAACGCACAAAGTGAAACAGTTCATCAAAAAGCAACGTTTGAAAACGCTTTTTTAAACCATCGTTGTGTAGTGCCATGTTCAGGGTGGTATGAGTGGCGTCTAGAAGGTGGTAGAAAGGTTAAGTATTTATTTGAACATAGTGAAAATCAGCCTTTATTTATGGGAGGGATTCTTTATAACCCTCAAAGTCCTCAGCTGGTTACATTAACAGTCAAACCCAATGAAAAATGCAGTCAATATCATCATCGTATGCCGTTATTAATTGAACCTGAAAACCTAGATTATTGGTTTCACTCAACGCCAGATGAATTAATGCCATTAATGCGTGGGGTAAAAGATGATTTAGTTAATGTTTTTAAATGTTAACTTTTTTTATTGCCTGTACTTTTATTTATGTATGATTTACATTGAATTTTTCTATCTTACAAGGTTACCTACCTTGCAATGCATACTAATAGGTTGTTAAATGCCTGTATTCATTGCTAGCATTTTTTAATGCTGGAATTAGGATTTTAAATAACAAGGAATGTAAAAATGAATGCAAATAAATATTTGTTCGTAATATCGTTGTTAGTTCTTGCTGGTTGTAACTCTGAACGGGATGATGTAAATATTACTAATAATTATATAACTGAAATCCAAGCTATAACTCCTGAAAATAATCAAAACCTAATAGGTGACTTTGAATTAAAAACAGCCATTGAAACTGATTTTTTTGTCGTAGCTAAAGAAATCGATTCACTAGAGTTTTATTACTCAAATTCAAACGTTTTCCATTTTGATAAGGACGGATATCTAGTTAATAACTCGGGCTTTCCGCTTATGGTTTTCCCTGTCAACCCTGATGGAAGCTCTTCAAGCGTTAGTATTTCAACAAGTCAGCAGGTGCAGATTAATTATTCTATGGGCAGCCCTGAAGCCACAGATAGAGTAGATATTAGCATAAACCTTCCTCAAAATAGTGGTGAACTTCCTGCTAATGAATTTGATAAACAAGATCCTTTAACTTTCAATCATTCAACATCACTATCAGTATTCGACTCGTTAGGTGATGTTCATATACTCACTTTTTATTTTATTCATGTTAACAATGATAGTAATACATGGGAATTTCGTGTTGCACTTGATGATACGACAGTGCAACCAACTATTGAACAAGTGCTTGATTTTAATTCAAATGGCTCAATAGATTTAAATGACGATGATCTTGATGGCTTTACTACCACAGGGAACGGATTAATCGAAAACATTAATATCCTATTAAACAATGGTGCTGATGATTTAAACATTACTCTAGACTTTACATCTGAAACAACATCATATAATAGTAACTTTGAAGTTAGTTCTCTTGATGCAACTGGCTTTTATACCGGTCACTTAAAAGAGTTTAGAATTGAGTCTAATGGTTTGATAACATTGTCTTATACCAATGGTGAAGATGATTTCATTGGAAGGGTCGCTTTTGCTAAATTCTCTAGCCCATACAATCTAAAGCCATTAGATAATTCTTTATGGGAAGAGACTGAAGGTTCAGGAACACCAACCTACGGAGAAGCTGAGACTAGTAACCGTGGTTCTATAATACCTGTAGTTCATGACTTTTAGGCAGAGCTATTTTTAATCATATAAATAAAACAAAAGCATTTAATGAGTTGCTTAATTGGACACGTAAAGCAAAGCGCTATATACACTAATAATTTGTGCTTATACTTAATTTTTATGCTTTAAAATAGAGGTTGCTATGAAATTGAAATATTTAATTGGTTTAACTTTTACATTGCCATTGCTAGGGCTGTTTTTCGTAAACTTATTTGAAACTAATTTGTCCAGCTTTATCGTATCGACTACTAATTTTGTTTGTTTGGGTGTTCTTTTTATTGCTGTTGTAGATGCTTTATTTATGTATTTTAAACCTCGTAAAATTAATCTAGATGGCAACTAATTTGTACTGTGGTTTGTGCATATAACAAGGCGCTGTTGTCGCCACTAACTTGGCTAGTATGGCTTAGGCTATGCTTGAGCCGCCCCAAAGCAAAGCGTTAAATATTAATTTTAGAAATGGGGTTTAATTTAATTGAATCTTCTAAATGAGTTTTAGAAAAGTGTTCATACTTTATCGTATCAACAATATTTGCATGACCTAAAATTTGTTGTCACACCAAAATGTTGCCTCCGTTCATCATAAAGTGGCTTGTAAATGTATGGCGTAATACGTGTCATTTATCTATTTTTGGGGTGTGTAATGTTAGTTAAACTTGTTGATCTTGGAGCGATACTGTTTAGTTAACTTTAGTGTTTATTGTGAAGTGCAAAAAGTGTTTTGAAAAATAGGTGTGGTACTTTTAAGGTACTTATTGGTTGTTAGCTGTATAAAGTGTTGATGTTAAAGGGAGAGAAAGTGGTACGTCCGAGTGAATTTGATACTTTTATTACGCTATGTAAATCAATGGGTTATATTTAAGTTGTTGATTTTATGTTATATCGTAATAATCGTTATTAGTGTTTATTAAACGAGTGTGGTACTAAACTGGTACTTTTTAGTTAATCGCCCGTACTTTTATTTATGTATGATTTACATTGAATTTTTTGTACCTTACGAGGTTACCTACCTTGCAAGGTCTCACTAATAAGTTGTTAGGCGCATTAGTGTCGCGGGTGGAATTAATAAGTATATAAATTGTAAGGACTAAAATGATTTCATCTAATGAGTTACTAAAAAATCTTTACCAAAAATCATTAAATGATTTTCAGTGTTTTACTGATAAATTTAGTGAAGAATGTCTTCATGGTCCCTTATTGATTAATCCAAAAGCATATTACGGTCAAGAAACAAAGTTACTGATCATTGGTCAGGAAACTTATGGTTGGGCATCAGAATATACTGATATAAATGCGCAAATCTCATGCTATGAAGAATTTAATGTAGGTGAAAACTATGTTAGTTCACCATTTTGGAACGTGACAAGAAAAGTAGAGAGGCTACTTAACATTGAGCCTTATTCATGTGCTTGGTCAAATTTGAATCGCTTTGATCATAATGGAGGCTCTCCCGTTGGTGATGTTGAAATTGAAATGCCACAGTTTGACAGAATCCTAGTTGATGAAATTAAAATTCTTAAGCCAGATATTTGCCTGTTCTACACGAATCATAAATACGACTGGAGATTAAAGAATATTTATGACGGTTTGCTGATGGAGGATATTCACGGATTGCCTACGAAACATTTCTGCAAGCTTTCGCACCCAGATTTACCGTTTAAAAGTTACCGAACTCCTCATCCAAAGACAATGAGAATGCAAGGGTGGGAAAGTCAGTTCATAGAGTATCTAATAAATATAAATGGAGTGTAATTCGCCTAACAAAGCATTTAAGAGTGATTCCCAACGCATGGCATTTTTCATTCCATCGTTGGGTTTTGCGTTTACGGTGGTATGGTTAGGTTTCGTGGTAACGTTGCTCACACCTTAATGCGGCGTTATAAGTCTATGAGAACATGGATATGTTGAAGAAACCTTGCCCTTGGTGCGAAAAGAAAATTTCATTCTGGCAACTAGGCCGGATACGCAAAAAAAAGCTAACATTTCTAACGATACAACATGACTTTTTAATATGTCCATATTGTGCCAAAGCAGTTAAGTTGTCGGGACGATCTTTATACTTATTATGGGCGCTATTACCATTTTTTGTTTTTCCATTTATCTCTATGTTCACTGATATAGAGTTGTTCGATTTACTCCCTATCGATAATCGTTTTTTGATAATGTCTATTGGCTATTTGTTTATTTTGGCTGTGTTTTTTGGTGCGTTAGGTTTTAGTAAATTCGCAAAGGATAACGACTTATAACAAGGCAATCGTGGATGGGACGTCTAAAGCTTGGCTGGCGCTCATTCTTCTCTAATTTTAGCTAAGCTTAATACGCCCCATATTGCGGCGTTAGTTGCCAAGGAGTATACATCATGGAAGAGTCCACATTTGAAGCTTTATTTATTCTTTTATTTGTTGTTTTACCCTGCGGTATTTCTGGGTACTTGATCGCTTATAAAGGGCGTAGAGGCTTAATTTCAGGGTTTAATGAAAATAAATTTTCTAACCCTCAGGCATTTGGGAAAAGCGTAGGTTTAAGTTTAATAATACTTTCCATATTTATGACCTTTATTGCTTATCTTTGGTACTTGGGTGGTCTCACAGAAAATCAAATGTCTTCCTCTGTTATATTTCTCGTTATTGGTGTCGTGGTAAATTACTTTTATGGTATTGTTAAGTATCGTAAAAAAGGCAACTAACTAAGAGAGTATGAAGTACTTTTAGGTGCTTGGAATTGTTCTAAAGAATTAAATTTATTTAACTCAATGAGTGCCAAAATATCTAAGTTAGATGGTACTTAATTGGTACCTCGTGATTTGATTTCATGTAAGCTGTTGAAATTAAATGAAAAAGTGATGCGTCCGAGTGAATTTGATACTTTTGTTACGCTTTATAAATCAATGGGTTACATTTAAGTTGTTGATTTTATGTTATATCGTAATAATCGTTATTAGTGTTTATTAAACGAGTGTGGTACTAAACTGGTATTTTTTAGTTAATCGCCTGTACTTTTATTTATGTATGATTTACATTGAATTTTTTGTATCTTACAAGGTTACCTACCTTGCAAGGTCTCACTAATAAGTTGTTAGTGCTACCTAGATATCGCGCTCATAATTTCGTTAAAAATTCGTATGCAAACTTACAAAGAAGCAGCAATTGAAGAGTCTGACTTACTCACGTCGTTAGTGAGACGGGCCAAAGCCCATTGGGGTTATCCACAAGAATGGATGGAGGAATGGAAAGAGGAATTAACTATCTCTCCAAGTTACATAGCTTCAAACATTGTTGTAGTCCTTGAGTCTGACAAAAAGATAGTTGGATTTTTTGGACTAGAACTTAAAGACGGCTTTGCATACCTGGGCCATTTGTGGATTGAGCCGTCCCATATAGGCACTGGGTTAGGCAAACTATTATTTGCAAAAGTGTGCAAAGAAGCACTTAATCGCGGCTATTCAACAATGGAGCTTGTCGCGGACCCAAATGCAGAGGGTTTTTATCGGCGCTACGGAGCGACGAAAATCGACGAAGTTCACGGCTCTATTCTCGGAACGCCAAGAGTCTTGCCTAGATTGCGGTTAAATCTAAAAAGCACTAACAAATCGCTCAACAACGACGCTGAAAAGCGCGCGTTTTAGCGAGGCGTTAGCACTCAAGGAGGAAAGTAAGTGTTTATAGCAATCTATGAGTTTGAAATAAAAGACGGAATGAAAGCGTCATTTCGGGAAGCATGGCTCGAAGTGACAAAGGTAATTTATCAAAAATGCGGTAGTTTTGGCTCAAGTCTTCACGTATCAGATAAGCCAAATGTTTTAGTGGGTTACGCACAGTGGCCGAGTCGCGAGCAATGGGAAAAAGACCATAATTTAACTGGTGAGCAGTACCAAAAAGCTCGTGAAGAAATGCGCAATTGCTTAGTACAATCGAAAACAGTTTATAAGTTAGAAGTTAGTGATGATTATCTACAATCCACTTAAGCGCCAGAGTGCTATAAGAATTTAAAGCGGGACTGCTAACAGTTTGCTCGGTTTCGCTTCGCTACACATTTTAGCAAACAATTATCAACCCCTTAAATGTGCGTTACCTTTCTACAAAGATTCTAAATGACAATATTTCAACTAAAGAACTAAGAGAGTATGAAGTACTTTTAAATGCTTGGAATTGTTCTAAAGAATTAAATTTATTTAACTCAATGAATGCCAAAATATCTAAGTTAGATGGTACTTAATTGGTACTTCGTGATTTTAATCGTATGTAAGCTGTTGAAATTAAAGGAAAAAGTGGTACGTCCGAGTGAATTTGAATCACCGACCTCTACCATGTCAAGGTAGCGCTCTAACCAACTGAGCTACGGACGTACAAAAGATGTTGAATAACTCAACGTGGCGCTATGTTAGCGATCTGAAATTTGACTTGCAAGTTATTTTCGCGATTTAAAATCATTTTTTGTTTGTTTGATTACAATTCAGTCAAATGTAGGCTCTTATGCGTTCACCATGCTACGTGTTTGTACTATTTTTAAACGCCAGGCGAGTAAAATGGCTGCTACTGTTAGACCTGAAATAAAGCCAATCCAAAATCCATAAGGTCCTATGGCGGGGATCAGCCAATCGGTTAAACCTAAAATCAAGCCAACCGATAATCCGACTAACCAATACGAGCAAAAAGTAATATACAATATTGCTTTAGTATCCTTATAACCGCGTAGGGCGCCAGCAGAGATGACTTGAATAGCATCTGAAAATTGAAAAAGTGCAGCAAGAAACATCAGACTTGCTGCCAATTCAATCACTGCCGATTCTGTTGTATAGATACTGGCGATTTCTGTTCTAAAGATAAGGCTAAGCGCGGCAGTAACTACCGCGATAATTAATCCTAGCATGACAGAATATAGACAAATTGCTTTGGCTTCACTGTGATTATTATTACCTACGGCAAAACCTACTTGAATTGTCACAGCCATGGCTAGGCTGAGGGGAACCATAAATACGAGCCCAGAAAAGTTAATCGCTATTTGGTGACTTGCGACCACTTCTGCGCCAAAAGGGGCAAGTAATATGGCTACGACAGAAAATAAACTGACTTCAAATAGCAGTGATAAGGCTATAGGTACTCCAATAGAAAGAATATATTTAATTTCTTGCCAATCGGGCCAATAAAATTGTTTAAATAAAGGCGTTTGTTTTAATACCTTCGACACAAGACAATAGATCAGCATGGCACCAAACATCACCCAGTAGACAATTGCGGTCGCCAAGCCACAACCAGCGCCACCTAAAGCGGGTAGACCAAATTCCCCGTAGATAAAAATATAATTGGCCGGAATATTAATTAATAACCCGATGATGCTGATGATCATCGTGGGTTTAGTATGAGAAAGCCCTTCAGAATAATGTCTCAAAACGAGGTACAAGCAAAAACCTGGACCACCCCAGATAATATAACCTAAATAATCGAACATGAGCGTTTTTAAGTCATGCTCTAAGGTAATGCGTTCACTAATAGTAGGGCTTAGTAGGTTAAAAAGTAGAATTAATACAATGCCTAATGTTAATGCAATCCAAGCTGTTTGATAGCTTGCTTTGGCTATTTTATGATGCTCATTTGCGCCAGCATATTGTGAAACGATAGCTGCTAACGCCATCACTAATCCATAAATTGTCAGAATAAGTGGTAACCAAATGCTACTGGCAACGGCAACTGCCGCCATATCAGTCGCACTAACGCGCCCAGCCATTACCGTATCGGCAAAGCCCATTAAATTTTGTATCAGCTGTGCAATCAAAATTGGGTATGCCAGCTTCATTAGCTTTTTGCTATAGGAAAAGAAGAGTTCTAAATGCATGATGTAGTTGGGAATGTTTTCCTGCTTTGTTAGAATGAACAATGATGTTGTTTTATAAGTGGATGATATATGTTTACAGGCATTGTGCAATCGCAAGCTCGGGTTAATTTACTAAAAATTGAAAATAATTTAGCGCGCTTAGTGGTAAACACGTCGCCTAAGTTGTTACAAGGCTTAGTCACTGGTGCCAGCATTGCCGTTAATGGGGTCTGTTTAACCGTTGTCGAGTTTGAGCACTTTAGCGATTATGGTTCAATTGCTTTTGATGTCATTGATGAAACGTTACACGTGAGTAATTTATCATCGCTTAAGGTTGGGGATTCTGTCAATATTGAGCGTTCGCTCAAAGTAGGTGATGAATTAGGCGGCCATATTGTTAGTGGTCATGTGCACTGTCAGGTAGTGTTGGCTGATAAAATTGTCACTGAAACAAATTGTACGTTACGGTTTCAGTTACCTGAAACATGGCGTAATTATGTATTAGCTAAAGGGTTTATTACTGTTAATGGCGTGAGTTTGACTGTTGGACAAGTGGTGAGTGAACAAGGCTTTAGTGTGCATTTGATCCCAGAAACATTACAGCGAACTAATCTTGGTGTTTTGAGTGTTGGGGATAAAGTGAATTTGGAATTTGATCAACAAACGATCACTATAGTCAATACCATTAAACAGTTAAACTTGTCACAAGGTTAGTTAAAATATTTGCTCATCATCGCTATCTACGGCTAATTGTATTTTTTGATGATATTCATCGATGTGAAGGTTTAAATGAATGTCATTACAACAGGCAGGGCACTCATCGTAATAATCTTGATCACCAGCAGATGAATCTAAGGCGATAAAAATATGGTGTCCACAATGAGGGCAGGAGATCTTTTGCTCTTTTATTTTATGTACTGAATTATCTTGGGGCATGTTGCCTCCTAGACGCTAACTTTTATCTCATAATCTTTATTATGAACCAGTTTACATAAAGTGCGAGTTATCCCCTCATTAATGTAGAGATAAAATCCTTGATAACACGGCCTTGGATTGATCGATATATATTCCACCAAATAAATTAGCGTGATTAAGTACATGATAAAAATTGTAAATTAATTTTCTTTGCTCATAATTATTCGGCAAAGGATAGGTGTCGTGATAACCAAGGTAAAAATCATCAGGAAGCTGGCCAAATAACTCGGTCATTGCTACATCTACTTCCCGATCACCATAATAACAAGCAGGATCAAAAATCACAGGTTTATGGTGATAAAATCCCATATTGCCTTGCCATAAATCACCATGAACTAAGCAAGGTGTCACTTGATGATGTAATAGCGCGTCGTGGCAAACTTGGGTGATATGGTCAATATTGCCTAATTTAATTGATTTCTCGTGCAATAATTGTAATTGCCAGGCGATGCGTTGCTCGGCAAAAAATGTGCGCCAATTACTTTGCCAGTGATTAGGCTGTAATGTATCACCAATATAATTATCATGTTGCCAGCCAAATTGCCCATGTGTGGCACGTTTATGCATGTAGGCTAATTGTTGACCTAAATGATACCAATCTTTAGCTTCAGGTGTCTCAAAAGGAATATAACTCAGTACTAAAAATGCTTTATCTAAGGTAACACCGTAGGTGATCACTTCTGGGCAGGTAATTTGTTGAGACTGATTAATTTGCTCTAATGCATATGCTTCTGATTCAAAATGCTCTAAATGGCTTTTATCATTGAGTTTGACAAAAAAGTTCTGATGGTAGTTGCTGATCCAATAGCATAAATTGATATCACCACCGGTAGCAGGTTGTTTATGTTTAATGGAAAAAGGTTGATTGGTGACTTGTTCTATCGCATGTTCAATACTGGCCCACATATTAGCAACTCTTTTATCAATGCCCATATTGATAAATTATAGTGAATTATCTCGTAGTTGCGATTATTTCTCGGGCTTTTCTTCAATGATTGGATGCTTTAGTGTCTGATATTTGGACTGGGGAAGTTGCTGAGATATTTTCTCTAATGAAGACCATATACTGCTGAGTGTGACACGATTAGTTAACCAATGTGGCAGGCTGCCATTTGCGTCAGCAATAAATTGATAACGAATATGCAGTGTATTCTTAGTTATTGGTGTGATATGCCATTGTGCGGCATAAAGGCTGATGACAATAGCGTCATCTTCTTGCTCGTTTTGCTTAGCTAAATCGGTGACTGAAATAGTCACTGATAGATCATCGAATTGTCTAACCTCTGATTTTACGGTCATGACTCTTTCAGTTATTGGCCAGAAAGCTTTAAAGCGAATAGAAAGCAAACTCTCGTTGTCAGATACAGCAATCACTTCAAAGGATTTTACTTTATCCAGCCAATTAGCAAGATTTTGTTGGTCTTGAATAAATAAAATAAAGCCGCTTAAGCTTGAATTTACCGTCAGCTCCGCACTTATTTCAATAAGGCCGGCTTTTTTCGTTGATCTTGTTTTTACGCGCTTATTGGCTGATTCTCGCCATATGGTCCATGAATCGGCTGGGTTTTGTATGTCTGTGCTATTAATTGACAGTTTATTGGCATAAGCTGGGTAAGTGAAAACGAACAAGCTCATCATTAAGGTGATAGATAGATAAAGCATAGCAAAATTAACTCGGCGAAATACCGCTTTATGGATTGCAATAATAATCGATTTCCCCTATATTCACCGGCTTGATTGGCGCTTGCCAATGTACACTAATATTATTCGATAATATAGCCTATATCCGGTTGTATTAATCCAGATTTAAATAGTCATGCGACGCTTGGTATGCGCCGCCACTGTAGAAAGGAAAATTCATGCCTGTTATTACGCTTCCTGATGGTTCTCAACGCTCATTTGAACAAGCTGTATCTGTAATGGATGTTGCTCTTGATATTGGTCCTGGTTTAGCTAAAGCGACCATCGCTGGTCGTATCAATGGTGAATTAGTTGATGCTTGTGAAATGATTGAGTCTGATGCAACTTTACAGTTAATCACCAGTAAAGATAATGAAGGTCTTGAGATCATTCGTCACTCATGTGCTCATTTATTAGGTCATGCGATCAAGCAATTGTGGCCAAATACTAAAATGGCGATCGGACCTGTGATCGATAATGGCTTTTATTATGATGTGGATCTAGACCATGCTATTTCTGAAGATGATTTAGCGAAACTAGAAAAGCGCATGACAGAACTTGCGCGCACAGGCTATCAGGTCATTAAGAAAACAGGTTCGTGGCAGGATGCGGTTGATGCCTTTACCGAGCGTGGCGAAACCTACAAGTTAGAAATTTTAAACGAAAACATTGAAAAAACAGATCGCCCAGCGCTGTATCATCACGAAGAATATATTGATATGTGTCGTGGTCCTCATGTACCCAGTATGCGTCATTGTCATCACTTTAAGCTAATGAAAGTGGCAGGGGCATATTGGCGTGGTGATTCGAACAATAAAATGTTGCAACGAGTGTATGGCACCGCATGGGCAGACAAAAAACAATTAAAAGCTTATATTCAACGCCTTGCTGAAGCAGAAAAACGAGATCACCGTAAAATTGGTAAAACATTAGATTTGTTCCACTGGCAAGAAGAAGCGCCAGGCATGGTGTTTTGGCATAACGATGGCTGGACACTTTACACTGAGTTAGAAAAGTTTGTTCGTGAAAAACTTCATGAATATGACTATGACGAAGTAAAAGGGCCGTTAATGATGGATCGCGGGCTTTGGGAAAAATCGGGTCATTGGGACAAGTATGCCGATGCTATGTTTACTACAGAGTCTGAAAAACGTGAATATGCAATCAAACCGATGAATTGTCCAGGTCACGTACAAATCTTTAATCAAGGTTTGAAATCATACCGTGATTTACCATTAAGAATGGCAGAATTTGGTTGTTGTCATCGTAATGAACCATCAGGTGCGTTGCATGGGTTAATGCGTGTACGTGGCTTTACTCAAGATGATGCGCATATTTTTTGTACTGAAGAGCAAGTGCAAGATGAAGTGACTAAATGTATCGAAATGGTGTATGACGTTTATAAATCATTTGGTTTTGAAGACATCTTGGTTAAGCTATCAACTCGCCCTGAAAAGCGTATTGGTGCCGACGAAATATGGGACAAAGCCGAACAAGGTCTTGCTAATGCGTTAAATAACTTAGGGATAGCGTTTGAGTATTTACCTGGTGAAGGCGCATTTTATGGTCCTAAAATTGAATTTACCCTATTAGATTGTTTAGGTCGTCACTGGCAATGCGGTACAGTACAACTTGATTTTGCTTTGCCAGGGCGTTTAGACGCTTCATATATTGGTGAAGATGGTGAAAAACATGTGCCGGTGATGATTCATCGTGCTATTTTGGGTTCACTTGAGCGATTTATCGGTATTTTAATTGAAGAATACAGTGGAAAATTCCCAACGTGGTTATCGCCAATTCAAGCAACAGTGATGAATATTACCGATAAACAGAGCGAATATTGTCAAAATGTTGTTAAAAAACTCAAAGAAAGTGGAATTAGAGTTAAACTAGACTTGAGAAATGAGAAGATAGGCTTTAAAATCCGCGAGCACACTTTAAAGCGTGTTCCATATTTGTTAGTTGTTGGTGACAAAGAAATGGAGAATGGTGAAATTGCCATTCGCACGCGAAGTGGTGAAGATTTAGGTAAGATGTCGGTCGACAGTTTTATTAATACATTAACCGAAGAAGTAGTTTCTCGTCGTTAATTGATTTTAAACAAGGTTTGACGGACATTATTTTTTTCATCTGACATTATTTAATGAAATAATAATAAACAATGTTGGTACAAAGTTCTTTGGAGGAACATGGCTATTAAAGGTGGTCAACGAGGCGGGCAAAAAGAACCTGCACATCGTTTAAACGAGTTAATTACAGGCACTGAAGTTCGATTAATCGGATTTGAAGGTGAAGCGGTTGGAATCGTCTCTTTAGACGAAGCAATGAATAGAGCAGAAGAAGCTGGTGTCGATTTAGTCGAAATCAGCCCAACAGCAAAACCGCCAGTGTGCCGTGTGATGGACTACGGTAAGTTCTTATATGAGAAAGCCAAGGAACAAAAAGAACAACGTAAGAAGCAGAAACAAGTACAGGTAAAGGAAATTAAATTCCGTCCTGGCACAGATGAAGGCGATTATCAGGTGAAATTACGTAACCTGAAGCGCTTTTTAGAAGGGGGCGATAAAGTCAAAGTTACTTTACGTTTCCGTGGTCGCGAAATGGCCCACCAAGAACTAGGCTTAGAGCTTTTAAATCGCGTTAAAGGTGATTTAGAAGAGCTAACAACAGTTGAGTTCTTCCCGCGTAGAGCGGAAGGACGACAAATGGTGATGGTATTAGCACCTAAAAAATAATCAATAGCTTGGTTTTAGCAAGTGGTAATAATGTTTGTTATTGCCCACCACTATTGTTTTTAACCGGTGATTTTAGGCCTGAAAGTAGAATCAATTACCTTAGTTAAAAGGGATGATTTTCGCCTAAGTTGCTAAATTTCAATGGCAATGCTCAAGTAATGTTTGAGTATGAATGTGGAGTAATATTCAATGCCTAAAATGAAAACTAACAAAGGTGCTGCAAAGCGCTTTAAACCGACAGCTAAAGGCTACAAGTTCAAACAAGCGGGTTTACGTCATATCTTGACTAAACGTCGTACGAAAGTTAAGCGTCACTTACGTGCTAAGTGTCATATCGCTGCATCTGACATTAAGTCAGTTAAAAAACTTTTACGTCACGGTTAATAGGAGAGATAGAAAATGGCAAGAGTAAAACGCGGTGTTGTAGCACGCGCACGTCATAAAAAAGTTCTTAAGCAAGCGAAAGGTTACTACGGTGCTCGTAGTCGCGTATATCGCGTTGCTTTTCAAGCTGTAACTAAAGCTGGCCAATATGCTTACCGTGACCGTCGTCAACGTAAGCGTCAATTCCGTCAACTTTGGATTGCTCGTATTAACGCAGCAGCTCGTCAAAATGGTTTATCTTATAGCCGTTTCATCAATGGTTTGAAAAAAGCATCGATTGAAATCGATCGTAAGATCCTAGCTGACATCGCAGTATACGATAAAGCAGCTTTCTCTGTATTAGTTGAAAAAGCACAAGCTTCTTTAGCATAATCGTTGAGTAAAGAAACGATAAAAAGGACGCTGTATTGCGTCCTTTTTTCTTTTTGAGATTGTTGTTTTGAACTGTTTAGCAGAGTTTATGCGTTATATAATGAACGCATTCATTGTTTAATGGGGTATTTCTCTTGAAATCTGGCTAAATAACTTCAAAAATAATGAGCTTTAAAAGTTTGATGATGATGTTGCGAATAATATTTTATGACTGAACTGAAATATTATTCGCAACAGTTTATTAATTTTGAGCTTAAGGTAAGACCCCATGAGTTTGGCAGATAAAGTTTTAGCAGTGAATAATGATTTACCTATTCGTACCGATAAGCCGGTACATAGTGGTAAAGTGCGTTCTGTGTATTGGTTAACAGCCGCTGATAGCCAACGGTTAATTGAAGAAAAGGGCTATGATGTGCCTACGGATACACCACTAGCCATTATGGTGATAAGTGACCGTATCTCAGCATTTGACTGTATCTGGAAAGGCGAAGGTGGTATGCGAGGCGTACCTGGCAAAGGTGCAGCATTAAATGCGATATCAAATCATTGGTTTAAAGTCTTTAAAGAACAAGGCTTGGCAGATAGTCATATTTTAGATATCCCTCATCCATTTGTTTGGATTGTACAAAAAGCACAGCCAGTCATGATTGAAGCTATTTGTCGACAATACATCACAGGGTCAATGTGGCGTGCATATGAAAAAGGTGAGCGTCACTTTTGCGGTATCGAATTACCTGAAGGCTTAACCAAAGACAGCAAGTTACCAAGCTTATTACAAACACCTTCAACCAAAGGGATTTTAAAAGGGATCCCTGGCGTGCCTGAAGTTGACGATGTTAATGTTACGCGTCAAAACATTGAAGAGAATTTTAAGGCCTTTAATTTTAAGAATGTCGAAGATATTAGTTTATATGAGAAGCTGCTAACCGAAGGCTTTAATGTCATTTCTGATGCATTAGCTTCTCTAGATCAAATTTTTGTTGATACTAAGTTTGAATTTGGCTACGTCAAGGATACGCAAGGTAAGGATAAGCTTATCTATATGGATGAAGTGGGTACGCCAGATTCATCTCGTATCTGGGATGGAACTCAGTATAGTCAAGGGCAAGTTGTTGAAAACTCAAAAGAAGGCTTTAGACAATTGCTCCTTAATCATTTCCCAGATCCCGATATTTTATTGAACAAGGATCGGATGGCAGAAAGAGAAGCCTTAGCAGAAAATAACGAATTACCATTAACAGTGTTAATGTCAGTTTCTAAAACATACACTGATATCGCTGAGAAAATTACTGGTGAGAAAATCACCTTAAGTGACAACCCAAAAGCAGAAATTATCGATATATTAAACAGGGAATATCAGTTAATTGATTAATGTTTAAGTCCACTTTATAACCAAAGGCAAGCTGTCAGAAGCTTGCCTTTTTTTGTGCTAACTATTTGTATTAACGATATTTTGAACTATGTTTAAAAAGTACATAGCAATGGGGAGTTGTTTTATGAAAGTTGGTTATTTAGGGGCAATAGCTGTTTGTGCATGTTTTATACCTGGCAGCGTATTTGCTGAAGTGTCTATCTCAGGGTTTGCAAGTATAAATGCTGGAAAGGTTTTAAGTGGTAGTGGTGTGCCACAATATGATGTACCACCGACGTTTCTTGCTGACTATCCAATCGTTTCTGCTTATGAAGAGCAGTGGTCCTTTAAGCCAGAAAGTTTATTTGGATTACAGTTTTCGGCGGATTTAATGGACGGTTTATCTGTAACAGGGCAAGTGGTATCAAGGGGGGCTGATGACTTTGATACGCAATTAGAATGGGCTTATCTATCTTACGAGCTAAATGACAATTGGACATTTCAAGCGGGTAAAAAAAGGCTACCACTATTTTATTATTCAGACTTTTATGATGTTGGTTTTGCTTATGTGTGGATGAGGCCTCCTGCAGATACATATACTTGGCAAGTTTTTAATTACAACGGTGTTAATGCGCTATATTTTGGTGAATGGGGAGATTGGACGGTTAATGGCAACCTTTATTTTGGCCGTGAAGATAGCAGAGAAAATCGATTACTCAGTCAATTTTTCTTTTTAGAGCCAACGCGAGAAATTTGGAAAGACATTATGGGGGGAGTGATCAACCTCAGTAATGACTGGTTAGAAGTACGACTAACCCATATGAGTTATACCAATGAGCGTTATATTGGAGGTGTTCAATCTACTTGGGATGGCAGTAATGAACGTGACGGTAAGTTTTATGGTATTTCTGCTAATGCTGATTGGGGCAACGTTTTTATATTAACGGAACTTAATCGCCTTGATTTGGGAGGTAATTTAGATACTGGCATGGTCACACTTGGCTATCGAGCAGACAATATCATACCTTATGTTGGCTATTCTCGCTTTAAAGAAGATGCCAGTGATGGTGAAAATCACAATAGTACCTTTATTGGTTTACGCTGGGACTTCCATCCTTCTGCAGCATTTAAAGTTCAATACGATGATGTTGAAGATAAATCTTTTGAACTCGCAGTCGCAGGTGATAGTAAATCATTAACGTTTGGCATCGATATAGTTTTCTAAGGAGTTATGATGAAAAAATTACTATTGTCTTGTTTGTTCTACGGGGTGTCTTTGTCTGTTTTAGCAGAAGTTGCTGTGATTGTTAATCCGGCAAATACAAGCACTATTGATAAAAAGCTCATTAAGAAGATATTTACGGGCAAGGTTAAATCATTTCCAAGTGGTAATAGTGTCGTTGCAATTAATCAAGCCAGTGCTAATGAATTAACTGCTGAGTTTAATGACAAAGTATTAAACAAGTCGTCTAGTCAAATCAAAGCATATTGGTCAAAACAATTGTTTACTGGCAAAGGTACACCGCCTAAGGAAGTCGACAGTGACAGTGAGGTGATAAAGCTAGTGGCTAGCGATCCTAATATGATAGGTTATGTGAGTCCTTCATCATTGACAGATAAAGTAAAAGTAGTTGGTCAATACTAAGGTATTCGAGCTTTTAGCAATCGTTGCAATAAAAACCCCGCATATCCAAGTGATAGCGGGGTTATATTATCAGAGTAATGTTGATTAATGTTTATGATTTTTCATCAAAACTTTGCTGTTATCTATGGGGATCATAATATGAGCATATGGCGTACCGCCCCACATAATATATGGTCCACCAACACTAGGATCGGTTGGGATCCCATTTAACAATTCTTTCGGTACAATCACCATTAAGTGGGGACCTGTCTCCACATAGTCTTTCGCATTTTTGTGATCGGCGTGATAGGGTGTTGAATTGCTAACACCTGCACCTTTATCACCTTTTAACATGTAAGATAGTCCAATTCTATCAGCGGTAAACTCCTCTTTATTACCTAAGGCATTCATCATTGTCATCCAAGTTTCATCATTACAGATGGGGTTTTTATCACCAGGCATAACATTGGGCAAACAAGTCCAACCGTTGCTTCCTTTTTTCAAAATTGTACCATCATTATCCATAATGGTGGCATCCTTACTAACAGACATAGGTGCGGCTGACATCGCTCTATTAATTTTGGCTTGTTTAGATTCTCCCGCATAAACGTTAGTCGTTAGTATAAGAAATAGGCCTGTGAGTGTTGTTAATTGTAAAGTTTTCATTTTGATACCTCTCGTTGTTTTTCGTCGACCTGATCCTACAAACATCAACAGGTTGTTATCAGTATAGGTGAAAAATATGGAATGAGAATGAGAATAATAATGGTAATGAAAAGGTAGTATCAGCAGGTAGCTTTAGCAATGATCATATTTGTTAGCCCAAATAACCGATTGTTTATAAAAACCTGCTAATAACTCATAATCAACATTGATCATATCGGCTTGAGATTTTGTTTTAAACCAACTGCCTTTTTCATATTCTTTGACTGTGTTTAATACATATTTTAGTAAGGAAGGTTTCGATGAAAGCAGAGCTTCAGTTACATCATCTACTATTGATAAGTTTTCTAAGACGACTTCCATTGGTTTATCCAACATAGCATCCAACAAGGAAAACAACCCCATAATAAAACAAGCTTCACTTTGTGCAGGAAACGCTTTTTGAGCGATTAATTCGCAAAATCTTGCTCTGATAATGGCTATCCGTGTTAATTCTTTGGGTTTATTCGAAGCAATGATGCCCGTAGCCATCAGTAGAATGAGTTTCTTAATTTGTAAATCACCCAAATAAACAACCGCTTTTTTGATTGAGTCAATTTGTTGGGTAATAGGTAATATACCTGAATTGGTAAACTTTAATAATTTATAACTCAGTGCAGAATCGTGTTCAAAGTACGCGGCTATTTTATTGATGTTAATTGGCGTTTTTAAACTTTCTTGGATCAGGCTGAGTAAAACGGGCTGATTTGTTTCTAAATCATAACTACTGCCCATTTGAGGTTTACAGAAATAATAACCTTGAAAGTAATGAAATCCTAAACGTTTTGCTTCTTCAAATTCTTCTTTTGTTTCTACTTTTTCCGCTAATAACTTTAGTTTCTTTCGTGCTTTTAGCTGAGTAAGTAAAGGAGCAATTTTTTCCAAAGAGGTGGTTTGTATATCAAATTTGATCATTTTAACTAAATTGAAAAAACGTGCCCATTTGGGATCATAAATAAAATCGTCAAGTGCTAAGTGGTAACCTTGGTGATATAACGCTTTACACGCTTGATAAACTTGCTCTGATGGTGTCACAGTCTCTAATACTTCAATCATGACTTGTGATTTTGGTAATAATAATGGCAGACCTTCGATGATTGATTGTTCACCAAAATTGATTAAAGCGGGTTTATTATCGGTAATTGGCGCGATGCCTTGATTTAGATGGGTTTGCATAACAACTTTGGCGGTTGCTTCATGGGGATCGATATTAGGAAAAATATTCTCAGGGCTATCACGATAGAGCAATTCGTAAGCAACAACATGTTCTTTACGGTTTAATATGGCTTGTCTTGCAGTGTAAACTTCCATTTCGCTCCTTGAATTAATTGACCGACTTTACAGCAAAATTATGATTATTATACCCTTAATTTTACAGATTAGAAAAAAAAGTCTCGTTTTGCGAATGTTTCTACCTACACAGAGCATTTTATTTTAAAAATAAGTAGCTTAAATAGAAAAAAATCCCATCTATTGGCTACATTTTTAATCTAAATTTGTGTAAACTATTCGACCATTTTTTCAATACACTAGTCTACCCAAAGCCTGCTAGTTTACGCTTTAGAGTCGTTTTAGAGGAACTCATGAATTTAGACGAAATTATATTGCAAGCAGAACAAGCGATTGCTGCTGCAAATGAACCTGCTGAACTTGATCAAGTTCGAGTTAATTATTTAGGTAAAAAAGGTTTATTTACTGAACAAATGAAAGGTTTAAGTAAGTTACCTAAAGAAGAAAAACCTAAAGCAGGGCAAGTGATCAACCAAGCAAAGCAACAAGTACAGAAACTGTTGACCGAGCGAGGCGAGTTTTTACGCGCTGAAGCAATCAAAGAGACGCTAGCAAAAGAATCTATTGATGTGACACTACCTGGCCGCTCAAATAGCAATGGCGGTTTACATCCAGTGACACGCACCATAGAGCGTATTGAAAGCTTTTTTGGTGATTTAGGGTTTTCGGTGAAACAAGGACCTGAAGTTGAAGATGACTTTCATAACTTTGATGCGTTAAATATTCCTGAGCACCATCCGGCTCGTCAAGACCATGATACCTTTTATTTTAATCCTAAGTTAGTATTGCGCACGCAAACATCGGGTGTACAAATTCGCACCATGGAGAAAGAACAGCCGCCATTACGCATTATTTCTCCAGGCAAAGTGTATCGTAATGATTATGACCAAACCCATACTCCAATGTTCCATCAGGTGGAAGGGTTGATGGTAGATAAAGATGTCAGCTTTACTCATTTAAAAGGTATTTTGCATGATTTTCTGCATCACTTTTTTGAACAAGATCTAGAAATTCGTTTCCGTCCATCATATTTCCCATTTACGGAGCCATCGGCTGAAGTAGATGTGATGGGTAAAAATGGAAAATGGTTAGAAGTGTTAGGTTGCGGGATGGTACATCCTAATGTATTGAAATCAGTAGGTATTGATCCTGAAGTTTATACTGGTTTTGCTTTTGGTATGGGAGTGGAAAGGTTGACTATGTTGCGTTATGGCGTGAATGATCTGCGTGCCTTTTTCGAGAATGACCTTCGCTTTTTGAAACAATTTAACTAGGAAACCAGCAAATGAAATTTAGTGAATCTTGGCTACGTGAATGGGTTAATCCAACGATTTCTTCACAAGAATTGTCTCATCAAATCACCATGGCTGGACTAGAAGTTGATGCGGTTGAACCTGTAGCGGGTGAGTTTACCGGTGTGCTTATTGGTGAAGTTGTTGAATGTGGCCCTCATCCTGATGCAGATAAACTACAAGTGACCAAAATTAACTTAGGCCCAAATTTTAATGACGGCGAGTTAGTTGATATCGTTTGTGGTGCGAAAAACTGTCGTTTAGGACTAAAAGTTGCTGTTGCAACGGTTGGTGCGGTGTTACCGGGAAATTTTAAGATCAAAAAAGCTAAACTGCGCGGTGTGCCATCACATGGTATGTTATGCAGTGAATCAGAGCTTGGTTTAGCAGAAAGCTCTGATGGTATTTTAGAATTAGCATCTGATGCGCCTATTGGTGTTTGTGTCCGTGAATACTTAGATTTAGACGATGTTACTATTGACGTTGATTTAACGGCGAACAGAGGTGATTGTCTTGGTTTAAAAGGCTTAGCTAGAGAAGTAGGCGTATTAAATAGTTTGCCAGTTAATGAACCTCAAATTATTGTGTCACCGCCAAGTATTGATGATGAAAAGCGCATTCAATTAACGGCTGAACAAGCATGTCCTCGTTATCTAGGTCGTATTATCAAAAATATCGATATCAAAGCGAAATCGCCTTTATGGATGATTGAAAAATTACGCCGTAGTGGTATTCGCTCGATTGATCCTGTTGTTGATGTGACAAACTATGTGTTATTGGAGCTAGGCCATCCAATGCATGCGTTTGATTTAGCAAAAATTGATGGTGACATCAATGTACGTTTTGCAGAGCAAGATGAACCATTAACCTTGTTAGATGGCAATGAAGTTACGTTATCAACGGACACCTTAGTGATTGCTGATGACAATAAACCGTTAGCGATGGCGGGGATTTTTGGCGGTCAAGACTCAGGTGTGACTGAGCAGTCAACGGATATCTTTTTAGAAAGCGCCTTTTTCTCACCTTTAGCCATTTTAGGTAAAGCGCGCCAGTATGGTTTGCATACAGATTCTTCCCATCGTTATGAGCGTGGTGTGGATCCAAGTATGCAACGTGAAGCGATGGAACGTGCAACGCAGTTATTGTTAGAAATTGTCGGTGGTCAGGCTGGACCTGTGGTTGAAGCTGTCAGTGAGCAGCATGTTCCACAACCAAAAACGGTAAATTTACGTCGGGCTAAGTTAGATGGCCGAATTGGCTATCATATTGCCAATGAAAAAGTTAACGAAATTCTGACGCGTTTAGGTTTTGATGTCAGCTTTGAAAATGATGTTTGGACTGTAAATGTACCAGCATATCGTTTTGATATTTCAATTGAAGTTGATTTGATTGAAGAAGTTGCGCGAATTTTTGGTTATAACAATATCCCCAATATTTCACCAAGCGCTACTTTAGCAATGCGTGAGCAACAGGAAGCGCAATTGCCGGTATCTCGTTTACGCCAAATTTTGGTGAATCGTGGTTATCAGGAAGCGATCACTTATAGTTTTGTTGATCCTAAGATCCAATCACTTATCCATCCTGAACAAGATGTCATGACTTTACCTCATCCTATTTCATCTGAAATGTCAGTGATGCGTTTAAGTTTATGGACGGGCTTATTGCAATCGGTGGTGTATAACCAAAACCGCCAGCAAAATCGCATTCGTTTATTCGAAACTGGTTTACGCTTTATTCCTGATGAAAATGCGGAAAACGGTGTGCGCCAACAACCAATGATAGCAGGAGTGATCACTGGTAATATCAACCAAGAACATTGGAGCATGGAGAAGCAAGCGGTAGATTTTTATGATATTAAATCTGACGTTGAAGCATTGTTAGCTTTAACGGCAAATGCTTCTGCTTATCAATTTAATAAAGCTGAAATTGCCGCATTACACCCAGGGCAAACTGCAGCGATTTACCAAGGAGATAGCTTGGTTGGTCATGTAGGAACCTTACATCCTGAAATAGAAAGGAAATTAGGGTTAAATAGCCGAACATTTGTTTTTGAATTGTTATTGTCTGAAATTTCGACGAAAAAAATCCCTGAAGCTGGCGAAATCTCTCGCTTTCCTGCCAATAGAAGGGATATTGCCGTGGTCGTTAAAGAAGATGTTGAAGCAAAAAAAGTGTTACAACTCATTGAAAATGTTGGCGGAAATTATTTAGTTGATCTAAACTTGTTCGATGTATACCAAGGTAATGGTATTGAAGCTGGATTTAAGAGCTTAGCGATTGCCATGGTTTTACAAGATCATCAAAAGACACTTGAAGAAAAAGAAATCAATGATGTCGTTGATCGTGTGGTCGATACATTAAAAGATGAACTAAATGCATCACTGAGGGATTAAGCAATGGCGCTAACTAAAGCAGAAGTCGCAGAACATTTATTCGAAAAAGTTGGGCTAAGTAAGCGCGACGCAAAAGAAATGGTAGAAATGTTTTTTGAAGAGATCCGAGAAACATTAGAAGCTGGTGAACAAGTTAAGCTTTCTGGTTTTGGTAATTTCGATCTTCGTCAAAAAAGTGAACGCCCAGGGCGTAATCCAAAAACGGGTGAAGATATTCCAATTTCTGCACGCAAAGTGGTAACTTTTCGACCAGGTCAAAAGTTAAAAAGTCGTGTCGAAGATGGCAACGGTTAATTGTTAGCTGTTTTATATGATGGATTCATTAAAGTCACTTAACGCAAGTTAAGTGGCTTTTTTATTGCTATACGTTAACACGAGCGTCAGCATTAAATAGACGCGTAATGAGGTAAATGCTCAAACTTTTGAGTAAGACTACTGATAATGCCAGTATGGCACCTGTGGCTAATGCTGTTAACTCTAAAGGTATCGCTAAGCTAAAAATTTTAGCAGTTTGCTCCATAATACTCACATCTCCGTTTATCACTAATTGCTGAATCTTTTGCCAGTAAGAGGGGCTTAACATGTTATGAAGGTGTTGCTGCAAATAATTTACTCTAGAGACTAATTGTTCAATAATCGTTGCTGTATCCACTACGCTTGGATCAGAATTTTGCTTATAAGCACGGATCAATAGGTGAAGGTTGCCTTGATGGTGCAACTCAGCCAGTTGTTTGAATTGCGCAAGTTGCAAGTTAGCTTCATTTAAATGGCCAGATAACCGCTGTGAATATTGATTGATAAATTCAGGTAATTGCACACCGCATATAAAAACAACGGTGAAAATACACTTATCGAGTAATTGATTCAAAAAACCAAGCATAAACAGAAACTAATGATAAAGAGGTAATTAACGTTACCATAGCGCAAGATGAAGATCACTGCTTGTATTGTGGGCGTAAACTCGCTAGAGTTTTGTTTTTGATATTGCCTTAAAGTGTTATGCGTCATTCATCTCATCCTACCGTCGATACGAACCCAATCAATTGGCGTGTCCTAAAGCAGTTGTTACCTTACTTACTGGAATTTAAAACTCGAATTTTTGTTGCTTTGTTATGTTTGTTAGCAACGAAATTAGCCAGTGTTTATGTACCATTTATCTTAAAAGATTTAGTCGATACGTTAGATAAAGGTCAAGATAACTCTATCGTTTTTGTACCACTTGTACTGGTGATCTCTTATGGGATAGTAAGATTATCGATAGTGCTTTTTGCTGAAATCAGAGATACCTTATTTGTTAAAGTTACTGAGCGTGCGGTTAGGCGCATTGGTTTAAAGGTTTTTCGACACCTACATCAACTGGATTTAGATTTTCACTTAGATAGGCAAACTGGCGGTATTTCCCGGGATATTGATCGTGGAACTTCGGGTGTTGGTTTTTTGATCAAGTTTATGGTGTTTAACATAGTGCCAACCTTAATTGAAATTGTGATGGTGGTTTCAATTCTTTGGTTTAACTATGGGATCGACTTTGCCATAGTGACAACAGTTGCTATTGCAAGCTATGTCGCTTTTTCAGTCTATGCGACTAATAAGCGTACTCAATATATTCAAGCCGTAAATAAAGCAGATTCTCGTAGTAATACCAGAGCAATTGATAGCTTGATCAATTACGAAACCGTGAAGTACTTCTCAAATGAAGAGTATGAAGCACAGGGCTATGATCGCCAATTAGCCGACTGGGAAGCGGCGAAAATGAAAAATCGACTCTCTCTGTTTGCCCTTAATGGTGGTCAAGCTTTCATTGTTGCGCTTTCGATGACAGTGATGTTAGCGCTAGCAGCGTATCAAGTGGCGCATAATACAATGACCCTTGGTGACTTTGTTTTGATTAATGCGTTTATGATGCAATTATTTATCCCACTAAACTTTTTAGGGTTTGTTTATCGTGAAATAAAAGGCTCGCTTACCAATATTGAGCAAATGTTTAATTTAACCTTAAAAGTGCCCAAGGTCGTTGATGCTAACAATGCAACAACATTACAGGTAACAAAAGGTGAAGTGAGCTTTAATAATGTCTCATTTAATTATAGTGATGATCGCCCCATTATTAACAATGTAAGTTTTGAAATAAAAGCAGGGCAAAAGGTGGCAATAGTAGGCGAGAGTGGCTCAGGTAAATCGACACTCGTAAAATTACTGTTTCGTTTTTACGACGTTGATAAAGGCGCTATCAGTATTGATCAACAACCTATCGATAAAGTCACACAATATTCCCTGCGCAAAAATATTGGTATTGTGCCGCAAGATACCGTTTTATTTAATGAATCCTTGTATAAAAATATTGTCTATGGTGATGTTGAAGCGGATGAGCAAACAGTGCTTGAAGCAATAAAACTGTCGCATTTATCTGCTTTTATTGATGCTTTACCGCAAGGGGTCGAAACAGTTGTCGGTGAGCGGGGCTTAAAGCTCTCCGGTGGTGAAAAACAGCGGGTGGCGATTGCACGAACCATAGTGAAAAATCCGCCTATTTTAGTCTTTGATGAAGCGACATCTTCGCTTGATAGCTATTCTGAACAGGCAATACTCAAAGCGATCAAAGAAGTTGCAAAGAATCATACCAGTTTAGTGATCGCACATCGATTATCTACCATAGTCGATGCCGATAATATTTTAGTGTTACACCGTGGTGAATTAATTGAGCAGGGTGATCATCAAAGCCTGCTAGCAAGAAAAGGTCATTACTATCGCATGTGGCAACTTCAACAAAACAATGAGCATACAATGGCTGAGGAGCGATAATATGACAACACTACATCCTGCAATAGTTAAGACTCAGCAATGGTTAGAGCAAGTGATCATCGGACTAAATTTTTGCCCCTTTGCTAAAAAAGAGTTTGTTAACAACACGATTCATTATTATGTGTGTCCGCAAGCTCGATTAGAAAGTGCATTAGCTGAATTTGCAGAGCAATTACATTATTTAGATCAGCATCCGGAAGTTGAGACTACGCTATTTATTTGTAGTTTAGGGTTTAGAGAATTTACTCACTATTTAGATTTGGTTGATTATGCTAACGAATTGCTTGTGGAACTCGGCTTCGAAGGTGTCTTTCAAATCGCAAGTTTTCATCCCGATTATGTTTTTGAGGGGGAAGCGCCTGATGATGCGTCAAATTACACTAATCGTTCTCCGTTGCCTACACTCCATTTGATCCGTGAACAAAGTATGGCAAGAGTGCTGTCTGTTTATCCAGATCCTGAGTTGATCCCTGAGCAGAATATTGCTCTAGCACGCGAAAAAGGCTCGCGATATTTTAGCCAAATTCTAAAGCGCATTCATCGACGCTAATTTCTTTTTATTCGCTGGTAAATTTTCGGTATAATAAGGCTTTTGTCATTTTATTAAGTTGAAATGGCAGTCATTAACAGTTGTTTGGCAAATAAGGTCATTAAGTGGAAGAGCATTCATTTTTACAGGTTGGCGGAAGTGTTGATAAAGCGTTAAAAGGGGAATATTCCATTAATGTTAAGCAAGTCTTTCAAGAAGCATGGCGCAATACCAATAAATCACGAATATCGATTAACTTAGGGCTACTGTTTACTTTATTTGTTGGGGTACTAGTGACATTAATTGTTAGTAGTTACATGGGAGGAGTTGAAGCGGTATTTAAAGATCAGCAAGCCAGTGCATTACTTAATATTCTTGTTACTTTGATCGTTTATCCTTTTCTCGTTGGTGTTGAGATGATGGGCATATTTCATGCGGTAGGTCTTAAATCAGATGCAAAATTGGTCTTTGCGTTCTTAAAGCGTGGTAGTTGGGTCGCTATCGCTGCCTTACTTTCATCCACATTAGTCACCATAGGATTATCGCTATTTTATCTACCAGGGATTTATTTAGCGGTGGCGTTATCGCTGGTGTTACCACTCGTAGTTGAAAAGCGCTTATCACCAATTAAAGCGATCATGTTGTCGATTCAAGCAACTCGTTTTCAATGGTTTGCCATTTTCTTAATTTATTTACTATTGTTTGGTGCATTAGTAGCAGCAGTGTTACCTTTGGTTTTACTGGCTAAATCTAGTATGGCAATAGTTGGCGGCGTGTTTACTTTATTCGCGTTAACATATTTAGCGCCGATGTTTTATAATGTTAAAGGCATTTTATATCGAGAGATATTTGGGATGCAATTACAATTAAATGCTAAAACTGGCTCAGATAGTACCTTTTCAGCTTAGCAATAAAAGAAGGAAAATGTATGTATAAATCTTGGATCATTAAAGCTAGCCTATTAAGTTTATTCGTTATCGCATTGATTGTGCCCTTATTTAATGACTACTCCGATGCACTTAAAACCGGTGATGATAAAGATGGGGTATCGGTAATTAAAAAGGTTAAAGAGATCCCGCTTCATAACGTCAATTTACCTGAATTTTCACAGATCAGAGATGTTAAAGAAAAGAAAAAACAGTTCTTTGCATTTTTAACGCCGGCAATTATTAATGAAAATAAACGCATTAGTCAGCTAAGACAACAGGTATTAGTGATACAAGAGAAATTGTCTTCTCAGCAAGCATTGAGCTCTCAGGAGAGCCAGCTTGTCCAAGCATTAACAACAAAATACCGAGTTAAGCATGAGTTAAAACCTATTGATAAAGTTGCTGAATTAGTTCGTCGAGTGGATGTTGTGCCTCAGGCGTTAGTATTAGTACAAGCAGCCAATGAGTCTGCTTGGGGGACTTCTCGATTTGCCCGTATCGGCTTAAACTTTTTTGGCATCTGGTGTTTTAAAAAAGGATGCGGCATGGTGCCTAATGGTCGAGATGAAGGACTAAAGCATGAGGTAGCAGCTTTTCAGTCGGTAGAAAATGCCGTACAACATTACCTTTTTAATATTAACACTAACAGTGCCTATCATGTTTTTCGTACTATTCGGGAGCAATTACGCCAACAAAATAAACCTTTATCGCCACAGATTTTAGCAACAGGCTTATTACCTTATTCAGAGCGTGGAACCGATTACGTCTTGGAAATTAGTGATATGATCCGTCATAACCAACACTACTTTACCGACTATAGCGAGTAGTGATAAATAAGTGCTGGTTATAAGCGTGTTTAGCCTAAAAAGATCACTTTAGCTAAAAATACCAAAGCTAAAACGACCACACTGGCATTTAGCTCTTTGATTTGTCCGCTGAATAATCGCACGGCAACATAACTGATAAAGCCAAAAGTAATGCCATGAGCAATTGAGAAGGTGAGTGGCATTGTGATACAAATAATGGCTACCGGTACTGCATCCGATAAGTTATCCCATTTAACGTTTACCAATCCAGCTAACATTAACACTGCAACGTAAAATAACGGACCTGCAGTTGCATAAGCGGGCACCATGCCTGCTAGTGGAGAAAAGAATAAAGCTAGCAAGAACAATGCGCCGACAATGACGGCAGTTAATCCCGTTCGTCCACCAGCAGCTACACCGGCAGTGCTCTCAACATAACTGGTTGTTGTTGAAGTGCCAAGCATACTTCCTGCAACTGTTGCTGAGGAATCAGCTAATAGGGCTTTGCCTAATCGAGGCAGTTTATTGTTTTTATCAAGTAACTGGCCTTTTTGAGCAACCGCGATTAATGTGCCTGAAGTGTCGAACAAATCAACGAACAAGAAAGCAAAGATAACACTGATCATTCCTACCTCAAAAGCACCGGTAATATCTAACTGCATTAACGTAGGTGATAGCGAAGGAGGAGGGGCAATCAAGCCTTGATACTCAACCTTGCCCACTAGTACTGCAATCAAGGTTATGAGTAAAATAGCTAACATTACGGCACCATTAATGCCTTTATTTACTAGTCCTACAATGATAAATAAACCAAGTGCTGCCATGGTAGCTTCAAACGAGGTGATCGCGCCTAAAGAAACTAAGGTGGCAGGGTTATCAATAATAATTCCTGAATTTTTCAATGCGATAAAAGCGAGAAATAAACCAATACCGGCAGCAATACCAAAGCGCAAGGCATGAGGGATAGAGTTTATGATCCACTCCCTTAATTTAAATAAGCTTAGTAAGGTAAAGATAACGCCAGAAATAAAGACTCCACCAAGCGCAACTTGCCAGCTGTAACCCATTTCAAGTACGACTGTATAGGTAAAAAATGCGTTTAATCCCATGCCTGGAGCAAGTGCTATCGGATAGTTAGCAAAGAACCCCATAATAAAACAACCTAAGGCAGCTGCCAGGCAAGTAGCGACAAATACTGCACCTTGATCCATTCCTGCATCAGCTAGCATGGCAGGATTTACGAATATGATGTATGCCATGGTTAAAAAGGTGGTGATACCAGCAATAGCTTCTTGTTTGACTGTCGTGTTATGAGCACGCAGCGCGAATATTTTTTCAATCATGATAAGGTATTTAATGTTTGTAAAAGTTATTTAATTTCGACAATTTCAAGTTGTTGGTTTGTATCAATTGCAACCTGATTTGCCTGCTCCATAGTGAAATGTTCTGTTTGATCAAAGGCAAGGTCACCGCCATCAATAATGCCTGAATTTGATGTTATACCCTTAAAATCAAAAAGTTGGTCGTCACATAAATGGGACGGTACGACGTTTTGCATGGCGGTAAACATAGATTCGATACGGCCAGGAAATTTTTCGTGCCAGTTATTGAGCATTTGTTTGATGTTTTGGCGTTGTAAATTAGGCTGCGAACCGCAAAGGTTACAAGGAATAATGGGAAATTGTTTTAATTGTCCATATTGAATTAACTCAGCTTCTTTACAGAATGCTAAAGGACGGATCACCACATGCTCACCATTATCGGAAACTAATTTAGCTGGCATAGCTTTCAACTTACCGCCATAGAACATATTGAGCATCATAGTTTCGATCATGTCATCACGATGATGGCCTAACGCAATTTTAGTGGCATTGAGTTCTTTTGCTGCTTTGTATAGCACTGCACGGCGTAAACGAGAACATAAACTACAGGTTGTTTTACCTTCTGGAATTTTGTCTTTGACAATCGCGTAAGTATCTTCTTCAATAATTTTATATTCAATATTAAGCGATTGTAGATAATTTGGCAGTACTTCTTCCGGAAAGCCAGGTTGTTTTTGATCAAGATTGACAGCGATGATATCAAAGTTGATTGGTGCAGATTCCTTTAAAATCATAAGGATAGATAGTAACGCGTAACTATCTTTTCCGCCAGATAGACACACCATGACTCTGTCGCCGTCTTCGATCATGTTATATTTTGCAATGGCTTGACCAACATGGCGTCTAAGTCTTTTTTCAAGCTTAGTTAACTGGGTAATTTGCGTTGGTGTTAGCGGGGAGTTATGTACGGTTTGGACCATTTCAGCGCTCATTTAATTCAAAATCATTATTCGGCGCGTATTATAAACAAACTGAGCATTAAGTAACATGATTTGGCTCAGTTTGTTTATAAGTTAGTTTAGCTTAGCTTAACTTTCCATAGGGGATACATAACCATCAGGTTTAAGTGCAAGCACGTCACAATTTAAACGATCGATAACATGCTCGGCGGTATTACCAATTAATGCAGCAGAAAGACCAGTTCGGCCAACAGTACCTAAAATCACTAACTCAGCATCAAGTTCATTAGATACTTTTTCTAGTACATCTTCAGGTAAACCTTCTTCTACATGGGTGTGCTCTGTGCCGATAGAGTATTGCTGAGCATGCTCTGCCATTGCTGTTTTATGGTGATTGAACATGGACTCAGTATATTCACTGGCATTAAATTCAGGAATTTCTATGGCGATATTGACGGGGGTACCTGGGAATGAATTGACTAAGTGTACATTGGCTAAAATTAATTTTGATAAGTTAATTGCTTCTTCGGTAATTTTTGTATTCAGTGATTGATGCTCTTCTTCATCACTGCCAACGTTTAAAGCCGCTACTATGTTGCCATTGATTGGCCATGAATGCTCTTTGACTAATAGTACAGGGCAGGGACATTTTCTCAAAATATGCCAATCAGTAGGCGTAAAAATAACGGATTTCAACTTATCGTGTTGGTGAGTACCTTTAATCACTATGTCATAACCATGTTTGAGTACTTGTTCAATCACTGGCTCGAACGGACGATTGTGCCAAATAACTTTGCTATCTATAGTAATGTCTTTATGCTCTATTGTTGCAATAATGTCATTTAACCATTGAATGCGATCATTGATCAGTGACTGACGCATTGCCTCGCGTTCATCACTTGATAGCATAGTGGTCATTTCATAGGAAAAGTCATAAATAGATAAAAATGCTGTAATAACAGCGCCTGTCTTTTGTGCTAATTCTACCGCGCGTTTAAGTGCTTTCTGGTCGTCTGTCGTTGGATCAATTACCACTAAGATCTTTTGATACTTTTCCATAACCTGCTCCATTGAATTAATTGCTAACTGTTAGTATAGCGACAAAATTTTAATATTGTGTGTTAATACTTTGTTTTAAATCAAGGAGTAGTAAAAGTAAAGTGCACTGTGGCGATAGATTTTGGGGGAGGGGGAATGTGCTACTTAAAGCGCAGCACATTCATTCAATTTATCCATATCTAAAATAGTAATGAGTTTACCATCAACCTGAATGACGCCGCTCTTATGAAAGCGATTTAATAAGCGACTGATTGTCTCAACAGTTAAGCCGATATAATTGCCAATATCACTGCGAGTCATCGTAAGTCTGAATTCTTTTGGTGATAAACCTCGCGCTTGATAACGCACACTTAACGCACTGATAAAAGTCGCTAATCGCTGCTCAGCATTCTTACGGTTTAATAAGGTTAACATCTCTTGGTCTGTTTTAATTTCTGAACTCATCATGCGTAGAATTTGCTTTTTGAGTTTAGGCATTGTATTTGATAGTGAATCTAACGTGTTATAAGGGATTTCACATACCATAGACGTTTCTAATGCTTTTGCAAAACTTGGGTGTTCGGTAGTCGCAATTGCATCAAAACCAAGTAAATCACCTGCGAGATGAAAACCGGTGATTTGTTCTTCTCCACTTTCATTAACGGTAAAGGTTTTAAATGTACCGGAACGGATGGCATATAAAGACTGCATCTTTTGCCCATCTTGAAATAACTCTTCACCTTTATGAATAGGGCGTTTACGATCAATTATTTGATCGAGCGTCTCTAATTCACGATCATTTAATGAGAAAGGTAAACACAACTCACTGATGCTACAGTTTTGACAGTGAATATGTTGTTGAGTCGAACATTGATTTTTATACATAAAATCCTTAATCATTTATATTTGATTTCAATCAAAACTATCTTATTAAAATAGGGTAGAATATGCAATGTTTAATGTAAAAATCCCATAGCAAATAAGTCCAATTGCCACTCCTTTTTTGAAGTACAGATTTTTTAATAACTGCTGGGCTTTAAGCACGCCAAACGAAACAAAAAGTAACGCGGGCAAGGTCCCTAAGCCAAAAAACATCATTATCAGTGCTCCTTGCATCGTATCACCACTTGCCAATGACCAGGTAAGGGTTGAGTAAACTAAACCGCAAGGTAACCATCCCCAGATCGCGCCCATTAATAATGATTTACTGAGAGAATTAATAGGTAACAGCTTCTTACTTAGCGGTGCGATATATTGCCATAGAAATTTGCCTAACTTTTCAATTTTTGTTAGCCCCATAAACCACTGTCCGATATAAAGACCAAGCAAAATAAGAAAGAAACCCGCAATGAATTTTAGACCTGCTATCGGTAGACCAATATTTTTCGCCGCAAGTGAACCACTAAACCCAGCGATAGCCCCTATGATTGAATAAGAAAAGATACGGCCAAAATGATAGCTAAAAATGTAGAGTGGTATATGGCGCACATTTTTAGCCAGTGATGTGGTGAACATAGTATTAATGCCACCACACATGCCGATACAATGCCCAGAACCCATGATTCCGATAACGAATGCGGAAAAGTAATCTATTTCCATTTTGTTGCGAAGTTTTTGATTTATGGCACAAATGATATCACGCTGCTGTCATTTTCTAGATAATTATTTCAGTTTTTTATTGATAAAAAGATTCAATGAAATAATCAGCAAAAATGCAGCAAATGTGATTTAAATCAATAAATTTATTCCGTCAATGTTCAAACCATGATCTTCAACAACAAATTGAGTCACTAGATTCGCTACATTAGCTACCAAGTTATTACTTAATCGTAACAAAGGTATTTGCCCCGTGAATGTTGATATAAAAACGCTTTTACAATTAACAGCAACACTGAGCTTTATTGGTATGTCATACCAAGTTAATGCCCAAAACACTGCATCAAATATTAGTGAACAACGTCAACAGCAGTTGCTTCACTTAGTGAAGCAAGATTGTGGTTCCTGTCATGGTATGACATTAAAAGGAGGCTTAGGACCAGCATTAACGAAACAGGCATTAAAAGATAAACCGTTACTTTTGCTGAAAAATACGATTATTCATGGACGACCTGGCACGGCGATGCCGCCATGGAACAAAATTATTAATGAACAAGAAGCTTTGTGGATCAGCGAGCAGCTAATGCAAGGAATAAAAGATGAGAAAAAATAAGTTTTCAGTATTGTTATCTACCACAATATTAAGTGTTTCGATGCTCACCTCATGTAGCCAAACACCCATAGATAATCGCCAAGAACAAGTCCATCAATTACGTGCTACGGGAGATATGGGAGTGATTATTGAACGGGCAACTGGGCAAGTTCAAATTGTAGAGCACAGCGATAAAACTTTAATTAAGCAACTAGATGGTTTAGGTGATTTATCTCATGCCTCAATCGTTTTTTCGCGAGATGAACGGTTTGCTTACGTTTTTGGGCGTGATGGTGGTTTAACGAAAGTTGATTTACTCAAAGAGCAAATAGATAAACGTATTATTCAATCTGGCAACAGCATTGGTGGCGCTATTAGTCAAGATGGCAAGTTAGTAGCGGTGTCAAATTATACCCCAGGTGGTGTGAAAGTTTTCGACAGTGAAACGTTAGAGTTAGTCGCTGATATAAAAGCAACTGTTGTACCGAGTAAAGGTAAAACTAAAGATGGACAACCTTATCGCTCTAAGGTCGTTGGCTTGGTTGATGCCCCTGGAAATAAGTTTGTTTTCAGTTTATTCGACAGCCATGAAACTTGGGTCGCTGATTTCTCTGAAGCTAAGATGCAATTAACAAAATTCAAAGATATAGGATTATTTCCTTATGACGCGTTAATCAGCCCAAATGGTCGTTATTACATCGCCGGCTTATTTGGTCAAGATGGTATGGCACTGTTAGATTTATGGCATTTGGAAAAAGGTACACGTCTTATTTTATCAGATTATGGCAAAGGCGATAAAAAACTACCGGTCTATAAAATGCCGCACCTCGAAGGTTGGGCAATGGCTGGTGATTACGCATTTGTCCCAGCTGTAGGGCAACATAAAGTGTTAGTTGTCGATACTGCGACATGGCAAAAAGTGGCAGAGATCCCCGCTCATAGTCAACCTGTGTTTGTGATGGCACAACCTGATAATCGTCAAATTTGGGTTAATTTTGCTTTTCCAGACAACAACACGATTCAAGTATTTAACACGGAAACTTTTGAGTTAGTTAACACCTTAACGCCTGGGCCTGCGGTATTACATATGGAGTTCACTCCTAGAGGAGAGCACGTTTGGATGTCTGTCAGAGATAATAATGAAGTGCATATTTATGACACTAAGACACAAACATTACAGAAAAAACTGCCATTAGCGAGTCCTAGCGGTATCTTTTTCACTAATCGTGCTCATCAAATAGGCTTGTGATCATGAGTGAATTTACCTTAACTCGCTTGCAACAACAGATCATTAACCGTTATCAGAAAGGTTTTCCACTAGTTGCACAGCCTTACAAAGCCATTGCAAAGGAACTTGCAGTCACAGAGCAACAGGTGCTATTAGCCATAGAATCATTAGATCAACATGGCGCTTTGTCTCGTGTTGGTGCGGTGTTTGATCACAAAAAAGCAGGTGCTAGTACCCTTGCTGCCATGGCGGTTTCTCCTCAGCAACTGGATAAGGTTGCTGCCATTGTTAATCAGTTTGAGCAAGTCAATCATAACTATGAGCGTGAGCACGAATATAATTTGTGGTTTGTGGTTACCGCCAGCGACTCTGATGCTCTTGAGCAAGTTTTACAAGAGATTGAATTACTCACTGGTCTATCAATTTTAGTGCTGCCGATGGAAGCTTCTTATCATATCGATTTAGGGTTTAATATCGATTTTTCTTCTTCAACGGTAACGGAGCATTAAGCTATGTCATTATCAATCGAAGTTGCAGTGAGCAAGGGGCAATCACATCACGATTTTTCATGCTCGTTATTATCTAAAGCACAACAATCTCAGTTACGAGGACTACTTGAAAAAGGCTTACCGACTACCAGTCAGCCTTATCAACACTTGGCTGAACAAATTAGTAACGTGAATAATCCTGTTAATGAAAACATGGTGATAGAGCAAATAAGTCTGTGGCAAGAGCAAGGTTTGATCCGCCGTTTTGGTTTAGTCGTAAAACACCGAAAACTTGGCTTTAATGCAAATGCCATGGTGGTGTGGAATATCCCTGATGAGCAAGTTGATATGGTAGCTAAAGCGTTATCACAGTGTCAGGAAGTATCACTTTGTTACCGCAGACCAAGACGCCTACCAGATTGGCCATATAACCTATTTTGTATGATACATGGCACAGAGAGAGAGGTTGTCTTACAACAAATTGATGGTATTACAAACGGCTTATCATTATCACATATTGAAAAAAACGTACTTTTTAGCACTCGTGCCTTTAAACAACAAGGCGCACGTTATGGTAAGCAGCATAATATAGTACAGCGGGGCAGCAATGAATAAAACACAAGTCGTGCCTGAATTATCGTCACTCGAACGGGCATTAATCAATGTTTTGCAACATGGTTTGCCTGTGTGCGAAAAACCATTTGAGCAAGTCGCTGAGCAAGTAGGCAGTGATGAACAAACCGTTATTAGCACATTAAATCAATTGCTAGAGCAGAAAGTATTAACACGCTTTGGCCCTATGTATGACGCAGCATGTTTAGGTGGTGCTTTTACGTTGGCGGCTTTGAGTGTACCAGACGATAAATTTGAGCAAGTCACTGAGCAAGTTAATAGTTTTGAGCAAATTGCTCATAACTATAAACGAGATCATGATTACAATATGTGGTTTGTTATTGCCACAGAATCTCAACAAGAAATTGAACAAGTCGTCAAAGCGATAGAAGCTAAAACAGGCTTTTCAGTGTTAAATGTACCAAAATTGGAGGAGTTTTATGTCGGTCTCTACCTCCCAGTCTAAGGAGTTAACCCCCTTAGAGAGACAATATATTTTGTTAACACAAAATGGTCTACCAATCGTCGAAAAACCCTATCATTGGCTTGCTGAGCAATTGGATTTAACGGTGGAACAAACACTTGCAATGACAGAGTCATTTAAAGAAAGAGGCATCATCAGACGCATTGCTGCTGTGCCAAATCACTATAAATTAGGCTATCAATTTAATGGCATGACGGTATGGGACATTAGCGATGAACATGCTTCAGAATTTGGTCGCTTAGTAGGTCAATTACCTTTTGTCAGTCATTGTTATTTAAGGCCACGTCATCTTCCTAGCTGGAATTATAATCTGTTCGCTATGGTGCATGGTACAACACAAGATGAAATACAAAAATATCGAAGCCAGATCAAAGATTTATTACAAGATGTGCTAGTTGAACGCTCGAGTAATGATGCAAATCAAGGTAATACGCTTAGGTCTAATGATATGTTAACCAGTAGCAAAATTTTGAAAAAGACCGGATTGCGTCTTAAACAAAAACAATAGAGGTTGAGCACATTATGTTTAGAATTTCACAGTTATTAAAAACCTTTCATGATGATTTGCCGCCTAATAAAGCGCGAAAAATGCCTGGGCCTGTAGTTATTTGGAATTTAATTCGTCGTTGTAATTTACGTTGCAAACATTGCTATTCCACCTCGCTTGATATGGATTTTAAAGACGAGCTTAATACTGAACAAATTAAAGCTACCATTGATGATTTAGAAGTGGCAAAAGTGCCAGTGTTGATTTTGTCAGGTGGCGAACCATTGCTTCGTCCAGATATTTTCGAGATAACGGCCTATGCTAAGGCGAAAGGTTTTTATGTGGCATTGTCCACTAACGGCACACTTATCGATGAATCGAATATTGAGCAAATTAAGCAAGCGGATTATCAATATGTCGGCATAAGTATTGATGGTTTAGAAGCATTTCATGATGAGTTTCGTCAGCAAAAAGGTAGCTTTAAAACTTCAATGCACGCGATTAAATTATGTAAAGAAGCTGGGATAAAAGTTGGTATGCGCTTATGTCTGACGCGCGAAAATTTTGATGACCTCCCTGCAATGCTTGATTTAATGGAAGAATATCAAGTGGATAAGTTTTACTTATCACACCTTAACTATTCTGGCCGTGGTAAACGAAATGCTCAACAAGATGCCATGTTTAGAATGACTAAAGAAGCGATGGCATTATTATTTGAGCGTGCTTATTCGCACATCGAACAAGGAATTGATACCGACTTTGTTACCGGTAATAACGATGCCGATGGTGTGTTTTTACTGAAATGGGTGACAGAAAAATTTGGCAATCAATATCCAGAGCGTATTAAAAACCTCCATCAACGATTGATTAACTGGGGCGGCAATGCCAGTGGTGTTAATGTCGCGAATATTGATAACACAGGCACGATTCACCCCGATACTTATTGGTGGAACCACCCGATAGGTAATGTGAAACAGCAAAAGTTTTCAGATGTGTGGAAAAATACACAAGATCCTCTGATGTTAGGTTTTAGAGAAACGCCAAGACCGGTGAAGGGGCGTTGTGCTAAATGCCAATATTTGAATATTTGCGGTGGCAATACCCGTACCCGTGCATTTGCTCAAACTGGAGATGCTTGGTCAGAAGATCCAGGGTGTTATTTAGATGATGATGAAATAGGCATTAGTCATTTAGTGGATAATGAGCTGAGTGCTCGTATTCCAGCAGTAGAAATTTAATTAATTAGTGATGCCGATGTAACGGCACAATAGGTGTACAAGATGACCTCAATCAATATGGCAAATTCAGCAGCGTCAATTAAATCATATGGTAAATCACATCTTAATGCTGGCGAAGTTGCGTTAGTCGGCTCAGGACCAGGTGATGCTGAGTTATTAACTATTAGAGCAATGCGCTTTATTGAACAAGCCGATGTTGCTGTTTATGATCGCTTAGTGAGCGAAGAAATTCTGGCTTTGTTACCAGAAGACTGCCAGCGCTTTTATGTTGGTAAAGAACAGGCGAAACATTGTGTACCACAAGATCAAATTAACCAATGTTTAGTGGATTTTGCTCAGCAAGGTAAACGGGTTTTACGCCTAAAAGGGGGAGATCCTTTTATTTTTGGTCGAGGTGGTGAAGAGGCTGAATTTTTATTACAACATGGCATCAGTTGTCACATTTGCCCAGGGATCACCGCCGCTTCAGGTTGTACAACTTATGCTGGTATACCTTTAACTCATCGCGGCGTTGCACAAGGTTGCACATTTATTACCGGTCATATTCAAAATAATGATCAATTAAATTTACCTTGGCAAAGTTTAGTGAGTCCGAGTCAAACGGTAGTTTTTTATATGGGCATTAACACCTTACCTAAGATCACCGAACAGTTAATTAAACATGGCCGAAGTGCAGAAACTCCGGCGGCATTAATCAGAAAAGGGACACAACCTGAACAAAAAACCTATCGTGGTACCATTGGTAATTTGGCTGAGTTAGTCGAAAAACATCAGATCACACCGCCAACATTAATTGTTATTGGTGAAGTGGTTAATCAGCTAACCGAGCAACATTTAAAAACACCTGGCTTTTTAGATGCTGCAGACTATCAAGCAGTGAATACGCTGTCGGTAAAATCCGCTTAATTTTTTGTTTTAAGGTGTTGGAGTTGTTATGAATACAGCCTTTGTTGCTACATCATCAAATCAGCGAGTTTTATCTGGGGTGAAAACACTGTTAAGTGCGTTTACTATCGCTTTTGCATGCGCCAGTAGTGTAGATGCAAAACAAGCAGATCAAACGGCTGAAAAATTATATGAAAAACATTGTCAATCTTGTCATGGTGTTGGCCGTTTAGGGGCAATGGGTCCCGCGTTATTTCCCGAAAATTTATCACGGCTTAGAAAGAAAAAGGCAGTTAAAGTGATAGAAAATGGTCGCTTAGCGACACAAATGCCAGCGTTCGGTAAGCAATTAACTAAGGATGAAGTTTCAAGCTTAGTAGACTATATCTACACTCCTGCAAAAGAAACACCTAAATGGACACTGGCTGATATAAAAGCGACCAATATTCAACATTTTGATCAATCTAAATTAGGCGATAAACCGGTATTTGATGCTGATCTAATGAATTTATTTATTGTTGTTGAGTTAGGGGACCACTCTGCCACTTTGTTAAATGGTGATACTTTTGAGCCGATCACGCGTTTTAAAACACGATTTGCGTTACACGGTGGCCCTAAGTATTCACCAGATGGTCGTTATGTTTACTTTGCTTCTCGCGATGGTTGGATCAGTAAATACGACATTTATAATATGAAAATTGTCTCTGAGGTCAGAGCGGGCATCAATACGCGAAACCTAGCGGTGTCGTCTGACGGTAAATACGCCATTGTCGGTAATTACCTGCCACACAATGTGGTGATATTAGATACTAAAGATTTATCACCAATAAAAATGATCGAAACAAAAGATGAAGAAGGTAATTCATCTCGTGTTAGCGCCGTATATAACGCACCGCCACGTTATAGTTTTATTGTTGCATTAAAAGATGCCAAAGAAGTTTGGGAGATCCCATATAGTGATAAAGGTGGTGTAGAAGTCTATAAAGGCTGGGCTCATGATTATCGAAAAGATAGCGGTGAAGGAAAAGTTGAGAACTGGAAAGTAACCAATGCTTTTCCGATCAGACGGATAAAAACAGAAGATTATTTAGATGACTTCTTTTTTGATCCGGAATACATCAATTTAATTGGTGCTTCTCGTGATAGTCATAATGGTCAGGTTATCAATCTTGATGCTAAGAAGAAAGTTGCAACGATAGAAATGGCGGGCATGCCTCATTTGGGATCCGGTATTACTTGGGATTATCAAGGTAAAACAGTCTTCGCTTCACCGAATATCAAAGATGGACGCGTATCTGTGATTGATATGGATTCGTGGAAAGTGATCAAAGAGATCAAAACTGAAGGGCCGGGTTTCTTTATGCGTAGCCATAGTAAGTCACCTTATGCATGGGTTGATGTATTTTTTGGTCCAAATAAAGAAAAAGTGCATGTCATTAAAAAAGACACGCTTGAAATTGTTAAAACACTCTCGCCAGCGCCGGGGAAAACTGCGGCACATGTTGAATTTACTAAAGATGGTCAATATGTATTATTAAGTATTTGGGATAATGACGGTGCAGTTATTGTTTATGATGCTAATACCTTAGAAGAGATAAAACGTTTGCCGATGAAGAAACCTTCTGGTAAATATAACGTTTTTAATAAAATTAACTATGAGCGTGGTACGAGTCACTGATGATATTGTCGGTTAGCTTGACTGCCATGAATTAGCTGAGAGCACGATGAGTCATCCTATTTCTATCGATTATTATAGCGACCTACTGTGCATTTGGGCATGGGTCGCTCAACCACACCTTGAGCATCTCGAAAGTAAATACGGCAATCGTATTCAACTAAACCATCATTATATTGATTTATTCGGCAATACTAGTCATAGAATGGCAGAACAATGGCTCGAAAGAGGAGGATATGATGGTTTTGCTAAGCATGTGCAACATGTCGCTTTTTCACATGATATGCCAATACATTCCCAACTATGGCAGCAGGTAAAACCAACGACTTCGGCCAATGCTCATATGGTCATTAAAGTGATTGAATCATTACATGGTAAAGCTCAAGCGGCTGAAATTGCGGCTTGCTTTCGTCATGCTTTTTTTCAGCAAGCGAAAGATATTAGTAGCTTGAATGAGCTTATGTCGATCGTAGATGATAAGAATTTAGACGCAACATCAGTGTCAAACGCAATTAAAGACGGTAAAGCAATAGCAAGATTAATGACTGACTATCAACAGGCAAAATCTCTTGGCTTACAGGGTAGCCCAACATTTATTCTTGATGGCGGACGGCAAATGCTCTACGGCAATATCACCATAGAGACCTTATGTGCCAATATTGATGTTCATTTATCAAATTGTTAGTTGAATGATACGATAAGATTAAAAAAATAGGCAGGTATTAACTTGCCTATTTTTTTAAGTATAATTTTATAGAGGTTCTGCGCTAGGAAGTTGTACGATATAAAATAAGCAATCACTTAATGCGATATTTTTATCGGTTGTTGCCATAAATATGCGCATATTGGTGCGACAGACTAACTGGCTATCTCGTACCGTGAAGTATCGTTCAATAACGTTTTCATTAACATCATTGATCAACTCTAAATTTTCTAAGCCGTGCTCATCTAACCAACCGAGTAATTGTCCTTGACGCGCACCACCAAAATTAAACTGTTCGATTCTTGAGGTTAATGTAACGCCATAATATCCTTCATTATGTGTGCTATAGGATAAACTGCGATGAGGCTTCACTTTTAATCGTAACGGTTTATACACCACATCGACTTGTTTTTGTTGATGGCAATTGCTCAAACAAGGGCACTTCGCTATTTTAGTAATACCAGAAAAGGCAACTTCATGTGCTTGTTCATCGTTAGTACCACCGCATTCGATGGTAATTGTTGGACAACCAAAGTCTTGCTCCATTAGAGCACCCAGTTTGATATTTGATAAAATGATAAAATCACAAAAAAATGAGGTTAAGGTCAAACTTTCAGCAGAGATAAGAGGAGAAACAGCAAATGCAGGACCAGAGCCCGAGGTATTGTGTAAATCAATAACGGCTTCTGGGTTTACATCTCTAATTGCCTGCTCGATTAAATTCGCTCTTTGGTAATATTCATGATCATGTGATGAGCCAAAACAACGATTCAAATCCATACCTCCATCTAAATAGCGATGGGTTAGTAATGGTGAAGCATTGGCTGCTTCAACAGAAGCAATGATGAATCTGAGGTTAGTTTCAGGCTGACCTTCAGGAAACTCAGTGGTTAACCAACGATGAATAGCAATTAACCCAGAAGGTTCATTACCATGTAATAAGGTTATTATTACGCGACAACGATCTGGTTGTTTACCTTTAATATCGATGACTGTCGGCACAGCAAGTGATAATAAAAATTGCTGAGAATCCGCTTTTAAGGTGATCTCATCAGGATCGGTTAAATACTCTATGTCGTTAAAGTCTATATTCATAATTGATCCCATGTCGCTACTGGTTGGCAAGTACGACAATTTTTTAAATAACGAAGAACAAGCGCTTGACAGGCTTGCTCTTTATTCATGTTTTTTTCGAGTGCTTTTAATGTTTGCTTTTGCCAAACAGCGCCAGTTAACTGTTTCGTTAAACGTTGTTCGATAATATTCAGATAATAACTAGCTTCGTTTGAACAAATATTGAGAGAGATCAAACCTTGATGAGCGACAGGTAATAATTTTGAAATTACTTGTTTTATATCAATTTCTTGTGGCTGATATTTATTTTTGGCCGGCCATAGAATTTTAGCGTCAAGACCATGTTGGGCCGAACGATAGAAGTTATATTCAGCGAATTTAAATGGCATAAAGGTGATCAATTCATCTATGTTTTTTGCCATACCAGTAGCTAAACCAATCGCAAATGCCGCATTAGCCACCATATCAATACTAGTGGGGCCGGCAGGGATAGCTCTAAACTCTAAGCGAATATGTCCGTTACCAGCAGAATTATAGACGGGACGATGCCAAGGCCAGATAGTACCTAAATGAAAGCACAATTCTGGTAGTTCATTTTCGTGTTCAGCCTGTTTAACGATGGGTAATAACGGTGGATACAAGGCGACTGCTTCGGCAAACAGTTCCCAAATACTATTTCTCACCCAACCCTGTCCAAAATTGACACGGGTAGGTTGTTGCCATTGAAATTGACCTCTGAGGCGAATATCAAGTGCTTGCTTAAATAGCGCTATACGAGTCTCATCCCATAATGACTTACCCAGAAAAATAGGTGAGTTCGCACCAATAGCGGTGACAAAAGGTAAGGTTAATTGTGCTGCATTGTAGATATTGACTAATTGATCTGGCGCTGTCATTAAATGCACTTGAAATGACGTGTTTGCCCCTTCGGCACTGATATCGGAAAAATTGACAGACAGTGCTTCATCGCCGTTGATGTTGATATTAAAATCTTGTCCTCGCTGTTGGTAAATGTGATCTGCTAAACACGAGTAACGGGCGATATTTGTCATACATTGCGCAGTTAAATCTTCTTGAACTAATGTGGGTAAAATACCAATGGGTACAATATTGGTTTGTTGATCAAGCGCAACTTGTTCGAGAATGGCGGTTTTTTGTCTAATTTCATCTAATAATTGAGTGAAAGGTGTCCCTTGTTGAAGGATCGCCGTTAAATTTAATTCTAAATTATATTGATTAAGCTCTGGTTGATACTGAGGGTCATCAAGCGCTGAAAGTAATAATTGATTTGTTAACTTGACTTTGCCTTCGTCATCAATCAAGTACATTTCTAATTCAGCACCAAGCTTTAATGGTTCTTGGCCAAATGTAGGCGCTGCGATGATCGATTTTAATTGTTCAAGCTGCTGAAAAAGGTTGGTTTGAAATTGCGCATAATCTTTCTCAGAAAATTTTGTCTGATCAATATTTTGCCCCATAACCACTTTCCATTTTGTGTACTTAGATTGAGCATGGCATACTCAATTTAAGTTGGTGTTGATTAAGGTCAATAAATTTTGATTATTATATCAACAGTAGGTACAAAGAGGTGCTGAATTTATGCAACAACAAATAGAACAAGTATTGCAGCAAATTAATGCGATTGTCATCGGTAAAGAGCAACAAGTGAAACTGGCCATTGCATGTTTATTAGCAAAAGGGCATTTATTGATTGAAGATCTCCCAGGTATGGGGAAAACCACCTTAGCTCATGTGCTGTCAGCGTCTTTAGGCTTAAGTTACCAGCGGGTGCAATTTACCAGTGACTTATTACCTTCCGATGTCATAGGTGTCTCTATCTTCGATCAAAATAGCCAAAGTTTTACTCTTCATAAAGGGCCACTATTTAATCAAGTGGTGCTTGCTGATGAAATCAATCGTGCCAGCCCAAAAACTCAGAGTGCGTTATTAGAGGCAATGGAAGGACATCAAATTAGTATTGATGGTCAAACAATAGAGTTGCCACAGCCATTTTTTGTCATTGCTACACAAAACCCCATGTTTCATGCGGGTACGTATCCGTTACCAGAGTCACAGCTTGACCGCTTTATGATGAAAATATCGCTTGGATTTCCTGATGTTGCGGCTGAGAAGCGCATCCTCTTGAGTACGGGGGATTTGCAAGGACTTGATAAACTATCTGCCTCGATAAATATTGATCAATTGATTGAAATTCAAAAGCAAGTCGCCAAGGTTCATGTCGCTGAACCGATATTAGAATATATTATTGCGTTATTTCAATTAACGCGAAATGCAGATAGTAATGTAAATCCACTTTCTCCTCGGGCAGGTAAGTCATTAATCGCCGCTGCACGTGCTTGGGCGTATATTGAACATAGAGATCACGTTTTACCTGATGATATTAAAAGTGTCTTTTGTGCGGTTTGTGAGCATAGAATTTCCGGTACTGGATTAGCGCAACAAAGTAGCGAACCTTTAAGTCAACAGCTATTAAAGCAGGTTGATAGTGCAAGCCCTTTATAGGGAATTTTTTCGTGATCTTAACGATTAAAAAGGCTATCAAGCAGCGAATTAGCAATAGCGTTGACCATTGGTTAAGTAAACGTATGCCTTGCCAAGAGCAGCATCAGTTAACTCGTAATAATGTTTTTATCTTGCCAAGTCGATTTGGCTTAGTGTTTTTAATGTTTATTGTCTTGTTGTTTTTACTCGGGACGAATTACCAGAATAACTTGATCTTATTAATGAGTTATTTGTTTATTAGCGTGTTTATTACCACCATGCTTTATAGTTTTTTTAACTTACGTGGTATTAAAGTCGCCGCTAAAGGTGAATATCTTGGTTTTGTTGAGCAAACAATCAATATTCCAGTGACATTATTGTCTGAACAGCCGCGTGTTAATATCAATCTGTTTTTTTACCCATCAGATAGCTGCCTTCAATCACAGTTTGCTCAGCAGATTACTGTTAATGTGCCGGTTAAATTTGATAAACGAGGCGTTTATCAATTACCTCGTCTTACTTTAGAAAGTTATTTCATGTTTGGCTTGTTTCGCTGTTGGACACATCTAGCTTTTGATGTTCAAGTGTATGTTGGCCCTAAACCATTAGCTTGTTCACTCAATTCAATTGCTAATCAGCCAGCCAATGATAGTGAAGTAGGTAATGAAAGTAATGCTATTGCTAGCGATAATTTTTATGAACTGAATAACTACCGAGTAGGTGAACCCTTAAGTCAGGTAGCATGGAAGCAATTAGCAAAAACAGGCCATTGGTATAGTAAATCGTATCAGTCAACAAATAGCGAGCAAGTGATCCTGTCTTTATCTGCGATGCCGAGTAGTCAAATTGAGCATAAACTAGCGCAATTATGCTTTATGATCCTTGAATATCAAAAAGCTGCGATAGATTATGGGATAGAGATAGATCAGCGGGTAACGCCTCCTGATCATAGTCATCACCATTACTTGAATTGTTTGAAACAGGTGGCAAGTTATGGCGGCTAATCTTCAATTTAACATTTTGGCTAATAGCAACCGAAAAAATTCAAGCTCATTTCAATTGTCGCCTAATATTCGTTTACTATTAATCATTTCACAAGTGGCTAATATTTTACCCTTGGTCAAAGAGCTTGCTGTTTGGTTTATCGCCATTGCTAGCCTGTGTGTGATATTCCAGCTGACCATTCATCTAAATCTGATCAAGCAGCCATCGAGAATAGGCAAGTCAATTGTCGCTATTTTAGGCTGTGCTTTATTAGTGGTAACAGGGCGTGAACTTGGCTTGTTGCTTGGTATGATCCATTTGTTATGTTTAGCCTATTTACTCAAGCCACTGGAAATTCGTAATCAAATGGATTTTTACCAATTGATTATTTTAGGTTTGTTACTACTTGCTTGTAGTTTTATTTTTCAACAATCCTTGTATTTTACCTTGCCGGTTTTATTGTTGGTGATCGCTAATTTTTGCCTGTTACTTCGTTATGCTACTCCTCAGGAGAAGTGGCAGTTTCAAGTTAACTTAACGACAAAAATAGTATTGCAGAGCCTGCCGTTAACCGTGATGTTATTTGTTATTTTTCCAAAGATAGCGCCATTTTGGCAGATGCCAACAGCGAAAAGTAGCGAAACGGGGTTAAGTGATAGCGTGAAAGTAGGCGATATTGCGCAACTCGCCTTGTCAAACCAATTGGCATTTCGAGTAGAGTTTGACCAGCAGGTACCTGTATATCAACAAATGTATTGGCGTGCGCTAACCTTGTCAGACTTTGATGGGAGACAATGGACACGGCGCAATATCCCATTTAGCCAGCAAACTGTTATTGACCAACAAGCATTACTAGCACTGTCACAAAAAGCCTCAGGAATTTCATATCAAGTCATTGCTGAGCCGAGTTATCAGTATTGGCTATTTGCGTTGGATATTGGCGTTATTAAAGACAAAAAGGCAGGACTTAATATTGCTCAGTTACAAGATTATAGTTTGCTCGCTCAACGTAAAATCAGCCAGCCAGTATCTTATCAAGTCACTAGTTATACTCAGCAGCCATTAAATCTAGAACGGCTGGATATCAAACAATATACTCAAATTAATCAGCTTGATAACCCTCAATTAGCACAATATGCACAAACATTGAAAGCGAATTATCCAAGTGATAATGTCGCCATAATACAGGCGGTATTAGATAATTTTAGGGAACAAAATTACCGTTATACTCTCACGCCGCCAGTATTAACAAACAATAGCTTAGATGAGTTTTTCTTTGAGACTCAGGCAGGTTTTTGTGAGCATTATGCCAGTAGTTTTACTTATTTAATGCGCTCGGCCGGGATCCCTGCACGTATCGTGTTGGGTTATTTAGGTGGCGAATATAATCAGCAGGGTAATTACTACAGTGTTTATCAGCGCGACGCCCATGCATGGACAGAAGTGTGGCTTGATGGGCAAGGTTGGCTACGTATAGATCCAACATCCGCGGTAGATCCGAGCAGAATTGAAAGGGGATTTTCTGAACAGTTGATGCTTGAGCAACAACAGTTAACGGCAGAGTTTAATTTAAACAATGTGTTTAATCGTGCTTGGTTGCTTCAAATACAAATGCGGCTAGATGCTATTGATTTTCAATGGACCAAACTGGTGATTAATTTTTCCCAAGACAGCCAGCAAAAATTGTTATCTGATTGGTTTGGTCAATATTTTAATATGACAGCTATTTTGGTGATTATAGGAGGGGTAAGTTTTATAGTTATTGCCATCGTTTTGTTAAATATCGCTGCTAAACGTCCTCAAAAGCGTACCATTTGGCTAACACTTTATCTACAAGCACATCACTATTTAGACAAGCTTGGCTTAGGGCGTAATAATGATATGTCCGATCAGCAATTTATCCGTTTGCTTGAAAAAAACAATGTGGAATTGGCAGTTATATATAAAGCGTTTATCTTTAACTTCAATCGCTTACACTATAGTTCACTGGAAAGTTCGGCCAAAAAGATATTAATCGCTAGGATGAAAGAACAATTGATAAAAATAAAGAAGATGGTTTGAATTAACGGTGTTTTTATAACAAAAAGATCTACAATTTATATTTACCTTTAAAACTATCAACTTAGTTCATCTTGTTGTCAATATATTAACAAATCACACATGAGCGCAATTTGATCCTCGGCTATTTAATGGCTAAATTCTAAGTAAGGGAATGAATGAGTAAAGAGGTTTCGTATGCATTATCAATCAGAAAGTAGTATGCAACTTGATATGGTGCGCGTGGTTGCGGTGTTATCCTATTTAACCATTGTTGGTTGGTTAATTGCCGCATTGATGTATGGCAATCAATCATCCTCTTTTATTCGCTATCACTTGCGTCAATCACTTGGCTTAACCATTACTGCAGCATTATTAGTCTTTATTCCTCTTATTGGCTGGCTGTTATTTGCTTTTATATTATTGGCATGGTTGGTTAGCGTGATTTGTGCCGCCTTAGGTTTAAAAAATGTGATCCCTGTTGTCGGTGATTATTATCAAATCCATTTAGATTTTATTAAATAAGCTATTGCTTAATTGTTGGTCTAAATGAAGTTAAAATCCTATTTTTATGAGTAATTTACTAGTGATCTTTACTGTGATGTGATTAAATTTATTTATTCACACTCTAAGTTGCGACTAATACGTGATCTACTTATATCCCGCTAATAAAATGGAAAATTTGTTAGCTCTTGTTGACAAAATCCAGCAAGTTTCGCCATTACCTATTTTCGCTAAAGAAACATTTATTGTTCAAAATGCAGGCATTCAACATTGGTTGAACATGTCGTTGGCTGAGCAGCGGGGAATTTCACTCAATATTGATTACGCGTTACCAGCTCAGTACCTGTGGAAGTTATTGAGAAATATAGTAAATGATGGTGGAGAGCTAGAACAGGCACCATTTTCTCGAGAAGCCTTATGTTGGCGTATCTATCAGTTACTTGCTGACGAAGAAATATTAAACCATCAGGCTTTTTCCTCTGTTACCCACTATTGGTATAGCGCATCGCAAAGAACACCTATCAGCCAGACATTTACTGAACAAGACAATTTAAAACGTTATCAGTTAGCTTGCCAGTTAGCTGATTTATACGAGCAATATTTAATTTTTCGCCCAGATTGGATCGATGCTTGGCATCAAGGGGAATTGATCAATGAAAAAGACTGCTTAACTGGCTTTGATAGTACCCAACAATGGCAAGCGCTGTTATGGCAATTACTCACAAAAGAACAAGCTTATAATCCACGGGAGTTGATTGAACAAGCCATCGCAAGCCTTGCACATAACCAACAGTATTTACCGAAACGTCTCTCCTTTTTTGGTATCAATGCCATGCCTCCAATGTGGCTTTCTTTTATCCATGCATTAAGTGAGCATATTGACGTTCATTTTTTTCATTTAAATCCCTGTTTTAGTTATTGGGGTGATATCGTCACTGAAAAGCAGGCAGTGAAAATGCTGGATAAATGGACTCAAGGTTATCAGGATATCAGTGCAAGTGTAGGGAACCCACTCTTGGCTAATTTAGGTCAGCAAGGGCGAGAGTTTTTAGCACTCTTACAACAGTATTCACATGTTAATATTGATGCCTTTTCAACCATTGAATCTGATGATGTAACAGATAATAAGAAAACTGTATTAGCGCATATTCAAGATGATATTTTAGCTTTAACAGATGCTAGGATAGCGCCTAAAGCAGTCAAAGATGATTCGATAGTGATCACCAGCGCTCATAGTACGCTTAGAGAAGTGCAGGGAGTCCATGATTGGCTGTTACATCAGTTTAATCAAAATCCCAGTTTAACCCCCAAAGACGTAGTGATCATGTGCCCACAAGTTGAACAATATGCTCCCTATGTCAATGCCGTATTTGCACAAGGGTGGCAAGAGATAGGCAGTGATGTTCCACCACTTCCTTGTTCAATTGCTGACAGGGTCAGTAAAGATGCCGATCCGTTAGTTGCTGCATTTTCCGAATTACTGACATTGCCCGATAGCCGCTTTCAAGTGAGTCAAATTTTATCTTGGCTTCGTATTCCGGCAATGCAGCAAAAGTTTGATTTAACCATAGAAGATCTTGATAAAATTACTGTTTGGGTGGAACAAGCAAGTATTCACTGGGGAATAGATCAAACACATAAACAACAGTTACTGGATAATACACCTCAAACCATACAGTTTACCTGGCAGTATGGCTTAGCTCGATTATTAGAAGGTTTTGCCTATTCTTCAACAGAAGCAATCTATAACGACAAGTTGGTTTTACCTCTTGTAGAAGGCAGTGATGCGGTGTTATTAGGTAAGCTAATGTTAGTGATTGAGCAATTACAGTATTTTAGTGCCTCGTTAAATACAGCGCGCGATCCTGTGCAGTGGCAACGTTTTTTACATAGTTTGCTTGAGGAGTTATTCGCTAGTCAAACCGATGATTTTAATGTTATTTATCAAGCGATTGAGCACTTAGTTGAATATTGTCATCATGCAGAATTTAATCATAGTATTCCGCTTTCAGTAGTTAAAGAATTCCTCGAACAGCATTTTAGTCAACCGGATCCTGGTCGACAGTTTATGGTCGGGCAAGTGACTTTTTGCTCGATGTTACCTATGCGTAGCATCCCGTTTAAAGTGGTAGCTATTTTAGGCTTAAATGATGGTGAATATCCAAGACAAAGGCAGCCTCTAGGCTTTGATTTGATGAGCTTAGCAAGCAGTCGTTTAGGTGACCGTTCAAGACGAGGCGATGATAGGTATTTATTTTTAGAAGCGCTTATCTCTGCCAGAAATAATTTGTATCTAAGTTACCAAGGGCGAAATGTTCGCAATAATGCCATTAAACAGCCGTCTATCGTATTAAAAGAGCTAATGGATTATTTGTCAGTTGGATATGGCTGGCAATTGACAGACGATGATGCGGCTGACATCAGGCAATTGGCTCTGCAGCCCTATAGTGAGAAAAATTATCAAGGTGAGTTTGCCAGTTTTGATAGCAATTGGTTAGCGCTTAATCAACAGATGCAAGCAGCTAATAACAATCATCAGTCATCCGATTTATCATGGATGATTGAAGAGCATCATCAAGCTAATGAGTTTACTTTATCAGTAAAAGCGTTATTAGCGTTTTTTCAACATCCATCACGCTATTTTGCTCAGCAAGTGTTGTCATTGTACTTAGACGAGCAACAACAGAGCCTGATTGATGATGAACCTTTTAGTTGTGATCATTTAACCAGTTATTTATATAAGCAACACTTGGTTAATGAGCTATTAAAGCCGCATCATGTCGAGCAAAGTACTGTTAATATAAAGCCTAGTGTTGATGAGCAACATATTGTGGCTTTACAAGCAAGTAAAGCACGGTTATCGGGTAAGTTACCTGATTTACCTCATACTGATGATCTGCTTGATAAGCTCAATGATGATAGCCTGATGCTATTTCATTATATCTCACAGAGTATTGACGCTGAGATAGAAAGTGCTGATCTTTCGGTTGTGCTCAACGTTCCTAGTGCTCAATCTAATGAGCCAATAGCTGAAATAACGGTTACCACCCGAATCTATTTTACCGGCAGCCAACTCGTTTATTATCGACCCAGTTCGCCAAAGGCGAAGGATTTTATGCAGCAATATCTTGATTTATTGTTGCTGCAATCTTGGCAGCAAAGAATGGTCGGCAACGAAAATCTTTCCGCTAAAGAGCAGCGTTTATTAGAAGTTGATACCAGTCATGGTTATTATTTCGATACTAAAAACCAATGCACTAAACATTTTTGTTATCAGTCAGTCGGTGATGCTAAGCAGCTATTGGTGCAATTGTTGTTGATATATTGCCAAGGGCAAAAACAGCCACTGTTATTAAACGGTGCTTTGGCCGAAAAGTACTATAAAGCAAAGCGCTTTGAACAACTAAATTTTGAGCAATTTTGGTACGATGATTATTATGGTGTTGCTTTTGGTGATGATCCTTATATTCGTTATTTTTGGCAACAATGTCCTGAGCTTGAAACTATTTTGCCGCCGTTACAACAGGTATATCAAACCCTTTTTACCGACGTATTGCAGGTCAATCAATGACAGAATTCAAGCCAAGTAAAGCATTTGAGCATTTAGTTGCTCAAGATATTCCTTTATCGGGCATTCATTTAATTGAAGCCAGTGCCGGGACAGGTAAAACATACAACATTACCCGTATTTATCTGCGGTTATTATTAGAAAAGCAATTAACTGTTCAACAAATTTTGGTGATGACCTTTACTAAAGATGCGACCGAAGAGTTACGTGGTCGTATCGATAGTTTTATTCGTTTAGCGTTGAGTCAATGGCATGAGTTGATTGAAACCGATGATTATTTTAAAGCCATCAGTAAAAAAGTTGAGCCACAACAAGCGAAATTAATCTTAAGCCAAGCACTGCTGTATTTAGATGAAGCAGCCATTTATACCATTCATGGCTTTTGTAAACGCGTGTTAACTCAATACGCATTTGAAAGCGGGATTGCGTTTAATTCACAAATGGAAGGCGAACAGCAAACATTAGTGTTACAGGCAGTGCAAGATTGGTATCGACAATTAGCTAGTGATGCCATGGCATTTAAACAAGTGGTGCAGTTTTGGCCTGTACCAGAAAAGTTAATTAGCGACTTTGCCAAAGCACTCAATCAAGACAGCCAATTACAACTGGACGATAGTACAGAAATTATTAGGCATTTTACTACACTTGCCATGCAAGCCTTCGACTCGTTGACTAACAATAAGAGCTTTCTATTTGCTGAGTTAGTCGAGGGTAAACCTGCAAAAGAGCAAGAGAAACGCGAAGTTGAATATCAACAACTGATAGATTGGTTACAAGCGGTTGCTGACGATCATCAACAAGCCGCGAACCCTATGCCTGACAGCTTTATCGATGGTAGGCGTTTTAGTCGTTCAAAGGCAAAAGAACAGCTAGTTGAGGTATTTTCTGCTGCTAATCAAGTAAAATCATTGGCAAAAACGTTGCTCACTGATATTGCCAAACGTGAAGCCTTGGCAATTGTTAAACAAGGTATTGAGCATATTCGCGCGCAAGTGCTCAAACTTAAACAGCAAGCCAATATTTTAACCTTTGATGATCTAGTCGAAAGGCTTGCGTATAAACTTGCTGATCAAACGGATACACGACTTGCCGATAGCTTATTTCAACAATATCCTTATGCGTTAATAGATGAGTTTCAAGACACCGACAGCTCACAACTAGCCATTGCCAAAGCCATGTATTTCAATCGAGAAATAGGCGCATTATTTATGATCGGCGATCCTAAACAAGCGATTTATGGTTTCCGTGGTGGCGATATCTTTGCATATTTATCGGCAAGAAATGCTTGTGATCAGCAGTGGTTGATGGACACCAACTGGCGTTCAACCGTGCCGATGATAAATGGCTATAACCGTTTATTCTACGGTAATGCTTTAACCGATAAACCGGCAGATGTCTTTCGTTTTTCGATCCCTTATCACCCAGTAAAAGCCTCCCCAGTAGCGGTTGAGCGAGCTAAAGAGCAGGTGGCAGCCAGTCCTGCGTTGCATTTTATCCATTTTTCTCCACAAGAGGTAAAAAAGCATGTGCCACAAAGTTTTCGCAGTCAAATGGCGACTTGGTGTGTCAACGAAATAGTCAGTTTACTCAGCGCGGATAAGCCACAAGTTGCTGCAAAAGACATCGCGTTATTAGTTCGTGATGGCACCGAAGCGGCTGAAATTAAACAAGCTTTATTTCAAGCAGGCCTTGCATCGGTTTATTTAAGTGATCGGGCAAATTTATTACACAGTGAACAAACTCAGCAGTTAATTCAATTACTTAATGGCATTTTATATTTAGAAAATGAGCGGCTATTTTGTGCCAGCTTAGCTAGCCCGTTATTACCTTATCATGCGCAAGCGCTATATCAATTACAACAAGATGATCTAGCGTGGCAAGAAATGAAAGTGGTTTATGCAGAGCTACGACGCCAGTGGTTCGACAAAGGCTTTATTGCCATGGCCTTAACCTTATTGCATCAACATTTAGTGATTACCGGCGAGGGCTGTGAACGCACCTTAACCAATTTATTGCATTTGTTCGAAGTGTTACAAACGGCGAGTCAACGCCATCGACAGCCACAAGAATTGCTCCATTGGTTTGATCAGCAACGCCAAGCTGAGCATCCAGACATTGAAAGCGAACTTCGTTTAGAAAGTGAAGCGGATCTAATTAAAATTGTCACTCAACATGGTTCAAAAGGCTTGGAATATCCGGTGGTATTCGTGCCTTTTGCCAGTCGACATAAAGATCCATTAAAGTTCGGTCAGCGTAATGTGTCATTAATTGAATATCATGATGAACAAGGCGTGCAAACAGTCAGTTTAACAGGCTCTGCGAGTGCGAAACAACGGATGAGTGAAGAAGCCTATGCTGAAACGGTGCGTTTACTTTATGTTGCTGTAACACGAGCAGAGCAACGCTGTTATGTATTAACCACGGCCTTTGAAAAATATCATTTATCACCAATAGGGTTAACTTGTCAGTGGCAACAAGATAGCGACATTATACAGCACTTTACCGAAATGGCGGCACAACAGCCTGATGATATTGCGCTAACTGTGATCGACAGTGATGTGCAAGCTGAGCAGATTGGCAGTGATCAACAAATCGAGTTTGAACTTCACGCGGCACAGTTTAGTGGGCAGATTGAAAGAGACTGGTGGCTTTCTTCATTTACCGCGTTGAGTCGAAATATTCGTGATAATGGTGTCTCAGCACCTGATAGAGATAATCTAGCCATTGAGCAAGAAGGTATTGTGCCTGCTCGAGTTTTAGCAACGAGTTCACAATTACGCTTTGTTTTAACCAAAGGGGCAAATACCGGTAATTTTCTCCATTATATTTTTGAACATATCAATTTTACACAGCCGGAGTTTGAGCAAGTATTACAATGGGCGACAATAAAGTATGGTGAATTACCGACAGGATATAGTCAGTCTGATTTAATCCATTGGCTTGAACAAGTATTAATAACGCCTTTAAAAGTTAAGGACGAGCAATTTTGCTTAGCGGATTTATCAGCCAGTAAGGTGCTCAAAGAAGCTGAGTTTTATTTCCCGATGAAAAATGCCAATGTTGAGCAGCTGTCACGGCTGTTAATTGCACATCGGGACAATGCTGAAGGCGGGTCAGTATCTAAACGATTACACATTTCATATCATCGTCAGCTCAAAGGCATGATGCATGGCTTTATTGATCTTATTTTTGAGCATCAGGGAAAATTTTACCTTGCAGATTATAAGTCGAATCATTTAGGTGAGCAGCTTCAAGATTATTCACCACAACGACTGCAATCAAACGTTATTGAGCACCATTATGATTTGCAATATTTAATCTATAGCTTAGCTTTGCATCGTTATTTAACACAAACGCTTGATAATTATCAGCCAGAGCAGCATTTTGGTGGCGTACTTTATCTGTACCTGCGTGGTATGAATCCTGAGCAGGAAATTGAGCAAACAGGTGTTTATTATCGTGAAATTACCGTAGATGAACTTATGCAATTAGATGGTATTTTTGCAGATTCACAAGCTAATAATCTCAAAAATAATGACATAAGCGAGGCAGAATTGTGAGCAAGGAAACAACTCAGCAGATTCTAAAATTGCCTTATGCCCGTTTTGCACAGGCGCAGCAGCAATTACATGATCTAGCGGCAATAGACTACTTTTTTGCCAAACAGTTTAGTGAAATTTTACTGGAGCAACATACTGCTGCTTTCACTAGCGCAGAGTTTGACCAGTGTTATCATAGTTTAATCGCATTAAGTACCAGCTTAAGAGCTGGTCATAGTTGTTTACCTTTACATGCTATTGCCGATCAGACCATAGGACTTTTCAGTGATGAAAATGGCGTGATCACCCATCAAGGTTTTCGTTTTGCAAAAATCGATGTGTTAACCAAGTTATTTAATTGTTTAGCGCTTTCAGTTGATGATGAGCAAGCAATTGTTTTTACTAAGCAATGTTTGTATCTTCGCCGTTATTTTTGTTTTGAACACGTATTGCAAAGCTATATTAATGAACAATCTGGCGCAGCAGTTTTATTCGATGCTAACCATTACCCCCAGTTAACGGATTGTCTTAATTCACTTTTCCCGCAAACTCACGATGATGATCAAAATGATATTGATTGGCAGAAAATAGCCGTCGCCAATGCTTTAAATAAGCGTTTTTCTATCATTGCGGGCGGACCTGGCACAGGGAAAACCTATACTGTGACTAAACTATTAGCTGCATTGGTCAAATTACACCCTGAGCAAGATTTATCGATGGCGCTTGTTGCGCCAACAGGTAAGGCGGCACAACGATTATCTGAGTCTATTAACAATGCCGTTGCTGGCTTTAGAGGAATGATTGCCAATGAAGTATTAAATAAAATTCCTCATGAGACACAAACGCTTCACCGTCTATTAGGTGTGATGCCAAATTCTCCCAATTTTCGTTTTAATGGTGATAACAAGCTCGATCTTGATGTGTTATTAGTCGATGAAGTCTCCATGGTAGATTTACCTTTAATGGCCAGATTGTTAAGTGCGTTGCCAACAAATTGTCGGGTGATATTATTAGGGGATGCACAGCAACTACCATCAGTAGCAGCAGGCAGTATATTAGCTGATTTAACGCCAAATTCTCAGAGCCAATACAGTGCTGATAATTACCACTACCTAAAAGCAATTACTGGCGAGAAACACCTACCAACAGTTGCGAACGGTGCCAATGATCATGTCACCTATTTAACCCATAGTCGCCGCTTTGATGGTAAAGGCGGGATAGGGCTGCTGGCTAATGCTGTCATTAATGGCGAGTTTGAAGCTAGCTGGCAGTTATTACAACAATCTGCACAAGATCGTATACCGCAATTATCTTGGTGTTCTGGGGTAATGTCTTGGTTAACGCCATTAGTTAAGCAATATTATGCCCCCATTCAACACGCAACATCAGTTAGTCATGCTTTTGCGTTAATGGGGCAATTTAGAATACTGACACCAACACGAAATGGTGAAACGGGAGTTGAGCAATTAAATAGGGCGATAGAGCAGCTATTAGTTGAAAATTTTCCGGCCAAAGCGACCCAATTCAATAACGAACACTTATATCATGGGAAGCCAATAATGATCAGCGAAAATGACTATTCATTAGGGCTTTATAATGGCGATATTGGTTTACTATGGCAAAATAAGGCAGGGCATTTGATGGCGATGTTTGAGCAGCAACAAGGGGATGTCAAAGCCATACTCCCGAGTCGTTTACCTAAATTTGAAACGGTATATGCGATGACCATTCACAAAACCCAAGGAAGCGAGTTTGACCATGTTGCTATGGTTTTACCAAAAGATCCTGATAACCAATTGTTATCCCGTGAATTATTGTATACTGGCATAACCCGAGCAAAAAAACAGTTAACTTTAGATAGTAACAAAGCCGTCTGGTTTCAGGGGGTAGAACGTAAAGTGTTACGTTATTCAGGTTTTAATCAATAGTGAGAAAAATTAATGGAAATTAAATCAATCGATAAAGCAATTTACCGTCAACGTTTAACCCGAGTGATTATTGGCTTTATCCTTGTTTTAGCAGTACTTTCGTTAGTATTTGGTAGTGTGATGATAAGTATATTTTCTGAACAAGGGATCAAGCTGACGGCTATTGCATCACAAGAGTCCAATAATTTTAAATATAACTTATTAGGTGTCATTTTATCATTGCTAGCATGTGCAGCCATACTAAATAGCCTGAAAAACCATGCGTATTTTAATGAAATTTACTATGTTTGGCAGGTTAAACAAATCCATAATGCTATTTACCGCAAACTAAAACATATTAAATCTGCTGCATTTAATGATCATAATAGCATAGCCATTATCGTGTTAAGTTATTATTATGCCACGCTAAAACAGATCTATTTTTTAGATGACAACACCTTAACCATGAGCCATGTTTCTCAAGAGGCAAACAAACTGCAAACATTAATTGATGAGTTGTCGCTTGATATCGACAATGAAACGTTTGATAAATCAATGATAAATAAAATTTAGCTGATATAGAGCATTACCGCCCTAAGTATCAATAGCAAAGTAACATTATAGAAAGGTAGTCAGCATGAAAAAAATAAAAAACGAAACAGCGCTCTTAAAAAAAGCCATTGAAATCGGTGAAAAGTATGCCAAAAACCGCGGCTACAAAGGATTTTCGGCAACAGATGCTTCGAAAGAAAAAATTGAGGCTTTGTATCGTTTATTGGTCAATGACAAACTTATTCACCCATTACCGGCTGATAAAGAAGATTTACTCAGTATGAAACATAAATTAGCATTATGGATTGCTAAGCAGTTGCCTGAAGATCATCCGTTATTAAAATGATAGCTATCAGAGTTTTTACCACGGTGATCTCGCTTTAAAAGGTTTTGCTGGCTGATCGGCATTTCGCTGATTGGCCCCTTTAATGAGATAGTTTTTACCCAGTAAAATTTTAATCTGATACCAGCTCTCTTTTGCCAAAGTCAATCCGTTACTTTTCTGCCATGTGCGGTTATACAATTTTTTACAGCCAGCAATCGAATCTGGCGAACAATGACTAAGCTGATTTGCTAGTTGTGTTGCAGCTTGTAGCGGATCTTCAGCCACTTGTGTCAGTAGGTTAAGCGCCAATGCTTGATGACCCGAAAGTTCTTTGCCGCTCATTGCCAGTAGTTTAGCCTGATCAATCGGCATTAACTCTTTTAATGCAATATTGCCACCCATATCGGGGATCAAGCCCCACCTTGCTTCCATAATTGATAGCGAGGCGTCAGGTGTCGCAATTCGAAAATCACCGCCTAATGCGATTTGTAAGCCAGCTCCCCAGCACTTACCATGTAGTGCAAAAATGACAGGAACAGGCAAATCTCGCCATAAAGTAGAAACTTGCTGTGCTTTATTTGAACGCCATGGCAGCACTTTAAACAATAGTTTCATGGCATTTTTACTTGAACCAAACAGCGATTTGATATCAATACCGGAACAAAAGTCTTCACCTTGACCTGAAATAATGACGGCACGCAACTGACGGTCTTTGCGTAATGATTTTGCTAAGTGAATTAATTCCTTAAACAATGTCATATTAATCGCATTATGCTTTTCGGGCCTTGCCAATTCAACATTAGCTATTTGCTGGTTGAGTGTGACGGTTATATATTGATAATCCATGGTTATTATTCTCTGGTATGACCTGATGATAGCTTAACAAGGAAATTGCATAAGTCCAGTGCCATTTTATTTGATAGCTTGTCCTAATTATCATGGGCTTAGCTTGCATTGCATTAGGATTTCTTGCACATTGTTATCTCTTGCTGAAAAAGAGATAACAATAATGAAAAACTTCCCTTTAAAACTTGCTTGTTTGCTTAGCGCATTTAGCCTAGCCAATATCACATTCCCCGTATTGGCAGAACAGCAACCGTTTGCTATTGCTATTCACGGTGGTGCGGGTGCGATCAGTCAAAGTAAAATGACGCCTGAAAAAAGAAAGCGTTATGAATCTAAACTCAGTGAAGCAGTTAATGCAGGTTACCAATTATTAGCACAAGGCAAATCCAGCCAACAAGCGGTGATTGCTGCCATTCAAGTATTAGAACAATCGCCACTATTTAATGCTGGCAAAGGTGCTGTTTATACCTTTGATGGTACGCATGAGCTCGACGCTTCAATTATGAATGGTAAAACCCTTAATGCTGGTGCAGTCTCAGGGGTTAAAACAGTAAAAAGTCCGATTGCATTAGCAGAGCAGGTAATGGAAAAATCAGTACATGTGATGTTAAGTGGAGAAGGCGCGGAGCAGTTTGCCAAGCGTCAGGGAATGGCGATGGTTGATAATAGCTACTTTGATACCGATGCTCGATACCGCTCTTTATTACGAGCAAAGAAAAAATTAATCGAAAAGGAGCAAGAGCTAAAAGATTTCCAAGCAGCTCATCAATTGCTTGATACAGAATACAAAGTAGGCACCGTTGGTGCAGTCGCATTAGATAAACAAGGTAATCTTAGTGCTGGTACCTCAACCGGAGGGATGACAGCTAAGCGTTTTGGTCGTATCGGCGATGCACCAATTATTGGTGCTGGCACTTATGCCAATAATGCCAGTTGTGCTGTCTCAGCAACTGGACATGGTGAGTATTTTATCCGATATCATGTTGCTGCAGATATCTGTGCGCGTGTGCAATATCAAAAATTATCACTTAACGAGGCTGCGGATCAAGTAATTAACCAAGTGTTAGTGAAAGCAGGGGGTTCTGGTGGCGTTATTGCCATTGACCCCAAAGGTAATATTGCTATGCCATTTAATAGTAAAGGCATGTATCGTGCCAGTAAATCTTCTAATGGACAAACAAGCATAGGGATCTTTCATCATGAATAAGTTACTTTGTTTATTATTGTGTGCTTTGGCTTTAACCGGATGTTCGGATGATGTCGGCAAAGTCAGCCTTGGATTATTTACCACAAAAGATGTGGTAATTGTCGCCAAAAAAGATCCTAAAATTGCTGGTGTCACTTGTCATATTAGTCATATTGAAGCCGACTTAGATTTTTCGGACCCTTCTGATATGTCAATTGCTTGTCGACAAACAGGCGCAATAGCTTTACAAGATCTTGCTACCATTGATAAGTCTAAAAATGGCGAAGTGGTATTTAAGGAATCTAAAAGTATCCTGTTTAAAAGCTTAAAAGTCAGACGTATTTACGATCAAGAACACCAAACGCTGATTTATTTGTCTTATTCAACCAAGGAATCCTCTGGCAGCCATCATCATTCTATTTCTACCGTGCCACTCTATGGCTCTAAAGCTTGGCAGCAGCAACAATTACCCGATGGCTTACCCAAAACAAAAGACTAACCAGCATGTTTTCTCTATTTAATCAAAAACCGTTTGTTGATGAAGATACCAGGCAATGGTTGTTAGATACCTTTGCCTGGGCGGATAAATACTTTACAACGAATATCTATCATACTGATGCACAGGTAATTTTACCGACCAATCAATGTTATCCAGGGCGTGTTAATAGCGTAGAGCAATTGGTCGAGACCATTTTCCAACAAACGATACTGTATGCAGGGATGGAAAAGTGGCCGATCACGTTAAACTCTATGACTCATTATGACAATCACACCGCGCCTTTGTTAGCTTTTGCTGGTCCATTACGAGGTGAGAATGTCGATTGTCAAATGATTGAGAGCAGTCAACCGTTGCAAGTGGTTTATAATCCTGCGCAAATCAATCAACCACAAGACTTGATAGCGTTTTATGTCCAGCAATTAGCATATATGCTAATTCAGCAACAGCAAGTGTTACCGCCAGGCGGTAAAGAGCTTATTCCACAAGCGATAGAAGTTGTCGCTTGCGCTATGGGGTTTGGGGTGATTTTTGCTAATACGGCTTATCAGTTTAAAGGTGGTTGTGGTTCATGCTATAACCCTAGAGCTAATAGACAAGCAGCGCTACCAGAACAAGAGGTTTTATATACCTTAGCTATATGGAGCCACGTTAAGCAAGTTCATCCTAAGAAAATATTGCCACATTTAAAGTCTCATTTGCGTTCACCTTATAAAAAAATGACAAAAGAAGTGAGACAACTTTTAGCTGGATCAAAGTCTGAGCAATTTTTATCTCTACAATAGAAAAAAACTTTGACAATATTCTGATAAATTTAGGAAATAATTAAAATATCGGTCTACAGTTAAATTGAAGGCGTTAATAATAATAGTTGAAAGGCTTTGCTATGGAATCTGTACAAGTAAAAGAATATATGAACCACTATCCGGTGACATTTACTCCTGAAATGGTAGTGGAAGAAGCGTCGTTACGATTTTTAAAAACTAAACAAATCGGTGGGCCAGTGATTGATGATAATCATCGATTAATTGGATTTTTGTCTGAAAGTGATGTGATGTCTGCCATGCTCAAGTCCATTTATTTTAATGAGCAAACAAAAGACGTTAATGACTTAATGCGCAAAGAAGTGCTTTCTGTTAAACCCTATGACAGTGTCGTTGAATTAGGCCAGAACATGTTAAAAAACAAGCCTAAAGTCTATCCAGTGGTTGATGATGATGGCAATTTACTCGGCACTATTTGTCGTAACGATGTGTTACATGCATTAGATAAACATCTACGATCGTCTTTCCAAGCAGGCAAATAGATTCCCGATCACCGATATTATTTGGTATTCATAGGGGAGACTTGATAAAATACGCTTTTTAGTTGTTTTTCTGAGAGTATTTTGTCTACAGACGTTTCCCCGAAGCCAGTTATTGTTATTTCTGATGTATTTTCCCAACTTGCTAATACCCGGTTAGCCGATCGTGCGCGCTTAAAAAACCGTCTTCATCAAATTAGAAAATTACGCGATGAAGAAAAACAGCAGCGTCAGTTAGCACACATTCAAAAACAAATTGAACGCTCCATTGAGCATAAAAATAATAAGCAACAACAGCAGCTAGCGATTAGCTATCCCGAAGCGTTACCGGTTTCACAAAATGTGGAAAAAATTGCTCAGGCAATTGAACAACATCAAGTGGTGATCATTGCCGGTGAAACAGGTTCAGGTAAAACCACGCAAATTCCGAAAATCTGCTTACAGCTTGGTCGTGGCATCGAAGGCATGATTGGTCATACTCAACCAAGACGAATAGCAGCACGTACTGTTGGTGCTAGGATCGCGGAAGAGTTAGACAGCCAACTCGGCGATATTGTCGGTTACAAAGTAAGGTTTACCGATCAAGTCAGCGAAAACAGTTATATCAAATTAATGACAGATGGTATTTTGTTAGCAGAAATGCAGCAAGATAGGTTATTGCGTCAATACGACACCATTATCATCGATGAAGCGCATGAGCGTAGCTTAAATATTGATTTTATTTTAGGTTACCTAAAACAAATCTTACCAAAGCGCCCAGATTTAAAAGTGATTATCACGTCCGCCACCATAGATCCTGAGCGTTTTTCTCAACATTTTACTTCCGCGTCAGGTGAGCCAGCGCCGATTATTGAGGTGTCAGGACGTACTTATCCTGTTGAGATGTGTTATCGCCCGTTAAACGAAAATAATGAAGATGCCGACATCATTACTGGAATTTTAGCGGCGGTAGATGAACTATCCAGCTATGGTATGGGCGATATTTTAGTCTTTCTTAATGGTGAACGAGAAATTCGTGATACCGCTGATGCACTAGAGAAAGCAAAGCTTAAACATACGCAAATATTACCATTATATTCGCGGTTAACGGTGCAAGAACAAAACCGTATATTTCAACCGCACCAAGGGCGAAATATTGTCTTAGCCACCAATGTTGCTGAAACAAGTTTAACGGTACCTGGCATTAAATACGTGATTGATCCTGGCACGGCAAGGATCTCTCGCTATAGTTACCGTACCAAGGTGCAACGGTTGCCGATTGAACCTATTTCACAAGCAAGTGCCAATCAACGTGCTGGTCGTTGTGGTCGTGTTTCTGAAGGTGTGTGTATTCGTTTATATTCTGAGGATGATTTTTTATCGCGTCCTGAATTTACAGATCCTGAAATATTACGCACTAACCTTGCTACCGTTATTTTGCAGATGCTGACGTTAGATTTAGGCAGTATTGCCGACTTTCCATTTGTACAAGCGCCAGATAACCGTAATATCAATGATGGCATTCGCTTGCTCGAAGAGCTTAATGCCACTTATAGCAAAAAAGGCCGTACTCATTTAACTAAAGCAGGGCGACACCTTGCTAAATATCCAGTTGACCCACGTTTAGCTAAGATGGTATTAACCAGTATTGAGCTAGGATGTGTTGAACAAGTATTTATTATAGTCAGTGCGCTTAGCATCCAAGATCCACGAGAGCGTCCATATGAGAAACAACAAGCAGCTGATGAAAAGCATAACCGCTTTAAAGACAAGCAGTCAGATTTCTTAAGCTTTTTAAACTTATGGCATTATATTCAAGAGCAACAAAAACAACTATCTAACAACCAGTTTAGAAAGTTATGTCAAAAAGAGTTTTTGTCTTATATTCGCATACGTGAATGGCAAGATATTTTTAGTCAACTGAAATTGGCGTTAAAAGATAGCAATATTGCCATGTCATCGCTTGAGTTTTCAGAAGAAAATAGCCAGGCACAAGAGGTTATCCACCAATCAATTTTGTCTGGTTTGCTTAGTCACTTAGGGCAGCTTGATGAAAATAAAGAATTTAAAGGTGCGCGCGGCTCTAAGTTTTACATTTTCCCAGGTTCTGCCTTAGCGAAAAAGCCACCCAAATGGATAATGACCGCGGAACTGGTAGAAACTAGTCGGTTGTTTGGGCGTATGGTAGCGAAAATTGATCCTCTGTGGTTGGAGCCAATGGCAGGGCACTTAGTGAAACGTAGCTACAGTGAACCTCATTGGGAGAAAAAGCAGGGCGCTGTGATGGCGTATGAGCAGGTTTCGTTATATGGCTTGATCATTGTTAGCAAACGTAAGGTTAATTTTAATCAAATTGAACCTCAGACATGCCGTGAGATTTTCATTCGAGAAGCCCTAGTCAATGGTGACGCAACAATCCGAGAGTCATTTTTTCAGCGCAATCGAGACTTAGTTCGTGAAGTTGAAAAACTAGAACAAAAAGCGCGCCGTAAAGACTTTCTCGTCGATGAAGAGCAGCTATTTGATTTCTACAGTAGTAAAATTCCGTCTGATGTTATTTGTCAAAGAAGCTTCTTATCTTGGTGGAAGAAAACCAAAGAAAAGCAGCCAAAATTACTTAATTTTACTCGTGAATTTTTGCTGAATGAAACCAGTGAAAAAGTTAGTAAAGCGCAGTATCCTGATGTTTGGCAACAAGGTAATTTAACCTTTGCTTTAAGTTATCATTTTAGTCCTGGTGATCCTGATGACGGGGTAAGTGTGCATATTCCCATTGGCATCTTAAATCAAGTGCAAGACATAGGTTTTGACTGGCAAATTCCAGCGTTACGATATGATTTGATTATTGCACTGATCAAAGGTCTGCCTAAATCACTTCGACGTAATTTTGTCCCAGCTCCTAATTACGCTGACGCTTGTTTAGCTGCCATTACACCCGATAACAATCGCATTAAACAAGCCGTTGCTAAGCAGTTATTACGTATGACGGGCGTGAAAATATCAGACGAGGATTGGCAAGGCGTTACTGTGCCTGAACACCTTTGCATTAACTTTAAAGTGATTGATGATAAAGGGAAAGTACAAGCACAAGGGCGTGATCTCATTGCTTTACAGCAACAACTTAGAGGTAAAGTTAAAGCGTCAATCAAAAAGGTGGCTGAAAAAGGCATAGAGCGAACTAACATTACAGAATGGGATTTTGCAGAGTTACCAAAAAGTTATCAGAAGAAAGTCGCTAACTTAACCATTAAAGCATTTCCTGCTGTGGTGGATAAACAAAAAACAGTGGCGATTGAGTTATTTGAACAGCAAGCGTTAGCTGAGCAAGCTATGCTATCAGGGGTAGCTCGTTTAGTGTTGTTAAATATCCCTTCACCAATTAAATATTTACAGCAAAAATTGCCTAATAAAGCCAAACTGGGTTTATATTTTAATCCATTTGGCTCGATGAACGAATTATTGAATGACTGTGTCTTTGCCGCTTGCCAGTATTTAATTAGCCAATTACCTGAAATACCTAATCATGAGCAGGCATTTGTTCAAGCAAAAGACCATGTGCGTGCTGAAATTGCCGATACGGTATTAAACTTAGCGATCAAAGTTGAGCAAGTATTGAGATTAGCGCATGAGATCAATAAAAAGCTAAAAGGAAATGTGCCGCTAAACGTTATTCAATCTCATGGTGATATTAAACAGCATTTAGCTCAGTTGGTTTATAAAGGTTTTATTACCCAATCGGGTTTTGAAAAAATGGCTGACATTGAGCGTTATTTAAAAGCGATACAAAGACGATTAGAAAAATTACCGGTCGATCCTAATCAAGATCGTTTAAAAATGCTGGATATCGCAAAAGTTCAGGAGTTATATCAACAAAGCTTGGCGAAAGTGCAACATGATCCATCATTATCGGCTCAAGTGAAACAAACACGCTGGATGATAGAAGAATTTCGCGTTTCATTATTTGCGCAAAATTTGAAAACGGCTTATCCAATATCGGCAAAGCGGATCAACCAGCATTTAGCCTCTTTGGTCAGTGATTAGCTGCTGGTTTTCACTTAAGTTTACCCAGTGCAAGCAATTTGACATGCATTTGTGCAATGGGTATAACTGAGTTAAGCGGCAATAATAATATATGGAGTAGTAATTAATGGTTAATTACGATGATAAACGCAGCTTTTACCGCATGATGCTTAATAGTGATGTTACGGTGACTATTATCGATGATGAAGCCAACAGCATGGTCACAGCCACTTGTCGTGATTTAAGTGCTACTGGCATCGCAATTGAAATGCCACACCCAATAGAAATTAATACTAATGTTCGAGTGAGTGTAGATTCTGCAGGCAATGCCGTACAACCTCTAGATGTTCGAGGAAAAGTCGTACGAGTCACAGAAGAAGGGCCGGAGTGCTTCTTAGTCGGCATTAATATTGCCGAGATAGATTAGCTAGCGGTGGCCAAGTAGTTATTCTACTTGGCACACTAAACCTTTCAAATAATATCCTTCAGGATAATTGGATGAAACAGGGTGATCTGGGGCTTGATGTAAGCGCTCAACGAAGTAGGTATTTCGTTTTGCATCTAATGCTGCATCCGCGACCACTTTTTGAAATAAGCTCGCTTCCATTAAACCTGAACAAGAAAATGTTAACAATGTGCCATTTGGATTGAGCAATTGCATGGCTAACATATTGATATCTTTGTAACCACGACATGCCCCCGTTAATTGTGCTTTAGATTCGACAAATTTTGGCGGATCTAAAATAATCATATCGAATGTTCGCTTTTCTGCGCGAAAACGTCGTAATAACTTAAACACATCTTCTTTAATAAAACTGACGTTTGCATCATCGAGTTGATTTAATGCTAGGTTTTGTTTGGCAATATCTAGGGCTTGTTCTGAAACGTCAACATTGATCACTTCTTTTGCCTGATTTGCTGCACAATGCAAGGAAAACGTACCGGTATAAGAGAAGCAATTCAGCACCGATTTACCTTTCGCATAACGCCCAGCGGTTACGCGTGACTCTCTTTGATCGAGATAAAAGCCAGTTTTATGGCCTTGTGCGACATCGACGTGGATTTTAATGCCATATTCTTCGATGACTGTTTGGGTAGTGGTATGTGGAGCGGTTAACCAACCCGTTACAGGTTCTAAACCTTCTTTTTTACGCACATCAACATCAGAGCGTTCATAAATATGACAATCGGGATAAAGTGATTTTAAGCATTCTACTAAGGTGTATCGGTGAAAGTCGGCACCGGCACTAAGTAGCTGGCAAACAATAAAGTTATCGTACTTATCTATGGTAATGCCAGGGAGTCCATCCGATTCACCAGCAATTAATCGATAACCTGTTAATTGGCCTTGTTCGATAAACCAGTCACGTCTTTTTTGGGCATTTAACAATTTTTTACGAAAAAATTCCTGATCAATCTCTTCACTTTGATCAAATGTCCACACTCTTATTCTAATTTGAGATTCTGGTGAATAGGCACCGCGTGCCAGCCAGTTTCCTTTATGATCACAAATATCAACCGTGTCCCCCAACATAGGATTCCCTTTGATTTTATTGATCGCTTTTGAGAACACCCAAGGGTGTTTCCTCAATAATGACTTCTCACGACTGACTTTTAAATAAATAATTGCTGACATTTGCCTATACTTAGTAATGCATTAATAAATTGCGCCGAGTTTAGTCAATGCTATCATTAGGTGCAATCATCTATTTAAAAAAATTAACAAGAGAGATGAGTGATGAGTGTGAGTTATCTAGCCCGAGTTAGTGGCAAAGTACAAGGCGTATACTTTCGTGCTTCTAGCCAACAAATGGCAATTGAGTATGGTTTAAGCGGATACGCTCATAACCTTGGAGATGGAGATGTTGAAGTATTAATGTGTGGTGAACAGGAAAATGTTGATAAAATGATCCAATGGTTAAATCATGGTCCTGAGTCAGCAGAAGTCACTAATGTCACTACCAAAGAAGTACCTTGGCAAGATCATAATCATTTCTCAATTGGCTAACAATAAAAGGGTAAATCGTTGAAGTTTATTGATGTAGACCAGCAGCAATCGCTGGTGTTTAATAGTATCGCTACGCCTACAATTAGCGAAAAAGAATGTTTAGTAAAAGTAAAAGCCATTGGTGTTAATCGCGCTGATATTTTGCAAAGAGCCGGTCAATATCCACCACCAAAGGGAGAATCGACGGTACTAGGTATAGAAATTAGCGGTGAAATTGTTGCCTGTGGCGATCAGGTCACCAATAAAGCCGTTGGTGATAAAGTTTGTGGATTAGTGCCTGGCGGAGGCTATGCGGAGTACGTGAGGGTCAAAGCAGATCATCTAATTGAATTACCAGCTCATTATGACTATGTTCAGGGGGCAGCCCTTGCAGAAACCTTTCTAACTGCCTATCAATGTTTATTTTCTATTGCTTCATTAAAACCTAATGAAAGAGTATTAATCCATGCCGGAGCCAGCGGCGTTGGCACGGCGGCGATTCAACTGGCAAAAGCTAAACAAGCCTATGTGGTGGTTACCACTAGTAATCAGGAGAAAGCACAGGCTTGTTTAGCATTAGGGGCAGATCACGTGATTAACTATAAAGACACTGACTTTGTGGATTATTGCAAAGATAAAGCGCTCAGTTTTGATGTTATTATCGATGTGGTAGCGGGGGATTACCTCAGTAAAAATGTTAATGTGGCTGCGCTTGATGGCCGAATTGTCATTTTATCCATGCTTGGTGGGCGTTACTGTGAACAGCTTGATGTGGCAAAATTATTAATGAAACGCCTTTGTATTAGCGCGACAACGTTGCGTAATCGAAGTGATCACTATAAAAGTGAACTGGTATCTGAGTTTTTGCAGCAATTTAGTGCATTGATCATTAAAGATGAAATAAAGCCCGTGATTGATAGCACTCTGCCTTGGCAGCAGGCAGAGCAGGCGCATCAAATATTAATGACCAATCAAAATATCGGTAAAGTAGTGTTAACTCTGGATTAGCTGATAATTTGTAAAGTTTGGTGGTTAAACAACAGATACTTCATCTTTAAAAACTAATACCGCCAGATAAATTAACGCAAATGGTGGTAAACATGCCAAAATAAAACCGATGATTGCCGCCATTTTTGGATTATCGGTTTTTGTTTTCCCTAATCGATAACTAAGCACAGTAATTATTATCAGATACAATATTGCAATGATTGGTATAAAAATCACATACATAACTCATTTCCCTTTGTGGTTGACTTTTGAGCAGATAAGTTTCACTATAGAGACAAATTTATCGATAATCAATAAATATTTATCGTTTATCGATAAAGTCATTCACCCAACACGCAATTGATAATCAAAAAATCACAGATGGCAAAACAGGTACGAATTAATTTAGATGCTTTGTTAGCGAAAAATAAAATGTCGCTGACCGAGCTATCGCAAACGGTTGATATCACTATCGCTAATTTATCTAAGTTGAAATGTGGTAAAGCCAAAGCATTACGCTTTACCACACTGTTAGCTTTATGTGACGCGCTAGACTGCCAGCCAGGGGATTTATTGGCTGTAGAGCAGGTCAATTAACAATGATTATTCACCCACATACTTAAAGCGCTTAAAAGATTCTCCCTCACGTTCTATGATTTCATCAAACATGGAAAGCGGCCTTATCCAAATTTCTCTTTCACCATATTCTGGTTGATAAACCACATGGTATTCTTCGGTTTCACTGTGCTTTGCTAAATGTAGCACTTGATAATAATTGCCTTTAAAGTGTTGATAGCGACCTAATTTAATCATTGTGCCTCCTCTAAATAACCTGAGTGTTGGGTGTTTTGTCACAGCGCTCAATGTCAACAGAAACAACTTTATATTCGGGACATTTTGTCTCGTTGTCAGTGACATCGCCAGTAACACGATTGATCATTAATTCTGGAAAATGAAACGTAGTAAATAAGATACCGCTATTTACCTTATCACTGATTTCAGCTTTGAGCGTGATTTCACCGCGCGCAGAAAATAACCGAACGGCTTGGTGATTACCTATGCCTTTATCTTTAGCATCTTGCGGGTTGATCAATAAAATATCTTCACTAACAATTTTTTCATTACAGGTTCTTCGGGTCATAGTACCTGCATTGTAGTGCTCTAAATTACGTGATGTGGTTAATATAAAAGGAAATTGCTCGCCATTTTGAGTTACTTCAACACTTTCTTCAAAGGGGTAAAAATGGAATTTACCCAAACCTCGTTTAAAGGAATCAAGGTGCAGAATCTGTGTATCTTCTCCTGATGGTTTCACAGGCCATTGTAAGCCGTTATCACCAAGGTTATCCCAAGTGATACCCGCAAAAAAGGGCACCACTTGAGCGATTTCTTCTAACATAGTTGCAGCATCATAGTCAGCTTGTTGATAACCAAGGGCATTCATCATCTCAACAATGATCTGACCATCGGTTTTACAACCTTGTTTGGGCGCGACAACTGCGTTCACTTTTTGCACACGGCGTTCACCATTGGTAAATGTGCCGCTTTTTTCCAAAAAGGAGCTGCCAGGTAATACCACATCAGCCATTTTCGCCGTTTCTGATAAAAATATTTCTTGTACTACTAATAAATCTAAGTTTGAAAGCGCTGCAATGACATGATTTTGATTAGGATCGGTTTGTACAACATCTTCACCTAAAATCCAAAGCGCTTTTAAATCACCGGCAATGGCGGCATTAAACATTTCAGGGATTTTGTAGCCAATTTCCTTTGGGATTTCACTTTGATAATGAGCTTGATAATATGCGTGACTTTCATCAAGGTTAACAGGGAAATAACCAGCACCCTGATGAGGTTGACAGCCCATGTCGGCGGCACCTTGTACATTATTTTGACCGCGCAGTGGGTTCATCCCTACGCCTCTGCGGCCAATGTTTCCGGTGAGCATCACCAGATCGGCAATAGACATAATCGCGCGGCTGCCTTGGCTGTGCTCTGTCACACCTAAACCGTGAAAGCTCATGGCGTTATCAGCTTTAGCATAGGCAAGAGCTGCACTTTTTACTAAGTGCTTATCGACACCAGCTGTATGCGCTAACTCGTCAATATCGAGTGATAAAATAGCTTGTTGATAGGATTGATAAGCCTCGGTGCGACTTTCAATAAATGCTTTATCAACCAGTTCTGCTTCGATGATAAAATAGGCCATCATATTCAGTACCGCCACGTTAGTACCTGGTCGTAATTGAATATGCCAGTTGGCGTATCGGGCTAACTCTGTTTTTACCGGATCAATGACAATTAAAGGCGTACCTTTCATCACTTTTTGTTTGATTTTTGCACCCGTTACTGGGTGTGCTGCTGTCGGGTTTGCGCCAATCAGCATGATAAAATTGGTATCTTTGATATCATCGATTGAATTGGTGGCAGCGCCCGTGCCAAAACTGTGCTGCATACCATAAGCTGTTGGTGAGTGGCAAACACGCGCACAGCAATCAATATTATTGGTACCGATGATCACGCGGATCATTTTCTGTAATAAATAGTTTTCTTCGTTAGTACAGCGAGCCGAAGAAATACCTGCGATGGCATCACTTCCATGGGCCGATTTTATCTGTGTTAATCGCTTAGCTAAATATTGAAACGTTTCTTGCCAGCTAGCCGGTTGTAATTCTCCATTTTTACGGATCATTGGACTGGTTAATCGGTCTGGGTGATTGTAAAAGCGCCAAGCATAACGTCCTTTTAAACAGGTATGCCCAGCATTGACTTTAGCATCTTCCGGCGCTTCAATTGACTGTATTTGATTATCTTTTACTGACACTTCTAAATTACAACCCACGCCGCAATAAGAGCATACGGTACGAATTTTTTCAGCATCTTGAGTGACGTTAGCGCGAAAAACATCAGAAATAGCCCCCGTTGGGCAAGTTTGTGCACAAGCACCACAAGAGACACAATCTGACTCGGAAAAAGTGACATCTTGCCCCTTAATTATCCGACTATTAAAACCGCGTCCTGTAGCACTTAATACTTGCTCACCTTGTATTTCATCACAAGCGCGAATACAACGATTACAATCAATACATTTAGTTAAATCCATCCGCATATATGGATGACTTTGGTCGAAACTGACAGCGGGGAGGTTATCCGCGCTTTTTTTCGGGTTAACAAAACGTACTTCTCGTACACCTGTTGCTATTGCCACATCTTGTAATTCACAGTTTAAGTTGGATTCGCAGTCGCCACAATTGTCTGGATGATCACTGAGTACAAGCTCAACAATGTTTTTACGTAACTTCTCAACGCGCTCTGAATGAGTAAAAATATGCATACCTTCATTAATGGGGGTATGACATGAAGCCATCACTTTTCGCGGGCCATCTGCTGTTAAGGCAACATCAACAGAACAAACTCGGCAGCTGCCATAAGCATCTAATCGGCTATCATCACATAAAGTAGGGATTGCTTGCGCTAATCGGCGACTAAAATCTAAAATCGATTCCCCTTTGATAATCGGATAAGCAACCCCGTTTAAAAATGCTTGCGCTGTAGGAGAACTTTCTTGCGTCGTTAGCTTAGTCATGTGCTTGTCCTCCATCATTTATCGCTTGTTGAGTATGTTCATCTGCATCAGTTTTAACATAGGGCGATATTTCATCACTAAAATACTGTAAAATATTTTTTATCGGTAGAGGTACACCACCACCAAGCGCACAAAGAGAGCCTAATTCCATGGTTTCCAGTAAGTCACTTAATAAATTCATATCGATGGCGTCATCGCCTTGTTTCGCATGTTGGATGATTTCCTGACCACGAACTGAACCTAATTGACAGGGATAGCACTTACCGCAAGATTCGGCTGCGGTAAATTCAAATAAGTGCTCGAGATAATCAATCATTCTAATATTTTCAGGAATACCAATGACACTGGCATGACCGAGTAAAAAACCCTGTTGGGCAAATGACTCAAAATCAACACTAAGTTGTGATATTTTTTCTATCGGAACAACGCCACCAAGCGGCCCACCAATTTGTAGTGCTTTAAGCGGTCTAGCAAATCCGCCAGCACGTTTAAATACTTGCTCAAGTGGTGTTCCCATTGCAACTTCATAAATGCCGGGTTTATTAAAGCTGCTATCTAGCGAAATTAATTTGCTGCCAGTGGATTTGCCATTACCGATGGCTTGATAACGAGCTTCATTGCCATCTAATATCCAATGAATAGCGGCAAAGGTTTCGACATTATTTAATACTGTAGGGCAGCCAAATAAACCGCTTTCTGTCGGAAAAGGGGGTCTGACCGATACTAATGGTCGTTGTCCTTCAATTGAGCGTAATAATGCGGTTTCTTCGCCACAAATATAAGCACCCGCTCCACGTATGATTTTAAAGGTAAAATCAATCGGCAAGTTAAGTGCTGTATATTCCTTGATTGCCTGTTCACAGGCGCTGATCGCTGCGGGATATTCATCACGGATATACAATACCCCAGTGCTTGCGCCAACTAAATAACCCGCCATCAGCATGCCAAACAATACCGCATGTGGGCGCTGTTCTAGTAGATAACGATCACTGTATGCGCCAGCATCGCCTTCATCGGCATTACAAACAATGTATTTTTCTTGTGCGGCAATATCTCGACATGATTGCCATTTAAAACCGGTAGGAAAACCTGCACCACCTCGTCCGCGAAGCCCTGATTGCGAAATTTTATCTAAGGTTTGCTGTGGTGTTTCTGTAGTTTGTAGCTGGGTGAATAACTGATAATACTCTGATGGGTTATCGATATTAGCAGTTAACATAGCTTCAGCCATTAAACATTCCACATGATAATGTTCAGCTGAAGTAAAATTACTATCGCTGAGAATGTGGCTCAGTTGTTCAATATTATTGCCTGAATAGTTTATTTTATTAATTTGAAAAGCACTATTTTCACTACAGCGCCCTAGACAAGTAACATGACCAATCTCTTGTTCGTCAAACTCAGTTAACAACTGTTCTTTCACCCGGTCTTGGGTACCGGCACACAAGCAAGAAGAGCCATTACACACATAGGCTTTTTTATTGGCATTAGCACCGTCAATAAAGTCATAGAAACTTGCTGTACCATAAACGATAGCTTCACCAATAAGAAAATCTTTTGCTAATGCGTTACGTTTAGCCTTAGAGTGACTGTCTTCACCCACGACTAATTGTTGAAATAGAGTATTATCAATTCCTTTTCTACGTGCCAATTGCGTTAAGTTTTTCGACATTTTGTTTCCTCTGGTATCTCTTTTAGTCGCCATTGACCATGGTATAAATTAAATGTTTGTGCGCTGGCAAAACCGATTAATGTTAAATTAAAACGTTTAGCCGCTTTTATCGCAAGTGCTGTTGGCGCGCCAACGGCAATAAGTACTGGAATGCCTGCCATGACAGCTTTTTGTATTATTTCAAAGCTAACACGACTGCTGATAACTAATGCGCTGCAATCAAGAGGTGCGGTAGTGGTTGCAATTAAATGACCGATTAATTTATCGAGTGCATTGTGTCGACCTATATCTTCATAGATATCAATAAGCTTGGCGTGTTGATCAAATAATGCGGCGGCATGAACACCGCCTGTCTGATCGAACATCAGCTGCTCGTCTCTCATTTTTTTAGGCATGTGATAAATTACATCAGTTGCTAACCATTGTTTTTTTCTTGATAAATGAGGGGGACTTTTAAGTTCAAGAGATTTAAGTGAGGTGGTCCCGCATAAGCCACAGCTACTATAACTGACTTGAAACCGTTCTAAACTTGATAACTGAGGTTGGCATTGATTATTCAGTTTTACTTCCCACTGATTGTTTGATTCATGATCTGGGGAAATATAGTCAATATCTTGCACGGTTTGGATCACTCCTTCACAAAAGAGCAATCCTGTAATTAATTGTTGATCATTACCTGGCGTACGCATGGTAATGGTAAATACTTTATTATTTACTTGGTTATTTTCAGTCCACAACAAGCGAATTTGCAACGGCAATTCAACAATTACATTATCGTGTTGCAATTGCCTGCTGTTATTGTGGTAGACATATTTACTGACTGTGTCTATCAATAAATTATCGTCTTTTGTTTCTGTATGAAGTTGTTTCGTCATAACTTTAATCAATTACTACCAAATCACATATTACGTTGTTCATTGGGTAGATAAAAGTTTTATAAAAAGGAGAAAGTCTGAACAGTAGGGCAAAATGTACAGCTTTTAGTCCAGAAGCTAATAAACTTTTCAATCAATATAATAAGAAAATAACGAGAAAGCTGTCTAACGAATAAAAGAGGTAACCGACGACTTGAAGGTCGTTCATTGTTCAAACTGTAAATTAGATTACGGATATAAAAGAGAATTGGTTGCGGGAGCCGGATTTGAACCGACGACCTTCGGGTTATGAGCCCGACGAGCTACCAGGCTGCTCCATCCCGCGTCCGAATGGTTTAGAGGAATCTCTAAACAAGCCAAGTAAGTTTGAATTCTATACTTAAGAATGCTGTGTCTGTTTTAATTCTAACACAAAAAGAATTAGTTCTGGGAGCCCGTTATTTGATATGAGCGAACTGACGACCTAAGGTCGAACATCCCAAAAAGTTTTATTTTGATTCTAAACTTAATAAAGAATTGGTTGCGGGAGCCAGATTTGAACTGACGACCTTCGGGTTATGAGCCCGACGAGCTACCAGGCTGCTCCATCCCGCGTCCGAATGCCTCTTATCGAGGAAAGCCAATAATGTTTTAATTCGATTATTAACGAATGTTTTCGGTGTCTTGAAAACGAGGCGTATCTTAAGGATAGTTCGTGGAGAATGCAAGGCGTTTTATTAAGTTTTTTTGATTTTATTACTTGGTTGCTCATATGTTGGACAATTAGCAGTAAAAGTAACCGACAATAGTTAATTTTAGTGAGTTTTCAGGGGAAAACACCTATGAGTTAACCGCGTCTTTGTTTATAATCGCGCTCAATTATTTTCAGGAATTTTATTATGCATCAATTTTTAGCGCTGACATCACCCGGTATTGAAATTTTACTGGCGGACGAATTAACTTCATTAGGTGCTGAAAATGTCATTCAAAAACCTGAAGGGGTATATTTTACCTCATCGATTGATAACGCTTATCATATTTGTTTATGGACACGCCTTGCTACTCGTATTTTACTTAATATTGGTCATGGCGAGGTAAAAAATAAAGAAGAGCTATTTAATGCGGCAGCTGCAATCGACTGGTCGTCATTATTTAGCCCAAGTGCCAGCTTTGCCATCGATTTTGTTGGTAAGAGCGATGAAATCCGTAACAGTCAATTTGGCGCATTAACCGTTAAAGATGCGTTAGTCGATCATTTTAGAGATCAAGGGCTAGATCGTCCATCAGTTGATAAAAATGCCCCTGACATTCGCTTTCAAGCGCGGTTATTAAAGCAAGAAGTTAACATTTATCTAGACTTTTCTGGTCGCAGTTTGTTCCAACGTGGCTATCGTCAACATTCGGGGGCTGCGCCGCTAAAAGAAAACCTTGCTGCGGCTATTATCAAACGTTCTGGCTGGTTAGAAGATACCACTAAGCCTTTAGTTGACCCAATGTGTGGCTCAGGCACGATATTAATTGAAGCTGTTTCAATGGCGGCTGGCTATGCACCGGGTATTGATCGCCAGCGATGGGGCTTTGAACATTGGTTAGGTTATGATGATGAAATCTGGCAACAAGCTTTAGCATCAGCAACTCAAGCATCCAATCAAGGACTAGAAACGCTCAAAGTGAAAGTGTTTGGTCTTGATATTGACAGCCGAGTGATAAAAACAGCACAGCAAAATGCCAGAAACTCAGGGCTACAGCAATATATTGAGTTTTCTTGTAAAGACGCCAATAAGATGAACAATGTCTTTGGCGGCCCCGGTACCATTTTGTTTAACCCGCCTTATGGCGAGCGTATTGGTGAGTTACCAGAGCTGGTTGAGAGCTTTGTTTTATTAGGGCAAAAACTGAAAAGCCAATTTTCAACATGGCGAGTTGCCATTTTGACCGCCAATATAGAATTACTGCAAATGCTAAAACTCACTAGTTTTAAGCGTTATAAATTTAAAAATGGCCCGTTGGATTGTCAATTAGCCATGTATAATATTGATGAAAAGCAAATGGCCAAAGATAAACTACTGCCAAGTAGTGAGTTTGCCGAACAAGACTCAGCATTTGCTAATCGTCTAAAGAAAAACAAAAAATCATTAAAGAACTGGCTTAAAAAAGAGCACATTCAATGTTACCGCTTATATGATGCTGATATCCCAGAGTACAATGTCGCTGTAGATGTGTATAACGATCATTTAGTGATCCAAGAATATGCTGCACCTGCTAACATTGAGCCTGAAAAAGTTGCTAAGCGCCTACAAGAAGTCATTTATTTTGCCCCTAAAGTGCTTGAAATTGGTACCGACAAGGTCGTGCTAAAAACACGTGCCAAGCAAAAGGGCAGTAATCAATATCAAAAAGTTGCCCAAACCCACCAAGCGATAACGGTAGATGAATATGGTGCAAAATTAAAAGTTAACCTTTGGGATTATTTAGACACTGGCTTGTTTTTAGATCATCGAAAAACTCGTCAAATCGTTGCAGAAAAAGCTAAAAATAAATCGTTACTGAACTTATTTGCCTATACCGGTTCTGTATCAGTTCAGGCTGCCTTACATGGCGCCGATTCTGTGACAACGGTTGATATGTCGAATACTTACCTTAATTGGGCGCAAGATAACTTTGCTTTAAATAAGTTATCGGGTCACAAATATCAATTTGTCCAAGCCGACTGTTTACAGTGGTTAAAAGAAAATAAGCAAGGGTATGACATTATTTTTATTGACCCGCCGACATTTTCAAACTCAAAGCGAATGGGTGAGAGCTTTGATGTACAACGTGATCATATCAAGGTATTGTCAGACGCGCTCAACTCATTAAACCCTGAAGGTGAAATTATTTTTACCAATAATAAACGCAATTTTAAAATGGATAATGAGCAATTAACCGCGCTTGGGCTATCAGCTAAAAATATAAGCGAACAAACCCGAGACAAAGATTTTGCTCGCAATAAGCATATTCATAATAGTTGGCTCATTACTCGAGTTTCGGAGTAGCAAATGACAATTACATTTAATTTATACAGTAGTGAAGGCTGTCACTTGTGTGAACAGGCACTACAACTATGTCAGCAAGCAAAGCTGGAGCCATCTTTACAGGTCGTCGATATTGTTGAGCATGAACATTTGGCTGAGCAATATGGCGTGCATATTCCTGTACTTGAGCGCTTATCAGATGGACAAAAATTGTTTTGGCCATTTACCCAACAACAAATTGAAGAGCTGATGCATTAATGGAATTAATACGGATAACGAAAGGTGAACTGGCCTTTGGTGAAGACAGTATCTTAGACAAAGCCGATCTTACCATTAAACAAGGTGAGCGAGTGTGTTTGGTAGGGCGAAATGGCGCGGGTAAATCGTCATTAATGAAAATCCTTAATGGTCAGCAACTACTAGATGATGGCCAATTACTTATTTCAAGTGATGTACATATCGCCATGTTAGAGCAAGATCCGCCAGAGTCTTGTGCGATGTCAATATTTGATTATGTTGCTCAAGGCGTTGAAGAAAATGCCGAGCTTATCAAACAATATCATCAACTTATTTCTATCGTTGCCGAAGATCCAAGCGAAGACAATTTAACTCACTTGGCCAATACTCAACAAGCGTTAGAGCAAGCCAATGCATGGCAAGACGAACAACGCATTGAACAAGTATTATCAACTTTATCGCTTAATCCTGATCAACTCGTCAGTGATTTATCCGGTGGTTGGCTAAGAAAACTTGCATTAGCCAAAGCCTTAGTGTCATCGCCTGATGTTTTGCTGTTAGATGAACCGACAAACCACTTAGACATAAAAAGCGTGTTGTGGTTAGAGCAATTTTTAAAAAATTTCTCTGGCACCATAGTGTTTATCAGTCATGATAGGGCATTTATTCGCGGCTTATCTACTCGGATCCTCGATTTAGATCGTGGTCAACTGACCAGTTATCCTGGAAATTACGACTTATACATTGAGCAAAAACAGCACGATTTACAAGTTGAAGCGACACAAAATGCGCTATTTGATAAGAAATTAGCTGATGAAGAAGTGTGGATAAGACAAGGTATTAAAGCTCGTCGCACCCGTAATGAAGGGCGTGTTCGTGCTTTAGAAAAACTGAGACTTGAACGACAAAAACGTCGTGAAGTACGCCATCAAAGTGATATGAAAATTTCTCATGGTGACCGCTCAGGCAAATTGGTTTTTGAATCAGAGCAATTATCCATGGCCTTTGATGGTAAAACCATTATCAAGCAATTAGATTTGTTGATCACTCGCGGTGATAGAATTGCACTTATTGGCGCTAATGGTACGGGCAAATCGACTTTAATAAAGTTGCTAATGGAACAGTTAACGCCAACCTCTGGCAAGATGCGAGTGGGTGTAAATTTAGATATTGCTTACTTTGATCAACATCGTGAAGCTCTTGATCCCGATAAAACCGTGCAAGACACTGTTGCCGATGGTAAGCAAGATATTACCGTCAATGGTAAAACACGCCATGTTTTAGGTTATCTACAGGATTTTCTATTTAGCCCTAAACGCGCACGCACACCGGTAAGGGCACTTTCTGGTGGAGAAAAAAATCGACTACTACTTGCGAGATTGTTCTTACGTCCTAGTAATTTACTGATCCTCGATGAACCAACCAATGATTTGGACATAGAAACTTTAGAGTTATTAGAAGAAGTCGTTGCAAATTACGCAGGAACCGTTATTTTAGTCAGCCATGATCGCGATTTTGTCAATAATTGTGTGAATACGTGTCTTTACTTTGATGGAAGTGGACATATTACACAAATTGTTGGTGGTTATGATGATGTAGACAGTTATAACGCCCATAAAGAACAGCAGCGAAAACATATGGCAGCAAGTGTTGAGTCTGATACAAAAGAAACCAACAAAGCTGAAGCTAAGAAAACACAAGCAAAACCGGCAAAGAAAAAATTGTCGTATAAAGAGTCACGTGAGCTTGAATCACTACCAGAGTTAATCGATGAGTTAGAACAAGACATCGCAACTTTGCAGGAGCAGGTGAATGATGCTGACTTTTTTACGCAGGAAACTGAAATAACAAAGAAAATATTGAACCAGCTTGAAGAAAGTGAGTCCAAGCTCGAAGTTGCTTATGCCAGATGGCAAGAGTTAGACGAAAAATAGCAAGAAGTGAGAGTAATTTAGTTAAATGAAAAATTTTGTAAAAACAATATTAACCATTAGTGTCAGTAGTGCGTTAATGTTATCGACAGCACAGGCCGCAACTTACCAAATTATCGATAAAGGTGCTGCGGATAAGCTTAAATATACCTACTCTCAGCAAGAAAACAATGTGGGTCAAATGGCTATCTCTGGTACGGGGCTTTATAACTTTCCCGTGCAATTTCAATACTTAGATGAAACTGATTTCGACGAAATAGTGCGTCTTGCTGATTTACAACATGAAAATGTTCACGAACTTGGCAACATTGAAGATGAAACTGCCTTAAGAGCAGGCAACCCAACGGGAAATGATCTATCCTGGGTGATCCGTTTTTTACAGTCAAAAGCGTCTAGCCTTTATTACCAAAAACACGGTGATGTGATGGCGTTAACCAATTTTGGTGGCGAGTCGAAAGAGTTCATCGTTTTTGACCAATATTTTGAAGGTACCCAAACTTATACCCGTTCAACGATTGATTATATTAATGGTATTACCGATCAAGGTTGGATATATGGTAATAGTTCTGCGCCACACTTACCGTTAGATTTTACCGAAGATGATGGCGATGAAGTCACTTTATGGTTGAGAGAATTTACCTCGCGTGGTTTTTTATCCCCGGATCGTGGTGAGACTATTATCCCAATTATGCCATCTGAAAACCGTTATGGCGGTGCTTCAGCCGTATTGGATATCAATGATAACGGTCTTGCTGTTGGCTATGCCAGTACCGAAATTAACCAAGATGCGGTGGATTTAATTGAAAATGAAGACGGTGGTTGTAAAGATCCTGACAATTTAAAGAATTTACCATTTGAAGCTTGTGTGCAACGTATTGGTGAGACCATGTACAATACCGAAGCATTCAAGTGGCAACTAGATATCAATGGGGAAGTTTCAACTGAGGCACTTGGTTATTTAGTCACACCTCATCCTGAAGATACTCGTCAACAAGTCAGTGTCGCGCAAGCAATAAATAATCATGGCGTGGCTGTTGGTTATGCGACCGGCTGGATTGATGAAACGGTAACTGAACCAAGTTCGAGAGAACGAGCCAGCACTTATGCGGTCGTTTTTAAAGATGGGCAGGTAACTGACTTCACCGAAGATCACAGTAAATATTTTGAATCTCGTGCTTATGATATTAATGACGCGGGTATTGCTGTTGGCCATGCTAGAACGTTAAGTAATGGTTCGTTCCGCGAAAAGTTTTATTATGTAGATACCAATGCAGAAAACCCTGAAATGGTGTTACCACAAGGCTTTTTTACTGGTTCGGCAAGTAGTGCAAGAGCCATTAATGAACATGGTATCATCGTTGGTGATGCCGAGTTTGAAACTCATAATGATAGCGGCTCTAATCCGCGTCGTACGCACGGGTTTATGTACGATATCAATACAGATACCTTCTCAGATCTTAATAGTTTCTTAAGTTGTGATTCTGAATATACAGTGATTGAAGCGCGCGATATTAATGAAAACAATGAAATTTCTGCAACAGCCATTGTTAAAGTACATCGTCGCGATGCAAAAGGTGAACTGATGTATGACGATAGTGGTAATGCATTAACAGAAGATGTATTGCGTGCTGTTAAGTTATCACCGATAGCTGGCGAAGTTGAAGATTGCTCAGAAGTTCAAGAAAAAATTGAACGTAAAGGGGCAGGATTTGGTTGGTTAACCGGTATTTCATTATTCCTGTTTGGGTTACATCGTCGACTGATTAAACGATAAGCTAACTAATACTTAACCAACAAAAAAGCGCTATTTAGCGCTATTTAGCGCTTTTTTGTTGGCTAGAAGTTACATATACGTTTATTGAGGGAATTGTTTATATGATTTAATGCTTTCTAATTCACAATCCCAATTTGCACGACTAGCAGTAAAAATATGTGCATTGGGTTTAATGGATATATTTTCATTAAGACTACCCGCTGGCACAACAAGTAATTTATCATTCATTTGTACGCTTGGTAGGGCAGAACCACAGTTAGAACAAAAGCTTCTGATATGCTTCGTTGAAGGTAATTTATAAGTTTTTATGTTTTCTTGGCCAGATCGCCAAATAAGCTTTGCTACAGATGAAAATAAATTTGAAGCATGTGTTGAACCTGTATCTTTTTGGCAATACTGACAATGGCAAAGATAAAAGCTTTCAAAATCCCCATCGATTTCAAAATTAACCTCACCACATAAACAAGAACCAGATGCGCTCATTTCCTATCCCTCTTATATACATAACGACTGATACGGGCTCTTCATTCGTCTTCAATGTGCCAAAGTGAAGTTGTCCCAGACCATAGTTTTGGCAAGGTTTATAGCCTTGTTATGCGAGTATTTTTGATTCACATAAATTTAAACTACTTTCCCATTTTGTCAATTTTTGGTGCACCGTACTCGGCTTCAAAATCACGAAAAGCTTTTTCCAAAAACTTTGAGTCAGCGACATCATCAAGTGACTCTAAGAGTATGGTAAGTATGTAGTTATTGCCAAAACCATAATGCGCATTTAAGGCGCGAAGTTTATCGTATGCTCTTTCAGAAAGAGCTGCATTGAAACGTTTTGGTAATGGGTAACGTTTAGCACTCATTGATGAATTCTCCGTTTAAACGTCTTGTATAGAAACGATTAGTTAAAAGTAAATGTAACTTTATCCATCTTGGCAACTAAGCCACTATTTGAAGCTGTATAAGTTACTTTATCCGCTACCGCTACAGCATTGTTAAGGATAATTTCTACATCACCTTCCATAACGGTTTTACCATTTTCAAAACGCATAACTGCTGCTTTAGTCTCTGGCTGATTATCATCAGCAAATGAAATGCGGACATCACTAATATACGTTTGAACTTTAGTATTTTTAGAGAACATTTGTTTCTGTGCAGAAATTTCCATTTCATTTGCAGAAGCAAAGCTTGATACCATAACGGTTAATAGTGCTAGTTTTTTAAATAACTTCATTTTCATTCCTTTTTTGAGTTTAAATAAATACTACGTGCTAATGCCGCGTTTTATTTGCTTTTTTGAAGCGCAGCGAAAATCCAGTACGCCAATAGTGCTTTGTTAGGCGATTGATTTCCACATTTAACGAGATTGCTCTCACTTAGACTCTCCTAGAGCTGGCACATCTTCCTTGCTCACACCCTGTTCTTCTGCTATTTCTTTTGACCACTCATGGTTAGAACCATCATACTCTAAGCCTTCTTGATAAACTCCTCTCTTAGGTGAAAATGTCAATATAGTCAGTAAGGCGAAATGATCAGAACCGAACGAAGGTAATCGTTTAATTGTGTTTAAAATAAAATGTTTGCTGTGAAATAAGTGATCTAGAGGCCAGCGCAGAAAAGCAAAGTCTGCATGAAAAGTGTTGAACATTCCACGCCCGACTCGCGGATCTAACAAACCACTTATTTTACGAAAAAGGCGCGTGGTAGCTGACCATGCTACATCATTAAGATCGCCTGTGACTATGACAGGTTGATCACTTTCGGCAACACTTTGAGCCAATATTACTAATTCGGCGTCCCGCTCAGCCGACTCTGGGTTTTCAGTTGGGCTAGGTGGCGCTGGGTGAACAAAATGCATGCGAACTGTTTTGCCTGAGCGTAACCTCAAAGTTGTGTGTATGGACGGAACATCGTCTTCGACTAAATAACATATTTCTTGCTCGTCTAACGGTAATTTTGAAAAAACATGCATACCATAAAGGTTGTCCAGCGGACATTTCACGCAGTAGGGCATATCGACTTCAAGTACCTTAAGCTGATCTTCCCACCATTGGTCAGATTCAAGTGTGACAAGCACATCGGGGTTATACTCTTTTACCAATTGAATTAACTGGTCTGCTTTTCGGTTGGGAGTTAGAACATTGGCGGTCAAAATACTAATTTGATTTTCAAAGCTGATGTTACTCGCTTTCTTAACTTCGGTAGGCCACAAGAAGGTATAAGGTAAAATCCACCATAATTGCCAAATTAAACACAATGCGGCGATTGAGATTAGTAGCCAAGTTAATACCGATTGCAAATTGAGGAACATAAAATCGACAATAAGCAAGCTAGCTATGAAAGTAGCAAATTGTAAGCGCGGAAAGTCCATCACCCTGATGATCCAGTGCGGATGACGGAATAGGGGAAGTAACGTAAACACTAGGGCTAATGCAGTGCAAAAAACAAGTATTAATGTCATGTCTCGGTCCATGTAATCATTAGTTTTTAAATTTGACTCTAACTTGGCTGCGGATTGCTTGCAGCCTTTTTAACAGCAGCTAAATCTTCATCTATATCAAGTACTTTACTTGCCCGTTTTAAAGCTAAATCTCCGTGATATCGGGCCGCTTTTTTAACTTCCTCATTGTCGAGTGACTCAAGGGAACCCAGAGCCTTTTGTAAACGAACGCAAACCTCTACAGACCCAGCGCCATCACGTGCTATAGAGGTAAAAGCATCTTCAAACATATCAGATATCAAGATCTGTGGCACAGCAATTCGGTTATACTTAGCGTCGTTTTCATTCACCGTTTTTGAAGGGCCATTAAAAAGAGAAATTAAACGTATTAATGAGCCAATAACTTTTATCGCTGTGCCTGGGTCGTTGACTCCCGGTGAGAGCGCTCGGGCTGCAATTTCAGATAACGTGACCAAGCCAAATCGTGGATCATCTTCGAAGGTGCGGTCGTTGCCAATCTGGAAAGAGTTGAGCAAGCAAGTATAGTCAATTCGAGCTTGTTCACTTGATGAAACGGTGACATACGCTAACGCCTGATTGTGCAGAGTAAAAGTGCCAGGTAAAGCCGACACCACCACCCGCGCGTCAATATCCTCTGCCCATGCTTGAATTGCCTTCATGTCGATATGCTGCACATAACCAATTTTTGCTGCATATACGGCTTCACCTGACACCGGTTCACCTGATATTGATATTCCACCAAGTGTCGGTATCTCTAACCGTCTTTTAAGCGCAATTTCCGTTGCACTTTCAACTTTTTCAATGGTTGAACCAATTCGTCCCAATCGCGCAATTGCGTCAACCCATCGTACAAACGTGACGATGACGATAACAAAGACAAACACTGTGACAATGAAAAGAATAAACAAGCCTGCTTGGTCATAGAAAGCGTTTTTCACTGCAGTAAGTGCTACTACACTGAAAATGAATGCGCCAACAAAGGTAGAGAGCGCATTTTGCGAAACGTCATCTGCAACTACAAGAGAGAATGAGCGTGGAGTCGCTGAGCTGCTTGCAGCTGCGTATGCTGACACCATAGATGCAACCGAGAAGGTGGCTATCACTAACATACTGGCCGACAATAATGAGAGCAGTGTTTCAATGGAATCTTTTGCGATAACAGGAGTCAAGTTTGCAGACTCAGATCCATCTATAATTTTGGCCGCAAAGACCGCAACTAATGAGAGTAGACATACCACCAATGGACGCAGCCAGAGCCGCTCTCTAAAGCGATTAAACAGAAACCGGAGGCGGTCTAACGAAACTAATGAAGTCATGACGGTATCCTATGTTCTTCTTAACGAATGAGATGGACTCCCCCTGACTTTGGCATATTTGTGAAACTTAAAAAAGGATCCATCATGAATAACATTAAAACATTTGGTATCGATTTAGCCATAAATTCTTTACGCCAACGGCAGAGCATTAACGGATGAATATCGAGTGCTTGTGCAACATCCTTAGACATAACATTGTCGTTTAAGCTTAGTTCGACTGCTTTGATTTTGAAATCGACAGGATAAAACCATGTCTTTTTAAGTTGGGTATATCTAGGCATTGTAGCCTCCTCAATGTAATGAGGAGGTGTCCACTAAAACGAGACAAGTCCATTGTCCGATTTGAGCGCCTTGTTAGCAACGATTACTTAAAAGTAAATGTAACTTTATCCATTTTGGCAACTAAGCCACTATTTGAAGCTGTATAAGTTACTTTATCCGCTACCGCTACAGCATTGTTAAGGATAATTTCTACATCACCTTCCATAACGGTTTTACCATTTTCAAAACGCATAACTGCTGCTTTAGTCTCTGGCTGATTATCATCAGCAAATGAAATGCGGACATCGCCAATATACGTTTGAACTTTAGTGTTTTTAGAGGCTACTTGTTTCTTAGCAGAAATTTCCATTTCATTTGCATAAGCAAAGCTCGATACAGCAAGGGTTAATAGTGTTAGTTTTTTAAATAACTTCATTTTCATTCCTTTTTTTAGTTTAAATAAATACTACTTGATTGAATATAGTTGCGAACGAATACAGCAATGGTGGAGTTCGCTGACTGTACTTGTTAGTTTTATTAAGCTTGTTAGGTACTCTTTTCATATACCAGTGCAACAAACTTGAGATACCACTCGTAATATTTACTACCTTTTTTTACTCCTGCATCCTCAAACTTTTCAAGTTGCTCAACTGGAGTGTAACCCCATTTATTCTCGATCTTTAATGATGCACCACTCAAAACCAGAAAATGTGCAATATCATAGTTTTTAACAGCTATAGCCAAATGAAGTGGCGTATTGCCACTTTTATTCTGAGCATTCAAGTTAGCGCCATGCTTGACAAGTAATTTAACGTTTGCGAGCCGCGAATGTTTTGCAGCTTCAAGAATTACAGGTGAACTTTTGTACCCATCAAGAATATCGGGATCGGCACCATGCTCTAAACATAACTGCAAAAACATTGGGCTCTCATGAACTGCGGCTTGCTCCATAACCACAGGTCGATTTTGTGGGTCACCTTTTTCATCCCTGTAATTCGGGTCTGCACCATCCAATAAAAGCTGCTGAAACTTTTTTAAGTTATCGTCTTTAATAGATAGCAAAAGATCGTCATTAATATTCGAGCCTAATGCTTCACAACTAAAAATGATGATCGTTATAGCAACACAGAAATATGACGCAAATCTCATTGAATACCTAACGCCCGCATTTGCGGCTGGTTTGGAGCGCAGCGGAAAACCAGTCCGACAACATGCGCTTGTTATATGCTTATCGCTAACCGAATATCTCATTTTCGATCTCTTGGTATACCTTGGTTTCCTGAGTAACCAAAGGCGCAATCGTATCCCTAAGAAAAGCGCACTTATTGTTGCCGCATTGCGTTAATCCGAGGATTCTTTTTACTTCAGTGAAGATTTTTCCGCTTGCTGATTTTATATCGTCTTCAGGGTTACCCCTACCAACACTCTCTTGAATAGCTAGAGATTTTGCCTGAAGGCACCGATCAATGAATTCCTCCTTCCCAGTTGACGAACATAATTTCGTAATTATCTCATCGTCAAGTAGGTAGCATTCAATGTGTCTTCTAGTAGAAGTCCTTACTCCTTTTGCCAAGAACTCGGCTACCTCTTCATCACTTTTATCATCTCGGTCGACGAACTTGATGATCTCCGATGACTTCAATATATTGGATATAATTTTTACAGATTGGTTTTCGATGTTTTCTATTTCTGAACATGAACCGACAGATACGAACGTGGCTCCATGATATTTTTCGCCCAATATCTTTCCGTAAATCAATGAATCAAAATCCCGATATTTTCTTCCTTGGCTAGTCCCTTCGCAAAACACAATTTTCTGAGGAGATATCAGTTTTGAGAAGTCAGCAAACGCTAGATCAAAGAACCGATCCCAAATAGCTCTACTAATTTGAGTTGGCTGAATTACCTCAGCTAAATCGAAGTCTCTGTTGTCAAAATCAAGAAATACAACTGTTCCTGGATTTTTCTCTTCAATATCTTCTGCTTCCTTAAGCATTCCTATCGAGTGCGTGGAAACCCAAAGTTGTGAGTTATCAGGGGTTAAATCATATAGCTCTCTTAGAACTTTAGACTGAAGCTTTGTATGCATGTGTGCTTCTGGCTCATCAATACAGAAAACAGCATCAGAATAAAAGCTAGACTTGATAATCATATCTAAAACCAAGTCGAATACTGACTTTTCACCAGCGGATAGGTTTTTGTAATGAAAGTCTTTTGCGGTACCTTTTTCAAAATAAAAACTGCCATTAGATAACGGATCACCAATAGAGCTTAAATTTAGATCCTCAAATATCTTAGATAGAGAATTTTTGATTTTTCCTATCAGTTCATCTCTAAGCTGCTCAACAGTTTTGGTATTGTTGGATGACTCATAAACACCTGCGAGTGTTTGAGCCACAAGCCGCTGGTAGTTTTCGGAAACAGTCTGGTCGTTCTGCATCAAATTCTGAAGTTTTATAGTCTCCACAGGGTTGTTCTGCTTGTTTAGATGAGAAACAGTAAAATCAGGCTCATTTCTGTAAGCAGTACGAAAATAGAACTTCCCCTTTATTTGTTCTCGATTTAGCTGTTGGTCATTGTGAAAGGATATCTCCACCTTATTCTGTGAAATTTGCTGCCAAGTTTGTGGGGTAGATATCTCTCCATCATTCTTTTCCAAGTAATCTTGGATACCACGATCATTGAAACCTTTGAATTTATACCAATGATTTAAAGCCTCAAAAAGAGACGTTTTTCCACTTCCGTTCGGCCCAACCAGCACTATAAGCTTTGCGGTTTCAGGGATGTTCGTTAACTTGAGATTGGTAAAACGTTTGAATCGATTTAATTTTACTTCTTTTATCTTCACAGACATTCCTTAGGCTAAATACTGACAGGCTCAGGCATATAACGTCCGCTTAAGCGGAAAAATATAGCTGCGCTTGTTATAAGTACAATTACACTAAACCAAGAGACCATTTGTTAATAATACGGGTAAGAAGAAGCCGACAGATAAAACAAATGACCCCGTTAAGATCATAGCAACTGAACAAAACACTGCATGCGTGGTAAAAACTTTAGGCTGAAACAATGCACTATTAAGAAAACCAACTTTAGCTATGTTAATTTGTGAGGATACCCAATTGATTTTTGGTTGAGCCCTAACTATAAAAGGCTTGCAATAGACAAGTAAAAAGCCAAAGGCTAATTCCATGCCTCCAAAATCTAATAGCATCATCATTTCTGGTGCAGCAAAAGCTGATGCAGCAATTAATAAGCCGATTACCACCTTTTGAATTAGACTCAAATCTTTCCAGTTACTCATACATTTCCTTGTGCTTATAACGCTTATTATCGAGCATTTAGTATAAAGTCCTAGACACTTTTTCAAGTGAAGGATTTTTACTAGTGCTAGAGAATTGATTTAAATAGATAAAACGTCCGTTGTTTGATTGGTTTGTCATCGTCTCTCCATGAACAAAGTGAGAATTCTTTTAGCGAGAATTTCTTTTACCCTATTAAATAGCATTTAAAAAATGATTTCTACCAAAAATTAATCACTTATTTATTAGTTAGTGTACAAAGCGAGAAGTGGTGACAATATTTAATAGGGCAAAAAATTTAGTATTTCCATGATTTTTTATTATACCTGTATTCATATACAGGTGAATAAATAAGGAAATAATAGCGTGTAACTCACTTAATTCTTATGAAATAGGGGAGATTGGTGCTGGGTAAAATAGTTAAGGTCTATAGCAACAAAAAAACGCCTGATGATCAAATCACCTGGCGTTTTTTATTACAACAATTAACAGTGATTAATTGTCGTAGTGATAAATGTAAGCGGCTAAATCAAGCACTTTATTTGAGTAACCAATTTCATTATCGTACCAAGAAACCACTTTAACAAAATTATCAGTTAGTGCGATACCAGCACCAGCATCAAAGACTGAAGTACAAGTTTCACCAACAAAGTCATTCGATACCACTTGATCTTCGGTGTAGCCTAACACGCCTTTCAAATCACCTTGTGCAGCGGTTTTCATTGCTTGGCAGATTTCGTCATAACTTGCTGGTTTATCAAGATTAACCGTTAAATCAACAACAGAGACATTTGGGGTTGGCACACGGAATGACATACCGGTTAATTTACCATTTAATTCAGGGATAACTTTACCCACAGCCTTTGCAGCACCTGTTGACGAAGGAATAATATTTTGTCCTGCGCCACGACCACCACGCCAATCTTTAGCAGATGGGCCATCAACAGTTTTTTGCGTTGCTGTTGTTGCGTGAACTGTTGTCATTAATCCGTCAGTAATGCCCCAATTGTCATTTAATACTTTAGCAATTGGCGCTAAACAGTTAGTGGTACAAGATGCATTAGAAACAATGTCTTGGCCTTGGTATTTATCTTGGTTAACACCAATAACAAACATTGGAGTGTCATCCTTGGAAGGGGCTGACATTACAACTTTTTTCGCACCTGCTGCAATATGTTTGCGTGCAGTTTCATCAGTGAGGAATAGGCCAGTTGATTCAACCACAACATCTACGTCGATTTCATCCCACTTTAATTGAGCAGGATCGCGTTCTGCCGAAACACGAACAGTGTTGCCATTTACCACTAGTTGACCATCTACAACTTCTACCGTACCGTCGAAACGACCGTGTGTTGAATCATACTTTAACATATAAGCCATATAGTCAACGTCAATTAGGTCGTTAATACCGACCACTTCAATATCATTTCTTTGTGCCGCAGCTCTAAAAACAAAACGGCCGATGCGACCAAAACCGTTAATTCCTAACTTAATTGTCATAATGAAAACCTATATAACTCGATTATGTAGTAAAATTACATCATTTTAAGAAAATTACAAGTAAAACTTGTTAAATAATGCTATAAAATTAACAAATCGTTGTTATAATTACAGCTAAATAAAAATATATTACATATGAAACACAATAAAATTATCTTCCGATAATTTTTTGGGTACTTCAATAACTAGCGTGTTAAAATACGGGCTAGACTAAAATTATAAAATTTACTTTTAACCAGTTACCTTTGGATGACGCATGACGCAAGAACAACAACTTTGTGATATAGGCTTTATTGGCCTTGGAGTTATGGGCAAAAACCTTGTATTGAACTTAGCAGATAATGGCTACACCATTGCAGCTTTTGATTTGGATAATGCAAAAGTTGTGGATGCCATCGCTCAAGATGAAATCGAAAATAAAACTGACTCCAGTCGTGTTATTGGTTGTTCTTCATATACTGAATTACTTGCCAAATTAAAAGCGCCACACCTTATTGTGTTGTCTGTGCCAGCTGGAGAGCCAGTTGATCAAGTTTCACAAAGTTTAATTGGTGCTGGCATTCAACCAGATGATATTGTCATCGATACTGGTAATAGTTTATGGGTTGATACTGTTGCACGTGAAGAAAAATACAAAAATGATTTTATTTTGTTTTCATCAGCCGTTTCAGGTGGAGAAGAAGGGGCACGTTTTGGTCCTTCACTGATGCCAAGCGGTTCACCTTACGCGTGGACACGGATAAAGCCTATTTGGGAAGCAATAGCCGCAAAGGTTGATCCACAAACTGGAAAACCTATTGAACGCACGCAGCCAGGACAAGTGATAAATCATGGCGATCCTTGTACTGCTTATATCGGCCCTGCTGGTGCAGGTCATTATGTAAAAATGGTTCACAATGGTATTGAATATGCTGACATGCAAATTATTTGCGAAGCGTACCATGTGTTGCGTGAAGGTTTGGCATTATCAACGGATGAAATTGCAGATATCTTTGAACAATGGAACCAAGGTCCGTTAGATAGTTATTTAATGGAAATTTCGGTGCAAGTATTGCGTCACAAAGATGCCGAGAATACGCCGTTAGTTGATCTTATTCTTGATAAAGCAGGGCAAAAGGGCACAGGTCTTTGGACGGCAGTTAGCAGTTTAGAAGTTGGCGCACCTGCACCGACTATTGCGCAAGCGGTTTATGCACGTTCAATTTCATCGTTTAAATCACTGCGTGAACAGGCTGATACTTTACTTTCTGGTCCAGAAAAAACAGATTATTCATCGCAAGAAAAATCAGCGCTTATTAATGATCTTCATGATGCTATTTATTGTGCGAAAATTTGTGCTTATGCCCAAGGCTTCCAGTTGATGAAACTAGCTGAGCAAGAGCATGGCTGGAAACTTAATTTTGCCAGTATCGCGAAAATCTGGCGGGCAGGCTGCATAATACGTGCGGTGTTCTTACAATCAATTACGGATGCTTTTGAACGTAATGAAGAGCTTGAAAACTTATTACTTGATAAATTTTTTGCCGAGCAATTAAGTAAATACCAACAATCATGGCGCAGAGCAATTGCGAATATTACTTTAATGGGAATACCAACTGGCGCGTTATCGTCATCGTTATCTTATTACGATTCAATGCGTACCGCTGTTTTGCCTGCTAATCTATTACAAGCTCAGCGTGATTTCTTTGGAGCTCATACGTTTGAACGTTGTGATAAAGCGAAAGGCAAAAAATATCACGTTCAATGGTCAACCGCTGAGCAAGAAATTATAGAAATATAGGTGAATTACATGGCAGATGATCGTTATAAAGATAAATTGTCAGAAGAAGCATTTAACGTTTGTCGTTTAGCGGCAACGGAACGCCCATTCACTGGCAAGTATAACGATCATTGGCTAACAGGCTGTTATCACTGCGCATGTTGTGAGCAACCTTTGTTTGATTCTACCACTAAATTTGATGCTGGCTGTGGCTGGCCAAGTTTTTTTGATTGTATTGATGATCGGGTCAGTTATTTACCCGATCATTCTCATCAAATGATCAGAACCGAAATACAATGTCAGCAATGCCAGTCTCATTTAGGCCACGTGTTTGATGACGGGCCGTTACCAACAGGCAAACGTTATTGCGTGAACTCTCTCAGCTTATTATTTGTTGCAAAGCGATAATCAAAACTTTGGTGCAACAAAAGTAGATGAGGTGATTTTATCTAACGTGTTTTGCGCTACTTTATTTAGAAACTCAGCGTCTAGCTGATAACCATCAATATAGTTTTGCAAGGTATTTGCGCTAATATCAGGATCTTCTGGGTCAAAAATTTGTAAGACTTTTAACCAAATATAAGCTTGCTTAACTTCTTGTTTTTCAGCATAAATACTTGAAAGTGTTTTAAACACTTCATTATTCACTGTACTGTTTTCATCAAATAATTCCAACGAATGAAACAGCAACTGTAAGGTCTTTTTCTGGTCTGTTTTGGCGTAATAGGTTGCTAATTCATATTGAGATTCAGGTGTTTCTACCGCCTTAGTTCCCTCAAGTGCTAAAAAGCTTTCTAATGCTTGTTTATCAAGAAAACGTGACCAATGATAATACAATAACCTTGGGTGTTGAGCGCCTTTAGTTTGCTCAGCAATTTCAGAGATGCGTGCACGCGCTTTCATCATGCTTTCAATACGACGGGCTTTTTTATCTTTCGCCTTAATATGTTCTATTTTGGCCGCATGACTAATACACTTTTCATATTTCTCATAAGCAATTAGCTGATTAAATTGATGGATACCCTTAGGTTGCTGTTTTTGGGCAAGATTAGCTTTACCAACATTGATCCGTTCGGCTTTACACCAAGAATCGTCATGTAACTCATTACAAATTTCAGGGTTGTCTTGGCAAAGTTGTTGATAATCGGGGGCAGAATCACAAGCTGAGAGTAATCCAAGCAAAATGATCATAGAAAAATGAATTGTTTTCATCAAGTGACTCAAAAATATATTAATAAAACGTTTGTAACCTATGGCGAAACATTTCATGTTGCATTACAATACGCCCGCATTTTGTTACTATTATTCACTACTATAAAGAATATTAGTACATCGTTCAATTGACTGATATAAAAGGTTTACGCAATGACTTCTCATCTTGAGGAACAATATCAAACTAGCTGGCAAGAACGTCAAACTTTTGCTGAAAATATGCAACCTATCATAGGACAGCTTTTTAGAAACAAAGGTATTGAAGTATCCATCTATGGGCGCCCATTAGTGAATGCTTCTGCTATCGACATTATTAAAGCACATAAGTCGGTTGCATTACACGAAGAAAGCAAACTTCGTTTACGTGAAAGCTTCCCATTTATTGAAGCGCTTAGCAAAATGGATCTAGCTCCAGCACGTATTGATGTAGGTAAATTAGCCTATCGCTATTTATTCCTAGGTGGTGCCAACGGTATCTCAATTGAACAATATTTAGAAAAAGAATTAACTGACATTTGTAAAAACCCGGAAGAGCAAGCTGCTCAAGACGTAGTTTTATACGGTTTTGGTCGTATCGGTCGCTTGTTAGCACGCTTGTTAATTGAACGTGCGGGTCCTAGCTCAAAATTAAATTTACGTGCAATTGTTATTCGTCCTGGTAAAGATGGTGATTTAGCTAAACGTGCTAGCTTATTACGTCGTGACTCTGTTCATGGCGCATTCAACGGTAGCATTACCATTGATGAAGAAAATAATGTGATCAAAGCAAATGGTGCATTTATTAAAGTGATTTATGCTAAATCACCTTCAGAAATTGATTACACCGCTTACGGTATTAACAATGCGTTAGTTGTTGATAATACTGGTATCTGGAGTGATGAAGAAGGGCTAGGACAACATTTACAATCAACTGGTGTGAATAAAGTATTATTAACAGCGCCAGCAAAAGGTGATATTAAAAATATCGTTTATGGTGTGAATGAGGACATGATTTTAGCAGAAGATAAAATCATCTCAGCAGCAAGCTGTACCACAAACGCTATTACTCCTGTCTTGAAAGCGCTTAATGATCATTACGGCATTAAGAATGGTCATGTTGAAACGGTTCATTCTTATACTAACGACCAGAACTTGATTGATAACTACCATAAATCACCACGTCGTGGTCGTAGCGCACCGTTAAACATGGTTATTAGTACAACAGGTGCCGCTAAAGCCGTAGCAAAGGCATTGCCTGAATTGAAAGGCTTGTTAACGGGTAACGCTATTCGTGTACCTACGCCAAATGTTTCAATGGCGATCATGAACTTGAATCTTAAACAAGAAACTTCTAAAGAAGCATTGAATGATTACTTACGTAACATTTCACTTAATTCAAAATTACAGAATCAAGTAGATTACACTGCGTCAACTGAAATTGTTTCTACTGACTTAGTTGGCTCTCGTTATGCCGGTGTTGTTGATTCACAAGCAACGATTGTTGACGGTGACAGAGCGGTACTTTATGTATGGTATGACAATGAATTTGGCTATAGTTGTCAAGTTGTACGAGTGATGTTGGAAATGGCAGGGATCACCATTCCTACTTTGCCGCAAAGCTAAAAAAGCTACTGTAACTAATAGCAAATAAGAAAAGATGCAAAATTTGCATCTTTTTTTTTAAGTTTTCTAATTTTTAGCCGATACTATCAATGGACTTATGAAAAAACGTAGTACTTTTATCAATCACTAAGAGAGGTTTTATGTCTATCACTATCGGCTCTAGCAGTGCAGTTCAAACTAACACTGAATCAGCACAGGCGATTTTGACTGCCAAAAAAGCACAAACCCAGCAAGAAATTGAAGGGCAAATGGCGCTTAAATTAATTGAATCTGCAAACCCTGAAACTGCCGCTATGCCAGCTGTTGGTAACAGTGGTCATAACATTAATATTAAAGCGTAGATTTTGCGAATTAAATAAATGTTAAATACATCGTGCTGGCTTAGGTAAGCCAGCATATTTTGTTGCCTGTTTAGCAGGTCCTTCAGGAAATAGCCGGTATAAATATCGACTACTGGCTTTTTGTTCACCAAACTCTGCTTTCATCGCTTTTGTTAATGCGCGAATAGCTGGAGAAGTATTATAAGTTATATAAAATTGGCGAACAAAACGTATTACTTCCCAATGTTGTTCGGTTAAGGTAACGCCATCTTGTTCCGCGATTACTTCTGCTAATGGCTCTGACCATTGCGTGTGATCTACTAAATATCCTTGGTGATCAGTTGCTATCTGTTGATGATTAAAACTAATAGTCATGCCCAGGTTACCGAATTGTGATGTGAAAATACTAACGCATTCAAAGTCGCTAATGAGATTAATGAAACAGCTTGATTACTTTCTAAGGCTCTTGCATCGACGTGCGACTCAATCGCATATAATTGTGTGTGTTTTTCTAGCAACTTTTTAAGATTATGATGATGTAATAAATAACAGCCGTCATCGATTAACACGACACTATCATTAACGCTCATATAATTAACCATTAAATCAGCTTGTTTGTCTGCAAAGGGTGAACTTCTCAGGATATGTAGAGTATTACCTGACATAAAACTGCTCCTAAAAGGTTAATACTGTGTGATGCTGCTTTAGCTGATGAGAAAAGCTTTCAGTTGATAATAGTTGCACGTTTTTAATATGAAAATCAGCTGCTAATCCTCTCTCATCTAGACTTTGCTGGCAAACATAAATGTCTTCTATATCGTAAAATTCAAAAGCTGAAAAAGTTTTCAAAAAGTCTTTCACATTTATTTTACTAGGATCTTGCTTTGACTTTAGTTGCCACACACCATCACCTGCAAAAAACAAATATGTTGGTTGTTCAAAGCTCCCCATGATCATGGCAATATCTAAAGCATCTTTTGCATTTGGTGAAGCAAAAGGTGCGGTGGTATTTAATAGCGCGATAGATTTTTCTGTTTTGATCATAACTGTATGACTCTCTCTGCCGAGGTATGTAATTGTACTAATTCGCCAAGGCCAGCCATAGTAAAAGCAGAGTCAATTAGCTTTGTTTGTGTTTGGCTTTCATCGATTAGCCCATGTTTTTCGGCAGCGGTGCTACATAAATATAAAGGAAGGTTGGTGCTATTTGCCAACTGTTGCCAACGCGGTAATAGCGGGAATTCATCATTTGGAATGGTTAAATGCGCACTTGCGTTCAATACACCTGCTTGATAAAAAAACACGCCGATCACATTTATTTCCTGTTCAATCGCTTGCTCAATAAATTGAAAAGCGGTTTCAGTAAAATGATGATTAGGGGGCGTTGTTACTATAACAGCTAAGCTATCCACGAAAGTTACCTTAATAAAATATGTTAAGTAAAAAAAAGCCTCGAATAATCGAGGCTTTTTATTATACGTTAATTTTTAGCAGAGATTAATCATCACCGCCAAATGCGCCTAATAAATGCAGTAGGCTAGTAAAAATATTATAAATATTTAAATAAAGCGATACTGTGGCACGAATGTAGTTACGCTCACCGCCGTGTATGATACGACTAGTATCAAACAAAATAAGGCCTGACATGATCATAATAATCGCAGCACTTAACGCTAATGAAACGGCTGGAATCGCAAAAAAGATATTCGCAATCGCCGCAATTATTACCACGATTAAGCCAACCATTAAAAAGCCACCCATAAATGAGAAGTCTTTTTTACTGGTTAATGCATAACCTGAAAGGGCAAAGAAGATGAGTGCTGTACCGCCTAATGCTTGCATAATTAATGATGCACCGTTTGGCATTGCAGCATAATAATTAAGCATTGGACCTAAAGATGCGCCCATTAAGCCAGTGAAAGCAAAAATCCAAAAAATACCATTAGCTTTATCAGCTTGTTTATGTACAACAAATAACAAACCGAAAGCAACTAATGTCATGACTAATGCTGCCATATGAGACAAGCCTACAGCCATTGAAATACCTGCGGTTACCGCACTAAACGCCAATGTCATTGATAATAACATATAGGTGTTTTTTAATACTTTATTGATTTCAATCGCTGAGCTTTTACTCGCTGTTTGAAAACTCGTATTTGATTGCATAAACATTCCTCTAATAACTTTAGTTATATATGTAAGATAAGGCTTAAATTCATAAGTTCAATAGCTTACGGTAAAAATTTAAAAAAGCCTTGTGACATATTATGACATGTAAATTAAAAATTGCTACGGTTTTTCTTGGTTAAATTGTTTAATAATTTGTGATCTTCGATAACAATCAACAGTGTGATCATTTACCATGCCACAGGCTTGCATATGGGCATAACAAGTGGTGGAACCAACAAATTTAAAGCCGCGTTTTTTTAGATCTTTACTGAACATATCTGAAATTTCGCTGGTGGCTATAAAGTCTTCTTTGCTTTCAAACGTATTAACAATGGTTTTGTTATCAACAAAAGACCACATATATTCACTGAAACTACCAAATGCATTTTGGATCTCTATAAAGCGGTGCGCATTATTTATGGCGGCTTCAATTTTTTTGCGATTTCGAATGATGTCAGTATTTTGCATTAATCGTTCTATGTCTTTTTCATCAAACAATGCGACTTTTTGTACGTCAAAGTTAGCAAAGGCGTTCCGATAACCTTCACGCCTTTTTAAGATGGTGTACCAACTGAGCCCAGCTTGTGCAGACTCAAGAGTAAGGTACTCAAATAATTTATTATCATCATACACAGGGACTCCCCATTCTTCATCGTGGTATTTAACATAATCAGGTTTTGACGTGTCTAACCAAGGGCAACGGGTGGGTTGTTTATTTGTCATAAGCTATTGATCTATTTTTTTATCATTAACCTTACTTTCAACACTTCATGAGTACAATTGTTATCACTCATCAGTAGGGTATAAATAACACTAAAGGCCTTGCTGATTGACTAAATAGCCAGCAAAACGGTCATTTAACTAGCAAACGATTCAGATTAGAAAAATAATTACTTTACAAGTGTTTTTCTAGCCATTAATATTCGCCTCGTCTTAAGGCAAGTCCTTAACGATATCTGGTGAGATGGCTGAGTGGTCGAAAGCACCGGTCTTGAAAACCGGCAAGGGTTTGTAGCCCTTCTAGAGTTCAAATCTCTATCTCACCGCCATATTCAGTACAAAACCCCAACAGAAATGTTGGGGTTTTGTCGTTTTAGCAGATAATAAAATATCTTAGGGTTTGTAGCACAACACCTTAATCAGAGTTCAATTTGTTAAATCGAACTAATCAAAACCGATAATTAGGGCAGGGCTATCAATATTAAGGTAGATTTAATAATTAGCACCAGCAAACACATTGTTTGTTTAATCACCAAATATTGCGTTAAAATTTATCACAACAGACAAACGTATTATTTATTTATAATTTTTTAACATTATTTGTAAAAAACCACTTTACAAATAAGAGAGTTATCTTTAATATTCGCACCGCTTTCTAGGAAGCAACAACACTATGGTGAGATGGCTGAGTGGTCGAAAGCACCGGTCTTGAAAACCGGCAAGGGTTTGTAGCCCTTCTAGAGTTCAAATCTCTATCTCACCGCCATATTCGGTACAAAACCCCAACAGCAATGTTGGGGTTTTGTCGTTTTAGCAGATAATAAAATATCTTAGGGTTTGTAGAACAACACCTTACCCAAAGTTTAACTTTCTATCTCACCGCCATATTTAGAAAAGCCGCTATTTTTATAGCGGCTTTTTGCTTTCTAAGGCTTCGTAAATTTAGGGTTCGTAGCATAACACCTTAATCAGAGTTCAATTCTCAATCTTTCCGCCATATTTAGTATAAAACCCCAGAAGTGATGATGGGGGCTTTTCGTTTTAGCTAATGATAAATTACCAAGCCAATATTCGAATTTTTTGTTCTCGCTTTTAGTTAATCAATTAAAAGCTCTACGATTAATTTATCATTACAGGTAACTAGAGCAATATGATTAGCGCTTAACATTTTATTAAGGTTAAAATAAAAGAAAAGGGTGTTTAAAAGATGGAAGATAGTTCAACAACAGCTGAAGCTTTACAAGGAATTAAAGTTTTAGATTTAAGCAGAATTTTAGCTGGCCCATGGGCCTCTCAAATGCTGGCAGATCTCGGCGCTGAAGTGATCAAAGTTGAACGTCCACAAGTAGGGGATGATACCCGATTCTGGGGGCCTCCTTTTGTTGTCGAGGCTTCTGGGCAACAACCGCCACAAGCGGCATATTATCATTGTGCCAATCGAAACAAAAAATCCATTGCCATCGATATCACCACTGAACAAGGCCAAAAAATTATTCGCGAGCTTGTATGTAAGGTTGATGTGGTCATTGAAAACTTTAAAGTGGGTGGCTTAGCTAAATATGGTTTGGATTATCCTACTTTAAAAAAGTTAAATCCTGAATTGGTGTATTGTTCTATCACAGGTTATGGGCAATCTGGCCCTTATGCACATAAAGCAGGGTATGATGCTATGATCCAAGCAGAGGGCGGTTTAATGAGCCTAACTGGTGAGCCTGAAGGTGATCCTATGAAAGTTGGGGTTGCTGTTGTTGATATCATGACAGGTTTATATAGCTGTAATGCAATTTTAGCCGCATTAATGGCTAGGCATCATACTAAACGAGGCCAGTACATTGATATGGCGCTACTTGATGTGCAGTTTGCTACCCTTGCTAATCAATCTATGAACTATCTCACCACCCATGAAACCCCAGATCGATATGGCAATGGTCATCCTAATATTGTGCCATATCAGTGCTTTGCAACCAAAGATGGTAATTTAATGCTCGCCATTGGTAATGATCAACAATTCAAGCGCTTTTGCCAATTAGCTCAATTAAGTGAACTGGCACAAGATCAGCGTTATGCTACCAATGAACAGCGAGTTAATAACAGAGCTGAATTAATTGATATTCTTACTCAAAAATTACATTCACAAACAACAGCTTGGTGGATTTCGCAACTTGAGAAAATTTCAGTGCCATGCGGTGCGGTGAATGATTTAGCACAGGTGTGTAATCATCCTCAAATTCAAAATCGTGAAATGATCAAACAGCTTCCTAATATAAATAATGTGCTGGTTAATAGTGTGGCTTCACCGATTAATCTGTCTGATACCCCAATTAAATATCATCATGCAGCGCCCGAATTGGGGCAACACACCTATGAAGTATTAACCAGCACCTTAGCTTATGATGAGACTACTATCAGAACGTTATATCACCACAACATTATCGCTTGATCCAGCCGTCTATTCACTGAAAATACTTAACGGTTTTGCAATCTTAGCTCAACCATCATTTGTGCCAAGCACACTTTCTATAACCAGAAAACATGAATATACTGATATCTATAGTTTGTTATTTAGCCAACTAAATTGTAAACAAAAATTAATATCGAGTAATTTTTAACCTCCTACGAAGTTTTTAGTTTATAGTTAAGTTATACATAAGCTCGTTTAAATGTGTTTGGAGGTTTTATGTTGCGTCTTTTTTATTGTCGTATGACACGTTGGTTAATTGTAGTATCAAGCCTGTTGCTTGTAGCATGTCAAAGTACATCCACAGTTCAAAACAGCATTCCGGTCAATGACTCCCTTTATTTAGATCACGAGTTTCCAAATTATCAGGCACAAGCTATTGAAAGTGAGCATGACGTGTTTGCCATAGATGATGAAATGAAAGAGATGGTTAGATCTAAACTCTTAGTGGTAAGAGAAAATAAACGACGTGCCAAGCGCTTATTAGATCATATATTTTCGAAAAAAAACATTGATCTAATATATGAAAGCTCAGCAAATTTAACCGCACAAGAAGCCTATCATAGCCAAGTTGCCAATTGTATGTCACTCACAATAATGGCTTATGCGCTTGCTAAAGAAGCGGGTCTCGATGTGAGATTTCAAGATGTTAAAGTGCCTGAATATTGGATTCGTAATGGTGAATACAATTTACTTACAGGGCATGTCAATTTAGTGATCACTGAACCAAAATCACCACATAAATTAATTGCTTTAGGTAAAAATCTCCTGCAAATTGATTTTGATCCCGCCATGGCTCGAAATAGGTTTCCAAAGAAAACAGTCAACAAAGACACAGTGCTTGCTATGTTTTACAATAACAAAGGAGCGGATGCCTTAGTTGATAAACAATACTCACGTGCGTATGCCTATTTTAAACAGGCCACACAATTAGCCCCATCATTTTCACCAGCTTGGGGAAATTTAGGCATTCTATATAAATTAACTGCAAACTATACTGAAGCGGAAAAAGCTTACCAATACGCCATAGCTATTGATCAAGATAACCTAACAGCTATGGGAAATTTAGCCTTTTTACTTAAATCTTTAGGCAAAATTGAACAGGCTGATGATTTACATCAAGTTATTCATAACAAACGCATTACCAACCCCTACTATCATGCATTACTAGGTGATGAAGCCTTTTTTAGAGGAAATAATGATTTAGCGTTACATCATTACAAAACAGCACTTAGAATGAATCGCAAAATACACGAGTTTCATTATGGTATTGCCAAAGTTTATTATGAATTAGGCCAAATAGATAAAGCAGAGAAAGCGATGCAAAGAGCAATTTCATACAACGATGGTGCATTGGTTGAATCTCAATATGTCGCAAAACTTAACTTTTTTAAAGAAAGCTCAGTTCAGTGATTAAATATTTTACCGTTAGTTGTTGTCTGATACTGGCTTTGCTGGGCTGCCAGTCGCAAAATATCAACACTCGCACCCTTGAACATGCATTAGATGAGCACTATTTATTGACGCACTTTCAATACTTGGCGTCAGATGAGTTACAGGGCCGAAAGGTAGGTACGAAAGCGAATACAGTAGCTCAGCAATATTTGGTGCAACAATTTAAGCACTTATCTATTCCACCTTTCGAGTCAAGTTATCTACATCCTTTCACTTTTAAATGGCTTTTTACAAACGAAGTGTCTGGTAATAATGTTATTGCCCAAATTAAAACATCAGATAGTAATGATTATATTGTATTAACAGCCCATTTTGATCACATAGGGCATAACGGTGAGAGAATTTATAATGGGGCAGACGATAATGCTTCAGGTACTGCCGCAGTATTAGCGATTGCAAAACAATTACAACAAAATAAGCAACAGCTTAACCATAATATTTTGTTCGTTCTCACCGATGGGGAAGAAAGTCACTTAAAAGGGGTAAAAGCATTTATTCAACAGCAGTCTCAATATGTTCCTAGGATCAAACTCAACATTAACTTAGACATGTTAGCCGGCAGTAAACACAGTAAAAACTTACATTTTATGAGCAAAAAATTAGATTTATTATTGAATGAACCTGAGCTACAAAGCTTTTATCAGCATCAAAATTATACAAACTTTAGAGTGATTAAAGGATTTAAACGACAATTAACCATAGAGAACCAACGTGTCAGCTGGCTTAAAGCCAGTGATCATTTTGGCTTTTACCGTGTAGGTATTCCGATTATTTACTATGGCGTAGGGGTTCACGAAAATTATCACACGCCAAAGGATACGTACGAAAACACAAATCATCAATTACTTATTCAATCTGCTAATACCGTTTACCATCAACTGATGTTACTGGACCAATTGATCTAATTACCGATAGTATCAATTGTGTTGATATTTGTTGCAAAACAAGGAAATTTTACTTTGATTTAACTATTGTGAACAAACCAAGGTATAATGTAGTTTATTCAAGTAAATAGTAAGTAATGGAAGTAGATAAATGCAAAAGCGTTTTATAACTGCACAAGAATTATTAGAAGATTCATTTCGAGTCGCTGCAAAGGCTTTTGAAGACGGGTTTCGCCCTGATTACATCGTTGGCATATGGCGCGGTGGTGCACCTATAGGTATTGCTGTACAAGAATTCTATGATTTTAAAAAAGTTGAAACCGATCATATCGCGGTAAGAACATCATCTTATTATGGTATTAACCAGCAAAGTAAAGAGATCAAAGTGCATGGGTTGCATTACATTATTGAGAATGCCAATGCAGATGATAGCTTATTAATTGTTGATGATGTGTTTGACTCTGGTCGTAGTATTGATGCACTGATCAAGCAACTTAAAATACAGACTCGTAAAAACATGCCATCGGATGTTCGCATTGCTTGTCCATGGTATAAACCAACGAATAACAAGGTTGATTTACAACCTGATTATTATATTCATGAATCAGATGAATGGTTAGTGTTTCCGCATGAGTTATCTGGTTTATCACCAGAAGAGCTCTTAGAAGGAAAAACAGATTTAGCCAACATAAAAGACTTATTTGTCTGATCACTATCTTGTCATAAAAAAGCATAATAAGTGTATTATTATGCTTTTTTATTAGCTCTGCGCCCCAGAGATATACTCATATGCGTTTATTGATACTGCTGTTAATACTTTTAACATCCAATGTATACGGTAAAAACCCTGTCATAGTGATCTCCATTGATGGTTTCGCTTATGATTACCTAACTAGATTTAAGCCTAAGCACTTATCTAATCTCATCACTAAAGGTGTTAGTTCAAAAGGGCTATTGCCGGTATTTCCTTCCAAGACTTTTCCAAATCATTTAACAATCGCTACAGGTGTTTATCCCGCTAATCACGGTATTGTGCATAATAAGTTTTATCACCGAGGGTTAAAAAAAACTTACGCGTTAGGGGATGGTAAAAACAATCATGCCTGGTTAACAGCAAAGCCAATTTGGACATTAGCCGAGCAACATGGCATTACTTCGGCCATTTATTTCTGGCCTGAGTCAGAAGCTAAAATTGAGCAACAACTCCCTAGCTATTATTTTCCGTATAACAGCCATACCTCAGACCAAACTAAAACTGCGCAAATTATAAAATGGTTGCAATTGCCAGCATCCCAACGTCCTGGCTTAATTCTTAGTTATTTTTCAACAATAGATTCTATTGGACATCGTTATGGTGTACATTCAGAACAATTAGCGCAAGCAGTTTCCCAAATTGATGCCTTGATAGGGCAATTAGTTATTGATATTCAAACAAAAACAAAGGTCACTCCGAATATTGTCTTAGTCTCTGATCATGGGATGATAGATATCAATGAAGGGAGTCAGATAAACAGAAATCGATTGCTAAAACCTTTCCCTGATTTACATGTTATCAATGGTCAAACACAATTATATATTTATGACGATAATGCTAAACGTTTAAATGATGTCCGATCACACTTAAGCCAACACAGGCAAGCACATTTGTATGACGTTTATCAGCAAGGGCAATTTCCTGAGCATTGGCATTTTAATCAGCAAAATAATGTAGTTCCCGACATGATAATTAATGCCAAGGCCCCAGCTACATTTGTAGAAAAGTTTTCATATACTGGTGCCGCAACTCATGGCTTTGATGTTAAAGAAAACGATGCGATGAAAGCCATTTTTATTGCCTTTGGACCTGACATTAAACAAGGGCTTAGTATTGAACCTTTGAGTAATACTCAAGTGTTTCCTTTTCTGTCGCTATTATTACAATTACCACAAGCGCAAAAAATAGCGAAAGAGCAGGCATTATTAGCAAGCTTTCTAAATAAATCTATCACAAATTAACAACTTTATAACATTATGGAATGTTAAAGCTTTACCTTCACAGATAAAATAGGGTATTTTATCGTGACAGTTAAATCGTAAAATTTGTTGAGATGTATAGTACTTATATTGCACGTCAGGCTATTCTAGATCGTAAGTCGAACACTATCGGTTACGAATTATTATTTAGGGATTGTCCTGAAAATAAATTTCCAGAAATTGATCCGGATGTTGCCAGCTCTAAATTAATTATCCAGAACCATCTTCAAGGAGATATTAACGCCATTAGTCTGGGCAAATTGGCATTTATCAACTTCACAGAAAAGTGCTTAATCAACAAGTATCCACTGATGTTTGACAAGCAATCAATTGTCATTGAACTTGTCGGTCATTCATCACCAACAGAACGATTAGTTAAAATACTGAAGTATTATCACAGTAAAGGATATCGTATTGCCTTAACTGAATATGATGTTAATGATAAGTGGGACGAGTTATTCCCATATCTTTCTATTATTAAAGTAGACGTTGAAAAAATAAATCCTAAACGATTACAGCCAGTGCTTGAGCGGATAAAGCCGTTCAATATAAAATTAGCCGCTGAAAAAGTAGAAACTAATTATCAGCTTCAATCGCTTGCTGAAGTTGGCTTTAATTTTTATCAGGGCTACTTTTACCACGAACCGGAAATCATAGAAGGGCAAACATTAGCACCAATGAAAGCGCAAATGTTGCACCTGATCAGTGAAACATTTAATACGCCGCTTGATTTTGATAAAGTTGCTGAGATCATCGGTCATGATGTCAATCTGACCGTTGGCTTACTTAAGATGGTTAATAATGTAGGCACCGGTACTCGCGTTGAAATTACCTCATTAAAACAGGCAACAGCTTACTTAGGTGAAGAAAAGCTCAAACAATTTGTCACTATTTTAGCATTATCTAAACTTACCAGTGATAAATCTAATGAATTGACCCATCAATCACTGATCACAGCAAAATTAATGACGGCCATTGCACTTAATAGCTGCTTTAATGAAATAGCAGAATTTGCTTTTATCACCGGTTTACTCAGCGGCATAGAAGCAATTTTACAAATGCCAATGGATGAAATCATCAAAACCATGCCGCTAGCATCGCCGATCGTAAAAGCATTAGTCAATCAAGAAGGTCCTTTAGGGCAATTATTAAAGTTAACCACAGATTACATCACAGGTAATGGTGATAATATCAATACAATGATTGAAACCTACGACTTAGATAAGCACTTTTTACACAAAGAGTTTGTCGAAGCTAGCCGTTGGTGCAAAGAGTTAGACATATAATCGTGTTTTTTCGGCATTAGCTTGTAAAAAATATTGGCTAATGCCGAGACTAAACACTAAAAGTTGATTGGTGAAAGCCGTGCAAGAAAATAGGGCGCAATATTATTTTAGTTAATCAACTTTACGTTTTTTACCGCTTTCTGCGCGCATTTTATTCTCAGATTGTACATAAATAGTATCGGTTGTAGCCATACTGGCGTGACCTAAATCTTCTGACAAATCTTTTAACGCACGTCCACGTTCCACTTCCATGCTTGCACCCGTGTGTCTAAGCCAATGCGTTGTCGCTTCTTTGAGTTTTAACGCTCGGTTTTCACCTTCTATTTGCTTCATTTTATCAAATGCGCGATCAAATACATGCTGTACCAAACGCCTTAAATGACGTGATGTCATGCCGCCTTGACCGCGAATTTTTTCAACCAGAACCGTATTTTCATTCATCGTTGGTAAATTAGATAAACCACGTGCATTTCGATAGCGGGTTAAAAATCGTAAAAAAGCTGGAGGGACAGTAATATCACGTAATTTTCTACCTTTACCAAAGACTTTTAACCACCAGTTTTCATCATCATCCTGCCAAAAATGTCCCATAATGGGTGACCAATTGGCACGTTCAGATAATTCTGAGATACGAAGAAATAATGTTTTTAATGCGGCAATGACAAAGAGATTGCGTTCATAGACAGGATCTTCATTGGCCATTTCCAATGCTGTATCAAATAAGTATTGCCATTGATCTGCAGATAAACGTTTAACTTCTTTCACTTGTGCATCATTAATAAAATGACGACAATCTTTTTTAGCAATATGGGCAGGATTACCATAGCAAAGTTCTTCGCCCATTAAATAGTTATAAAACACCACAATAGCTGTAAATGTTGCTGTTAGTGTTTGTTGCGATGGTCGGTATTTCTTCTTGTCGATGTCTTTAATTTGTTGGCTTTTACTGGCTTGAATTTTAAATGGTCGCCACGAAGTGTTTATGGTGAAATAACCATTTTCCAATTTAAAACGTTCTTGATTACTAGTGCCGATCCAATTGACTGGCGGCTGCCAGCAATAATCCGCATATTCTAAAATATCTGCTTTGCGTAATTCATCAATGGGGGTTTGCTTAACAAGACATGACCACAAAATAAATTTTTCTATTTCATTTCTAAACCGATCGTAGGTATGGATCGATTTGTTACGGCCAGTATATAACAGAAATGATTTTCCCCATTGCCATTGAGTTTTCCACCATGGTGTCTGCTGAATAAATTCAGCTAACTGAGGATAATCTTCAAATTCAAATTCTTTTAATTCAACATAGGTTGGAAACAGCGGATACGGCAGAGAAACTTTTTTACTCATAGGATTAATCGTTATTTACATTGTTTAATGCTAATTCGCTTACTATACGTTGAACTACACACTAAGTCCAATACTAAAAAGTATCGGACTTAGTGAGCTGTGTGAAATCTAGGTAAGTATTCCCTGTAATCAGCCTCAGAATGAAAATTTGAATGATACTACATAACCATACTTTGTAGTTTTGCAATACTGTGGTGTTGTTCCTTACTTATCTCTCGAAGCATGTTATGAAATGACCGTGCTCACTCATGCTCGTTATATTTAGGATAACTACTCAAACTAAAAAGCTAACTAAGGCAATTTATCAACTTGAATTAAACTGGACCAACGCTGAGTGATTTTTTCAATAGTACCATTTTGCTTTAATGTGGTTATTGCTTGATTAAAGCGCTCAAGCATTGCTTTATCGATATTTTTTTTACTTAACATTAAATGTATATCGTCTTGATAAATACTCAATGGATGTTGTTCAAATTCACCGGTGAGTTTATATTTCTCACAAAAAGCAGCTAAAGTTATCGGATCAACTAAAAATCCATCTATATGACCTTTTAGTAGTAAATTGACATTTTGTTCTAAATCAATCACTTCAGTAATTCGCGCTTTAAACTCACTGGTTTTGATTAACTCTTGGTACTTGGGCCCATAATAATAACCGCCTTCGACGCCTATCATATAATCGCTATGGCTTAGATCTGCCAATGAAGAAAGATTAACCTGTTGTTTACGCCCTTTTTTCACAAATAAACTGACTGATTCATAGCGATACGGTTGAGTAAAGTACGCATATTCAGCTCGTTCATTAGTAAAAGACGCTCCCATAGCAACATCCATTTGGCCTGTTTTTACATATTGCAAATGACGTTTCCACGGTAATTCGGTATAGGTTGTTCGCAGGTTTGCTTCTTTTAAAATTGCGTTATAGATATCAAAATCTAAACCAACCAATTGTTGTTTGTGGTTATGATATTGATACGGATACCATAACTCCCAGCCGGTAGCTAAAGTTGTTGCATAAGATCGCGTTGAATAGGTGGAATAAAGAACCATGGAAATTAAAAAGATACAGTTAATATTTTTTGCCATGATTCCTTCCTTAAAGATTATTTTATTGGGATTACTTTTAATACCAAAGCAGGATCTAAACGCTCTTGAAACCAGTTAACCCGCCAATCAAGATGAGGCCCTGTTGCACGCCCACTGGCACCAACAGCAGCGACTATTTGCCCTTTTGATACTTTATCTCCAACATCTACATACGCATCGCTTAAATGAAGGAAACTAGAAGTAATACCATGACCATGATCGATGATCATAGTACCACCCGAATAGAACATGTCTGGTACATATAAAGTAACCGTACCATTAGCAGGAGCTTTTACCGGATCTCCCGTTTTACCCGCATAATCAAGGCCATAATGAGGACTCTTTGGTTTACCATTATAGTAGCGTTGACTGCCGTAGACTCCTGTGATTTTGCCTTCAATTGGCGGGATAAAACCTTGCGCAAATGCAATATAATTAGTTTTTATCTCGCGTGCGGCTCTAACTTGTTGACTGTCTTTCTCTGCTCTGGCAACTGCTTTAGGATCAGGGTTCATGATTTTTTTAGCGATCCCTTCAACCCTTTGTATTTGATACTGACGCTTTTTAGGTGTCAGTGTGGTTGTTTCTTTGTTGCCATCAGGGTAAGTAATATCTAATTGATGCTTTTTACTGTCATCTCGCCCAAAACCAAACACAAAATCACCCTGTTTAGAGACAGCTAGTGGCTTACCATCAAAGGTTACTATCGCACTTGGCTCAGTTTTACCCAGCACTAAACCGCCCTGGATAATTTCGCCAGAAAGTTTCACCTGAGCAAACGCATGTAATGTCACAGGAAATGCTAGCGTAGCAATTAACCATTTACGCATTAGCAATCGCACCTTTACCAACGCCTTCATAAGCTATTACAGTATAATCATGTTTAGCTTGTTGCGCTTTCAATTGCCTGGCAATGTAATCAGCAAGTAATTCTACGGTGGAATCACAATCAACCACTTCTAACACATTTTGTTCTACGGCAATATCAAAACGGCCTTGTGGCGCAACATAAGCAAAAAATTGATGATCGGGTGACAAATCATTCATTGCACTTGTCGATAATTCAATCTGATTTTGCGATACGCGATCATCTTCAGAGGCAATATAAATGTCTTGCCAGCGATTACACCAAAAATATTCTAAATCAGGGCAACGCTCACCGTTTTTCATTAATTCAATTTTCGATCGATGACCATGTGCAATTCGCTGACAGTTACCATCATGCAATTTTAAACCATGTGTGTAGTGATAAAAGTCACCTTTTATCACTTCTGGACGTAAGGTTAATGTTAAGCCCTGCACATTTTGCGGCAACTGCTCTAATATAATGTCAGTTAAATGCTTGGTCACAGTGTTAATGGTGATTTGCTCGGCATCAATCTGTGCAAAGGCGCATTGAGGTGATTGTAAAAAATAACTGGCGCGTTTGGCTCTTAAATCTACGTATTGATGATCTTGATGATGGCTAGAATCACTGACAGATATCGCAGGGTTTTTGATCGGGATAACTAACTTATGATCAACAGCTTCATCAATAATGGCTTTTATTTGCTTTTTAACAACAGCAAAGTCTAACACCATGCTCATTTCATTGAGTGCACCATCAAGCAGAACATCAACTATCCAACTTTCACCGACAATTCCACGATGTTGGCAGCAATATGAAAAATCAATTACGGTTAAATCATTTACAAATAATTGCATTTATACCTCTTATTTTACCTGCCATGCAATTGAATCACTTGCCTTAATTGGCACGACTTTATCTTGACCAAAGCTTAAAGTAGCTGGCACTTGCCATGCTGTTTTTTCCAATGTGATGGTGTCTTGGTTAACAGGCAAGTTATAAAAGGTCGGCCCATTTATACTGGCGAATGCTTCAAGTTTATCTAACGCACCTACTTGCTCAAATACTTCTGCATATAGTTCGATAGCTGCATGAGCTGTGTAAGAACCAGCACAACCACAAGCCGACTCTTTTGCTTGCTGAGCATGAGGAGCAGAATCAGTTCCTAAAAAGAATTTTGGATTACCACTGGTAGCTGCGTCTATTAATGCTTGTTGATGAATATTACGTTTTAAAATAGGTAAACAGAAATAATGTGGGCGAATACCACCAACGAGCATATGGTTTCGATTATAAAGTAAATGGTGCGCAGTAATGGTGGCTGCAACATTTTTGCCAGCGGCCATAACAAATTCAACCGCATGTTTAGTCGTAATATGCTCCAAGACAATTTTTAAATCAGGAAAGTTTTTCACCAATGGCGTTAATATTGTCTCGATAAATACCGCTTCACGATCAAAAATATCAATCTCATTATCAGTGACTTCACCATGAATTAATAACGGCATTTGCTGTTCTTGCATGGCTGCTAACACATCATAAATATTGGCAATATCAGTAACGCCTGAAGATGAGTTGGTTGTAGCCCCTGCTGGATACAACTTAGCAGCATAAACTAATCCACTAGCTTTAGCTTGTTGAATGTCTTCTACGCTTGTGTCATCCGTAAGATATAACACCATCAAGGGAGTAAAGTGTTCTTGCGGATTTTGAGCCATAATACGGGCATGATATTCACGGGCAAGCTCAACATTAGTAACAGGTGGTACAAGGTTTGGCATCACGATTGCACGGCCAAAATAGCGGCTAATATCCGCGACGGTATTTTTTAATACATCGCCATCTCGTAAATGTACATGCCAATCATCGGGTCTAGTGATGGTTATCTGAGTCATAAATTGCCTTAAATCTTGTTCTTAAGTAAACATTTATAGTTTACGTTTAATCGGAATAAATTAAAAATCTTGTGATGATTGCTCTTCTTTATCTTGCGCTTGTAATAAAGATAGCAATTGCTCTTTTAAATTAGGCGGAACCTTATAAATAGTAATGCTGTCATTGGCAGGATTATACACGACATCTTGGCCAAAATGGCTACGTTCAAAACTGAGAGAAATACCCGCGCCATAGCCTGAATACTTGGTGACCTTATTGACAATCGCTTGTTCATGAGGGAAAGATTCCTCTAGCGGATAAGATTGCTCCTGACAAAATTGATAGAAATCATGCTCAGTTTCGCCCTCTTTACTGATAACAGAACCGACTTCTTTAATTGATACATCCTGAGCAGAGTCTTTTTGTTCCTTACAGTAATTTAGTAACTCTTTGCGAGTCGCCTGTTTTTCTTGCGCATCTAGTTGTTGTACCGAAACAAAATCTTCAACCGCTTGAACGAGTGTTTTAGTTTGTTCCTTGGCATCAAGCCCTTCTTCACAGCTTAAAAAGTCTAAAAAGAAGTCTGAAATTTTACGACCTGCTCGTCCTTTAATAAAAGAGATGTACTTATTGCCTTGAGCGTTTTGTTGATAATCAAATAAATCAATGCGCGCCGCAAGTTGTAAACGTGCTGTATCTAAGTGTTGATCAGCTGAAATATTCAGTTCACCATCAACTGAATAGTGCTCTGACACAGGGATAATGGCGACTAATAAATATCTGCCTCCCATGTATTCATAATGACAAATGACTAAGTAACCCGTTTCGGCTAAGTCATATTTTTCTAGTTCATTTTTTAATAAATTAGCCGCTTGTTGGCCAAAATCAGTAAAACTTTGCATTTCTGATAAATAACTTTCCATAACATCAACAAAGCGTGCGTTATCGCTTTGTGCTGGCATTGTTGAAAAGTGGCCGTAAGCCTTACTACCTTTGCCGTTATAAATGGTGTGTAAGCCATCAACAAAGGAGTCAATTTTTGAGGTGATGTCAATAGAATCGGGACCAAAGCGAAGGATCACTTCTCCCGTTTCTTCTTTTTTAGATAAATAATGCAGGGCAATATTTGAAATAATTAAGCTCATAGTTTAATGGTCTGTATGATATTGTCTAAGCATTTGGTAAACTATTTAATTAATCAACCAAATGCAAACTTTATAAATTATATGCCTATTGTATCTAAGTATTCGAACGAACGTGTAGAAAAAATTAACCAAGATTTACTTAATGTACTAGTTTCTGCTTCCGCCACTCCTGATCTCGCCTTGATGTGTTTAGGTAACACCATCACCGACATTATTCAAAATGAAGTACCAGAGAAACAACGGGCAGCGATTGTTGAAAATTTTACTAACGCGTTAAAACAGTCTATAAAATAAAACAGTAATAAAACCAATATTATAGCCACGCATACAATAATCAATAATGAGAATAATAATTATCCATGGTTTCTGCTGATCAAAAAACATATAGCAAACGGTTGCTTCAACTTGTTAGTTGGAGTCACTGGTTTACTTTTTTTAATATTATCGCGGCTATTTTACTGTCGTCATTTTATTTATTTACAGAATCAAGCCCTGAAACATTTTTAGGTACGGTATATTTATTTACCACTTGGGTAAGCCATATGGGCTTTTTAACCTTTATTGGTTTTGTACTCATTTTATTCCCATTAACCCTGATCTATCCACAAACGCGATTTATTCGTGGTACAGCCTCTGTGGTATTTACCTTAGGCTTATTATTACTGTTATTAGATGCCTTTATTTATAGTCGGTTAGGTTATCATTTGAATGCGTCATCCAGTGATCAAATTCTGGCGCTTATTAATACCCAAATACAGCAAAATAATCGTGCTTTTTGGTTCATCAGTATTGTTTTATTCTTCTCGATACTTATGTTCCAACTGGTGGTGAGTAACTATGCCTGGAAACACTTACGTGATTTACAAAAAACAGTGTTTGCTAAGTTTGTCGTTATCGGCTTAGTGGTATCATTTTTTTGCAGCCATATTATGCATATTTGGGCTGATGCTAATTTAGAATACGATATTCTAAAGCAAGACACGGTATTGCCTTTGTCTTATCCGTCAACAGCAAAAACATTATTAACCAAATACGGTTTGTTTGATCGCAGCGATTATATTGCCAGAAAAACCAGCCCTATTTCATTCACCGAATCTTTAGGTGATTTAAGCCAGTCTACGGCACAGTGTCAAAGCGCACAAAATTTAACGCAATCAAGTTATTTGTTGTTAACTAAACATGCTTTATCAGAATCACAAGTGGCACGTTTTTCTCAACGAGCCAATGCCAATAAACTTAATTTAACCAAACATATCGATAACGCGTTACCAAAAGATTCATGGTTTAATCTCTTATACAGCCTGCCCTCTGTCTATGAAAATCAGATATTAGCGTCTGGATATCAGCCTTTACTTTTTAAAACGTTAGATGATAATGCGCTACCTGCTAATTTCACTTTAGTTGGTCAACCATCGGCAGATGATGGTTATCAAGACTATGTAAACTTGTTTGATAATGAGCAATACCTCGATGATATTTCCTCTTTGGTGATCACCAATTCATTGAAAAATACTCAACCAGGTTTACATGTCTTTTATTTTAATGGTGATGATAATTATCAGTTCGAGTTGTTTATTGATGCCCTACTATTATCGCAACGTGACAAGGCAGTAAAAGATAATATTTATATCAGTTCAATTGGCAATGCAGACCGTACCACTGGTTTATCAATCAAGCCTGCTTTATTGATTGCTCCTAATAGCAAACATAGCTCTGTTCGCTATTTAACTAGCCAGATGGATATTCAGCCAACATTAGTGAAAAACTGGCTAAATTGTGATGTCGAGATCATTAAGTATTCTGCGGGTACCGATATCACTCGCTTAAATGAGAATCGTGTTATTGCTAACACCATGGATGAAGGTATTATGGTGTTTAATAAAGACAAATCGGTGTTTATTGATCAAAATGGAAACTTTCAAAGTTATTCTAGACAATTAGAAGCACCTATCACCGTTAGCTCAGATTTTCCTTTAATGATTGATGGCGTTAACTTTATTAAACGATTTGCTAAACATAACCAAGCTGAACAATAAATGCGCATTTAAACACGGAAGAGACAATATTCATTGCAATCATGGACGATTCTATTATTATACAGCGCAAAGCATCATTGCTATTTCGGGATATAGCGCAGTCTGGTAGCGCGTGCGTCTGGGGGACGTGAGGTCGCAGGTTCAAGTCCTGCTATCCCGACCATTTCTCTTATCACCTTATCAGTGTAATCAAAATTAATAGTATACTAACACACGCTAACTATCATAAGTTGATAAATTATCACTCGATCAATGTTGGGGACGATAAAATCCACACTAAGCTATATTTAATCACCTAGCGTGGATAATACTCAGCGTTAACGAAGTTTTCGACGTAACATTTTTCCGACACTTGATTTTGGTATGCTGTCAATAAAACAGATCAATTTAGGCACTTTATAACTGGTTAAGTTTTCTCGGCAAAAGGCAATAACATCTTGCTCAGTAAGATTAGGATCTTGCTTAACAATAAAGAGTTTTACCGCTTCTCCGGTTTTATCATCATTTACACCAACACATGCAGACTCAAGTATACCAGGCATTTTGGCAACTTCGGCTTCAATTTCATTTGGGTATACATTAAAGCCAGAGACCAAAATCATGTCTTTTTTACGATCAACAATATGAAAATAACCATCATCGTCCAACATGGCTATATCGCCGGTTTTAAAATAGCCATCTTCAGTCATTGCTTCTTTGGTTGCAGCATCATTATTCCAATAACCAAGCATGATTTGCGGGCCCTTGGCACATAACTCACCAGAACTGCCTTGAGGTAAGGCTTTATCGTTCTCATCACGAATACTGATGTCCGTCTCTGGCACAGGGATCCCTATCCCAGTTGTTGAACAGTGATTATTTAAGGTTAATACCGGCGAGGTTTCAGACAAGCCATAGCCTTGATTAAGTTGAGTACCAGTAACTTGCAGCCACTTATCTGCTACCGCTTCTTGTACCGCAGCGCCACCGCCTATCACTAACTTCAACGCGGAAAAGTCTACTTCCGCAAAGCTTGGTGTGTGTAATAAGCCATTGAATAAGGTATTCACACCAGTAAAAAAAGTCACTGGATTATTTTTCCACGCGTCAATAAATGTGTCGATATCTCTTGGGTTAGTGATCAATACATTTCTTGAGCCAAACCAGAAATAACATAGGGTGTTGGCCGTTAAAGCAAAGATATGATACATAGGGATTGCAGTGATCACGACTTCCTCACCACATTTTACGTACTCTTGAATAACTTCTCTAAACTGGAGAATATTAGAAACAATATTACCGTGAGTTAATACTGCACCTTTTGATAAGCCAGTTGTTCCACCTGTGTATTGAAGAAACAACAAATCGCTATGAGATAATTTGGGTTCATTCAATGGCTGTTCGTTACCAACTGCCATTGCTTGCTTCAATGATACTGCGCTCTTCATGCCTTTTTCATGAGCAACAGCAGCACTGTCAGTCGTATTTGTCAGCTCATTTAAATCGATAGTGATCACTTTTTTGATCGAGGTTTCATCAATAATTTCTGCCAATGTATCAAGTGACTGAGAAAAAATAATGATAGTTTCAACTTGTGAATCATTCAGTTGATGTTTTAACTCTCTCGGAGTGTACATTGGATTCACATTGACTTGCACTGCACCTGTACGCACTATGCCCCAAAGCGCTATTGGGAAACACAACATATTAGGACACATTAATGCGACCCGATCACCTTTATTGATTTGCTGAACAGTTTGTAGATATGCTGCAAGATCTCTTGATAAACAATCAACGTCATTATAAGTAATTTGCTTATCAAGCTGTTGATAAGCCACTTTATTTTTATACTTTACAACACTCTCATGAAATATATCTAACATTGAATGATATTGCTGAGTGTCTAATTTATCCTTCATATAGCTTGGATAATGTTTTAACCATGGCTTAACCATCATGTCTCCAGTCAACTTTCTAAATTTAACAATAACAAAAAGGTAATGAATTGCACTCACTGTAACAATTCATCCCTTTTTTCACACTTACATCTTAATAGTTAAACTATTGATTAAAAATTATAGTCCACTTGAATACCGTATACGGCTGGACGATCAACAAAACCATAAAAAGTGTTGGTACCGAAGGTACTGCCTGACAGTGGCGCATTGCCAACATAAGTTAACACTTTTTCATTGGTGATATTTTTACCAAATAACGCAACATTCCAGTTTTCACTTTCCAGTGCTACTCGAACATCAACTTTATTATAGGCATCTACTTCATATAATGGGTTTAAGTTAACATCAACATTTTGCTTAGATGAATGATATAAACCAAGCGTTCCTCTAAAATACTCAAAGCCAAGCAATGATGTTTCAGTGAAATAATCTAAGCCAATATTACCGGTTAATTTAGGCGTATATTGACCAGATTTACCCGTATAATCACATAGTTGATTTCCATCAGCGCCTATAACACCATCAGGTATTTGTCGGTTGTGACAGTTACCGTTTTTAAAGTCTTTATATTCATGATCTAAATAGGCGACTCCGTATTGCATTGTTAAGTTGTCTAGGATCATCCAACGACCTTCAAGCTCAACACCTTGAACCACGGTTTCTTTAGCATTACCAACGTTAAAACCTAAAATTCCGTCAAACTGACTCACTTGTAAGTTATCGTATTCGGTACGGTATAACGATAAGTTGATCTCAAGTGTTTTATCTAATAATAATGATTTGATCCCTGTTTCATAAGCGGTTGCATCTTCTTCATCAAATTCCCAAGAATTCACATTATTTGCTCTGGCATCAAAACCACCTGCTTTAAAGCCAGTTGTTGCCGAAGCATATGCCATCACATCTTGACTTAATTTATAACTGACATTAATTAACGGTGTAAAAGAACTTTCATCTCTTGCTCCGGTTAAATTATGTCCCTGAGGCGATAAAGGGCTTTGTTCATTTTCAATACCAAATGCCGCATTAAACAAAATAGCTGCCATAGGATCTTCTGCTATCGCACCTGTTGCAGTATTGGTGATATTCATTGATCTACTGGCCGTTTTTTCTTCACTGGTATAGCGAGCACCCAGCGTTAAAGTTAAGGCATCAGTAAAATGATAACGCCCTTGGAAAAAAGCTGACCACATATCTGTGTCTAATTGATAGCTGCGCCCTGCACCATTACCTGTTATTGGTGCTAATGCTCCACCAGATAATAAACCAAGCACACTATTGGTTGGCACTTGGATATCATCCTTAAAATCAAGTTCACTGGTTTGGTAAAATAATCCCCCTAACCAGTCAAATTGCTCACCAACGGGAGATACTAAACGGATTTCTTGACTAAACTGTTGATATTCTTCATCAATGAATACCGAGAAAACAGGGGCCGCAGTATAATCACAATCACAAGTTTCAATAAAATCATAGGAAACTAAGCCAGATACAGCCGTTAACGTGTAATCCCCTAGCTCAAAATTTGCTGTTAATGTAGCGTTGTTTAAAGTATTAGTACTACTTTCTTCCGCATCGGCTTGTCGAACAAAATCAAGTTTACTGTCTGTGATTGCTCCTGGATGACCTAATATACCGAGGATTTGTTCAAAATTAACACCAGGGATAGGTGAACCAGCTAAAGCAGGATCGTCTTGAATGATTTCAATTTGGCGACCAGTGCCATCGAATTCATCCCGTTCAACTTTGAACAGAAAATTCATATCATCTCTTGGTTCCCACAGAAGGCTTAAACGAACAGCTTGCTCATCACGAATGGTTTCATCTCTGTCTTTAAAGGTGTTTTCGATATAACCATCTTCAGAATAATCACGAACGGCTATGCGAGCAGATAGGGTGTCAGTGAGGCTGCCTGATGCCATGCCAGTAAGTTCTGTTGCTCCAAACTTTGGTTGATGTTGTAAACTAAAATGTAGCTCAGTATCCTGTGTTGGCTTAGCAGAGCTCAAGTTTAAAGCCCCTGCAACAGAGTTTTTACCGAACATGATCGATTGTGGCCCTTTTAAAACTTCAGCCCTTTCTAAATCGAGGAACGGCATACGTAGTAATTGTTGGCGACCGTAGTAGATACCATCGATATATTGGCCGACAGATTGCTCAAATCCTTGGTTGTTCCCTGTGCCTATCCCTCTAATAAAAATTTGAGTACTAATACCTGTTTCTGTCATATGCAAATTAGGCACAGCGTATTGTAAATCATCAATTTTCTCGATGCTTTTCTCTTTTAATGCGCTGGCATTTAAAACATTCATCGAGATAGGTGTTTCTTGTGCATTTTCAGCACGTTTTTGTGCGGTTACCTCAATAACCTCTAAGCCTGATTGTTTTGTATTCTCTGTCTTATTTTGATCTTGAGCTGTTGCTGTAAATACAGCCAATGCACAAGCACTCAAAGTAAAAAGACCTGTTTTCCCCATATTTTTCATGTCTTGTTCTCTATAGTTATTATAATGTCATTTTCTATATAAACAGTTTTTAATTATTTAAATAAGGTGAATATCGGTCAAAATTTAGTTTAAAACGGTCAAAATTAATGCTTTACTATATGCAAAATGGACAACAACAATCCGAATATCGATGGAATCAAATAATTTACTTGGCCATATTTTTGCCCACAAACTTAAATTTATTACCTCAGTTCTCATTAAAAATGGTATTAGTTATTCAACATTGCTTGATGGTGTGAATATCTCAATCGAAGAGTTAGACGATCAGGATACAAAAATAAACAGAGAACAAATTATTCGCTTCTATCGCAATATTGTTGATCTTAAGATTCCAGGCATAGGGTTAATTTTAGGCAAGTCTGTACGAACCAATCATTACGGTTTGTACGGTTGTACTATGCTCAGTTGTATTGGTTTACGCAAAACATTGGAATTTGCTATTCGCTACCATGATTTAGCAACCCGAACGATCAACATGTCACTTGTTGCAGACAAAGAGCAAGAAATAACCTATTTTCGATTTGAAGATCTGATCAGTGTCCCCGAGCTATACCAATTTAATATTGAGCTACAAGCCGCCATAATGTTAACTCTTTCACAAGAGTGTTTAGGGGATAACAGTTTTTATTTTGATGAATTGAAATTCAGCTACCCTAAGCCAAAACATGCTCATTTATACGAAGAGTTTTTTCACTGCCCTATCAGTTATGATCACGCCCATAACGAATTTGTAATGACAAATGATAAGTTGTTATTGCCAACACAACGCAGTAACCCTTTTGCTATTCCCATTTTACTTGATCAATGTGATGCGGTGTTAAATTCAATCGAAGCAAAAAATGAATTTTTGATCACCATAAACCAATGGGTCGCTACCAATATGCAGAAAAACATTTCTGCGGAGCAGTTATCTGCCTACTTATGTATTACGCCCCGCACACTAAGACGAAAGTTAGCTGAGCACGGCACTAACTTTAGGGAAATATTACAGAAACTTCGTTGCGATGCTGCGAAAAAACTTATTACTGAAACACAATTAACAATGGAAGATATTGCCAGTGCGATTGGTTTTAGTGATGTTTCAAATTTTAGAGCCGCGTTTAAAAAGTGGACGGGGCATTCACCATCTAGCTTGCGATAACTAGCCATTCACTCTTTGACTCTGACACAAGCTCCTCCTTTATAATTCAAAAAAGGTTTTTACTCTCGTTCAGATAACGCAGAAAAGCTAGTAAGCATCTGATCTAAGACCTCATGCCGAGGTGAAAAATTTAATCGTTACTTTCATTATCACCACTCTGATAACTCTTAATCGTTTATAAAAACTTTGCTGCGTAGCTTAGTAAACACACCTTATTTTTAAGTGTACATACAAAAAGTAATTACTTGCTTCACTATTCCTAGGAGTTATAAGGGTTACAATTAAAAGTCAATCAAGGGTTATCAGGGTTAGTTTGTGTTTTTTATATAGAGTTGCTAGGGTTATAGAAATGTTGTACGGTAGGGGTTATAAGAGTTATTTAAAGGTTAGAGAAAAATGAAGTATCCAGTTAAAATTATTCGAATAAAAGAAGATAATAACTACCAGCTAACAGTGCCTGATTTACCAGGCTGTAAAGTATCAGGTGCTAGTATCGAAATGGTTATGAATGCTGTTCATCACACCATAGCCGATCATTTACAAATATTGGCGGAATATGGCGAGTCTATCCCCCACGCGAGCACTATTGATAATTTAATAACACAACAGCCAAATGCGATATGGGCAATAGTCGATTTTGATATAGTGCCGTATTTAGGGAAAAGTCATAAAATTAATGTTACTTTACCTGAATTGCTCATTAAGCAAATTGATGATCGGGTCAGTAAAAGCGAACAATACCGTACTCGTTCAGGATTTATCGCAACCGCTTGTGTTGCTCAATTAAGTAAATAATAAAAAGTATGTAAACACCATGATGAAAAAAAATTTACTGCTCTTAAGTAGTTCTCGTGTAGGGCAAACCGATTATTTAGTGCATGCTCTACCATTAATAAATAAGCAACTCTGTGCTGCAAATGTGACCGAGGTGTTATTTATCCCTTTTGCTGGCGTTACAATGAGCTATCAAGCTTATAAAGCAAAAGTTGAACAAGCGATGTCAGCGATCAATATCAAGGTGAGTAGTATTGATGAGTTTGATGATCCAAAACTTGCGGTTGAGCAAGCACAGGCTATTGTTGTTGGTGGTGGTAACACTTTTAGATTATTAGAACGTCTTTATCATTTTGATGTGATCACATCGATCCAAAAGAAAGTTGCACAAGGCACACCATACATAGGTTGGAGTGCAGGCAGTAATATTGCTGGTTTATCCATCAGAACAACCAATGATATGCCAATTATTGAGCCACCGAGCTTTGCTGGCTTGGCGTTAGTGGGGGTTCAGTTGAACCCACATTATACTGATTACAACCCGCCTGGTTTTAACGGTGAAACACGCGAACAACGTTTGGCTGAATTTATGGTACTCAATCCTGATATCAGTATTATCGGCATTGAAGAAGGCTCTGGCCTTAAAGTGGATAATGATAATATGAAGTTAGTGCTTGGTAATAATGTCTCGGCGAATGGCTTTTTATTTAAACAAAATCAAAAATTTATCATTTCGACAGAAGATGACTTATCTGAGCTAATTAAAGAGAACTAATATCCTTAATTAAAGTGGTGATGTATCAAGTAACATCGCCACTTTTTTTATCTCTTGTTCATATGGTACTTTACCCAAAAACGGCGCTTGGATAAGCGATGCCAACTCTTCAATATTATCTGACAAGTACGGCATTTCATCTGGGCAATTTGCTACCCAGCCAGCACAATTAAGACCATCATGTAGAATTGCCTGATAAGTTAATAGCGCGTGGTTTAAACAACCAAGCTTCATATTTACCACTAAAATAACGTCTTGTTTACTTTGTTGTGCAAACTCAGAAAGAAAATGTCCATTCCCTAAAGGAAGACGCCAGCCACCTGCTCCTTCAGTGATAACCACATCAGGAGAGAGTTGACAAATCGTTTGATATACCGATTTTATCTGACCCACATCAATAGCTTTATTGTGCTTATCTGCTGCAATATGCGGAGCGATAGGCTCTTCAAAGGCAATTGGATTAATCTGAGTTATGGCTTGGTCACAGTTACTCTGCATCATTAATAACTCTGCATCTTGATTAATCAATTGACCATCACGCCATTCACAACCAGCAGAAATAGGCTTATACACAGCAACTTTTTTACCTTGTTGTGTTAATGCATAAACAAGCGATTGGGCAATTTGGGTTTTACCCGCGTCAGTATCTGTTGCGGTAATGAAATATTTTTTCATATCTACTAATAGGTTAATTTAACTAACATTCCTGAATATATACGATACGTGGCAGGATAGATGCCATTAGGCTCAACAAAGTCTTGATAGCTGGTGGTCATTTTTTGCCATTTATCTTTTCCTGCCAGCCCTTTTGATAGTTTATTCGGTACTTTATTGGCACCTAAACCTTTTAATTCACGTGCAAGGTGGATAACATTTTCATATTCTAAAATAATATCTTTGCTTTCTTGTGTTAACAGCTTGCAGCGTTCACCGTTAAACAAAGTATTTAATTCTTGTTCCGTTCTAAAATCGATAACATGTTTATCATTATCTACCTGTGCCCAAGAAGATTTTAATTCAAATAATGTACCATCGATCAATGTCGAAAAAATGAATAAACCGCCAGGTTTTAATACCCTAAGCAGCTCTGTTAGTACACTGTCTAAATCCGCACACCACTGGATCATTAGGTTTGAATAAATCAGATCTATTGAGTTATCCGCAATGGGTAATTTATATGCGTCGGCTTCAAGCCAGGTGATCACATCACTACGTTGTTCCTTGGCAAAATGCAGCATCTTATTAGAGAAATCTAAACCAATCACTTGGTCAAAATGTTCAGCAAGTATATTAGTAAAAAAACCAGTGCCGCAGCCTAAATCTAAAACGGTTAAGTCATTACGATTAGGTAACCAAGGCATTAAATATTTGCCAGAATAACGCTGTAATCTGGCTGAAACATCGTAGGATTGACTCGCTGAACCAAAAGATTTTGCAATTTTAGCGCGCACTTTTTCATTTGGCATTAATTAACCACCTCATTAATTTTATCCGCTAAGTATCTGATATCATTATGACTATGACCAGCGCAAATAGTAACGCGTAACCTTGAAGTTCCTTTTTTTACCGTTGGTGGTCTGATGGCAGACAGCCAAATTCCGTGAGATTTTAATTTTTCTGCAATTGCTAGCGCACTTTCTTCACTGCCTAAAACAATGGCATGAATTGACGAAGATGTGGGTAGCAATTTCACTGAAGACTTAAGTGTAGTCGAAAATATTTGGCTTAATTCAACAATTTTATCACGTCGCCATTGTTCTTGTTGCAACAATTCAATACTGGCTTTAGTCGCCCATGCCATTGCTGGTGACATTGCTGTTGAATAAATGTAGTCACGACAAAAGTTAAGTAAATAATCATAGAGTGTTTCATCGCAAGCGACAAATGCCCCGCTAGTGGCGATGGCTTTGCCAAATGTCGCCATGGTAATTTCAATTGGCTGCTGAGAGCTTGCACTGCCCTGACCTTGCTTACCGATCACACCAATACTGTGCGCATCATCAAGATACAACCAAGCCTGGTGTTTATTAGCGATATCACGAAGCTTGGAGACATCAGCCTGATCGCCATCCATACTAAATACACCTTCAGAGACAATCAGATTATTTTTACCCTGTTGTTTAGACAATAAATTGTCTAAGTGTTGATAATCATTATGAAAAAAACGCTTAGCGTTTGACTGTTTAGTAAATGCACCATCAATGAGTGAAGCGTGGGATAACTTATCAAGCCAAAAATAGTTATCATCACCAGCGAGTGCTTTTAACACGCCTGAGTTTGCGGAAAAGCCACTATTAAATAACACACACTTAGGTTTATTTAACCATTGACAAATGGTGTCCTCAAGCGCTTGATGGGCATAATGATAGCCAGTGATCAGACTCGAGCCGGTTGAACAAGCACCATAGTTATCAACGCCATATTGCATGGCTTTATTAATACTTGGGTGCTGATTTAGGCCGAGGTAGTCATTAGAAGAAAAATTGAGATAAGATTTCCCTGCTATTTTAATCTCTCGGCCCGCCGCTTGCTCGACTAATTGTCGATACCGATATAAGTGTTCTCTTTTTTGCCTAGCAAGTTGTTGCGTTAAATATGAAAAACTCATTATTTCATAAAGGAATTATTTAGCGGCATTATAGAAAAGATCACTGTGTTGCTGCTCAGCAACTTGAGCAGCAATTTGTTGTTGTTCGAATGATTCATCCACCTCATTAGCAACCGTTTCGGTATTGATGCCTAACTTTTTGAATAACAACACATCTTGATTGGTTTCAGGGTTAGCAGCTGTGAGTAATTTACAGCCAAAAAATATCGAATTAGCCCCAGCTAAGAAACACATTGCTTGCATTTGTTCATTCATCGCTTCACGGCCTGCAGATAAACGGACATGGCTTTTCGGCATCATGATCCTCGCAACAGCAATACAACGGATAAAGTCAAAATTATCCAGATCTTCTACTTCAGATAATGGCGTACCTTCAATTTTAACTAACATATTGATCGGTACACTTTCTGGTTGTGGAGACAAATTAGCCAGTTGTACAAGTAAAGAAGCGCGATCATTTGCCTGCTCACCTAAACCAACAATACCACCACTACATACCTTCATGCCGGCACCGCGCACATTATCTAAAGTATCTAAACGATCTTGGTAAGTACGTGTTGTGATGATTTGGTTATAATGTTCAGGAGAAGTATCTAAATTATGGTTGTAATAATCCAAGCCTGCAGCTTGTAATTCGTTGGCTTGGTCAGATGATAACATGCCGAGTGTCATGCAAGTTTCTAAACCAAGTGATTTAACGCCTTTGACCATTTCAACCACATAAGGCATGTCTCTTTCTTTTGGATTGCGCCATGCTGCCCCCATACAAAAACGGGTAGAGCCTTGCTCTTTCGCTTTCTTTGCCGCTTCAAGTACCTTTTCCACTTCCATTAAGCGTTCTTTTTCAATGTCAGTTTTATAACGAGCACTTTGAGAGCAGTATTTACAATCCTCAGGACAAGCCCCGGTTTTAATAGACAATAAGGTACTTACTTGAACTTCATTGGCATTAAAGTGTTGGCGATGCACGGTTTGTGCTTTAAACATAAGGTCATTAAAAGGTAAGGCAAATAATGCATTAACTTCATCGAGTGTCCAATTATGACGGATGCCCTCAGTAATTTGAGTTGAAGAGTGATCTATTTGAGTCATTTGTACTACCTATTTACCTTTAAAACCTGAAGAAATGAAATTGCATCGAGCTATTTTAACGGGTAGTCTATGCGCAAAACCCACATTGTCAACAAGTTGTTATTTTAAAAGTTTACAAATGAGTAATAATTATACAGAAAAGCTTGAATTTGACCGTCAACATATTTGGCACCCTTATACTTCGATGAGTACGCCATTACCTTCCTACTTGGTGAAGTCAGCTCAAGGTGTCTATATTAACTTAGCTTCCGGCGAGTCGTTAATTGACGGTATGTCATCATGGTGGTCCGTTTTACATGGTTATAATCACCCCACTCTTAATGACGCCTTAACTAGCCAGATTAGCCAAGTTTCTCACGTGATGTTTGGTGGTCTAACGCACGACCCCGCCATCAAGCTCGCTCAAACGTTAATCGATATTACTCCAAATGGGCTTGATAGAATTTTCTTCTCAGACAGCGGCTCAGTCTCGGTCGAAGTTGCCATTAAAATGGCATTGCAATACTGGCAAAGTCAAGAAAAAGCAGGTAAACATAAACTAATGACGGTGAGAAATGGCTATCATGGCGATACGTTTGCCGCAATGTCAGTGTGTGATCCGGTAACGGGTATGCACCAAATCTTTGATAATGTTTTGATGAAAAGTATTTTTGCTCCTGCGCCGCAAACCGCCATTGATGAAACTTGGCACGAGCAAGAACTTGAAACACTTAACACCTTATTTAAAAACCACCATCATGAAGTGGCGGCGTTTATTATTGAGCCTATCGTTCAAGGTACCGGTGGTATGCGCTTTTATCATCCACAATACCTAAAAGCGCTTCGTGCCTTGTGTGATCAATATGATGTCTTGTTAATTGCCGATGAAATAGCAACAGGCCTTGGCCGAACAGGAAAGCTTTTTGCGTGTGAATGGGCAGAAATTTCACCAGATATTATGTGCTTAGGTAAAACCCTTACTGGAGGTTATCTTACCTTAGCAGCTACCTTGTGCCGGTCTGATATTGCAACAACCATCAGTGAGGGTGAAGCCAGTTGCTTTATGCATGGCCCAACTTATATGGCTAACCCACTGGCCTGTAGTGTAGCTAATGCCAGTATTGATTTGCTTCTTAAGCAAGATTGGCAAATGGTAGTAGGGAAAATCAGCGAACAACTGAGCCAAGAGTTATTACCGTTAAAGGTAATAGACAAAGTTGCTAACACTAGAGTACTAGGCTCGATTGGTGTGGTAGAGACTACGCATGTTGTTAATGTTGCCCAGATACAAAAACGATTTGTTGAATTAGGCGTATGGATCCGCCCATTTGGTAAGCTGATTTATATTATGCCGCCTTTGATCATTAAACCGGAAGAAATTTCGAAACTAGTCAATGCTATTAAAACGGTGTTAACTGAACCTGAGTGCTTTAACGGTTAACGGTTCATTAAATGAAAGGCAATATAAATTATCCATGCCACTGATATGACAAATAACAAGATAAAGTTGAAATGTTTATTATCGGTTTTGCGCCGACTACGGTATTTATTAATGATCAAACAGAGGTAGCTTAAAAAGGCGCTACACCATAATAGAACATACAAATATCCTGTTAATGGCGTTAGCCAAAACTTGCGAATTGTGATTTCTCGATAGCGTAATACACCATAATCATGTTCAGGGGCGGCATAATAAGAAACAAATAACGCAATAATAAAAATTAGCCATGCAAGCACCGCTATAATTTTAAGCGATTTGTACCAAAAATCTTTAGATTGTCGTCTTTCTTGTTCAGGTAAATGCATGGTTGAGATCCTTTTCGCAAAAATTTTTCATTTTTGTTAAAAAATTAGACCGTATTACTCAAGTTTTACTTGTTAAACCGAATGATCACGGTAACATATCCCTCCCTAATTCGAGAACAAAATTTAATAGTAAAGAGGTTGATAAATGTCAGTTATAGCAATTACTGATGTATTAGCAGGGAAATTTCCTGTTGATAAAGAAATCACCGTACATGGTTGGATCCGTACCCGCCGTGATTCAAAAGCCGGGATTTCATTTTTAGCGATTCATGATGGAACGTGTTTTGATGCAATTCAAGCCATTGCCCCCAATGAATTAGATAATTATCAATCTGAAGTATTAAAGCTAACTACCGGCGCAGGCGTTCGTGTTACTGGTTTATTAGTAGAATCACCAGGCAAAGGTCAATCATTTGAAATTCAAGCCACTAAAGTGGAAGTGTTAGGGTTAGTTGAAGATCCTGATACTTATCCAATGGCTGCAAAGCGTCACTCGATTGAATTTTTACGTGAACATGCACATTTACGTCCACGCACCAATATTGGCGGTGCGGTTACGCGGGTAAGAAATTCCCTTGCACAAGCTATTCATCGTTTTCTTCATGAAAAAGGCTATCTGTGGATCAGCACCCCGTTAATTACAGGTAGTGACTGTGAAGGCGCAGGTGAGATGTTCCGCGTTAGTACATTAGATATGGAAAACTTACCTCGTACCGATAAAGGTGACGTTGATTACAGTGAAGACTTTTTCGGCAAAGAAACCTTCTTAACGGTTTCTGGCCAATTGAATGTTGAAACCTACTGTTGTGCGTTATCAAAAGTTTATACCTTTGGTCCAACTTTCAGAGCGGAAAACTCTAATACCAGTCGCCATCTTGCCGAGTTTTGGATGATAGAACCAGAAATTGCTTTTGCGGATTTATCAGATGCAGCAGATCTGGCAGAAGAAATGCTGAAATATGTATTTAAAGCGGTATTAGAAGAACGTGCTGACGATATGGCATTTTTCCAACAACGTGTTGATAAAACAGTTATTGACCGTTTAAATTCAGTGATCAATAGTGAATTTACCCGCATGGATTACACCGATGCCATCACTATTTTAGAAAACTGCGGTAAAAACTTTGAAAACCCAGTTGCCTGGGGGGTTGATTTAAATTCTGAGCATGAACGTTACTTGGCTGAAGAGCATGTAGGCGGCCCAGTAGTTTTACAAAACTACCCGAAAGACATTAAGTCATTTTATATGCGATTAAATGACGATGGTAAAACAGTGGCAGCAATGGATATATTAGCACCAGGTATTGGTGAAATTATCGGTGGCAGCCAACGTGAAGAACGTTTAGATGTATTGGACGAGCGTTTAGCTGAAATGAATTTAGATCCTGTTGACTATGGTTGGTATCGCGATTTACGTCGTTACGGCACAGTGCCACATTCTGGTTTTGGTTTAGGCTTTGAACGTCTGGTTGCCTACGCCACAGGTATGCAGAACGTTCGTGATGTGATCCCATTTCCACGTACACCAAATAACGCTGCGTACTAAATAACTCAATATTATTGAATTATCATAAAAATGCCCTCGATTGAGGGCATTTTTGTTTAGATATAAACTACAAGTAACTAACGTTATCTGAGTAATATCTCGTCTCTTTCTGAGCAAGTTGTTTAGTTGGCGTGCCAATATATAAAAAACCGACAATGTCGTTATGCGCTTCAATCGATAATTGCTGTTTGACTACTGAATTGATACTGAGATCCCCTGTTCGCCACATTGCACCATAGCCAAGTGTAAATGAAGCCATTTGCATGGCATGAGTACAGCACCCTGCGGTGATCATTTGCTCATGATGTGGCACCTTTTCATGCTGTTGATACTGCGTTGAAACAACGATAATTAAAGGGGCACGAAATGGCATCTTTGCCGTTTTTTCTAACTTCGCTGTATCTGGTGCACTTTCACTAATAGCTTGAACAAAAATATCACTAAGCTTTTGTAGTCCTTGCTCTTTGACCACAGTAAAATGATAAGGTTTTAATGCGCCATGATCCGGCACTCGCATCCCTGCAGTTAATATCGTCTCTAAATCTTCATCACTGGGCGCTGGCGCTGTTAATAAAGGAGTTGATTGGCGGGTTAGTAATAAATCTAAACCATTCATAAATACTTATTATTCTCAATTCGTGGCAATAAATAATAAGTATACAGGTAATGATCGACACTGGTAAATCGTCCAGCGCCAATAAATAATAACGCAAGCAATAAAATAAAATAGGTTGCAGCAAATTCAATCCCATTATTAAGTATCACAATATTGCCTTTTTCATAGAGCCAAGGTGTATGGCCATTTTCTGCTAAAATAGCTCGCATGCGCGCTAATCGTTCACTAGCTTGTTCACTATTTGTCAAACTTTGCGCAGCACCGTCACTGCCTAACCAGTAAAACACTTTTGCAGGACTAATATTGGCGTTAGTTGGTGTTATCGCAAACCAACCATTTTCGGCATGAACCGTTGTTGCCGCGATCACCATAGTAAACAGCAATGGAATTGTGATCAGCCTAGTTAATAAACCAACAAGTAATAACCAACCACCAAAAAATTCAGTCCACGCGGCAAGGTTTGCTAATAATTCAGGAAAAGGTAAACCTAAGCCCCACTCAGCATTACCAAACCAATTAATAATATCTTGTTTGGCGAAAATGGATGAAAGCCCACTACTGTCGGGATCTGAAAGTTGTAATTTACTGTAGCCTGCCATAATAAAAACTGGCGCTAAATAAATACGAATTAATAAGGCAGAAATACCATCTAAAAACTTAAGTTTCTGTACGGCAGAATGATAAAAAGAAATTATGGTCATCATATCAATGTGAGTATCAGTAAAAAAATAAAGTATAGTTTATAAGAACCTAGAGGGTAGAGATTCCTTTCAACAAAAATTTATTTAGCTTAGCCACTATTTTACTCAAGCACTATTCAGTAAAATATATTTATCAACAACGAATTAGATTAATTATGACCATGAACGAACAGCCAAGTGCGATTAAACGGATTTTTCAGAGTATCTTTCAATTATTAAATGTTTCTAGAAAGATCATCGTAAACCTTGTGTTTTTCACTGTGCTTATCATTTTGATCAGTGCACTTTTTTCAGGTGAAGAACCGGTAATTGTTCCTGAACGGGCGGCGTTAGTGCTCGATATCACAGGAGATATTGTTGAGCAAAAAGTAGAAGTTGCGCCAATGGATGCCCTACTCAATGAAGCCTTTGATCAAAAAGAACAGCGCCCTGAAGTGTTACTTTCGGATGTACTACAAGTGATTGAACGGGCAAAAAGTGATGATCGCATTCAAGTGTTAGTACTGAAATTACAACACATGAAACGGGCAGGTATCACGAAATTGCGCATGATTGCCGAGAAAATTGAAGAGTTTAAAGCCAGCGGCAAAAAAGTCATCGCTTATGGCGATCAATACCTACAAGATCAGTACTATTTGGCAGCCTATGCAGATGAAGTATGGTTAAACCCTAATGGCTGGATGTTATTAGACGGTTATGGCAGCTATCAGATGTATTTTAAATCGGCACTCGAAAAATTAGCAGTTAGCCAACATATTTTTCGTGTTGGCACCTATAAATCGGCGGTTGAACCCTATATGCGTGATGATATGTCACCAGCTGCAAAAGAAGCGAATACGCAGTGGTTGCAAGACTTGTGGCAGCAATACAAAGCGGATGTGGCTGCACAGCGAGAGTTTAGTGTCGACAACTTTGATGAAACAGCACAAGGCCTGTTAGAAAAACTCGAAAAAGTTGATGGCAAAATAGCGCAGTATGCGTTAACCAATCACTGGGTTGATGCCTTAAAAAACCGCGAACAAATTCGCCAAGCGTTAATCAACTTAGTGGGCGAAAACAAACATGACAGTTTTAATCATATCAACTTTAAACGCTACTTAAGAGCGATAAAGCCTGCTTTTCCAATTGAGCAGCCAAACTCCAATAAAATCGCCATTGTTATCGCCAAAGGGATCATTTTAGATGGTAACCAAGATCCTGGTACCGTTGGTGGTGACAGCACCGCACGCTTCTTAAGAGAAGCACGTTTAAATGACAATGTTAAAGCCGTAGTTCTAAGAGTTGACAGCCCAGGCGGTAGCGCTTTTGCGTCAGATATTATCCGACAAGAAGTTGAGTTATTGAAAGCTGCGGGCAAGCCTGTAGTTGCATCCATGGGCAGTGTTGCAGCTTCCGGCGGATACTGGATTTCAGCAGCTGCCGATAAAATATTTGCCGCACCAACGACTATCACTGGTTCAATAGGTATTTACGGCTTTTTTATGACTTTAGAAAACTCTTTAGCAAAATTAGGCGTTTATACAGACGGTGTTGGTACTACAGACTTCGCAGGCTTTGGCATTACTCAGCCATTAAGTGATGAAATGGCAGATATTCTGCAATTAGGTATTGAAAGAGGCTATCAAGATTTTCTTGAGCTTGTAGCCAATAACAGAGATATGTCGTTACAACAAGTAGACGCTGTTGCACAAGGCCGTGTATGGTCTGGCATGAAAGCTAAAGAGCTCGGTTTAGTGGATGAATTAGGTGACTTAAACCAAGCCATTGATGAAGCGGCATTATTAGCTGGTATCAATCAATTTGATACCTTGTTAATTGAAAAGAAACTTAGCCCTCAGGATTTGTTTTTACAAAATTTCTTTGGCCAAGCCGTTAAGTTTTTACCGATACAAGCTGAGCTTAAGGCATCGAACATTGAACAAGCGATCATGTTATTAAAACGCGAATACCAAACAGTGAGCCAGTTAAATGATCCGCAAGGTGTCTATGCTCATTGTTTAGTTTGTAAGATAAATTAACCCTTTGAAATAAGAATCGAGAAACTGGTGATATGTTCACCCGTAAATTGAGTTTTTACTAGGTAAAACAATTAATGAAAAAACGTATTTATGTTGCGTACACAGGCGGTACAATTGGAATGAAAGCCAGTGATCATGGCTATATTCCTGTGCCTGGTCACTTAACCGAATCAATACAAGCGATGCCTGATTTTTACCGACAGGAAATGCCTGAATTTACCATTAATGAATATAGCCCACTAATAGATTCGTCAAATATGACCCCTGCTGATTGGCAACGTATTGCTGATGATATTCATCAACATTACCATGAGTTTGATGGTTTTGTGGTGTTGCATGGTACTGATACCATGGCTTATACCAGTTCCGCATTGTCATTTATGTTTGAAAACTTATCTAAGCCTGTCATTGTGACAGGCTCGCAGATCCCATTCAGTCAATTAAGATCTGATGGGCAAGTGAATATATTAAATTCGTTATTTATTGCTGCAAACTATCCAATTAATGAAGTGGGGTTGTACTTTAATAATCGCTTATATCGTGGTAACCGCGCTATCAAAGCTTATGCTGATGGCTTCAACGCTTTTGATTCTCCCAATATGCCTCCACTGTTAGAAGCTGGTATTAATATTAAAGTGATCAGTGGACAAATTTCTCAACCGGTAGATGATGAATTAATCTTAAGCCGCATAACACCTCAACCGATAGGCGTGGTACATCTTTACCCAGGTATTAATGCTCAACTGGTGGAAAATATTATTCAACAACCAGTAAAAGCATTGATCATAAGAAGCTATGGCGTCGGTAATGCACCACAAGACGAACAGTTGCTTGCCTGTTTAACCAAAGCCAACGACCAAGGGATCATCATCGTTAATTGTAGCCAATGTATTCAAGGTAAAGTCAATATGGGGGGTTATGCCACAGGCACATCACTGAATAATTGCGGTGTGATCAGTGGTCAAGACATGACACTTGAAGCAGCATTAACTAAACTGCATTATTTACTAAGCCAATCATTATCAGCTAGTGAAATCAAAGCACAACTAGTAAAATCAATTCGTGGTGAGCTTAGTCATTGATTGTTGGCTGTTGTAATAATTGCACTAAATGAGTGAATGAAAATTGATACTGAGCTTGCTTAGAGTGAGTTAACGTAAAGCTTTTAAAATCTATTTTATCCCAATCTACTTTTTGTGCTAAAAAGCGAAAGTGTTCAATGTTCTTTTGAGTAATTGCTTCTAACTCATAGCTTTTCCCACTCACTCCTTTTTTAAAAACGTTTACGTTGTGCTGATGATCGTAAAGTTTAATTAATGCCCATGCCGCTTGCATAAAGTGCCCACCTACGCTGGCCACTAAATTGCCTTGACTGACTTGTTCTATTGCTTCCACCGTCCAATCTATACCACCAACCACAATATTGGGATTGAGATTTTTATCGCCACTTGCAACAGAATCAAGCACGCCCAACGCCATGCCGTCTGACGCAGCCCAAACAATGTCGATCTCACCAAAACGATTTGCTAATTGATAAATAATACGGCGGCTGCGCTCCCTACTCCAGTTTGCATGAACAACCTGAAGTAAATGCACATCATCATGCTGATTAAGACTGGCTTGCAAGCCTTCGACTCTATGGCTAGATTCGCCACTAAAACTGCCAGATATTGCTGCAATTTTTAAATCTGAGCGTTTAGATTGCTCAGAGGCAGCGTTAATTAAGCTGTTAGCTAACAGTTTACCTGCACTAACATTGTCATGAAACACTTCACCTAACCAATAATGAAATTTTACTTGTGGTAAACCTAATTCGGCTTGTTTATCTGCGTGTACCGTTCGCTCTATCGTGACAAATGGGATCTTAGCATGCTCTAATAATTGAAAGGTATGTATGGCATTACCATCAAATGGCATAAAGATAACGAAATCAGGCTTGTACTGACTTTCGGCAATCTTCTTGATCGCATCAAAATGAAAGATCCGATTATCGCCGCCATATACTATGGAAAGGTTAAAGTTGAGATCATTGGCGGCTGCTCTAGCAGCTGCACTTACACGATCCCAAAATGGTGTACCTGGTACCGAAGGATTAACAAAAGTGATATTTACCCCCCAGCTAGCACTTGGGAATAAAAGCGCGAACATAAAGATTAAATATCTCATTCAGATTTCCTTCCTCTAATTGTATTTAACTATAGCATCCTCTATTAGATATTAAGTAATACTTGCTTGATCCTCACTAATAATGGCTTATCTTGTGCCGTAATTTGCCCGAGGTTGAGCCACTGTTCGAAAACATCGAATACCGCTAACGACTGTCCTGAGTTCATTTGTGTTTGCATTAATTCAACCTGAAGTGCTAAACGGCGATCTTTATCTGCAGCAGGTGAATCAACTCCCGCCAAGATTTCAATCATAATGGTTTTATCTGTACGCAAACGTTGATCTGCTTCTTGATCAGGTATAGCTGATAATCGTTTAGCCCAACTTCTTGATAAATCGTTTAATTGTTCAGGCTGAAATTGACCATTGCAGTGTTCTAATAGAGTAAACACGGTATTAAGCTCAAGCTCTTTTTGGGCTTGTTGTTGCTTAGTGACTTGTTGTTGCAGTTGTAATTTGTGTGTCACTAATTGTTGATTAACCGATTTAACGAGTTGATGATCTTGTTTAACTGACAGTATTAATTTATCAATCGCTGAAATTGCTTGATTAAGTTCAGCCATTGATGAGTCGTCAGAAATCGATGAAGTGATATCATCCAATTGCCGCGTGATTGCTTGTTCTTGCTCAATACTTTCTTGCTTTTTAGACTCATTGACTTCATTACGACGCGCAAAGATTTGATCATTGATCGCACGAAACTCTTGCCATAATTTATTTTCATAACGAGGGCCGCAATAACCAACTGTGCGCCACTGCTCCTGTAAAAGTTTAAGCTGTTCAACAGAAGCAGTAATATCATCCAGCGATAAACATTGCTGTGCCTGAGCAATTAACTGTTGTTTATTCGCGATATTAGCCTGATGAAATGCTTGTAAAGCAGTTTTTAGCGGTGTCGTTAATTCATTAAAACGACGGCGAAGTGCTTGGTATTTTGACTTTTCTACCTCTCCTGCACTGCGCCACTTCTGGTTAAATTGATTGAGCTTACTATCAAGCTGCTTCCAATTAATATTATCTTGTTCAAGAACTTGGCTAAATTGGGCTATTTCTTCCAACAAAGCTTCACGTTGCACTAAATGTTGTGCGCGTATTTTTTCTTGTTCTGCATAATATAAACGACATGGCGCAAAAGCTTGTTCACATAACTGGTTAAACTCATGATTGAGTTTTTGCTCAATATCATCGTCAGCATGGCCTAAACTATTCCATTGTTTACGATAGCTTTTTACCTTTTCTGCCTGCTCTAATGGGTTATCACAAGGTTGTTCGACTAACACGTTGACTTTATCTAGCAACGCTTGTTTACGGGGTGTGGCGATATAATGTTCCCAATCACTTAACTCGTTAAGTTTTTCCTGCGCAAATTGATAGTCTCTTGCTAATTTTACTTGTTGCTTGTCACTCAGTTGCTTATAGAAACTGTCTGCTTTGTTAAAGACCCCAAATGCCGCATTAAACTTGCCACTATGGATCAATCGTTTTACATCAGCTAATTTTCGTTGCACTTGATGAAAGAGTTTCTTTTGCTCGGCTTGAAATGGTGCTAATGCTTGTTGCCATTGTTGGCTAAGTTCTTGATATGCATTGGTAATTGACTCAGGCAAAGTACCATGCGATTGTTTTTTTACTTGCTGAAAACTTGCCCGCCATTGATGAAAAACAGATTCTTTTTCAATAGCTTGTGATAAGTCTTTTGGCAGCGAAAGTTGAGATATTTTTGAAATCAGGTGCGTTGCTTCTGTCACAGAAGCAGCAATCTCAGGTAACTGACTAAGCTTGCTTTCAATGTTTACTAATTGATTTGAAAAAGACTGTTGTTGCTTTTCGGAAATAACCGATTGCTCGATTGAATTTTTAACTTGTATGATAGCTTGGTGAAACTGCGTTTCATCTATCGCGTTATGCTCAAAAATTGAATTACTGAGCGACTGCTCAAGTGCAGCTAACGCTGTGATAATATTCTCACTTTCTGTGGTTTTTTGCTGTTCAAGGGCATGGGCAATTTTTTGTTGTTCGAAGGCCTCTGCTTTTGGCGCTAATATTTTTTCAACTTGCTGAGAAATTTCTTGGAATTTTTGCTCAAAACCTTGCTGTTGCTCAGCGGTTAAACAATCAAACTGACGAGTATTTTCTTGCCACTGTTCAATCAAGCTTTGCTGTTTATCAAGCACCTGTTGATAATCACTGACATCTTTTAAGGCCAGTAACTTAGCCAGCACTAGTTTGCAGCTTTTTACTAATAATTTGGGCTTTTGCTGCTGCTCAATGATCTGTGCAATCTTCTCTTCTATTGCCAGTTTAACCTCAGCTAACTCAGTACGCTTATTGAGCTTTTCTAATAGCTCTTGTTCATCTACTGTAGAAAGTAAAGCAAGTTGTAGATCACTTTGTTGGCGTTTAGCAAAGAGACTAGTGAGTAATTGCGGCTTAGCCAATTGCTGAAATATTTGCACCGCGAGATCAACATCAGACTCACTAAACAGCCAAGACTCCAGCGTGCTTGATGAGTTAATCTGCGTGAGCAATTGTTTTTTTTGCTCAACCGACAATGACATTGAGTGCTCGCCGGTAAGCATTTCTTCAATTTGCTGTTTAGCAAATTCGCGAATTTTTTTCTCAGAGTTATGCAAACTGGCTTGATACCAAAGTTCAATGTCATTGCACTTTAGTAATACCGAACGACGAACAAGTTCATTTTTATCTTCGTTTAATAACGTAAGTAAAATTGTTTTATCATCAGGGTTAGTGAAGGACAACTCGTCATTAATTGCAGTGATGCGGACATTACTGTCTTTACTTTGCCAAGGACGTTTAAAAAGTTTAGCTAAAATCATAATTCAGTAAACCTAGCAATATCATGTTCCTTATTGCATTTAGTAATTTCGGTATCTTTATGCTTGCCTTTAAACTGATCTTTTAATTGTCGTTTTGATTTATTCACAATTGCACCATCGGCGCCTATGGTTAACATTTCATCAGAATTTAAATGTCTTGCTTGATAAGCCATGGTTAATTGCAAGGCAGAATCACGTTGAGCTTGATCAACAGGAGTACCTTCTGGCCATTTACCGGTTTCTGCGGCATGTTTTAATCGTAAATACATTTCTTGCGACATATTGTCGACAACAGCTAATACATTCATTATTTACTACTTCTTTTTAATAAAATGAGTTGTACACGGGTAAAAATATACAGGACAAAACCACTAATTGTACTGCCAACCGAGAGGTAATACTGCCAAGAACCGGGTTGAACATTTTGCCAATAGTAAAACAAGAAACCACCACAAAAAAGTAACATAGCAATAAATGATATGGTCATAATTTGTTGAGATTTTTGAATTTTTTGTACCTTTTTCAAATTAGCGAGTTTCTCTTCATCAAGATCTATCAGGTCAATTTGACAATGCGTACACACTTTTGCTTTATCAGATATCTTTTTTTGACAATTAGGGCAATTAATAATGGCCATATACAACTCCACATTTTTGATGTCGACATTCTACAAAAAAAAACGCCCTAATGGGCGTTTTATGTCATATTTTCAGCTTTTTTTTAAGAATTTTTCTTTTCCCAAAAATCCGCATTTTTAATGCCAAGCTTTTTCGGGTCGAATGTGTAATGCGTTACTTTCTCTTTTTGTTGACGTTCATAATCTCGAAGCGCCTTAACAGCAGGTTTTGCCATAAAGAAAATGATCAAAATACCAATAATATTTAACCATGCCATTAAACCAACACCTACATCGCCCATACCCCAAGCAGCATTTGGTTGAGCCACCGTGCCATAGAACACAGCTCCCATTAGCATTAGTTTTAGAAAAAACTTAAGGGCAGGCATTTTTAACGTACGATTAATATATGAAATATTATTTTCGGCAATAAAGTAATAGGCAAGTACTGTGGTAAAAGCAAAGAAAAACAATGCTAACGCAATAAACGGCTTACCAACACCCGGTAAAACACTGTCTACTGCAATTTGCGTAAAGCCAGGTCCGTTGATCACTGTATCTTGGGCAACATTAACAACAATTGCAGCACTGCCTTCTGGAATAACATTGTAAGATTGCGTAATTAGGATCATAAACGCCGTTGCTGAGCACACAAACAAGGTATCAATATAAACGGAAAACGCTTGCACTAAACCTTGTTGGGCTGGATGCTCAACTTCAGCCGCAGCTGCTGCATGAGGACCGGTACCTTGACCGGCTTCATTGGAGTAAACTCCACGTTTAACCCCCCAACCAATCGCAGCACCAAAGCCAGCCATTGGCGTAAATGCGTCCGAAATGATCGCAGTAAAAATCCCCGGCAACATATCAATATTTAATGCGATGATCGAACACGCAATAATGATGTAGGCTAACGCCATAAATGGCACGACAACTTGCGTGAAATTAGCAATACGCTTGACCCCACCAAAAATGATAAAACCTAAAATAAGGACAATAAATACGGCGGCGTAGACTTTCGTCAACGGCAATTCACCTAAAAATGAGTTAACCGTACCACCAGCGCCGAAAACATTCACTAATGAGTCACCAATGCCATTCGATTGCACTACCGGCAATAATAAGCCACAAGCGATAATAGTAGATAACGCAAATGTCCAAGCATACCACTTCTGTCCTAGTGCCTTTTCTATATAATAGGCAGGACCACCACGATAAATACCATCTTCTTCTTCTTTGAAAATTTGTGCATTGGTTGATTCAATGTATGCCGTAGCTGCACCCAAAAAGGCAACAACCCACATCCAAAAAACCGCTCCTGGACCACCAAAGCCAATGGCTGCAGCAACACCAGCTATATTACCAGTACCGACACGACCAGAAAGAGATACAGCTAATGCTTGAAACGATGAAATCCCTTGCTCCGAACTTTTACCTGACATCAACAGGCGCCACATTTCTCTAAAATGTCGAACTTGCGCAAATCTGGTAATGATAGAAAAGAAAATGCCTGCACCTAAACATAAATAGATAAGGTACGGACTCCATATGTATCCATTAAGAAGATCCACTAATTCTTGCACTACTAACTCCTGAAATTATTATAATTATTTATTATTGTTATGATCTGACCAGTGATTCTATCAAATGCTTAACGTAAGTCACCTACAATGCGATAGATGGCAGTCAACATATCCCGACCAAATAAACTTGAACGGTTATCTGACCAACCCACACTTGGATCAGGCAATAATTCATTGTCTTTAAAAGGCATTTCTACAGTAAATGCTAAGCATTTAAATTGCTCCCCTACCCAGTTTGATGCAACCGTTAGGTTAGCTTGGCCAGCAGGATCTTTGTCATAACCTTTGTCATCCTGAAACTCTGGTGTGATTGCCAGTAATATCGATTTAAAGTTGTCTTCTAAAGTTTTAAGGCGTTGATCGTATGAAGGGATCCCTTCACAACCCGCGACAAAATTAACAGGCAAAGCTTCATCACCATGTATATCAAGGTGCATATCAACACCTGTAGCTAACATTTTCTCACGTACCAGATAAACTTCAGGGCTTTTATCTAAACTTGGTTCCAGCCATTCTCTATTGAGATTGACGCCTAAAGCATTTGTACGTAAATGCCCGCGTACACAGCCATCTGGATTCATATTTGGTACTAAATAAAAAACAGCTTTGTTAAGTAATGCTCTCGCAACGCCATCATCTTCATCTAATAAACGGTCGATGAATCCTTCCATAAACCATTCAGCCATAGATTCGCCTGGATGTTGTCGAGCGGTAAGCCAAATGACTTTTTTATCTTGTGCTTCTTCACCCACTTTTAAAACAGAAACATCACGGCCATCAATGGTCTGACCGAGCACCTGTAATTGACAATCAATGTCTAACTGCGCGTTATGCAATAAATCCTGATGACGTTCGTAACTGTACGGCGCAAAATAAGCAAAATAAACGCTATCGTATTCAGGAGTTAGTGTGATCGTAAGGTTTTGACCATCGAATTCAGTGGGTACTCTGAACCAATGGTCACGATCATAAGAAGCCACGGCTTGGTAATCTTGCCAGCCTTCTACATAGGCTGACTGCCCTGCATTGGTAATATGTAACACATGTTCACAGCGTTGATTATTATGTAATTTGAAGTGAAACCATTGATAGAAGTCTGATTGATGATCTTTATTTATCGCTAATTCAATATTGCTTGGATCAGTGGCCTTGATAACTTTAATATTGCCACTATCAAATTGTGAAGAAATTTGCATGTATAAATCTGCCTTGATAAATGAAAGCAATAGTGTACACAATCACATAAGAGATCAGAAGTGGCTGTCACGGTTAAATAACGTTAAATTGCAATATCCTATAATGTTCGCAAATATAAGCCAAATTCTGAGGAGTACCCCATAGATTTTGCGGTAATAATATTGTTCTCATTCACTACGTAATAGCTAGGATAGCCTGATATCTTATAAGTGTGCTTGATCTGTTCATTACCGTAGGCAACAGGAAAGGTTAATTGATGCTGCGCCACAAAGTCATCAACTTCACTACGGTGCTTGAAATCTAACCCGACAGCAATCACATCGATATGGTCATTTTTCTGATAGATTGCTTGTAGGTTTTCTATACTGGCATGACAAATAGAGCACCAGGGCGCAAAAAAATAGATCACTGTTTTACGCTCAACATTAAGCGAAACTGTCTCACCCACTGTTGTTGGTAACTGGTAGCCGTATTCGGCAATATCAGTATCTGAGGCATGCATATCCAGTTCTTTAAACCAAGATAATATCTGGAAGATACAAACAAAGACAACAACTTGTATTACTAAACTTCGTACCAAAACAATTCGTCCAACAAAACTATTCGTGTCTATTTAGACCTTATTAACTAAGATATAATTTTCACCAATAAAAAAATCCGGTAAAAACCGGATTTTTCAAAGGTAAATTGATTATTAACCAATCTTCGTTTGCCCTTTCATATAAGGTTGAAGCACGGTTGGAATATTAATACTACCATCGGCTTGTTGGTAGTTCTCTAACACTGCCACTAAGGTTCTGCCCACCGCTAAACCTGAGCCATTTAAGGTATGCAATAATTCCGGTTTATTGGTTTCGCTATTGCGGTAACGCGCTTGCATACGACGCGCTTGGAAATCCCCCATGTTTGAGCAAGAAGAGATTTCACGATAGGTATTTTGTGCCGGTAACCACACTTCAATATCAAATGTTTTGGTCGCACTAAAACCAATATCTCCCGTACATAACACAACCGTACGATAAGGTAATTCAAGTTTTTCTAAAATCTTTTCGGCATGAGAAGTAAGCTCTTCTAATGCTGAAAATGAGTGCTCTGGTTTAACCAATTGCACCATTTCAACTTTATCAAACTGATGTTGGCGAATAAGGCCTCGAATATCACGCCCTGATGAGCCCGCTTCACTTCGAAAACATGGCGTATGGGCACACATTTTAATTGGTAGCTCTGCTTCATCAACGATTTCATCACGAACCAGGTTTGTTAAAGGTACTTCAGCCGTTGGGATCAATGAAAATTGACGGTTCGCTAAATCGGTGTGGAACAAATCTTCACCAAATTTGGGTAACTGACCCGTACCATACAATGAATCATGGTTAACTAAGTAAGGCACATACATCTCTTGGTAACCATGTTCTTCGCTGTGTACATCCAGCATAAATTGAGCTAAAGCTCGGTGAAGTTTCGCAATCGCACCACGCATAACGGCAAAGCGTGTGCCTGCTAATTTAGCACCACTTTCAAAATCCAGTCCTTTATCTAACGCTGTCGCTAAATCGACGTGATCTTTCACTTCAAAGTCAAAATCTTTCGGCGTACCCCAACGTTTAATTTCGACATTATCGTCTTCACTCTCGCCGGTAGGCACTGATGTATGAACAATATTAGGCACTGCTGACACTATGCTTTCAATCGTAGCGAGTACTTGATTTTGCTCTTCTTTGGCTGCTTCCAATTCGTCACCCAATTGACTAACTTCCGCCAACAAGGGTTGGATATCTTCACCTCGCGCTTTAGCTTGTCCAATAGACTTCGAGCGTGTATTACGTTGACTTTGTAATTCTTGGGTTTTGACTTGAATAGCCTTACGTTGCTCTTCAAGTGTGACTAATTCAGCAGTGTTTAAGGTAAAACCTCGTTTTGCTAATTGCGCCGCTGTCGTTTCGATATCTGTTCTAAATAATTTAGGATCAAGCATGTTAAATACGTCTATCTGTCGAGTTTACTTACTAAAAAAAGTTACTAAATAAATGCCAATACCCGCTGCAAATACACATAAGCTAACGTTTAACATAACATTTATTAAAGCTTTGAATAATTCACCTTGTTGCATTAATAGCAGCGTGTCGAGTGAAAAAGTAGAAAAGGTGGTAAATGCACCCAAAAAACCAATACCTATCAAAGTTCGGTATACGCTCACTTCGATAACACCCTGCTCAATTAAGCCGTATAATGTTCCCATTATCAATGAGCCGGAAATATTAACCGCCAACGTCGCAAAAGGGAAACCTTTTCCAAGGTAATTTAAGATTAATTGCGAAAAATAAAAACGTAAGCTAGCACCACAGGCGCCACCAATGGCGACAAATGCGTACAGCGTAAAATTACTTATGGGATGAGTCATATCGATGTATTTCTGCTGATTGATTTAATTGATCTAAAAATTCACGCTTTTGCTTTAGTTGCTTCTCTAACCCTCTATCCGTTGGATGATACAAACTCGTACCTACTAATGGTTCAGGAAAATAATGCTCACCAGCGGCAAAGGCATTGGGTTCATCGTGGGCGTAACGATATTCTGCGCCATGACCAAGTGATTTTGTTAATTGGCTAGTGGCATTTTTTAGGTGTAATGGCACATCAATATCCGCGGTTTCTTTTGCTAATTGTAAGGCTTGCTTAAAAGCCGTATAGACGGCATTGCTTTTTGGCGCTAACGCCATATAAACGGTAGCTTGTGCAATGGCTCGTTCACCTTCACTTGGCCCAACACGATGAAAAGTATCCCATGCATTAACGGCTAATTGCATTGCCCTAGGGTCAGCATTACCAATATCTTCACTGGCAATGGCTAATAAACGTCTAGCCACATATAAAGCATCACCGCCACCGGTAAGGATCCGCGCATACCAATAAAGAGCTGCATCAGGATCTGAGCCACGCACTGACTTGTGAAAAGCACTAATTAAATCATAAAAGGCATCGCCACCTTTGTCATACATGGCAATTTTATCACCTGCCACTTGCTTGATGAGCTCTGTCGTAATAACAACGTGCTCATTGTGCTCACTGATCAAATCAAGACAGTTTTCTAATAAATTTAATAATCGTCTAGCGTCACCATCAGCTAGCGCGATTAATGCATGCTCAGCATGCTCAGCAAAATCGACCGTTTGTTTTTTCTGCTCAACTAAGTATTGAACTGCATTACCGAGCACTAATTTAAGATCTTCAGCTTGCAGTTTTGTTAAGGTGTATACTCTCGCGCGAGACAATATTGCCTGATTTAATTCAAACGCAGGATTTTCAGTGGTTGCGCCGATAAAAATAATGGTGCCATCTTCAATATGTGGTAAAAATGCATCTTGCTGGCTTTTATTAAATCGATGAACTTCATCTACAAAGAGCACCGTTCGGCGCTGCTGATGAATAGCACGCTCTTTGGCATTACTGATTGCTTGTCTAATATCTTTAATACCTGATGTCACTGCTGAAACTCGTTCGATTTCAGCGTTTGCGTGACTTGCAATAATTTCTGCTAAGGTCGTTTTTCCGGTACCTGGAGGCCCCCAAAAGATCACCGAGTGGCATTTACCTTGCTCTATTGCTTGTGTTAACGGCATATCAGGCGCCAAAATATGTTGCTGACCAACATATTCATTCAGTGTTTTGGGCCTCAGTTGTGCGGCTAACGGTAAAAATGCATGATTATCATCAAACGTTAACGCTAATTCTTGGTTAGCGCTGGTCATCTAAATACGTACCTTCAGGTATAGTAAAATGAAACAACTCTTCATCAATGGCTGTCTTGCTATCAAGATTTTCCAGACTCACAATACTTGTTTGTCCGGTAGAGTCTAAGATCTCCAGTTGTGACAATATTGCAGAGCCTTGCTTAAACGTTAAGGTTAATTGTGCTACTCGGCTATTTAAATCGCGACTTTTAATAACATATTTATTGGACTGTTCTTGAGTAATCGCATATTGCTGCCAAAGTAACTCATCGGTTGAAGTTAACAATAAAATTGGTGTGTTTGCGATAGATGCATCAACCGTATAGACACTCACTTGTTCAACAAAGGGATCATAGAACCACAAACTATCACCATCTGAAACTATTAATGATGGATCCGGCTGTGTCGTCTGCCAATAAACTAAATTAGGTTTTTTTACAATCAATTTGCCTTGGCTTTGTTGTAATTTACTGCCCTGCTCATCGAATACTTGTTGAGAAAAATCAGCAGAGAAAAAAGATGTTTTTGCCAGCTGAGTCATTAACTGAGCTTTAGCATCGGTAACTTGCTCAGCAGATGATTCAACCACAGTAGCAGTAGTGCTGGTATCAGCAAAACTGACAAACGATTGTAGAGCTAACGAGAAAATAAAACTTGAAGTGATAAGAGAGCGCATTTATTAATCCTTTATCGGTGGTGGTGCTAAAACTTCACGAGCACCATTTTGCCCAGGACTACTGACAACCCCCTGAGATTGCATGTCTTCAACAATACGGGCAGCACGATTATAACCAATTCTAAATTTACGTTGAATACTAGAAATAGACACTCGACGTGTTTCAGTCACAAATGCTAATGCTTCATCGTATAATGTATCTAACTCATTATCACCGCCTTCAGCAAGTTCACTCGGTAATAACACATCTTGATCGGTATCACCGGTTAATATGTCATCAATATAGGCCGGTTCACCACGTGATTTCCAGTCTTTGACCACCGCATGAACTTCATCATCATTGACAAAAGCACCGTGAACACGAGTAGCAACAGCTTCGCCCGGTGCTAAGTAAAACATATCCCCCATACCAAGTAACTGTTCGGCACCTTGTTGGTCAAGGATGATACGAGACTCCATTCGAGACTGCACTCTAAGTGCCATTCGCGTTGGAATATTCGCTTTGATTAAACCAGTGATAACATCGGCTGAAGGACGTTGTGTCGCCAGAATTAAATGCATACCGGCAGCACGTGCTTTTTGAGCTATGCGAGCAATAAGCTCCTCGACTTTTTTACCCGCAACCATCATCATATCGGCAAATTCATCAACAAGAATAACGATAGACGGTAATTTTTCTAATAATGGTGGCGTTTGACTAAAGGCATCTGTCGGCTGCCACAACGGGTCAATCAGAGGCTCACCAGCTTCGATAGCTTTGGTAACTTTGTCATTAAAGCCCCTTAAGTTACGAACACCTAGAGCTGACATTAACTTATAGCGACGTTCCATCTCACCAACACACCAACGCAGTGCATTCGCTGCTTCTTTCATATCGGTGACAACTTCAGATAATAAATGTGGAATACCGTTATACACAGAGAGCTCTACTTGCTTAGGATCAATCATGATCATTCGCACGTCTTCCGGAGTCGATTTATACAAGATACTGACAATCATAGTATTCACAGCCACAGATTTACCTGAACCTGTAGTACCAGCAACCAGTAAATGTGGCATTTTTGCCAGGTCTGTGATCACAGGCTTGCCTGAAATATCACTTCCTATCGCCATTGCTAATTTAGACGAGGAGTCTTCAAAGCGTTTATCGGATATCACATCGGTAAAGAAAACTGTTTCACGAAATTTGTTTGGTAATTCAATGCCTATGACTGATTTTCCTTCGATAACTTCAACCACACGGACACTTTTAGCAGACATTGAACGCGCAATATCTTGTGAAAGACCACTGACTTTACTTGCCTTTACCCCGGGTGCTAAGTCTAACTCAAAACGAGTGATCACTGGCCCTGGGAAAACGTCAACCACCTCTGCTTTAACGCCAAACTCGGCTAATTTTTCTTCAACCAAGCGACTAATTTGTTCGAGCTCTTTGGCATCAATTGGGTTTTCAGAACGATTTGGCTTATCCAGTAAATCTAAAGATGGCATACCAAGAAACTCGTCATCTGCTGGCTTCGCTTGTGATCCGGCCGTTTCACTCGGTTGTTCATCAACCATAATTGGTTCAACACGTTCAAATGCGGCAACAATTTCATCATCACTGACATGCTCTTGAACATTGATGGCTAACGGCTCCCCCATTAACTCATCGATATCGACAAACGGTTCTATTTGTTCATTTTTCTCAAACGAGACATCATCTTTACTTTCGGCAAAGGTACTGTCTGACTCATCATTGGTGATCTCATCTAAATTGGCGTGAAAATCAACTTCTTGATTGTTATTGTCGACAGCTTTGGTAGTAGTTGTGTTATCAAGTCGCTCCAATGAATCATTATTTTTATGATCGGTCAACGTATCTTGTTGTGGGTGAGCACTGAATTTTTCCGATAACAAACGCGGTAATTGAATTAACCATAGCGTGAATGAAATAGCGAAAGCACCTATTGCATCGATCAATTTTAATAAAGAAACGCCAGTTAATAACACAAAACCTGTGCTGATCAGCATTAAAAATAATAAGGTACTACCGACAAAAGAAAGGTATGGTAAAACACTGTCGCTTAGGATATCACCTAATATACCACCAGCAGAAAAATAGAAAAAATCGTCAAAGTTCATACTGGCAATCGAAGTGATACCAATATAGAACATAATAAAGCCGATGAACTTTAACCCTAAAGTAAGGTAATCTAGCTGGATTAAACGGTAATATTTTTGAAAAAGTAACCAACCTAAAATCGCAATAACGAATGGTAAGCTATAGGCAATGATGCCAAAGACATTTAATAATAAATCGGATAAATAAGCCCCGACAGCACCACCTAAGTTACGAATATTTGATTGATAACCAGTTTGCGACCAGCCAGGATCAGCGGGATCAAAACTGAATAATGCCATCATCAAATAAAGGGCAAAAACACAAGATACCAGCAGGCCAGCCTCTAATAATCGCTGTATACCATTTAATTTAGTTGAATCTGTAGACAATCTAAAAACCATCAATAGCTATTGTTGTTATATACAGTAAAATAACAAACAATTGCATTGAGATAAACGCTTTAATCAATGTTAGCGAAATATAAGGCGAATTAACGTTTGATCGGTAAAATATTAGACGATTTCACCTCTTCCATCACCACATAAGTACGACTTTCACTAACTGCAGGAAGGCGCAGTAAGGTATCGCCAAGTAATTCACGATAAGCCTTCATATCTGAAACCCGCGTTTTCAGCAAAAAATCAAAATTCCCCGACACCAAATGGCATTCCTGTATTACATCCAAGGTGTGCACCGCTTTTGCAAAATCATCAAAAACATCAGGACTCGTTTTCGTTAAGGTTATTTCAACTATGACTAATAAAGCACAATCTAACTTGTGCGGGTTCAAAATCGCTTGATAACCAGTAATATATTTATCTTTTTCTAAACGTTTGACCCGCTCTAAACAGGGTGTAGGACTTAAACCTACGCGTTTTGATAATTCGACATTAGATAATCGGCCATCTTTTTGTAATTCAGCTAAAATATTCTTATCAATACGATCTATGTTCTTTTTACCTAGAGGCTTCATTTATTATCATCCGAAAAATAGCAAAAAATCAGTTTAATATATCGTAAATAATAAATATACGATAGGTTATTCTTTATAAATGACACTATACTAGCCACAAATATTACAACTCACATTTGATAGAGAAAACATATGATTATTGGTGTACCTAAAGAGATTAAAAATCACGAATACCGTATTGGCTTAACACCAGCTGGTGTAAAAGAGTTTGTTGTGAACGGTCATGAAGTTATTGTTGAACATAATGGCGGCGCGGCAATTGGTTTTGATAACGAGCAATATGTTGCTGCAGGTGCCAAAATCATTGAAACAGCAGCTGAAATCTTTGCAACCGCTGACATGATCATTAAGGTGAAAGAACCTCAGCCTGTCGAATGTAAGATGCTTCGTCCAAATCAAATTTTATTTACTTATTTACACTTAGCACCAGATCCAAAACAAACAAAATTGCTTGTTGCTTCAGGTTCTACATGTATTGCATACGAAACGGTTACAGGCCCTACTGGTGGTTTACCGTTATTAGCCCCGATGTCAGAAGTTGCTGGTCGTATGTCGATTCAAGCTGGCGCACATGCCTTAGAAAAAGCGCAAGGTGGCTTAGGCGCCTTATTAGGTGGTGTACCTGGAGTAGCACCAGCTAAAGTATTAATTGTTGGTGGTGGTGTTGTTGGTACTCAAGCTGCCCGTATGGCTGTAGGCATGGGGGCTGATGTGACAATTTTAGATCGTTCTCTTCCTCGTTTGCGTCAACTGGACACAGAGTTCAATGGTCGCTTAAAAACGGTATATTCTACTGCAGATGCAATGGATCAATTAATTGTTGATGCTGACTTAGTGATAGGTGCTGTGCTCATCCCTGGTGCTGCTGCACCAAAATTAGTAACAAAAGAACATATCAAATCAATGAAAAAAGGTGCTGTTGTCGTTGATGTTGCGATTGACCAAGGTGGATGTTTTGCCACATCTAAAGCAACCACGCACCAAGAACCTACCTATATCGTCGATGATGTTGTTCATTACTGTGTTGCCAACATGCCTGGTGGTGTAGCGCGTACATCGACAATCGCATTAACGAACGCAACGCTACCATTTGCCTTAACGCTTGCCAACAAAGGCGCGAAACAAGCAATGTTAGACGATGAGCACTTAATGAATGGCTTGAATGTATTAGGTGGTAAAATTACGTACCTACCCGTTGCACAAGACTTAGGCTATGACTATGTACCGGCAAAAGAAGCTATCGCGACTCTATAATTACGCTAATATAGCTATAGCGTAATTATTGCTATTGTAAAAAAGCCGTTAATCAGATGATTAACGGCTTTTTTTATAACTAAAAGCTCAAGCGCACAGATGTGATGAAAATCTATCCAGCGTACAATTAAGCGCGCACTTTTTATCTTTTGATTATATTTTTTATTGAAAAGATATTTTACCCCCTTGAGATCTTTGCTTAAAATCCCAATTAAATAAACATAAATTAATGCATTCAAACGATTTGGAGTAATTCATGAGCGAAGCAAGACATTGCCCGTTACTCATTTTGGGTTCAGGCCCAGCAGGTTATACCGCAGCAGTATATGCAGCCCGAGCCAACTTAAACCCAGTGATGATCACTGGTATGCAACAAGGTGGTCAACTCACAACAACAACAGAAGTTGAAAATTGGCCTGGTGATGCTGATGATTTAACCGGTCCTGTGTTAATGGAGCGTATGCAAAAGCATGCTGAAAAATTTGATACTGAGATCATCTTCGATCATATCGAATCGGTTGATTTTTCTGTCCGCCCTTTTAAATTATCAGGTAGTAATGAATATACTTGCGATGCATTGATTATTTGTACAGGTGCCTCTGCCCAATACTTAGGCTTACCTTCTGAAGAAGCATTTATGGGCAAAGGGGTTTCTGCCTGCGCGACTTGTGATGGTTTCTTTTATCGCAATCAAAAAGTTGCGGTTGTCGGAGGCGGTAATACGGCGGTTGAAGAAGCGCTTTATTTATCAAACATTGCTTCAGAAGTGCACTTAATTCACCGAAGAGATACTTTCCGTTCTGAAAAAATACTCACTGACCGTTTAATGGACAAAGTAGAAAACGGGAATATTACCTTGCACTTAGACCGTACCTTAGATGAAGTTTTAGGTGACGACATGGGCGTTACTGGTGTACGTATCAAAGACACTCAATCGGATGCCACAGAAGAAGTAGATGTAGCAGGTTGTTTTATCGCCATAGGCCATAAACCGAATACCGATATATTCAAAGGTCAATTAGACATGAAAGATGGCTATTTAACCATTGAAAGTGGTACTAACGGTAATGCGACACAAACGAGTGTTAAAGGTGTATTTGCTGCTGGTGATGTAGCAGATCATATCTACCGTCAAGCAATCACCTCTGCAGGTGCTGGCTGTATGGCTGCATTGGATGCCGAACGTTATTTAGATGCAAAATAAGGATCAATAACTAATGTCTAAGGCATTACCATGGCTAACTGCCGACTGCCTTAGTTTTCCCTCTCCCGATAGCGCGTTATCCGATCCTAACGGTTTGCTCGCTATTGGGGGTGATTTATCGGCTAAACGATTAATTACAGCCTACCAACTGGGCATTTTCCCTTGGTTCAACCAAGGTGAACCTATTTTATGGTGGTCCCCTTCACCCAGAGCCGTGATACCTGTTGATGCGTTGTATATCAATCGCAGTTTAAAAAAAGTGATCAATAAGCAACTTTATACTGTGACGCTAAATCAGGCATTCGATCAAGTAATACATATGTGTGCTGACGCACCATTTAGAAAAGAAGGCACTTGGATTAACCAACAGATGCTTGACGCCTATACCAACTTGCATCGTTTAGGTTACGCTCATTCGATTGAAGTGTGGCATAATCAACAATTAGTTGGCGGCTTATATGGCGTCGCTATCAATGGCGCATTTTCGGGTGAATCTATGTTTTATATAAAAGATAATGCATCAAAAATTGCATTAGTGGCACTGTCGAAACTTCTAAAGCCACACGCGCAGTATATTGATTGTCAAATTCTAAATCCTTTCTTAGCTGCCATGGGATGTATTGAAATTTCACAATCAGAGTTTCAAACCGCTCATCAACAAGCTCAAAAAAAACAGCTAACCCCGTACTTTTGGCAGCCTAGGATCATTTTCTAAGCTATAATAAACTGTATGAATAAGAGTTATCAGCTAGCCATAAGCCAAAGCTTTCCATGTAACTACCTGCCTGATCAAGAGGAAAGATTGCTAATAGCAATTGATCAGGAATTACAAAGTGCTAAGCCTTATTCCTGGTTAATGTCACAAGGCTTTCGCCGAAGTGGTGATCAAATCTATCGACCCCATTGCGTCAACTGTCAAGCTTGTCAGTCATTAAGAGTATTAGTTCAAGAATTTTTACCATCACGCAGCCAAAAACGTTTATTGAAAAAAAATCATCAGCTCACCATCACGACCCAAGATAAGTGTCAAGACTACTATTACCCGCTTTATGAGCAATATATTAATCATGTCCATCGAGATGGCTCTATGTATCCTGCTAACTTTACGCAATATATCAACTTTATCGAATGCCAATTAACAGAGCAGTTATTTATTGAAGTATGGGATAAACAACAATTAATCAGTGTAGCCGTGACAGACGTACTTGATAATGCATTATCGGCGGTCTACACCTTTTACCACCCAGATTATCGAACTAAAGGGATCGGTGTTTTTTCTATTCTCAATCAAATCACAATCGCAAAAAAAATGGCAAAGGATTTTCTCTATCTGGGTTATCAAATCGACCAATGCCAAAAGATGAATTATAAGAATCGTTTCTTTCCACACCAGATTTTAACAAAAAACACCTGGTTAACCGTAAATAAATAACACTATAGCTTTACTTTAGCCGCTCATTTGGGCATTATTCGCCCAGCTTTTTATTAATGCACAAATTAGAGGTTTAACGCCCAATGGCGAAAGAAGAAAATATTGAAATGCAAGGTACGGTTTTAGATACCTTACCAAATACTATGTTCCGTGTTGAATTAGAAAATGGACACGTTGTTACCGCACACATTTCGGGCAAAATGCGTAAAAACTACATTCGTATTTTAACTGGCGATAAAGTAACGGTAGAACTGACACCTTATGACTTATCAAAAGGTCGCATTATTTTCCGAGCTAGATAAAAATTTATGCATAGCGAATAAAAAAGCCCTACATTAACATGCAGGGCTTTTTTGTAATTGCTGACCCACCTTAAGATGGGTCAAATCCGTTAGCTATTTGTGCTTAATGTTCAACTAATTCTTTCTTAGCTTCGTAACTTAACACTAGCTTGTCTTTTTTGACACTGATCTTAGCAACGCCACCTTGTGTCAAATCACCAAACAATAATTCATTAGCCAAAGGTTTTTTCAGGTGCTCTTGGATCACACGTGCCATAGGTCTAGCCCCCATGGCTTTATCATAACCATGCTCTGCTAACCATTTCTTCGCGTCTTTGGTTAATTCAAGCGAGACACCTTTTTCATCTAACTGAGCTTGTAATTCAACAATAAACTTATCAACCACTTGCTGAATAACTTCATCAGTAAGATGATTAAACCAAACGATATTATCTAAGCGATTTCTAAACTCTGGCGAAAACACCCGATTAATTTCATCCATGGCATTTAAACTATTGTCTTGTTGTTTAAAACCGATAGATTGACGTGTAGTTTCCTGCACACCAGCGTTTGTAGTTAAAACCAAAGTAATATTTCTAAAATCGGCTTTACGTCCGTTATTGTCAGTCAAAGTACCATGATCCATTACTTGCAATAAGATGTTGTATACATCTTCATGGGCTTTTTCAATTTCATCAAGTAACACGACTGCATGTGGATGTTTTAATACTGCATCTGTTAACAAACCGCCCTGCTCATAGCCTACATAACCAGGAGGAGCACCGATTAAACGACTAACAGCGTGTTTTTCCATGTACTCAGACATGTCATAACGCAATAATTCGACACCTAATATTTTAGCTAATTGTTGCGTAACTTCCGTTTTACCTACCCCAGTAGGGCCTGCAAATAAAAATGAGCCGACTGGTTTTTCTTCACTTCCAAGACCAGCACGAGATAAACGTATTACTGAACTTAGCTCATCAATGGCATGATCTTGACCAAATACCACAAGTTTTAAATTGCGATCCAACGTTTTTAAACTGTCTTTTTCTGACGACGACACTGACTTTTCAGGAATACGGGCGATCTTTGCGACAATTGTTTCGATATCATTATCGTTGATCACTTTCTTACGCTTAGATGCTGCAACCAGTTGCTGTTTAGCGCCTGCTTCATCAATCACATCAATGGCTTTATCCGGTAGAAAACGCTCATTAATATATTTATCAGCTAATTTAGCAGCAGCCTTTAACGCTTTATTGGTGTAACGAATACCATGATGCGCTTCATACTTATCTTTTAAACCCAGTAAAATTTTAGTCGTATCGTCAACACTAGGCTCACCTATGTCTATTTTTTGGAAACGACGCGCCAATGCCCGATCTTTTTCAAAAATACTCTGATACTCTTGATAGGTGGTCGAACCTAAACATTTTAGCCTACCCGAAGATAAAAGCGGTTTTATCAAGTTTGAGGCATCCATCATACCACCAGAAGCAGCTCCTGCTCCGATAATAGTATGAATTTCATCGACAAATAAAATTGCATTACCTTCTTGCTCTAACTCTTTTAACAAGGCTTTAAAGCGTTTTTCAAAGTCACCTCGATATTTGGTACCCGCTAGCAGTGCTCCCATATCGAGTGAATAAATTGTCGTTTCAGCAAGAAATTCTGGGACATCTTTAGAAACAATCAAATTAGCTAGCCCTTCAGCGATGGCGGTTTTACCTACCCCCGCTTCTCCGACAAACAACGGGTTGTTTTTACGTCTACGCCCTAATACCTGCATTGTACGTTCAAGTTCACTGTTGCGACCGATAAGCGGATCAATATTGCCGTTTTTTGCTTCTTCATTAAGGTTAGTGGCAAAATTTTCTACGGTACGAGGCTCTTCTTCCGTTGGTGTCACTGTTTGTTCTTGCTCAGATTGCGAGTTGTGATGTTCAACTTTTGCAATGCCATGCGAGATATAATTGACGATATCTAAACGACTAATATCAGACTTTTTAAGAAAATACGCGGCTTGTGACTCTTGCTCACTGAAAATCGCCACTAAAACATTAGAACCATTAACTTCACTTTTACCAGACGACTGTACATGAAACACAGCGCGCTGTAATACACGCTGGAAACCTAAGGTTGGCTGTGTTTCTCTATCATCCTCGCCAGCAGGGATCACAGGAGTGGTTTCCCCGATAAACTCCATTAATTCTTTACGCAGCTTCTTCATATCTGCACCACAAGCCGTTAATGCTTCGATTGATGATGGGTTATCAAGTAAAGCCAATAACAGGTGCTCAACCGTCATAAATTCATGACGAGACTCTTTTGCCTGACGAAACGCCATATTTAAGGATATTTCTAAATCTTTGTTCAACATAGGCTACTCCCAATCAAAACTTAGTACCATTACGCTTTTTCCATAGTGCACTTTAGTGGGTGCTCGTTTTCCAGCGCGTAATTACATACTTGACTAACTTTCGTCTCTGCAACTTCTGCAGTATATGTGCCACACTTACCTTTCCCTTTATAGTGAATATCTAGCATAATATCCGTCGCTTTTTCTTCATTCATATTAAAAAACTTACGTAACACTGCAACAACAAAATCCATTGGGGTATAATCGTCATTCAATAACACCACATGATACATTGGCGGCTTTTGATGCTGTACAACTTTCTCTTCTTCAAGAATCTCCTGATTCTCAAATGACTCTTTCCACTTACTCATAATTTTATTTTAGTCTGTTAACATGAATTTTGCTTCATCATTTTAGCTAAATTCTCTTTAAATTGCTGTTAAATAGTTGTGAAATTGACTTGACTATTTAAATATATTATCTACGATTTAAGAGGTGGCTTTTTTTTAGTCACTTTCAGATGATGATGCTTTTGGGGAAGCATAACTAATTACCGCGGATTTTAGAAGGAAGTTGATGTATGGCTCACGGTACAGTTAAATGGTTTAATAACGCTAAAGGGTTTGGTTTTATTCGTCCTGAGGATGGTGGTGAGGATATTTTCGCTCATTACTCTACAATCCAAATGGAAGGATACCGTACATTAAAAGCAGGTCAGGATGTAAATTACGAGCTTAATGCAGGTCCAAAAGGACACCATGCTGCAAGTATTACTCCTACTGATGTAGAAGACTCAAACGAATAAATCATTCGTTTAATGATAAAAAAGCACAACCTCTGGTTGTGCTTTTTTGTTTGTGCTGCAAATTACATATGTTCAACAATGCAGTCAGCAAACTGAGAACAAGTCACTAGTGTAGAACCTTCCATCAAGCGCGCGAAATCGTAAGTAACCGTTTTAGCATTAATTGCCCCTGACACTCCTTTTAACAATAGATCAGCAGCTTCAACCCAACCAATGTGACGTAGCATCATTTCTGCGGATAAAATCACAGAACTAGGATTCACTTTATTTAAGCCAGCATATTTGGGTGCAGTACCATGAGTCGCTTCAAATACCGCAATTTCTTCACCAATATTTGCCCCTGGCGCAATACCAATGCCACCAACCTGAGCAGATACCGCATCAGAAAGGTAATCGCCATTAAGGTTCAACGTTGCTATTACACTATATTCCGCCGGACGTAATAACGTTTGTTGCAGCATAGAATCGGCAATAACGTCTTTGATGATAATCTCTTTACCCGTGTTTGGATTAATCAACTGACACCAAGTGCCACCATTCATGGTTTTAGCGCCAAATTCATTCTTTGCTAACTCATAGCCCCATGCTTTAAAAGCCCCTTCGGTATATTTCATAATGTTGCCTTTATGGACAATAGTCACCGAAGAGCGATCGTTATCAATCGCATATTGTATTGCTTTGCGTACTAAACGTTGTGTGCCCTGTTTTGACACAGGTTTGATGCCTAAGCCACAATCTTCTGAAAAGCGAATATTATTAACCTGTAATTCATCCTGTAAAAAGCCCAACAATTTTTCTGCTTGTTCACTGCCGGCCTCAAACTCAATACCAGAATATACATCTTCTGAATTTTCCCTAAAGATCACCATATTAACTTCTGAGGGCTTTTTCATTGGGCTGGGCACGCCTGTAAACCACTGCACTGGACGTTGACAAACATACAGATCTAATACTTGTCGTAAAGCAACATTTAATGAACGCATACCTCCACCTACAGGGGTGGTTAGTGGTCCTTTAATTCCTACTTTGTATTCTTTAAATGCTGCAAGTGTTTCATCTGGCAACCATGTTTCACTATCATAAACTTGAGTTGATTTTTCACCGGCATACACCTCCATCCAAGCAATTTCACGATCACTACCATAAGCTTTAGCAACGGCAGCATTAACCACAGTTAACATGGCAGGTGTAACATCCACCCCGATACCATCACCTTCTATGAACGGAATAATCGGCTTATTAGGCACTAACATACGACCATTGTCATAGGTAATTGCCTGGCCATTTTCTGGAATTGAAATGTGTTTGAACATGGTTAGTTTCCTCGTATCTAGGTGCATAAAGGTTATTATTATTTTTATTACCTAATGCTTAAGCTAAATGATTATAAGAAATTACACTAATACAAATAACATGATAGCGAACATAAATACGATGAATGATTCAAACATGCGTTTGAAATTTAGCCGATACGGGTAATACAAACGTTACCGTAAATATATTTATAATGTTAATTTTTTAACTATCAGTTAATTTAAAGAGTTCTTTTTTAAAAAACCTTCTTTAGATAAATATAAGATAATATTTCAATATTTATATTATTTATTTAATAAATTTGATAAGTATTTCATCAAGCGCACACTAGATCGTTCAACACCCTTTAGTGATAACTCTATATAACTCAGCAATGTATCGAATTTTTTTAAATCGCTTCCATACATCATTTGCACTTCTTTTTGATATATCAGCTCAGCAAAGCACTAACCATCATCAAAGGCATTACTCAACAAACTATCGTCTTCATAACGAAGCGATCCTGGCTGTTAGCAGTGATCAATTAGTTGTGAAAAAGAAGATGTACAACGGGTAATAGCAATGCTTGAAAACATCAAAATCAGATAGCGTTATTCAAAGCTTGCGAGCGACAAGCTAATACCGAGAAATACCTTTCGTACTTGTTAATGAAGCTACAAGCGGAACTTGGAGAAATACAAGCTGACCATCCCCCCCATCAACAGAACATAAAGCAAAAACGGGTATTAAAAATACCCGTTTTTATATTAACAGCTCTTAATGTAAACTATTCATCTTCCACCAAGGTCATAAGAGATGTATTACCTCCTGATGCGGTAGTATCAATACTGATAGTTTTTTCCGTCAATAAACGTTGAATTAAATTGTCGAGATATTCCGAACTGATCACTGGTAAAATAGCCCCTTGACGCTCAGCTAATTTCTCACTGATATAATGCTTTCTACTACAATGACTATCAACAACAACTCCTGCTAACTCAGGGTAGGACAACATTGCAGATAAATGGCGTAATCTTGCCACTTGAAAAATATGTTGATTGGCACCTGTGGCAAGAAATTTGTCTCTAAACGCGATAGCTTCATCGTAGAACAAATCAGAAACCACCGAAATAACCGTGTTACCGGTTGCTAATGCGGTGACAATAGATAACGTCCAAAAATGAAAACTGACATTTTTATCCGCAAAACATATTACATTACCGCGATTTTCTAGATACAGGATATTAGATTCACCTGTTGGCCCTGGCAATACTGCCGGCTTTTTAAACCGTTTTTCGATACTAATTAATTGCGCGCGCGCCGCTGTTAACGTACGGTTTAAATCATCAGCCAAATCATCAACAATTTCAACATGGGCTATTTTTGCTAGCAACTGGCGTACATAAGAAATACGAGTATTTAATTCAGTTAAACGCCAATCTTTTTCCGCAATAGTTGCTTGGTCCATCATGACAATGGCTTCAGCTGTCGCTGTTGCATCACTTTCCAGTGCTTCTGCTTGTTCGGGTAACACGTGAAATTGCTCGGTATCTGGTGTAGCCTTTTCTTTTACTAAGCGCGATAAATAATTAGGTCCACCCGCCTTAGGTCCGGTACCTGAAAGACCACGACCACCGAAAGGTTGTACACCAACAATAGCACCTATCATATTGCGATTGATGTAAATATTCCCTGCGCGTGAAAGTTTTGCCAATTCAAGGGCACGTTGGTTAATACGGGTGTGAATCCCCATGGTTAAACCAAAACCTGTGCTATTGATCTTATCAATAATATTTTCAATGTCTTCACCTTTAAAACGTACCACATGTACGCAAGGCCCAAAGACTTCTTTCTTTAACACACTAATATCATCAATTTCATAAAGTCGAGGGGCAAAAAAGAAATGCTCCTTATCAGAGACTTCTGCTGAAATGGCACATTGATAAAGCAGTTTTCCATGGCTTTTCATGTAATCACTGTGTGCAGTAAGCGCATCCAACGCCTTTTTATCGATTACCGGACCAATGTCCGTGCTTAATTGAGCAGGATCACCAACGTGTAATTCTGCTAATGCCCCTTTAAGCATAGTGATCACGCCATCGGCAATGTCTTCTTGTAAAAATAGCACGCGTAGCGCTGAGCAACGTTGTCCCGCTGATTGAAAACCAGAAGAAATAATATCATCAACCACCTGCTCAGGTAACGCAGTAGAATCAACCAACATGCAATTTTGACCACCAGTTTCGGCAATTAAAGGAACTTGATCACCACCGCGCTCAGCTAGGGTTTGTGAAATCTTGCTGCCTGTTTCGGTTGAACCAGTAAACATTACTGTTTGAATACGATTATCAGGAAGAATCATGCTACCAACATCACTACCTTGAGCAATAACCGCTTGAACGACGCCATCAGGTAAACCTACTGATTTCATTAATTCAATTGTATACAAAGCGATTAGTCCTGTTTGCTCGGCAGGTTTAGCTAGTACTGTATTACCTGTTGCAATTGCAGCGGCCACTTGACCTAAAAATATCGCTAAAGGAAAATTCCATGGGCTAATACAAAGGACAACACCTCGAGGTTCAAGACGTTCATCTTCTGCCAGTTCGATTGCCCGTTCAGCATAATAACGACAAAAATCGACGGCTTCTCGCACTTCATCGACACCATCTTGAGCTATTTTACCCGCTTCTTTAATACACATGGCAATAAGTTCATCCATATGGCGCTCAAGAATATCTGCTACACGGCGCAACAACGCAGCTCGTTCTATTACCGGGGTTTGTGACCATGAATAAAACGCAGTTTCTGCCGTATCAATCATAGCTACCATATCATTTTTGTCATGAAAGCGATGAAAGCCAATAATTTCACTATGATCAGCAGGATTTCTAACCGCTACAGCATGCTTAGGTACCTCATCAGCGTTAATCAGATGACTAGCAAACCAGTTTTCTATTGACGTTTTTAATGTACTTAATTGGTCAATGTCTGTTAAATCAACACCAATCGAATTATCTCGGCCTACACCATTGCTATCGTGATATAAAGCGATAGGTTTAACGATTTGATTGTTATACTTATCTTTTAAACGCTGAGTCTTTTCTACCGGATCTTCGAGTAAAGATTCGACCGGTTTCGACTCATCAACAATCGCATTAACAAAAGATGAGTTTGCGCCATTTTCTAATAATCGACGGACTAGGTAAGCTAGTAGATCTTCATGATGACCAACAGGGGCGTAAATACGACATTGAATGTTTTCATCCGAGACGATTTGATCATATAAAGAATCCCCCATGCCATGTAAACATTGAAACTCAAAACCTTCTTTATCGTCACCAGCAAGCTCGACAATAGTCGCTGCGGTATACGCATTATGCGTGGCAAACTGAGGATAAATGCTATCTCTGTACTCTAATAGCTTATTAGCACAAGCATGATATGAAACATCAGTAGAAGATTTACGGGTAAATACAGGGAAGTGGTTATGCCCGTCTTTTTGAGTATTTTTAATTTCTGTATCCCAATAAGCTCCCTTAACTAAACGTACCATCATTTTTCGATTAACACGCAATGTTAGCATGCGTAACCATTCAACCACCCAAAGAGCCCGTTTCTGATAGGCTTGTAATGCGATGCCAAAACCATTCCAATTGGCTAAATCGTTATCGCTAAATACCGCTTCAATAATGTCCAGCGAAATATCTAATCGCTCAGACTCTTCCGCATCTACCGTTAAGCCGATGTTATAGTTTTTAGCTTGTAAACACAGTTCTTTCAGTTTTGGCACAATTTCAGCCATAACACGTTCTTTATGGCTAAACTCATAACGCGGATGAATGGCTGATAGCTTTACCGAAATACCCGGCACTCTGCGCGGATCATTTTTACCTGAAGCTTGAGCGATGCTACCAATGGTTTCAATTGCGTCTTGATAAGATTTTAAATAGCGTTCGGCGTCTTTCATGGTTCGAGCACCTTCACCGAGCATATCGTACGAATAAACGTAACCATGTTGCTCTTTTGTGGCAGCACGCTCGGTTGCAGCCTCGATTGTTTCCCCCATGACAAACTGTTTACCCATGATTTTCATAGCAAAATTCATTGATTTTCGAATAACTGGTTCACCAAGGCGACCAATAGTTTTCTTTAACAGTCCGAAATTATCTTGCTTACGCTTATCTGCGTAGTTAACCATAGAGCCGGTTATGAGCAACCCCCATGACGAGGCGTTAACAAACAGTGACTCACTACTTCCTAAATGGGAACTCCATTGGCCTTGGGAAATTTTGTCACGAATTAGCGCATCTTGAGTTTTCTTGTCTGGTACACGCAGCAACGCTTCAGCGAGGCACATTAACACTACGCCTTCTTCACTTGATAATGAGTATTCATTTAACAAAGCATCAATAGCGCCATTACCCTCTTGGTCTTGACGAATTTTCAATACTATTTTACGCGCTCTATCCCATGCCCTACTTCTTGCACTAACATTAACTTCTGCGACTGGCAGAACATGGTCTACGGCGATATTTTCATCGATACGATAAAATTCTCGAATTTTCTGCCGAATTGGACAGTCAGTGATCAACGAACCATTAAAAAGCATTTACTTGTCCTCAAAATTATTAAAAAGCGTTCTACAACGGCTTAAATTATCTACAACTGTATCCTGCTACAGCGATATATTGATGTGTTTAACTGTGGTGTATTAACATTTCATCGTGCTTGGCTAAAACCAGAACATCTTCTTGTGGAGTCAATTGACTAACGAGGTATATGACTAATGAAGATAAAAGAAAACCAGGAACTATTTCATACATTACTGAACTAAGTGATTGACCATTGATAGTGATAGGAGCGTAAATCCAAAACAATACCGTTAATGCACCTGTTATCATGCCAGCCAAAGCGGCATTTCTTGTCATCTTTTTCCAGTATAAACAACCTATCACCACTGGACCAAAAGCTGCGCCAAAACCGGCCCAAGCGTTACTCACTAACGATAATATAGATGAGTTTCGATCGTAGGCTAAGTAGATAGCAACTAAGGCCACTAAAAATACCGAAATTCGTCCTACCAAAACTTGCTGTTTTTCGCTCGCGTCGCGATGCAAAAAGGTTTTATAGAAATCTTCCGTTAGTGAGCTTGAAGTCACTAACAGCTGAGAAGATATTGTACTCATAATAGCCGCCAAAATTGCCGCTAATAAAAAGCCAGCGATCAGGGGGTTAAATAAAATTTGCGATAATAAGATAAAAATAGTTTCTGCATCATCAAGCTTAAGATCGGTTTTCAAAACAAACGCGATACCCGCAAAGCCTGTCGCCATAGCCCCAGCAATAGACACTATCATCCAGCTCATGCCAATACGACGTGCAGTTGGCATGTCTTTAACGCTACGTATCGCCATAAATCGAACAATGATATGTGGTTGACCAAAATACCCTAACCCCCATGCCATCGCTGACAGTATGCCAATAAAACTCATACCGCTAAAAATATCTAACAAAGCGGGATCTAAAGAATTAATGCTTGAGTGCATTTCAGATAAACCACCTACTTCATTAATAGCAACAACGGGCACTAAAACTAAAGCGATAAACATAATACAGCCCTGAACAAAATCCGTTAAACTCACCGCTAAAAAGCCACCAAATAAAGTATAAGCAACAACGACACCAGCGGTAATATACAAACCTAACTCATAATTCAGACCAAAAGAGCTTTCAAATAACTTGCCACCAGCAACAATACCGCTTGACGTATAAAGAGTGAAAAACACTACGATAACAACGGACGACACTACCCTTAACATGCGAGAATTATCATTAAAGCGATTTTCAAAAAAGTCAGGCAAAGTGATCGAGTCATTGGCTATTTCCGTATAGGTTCTCAGACGTGGCGCGACAATAAGGTAATTTAAAAAAGCGCCAATAACTAAACCAACGGCAATCCATAAACTACTTAATCCTGAAATATACATAGCCCCTGGCAAGCCCATTAACATCCATCCACTCATGTCAGAAGCCCCAGCAGACAATGCTGCAACACTTGGACTTAAACTCCGTCCTCCTAGCATATAGCCTGAAACATCGCTTGTTGATTTACGATATGCATACAAACCTATGGCAAGCATAGCTACAAAATAAACACCTAAAGAAAAAAGAGTTTCAAGTTCCAAAATAATATCCACCTTTATATTTTTTATATTGTGATACGCCATGTTGAACATCAACGTTCATCCAACAGATTCAACACACCTGAGTAAATTTATTGTTTGATATTGTTAAAGAGCAGAACTGATCATAAATCCATAAAATATTTATGGTGAAATTGAGATGGAACACTTCTTATTGATATAAAATATTTAATGTTATTTTTTATGTATTTGAGCGTGAGTATCAAATATATGTATTATTTAACAACACAACATTGCCCAAAAAATTACTGGTTATACTATATTTTTAATAAAATAATTGAGGATTACGCCGAGTTAAGACTCTTTAGGATAACCATGTGTTATTGGAAACATTAAATGCCGCCAATTAAGCAGTCAAATAATAGAGTATTAAAAGCATTTCAATCATGCAGGGATGGCTTAGTGCGTTCTATTATGAAAATGAGCGTAGAGCAACAGGATGTAGATGATATTTTACAAGAAACCTTTATTAGAGTGTTACATTCAGACGCTCAACAACAAATTAAATCTCCTAAAGGTTACTTATTTGTCGTTTCTAGAAATTTAGTTCTCAATAAATTATTACAGAAATCAAAAGAAATACATACTGAATTAGATGAAGCGTTATTAGAAAATGATGTTGATGATACTGTTGAAAAAAATCTTTATCAAAAACATAAATTTGAACGTTTTAGTAAGGTATTAAGTGCGCTACCCGAAAAACATCGCCGCGCCATATTATTAAGAAAACTCTATTGTTTAAGCCACAAAGAAATCGCGAAGAAAATGAATGTTTCAGTAAGTTCCGTTGAAAAATATATAGCTAGCGGTTTAAAACAATGCAAACAAGCACTTTATGCTCAAGGATATGAAGTTAATGAACTTAAACTCCCGGTACAGCTAAGTCAATCAAATGAAGAGCGTAAAAAATGAATACAGATAACAAAGTAGTTTCACTTCATACAACAAATACGATTGATGACGAAGCATCTATTTGGTTAGTAAGACTCGACGATGGCAATTTATCTGAAGCTTCAAAAAAAGAGTTAAAGGCCTGGTTAGCTGCAGATAAAAGACATCCAGCAGCATTAAAAGCGATGGCCGATATCTGGGATGACATGGATGAAATCCTCAATATTGTCGATGATAAAAACACATCAAAAAACATAAGCTTATGGCCAGTGTTACAACCAGTGTTAAAACCGGTTATGTTGGCGGCAACCATTAGTTTTCTCGCAATATTTATTTGGTTAACACCAGCTGACAGTATACAAAAAAGTACGTATGCCACATTAGTTGGACAACAGATGGATACAGTGTTTGATGATGGTTCTATTGTGCATTTAAATACTAATAGTCGTATAGAAGCAGAGTATTCTGATGAAAAACGAATAATTAAGTTAGTTAAAGGTGAGGCGTTATTTGAAGTAGCCCATGATGCTGAACGACCATTTATCGTTTACGTAGGAGATCGTTTGGTTCAAGCGATCGGAACAAAGTTTGTGATACATTTTGCAGCTGAAAATATTCAAGTCACTGTTACCGATGGTAAAGTCAAAATGTCAAAAGTAGCGCTTAATAAGCAGTTGGCAGATATTAAAGACTTGGATCCTAGCGCTATTGAAAAAGATGATGTTTATATTGCTAAAGGTGAAAAAGTGTTAGTGGGAAGTGATAAACATCCAACATTAACCCAGATAAAACCCGAGCTAATAAAACGTGAACTTTCTTGGCTAGATGGCAAATTAATTTTTGACAATGAAGAGTTGTTTGACGTAATTGCAGAAATTAATCGTTATTTTGATATTACAATTGTGCTCAAAGATCCATCGTTACACAATATACGTATAAGTGGTCGTTTTGATCTTGGCGACAGTGATGCATTAATTGAAGCGTTAGAACTTTCTTTTAATATTAAATCTCAACGCCTTGATGCTAATAAAGTATTACTAACTAAAAAAATATAGCGATACCTATCGCTTTTTTCGAGGTTTTATTATCAACTCATCCATAATAAAACCTCAATTTTCACTATGAGCCTTTTCACTCCATTTCACTCCATTTCACTAAAATATTAATTAAAAAATCGCCTGACGTTGACGCCAGAATATACGTGAAACTTGCACTATTTCATGTTGATAAATATCTCCAGCTTAATTAATAAACAATAAAAACAGAAAAAAATTACGGGTTTTTACCTTCTCACACTCTTTAACTTAAGTTGCAAAAAAATTAACTAAATAGCAACTGAAGTACATAACTAAAAAACTATTTAAAAATCTTGAAGGAAATAACATGTCGACAAAATTTAAAACAGCGAGTTTATCTCTTGCTGTCGGTATCGCATTAGGCGTCGCCCCCTCACATGCTGCTGAGGCAGATGGAGCGACCAAGATTGAACGTATTGCAGTTGTTGGTACACGTAGTGCACCACGATCGGTAGATGACTCTCCTGTACCTATTGACTTGATTGGCGCTGAAGAATTAGACAAAGCGGGCAATACCGATATGTTAGAGTTAGTAAAAGGTACGGTGCCATCTTTTAACGTACAAACAAACCCGATATCTGATGCTGCCAGCTTAGTTAAACCTGCTAACCTTAGAGGCCTTTCATCAGATAGTACTTTGATACTCGTTAATGGTAAACGCCGTCACCGCGCCTCAGTCATCGCGTTGCTTGGAGGCGGTATTAATGATGGCGCACAAGGCCCCGACATTTCTGTTATTCCTAGTGCAGCACTCAAGCAAATTGAAGTATTACGTGACGGTGCAGCGGCGCAATATGGTTCCGATGCTATCGCAGGTGTCATGAATTTTGTATTAAAAGATGACGCTGAAGGCGGTTCTTTCTCAGTACGCCACGGTTCATATTATGAAGGCGACGGTGACACGACTGAAATGAACGGTAATATCGGCATGGAATTGAGTCGAGATGGCTTTGCCAACCTGAGTTTTCAATATAAAAATGCTGATGCGACAAGTCGAAGCGTTCAACGCCCAGATGCACAAGGGTTAATTGATGCAGGTAACACCAATGTTTCCAATTTAGCACAAATCTGGGGGTCGCCAGAAATTAATGACGATATTACTATTTTTGGTAACTTTGGTTTAGATTTAGGACACAACCGTGAAGCCTATATGTTTGGCAATTACTCAGAACGAGATGTTCGTGGTGGTTTCTATTTCCGTAACCCTCATATTCGCGGTGGCGTTTATTCGGGTGATGGTGGTAATACTTTACTTGTAGCTGACTTAGACGGCTTAAATAATGGTATCGAATGTCCAACCGTTAACATCACCACTGGCAACGTGTTAGGACAGGCTGATTACGGTCTTATCGCCGATCCTAATACTGCTGTTGGACAAAACTGTTTTGCCTTTAATGAAATGCTACCCGGTGGTTTTACCCCTAACTTTGGTGGCAATATTATCGATACTTCGTTAACTATGGGTACTCGAGGTGAGTTTAGTGAATCGCTCTCGTATGACATCAGTGGCTCAGTAGGTCGAAACGCATCAAGCTACGTCATCTTTGACACTCTAAACGCATCATTAGGACCAGAGTCTCCGCGTGATTTCCACCCTGGAAAACATATTCAGCTAGAAAAATTCTTCAACATAGATTTAGTTAAAGAACTTGATGTAGGATTTGAATCTCCACTAGTCATTGCTGGTGGCTATGAATATCACCAAGAAACGTTTGATGTTATCGCTGGCGATGTCGAATCATATACCGCAGGTCCTTATACCGAGCAAGGTTTTGGTATAGGTTCTAATGGTTTTCCTGGATTTAAACCGTCTGCTGCAGGTTCGTTTTCTCGTCAAAACTATGCGTTATATTTGGATGTTGAAGCCCAGTATACTGAAAACTTTTTGATGGGTTATGCATTACGTTTTGAAGATTACAGTACCTTTGGCAACACCACGAACTACAAAATATCGGCACAGTATAATGTAACGGATGATTTTTCATTACGTGGCTCTATCAGTTCAGGATTCCGTGCCCCTACTGTTGGTCAAGCGAACTATTCGAATGTACAAACCTCATTAGAAGGTGGCATATTAGTCGATTCCGCATTGTTACCTGCGACAAACCCTGTCGCAATTCAATTAGGGGCGACAGAATTAACACCTGAAGAGTCTGACAGCATTGCTTTTGGTGCGGTTTGGAATATCGAAGGATTCCACTTCACTCTTGATTATTACAATATTGAAGTGACGGATCGTATCTCGCAATCAACCAAATACAATTTATCAGACGAAGATAAAGCAAAACTAAAAGCTGACGGTGTGCCAAATGTTGATTCGATTCAACAAGTAAGCTTCTTTACTAACGATTTTGACACTACGACTGAAGGGATTGATTTTGTAGCAAATTATTCGACAGATTTATTAAATGGTAGCACGGTATTTAGCCTTGCTTATAACTGGAATGAAACAACCGTTGATAAATACTCCGCCATCACCGGTGAAGGTAAAGTATCTCGTTTAGAAAATGATTTACCTAATCACCGCTCAACATTCACCTGGGCTCAAAGCTGGGAAGACATTAATATGTTTACTCGAGTCAACTACTATGGTGAATTTCAGGGTGTACACGTTGACTGGATAGGAACGCCAGACGAGCCAGGCACTGAAATCAACGCTGATGCAGAGATTACAGTTGACGTTGAAGTTACCTATCATGTAACTGAAGCACTTCGTCTTAGTGTTGGTGCGCAGAATGTATTTGATGTGTACCCAAGCAAACTTGACTTTGAAAAGCAAACAGGTGCGCCAAATAATAGCTGGGGCGGTAAATACTATGAAACATCGCCTTTTGGCTTTAACGGTGGATTCTACTACTTAAAAGCCACTTATAGTTTTTAATCACTTAGTTGCTAATTAATAAGACAAAAAACCTCAGCTTTTGCTGAGGTTTTTTTATCAATAATACGACTTAGTTAAAATTAACATCAATGGTTGAATACCAGTTGTAATGATAAGATGAAGCCAATACTATTTGACAGAAACGAGCATGTCATTGTTATATCCTTGCAGTAAGCAATTGTAACTAGCGACCTTTACCGTCTTCAAATATTATTAATCAGGAGGTTCAAAGAGCAAGACAATCCTAGCAATAGTGATAATATGTTTCCTTAATAGGAGCAATTTTTAATGCTAACTAACAGACATCGAGATATCTATTAAGTGTTTAAACGCCTAAAAAAACATAGAAAACGAAAATACCTAAAGGCTAATATCGTATTTGGCCTGTGTTTGTTAAGTAATTCTTTACTATGTCTCGCAACTGAACGCTACCAATTCAAACTACCAGCAATGAATGCCGCTAAAGCGTTAGACAAGTTAGCAGATATCTCTGGTTATTCATTAATTTATCCATTTGACGACTCAATTGTCGTTATGACAAACCCGCTTTACGGTACATATTCACTTAGCGATGCCTTAAAAAAACTTCTTTTAAATACTCCTCTTAGTGCCGTTGCTACAAAAAAGCAGGTGATAGCCGTATCCGCCATTTTAAACAATAACAAAACAACAGAGACATTACCCATCTCGTTACCAGCCAAAAGCGCTAACACTAAAACCGAACAAAGTGCTGATGAAGATGCTAATAAAGAAAATAAAGCAGAACGGATCCAAATTATTGGTTCACGTCGCCCCTATCGCTCACCTAGTGATGCGTTAGCACCGTTAGATATCATTAATCAGCAAGATTTAAAGGCGCGCGGTAACAAGGATATTATCTCAACCCTATCAAGTGTTATCCCCTCATATAATGCAAGGCAAGAAGCCATTAGTGATGCGGGTACTTTGGTAAGACCGCCTAATCTTAGAGGTTTACCCACAGATAGCATGTTGGTTCTGGTTAACGGTAAACGACGTCATCGTAGTGGTGTTATTTACGAATATATTTCAGGATTGAATGTCGGGGCGCATGGCGTCGATCTCGAGCCTATTCCAAGTATCGCCCTTAAAAGTGTCGAAGTATTAAGGGATGGTGCCGCTGCACAATATGGCTCTGATGCGATTGCTGGTGTTGTTAATTTTCGTTTAGAAAACAATCCAGATATACAACACATTGAGTTACGCACTGGTCAATACTATGCTGGTGACGGCAAGAAACTTGAACTTTCAGGAATATTAGGCACCCAGCTAGGTAACGACGGCCTTGCTAACTTTTCCTTTGAATTATCCCAAAGCGATCCAACCTCGCGCGGAATACAAGATCCTGCTGTGCAGAGTTTAATTGATAGTGGTATCAGCAAAAATGATATTCAAGACCCTGTAGTGATTTGGGGTGCACCTGAAATAGCCAACAATATCAAAACATTTGCTAATATAGAAATGGATATTGGCGAGCTAAACCATTATCAGCAACTTTATCTATTTGGCAACTGGGCACAACGCAATGTCGACGGCAGTTTTTTTTATCGTAATCCAAATACGAGAGCCAGTGTCTTTACTAACCCGAATGATGGCACACGCTTGTTTTTTGATATGACCAGTGACCATACAGGAAATTGCCCTTCCCCAACTATTCCAGGTAGTGAAGGTGATTCAGAGGCCTTGGCGGCAGTCATGGCTAACGATAACTGTTTTGCTTTTAACGAACGCTTTCCTGGCGGCTTCACCCCTCGATTTGGCGGTGTAATTACCGACACCAGCATAGCCGCTGGCATACGTGGAGCTTTAGCCCATGGTGATGCTGAATTAAGCTATGATATCAGTATGGTATTAGGTAAAAATCATATCGATTATGAATTACATAAAACCGTTAATGCATCATTAGGTGAAGATTCCCCAGTAGATTTTAATTTAGGTTCTCAAATTCAAACAGAGCGAGTATTCAACGCTGACTTTACCTATCCACTAGAAGTGGGTTTTGAATCTGAGTTAAATATTGCCTTTGGCTACCAAAATCACTTTGAGCAATTTGAAATTGTCGCAGGAGATCGCGCCTCATACCAAGCAGGTAGTTTTTCAAACAATGGCGAAGCCGTAGGAGCCAATGGTTTCCCAGGTTTCTCTCCTGATACAGCGGGTGTTAATCATCGCACATCAAGCGCGTTATATTTAGATATTGAAGGTGATGTAACTGAAAACCTTTTAGTCTCTCTTGCAATGAGATATGAAAAAATAGGGAAGATAGGTAATACATTTGATGGTAAAATTTCAGCACGTTTACAAGTAACAGATGACATTGCCTTTCGCTCAACGCTCAGTAGTGGCTTTAGGGCACCTACGGTTGGGCAGTCTACCCTTGAGCGCATATCGACCTCAAACTCTGTGATTGATGATGTCGTCGTTCAACAAAGCTCGCAACTCGTGAGTGCGTTAAGTCCAATAGCAACAGCTCGCTCGGGAGGCAAACTAGAGCCAGAAAAAGCCACTAGTTTTAGTTTTGGGGCATTATCAGAGATAGGGCCAGTGAATATCACTTTAGATTACTTTTATATTGACGTAGATGATCGCTTATCACTATTCACCAGTGAAATTGTCGCAAGTGATGCGTCATTGTTAGCTGCTTCTGGAGTAGGCTCAAACGTAACAAATATTCAATATTACGCGAACGATTTTAATTCTACGACCCAAGGCCTTGACTTAGTAGCAAGTTTGCCATTTGAATTCGCCAACGGAAGCAACTTGTTGTCATTAGCATTAAATTACACCGATACAGCTTTAGAAGTCACTAACGACAACAGTCCGATCTCAAATCTTAATGAACAAAAAGAGCGTGAAGACGGCCTCCCTAAAACTCGTGGAGTATTAACCTACTCATACTCACAAGGAGATTTAACAGCAAGAGTTGGCCTTAATTATTATGGCAGCTTTTATAATGCTCAATTTAACGACGTATCCCTTATTGAAAAAGTAGCCCCAATTGTGATGACCGATGTAGAAATTTCCTACAACATTACTAATAAACTAGTTGCTGCGTTTGGTGCTAAAAATATTTTTAATGTTTTTCCTGAAGAATATAGTGAAGGACGCACCCCCGGATTTTTAGGTGCTATATATCCGTTAAACTCCCCTACAGGCTTTAATGGCGGACATTATTATCTGCGAGTAGGTTGGGACTTTTAACGTAAATATCGGCTTGCTAGCAGCTATGAGCTTAGCATCTTTATTTTGATGTTTTTACAAATCATCACAAATAGATAAGAGATAACAATAGAAATTGTTTTATGAAAAACGTGATCGTACATCTTTAACCGACATGTTTTGGTTAAAAGCGTAATCAATGAACGTTTTGATAAATAATGGTACCCGGGGCCGGACTTGAACCGGCACGCTGTTACCAGCGAGGGATTTTAAATCCCTTGTGTCTACCAATTCCACCACCCGGGCATAAGGGAAGTTTTTTATAGTAGGTATTGGTTTGACCTACTCTCTCATTAGCGAGCCAATGAAAATTGGAGCGGCTAACGAGACTCGAACTCGTGACATTCACGTTGGCAACGTGATGCTCTACCAACTGAGCTACAGCCGCTTATTAATTTTTACCTACCTGAAAGATTGGAGCGGCTAACGAGACTCGAACTCGTGACATTCACGTTGGCAACGTGATGCTCTACCAACTGAGCTACAGCCGCATAATCGTTTTTCAGGTCGCGCATTCTAGCGCATTGTTTTTTCTAATTCAACTTCAACTCTAGCGGATGAAATGGTACCCGGGGCCGGACTTGAACCGGCACGCTGTTACCAGCGAGGGATTTTAAATCCCTTGTGTCTACCAATTCCACCACCCGGGCAGTATGGAGGCGGGTCCCGGAGTCGAACCGAGGTCCACGGATTTGCAATCCGCTGCATAGCCACTCTGCCAACCCGCCGTTTCATCAACTACGAGCTGAGTAGTATTCCTTAGAATTTTCTCTTAAAGAGAATTGGAGCGGCTAACGAGACTCGAACTCGTGACATTCACGTTGGCAACGTGATGCTCTACCAACTGAGCTACAGCCGCTTCATCTGTTGACTCCCTGTCAACTGGTGGTGCATTCTACATTGAAATATTTACGAGTCAACTATTTAATTTCATTTTTATTTTAAGTGGTTAAAAACCGTCTAAAATGATGTTTTTTTAGCTGACAACAAGCTGTTTTGCTTGGTTTTTAAACAGTATTACTCCCCTTTTAACTCTGGCCATGCCGCTTTGAAATATTCCAACATGGTCCAAACCGTTAAAATAGTTGCAATAAAATAAAACGCATAGGCAGCAAACATTAAAATTTCATGAGGAAAATGAAAGAAAATAAGTGGGATATCATAATCGGGTTGCCAAATTAAGCCCATGATACCAAGCATTTGTGCTGCAGTTTTATATTTGCCTAATTGCGAAACCGCCACTATGCTGCGTTTGCCTCGTGAAGACATAAATTCGCGCAAGCCACTAATAAAAATTTCTCGCGCAATCATCAACATTGCAGGCACCGCGATATACCAATGCTGAAAATCAACTGCAATCATGATTAATGCAGTTGCTACCATTAATTTATCAGCGACGGGATCAATAAACGCACCAAACGCGGACGATTGATTTAATTTTCTCGCTAAGTAACCATCTAAGGCATCACTGATTGAAGCTAACCAAAAAACAGCAAACGCGCCAAAATGATTCCATGAGATAGGTAAATAAAAAACAATAATAAAAACTGGGATTAAAATAATTCTAAATAAAGTTATTTGGTTTGGAATAGTCCACATATATCCACACTACATTATTAGTACATCTAGTAAATCGCTAGCAAGAAACTATTAATCACAGCCATTAAAAACTAAAAGTAAACGATATAATTGTTATATCGTTATTCTACACAGATATTGAATTAATTGTCATGTAAGGCGTCATAAATATTTTGTGCTAAAGCAGAGCTAATGCCTGGTACTTTTTCTAACGTTTTTTGATCTGCCTTAATCACTTCCTGTAATCCACCAAGATAATTCAATAATGCTTGGCGTTTTTTAGCTCCTATACCAGGAATTGACTCTAAGGTGGATGTTTTACCCACTTTTTGTCGTTTAGCCCTGTGACCTGCAATCGCAAAACGATGGGATTCATCACGAATATGCTGCACTAAATGAAGTGCGGGTGAGGTACCAGGTAGTGAAATCAATTGATGACTGCCTGCCATAATAAGCGTTTCTAAGCCAGGCTTTCGTGATTCTCCTTTGGCCACCCCCACTAATAGAGGAGTTTTATCTAGTGCAAGTTCAGCAAAAAATTGCTCCGCTTTTGCCAATTGCCCTTTACCGCCATCAATAAAGACAATATCTGGCATATTATCGCTTGAAGTCACCTTGCCATAGCGTTTATTTAAAGCAAAGGCCATAGCGGCGTAATCATCTCCAGGAGTGATGCCATGAACATTATATCGACGATAATCACTCTTTAATGGCCCTTCTTGATTGAACACCACATTTGACGCGATGGTTTGCTGCCCCATGGTATGGCTGATATCAAAACACTCGATACGATTGATGCCATTGGGTAACTCGAATACGTCATTTAATGCAGAGAACCGTGCCTGCATTGACTCTTTATGACTATTTTTACTGGCTAATGCATTCTGGGCGTTAGTATTAGCAAGTTTTAAATACTGAGTGCGCTCAGAACGTACATTGGCTGAAACTTTAACATCATGCCGTGCCTGCTCCGCCAGTAATGATGTAAGTTCTATATCAGTATCTAAAGCAAATGGCAGTACGATTTCTTTAGGAATGTTCCCCGCCGCAATATCAACAGCGAAGTAATGCTGTTCGATAAATGCAATTAACACTTCGGTGTCCTGAGTATCAATAGGAATCGTGGGGAAAAAGCTTTTGCTACCTAAAATTTTATGATCTCGGATAAACAATAAATGAATACAAACTTGCGATTGTTGACGATAAAAACCGATAACATCCATTTCTGCCGCCATGCCACTGACAAATTGCTGTTGCTGTACCTTTCGTAAGGTCGCTATTTGATCACGATATTTAGCGGCTTTTTCAAACGCCAACGATCGGCTTGCCTCTTCCATTTTAACGACAAGTTGTTCAATCACTTGAGAGTTTTTTCCGCGCAAAAACAACTTAGCTAAAGCCACTTGTTGGTGATAATCATCAACTGAAATTCGATCTACACAAGGTGCAGAACAGCGGCCTAATTGATATTGCAAACAAGGGCGACTCCGTGCCCGATAATAACTATCTTCACATTGTCGAATAGGAAATAGTTTTTGCATCAGCCTTAAGCTTTCCCAAACGGCACCCACCGTTGGATAAGGACCAAAATACTCACCTTTGACCTTCTTCCCACCTCGATGCAAGCCTAGTTTAGGGTGCTTATGATCGGTGATTAACAAGTAGGGGTATGATTTATCATCACGCAGTAAAATATTATATTTAGGCTGATATTTTTTTATGTAATTATTTTCTAAAAGCAGCGCTTCCCCTTCGGTATGGGTCACGGTGACATCTATTGCACAAATTTGTTTAACTAAAGCTTTGGTTTTATTACTGCCAACATCTTTACGAAAATAACTGGCTAAGCGCTTTTTTAACTGTTTGGCTTTACCAACATAAATCACTTTTTGCTGGTGATCATACATGCGATACACCCCTGCTTGTTGAGAAACAGAGGCTAAGAATGCTTGGTGATCAAATGAGTTTTCTGGGGTAGACAATGGTTTATTAGCGATTAAAGTTTTTCTGTTTTTAACATGCCGTGGCGTATGGCTAAATGCGTTAATTCAACATCATTACTCACACCGAGTTTTTCGAACATACGATATCGATAGCTGTTTATCGTTTTCGTACTTAATACGAGTTGTTCTGATATATCAGGAACTTTTTCACCACGAGTGATCATTAGCATAATTTGTAATTCACGCTCTGATAATGCGTTAAAAGGATTTTCATCGGCAGATTTAAATTGGCTGAGTGCCATTTGTTGGGCAATTTCAGGCGTTAAATAACGTTGGCCAGAATGAACCGCGCGAATGGCATTAACCATTTCATCAGGACCAGCGCCCTTAGTTAAATAGCCCGCCGCGCCAATTTGCATAACTTTGGTTGGGATAGGATCTTCGCAATAAACCGTTAACACGATCACCTTGACATCCGGCGCATAGCGAATAATTTTTTTCGTCGCTTCTAAGCCACCGATCCCCGGCATATTCATATCCATCAAGACAACATCCGGTTCTGTTTTACGACAAAATTGTACGGCTTCTTCACCCGTTTTTGCTTCTCCGATCACCTTAAAACCTTTGATTTCGTCAAGTATTTTTCTAATACCTGTACGTACTAATTCGTGATCATCTACTAATAAAACATTTATCAAGGGAGGCTACCTTTATTTATCTTTTTCACTAGGTGTAAACAGCAAAGAACCGATAGAATAAAACCAAACTTTACCAAACACAATCGAAATCATACCAAAGTAAATTAAAATTTTATCGCGACTTATCCGACTTATAATCAGTATAACAGATCAATTATAACTTATGTTTATTAAGCCAATTATTTAATAACCCTATTTGACCGTTTTTATAAGCAGCAAAAGTTAAGCGGATGGCATTGCTGAGTATGATGCTATCATTCCAGCCAGTTTGCTCAGCTATCATTTGATAGCACTTTTTAGCTTCAGGAGATAAATAGCCACGCATTTCCTGTTTACCTTTCTCTTTTTGCCGATCACGATATCGTTTTTGCTTTTCAGCATTACTCAATGCTTTTTTCTTTCTATTTATCAATTCATTATCAGACATAAAACACAACTAAATTCTGGTTACGTATAACCACATTTTACCGATTGTTTGCGTTAACTCAAATAAATATTAATTAATTAACTGTTCAGAGTTGTTTAGTGTACAAGTGTTCGCTAAAGTAGCGCTTTTAAAAATTTATGAAACTAGAGTAATTATTACCCATGGAACAAAAGAATTCATTTTCCAAAGAAGATTTGATTTTAGCAGGCACTACCGACTTTTTTGGTGAAGGTAACAGTAAACTGCCTTCTGATAACATGTTAATGATGGACCGTATTAACCTTATTACCGAAGAAGGTGGTTTATTTGATAAGGGTGAAATTATCGCAGAGCTCGATATTACTCCAGATTTATGGTTTTTTGACTGTCACTTTAAAGGTGATCCGGTAATGCCTGGATGTTTAGGTTTAGACGCTATGTGGCAACTGGTTGGCTTTTATCTCGCATGGGCAGGTGGTCCAGGTCGTGGACGTGCTTTAGGTGTTGGTGAAGTTAAATTTACCGGTCAAATCTTACCAACCTCGAAAAAAGTAACTTATAAAATCGATTTAAAACGTGTTATCAAGCGTAAATTGTTTATGGGTATTGCTGATGGTACAGTCAGCGTCGATGGTAAAGTGATCTACACAGCAAAAGATTTGAAAGTGGGCCTATTTACCGATACGTCTTCGTTCTAACTAGTTCAAATACGCTCTATCACAAAGCTCAGCCGTTAATTATAGTCAATATAATTAACGGCTGATTTGTTTCTAAGCAAGCCATAGTTACACAAAAAAAGCACAAGGGTTACTTGTGCTTTTCATTGTCTAACCCTGTTATTTTACGCTTACGACTTGATATGCGTTAGTGCTTGTTGAGTTAGTTGAGTAATTTTAGACCAGTCTTTTTGTGCAACAATATCATCTGAGACTAACCAAGAACCACCACAACACATGACATTTTTTAGTGCAAGATAATTGTTAATATTGTTTATGTTAATGCCGCCAGTAGGACAAAAACGTATATCTGGGAACGGACCACCAATTGACTGGATCGCTTTTACACCACCAGATGCTTCTGCAGGAAAGAATTTAAAATGATCATAACCGTAATCAATACCATCCATTAATTCAGAAATTGATGAAATACCAGGAATTAATGCTACATTCCCTTCATTACCTGCTTGTAATAAATCTTTTGTTAAACCGGGGCTGATAGCAAATTTAGCCCCCGCATCGGCTGAACGTTGAAGTAATTCTCTATTTGTTACCGTTCCTGCGCCTACTACTGCTTCTGGTAGTTCTTTGGCAATAGTTCGGATCACATCAAGTGCGGCAGGCGTTCTTAAAGTGACTTCTAACACTTTCACATCGGCAGCAAGTAAAGCTTCTGCTATCGGCAACGCATCTTCAACGTCTTTAATAACTAACACAGGCACGAGTGGTCCCATCGCGAAAAGGTCTTGCGGCATAACTTGCCATTTCTTAGTTAGGGTCATAATTTCTTTTTATCCTAGATGTTGAAGATTATGTTGGCGAAGGTAAGCCGAAGCACCCAAAATGCCGGGTTGTGATTCAGTAATAACGTAAGTTGGAATGTTTTGATTAAAGTCTTCGAAGCGCCCTTTGCTTTCAAAGCGGCTTCTAAATTCACTTTGTTCAATAAACTCTATAAACCTTGGAACTATGCCACCAGCAATGTACACCCCGCCAAAACTGGCAAGAGTTAATGCTAGATTGCCAGCAAAACTTCCTAAAATACTACAAAATTGTGCTAATGATTGCTGACAAAGCTGACATTCTTTTGTCAATGCTTTAGCGGAAATGTCTTTAGCCGTGAGTTGAGGTAACTGAGCGTTATAAATGTGGTTCAATGCTTGATAAATCTGCTCTAAACCTAAACCAGATAACAGCTGTTCATAAGAAACATGCTCATATTTAGTAAACAAGAAAGCCAGTATTTCACTTTCAATTTTATTGACAGGGGCAAAGTCAACATGCCCTCCTTCACCACCTAATGCATGCCAATGCTCACCAATAGCCAAAGCATTAGCGACACCAAGGCCAGTGCCAGGACCACAAATAGAAATAGGTTTGCCTGCTACTGCCTTACCACCACCAATTTTCACTTTTTGGTTATCTTTAAGATGAGGAATGGCGTGAGCAATGGCTGTGTAATCATTGATCAACACCAGCTTATTAAGGTTTAACTCTTGTTTAAGCTCTCTTTTAGAAAAGCGCCAAGGCAAGTTTGTCATTGAGATCCAGTCATTTTCGACCGGACAAGCAATTGCTAAACAAGCATTAATGGTTGCATTGCTTAAACCTACTTCTTCAATATAGGTTTTTAATACGGCTGATAAACTCTCATACTCAGCGCATTGATACACTTTAATGTTGCCTGCGGCTTCTTCATTAGCAAAATAACCAAGGCGAATATTAGTGCCGCCAATATCAGCTACAATATTAACAATAGTATGTGACATGGTTATTCTTGACCCTCAAATAACGAACAAGCACCCGTATTTGCCGAGCTTAAATTGTTACGCATAAAACCGAAGAGCTCTCGACCCATGCCCTGGTGATGTCCATTGACATTAAATTGTGCATTTTCACGCTGCGCTAACTCTTGCTGATCAACTAACAAAGTTAACTGACCAGATTCACCATCGACTAACATCATATCGCCTGTTTTTACTTTAGCGATCAAACCGCCATCAAGTGCTTCAGGAGATAAATGAATAGCAGCAGGTACTTTACCTGATGCACCAGACATACGACCATCGGTAACCAACGCAACTTTAAAGCCTTTATCCTGTAACACACCTAATGGTGGCGTTAATTTATGTAATTCAGGCATGCCCCGTGCTTTAGGTCCTTGAAATCGAACCACAGCAACAAAATCTTTTTCTAATTCACCCGCTTTAAACGCCGTTTCAAGTTCATGTTGATCTTCAAAAACAACCGCTGGTGCCTTAATAACAGTGCTGCCTTCACGTAACGATGATGTTTTAAGCACCGACACACCTAAATTACCTTTAAGTACTTTTAAGCCGCCATCTGCTTTAAACGGAGCATCAACTGTCGCAATAACTTCTGGATCGCCTGACACATCGACACTATCAACCCACTGTAATTTTCCATCAACCAGTTCTGGCTGTTTGGTGTAACGATTTAGACCATGGCCGCAGACAGTATCGACGTCTTCATGAAGTAAACCAGCCCCAAGCAACTGTTTAAATAATAACGCCATACCACCAGCCTGTTGGAAGTGATTAATATCAGCAGAACCATTAGGGTAAATACGGGTAATTAACGGCACAGCATCAGATAAATCATTAAAATCTTGGAAATTAATGATGATGCCTGCAGCTCTTGCAAATGCTATTATGTGCATGGTTAAGTTAGTTGAACCACCGGTTGCTAATAATGCCACGATGGCATTAACAATAGATTTTTCAGTGATCATTTTGCCGGCAGGCATGTAGTTACCAGATTGTTGCGTTAAACGGGTAACCTGACGCGCAGCAGCTTTAGTCAATTCTTCTCTCAATGGGGTATTAGGTGAGACAAATGATGCACCTGGTAAGTGTAACCCCATCACTTCAACCACCAATTGGTTAGAGTTGGCTGTGCCAAAGAAAGTACAAGTGCCAGGCGCATGATATGAAGCTGATTCAGCTTCTAATAATTTATCTTCGCCAATTTCACCTTTAGCAAATTGTTGACGAACACGAGCTTTCTCTTTATTAGGGATCCCTGAAGGCATCGGGCCGGCTGGCACAAAAACGGTTGGTAAGTGGCCAAATGTCATGGTAGCAATTAGTAAACCAGGGACAATTTTATCACAAATCCCAAGCATTAATGCGCCGTCAAACATGTTATGTGATAACGCAACAGCGCTTGACATTGCAATAACATCTCGACTCATTAAGCTCAAATCCATACCAGGCTGACCTTGCGTGACACCATCACACATTGCAGGTACACCACCAGCAAATTGGGCAACCCCGCCTGTTTCACGTACGGCTTCTTTAATCACTTCAGGATAAGTTTCATAAGGTTGATGCGCAGACAACATGTCATTATAGGCAGACACAATAGCCACATCAGAATGGTTAATACCACGTAAAACATCTTTATCCGATTTACCACAAGCAGCAAAACCATGAGCTAAATTACCACAAGATAAACTCGCACGATGGACAGTTTGAGACTTAGCAGCATCAATTTTAGCCAAATATGCTTGGCGTGATGCTTTACTTCGTTCAACAATACGCTCCGTGATTGCTACTATTTGTTGATTCATTTTATTCGCCATAAGTTACTCCGCCCAAAATACTTGGGTATTAATTACTGGATCATGAAGAAATGCTCGAATAGGCATAGCTTTGATATCACTGTTGGCACAAGCTTGTTCAAGTACCGCTTTTTTGCTGTCACCACTAATATGTAAAAAGGTGTTTTTACTTTGCTTTAACGCATTGAAACTAAAAGTAATGCGATCATGTGGTGCCGTTGTTGGTACGACTTTCAATAATGAAGGACAATCAGCTGAAAGTGCCTGATTAATTTGTTCGCTACAAGGGAATAACGATGCCGTATGCCCGTCTTCTCCCATACCTAAAATGAGAACGTCAAACGGTAACAGGGCTGAATCAGCGGCTAAATTCAAATCAGCAAGTGTTTCTTCTGATAATTCTTCCCCTTGTTTTAAGTGAAAAAATTTCGCGTTAACAGCTTGGTTTTGTAATAAATTTTCGTGAACTAATCGGGTATTACTGCTGTCACTATCAATATCCACCCAGCGTTCATCCGCTAACGTAATGGTAATATCAGCCCAAGGCAGTGCTTTTTGTGACAATTCGGTAAAAAAACCTTTTGGCGTTGAGCCGCCAGAAACAGCGATACTCGCTTTACCTTTCATATTCACTGCATCGGTTAAAATCGCAGCAACTTTATCAGACAATGCAGTATCTAATTCACTGCGCTGAGAAAATTCATTTAATTGATACATATTATTCTACCCATTGGCGATCATCACGCGCGATTAAAGCAATTGAAGAAACAGGTCCCCATGAACCAGCAGGATAAGATTTAGGCGGCTCATTCGTGGCTTGCCATGCTTCAATAATGCTATCCGCCCATTGCCAAGCAGCTTCAACTTCATCACGGCTAACAAATAATGACTGATTACCATTAATCACTTCGAGCATTAAACGTTCATAAGCATCAACAACACGTTGATTATCGTAAGTATCAGAAAAGCTAAGATCGAGTTTGTTTTCATGAAGATTCATCTGGTTAGCAATACCGGGGATTTTATTCATCATTTGCAGCTCAACCCCTTCATCGGGCTGGAGACGAATTGTCAATTTATTTGCAGGTAGATCGGCATAACTATCTTTGAAAATATTGTGAGGTTGCTCTTTAAAATGAACAACAATTTCGCTGTGCTTCGCTGGCATTCTTTTACCTGTGCGTAAGTAGAAAGGTACACCTTTCCAACGCCAGTTATCAATTTCAGCTTTAATTGCAACAAAGGTTTCGGTATTACTGTTTGCTTTCGCACCATCTTCATTCAAATAGCCAGGTACGGCACTTCCATTTAAAAAACCATCGGCATATTGGCCACGCACAGTTTTTTCTTTAACGTTTGAACGATCAATGGGGACTAAGGCTTTAACAGCTTTAAGTTTTTCGGCGCGAATACTCTCAGCACTTAAATCAGCAGGAGGCTCCATCGCAAGTAAAGACAGAATTTGCAGTAAATGATTTTGCACCATATCACGCATTTGACCAGCATCATCATAAAAGCCCCAACGGCCTTCAATACCGACACTTTCTGCAACCGTTATCTGAATATGATCAATAGAGTTACGATCCCAATTATTAGTTAATAACGAGTTAGCAAAACGTAATACCAGTAGATTAAGGACTGTTTCTTTACCTAAATAATGATCAATACGATAGATCTGATTTTCTTTAAAGTGCTTTGACACTTGATCATTAATCACTTTTGATGATTCAAGGCTATGGCCAATAGGTTTTTCCATCACCACTCGTACATCGTCAGTGATCAGCCCTGCCGCATGTAAACCATCAGACATATCACCATAAATAGCTGGCGGTGTTGAATAATAAAAAACACGGGTTTGATGCCCTTCCGCTAAAGTATCTGCCAATTTGCTATAGGCGGCTAAATCCTTAAAATCGAGTTGCTGATACACCAGTCGGCTGAGGAATCGAGCAAGGGTTTCTTTGTCGAGTCCCTCTTTAACAAAGTTAGTTAAATTCTCTTCTACTAACGCGATTAACTCTGTTAAAGGTAAATCTTGACGAGCTACGGCAACAATGCGGCTTTCTTGATGTAACAACCCAACATGGTCTAACTGATAGAGTGCAGGAAGTAATTTACGGCGAGACAAGTCACCTAAAGCACCAAAAATAACGAATTCACTTGCAGACTGATAATCAGAGTTTTTCATAAGAAGTATTCTCTTGTTTCTAATCTTTTTATTGTAACTAAACTACATTTACAACTAATTTATCGCGTGTGAACCACGCAGTAAAGTGTTTTTTGTAATTTTACTACAATTAATTAAACTTAACGGTTATAAAGTATAATTTAAAAATAAAGTGCACAATATAGTATTAAACATTTGCAAAAAAATGCCATTTTGATTTATATTGTATGAAAAATGAAATAAATTTTCATTTTCTCTTTCATGTTAGAGAAAAAAAATTACAGTTAATAAAAAGATCTAGGGTTAAAATATGAATATTTTAGAAAAGATTGCCAATGAACTAGACACATTTAGTAAATCAGAGCGCAAAGTTGCCGAAGTCATTCTAGCACAGCCGAGTACTGTTATTCATGCAAGTATTGCCGCATTAGCAAAGCAGGCCAATATCAGTGAGCCTACTGTCAACCGCTTTTGTCGTCGCTTAGATACTAAAGGATATCCCGACTTTAAATTACACCTAGCGCAAAGTCTTGCAAATGGTACACCTTATGTAAATCGCCACGTCGATGAAAGTGATACTGCAGATGAATATACCGCAAAAATTTTCGAATCGACTATGGCAAGCCTTGAATTAGCCCGTAAAAGTTTAAACACGGCAACAATTAACCGTTCGGTTGATTTGTTGACACAAGCCAATAAGATTTCTTTTTTCGGATTAGGCGCTTCAGCCGTTGTGGCACATGATGCCTTGAATAAGTTTTTCCGCTTTAATGTGCCGGTCGTCTATTTTGATGATGTATTAATGCAGCGTATGAGTGCGATTAACAGCCAGCAGGGAGATGTTGTTGTCGTTATCTCACATACAGGCCGAACTAAATCATTAGTGGAAGTAGCCAGTTTAGCTAAAGAAAATGATGCAACGGTTATCGGCATTACCACAGAAGGCACTCCCCTCGCGAAAGAATGTAACATTGTGCTATCTGTAGACGTTGCAGAAGATACCGATCTTTATATGCCAATGTCCTCTCGCATTGCGCAACTAACTCTAATCGACATATTAGCCACAGGCTTTACTTTACGTCGTGGTACCAAATTTAGAGATAACCTGAAAAAAGTGAAAGATAGTTTACGAAGCTCACGATTTGAGCGCAAAGAATAGCAATACCATTACTTAATAATTTAGTTAAATACTAAGGATTAAAATGCCTAGAAGAACGAAGATAGTTGCGACATTAGGCCCAGCAACTGAAGATAGAGAAACCTTGAAACAAGTGCTTGCAGCCGGCGTGAATGTTGTTCGCCTTAACTTTTCACATGGCAATGCGGAAGATCATATTCAACGTGCTAAAACTGTACGTGAGTTAGCAAAAGAACTAGGAATCTACGTAGGTATTTTGGGAGACTTACAAGGGCCAAAAATTCGGGTGTCTACTTTTAAAGATGGTCCGATCACATTAGCCGTTGGCGATAAATTTGAATTAGATGCCAGTTTACCCAAAGGTGAAGGTTGCCAAGAGAAAGTAGGTATTGATTATAAAAACTTACCAAAAGATGTCACAGCGGGTGATATTCTTTTACTTGATGACGGTCGTGTACAATTAAAAGTACTGAGCACCGACGGTACATCCGTGTTCACTGAAGTTACGGTAGGTGGACCTTTATCCAACAATAAAGGGATCAACCGTCAAGGGGGAGGATTAACTGCTCCAGCATTAACCACCAAAGATAAAGAAGACATCAAAACGGCGGCAAAAATTAATGTTGATTTTCTTGCGGTTTCATTCCCAAGAGATGCTGCCGATATGCGTGAAGCACGATTGCTTGCACAAGAAGCAGGTTGTGATGCCCGTTTAGTCTCTAAAATCGAGCGTGCTGAAGCTGTTAATGATGACAAGGTATTAGACGATATTATTCTTGCCTCTGATGTTGTTATGGTAGCTCGTGGCGATTTAGGCGTTGAGATTGGTGATGCAGCACTGGTTGGTAAGCAAAAACACATTATTGCTCGTTCTCGTCAATTAAACCGAGTGGTGATCACTGCCACACAAATGATGGAAACGATGATCACTCAACCTATGCCAACACGTGCAGAGGTAATGGATGTTTCAAATGCCGTATTAGATGGTACAGATGCAGTGATGTTGTCTGCTGAAACAGCAGCAGGTAAATACCCTGTTGAAACTGTCAAGGCAATGTCAGAAGTATGTCTTGGTGCTGAAACACATCGCTCAGTCAATACCTCAAGACATAGAATTGAGCTCATGTTTTCGGAAGTTTCTGAAACTATCGCATTATCAGCAATGTATGCAGCGAACCACTTAAATGGTGTTAAAGCCATTATTGCGTTAACCGAATCTGGTCATACAGCAAAACTGATGTCACGAATTACTTCAGGCTTACCGATTTATTCATTGTCACGCCATGATAAAACCTTAAGCAAAAGTGCCATCTACCGTGGTGTTTACCCTATTGCATTTGATTCAACTTCAAGCAACCATGATAGCTTGGCTCAAGATGTTTTACATGCAGTCGTCAGTAATACCTCTTTAGTTGCTGGCGATAAAGTCATCTTCACTCATGGTGATTTAATGGAAACAGTCGGCGCTACTAATACATTGAAAATTTTGACTGTTGAGAAGTCGCACTTAAAATAACTACGGCTTATCATCGCAATTAAAGGCGGCTTCGGTCGCCTTTTTTATTAGTCAATCATCAAGAAATTTGCATCACAAACAGACTTCTTTGACTGTCAAATAATTAAGCATTGGTATAAGCTATTGCTGACTTTAATAGTGTTGATAACACATCAATCTAATGGAGAACTTTGGTGACAAAACGCATAGCTTTATTAACCAGTGGTGGCGATGCACCTGGTATGAACGCAGCAATTCGTGCCGTTGTATTAACAGCACAGCATTATCACATGCAAGTATTAGGTTTTCACCACGGTTACAACGGTCTACTCAATAATGAATTTACCCAATTATCTCTCTCTGACATCAATGGCATCATTCACCGAGGGGGCACCATTTTAAAAAGTGCACGTTGTAAAGACATGCGCAGTGACTTGGGGTTAAAACAAGCTGCCAATGTGTTATTTAAAAACAAAATTGATGCACTGATCGTGATAGGTGGTGATGGTTCATTCAATGGGCTTATTGCCTTAAAGCAGTTTTGGTCAGGACAGATGATCGGCATCCCTGGTACCATTGATAATGATATTGACGGTACCGATAATACTATCGGCTTTGCTACCGCAGTAAATACGGCGATTGACGCCATTGATAAAATACGCGATACCGCTGACGCCTTTGATCGTGTTTTTCTTGTAGAACTGATGGGGCGAAAAAGTGGGCACATTACCTTTAATGTGGGAATATCGTGCGCCGCTGAACAAGTATTATCGTTTGAAAACTTTCAAATAAATGATGAAAAGCAAGTTTTAAATAAAATTGCAGCACAAATTAAAGCCGCACAGCAAGAGCGTCATAAAAGTTATTTGATCGTCATAGCAGAAAATTTATGGCCTAACGGCTCTCAGGCATTGGCAGATGGTCTAAGTCAGTTAACAGGTATTGATTGCCCATTATGTACCTTAGGTTATATTCAGCGTGGCGGCTCACCTGTAGCCAAAGATAGATTACTTGCTACGCGTATGGGAGTCGCATCAATTCAAGCCATTGTCGATGATAAAACAGATATGATGATCGGGGAGCAAAATAACACCATGAGCTTAGTCGCATTAACACAAGCCATTAAACATGAAAAACGGGTAAGCCAAGCTCTTGTTGATGCACAAGAAAATATCTTAGCATTAAACTGACACTATACTTGCTTACGCAGTTACGGCTTGTTTCACCCTGTCTTTATAACTACGGCTGACTTTTAATTCTTTACCATTTTTAAGAACTAAATAGTACTCGCCATTGAGTTGACTACAAAACTTATCAACATAATGTTTGTTAACGATTGTTGAACGGTGACTGCGAATAAATAACTGAGGATCTAACGTTTCTTCTAACTCTTTCATGGTTTTTCGTAAAATATGAGTATTAGCGCTGGTATGCACACACATATAATCACCAGCAGCATCAATCCAAATAATTTCTTTCACTGGTACCCTGCTCACTTCACCAGCATCTTTAATCGCCAGAACATCTGAATAATTCGAGTAATTGGTTAACTTATTGGCGGCTAAGTCTTGTAAAATCTCTTCACAGTCATTGCCTGTCACATCACTGACAAGCTTAACTAACTGCTCTTTATGTAATAAATTTTCTTCACTTTGAATTTTTTCACGTATTTTATCAATCGCTTGTGATAAACGCTCATCATCGACCGGTTTCAATAGATAATCAAACGCATGCACATCAAACGCTTTTAACGCATACTGATCATAAGCGGTTACAAAAACCACCATCGGCATGGATAAACCTTGCTCAATAATGGACTGCACAACTTCGAAACCATCTAGACCAGGCATTTGAATATCTAAAAATATCAAATCTGGCTGATATGCTCTTATTGCCTCTATTGCTTCCCTGCCATTACCACATTGAGCTATCACATTAATGTCATCATGGGCTTGCAAACGAATGGCTAAACCTTTACGAGCTAACGCTTCATCATCAACAATTATGGTTGATAACACTTTACTCATGATACTGTTCCGATTTCAAATGGGATCCTAATATTTACTTTAACACCTTTTGGCTCATTATTGGCAACCACTAATGAATAGTTATTTTTATACATAGCCTCTAATCGTTCACGAGTATTGACTAAACCAACACCACTTTCACGATGTAAATTACCATTAACAATTTCAGCCCCAGGGCCATTATCAGCTAATGCAATTAATAAATCATGACCAAATTTATCCACACTGATGTTAATAACTCCGCCTTGCTCTTGCACTGCAATCGCATATTTAATGGCATTTTCAGCTATAGGCTGCAAGATCATACTTGGTACAAGCGCCTGCTCACAGCCCTTTGCCACATGGTAATTAACCTGTAAACGTTCTTCAAAGCGCACTTTTTCAATGTCTAAGTATAACCGTAATGCTTGTAACTCACTTTCTAGCGACACTTTTTTCATCGGATCTTTATCTAAAGAGTAGCGTAAAAACTCACTGAGTTTTGTCACCATAGCATTGGCGGTATCGTTTTCTTTGACCAGCACTAAGGTAGAAATTGCATTTAAGGTATTGAATAAAAAATGCGGATTTAACTGATATCGTAGCATCTTCAGTTGAGCCTGATGAGCAACAGTATTGGCTTTAAGCACATTTTGACGCTCTCTTTGCAGCATTTGATAATATTTAGTACCGAAATACAACACACTCCAGCTCAACATAATAGACACTGAAAAAAGGCCATTTTTAGTATAAAAAATCAATTTTTCAGGTCGATAGCCGTGCTTATAGATTTCCCAGTAATTAATGTTCTGTACCACTTGCCAGAGCAAGCCAGTAATGGCGGAGCTAAATAAGACATAAAGCGCTATTTGTAACGGGGTATGGTTCCAAATATGACGATATATGTACCGTAAAGGAATACTGAATAACCAACCTGCGTAAGCGTTAAGAAAGATGATAATGACAAATATATCTCTTAAATCATGTAATAATGAGCTCAGATAATATACTAAGGCGAAGCCAAACCAACCCGCGGTATGAACAAACCAAAATAAGTTGCTTTTATCTTCTAATATTTTTGTCCACTTCACAAAAAATACCGATAGACTGATAATAAATGATAAGTATGAATGAGCATTAACCAGAGTGCATTACCACTAAGCTTATCTAATTAACGTTTTGTCTCATTTATCTTTACCGCTAGTTCGTCAGTTAACACTACTGTCACATGTGTGCTAACCGACGGAGTAGGAAAACAACTTAAAGATTCAGCATTTTCCCTAAAGGCTGTCCACCCACTAAATGCATATGAATGTGATACACTTCTTGCCCACCATGTTGATTGCAATTCATGATCAAACGGTAGCCATTTTCATCAATGCCCTCTTGCTTTGCTAACTGCTTAGCAACCGTAAACATTCTCCCCATGGTAAGTTCATCATCTTGTTCAAGATCATTAACCGTTGGGATCAATTTATTTGGCACGATAAGAATATGACTCTCAGCTTGTGGCGCTATATCTCTAAACGCGGTAACTAAGTCATCTTGATACAATAAAGGTGTTGGGATCTCTTGTCGTATTATTTTTGAAAAAATTGTTTCTTCTGCCATGAGTCACTCAGTTATCTACTTGCTACTTTCATTGATGATAGTTTAACAAAAGTACGCGCTCGTTCTACTATTAAATAATTAACAGGTACCAGTATTAAAGTAATTAATGTGGCAAATATGATACCAAAGCCTAGCGAAACAGCCATAGGGATCAAAAACTGCGCCTGAGTTGCTTTTTCAAATAGCAAAGGCATTAAACCAATAAAGGTAGTCAGCGATGTAAGCATCACGGGCCTAAACCTTGCTTGGCCTGCTTTTAATACAGCATCAATTAACAAGACACCTTGCTGACGCTTCTGATTAATAAAGTCAACCAACACCAAACTATCATTAACCACTACGCCAATCAGTGCCATCATCCCCAATAAACTCATGATGGTTAGATCCATTGACATGATCCAATGACCAACAATGGCGCCAATCGCCCCAAACGGGATCACTGACATCACAATTAGTGGCTGCGAATACGACTTAAACGGAATCGCCAGCAAGCAATATATAATAAAGAAAACAAAAATTAGCCCTAGCTTTAAACTACTAAATGATTCTTTTTGCTCCCTTGCTTCCCCCTCAAGACTGTATTTAACACTTGGGTACTTTGAAACTAACTCTTGTAAATAAGCTTTTAAATCAGCATTAAGTACTGTCATGTTAGTATTTTGTTTATCCACATCAGCCGTAACGCTGATGGTGCGATAGCGATCTATGCGCTTGATCGCAGAAGGGCTTTTCCCTGGAATTAATGTAGCAACATGAGAAAGCGGCACTTTAGCTCCATCAGGCGTATTAATTAGCATATCTTTTAAACTGGCAACAGATTGCCTATCAGCTAGAGGGAATTTAAGCATCACTCGCACATCATCTCGCCCCCGTTGAATGCGTTGGATCTGAGCACCAAAAAATGCCTCCCTTACTTGGCGCGTTATCGTCGTTCTTGAAATGCCCATCGCATGGCCTTGTTCGGTCAACTCAATTTCCAACTCTTGTTTGCCATCGGATAAACTATCAGCAATTTCAAATACCGTCGGATATGTCGCCAAGCGCGATTTAACCTGCTCTGCCACTAAATTTAATGTATTGAGATCCTTGGCTGATAATTGAATATCTATCGGATCACCTGCCCGTCCAAACTCGGCGCGAAAAGTCAAACTTTCAGCCCCAGGAATATCACCAATCATTTGTCGCCATTCTCGTACAAGTTGTCTAGTGCCTATACCGGTATCATTTTTATCAGCGGGTAAAATTTCAAAGCGCACTCTGCCAACTTCATCACGGGTGATCGCTAAGGTATTTAAGATAACGCTATCGCCTTGTTCATTGCGATATTTGTCTTGTAGCTGGTTTGCAGCTAATGCCATTTTTTCCACATAACGATCAACCACATCAAAACTGGTTCCCACAGGCATGGTTAAATTCGCCCGAGCGGTTTCACTAACAATACGAGGAAAGAAGGTAAACTTTGTCCAGCCACTGACGATAAAGGCATAAATAATCACAAATGTAGCAATAAACAATGACAGCGTGGTTAGTTTATGATTAATCGCTTTAGCTAATAACGGCTGATAATAAGTTAAAATCAGTCGTTCAAAACCATCAGCAAAGCGTTGTTGCCACTGACTAAAACGTGAAGACTTTGATACATCAGAGCGTAAGCGTAAGTTTTTCAAATGCGATGGTAGAACGAACTTTGATTCTATCAACGAAAACAATAAAACCGGTATCACAATCATTGGAATTTGTGCAAACAGTGCACCGCGTCGCCCTTCAATAAACGCCAAGGGCAGAAATGCCGCAATGGTAGTTAAAATACCAAAGGTGACTGGTAATGCGACTTCTTGTGTGCCCTTAATCGCAGCATCTAAGCCTGATTTTGCTGTTTGAGTATGACGGTAAATGTTTTCACCTGTCACAATAGCATCATCAACCACAATGCCTAACACTAAAATAAAACCAAATAGACTAATAATATTAATCGTGATATCGAAAAGTGGCATTAAAATAAATGCCCCCATAAAACTAATAGGAATACCAATAGAAACCCAAAAAGCAATAGACGGTCGTAAAAATAGAGTTAACAGTAACAGGACTAAGAAGCCACCTTGTAACGCATTAGAAATCAATGTGTTGAGACGACTTTTAACAATCTCTGAATCATCATCCCAGTAACTTAACTCAAAGCCTTGAGGTAGTGTTGCTTGTCTTTGTTTAATGTAATTTTTAACGGCATCGGCGACATCAATAGCATTTTGTTGACCGATGCGATAGACATCAATTAATGCACCACGTTTACCATTAAAACGTGCTCTTAACGGTTTTTCTTCAAAACCATCATTGACCGTTGCCACATCGGTTACGTAAAGAAATGAACCATCACTTTGAGTTTTCACGACAATATGTTCAAAATCATCACGTCGATACGCTTGTCCTTTACTGCGCAATAATACATCGCCCCCTTCAGTGCGAATATTACCCGCAGATAAGTCAACAGAGCTTGCTTTAATTGCGTTAGCAATGTCAGATAAGCTTATCTCATATTGCTGAAGTTTATCTGGGCTAACCTCAATGGCAATTTCGTAATTTCTTACTGCATCTAATGACACTTGAGTCACATCATTAAGCGCAAGCAGATCATCACGCACCTGCTCGGCAAATTCTCGAATCTCTTTCTCACTGTAGATAGAAGCAACGGTTACAGAAATGACATTACGCTTACGTTGTTGAATCGAAACAATCGGTTTTTCTGCTTCCACAGGAAAAGTGTTTACTGCATCCACACGGCTTTTAATATCCGCTAACAAATCACGAACATCATAACCTTCTTCAGCTTCAATTCTGACATTCGCAGCACCTTCAACGGATGTGCTGACGATTTTTTTAACCCCTTGTAAGTCTTGTATCGCCTCTTCTACGCGAATAGCAATACCTTGTTCGGTATCTTCAGGTGTAGCGCCACGTAGTGTCACCCCAACATTGACAATGTCGGAATCAAATGACGGAAATACTTCTAATGGAATATTACTTTTTAGTGAAAACACCCCTAACAGCAAAATAGTGATCATCAACAAATTTGCTGCAACATGATTACGGGCAAACCAAGCGATCATAGTTGCTCACCTTTGTTGTTATCAGTATTCTCTTTACTAGGCTGTTGAGAATTTTTCTCTTGCATAGCTGGTTTATTCGGCCGTTTAGCTGTAGGTTTTGCTCTTTTTACGGGGACACCATCAACCATATTAATACGTACGCTAGTGCCAGAAGTGACTTGTCCAAGCGGCGTTAATACTAAAAACTGTCCTTGCGATAACCCTGATTCAATCACAGCGACATCATTATTTTGCCAAGCAATATTGACATTTATTCGTTTTAAAATGCCCTTTTCCACGACATAAACATAGGTTCCTTGGTAAATAGTACTATTTGGTATAACAATGACTTGCTCAGCAGTACGACCAGAAATCTGTGCTTTTACATATTGTCCTATTTTTAAGGGTAAACCTGAGCGGGGTATATTTTTATAAGGATCATCAATTTGTGCTACCACATACAATTGTTGTGAATTCTTATCATATGCACCTTCGGTACGTACCACTTTTCCCTGCCATGTTTGATCCTCTGCAAGCTCAGAATAAATGGTTACATCCGGTAAGGGGGTCGAACTTGTATTACTTAAACGACTGTTTTCCGGTAGATCAATGAACCGAAGGTCTGTGTTTTTAAGCGGGAGTCTAATTTCAACATAATCCACGGCATAAATTTCTGCTAATCGAGTACTAGGTGACACCAGCTGACCTAAATCGACTTCCTTGGTTAAAATTCGTCCGGTAAAGGGCGCTTTTATTTTACTGCGCTCAAGTGCTAAATCAGCTTTTTCAAGAGTCGCTTGTGCTGAATACAGTGTTGCTTGCGCCGCTAGAAGTTGCGGTTTTCTTAACACAAGATCTGGCGCATTTTGCTCGCTACCTAAACGTTGCCAATCTTGTTTCGCTTGCTCTACACGTGCTTTTTCTTCAATTAAACTTTGTTTAGCGCTATATAAATTAGCTTGTGCGATTTTAACTTCCGCTTTGAGATCACGATCATCAAGTTCAATTAACACATCACCTTTGTCAAAAAAGGCGCCCGCTTGAAAATTTCTACTGACTGCCATGATTTGCCCTGACACTTGTGGAAATAAAATACTCTGTGTTCTGGGTTTAATGGTGCCATAACTATCAATCACCATGGGATAATCGACTTTAGCTAATGTTTGTACTTCCACATTGATCTGTGGTGCCATACTCGGGCGACCACGCTTTGCCGTAGGCGGATTATTAGTGATCAAATAAAAGCTGACCACGGTCACTACCAAGATAACAATGGGTAATAAAATGGTTTTGTATCGAGAGTTTGCAGCTAAAGACATGGGCTATTGACTACCTAAAGAAAAAGAAGTTAAACGATGATCTTGATTATTTGGTTGTTCAAATTGATATCCACCACCTAAGGCAAGGTAGAGCGCAATTTGATTTTGTATTAATTGATTCTTCACTTGTATCACCGCGGTTTGTGCATCAAATAAACGGCGCTGGGCATCTAGCACAGTGGTATAGCTTACCAACCCCTTTTGATACTGAGCAAACGATAGTTGCTCTGCTTGGTTGGCATTTTCCTGTGCTTGTTTAAGATATAAGTAGCGCTGTTTCAGTGCACTATGATTATTCAAGCCATTTTCAACGTCTGAAAAGGCCTGATAGACCTGCTTAAGATACAACTGCTCTTGCTGAGCCAAGCGTAACTTTGCTTGCTGCTCTTGTGCAGCCAGTTTACCCGCATTAAAAATAGGCATGGTGATATTACCAATTAATGACCATGCTAACGCACCACCGTCAAGTAAATCCCCTAATTCGTTTGAGCTATCTCCCAAGGTAGAAGTTAATGCAATTCGAGGAAAACGCTGCTTATGCGCAACTGCCACACCAGCGTCTAATGCTAATAACTGATACCAAGCAGCGACAAGATCGGCGCGTTTAGTTAACAATTGTGCAGGCAAAGCGTTTGGCAAAAATGGTTCGGTGTCTGGTAATTGCTGATTAATGGAAATCTGTCCATTGGGATACTGTCCAATTAATAGCTCTAAAGTGCGCTTTCGCTCGACAACCGTTTGTTCCTGTTGAGTAACTCGAGCCAACTCACTATTTAAATTATTTTTAGCAAGATAAACATCTAACGCATCTTTGAGCCCTAATCGATAAGACGATTCGATCATGGCTAAACTATCTTCTTGGTTCTTTGCTCTTGCTTGGTATAAGGCTAACAATTGTTGAGCTTCAACCGCACTAAACCATGCTTTACTCACATCTGCAATTAATTGTTGTTCTTGTTGAAAATAGTTATTTTTTGCTGACAAATAATCCAGTGATGCCTGATGTTGCTGATCAGAAAGCTTGCCCCAAAGATCGAGTTCATACGATAACTGTAAATTTACATCGGCAGTTGTCTGATAATTAATGTTGTCATCATTAACCACTTTTCTACGGCTATTACCTTGGGATAACGTAATATCTGGAAATTTAGTCACCCCAGCAATTTCCGCCGTTTGTTTTGCTATATCAACGACAGCTTGGCTCGATTGTAATAAATGGTTTTTTTGTTTGGCTAGAATGATCAATTGCTGTAACGCTTCATCATTTAATAACGTGTGCCATTGCATACTTTTTCGCGGATCAAGCGTTGAGCTATCAAGTACATCAGCATTTGACCATGCGGCAGGCAATGATAGCTGCTTAACAGGATTATCAGTTTTGGATGTACTAACACAGCCAGCTACAGTGAGTGATATTGCCAAACTCAGTGTTTTAACAAGAGTGAAATTATTTTTATTGTTCATTATCGCTAGAAATACTCTCATGCTCTTCAAGGAGATTAATTGGTTATAGCCTATGCGTAATTGACGGTAACAACAATCAAATTTACATAGATTTACAGTGTTACAATATTAACCGTAATAAGTGCAAACACATTATCGACTAGGTCAGCTATTTTTTCGGTGTTATAAATAGTTAGCGCTATTTTAGTGCACATATAGTTCACTGGTTAAATTCGCTAAAAGTATACTAAATGTGTAGTGAACAATATTTCACTCTAGGCACTTTGCCACTTTATCGCTATCATAAGTTACGAATTTTATTACCGTTAAGATCACTTTGCTTGATTTCACTTTAATCGCTTTATTTATCCCAACTTTTTTTATGGTCAGTATTACCCCTGGTATGTGCATGACCTTAGCAATGACACTCGGGATGACCATTGGTATTCGTAAAACGCTGTGGATGATGTTGGGCGAATTACTTGGCGTAGCCACTGTTGCCATTGCGTCTGTCGTTGGTGTTTCAGCCATCATGTTAAAAATGCCGTTTATATTTAACATATTCAAATTATTAGGCGCAGGCTATCTATTTTACATTGGAGTAAATATGTGCCGCTCTAGGGGAAAACTGGCAATATCAGATCAACCAACTAGGCTCACAGATATCAAAAAACTTACCTTATTTCATCAAGGGTTTTTCACCGCCATCGCCAATCCAAAAGGTTGGGCTTTTATGGTGGCTTTATTGCCTCCATTTATCAATAAAAATTACGCGTTACCAATACAACTTACTGTTCTAGTAGCAATTATTCTTATTTCTGAGTTTATTTGTATGATGCTTTATGCCACGGGTGGTAAAACGATTGGCAAGGTATTAACTAGCAGAAACAACGTTAAAATTTTAAACAAAATCTCTGGTAGTTTAATGATAATGATCGCTCTTTGGCTGGCGTTAAGTTAAAAGTAACTGATTAATCACGTTCACTGGTAAACTCAATAAAACGACTCACTGTTTTTTTATCGGTAGTGGCATCTGCAATTGTAAACCACACCACCCAAGTCATTTTTTCTTCACTACAGCTACCTAACATTGCATCACTCACGTAATGCTTAGCCTGTTCATCATATTGAAAGAATAAAGGAATTTTCCCCATATACATCTCCTTACCTTCTAAATAAGCAGAAACCGTTAAGTTAGCTGGCAAGTTATTACCGGAGAGATATATTTTAAACAATTGTTCAGTCTGTATTTTTTCTACATTAAATGAAACATTGACCTGACCAAAGGGGGACTGAAAGTCACATTGACTTTGTTGAGCAATACACAGAGGTTTAACGAACAGTGAAGGCGTTTTTTTAGCCGGAGTACAGCTTACGACTGAAAGCGTTATCATCCATAGTAAAACAAATTGCCTCATACCCTCTTCTCAACTCAGGTTTGTTATCCGATCAAACCTGAATTTGATTATGATCAGCTTTTTAAATTTATAACTCAGTATAATAGCAGGCAAGATAACAGAAGTTAACCAAACCTTTTTATTTAATATCAATTAGATAAACGAAATAGAGCGTAATAAGCCATGACACAATGTAAGCTAGATATGGAAGCCACTGGTGAGAAAAATCACAAGTACATTGCCTGTGAACGATGTGCCATGCAGCCGATATGTTTACCAGTAAAGACCCAGCAATCAACGACATTAAGTCTGACAGACCAATATTTAGCTAAACGAACCCCTTCACAAAAAGATCATTATTTATTTACTCAAGGTCAACCACTTACTGACATTTTTGCCGTATGCTCAGGTACCTATAAGCTAACTAAACTATCTAAATTTAACGAAGAAAAGGTATTAGGTTTTCGTTTTCCAGGTGAATTAATCGGTGAAGATGCCTTGCACCCTAAAACATACACCCACAATGCCATTGCTATTGGTGACAGTTCAGTTTGCCGTGTCAATGTTGATAATCTACTTGCTTGCTCGCAAGCGGTACCCGATCTTCAATTAAGTTTAGTAGAATTATTGACCAGACAAAGCTTTATCTCACAAGCACAATTTGAATCATTAATCGCCAAAAAATCGGCTGAAAGTTTAGTTGCTGCATTTTTACTCAACCTTAAACAACGCTTATCATCAAATGAACAGCCATCAAACGAATTAACTTTATCGATCAGCAAAGATAATATCGCCAACTTTTTAGGACTTAGGCGAGAAACTTTAAGTCGTATCTTTTCAAAATTTCAAAAGGAGCAGTTAATTCAACAGTCTAAAAAACAGATCATTATTTTGGCTCCTGAAACATTAGAAAATATGGCTAACAGTTAAGGCAAAATGACCAAAAATAGATATTTTGTCTGACATCGAATTTACTTGATTTCACTTTTCTACAACAAACTTACTGTTAACCAACCAATTCTGTATTAGCTAATTTGCCTTTGAGTTCGATCTAAGCCTCACTATGTACTACCTTTTAAAAGGTATTTTGTACAATACCAGTATATAAAATAAGCAATTTGCCGAATTTTACCCTTACTCTGTGTGGGGTTTTAATTTTTATTGATTTAAATCATGTTTTTGTATTGATCTAAATCATACGCGGAAGGTAAAATTGTCACTGATTTTAGGGTGTTCACGCATTTTGTGTGACTTAAATCACACACTAAAATTTCAACCATAGAAATGCGCTAATTGTAAAAATCTCGAGATTAGCAAAACTAACTTTGTTAACGGAACCAATAAAAATGACAACAACGCTTGATCAGCCGTCATATAACTTTGATGTGGTACGTCAGTTTACCGTCATGACAGTTATTTGGGGAATCGTTGGTACGCTTGTAGGTGTAATTATTGCGGCTCAATTAATTTGGCCTGCATTAAACTTTGAAACACCTTGGCTGACATATTCCCGTCTTCGCCCACTTCACACCAATGCAGTTATTTTTGCATTTGGAACTAGTGCCTTATTTGCCACTTCATACTATGTAGTACAACGCACATGTAAAACAACATTATTTGGTGGCTCACTCGCAAGCTTTACTTTTTGGGGTTGGCAAGCAGTGATTGTTTTGGCCGCTATTACTCTACCTTTAGGTTACACATCAAGTAAGGAATATGCAGAACTGGAATGGCCAATTGATATTTTGATTGCTGTCGTTTGGGTGTGTTATGCCATTGTATTCTTCGGTACACTTGTTAAGCGTAAAACTTCGCATATTTATGTAGCTAACTGGTTCTTTGGTGGTTTTATCATTACCGTTGCAGTACTTCACATTGGAAACTCTATGGTTATTCCAGTGTCGATGATGAAGTCTTACTCATTATATTCAGGTGCAATCGATGCAATGATGCAGTGGTGGTACGGACACAATGCTGTTGGCTTCTTACTTACCGCTGGCTTCTTAGGGATGATGTATTACTTTGTTCCTAAACAAGCAGAACGTCCTGTTTACTCTTATCGTTTATCTATCGTGCATTTTTGGGCGTTAGTTTCATTATATATTTGGGCAGGTCCTCACCATCTTCATTACACCGCACTACCAGATTGGGCACAAAGCTTAGGTATGGTAATGTCAGTGGTGTTATTCTTACCATCTTGGGGTGGTATGATTAATGGTATTATGACCTTATCTGGTGCATGGCATAAATTACGTCACGATCCAATTTTACGCTTCCTTATCGTGTCACTTTCTTTCTATGGTATGTCTACCTTCGAAGGACCAATGATGGCAATTAAATCAGTGAATGCCTTATCGCACTACACTGACTGGACTGTTGGTCACGTTCATTCAGGTGCACTTGGTTGGGTTGCTATGGTATCAATTGGTGCTATGTATCACTTAATCCCTGTGTTATTTAATCAAGGCCGTATGTATAGCATTCGTCTGATCAACATTCATTTTTGGATGCACACTGCTGGTATCGTTTTATATATCGTTGCCATGTGGATTTCAGGTGTAATGCAAGGCTTAATGTGGCGTGCAGTAAATACTGACGGAACATTAACCTATAGCTTTGTTGAAAGTCTTACGGCTTCATACCCATTCTACTTTATTCGTTTCTTAGGTGGGGTTTTGGTTGTTGCTGGTTTCTTATTAATGGCTTACAACATGTTTAAAACTATCGCAGCTAAAGACGGCAGTCTTAAGCCTGTTGAAGTAGCTTAAGGAGACCAAACATGATTAATAAACATGAAAAAGTCGAAAAAAGCGTAGGCTTATTCTTTATCTTTACGATATTTGCGATCAGTATTGGTGGTTTAGTTGAAATTACCCCATTATTTTTCCAAAAAGAAACGACACAACCTGTCGATAATTTACGCCCATACACTGCGTTAGAAATGGAAGGTCGTGATATCTACATCCGTGAAGGTTGTAATGTATGTCACAGTCAAATGATCCGTCCATTTAGAGCAGAAACTGAACGTTATGGTCATTACTCTGTTGCTGGCGAACACGTTTGGGAGCATCCTTTTTTATGGGGTTCCAAACGTACTGGTCCTGATCTAGCTCGTGTAGGTGGTCGTTATAGTGATGATTGGCATCGTGCGCATTTGATTGACCCGCGTTCTGTTGTTCCAGAATCAAACATGCCATCGTTTAAATGGTTAGAAGAAAAGACCCTTGATGGTGAGTTAACAGCTAAGAAACTTGAAACTTTTAATTTCTTAACTCGAAATAAGAGCCATAAAGATGAGCAAGGTAATCCTATCCCACTCTACTCTGCAGAAGATATTGCTGGTGCAAAAGCCGCAGTAAAAGGCAAAACAGAGATGGAAGCACTTATTGCTTACTTACAATCACTCGGTCACGCATTGAAGTAGCACTATGGATTACGGAACGCTTAGAGGCATTATCGCCTTTATAATTTTGGCACTATTTATCATCATTGTGATTTGGTCTTACAGTAAAAAACGTAAAGCAGATTTCGATAAAGCTGCTAATTCGATTTTCGAAGAAGATAGCCAAACAACAGATCACAAAGAAGAAATTAACAAACAGGGGACTAAAAATGTCTAGTTTCTGGAGTATATGGATAACGGTTCTTTCGCTCGGCACTTTAGTAGGTTGTTACTTATTATTGCGCTGGTGTTTAAAGAACTTCGCAGGGGTTGAAGAAGGTAAGTCAATGGGCCACACCTTCGACGGCATTGAAGAGCTTAATAACCCATTACCCAAATGGTGGAGCACCTTCTTCTTATTAACAATTATTTGGGGTTTTGGTTACCTACTGGTTTATCCTGGTTTAGGTAATTGGGCAGGCTTATTCGGTTGGACTAGCTCGAACCAAAGTGTAATGAACCTTGAAGATTCAAACGCACAAGCTGCAAACGCTAAAGAAAACGGCCTTATTGTACAGTATGATATGGAAGTTAAAGCGGCTGAAGAAAAATTCGGTCCCATCTTTGACGCCTTTGCTGCACGAAGCATTGAAGAGTTAGCGGCTGACGAAGAAGCGTTGAAAGTTGGTCAACGCCTATTTATCCAAAACTGCTCGCAATGTCATGGTTCTGATGCACGTGGTACAACAGGCTTCCCTAACCTAGCCGATAAAGACTGGTTATACGGTGGTTCGCCTGCTGAAATCAAGCATACCATTATGGATGGTCGAAAGGCTCAAGGGATGATCGCATGGGAAACTATGTTAGGCGGAGAACAAGGCGTTAAAGAAGTCGCCGCGTTTGTGCTTAGCTTGAGTGGCCGTGAAGTAGATGCAGCAGCTGCTAAAGAAGGACAAGAAAAATTTGCTATGTGTGCTGGATGTCACGGCGCTAATGGTGAAGGCAGTGTTGCTATGGGTGTTGGTGCCATTGGAGCCCCTGCCCTAAACGACAATATCTGGTTATATGGTGGTTCTCAACGTGTCGTTGAGCAATCGATTAAACATGGTCGTGCTGGCGTTATGCCCGCTTGGAAAAATATTTTAGGCGAACAAAAAGTCCATGTTATTAGTGCTTATGTCTATAGCTTATCGCAAGACTAATATCTGCTAATATCGAAAAAAAACCTTAGTGAAATCACTAAGGTTTTTTTATGCCTGATAATTAAAAATAGCAAAATAAATTGTCAATCAACGCATGAATTCAATGGTTTGCATTGGATAAAATGCGTATAATATCCACACAAAATTTTGATAAAGAAAACAGATGAAAACACCTTGGTATAAAGAGCCGTGGGCTTGGCTAGTATTTATTCTTCCATTATCAGCCGTTGTCGCTGGCATCACTACAGTGATCATCGCTAATACGGATCCTGACAGCTTAGTTGTTGGCGATTATTATAAAAAAGGTAAGGCAATTAACCTTGAAATATCCAAGATCAAACAAGCTCAAAAGCTAGGTATCAAATTTGGCCTTCAATTGAAAGATAATGAATTAGTGATAAAGCCAACAGGCATTGAAAAGCAATTCCCGCTATTAAATGTTAATTTTTATCACCCAACCCAAGAAGAAAAAGATTTCTACTTTGCCCTAACTGCTGATGGTTCTGGTCAGTTTAGACAATTTATTGATCACGATGTCACGGGTAAATGGCGTATCACCATCACACCATTTGAACAACACTGGAAAATCCAACAATCTATCACTCTGCCACAATCAGAATTTATTGATATTGTGCCAACACCTACACAAGCTAATTAATTGTTAGAAGCATTTTATGTCTAATTGTTGTTTTCATTGTGGCGAAACAATACCTAAAGGTATTGATCTCTTTGTTACCATTAATCATCAAGATCAAGCTATGTGCTGTGTCGGCTGTCAGGCCGTTGCTCAGACCATTATTGATAATGACTTGGGAGATTACTATCGTTTTCGTACCGAAGCGGCTCCTAAAGGTGAAGCTCTTGTTCCTGAGCAGCTTCAACGCACCGAATTATTAGACGATGATAATCTGCAGCAAGAATTTACTTATAAAGATGGTGAGATCAAAGAAGCCATTCTCACCATTGAAGGCATAAGCTGCGCTGCTTGTGCTTGGTTAATTGAAATGCAGTTAAACCATCTTACTGGTTTACAATCTATATCAGTCAATGCAACAACACAGCGAGCAACGGTACGCTGGATAGATGGTGAAGTCAAACTCAGTGAAATTATCTTAGCGATTGAAAAAGTGGGCTATCACGCCTTACCATTTAAAGCCAGTGAAGTAGAACAAAGCAATAAACGGCAAAGCAAAACCTTTATTAAACGTTTAGGCATTTCTGGCATTTTAATGATGCAAGTGATGATGATCGCTATCGGCCTATACTTTGGTGCGTTTTCCGATATGTCAGCACACAACCTCGTTTACTTACGCTGGATAAGCTTAATATTAACCATACCTATTGTTAGCTACGGTGCATTTCCATTTTATCAAGGAGCGATAAACGCATTAAAAGCCAAGCGTTTATCCATGGATGTGCCCGTCTCGATTGCCATTGTCTTAGCTTTTAGTGCCAGTGCATGGGCAACCATCACTCAAAGCGGTGAAGTCTATTTTGAATCGGTCTCTATGTTCACCTTCTTGTTATTGATTGGCAAATTTCTAGAGTTTCGTGCACGCAACCGTGCCGCAGAAGTATCAGCAAATTTACTGAAATTAATGCCCATGACAGCAACCCTGCTTCGCGGCGATAAAGAAGAGTTTATTATTGCCAGAAAATTACAAGCACATGATCTGGTGTTAATTAAACCGGGAGAAACCATTCCTGCCGATGGCATTATCTGTCAAGGCAGCAGTCAAATAAATGAAGCCATGTTATCGGGTGAACAATTACCAGTAACTAAATCTATTGGTGAGCAAGTATTTGCCGGTACGATCAATGGCGATGGTAACCTTACCGTAGAAGTGAAACATGCCACGCAATCTTCTTTTTTAAGTCAATTAATTCGCCTTAGTGAAGCGTCGCAAACCCATAAACCTAAAATTGCGCAGCTCTCTGATAAAATAGCGCAATACTTTGTCGCAATCATTTTATTTACCGCCATAGGCACCGCAATTTATTGGCAACAGCATTTGCCCGATGAAGCTTTTTGGATCACTCTCTCAGTATTAGTTGCAACTTGTCCTTGCGCGTTATCATTAGCAACACCTACAGCGTTAACTTGTGCAACCACGCGCCTTAACAAGGCTGGCATAATGATCAAATCAGGGCATGTCATGGAAACCTTACCCACAATCGATCACTTTGCTTTTGATAAAACAGGCACACTAACTTCTGGCGACTTTACAGTTGATCAACTCGAGCTGATAGATAGTCATTATAGTAAACAACAAGTGTTAGCTATTACTGCTGCACTTGAAGTGCATTCTGAACACCCTATTGCAAAAGCTTTTACTCCCTATCGCGATTTTAATGATAGTAGCCAAGAGGTCGAGATTATCGCTGGGGCAGGCATTCAAGGCAGCGTCAATCAACAAGAAGTTAAAGTAGGTAAAGCCAAATGGTTATTTGATTTATCATTACTTACACCAGCACAATATCAGCAATATAAAAGCGCGTCTTGTGTACTTATTATCGATAAACAATTAGTCGCAGCATTTAGTTTAAAAGATCATATTCGCCCTGATGCCCAACAAGTCATTGCAAAACTGCAACAATCACAAATCACCACCACCATGTTATCTGGTGATCATCAATCAGGTTGTGATGCCGTTCAACAAGTCTTAACGCTTGATCAGGTCTACAGTCAATTAACCGCAACACAAAAACTGGAAAAAATTAAGCAACTACAGAATCAACATATCGTCGCTATGATTGGCGACGGCATCAATGATACGCCGGTGTTTGGCGCAGCTCACGTTTCAATCGCCATGGGAAGCGGCACCGATATCGCCAAAAGCGGTGCGGATGTGATATTACTGAATAACCACTTAAGCGCAATTCATACCCTATTACAAGTTGCCAAAAAAACTCAGCAAGTGATCAAACAAAACTATGGCTGGGCTTTTGGGTATAATGCAATTGTACTCCCGTTGGCTGTTTCAGGTTATATTACTCCGTATATGGCGGTTATCGGCATGTCGTTAAGCTCGATATTGGTGATCACCAATTCGCTAAGGTTGTTAAAAGTTAAGCAAAAATTGGAGCTAAGATGAGCGTCATTTATATTTTGATCCCCATAGCGATTATTTTAACCGCCATCGGTATTTATCTATTTTTCTGGGCAGTAAAAACCGATCAATTTGATGATCTGGAAAAGCAAGGCTTAAGTATTCTGTTTGATGACGACACAGAAAATACTGCTGATAAAACAAACAAAGCAGCATCCGAAAAAGCATCGCAAAGTGAAAAAACACCTTCAACGGCAGAAAAAGTGCAAACTAACAATAATGATTAACTGCATCAAGCACTACAAACCACAAGTTTACCGATAAACTACCGCGGTAGATAAAAGATCATCACTAAGCAAAAAATCACTATCGCCCAAAAAAAGGGTAAAAAGCGTTTAAGCCTTGATAATCTGCCTTCAGGTGCATGTTGCGTTAATGGCATGCCACAGTTTTCACAATTACCAATATCATTTTGCTCATTGTCGATTTCATTAGGGCTTTGACAATACAAACAGGTGATGACTTCTTTTGACATGATCAGTGACTCGTTAACTGGTGGTACAATTGAGGTAATTTTATCGGCAATTGCGATGGTTTTAAAATCACCGTATAGCCATCGCTTCCGAATAAATACGGCAGATATTCCTCAGCTTCAACGTCTATAGTAATGCAGAATGGCTTGATCCCTAGTTTTCTTGCTTCTTGAATAGCTTGATGGGTATCTTCAATACCAAAGCGACCTTCATAGTGATCAATATCATTCGGTTTTCCATCGGTTAAAATCAGCAACAGTTTTTGTGTGCTGTTTTGCTCAGCCAAAATGTTGAGCGATTGACGGATGGCTGCCCCCATTCGCGTATAAAAACCAGGACGGATCGCTTGTACTCGACCTCTGATCTGATCGTTATAACTTTCATTAAAGTTTTTTAATAGGCTAAATCGCACATTAGTACGTTTTACCGATGAAAAACCATACATAGCAAACCTATCGCCTACGGTATGCAAGGCCTCGCCAAATAACAACATGCTGTCTTGAACAACATCTATCACCCGAGTGTTATCATCTAAATGGGCATCAGTCGACATTGAAATATCAGCTAACAACAAGGTAGAGATATCACGGTTATTACCCCGAAAACTCTGATAAAGTCCCTTTTCTTGAGTAGGTGAAATTTGACTCTCCACGTGAAAATCTAACCACGCTGTCAAATCCAATTCTTCCCCTTGCGGCTGCCCTTTTAGCCAATAACGTACACTTTGCAATTGTTCAAACTGTGATTGAATGACCTTCGCCGTTTTCTGTAAACGCTGAGGCAATTTTTGCGCATGACAATCGCGTGGCATCATTGGTTGCAATAAACAACGATCTTGCTCTAATTGTTGTGATTTGTAATTAAATTCAGGTAACTTGATGCCTTCACCTAGCGGAATATCATCTTCTGATGCTGAAGGTAAATCCAAATCAATTTTGATATTGGCACTTTTCTGATTTTGCTGCTTTGATAAGGTAATTTTATCAAGATCTTCGGCGATACGATGATATTCTTCTTCATCTTCTTCACTGTCATCCGTTCCCCGATCAAGCTTACTAAATTCGCTCCATGAAAACATACTTTCAAGTCGGAAAATCATCATGCCATCACGACATTCAGGAGAATCAATTCGTTCAGCCTTTTTACGACTTGCCTGACTTTTTTTCGATTGACTGTCGTTATCGTTTTGCTCTTCAGTAATGTCATTTAAGTTTTCAGGTAAAACAAACGGATCTAATTTTGCTGAGGGATAGAGCCATAAATACACGGCTTGTGGTGCAAAATTGACTCGTGGAAATTCTGTGACACTGCCTGGAGACAGTACCGCATTAATAATCGCCTGTTCCATTTGTTGTTCAGCCTGTGGCCGCTTACTATGATCAGCCCGAGTTGCTACAAATGCCTGAGCTAAACGCTGATACCTTGGTTTCAACGATGGGTATTGTGTTAAGACATCAACAACAAGTTGCTGATTATCTATCGCCCAATGCTTAAAGCCACTTTGTTGCTGAGCAGCTAATACTGCCAACCAAATATACAAATCACGGTTTAAATCGGCGCTAGGAAATACGGCGAGTGATTCTGGTAAGCGTAAACTTTCTTCGTCTTGCCAAGCAAGTGAAGATTGCATATTCTCACCGGAAATTTTTTGCAGGAAAGTACGTCTGACTTGATAGTCTCTACTCGATGCTGCTTCGACACGTTTAATGGCGTCACCACCAAGTGCTCTAAACACCATACCAACTGACTTATTAACGTCAGTAAAATTGACTCGTGCTTCTTGATAATCTTGACTGGCTTTACGTGTAATGTACTTATGCCAAAGTTCACCAACCCATTCTTCCATTATTTTATAACCCGCTATTTTCTATGTGTTTAGACTATCAAATTGACAGAAAAATAACGTGATATATATCAAGAGTTAGGATTATTTTCACACAAGTTAAAGGCTATTTATCATGAATTTTTAGATCAGGAAGATCGGCACTACCAATGGTATGAAGCACTAAACCAACGGTAAAAAAGAAAAAAGCGGTTGCCCCCATACTTGCTTTTAACACCTTATCGTCCCCATCAGCAATAGTGTATAAAAAGATACCACAACCAATTGCACTAACAGTTGAAAGATAGCTGATCACTTTAGCTATTTTCTGTAATTTACGTTTTTTTGTGCGTTTAACAGGGAGTTCACTATCCACAATAACACCTCAATAATGTCGTTAAATTAATTTATCTTGATTATAAAAGAAAGCCGCGGCCCAACACCACGGCTTTCAATCACAAAGACTGTGCTTTAATGATTTATGCTTGTGCTTTTTCTTTTGTGAAGAAGCTTGTTAAATAACAAATTAAGCCAATCAAGAAGAACACACCGGCAATTTCACGTAACCAATAGAAAATTGTTAATTTCTCTTGTGTTGCCATAAAGCTTAATGCTTCACCTGTTTCTGGTAAACGTTGTAACCACACTTGCAGTACACCAGCACCTGTTAAGAACAAGGTGATAAATACCATAGCAATAGTCATTAACCAAAAGCCCCACATTTCACGTACTTGTGCACTATTTGGCATCGCTTCACCAAAACCACGGATCTTAGGCATTGCATATGAAATGATTGTCATCACGATCATTGCATAAGCACCATAGAACGCCATGTGACCATGAGCAGCTGTTATTTGTGAACCATGAGTATAGAAGTTCACTGGCGCTAACGTGTGTAAGAAGCCCCAAACACCAGCACCTAAGAATGCCATTACAGCAGTACCTAATGCCCATAAAGTGGCCGCTTTGTTAGGGTGTTCACGACGACGACGGTTAACCATATTGAAGGCATATAATACCATAGCGAAGAAAGGTAACGGTTCCATTGCTGAGAAGATTGAACCAACCCACTGCCAGTATTCAGGTGTTGCTAACCAATAGAAGTGGTGACCTGTACCTAAAATACCAGTGATTAACGCCATTGCAATGATAACATATAACCATTTTTCAATAACTTCGCGGTCAACACCTGTAGTTTTGATCAAGATGAACGCTAAAATTGCACCCATGATCAATTCCCATACACCTTCTACCCATAAGTGAACAACAAACCACCAGAAATATTTATCTAAGGCAATGTTTGCAGGGTTGTAGAAAGAGAATAAGAAGAATACCGCTAAACCAACCAAACCAGTTAATAGCACCATGTTGATGGCAGTTTTACGACCTTTTAAGATAGTCATACCTAAGTTATATAAGAAACCTAGTGCCACAACAACGATACCGATTTTAGTAATGGTAGGTTGCTCTAAAAATTCACGCCCCATCGTCGGTAAATATTCATTACCTGTAATATGAGCTAACGTTGAATAAGGTACTAATAAATAACCTAAAATGGTTAATACACCTGCCGCAGCAAATATCCAAAATAAGGCTATTGCTAATTTAGGACTATGAAGCTCAGTTTCTGCTTCTTCAGGCACTAAATAATAGGCTGCCCCCATAAAACCAAACAATAACCATACAATAAGTAAGTTAGTGTGAACCATACGGGCAACATTGAATGGGATGGCACCAGCAAGGAAGTCACCTACAACATATTGCATCCCCATAATTAAGCCAAATAGAATTTGACCAACGAATAAAATCAATGCAAATACAAAATAAGGCTTTGCGACCGCTTGAGATTGATATTTTAAAGTACTCATGCTCTTATCCTTCATCATTTGGTGGCCAATCATTAACATCCATTTCTGCAGTAAACTTCAGAAATTCAGCTAAATCATCGATCTGTTGATCGTTAAGATGAAAATTAGGCATTTGACGACGACCAGGAATGTTCAATGGTTGAGCTTTCATCCAACCTTGCATGAAACCTTTAAAAGTCTCAATATTTCCACCGCCGCGACGAACGTAAACATTGCCTAGCTCTGGCGCAAAGTACGCACCTTCACCAATTAATGAATGACATCCAACACAGTTGTTATCTTCCCATAACGCCTTACCGCGCGCTACAGACTCACTAAGGTTGACTCGATTGTCTCTCTCAGGCATTTCTTTTGTTGTATGAAAGGTTAAGCTCAAAAATATTAGAAAGAAGAAAACACTTCCACCATAATAAATGTTACGAGCCATGCCCTTCGTAAAGCTTTCTGACATGGTATTTCCCTTATTAAAAGTAATAAAAGCAAGGTCATAATATACTTGTAATTAAGAAAACATCTTGATGGAAATCAAGTTTTTAGAATTGTGTAACAAATCGTGATGAAAAGCAGAAAGAGTTTGTTCTACATCAAAAAATTGGTAGCTTTCTTGCCATAGCTCTGGAAACATTAAACATCCCTAAGAGCACTAATAATGCGTGAATAGTAACAAAGTATACCAGCATCACCATGATAGATGCTTCGAATGCATCACTTCCATAGACAACGATTAATGGGATCAGCACCAGCAACACACCAGCAATTATTGCCAGTTGCAGCGCTCGATATAAATGAATACGCTGCCAACCTTTATTATCTTTGTGCTTAAAAAACAGCCAGAGCAGGCCAAGAAAACAGAAACCGGGGAGTAATAATAAATTAGCTAAATATAAAGACTGATAAATAATTGCATAATTTTTATCATGCTGTTCAGTTGAAGTATCCATTTGACATCCTTATATTATTTTGATGCTAATACCTTATAAAATATAGATTATTAACAGCACAAATGGAACCAATAAAACATAACTCATGATTAATAATCGCCACCTTTTAGGTGCATGTTTAAGTTCCATAAATACATCAACTATCTGTTGTCCCTTTAAAAAAACGATTAATAACACACAGGTGATGAATATTGCAGGCTGGTCAAATACTTTGCCGATATACACAGACAACAAAGTCAGTAAAATGAGTACTGTCCAGCTTACGAGCGATTGTTTTTTATTCATTAACATATTCAACTACTTAAATGACATAAATTAATGGAAAGAGAATAATCCATAACATATCAACCATGTGCCAATAACATGCGCCTGACTCAAAACCAGCAACATCTTGCTGGTAATCCCCTTTATTTGTTCGCACCATGATATAAGCTAAGATCACCATACCAAGTAGCACATGCATAAAATGAAATAGTGTGATCAAAAAATACAAAGTAAAAAAGGTATTAGTTTCAATATCAATACCTTGTGCAAATAGTGATTGATATTCCCAACCTTTTACCACCAAATAAACAACGGCAAAACACTGGGCAATGATCAGCCATTGAACTGACTGCTTAAACTTTTTGCTTTTAACTGCCGTAACTGCAAAGGCAACAAATAAACTACTGGTGATCAAAGCGATGGTATTGACCAAACCAGCTCCAGCATGCAACTTAGCTTTGCCAAGAGCAAACATTTCTTGATTGAGCTGCTCTGTGACCGCAAAACCGATAAAAAATAAAGCAAAAACGGTTAATTCCGCCAAAATAAAAAACCACATGGCAATATCGCCAGGTAGTTTTTTATTGAGTTCAGAGACTAAAACTTGGTTATTCATCAAAATATATTCTGGCAACATCCATTAAGGCATTTATGGTTTGAGGATCATCAGACAATGGCTCTGCTAAACAGCAACGGCATACATCTAATGGCTTCATACCACTGGACATCATTTTTGCTGCATAAATTAACAAGCGAGTTGAGGCAACTTCATCGAGATCGTTCTGCTCAAGTTTACGTAACGCTTGCGCTAACTCAACCAAGGTTGCCGCCAGATAAGGTTCAACACCTGTTTCTTTGATCAAAATATCCTGCTCTATCTTAGATTCAGGATAATCAAAGCGCATAGCAACAAAACGTTGGCGCGTACTTGGTTTCATGCCCTTAAGCAAATTCTGATAACCGGGGTTATATGAAACCACCAGCATAAAATCAGGGTGAGCTTCTATCAACTCCCCTGTACGCTCTAAAGGTAAGACACGACGGTCATCAGCTAAGGGATGAAGTACAACCGTGGTGTCTTTACGCGCTTCAACCACTTCATCTAAATAACAAATACCGCCTTCTCTGACTGCTTTTGTCAGTGGACCATCTTGCCAGTAAGTGCCATCAGGGCCAATTAAGTGACGCCCGACTAAATCAGCGGCGGTTAAATCGTCGTGACATGCAACGGTATATAAAGGTTTATTTAACGTTTCCGCCATGTGGGTAATAAAACGCGTTTTACCACAACCTGTAGGGCCTTTGATCAGTACAGGTAACTGATGTTGATAAGCATATTGAAACAAAGATATTTCATTGTGTTGTTCTTGATAAAATGAGCTTTGCTCTGCTTGTTGTGCTGTTTGAATATTAATTGCTGTCATAATGATCCAACTTTATCGCTAATTCACGGATGTAACATACGGTTTTGTTGTATAAGCCGCAAATGAGAATGATACTTACTTGATTGCGATCAAACTAATGTAGCTTATGAAATATATTACGGTTTAACGGTCACAACCCCTGTCATTTTAGGGTGAGGACCACAAATATAAGGAAAAGTACCTACGTCGTTAAAAGTGCGTTGATACGTTTCGTCAGGAAAAAAATAATCCGGTTCTTCTTTTTGTAATTGTTTAAACCACACACTATGGTACTGGCGCTTTTCAATGTTTTTCCAAATAACAGTATCACCTTGCGCTATGGTGATTTCAGCCGGGATAAATTTTTTCTTATATATCTCCACCACCACTTCTTTGGAAGAACATGTCCAACTGATGATAATTAAACTAATAAATAGCATTACTCTTGTCATCGCTCTCTCCTAGTTAACTTCTTTAATTGCAATCGTATCACTTTTATATTTAGCAGCTTCACGATCAACTTCAACCGCATCATTGCCTGAAGCCCACCGTAACAAGCTACCTTGTGGGTTATCTTTTTGTACTGTAGCGCAGGCAGAAATACACTGAGCACATTGAGTACACGTAAATTTAGCCCGTTTCATATTACGCGTTGGTAAGCGCATAGGACAAGCTTGATCACAAGGTTTTCCCTTATGGTAATGAATACAATCGCGACATAACTTGGCGCGTTGTCGATCAAATTTCACCACCATCGCCGTTTTATTTGCCATCCAAATTAAACTTTGGAATAAGCCTAAAGCACAGCCATATTTACAAAACAAATGACGAGCAAAAATAAAGTCACAAGTAAACACTGTGGTGGCCGCTATAATAAAAATACTCGAACCAAAACCCACCGACAAATGACCAATACTGGTCAGCAATTCAACGGGATTCACTAAATAACTCAATAAACCAACAGCCCAAATAAACGCCATAGAAAGTGCACTAACAAATACTAGAACTTTGGGTAGTACACCTCGCGTTTTTTTACTTGCCGCTTCCCACAAAGTAACACGATTCAATTGCTTCAACATCAGGTGGTTGATCATTTCAACCACAGAAAAATGTGGACAAAGCCAACCACAGTAAATGCGCCCATAGCGCCAAATCAACCAAGCCGCAATTGCGACAAAAATCATGCCTGGCAGCAATACTCGGGTAAATATTTTAATGGCGGCATCTACGCTATCTCCGCCACCATATAAGATCGAATCGATACTGATGGTCCACGCTTGCCCAAAAATAATAAAATGACCTAAATCCAGATCAAATCTAAATATATTGAGTAACGGTGCGAATAAAAATAACAGAAAAAACGCAACCTTAGCGCAGATTCGCCATTGTTGAAGCGACATAACTTACTTCTTCCAATCAATCATTATGTCTATTGTAGCGAGTTAACTATGGCTTTTGATTAATCTAGATCAGTAAAAAGAACAAAAAATGTGATTTATCGCACAAATTGTGCGGTAATCAATTGTTATTAGTAAAACAATGTTCGCAATGCTTGCTGATGACCAATAAACAAACTGAGATCGTTTACATCAGGCTGAGTGCAGGGTTTAGCATCAAGGGGTTGTGCAATTTCACCAAACAGAGGTGAAAGATAAAGCTTGAGCTTACAATGTAAACCACCTTCAGTTTCATAACGAAGAAAAGCCGCCATCTTGTCAGGAGTGTTCGCTCTGGCAACAGCAAAGATCAGTACTGACTCAATTTTAGCTAATTTAGCGTCTGCCAACATGGCATCGCCTAGATTTATGACCCACCAAGTGTTCATACATTAGGTGATTTTTAGTCTTTGGTTATAAGCCAAAGAGCATGCAAAATGCCAGGAACGTAGAAAAACAAGCATAAAATGATATTGATAACTAAGTCTTTACCTACACCACTTTTTAGAAATACAGCCACAGGAGGCAGTAATAACGCCAAGATAATATGTATAATTTTATTCATAAATTTGCTCCAATTAGCCTTGTACTGTAATAAGTTTCAACATCAATAAAGATTAACACACACAATTTCGGCTAGACTCTTTTGCCTCATGCATCCGCTTATCCACGCGCTGAAATATCGAGCTATGCTCTTTATCTGACTCTTTCACTACTGAAACGCCAATACTTACCGTCATTTTTATATCTCCAGCAGCAGTCTTTAAGGTATATGCTTCAATCATTTTTCTTAATTTTTCTGCGATAATATACGATGTTTCTTTATCGGTTTCAGGTAGTAATAGGCAAAATTCTTCACCTCCCATACGTGCGACGGTATCGTATGAGCGACTATGCTCCTGGCATAACTTGGCAATCGTTTTAATCGCCTCATCACCTATGGTGTGTCCATATTGATCATTAATTTGCTTAAAATGATCAATATCAACCATTAACATGGCATATTCCGTACCTTTTCGCTTAAATCGCTGAAACTCTTGCGCCGAGGTTTCGTAAAAAGCCCTTCTGTTTAAAATCTTGGTCAGGTGATCGGTTCGCGTTAGCACCTCTAGTTGCAATTCAAAATCTTTTTGTTCGGTGACATCTCGCTCTATGGCTACAAAATGACTAACCTCTCCATTGGCATTTTTTAACGGCAAAATGCTCAAATCAAGCCAGTACGCATCACCAAACTTTGAAAAATTTTTTAATGTTACCCTCACGGGGGATTGATGTGCTAACGCATGTCTAATTTTCGCTTTCTCATTTACGTCAGTTTCATCCGATTGCAGTATTCTTGGGCTCTTTCCTTCTACCTCAGCCAAGCTATAGCCAGTTAACTCAGTAAAAGCTTTATTGACATAGACAATTTCTGGCCCAGGTTCATTAATCGGTGATGCTTTAGTAACCACCACCACATCCTTGGCATACTCCACAATATCTCTGAAACTGAAATCATATTCTTTCATCATATTTACTTTTGATCTGGGTTAAAAGAGTGTTGTGTTAACTTGAATAACAACCAGTATGTTCACACTTAACTGGCTGAATCAAGTGTTTTATGACTTAAAAACTTATTAAAACACTGACAAACATGAAAATTTGTCAGTGTTATTGAGGGAGGTAAAATTACTGATGTGCAATGGTTTTATCGGTAAAAAGGTAATCTTTTAATTCTTTATCAAAGCAAGGATCTTTACGCCTGATCCATTCAAGCACCATAGCTGCATGTTCTTTTTCTTCATCTCGATTATGAGCAAGAATAGATTTAAGCGCTTCATCTTTACAAGCATCTATACGCTGATTATACCAATCAACGGCTTCTAACTCTTCCATTAAAGAAGTGATCGCTCGATGCATATCCCGTGTTTCATCGCTGAGCTCATTAATTGGCTCATGATAACCTTCGTTCGCCATATTGTATCCTTATTAATTTGATTGTTTTAACTCAAGTTAACCTAATAGCCTGCATGATATTACAGCCCGTAACAGGTAAAAACACACACCCATCACAGTTTTATCTTGTGTGACAACACACAAAAAAGCAAATATTGACCTACAATTTTAGTGAGCGAAACAACAGCTAAAACACTATTTCACAACAGCTGCACCAAAGCCTATGGGATAACAAGCACCAGATGGCACAAATGGCGACAACTGCGCCCTGTGACGAGCTATTTCTGCCGCATTTAACTTCATCTCTTTACTCACTGTAGTTGACCAGCTCATCCTTTGCTTAGAATATGATACATAGTCAGCTTCATACCCGAGTGAATCGGCTTTATCTGCAATACTGGTCACTAACCCTTTATCTTTACAATCAATTAAAAAACTTACCCAATGAATTTTATTAGCATCCGTTCCCCTGTTAACCAGAGCTTGAATAAGCGCTTTATCTGTTTGACTGTGATCAACACCTAATGGTTTATTAGCTTGTTTAGCACAAGCTGTGATCAGTAAAATAAGAGCTAGCAGAAGTATAAATTGACGCACAAACGATCCTTTTCAAAACATATAAAACGATACTGGTTGAGACAGAGATTGAAGCTGTCCCAACCGACTCAATAGCGATGCAATGACTTACGCCTTGTCCAAAGCTTGAGCAACATCAGCAATAATATCATCTATATGTTCGATACCAACCGAAATACGAACTAAATCTTCGCTAACACCTGCCTTCGCTAATTCCTGCTCGTTTAATTGTCGATGAGTAGTTGATGCGGGATGACAAGCAAGCGATTTGGCATCACCAATATTAACCAAGCGTAAAATCATCTCAAGGGCATCAATAAATCGAGCACAAGCGTCAAAGCCACCTGCAATGCCAAAGCTTAAAATTCCTGAAGCTTTACCCTTTGACACTTTTTGACAGTTTGCATTGTATTGGCTATCAGCTAAAGCAGCATAATTGACCCACTCAACTTTTGGGTGATTTTGCAAATACTCAGCCAGTTTTTCGGCATTTTCACAATGCCGATCCATACGTAAACCTAAGGTTTCCAAACCTTGGAGAATTTGGAATGAGTTCATTGGTGAAATAGCTGCCCCAGTGTTTCGTAAAGGCACGGTGCGACAACGACCTATATAGGCTGCTTCCCCTAACGCTTCGGTATAAACAACACCGTGATATGACGGATCAGGCTCATTCAACACTGGAAAACGTGTTTTATTTGCAACCCAATCAAATTTACCTGAGTCGACGATAATGCCACCAATAGAGGTGCCATGACCGCCAATATATTTGGTTAATGAATGGACAACAATATCAGCACCAAGCTCAAAAGGACGACACAGATAAGGGGTAGCTACAGTATTATCAACAATCAGCGGTACACCATGTTTATGGGCAATTTCAGCAAGACGTGGAATATCAACCACATTGCCTGCGGGATTGCCGATTGATTCACAAAATACTGCCTTAGTCTTTTCATCAATGGCTGACTCAAAGCCTTCAAAATCATCATACGAGCACATTCTTACCTCAACCCCTTGCTTGGGCAGAGAATGAGCAAAGAAATTATACGTTCCACCATATAGCTGGCTGGTGCTTATGATATTGTCCCCCATTTCAGTAATACACTGAAGAGCATAAGTAATTGCAGCCATACCTGACGAAACTGCTAATGCACCAACGCCCCCTTCCATCGCAGCCACCCGTTTTTCTAACACATCGGTAGTTGGATTCATAATGCGCGTATAAATGTTACCTGGCACAGCAAGGTTGAATAAATCGGCACCATGTTGCGTATCATCAAAGGTAAATGACGTCGTTTGATAAATAGGTACAGCGGCGGCTTTTGTGGTTTCTTCTGACTGATAACCTTCATGTAATGCAATAGATTCTAGTTTCATAAAACGTCTCATTTTGTAAGGTAAATTAAAAGCACAGTATTCACGCACTTTTGATAAAAATGCACATAACAGCCAGAGCCAGAATAGGTTTATCCAATAACTAAAGCGCCGGCTAACATAAGTTACCATAGCACAAATTTTGCGTAGGTAAACGCAGAAACACATGAGGATAAAACACAACTTCTCATTAAAAAACAATTAGATAACTAACAGGTACTTTATAGACTATATCAGAATAACTTAGAGCCAATTGAAAAAGATTAACTTTGCTTAGCTGAATACAGCCGATAGCTTACTGACAATAATAAACAAATAAATGCTGGAATTAACAACGCTTTGAAATTCAACACGTTAAATATCAACGCACCGAATGTTCCACCGAGAATAAAACCTAAGATAATTAACAAAAATAAGATTGCTTTTCTTTTATCAAACAACTGACCTCTAAAAACGGCTCCTAGCATAATACCAAAATCGGTAAAAATGCCGGTTAAATGAGTGGTACGTATGATTGCCCCACTATAGGTGGTTGCTAAGGCGTTTTGCATGCCACATGCAGCAGAGGCGGCAAAATGCCCATAAAAACTACCTTGAGACAACAAATAATATGCTGCAAAGATAAGTAATGACTCTACGAATAAGGCAGTATCATAGTGACGTCCTAATTTTAACGTCGAGCCATGCAATAAAAAACCAGAAATTGACGAGCCGAAAAAAAACGACAACAACACACCAGCCAGATGAGCAATGTCTTGCCAAGAACCATCTATCACACTGGTACCCAGTGAGGTAGCCGTGCCTGATACATGAGAAACAGATTGATGCTCAAATCCTAATAAACCGATCGCATTAATACACCCAGCAACGAAGGCTAAAATAAAAGCGCCAGACTCTATCCATTTGGGCAATTTTGAGATCAAACCATTACCTTTTACTTTTCACCTGTTTCAAAGAAATACACAACTATGCTATTTATTTCCTACCTTTTGTAATTATTAGCAAAAATCATCTATTGGCACCAAAGCGTTATTTTATTAACCCTTGCAATTGTTGCATCGTTAACGCGCCACTTTTTCTTGCAGCTTCTTCGCCGTTATTAAAGACGATGACAGTCGGTAATCCTCGAACTCCGTACAACTGACTGAGCGAAGAATTTAAAGAAACATCTACTTTTACTACCAGCAAATCATCCGCATGCCTGTGTGCCAATTCATTCAAGGTGTTGTTCATCAATAAACATGGGCCGCACCACTGCGCCCAAAAATCAACTAACACTTGCTCATGCTGAGCTATTAACGCTTGTAACTCTTGCGCTGAGCGAACATTTATCGGCTCACCTACAGCTGGTGATGACTGATTAAACTTGCGAACTATCACCACAACAGGCCATTGAATGATTGCTATGATATTGGTAATAATTAGCGCAATAAAAAGTACGATCCAACCTAGGATCTTTACAGGAAACAGATAATTAGCACTGTTTTCATTAAAGCTTTCTATTGAGTTTAGCTTAGCCGTAATTTGTTCCCCAAGACTCATTTTTGCTCCTTTACATACATAAGTAGTTAGCTACGCACCGCTAAAACAATAACACTTTGAAACCAATTAAAATCAACACCACGCCTCCTAAACACTCGGCTTTGCTCTCTAAAAAGGTACCACTACGAGCCCCGACAAACACACCAATGTAGCTAAAAACCATGGTGGTCACACCAATAATGGCACAAGCAATAAATGGGTTAACCTCCAGCAAAGTTAAGGTAAAACCCGCAGCCATGGCATCAATACTTGTCGCAATCGCTAAAATTAATAAGACTCTATGGGTGATCTGCGCTATATCTTCTTCAATACCTTCAGACAGTGACTCATAAAGCATTTTCCCGCCAATTAACAACAGCAGAAAAAACGCCAGCCAATGCGCGTAATTTTCTACCCATACAAATACACCTTTGCCGCCCAAAAAACCAATCAATGGCATGAATGCTTGAAATAAACCAAAATAAACCGCAGCGAGCACGGCGAGTGTAACTGGCTTATGTTCATGTTTTGCGCCTAGGCCAATAGATACAGCAAACGCATCCATGCTCAGCGCTATCGCTAACACTAAAACTTCAATCATTTAGTTCTCTTTCTTAAACGCTTAAAATCTGATAAATTTTGACAGATAAAACAGTACTTAACAATTTATTCAATGTTATTAATGTGTTGAAAGCATAAACTGGCTAACGTTACCTAATTAATTGTCAAGATAAAGGCTATTTTATCGTTGAGATTGAGCTCGTTTACGTTCCGCCGTGTAATACCACCAAGGCTTAGGCTCATCACCTTGGATAAAGCGAGTCACTGAAATAAAGACATCAATAACGCAAGGGTCATGTCTAGTATCTGTTATTTTACACAGACGATCATACAGTTCATAAGGATCTTGCCCCACAAGGTCGCTCGGTTTTTCTATCCCTAGCAACTCAAGATCTTGAGCACTTGCCTTACCTATATTTGGCAAGTCAGTCAGCTTTTTCACTTGTTCACGAATAACTTTACTTGGATTCATTTAACATCTTAATTTTATAACGACACACTAAGAACAGCACTACACACCTAGATATATAAACTGCCCTGCTGCTATTTTGTATTTAGGAGTTATCAAATCTGGTATTTCTTTACCCCATTTATTTTCTCCAATGTATTTACCGCTTTTATCCCATTCCATAAAGTTAAACCATACAGGCTCTTTATCTATTGTATCTACACACTGGTAGTTTTCATTTTGAATAAAAGACTTACATGGTAACATTGGACGTTGCCAATCAAACTCAGGCAATAGATAAATTCCATCTTTAGATGGTATTGCAAAGGCTGTAATTTGTTCATTATCGTGTTTTGAAATAATAACTTTAAATTGAGGCACTGAAAATTCTACCGTTTGACCTTTTTGAACTAAAGAAAGATCAATATGAGGCGCTTTGTTTAAACTATTCTCACTCGGTTTTAAAGATGCGATCAACGGTACAAAGCTAAAGGATATCCCGACAACAATGACAGCGAGCAGAATTAACTTTAGTGATTGACGAGACATGCAAAACGTTCCTTATAATGCTAGACATAATATTTTCTAAAAAATGTAACACCCTATTTATAACATAGTAAAACAGGTACCGAATACAAAACAACAGAAGATATCTTTGTTCAATAAACCGTTGTCAAAATTTAAGAGGTATAATTATCAGCTTTAACCGCTATTTCAATTACGTTTTCATTGTCACTAAACCAAGCTATTGTCGACAATACAAACAAAGGTTGATACGCCCTAATACGCAACAAAGAATAAGCCTTTCGCCAAATTTGGGGCTAAGCTTTCAAAGCGGTGCGGTATTGAAGCATTAAATGTTGTTAGCGTTTGCGCAGAAATAACAATACGCTTATCCGCAATAAACACTGTCAAACTACCTTGTTCTAACCAGACATGCTTTAGAGAAGATGGGCTATTGGCGGCAAATGAAGTTTTTCCCGCAGATTTAAAATAAAAACGATAAACTTCTGTAGAAAAATGTCGATTCTCATTTGCTAGTAAATGGCATACAAAAACACTGTTACTCTTACTAACAATGTTGCTTTGTTCAGGGCAGCTCGAATGAATGTTTAACAACGCTTCGGGTGGCTGCACTAAATCCCTTAAGCTAATATCCATCGCCTGAGCCAATTTAGCCAAAACAGCTAGCGTTGGACTTGTTTTACCTGACTCAATTTGCGCAATCATCGACTTACTGACACCTGATCGATGAGCCAGTACCTGTAAGCTCTCACCTTTGGCACTACGAAAACTACGTATAAAACTGCCCAGATAATCAAAGTTAAGCTCATTGGGCTCATCAAACTGATCAATACTCATTTACCTTAACATCCGTTATATTGGAAATATTCCATCATAGTATAGATAACTAACTATCAGAATGCGACACTTTACTCTACTCAGTTATTCCTACGTATTAAACACTAATGAATGGAGCAAATAATATGAATGCCTTATCTAAACACATCGCAGTAACAGGGGCTAACTCTGGTATCGGATTTGCTATAGCCAAACACTACTTACAACAAGGCCATAGTGTTTCTGTTATGAGTCGTCACTTTGATACACCCAACATGCTACAAACACAGTATCCTGCCAGTTATATAAGTGTTGATGGAAATGTTACTTCAGTTGACGATATCGAAAACTTTTATCAACACTGCACTGCCAAGCAAGGGAAGTTAGATGTGATTGTCGCCAATGCAGGAGTAGCCATCGCAGAGGCGATCGATGAAGTGACTGAGGAAAGTTTTCAAAACACCTTTGACACCAATGTAAAAGGTGTATTTTTTACTGTTCAGAAGTCACTACCATACCTTAATAAAAATGCTGCAATCACTTTAATTTCATCCATTCAATCAAATCGTGGCGCCGGAGTCTGGGCGACTTATGGTGCAACAAAGGCCGCCGTGCGATCATTAACTCGCTCATTCGCAGCAGAGTTTGGCAAGCAAAACATTCGGGTAAATTGCATATCGCCAGGTGTTACTGACACCCCTATTCTGCAAAAGTTCGGATTTGACGACACCTCGTTAGCCAATATTTTAGATCAGGTAAAAGGAGCAACACCTCTAGGACGAGTAGGTCAACCCGATGAGATAGCGCGAGCCGTGGCATTTATTAGCTCAGCAGATGCAAGCTTTGTTACCGGTGCTGATTTACAAGTGGACGGAGGTTTGGCTCAAATCTAGGGTCAAACAACCAAATAAGCTTGGCTAAAGTTTACAAGCGACATGCATCAGTCAAGCTAAACATTCATATATTTGTAAGCAACAATCACATAAAAATAACAGTAAAAATTACTTTACATTTAAGAGAAGAAACGATTGAAATTGTTCGGATCAATTAAAATGAAAGTAGTGCGTTATCACTGACAAAAGCGCCAACGTTTGTTCCATATTCATTACCAATTAACACAAAAGAGGTATCATCATAGTTTTTAATATCAAACGGTCGATGATTTTGCTGTGCAAATGCTATTGAGGGAAGCACTATTATTAAAACTAAAATTAATTTCCATATATTCATTGTTTTACCTATTTAATTAATATTTCGCGCAAAAAATGCTAAGAAAATAATACTGACAATGAAAGTAATAGTAAAATAATGAGAGGTAGTTGTAATATTTTTAATTTTTTATGTAGCTATTCTTCCTTAGAAAATTGAATCAAAAAAACATCGCTGCCACGCTATAAGTCCAACGGATCAAAAAGGGGCGCACGTTAGGGAGCCCCCAGGCGACAACTCTAGCTGATTTGATCAGTTAACTAACTGTTCATCCAGATAGTTTTTCGCGATTTCATTGATCAAAGTACGCTGATTCAGCTGATTGTCCTTTAATACGGAATCAGGCAAAACAGGTAATCCTTTACCCTCTCCACTAGGCCTCACCAAGTAAAACCTTGGGCTTACTGCTTTTAGACCTGAATAAGGAAAACTGAAAAACTGTATGCCACCAGTTTGCCATGAAAATCCCGCTGATTTTTCACCCACGATTTTGGCAAAGCCAAAGTCTTGCATGGTATTGGCAAACAAAATTGCCGAAGAATAAGTCACTTTACCAACAACAACAGAAACTTTACCGTTAAATTTTAAAGGTTCTTCGTTTGATGGCTTCTCAAACTTGTCATAGTCAGCCGTTACAACGTCGCCTTCAGTTTCTCCTTCATCCATATATTTGGCGATTATTTTTTTCGTATACTTGCTAGTGTGACGGTAGGGTTTGTCAGCAATATAAGTTAACAACCCCTGCTTCCACATGTCATCATCACCACCTGGATTATTGCGAACATCAATGATGACATGTTCAATATTATTATCTTTAATTTGTTGAAAAGCGTTTTTGGTAAATTTATAAAAACGTTCTTTATCTTGCCACCAAAACAAATTGATCGTTAGCAAGGCTTGTTTTTTATCTAACAACTCAAACTTGAACAAGTCCTCAAACGTTTCATTGGCTAATGCGTTTGGCTGAATTAATGCGGCATTAAAAACGCTCTTTTCAATTTCAGCACCCGTTGTTTTATAAGCAATTGAGAACTGCTCAGGTTGATTCACAAAAAGCCAGTAATACAAAGAAATTTTTTCTGATAATAAGCTTTCTCTATGGCTAGAACTATCTCCATACGTTCTTGTAATCATAAGGTCATAGATATCTGATATTGGTGTATCGTTAATACTTATTATTTCAGCCATACTGAGCTGACTGGTTGCGCCCCCTAACTCAGACAAGATATAAACTTTTCCATTATTAACAATAACTTCAAAAGGAAATAATCCTTTTCCTTTGTTGATAATCGCGTTAATAAGCTTAGTCTGGCTTTGCACAAAAATATTCATGTGGCCATCATTGAACTGGCTGTTTAAACTAGATATTTTTGTAAGAAACCCTCTAACACTTTTTGGCTGCGTTATTTCATCCTCAATTTTATTAATAGCCGCATCAAAATGAGCAACATCATCTATTCGGATGCTCAGATCAGGATGCGTATTATTTAACCAAGCTCGCCAAGACTTCAGATCCGCTTTCATTTGTTCCGGGCTAAGAATTTTTTCAAGGTTATTTAAACTTTCATTAGCTAATAAGGTATTAGACGTAAAAATAAGAGATAAAAGGAAGATAAGAATAGTTTTTTTCATGTATTAAAGTATTTCACTCCATTGGTGATTATTATGATGTATGGATTTTTCAGATTGCTAACGTCTAGCGAATAGGAAAATGCGAACGTTGTTGGGCGAAACCCAATGAGTTTTAGCCCAAGCCGTTTTACTGACGGCGATTTCGAGCTAATTATTAGGTAGACACTGCACTAACTATAACTCTACAGTTAATTAATATTAAAAGACAATAAATTAGTTGCTCACCTAAGCATATAAATTATTTACTATTTTTAGAACATTTTAACACCTATGAGTCTTTTCCTCGCCATCAATTTTACGGATGCGAATATAAGTTTTAGTAAAGATTGAACGAGATACGCTCTAAGCGCCAAAACGCAAAGAAAAGATGGTAATTAAAAACCCGAACTCAGTAACTATCTTTTTCACCAATATATTGGATTGAGAAGCCTTCTCCATTTTCTCCTGAAACAAAAACAGTAATATTTTTATCTTTAGTTAATTGATAACTGAGCTTTTTTGGGAAATCATGTTCAGCGTTTTCAAATACAGCTGTTTCAGCTGTGCAACTTGTTAATTTAAAAGCAACAGGTAAATCGTTATTGGCTACTTTAGCAATATAAAATATCTCTCCAGACATTTCGACTAATCGTAAAGTTTCAGCACTTATCATTTGATTTTTTTCGACGGAGTACGTGTATCCGGAGCCTTCAAAGGTTTTGCTGCTCACCTGTTTCCATGATTCATTAATGTTCAGTTTTTCGCTTTTAGAATTCCAATGACCCACAAGCCATGTTAATGATTCCAACGTCTTACAAGTATTTGCTTGCACTGCTGAGTGAAATACTAAACACAGTAGTACCAAGCTTATTACTCTCAACATTAAACACAACTCCAATGATTGACGAAGATAACTAACGGCTTATGCTACGAATCGACGAAAAATGCTTGCTAAAATTCCCGAGGAACGAGCGCCAGTCAAGCTAAAAACATCCATGCATTGATGCGCTCGTTAGTTGCTGATTACACCAATAGTTGATATATAAATCAAGAAGCCACCAAATATAAAAGAACCAAAGCCAGCAGACCTAAATGTACTTTTAAATTTACGAGCCGACCAAATAGCAAATTGACGATGTTTAATTGAACCTATGATTATAAGTCCAATGCCAACAGCAATTAGTAAGTAACCAATAGTTAATATTAATTGAGGATACGAGGTGGTTTGGTTATAACTTACAAAAACAAGCCCTGCAATTAACCGAGTAATGACCTCAAACCAATGAAAATATGATTTTTTACTGAACTCTATAATTCCATTCGACCAGTAACTTGGACTAACAATCATGATGATACTCAAGCACATCATCAGTAATCCAAATGCGGTGATAAAATACACCTAAACCTCCAAGGTAACTCACACCGCGTAGAACGGTTAAATAAAAGCTTGTTAAAATTGTATAGTGAAGCGGAACTGAGACGCTATTAGCAGTCCCGCTTGAAATGCGTGTTTTACTTCTCTACTACTTAGAATGCACTTTTCCATTGCTCTGTGTCTATAAACCAGCGTTCCTCATAGATTTTATCACCATCAAACTTGAACAAAACTGATAGCTGAGAAGCATTAATTTTATCGGATTTCCATTCAACTATCGAGACAACTTCACTTTCCCCTTCTAGTTGCCTGAGTTCAAGAATTTCAAACCCTGGCGGAAAGATATTTCAAAGACCATTCTAAGCTGAACGAAACTCCTGTCGCCCTTTTAAAACATTGGCTTGACCAGGCATAATGAATGTCATACCTTCTACATAATCTTTAACTAAGGTATCAAACTCCCCAGCACCAACCGCTTCCCACCCACGTTGTACTATGTTAGCTAATTTCATTGCAAATTCTCCTAATTGAATTGCTTCGAATTAACTATAGAAGGTATCTGCCAATTGTGGGTAATACTAAAACTGTAGTGATATATTTCTTTCACTAATACCTGCAATTGCAGCTAGTTTTTGTTGCGACCAACCACGTTCTTTTCTAAGCAATATTAATTTTTTCCGTTGATATGATCATAAACTTCTCAAATTGATGTTTTGGAACTTGTTATGTAGCGTTTACAAACAATTAAACGTATTGTAGCTATAGCTTACCTTCTTCTTCATAGCTATCCATGGTCTGTTTAATTTTTCTCTTTTCCCATTTTTCACCAAAAGGCTGAAACACAGTAATAGCATACGCTCCGATGATCATAGCGAAACATATAGCTATGCTGATAAGTGCACCAAGATTTTCTCCATGATTATAATTAGGTACAAAGAAAAAAAGAAAAATTCCCAATAAAAACGACACTAAAATGTAAAATCCCTTTTTTGATTTCACTTCAGCTCTTGCCATTTGCTCCCTCTTTTCTAGATCAATCATGGTGTCTTTATTATTTTGTGTGGTATTAAGCTCATTACCGTTGATGCTTTCTGTTTTTAACATACCTACATCAACTTCGAATACAGCAGCTAAAGACTTTAATGTTTCAAGCCCAACATTCTCTCCTTTTTCGACACGTTGAATCGTACGAATATTTAAACCACTTAGTTGAGCAAGTTGTTGCTGAGACCAATTGCGCTTTTGTCTTAGAGACCTAACAAACATGAGCATACCTTTACTATCTTCATTATGTCGAAATTATAACCTAACCATAGCCAGCGAGGAACGACAAACACATGACTGTCATACGACAATGCTAATTTAACCTACCAATGCCCATTTAAGGGGCTGATAATAGTTTGCTAAAATGTGAAGCGAAGCGAAACTGATCAAACTGTTAACAGTCCCGCCTTGATTGGCTTGTTATATTTTGCTTTCTCTAAATTCATAATATGCCAGCAATGCTTTTGGAATTGAATAATACGGATTTTCGGAATGACCTGCATTTTCACTGAAGTGGTATGCATAATTAAAATTTGTTGGTGCATTTGATTCTATTGCAGACAATAAACCATTAAATGAACCTGTGATAATCTCGTTTTCGTTACCACCAATGCTTAAATACATAAATAAAGGTTTTTTACTAAGTTTAGATAAGCCGTTCTTAAACTCTTGTACAACAATTGAGTTGTCATACCAAGCTGCTGGACTAAAAGCAAAATAGCCCGTAAATAGCTCAGGCTTGGTCACTATCGTATAAAGTACAAAGCTTCCACCGGCCGAGAAGCCACTAAGCACTCGATTATTATTAATCGAGTATTCTCTTTCTACAAAAGGGATCACTTCTTTTTCAATGAAGGATAAAAACAAGTCAGCTTTACCAAAAATTTCTGGAGAGTTTTCAGTATTTGGTCTTGCCTCGATTTGAACATCTTTTCTGGCATACGGAGGTACTAAATCTCTATTTCTTGTATCTACCCAAAACAAGTTGGGGATAGCGACAATAATAGAGTCTTCAATTAACCCTTTGTTAGATTGCGCTGTAACAGTTTCATGCCAGCGGCTTAAATTAAAATTACCATCTGATTTTATTATTAAGGGATAACTCCTGCGTTTATCGTACCCTTCAGGCAATCGAACAAATATTCTTCTTTCTTCTGAAAGATATTCTGAATAAATGTCATGATCAATGAACTCTGAAGTGTAGTGCTCAACATACCTCGATGAAACTACTGCAGCTCCCACTAAAACTAAAATAGAGATTAATGAGGTTGAAATTAATTTTAATGAAATTTTCACCAAATCTTCCTTGAAAAATATAACGCCCCATTCAGGGGCTTGTTATTGTTGGTTAAAATAACGATCGCAGTGAGGAAAGCCAACTGTTAAAAGTCCCGCACTGCAATGACTTGTTATGTTCACATTTTAAATATATGCGTTTAGTCCGTTACTTATTGAGTGAACCAAAGCGGTGTAAAAGTAAGCTAAATTTTCACCATGTTTTTCATTTTGCTTATTATAGAAGTAGGAAAATATTACCCCACCGACAAAAGTATATGAAAACGCATACCAACCTTTGCCAGATCCTAGCAAATGAGACGTTGCGAATAATGCACTACTGATGAAAATAAAGTAATAAGCAGTGATTTTTAATTTTTTACAAAGGCGACTAACTATTACACAAAAAATCAGTGTTTCGAACACTGGCGCTAAAATGATAGGAGAAATTAGGTTTTCAAGGTTCTTAGTAATATTTTGGTTTCTAAAGACCAAAGAATACGGCCATTGCTCTACAACCATTAGGTTGTGAATAAATATATAGAAACCTGTAATGATTTTAGTTGTAAGAAAAGCTAAAAGACCAAAAAATGGCAATTCTTTTAAGAATAGATATCGATAATTGAGCATAACTTCCCTGTAAACATAACGCCGCAATATGGGCGTATTAAGCTTGGCTAAAATTAGCGAAGAATGAGCGCCAGCCAAGCTTTAGACGTCCCATTTATAATTGCCTTGTATGGTATTCTTTTTATTTACCAGAGCAACAAACTTAATATACCACTCGTAATATTTACTACCTTTTTTAACTCCTGCATCCCCGAATTTTTCAAGTTGCTCAACAGGAGTGTAACCCCATTTATTCTCGATCTTTAATGATGCACCACTTAAAACCAGAAAATGTGCAATATCATAGTTTTTAACAGCTATAGCCAAATGAAGTGGCGTATTGCCACTTTTATTCTGAAGATTAAAGTTAGCGCCATGCTTCACAAGTAATTTAACATTTGCAAGCCGCGAATGCTTCGCTGCTTCAATAATTACAGGTGAACTTTTGTACCCATCAAGAGTATCGGGATTAGCACCATGCTCTAAACATAACTGCAAAAACATTGGGTTCTCATGAACTGCGGCTTGCTCCATAACCACAGGTCGATTTTTTGGGTCATCTTTTTCATCGCTGTAATTCGGATCAGCCCCATCTAATAAAAGCTGTTGAAACTTTTTTAATTTGTCGCCTTTAATGGATAGCAAAAGATCATTATTAATATTCGAGCCTAATGCTTCACAACTAAAAATCATGATCGTTATAGCAATACAGAAATATGACGCAAATCTCATTGAATACCTAACGCCGCAATAAACGGCTAAGTAATAGTTGGCTAAAATGTGAAGCGAAGCGGAACCGAGCCAACTGTTACGTGTCCGTTATTTAATTGC
>NZ_JADNYL010000004.1 GCF_017168195.1 Thalassotalea sp. G2M2-11
GAATTAACATCATGTGAGTGTCCACACAAATTGCATGATAACTAATTGTTAAAGAGTGACATCGGATTCGATGTCGAAAGCTAAATCGCATTCGTTTAACTTCCTTGCTTCAGTGAGGTTCTAGCCCTTGCCTGAAACGAGATGCGCATTCTACGCGTCTCAGTTTTGATGTCAACAAGTTTTTGAAAATTTATTTAAAAAGTTTTCTTAACTTATCTGAGCTGTTTAACCAGTAAAACCACCAACTAAACTTATCAAAACGCTTCTCTGGGATGTCCCTGAGAAGTGGATGCGCATTTTAGGGATTTTTACGCCCACGTCAACCACTAATTTCAATTATTTTAAATTATTTGATTGTTTGTTTTATTTTTATACAAGCCTTGTCTTTATTGACATTTATCACACAAAATAAGATGAATTTATCGGCACTTATCTGTCAATGATATTTTATTATGTAATGGTTAATATTCTGTGTAAAAATTCGCATTTATGATAATTAAAGCTTAGTCTTTTTATCATTCACTCAAAAAATTCAAATAAGAGGTTCACAATGAAGCAACATAACTTGCGTTCGTATAAGGGGGTTACCCCAAAAATAGGTAATAATACTTATATTGACGACAGTGCTGTTTTGGTTGGTGATATTAGCATAGGGAATGACTCAAGTATCTGGCCATTAGTTGCAGCACGTGGTGATGTGAACAAGATGACGATCGGTGACCGAACCAATATTCAAGACGGAAGTATATTGCATTTAACCCGATTTTCTAATGCACATCCCAATGGTTTTCCACTTATCATAGGCGATGATGTAACCATAGGTCATCAATGTATGCTACATGGCTGTACTATTGGTAATAGAGTACTTGTTGGAATGGGAGCTATTGTTTTAGACGGTGCTGTTGTTGAAGACGATGTTTTTATCGGTGCAGGAACCGTGGTGCCTCCGAATAAGACATTAAAGAGTGGCTTCCTTTATGTAGGTAACCCAATGAAAGAAGCGCGGCCGCTAAAAGAAGGTGAAATTGCTTTTTTAAAAGAGTCTGCGCTTAATTACGTCACATTAAAAAATGATTATTTAGCAGAAGAATGAAGTATCGTTATATATTAATGTGAACTTCCCCTCCCTCTGGTTCATTTTTTTCGAACCAGAGTTCGGCGATTTCTTCTAAATCGTATTTAGTGCAGCTATCTATTTCTGTTGTGCGCGCCAAGCCCAACGAGTGAAAATAAATAGTAATGATTTGACCTGAAATCACTCCTGTCATACTCCATGCCTGATGGACATGATTAAAATTCAAGTCATCATTAAACAAAATAGCTTGATTCATCACTGCATCTCCTTTCTTAATTGACACAACACTTGCTCAGGCTGAGGTTTAACTTGACGCCAGATTTCAAAACTAACCGCCGCCTGCCCCACTAGCATGCCCAATCCATCAATTGCCTTCTTCACTTGCCGATCATGAGCTAATTGTAAAAAAGGTGTGAGTGATGGGCCATAAGACATATCGTAACAACTCACATGTTTATCTAGCAATTGTTCAGGGATTGCCAAAGATTTTCCATTTAAGCCTGCCGAAGTCGCATTGATGATCACATCAAATTTTGCATCGCTCAATTGCTCAAATGAACAAGCTGATAGTGGCTTATCTGGATACTGGGCAACTATTGTTTGTGCATTAGCTAATGTTCGGTTTGCAATAACTAATTGTTTAGGGTCTTGCTCTAATAAGGAAGGTACAACGCCTTTAGCAGCCCCACCCGCACCAAGCAACAAAACATTTTGCTGTGCAAGTTTTACATTGTTCGCGATTAAGTCATTAACTAAACCATCACCATCTGTAGTATCACCAAGAATTTTTCCCTTCACAAAAGAGAGAGTATTTACTGAGCCAGCAAGTTGTGCCCTTTCACTTAATTGATCACATAATGCCATCGCCTGCTCTTTAAAAGGAGCGGTAACATTGGCACCTTTACCACCCGACTCAGCAAAAGCTTGCACCGTATCAACAAATTTATCTAGTGCGACTAATTCACTTTGATAATTTAGTTGTTGGTTGGTTTGCTCGGCAAACCGTTGATGAATGAAAGGTGAACGCGATTGTTTGATCGGATTACCATAAACGCGATACTGATCCATATACTTACTGTCATTAAAATTAGAAAGCTTGAGAATATCGCAATCTGGCAAAGATAAAAACTAAAAAAGCTGTGCTTTACCATGGTTTAACACAGCTTTTTATTATGTCTTAGTTGTTTTTCAACTAAAATTTATAACCTAACATCACCGAATATGCCATAGGGTCAACAGATATGTCGGAAGAAGCTTTTATCACATCACCAATCTTAAAGTTCGCTTCGGTATCAATATCGATATATCGTACAGACGCATTAATATGCCAGTTATCATCCAGTTGGAAATCAACACCAAATTGAGCAGATAAGCCTATTGAGCTGTCTAAATTAATATGATTAAACCCGAGTGATTTAGGTGCCGATTTAAACTTTTCATCAAAGAAAACAGTGTAGTTAACACCAACCCCAACGTAAGGTTGTACCGCCGATTCAGTATCAAAGTAATATAATGCACTGACCGTTGGCGGCAAATGCGTCACTTCTGCTAATGTGACACCATCAACATCAACACCAAATATTCCTTCAGAAATACCTTGCATATCATGAATCTTAACATCATGAGTAAAAGGTGTTGCAGCTACCACTTCAACCGCCCAGTTATTATCATAAAAGTAAATAAAATTTAGACCTGGTTGACTGTTATCATTAACAGACACCGTTAATGGTGTCTCTCCGCCCAATGCTTCAACGTACACCCCCGCTTTATCACTGCTTGGCTTGACGTTGATTACTCCTCCACGAACTACCATGTCGCCAGCTTGATATTGATTAGCCGCTGCCGCTAATGATAAAGAGGATAATATTGCGAAAGTAAGTAAGTGCTTTTTCATAATCTATTTCCATATTTTTTGTAAGGTTATTAATTGTTGCGCATTTTAACGCCTACCTAATAGAAAATATTGATCTGGCACAAACTCTGTGAGCAATATCATTTTTTATTAATAAAAACTCTATGTTGCGGTATTTTATTCATATATCTATGTGATATATATCAACTTTTATTGTTTGTGAAGGAAAAAGAAAAGCAATTTAGTTAAGGCTATAAAAGCGTATATGTTTTATAGCCCCACACCAGTAGAAAATAGCAAATAGCCACAAACACTGCGGCAGAGCCTAGATCTTTTGCTCGACCACTTAATTCATGATAATCAAAACTAATTCTATCTATCGCAGCTTCGATACCTGAATTAAGTAACTCAGTGATAAGTACGGCAAAAATACCTGAGGCTAGCAGGCAAAACTCAACAAAGTCATTTGCAATAAAAAACGCGGTTGGTAATAGTATGATGGTTAAAAAAACTTCTTGTCGAAAAGCAATTTCATTTTTGTAGGCAGCGACCAACCCGGCAAGACTATGGCGAATTGCCGGAGTAATTCGACCTAAGTGGGTCTGTTGTTGATTTATTGACAAATCATCAATCCTAACTAAGCTCAAAAATAATAGTAGATAAATTACTTCCAGAGAACACAGAAGTTAATCCATGTCATTATTCTACTCTCACAATACGGACAGATACTATTACAATGTTAACTAGAAGTACACTACACCAAAAAATTCTCTGTATTGTGCCTGCTCTGGCAGCTATTACCATTTTACCTTTAGGTATTTATCGAATAACACAAGCTGACTGGATAATCGCAGCCTTAGATATTTGTATATTTATCTTAATGCTCACTATTGGCTATAACGCCTATCACAATAAACGTATTGAGTTGTTAAAGCAGCTTTTTTGCTTATTAGCCATCGTAGGATCTTTTGCGACTATTTACCTAAAAGGGGCGATACAGATTTATTGGAGCTACCCTGTCATTGCGATTATATTTTATCTATTACGTGTAAGAATTGCGCTGATAGTCTGCTTTTTAGCATTAACTGGCTATACTATTTTGACTTATCCATTAGTATCGACGCTTGCATCAATATCATTTCTGATCACTCAAATAGTCACTGCTGGCTGTGCTTTTGCCTTTAGCTTTGAAACCAGTAAACAGCATCAAGCCTTAACTCGCATGACCAAAACCGACCCACTGACGCAAACTTATAATCGCCGTGCATTTCAAGAAATATTACAAACAAAACTGGATAATTATCATCGCCACCCTGAACCTACCAGTATGATTTTATTAGATATTGATTTTTTTAAGAATATTAACGACCAATATGGCCATCAACAAGGTGACGAGGTACTGAAGCAGTTATGTCATGTTATCAAACAAAGGCTTAGAAAAAACGACTACCTCTTTAGAGTAGGTGGTGAAGAATTTGTTATTTTGCCTTTCCATAGTAATTCAGCAGAGGCCAATATATTAGCCGAATCAATAAGAGCAGAAGTACATGCATATTGTTTTATCACTGATCATCCCATCACTATTTCCTGCGGAGTATCAGAATATACCAATAAACAAGAAAACCCGAAAGATTGGTATGCTCGCACCGATAAGGCACTATATAAGGCCAAAGCCACCCGCAATAAAGTTTGTCTTGCCGACAACGCTGACGATCAAACTAACCAATCTTTAGCCTGTAAATAATCTTTTAAACGAGCTTCTTCACTGCCCTCTTCAGGTTGATAATTATATTCCCAACGAGCAAGTGGCGGCATAGACATTAATATCGACTCGGTACGGCCTCCTGATTGCAAGCCAAATAATGTACCGCGATCAAAGACTAAATTAAACTCAACATATCGGCCTCGTCGGTAAAGTTGAAATTGACGATGCTGATCATTATATGGTGTATTTTTACGCTTATTTAAAATGGGTACATAAGCATCAATATAGCCTTGCCCAACAGCTTTAATATAATTAAAGCATTGTTCAAAGTCCCAGCAGTTGAGATCATCAAAAAATAACCCGCCAACACCACGGGTTTCATCTCTATGTTTTAAGTAAAAATATTCATCACACCACTGTTTATGTTCACTATATACCGAAGAACCAAATGGCTGACATAAATCTTTTGCCGTTTGATGCCAATGAATCACATCTTCTTGAAACGGATAAAACGGTGTTAAATCAAAACCTCCACCAAACCACCAAACAGGGGGTTCTCCTGCTTTTTCTGCAATAAAAAAACGTACATTCGCATGAGATGTAGGAATAAATGGATTCTTAGGATGAATAACTAACGAAACACCACACGCCTGCCAACTTCGACCCGCTAATTCAGGACGATGAGCCGTTGCCGACGGCGGTAACTTTTTGCCTGAAACAACAGAAAAATTAACGCCACCTTGCTCTATGACTGCACCATCAGTCATCACACGGGTACGACCTCCACCGCCCTCAGCCCGCTGCCAGTTATCTTCAATAAACTGCCCTGCACCATCAGCTTGTTCCAATGCTTGGCAAATTTTGTCTTGTAAGGTTTTTAAATAATCAATAACGGGCTGGATGTTGACTTGACTCATGAGCGGAATGTTTCTCCTGTTAATGCATCAATAATTGTAGATGGCTGGTGATAGCCAAGCGTATCCCCTTTTATAATAAAGTCTATTTTATTCGCTAATTCTGGTGAAATGTCTTGCCAAGTTTTTGCTGGTGACTCACCAGACAAATTAGCACTTGTTGAAACAATTGGCTTATTGGTTTGATTACACAAAGCCACTACATCAGGTTGACTCGTCACCCTTACGGCAATGGAATCAAAGTCGCCACACAACCATGTTGATAATTGACGATTTTTCGGCATCACTTGAGTAATACCATCAGGCCAACGAGATAATACCGAAAAACGCTTATCTTGAGGTATTTTTGTGTCATCAATATAGGGTAATAATTGTGAGTAGTTAGCCGCTAATAAAATCAATCCTTTGCTTTTAGGCCGTTGTTTGATTTGTAATAATTTTTCAATAGCGGCAGTATTATCAGGATCACATCCTAAACCAAATACGGCTTCGGTTGGATAGGCAATAATCCCCCCTTGTTGATAAATATCAACAGCTGTTGTCATAATTTTTACACCAGTTAACCACTCAATTGCCGTTATTATACGGTTTTTTAGTTTAGGTGCATTAAGTTATTAGTAGTCAATTTCCGTTGGCAAAAACAAAAAACACACAGGCACTAAGTGAATAGTCACTTACCATCTGTGTGCTACTATAGTTAATGTCCATTGAGCTAGTTCTATTGCTCAAATAATTGCTTTACCTTTTCTCTTAACACAAATTTTTGGATTTTACCTGTTGATGTTTTCGGTAATTCACTAAAAACAATGGATTTTGGTGCTTTAAAATTAGCAATATGTTCTCGACAAAAGCTAATAATATCTTCTTCGGTGGCAGACTTCCCTGCCTTTAAGCCAACAAAGGCACAAGGGGTTTCTCCCCATTTTTCATCTTTACGTGCAACCACCGCAGCTTCCATAATTGCAGGGTGCTGATATAAAACACTTTCGACTTCAACAGATGAAATATTTTCACCTCCTGAGATAATAATGTCTTTTGAACGATCTCTTATTTCAATAAAGCCATCAGGATGCTTAACCGCTAAATCACCCGAGTGGAACCAACCATGTTTGAACGACTCCACAGTGGCGGTATCATTTTTCAAATAACCTTTCATAGTGGTGTTACCTCGAAACATGATTTCACCAATCGTTTCAGCATCAGCTGGCACAGGTTGCATTGTATCAGGATCAAGTACATCCACTTCTTCTTGTGTTGGATAACGCACACCTTGACGAGCTTTTAATGCCGCACGCTCATCGTCATCGCGCTCATTCCATTCAGATTTCCATTCGCTCACCACACATGGGCCATACACTTCTGTTAAACCATAGCCTTGTGTAATGTCAAAACCACGCCTTTCCATCCCTTTGATCACTGCAGCGGGTGGTGGCGCACCGGCGGTTAAAATATTAATACCTCGTGGTACTTGATCTAACAACTTATCATCAGCGTTTAAAATCATATTCAATACAATAGGCGCACCACAAAAATGCGTTACTTGATGATCAATTAAACTATTAACAATGGCATTTACTTCTACTTGGCGTAAACAAACATGGGTTCCCCCCATAGCAACAACCGTCCAAGGAAAACACCAGCCATTACAATGAAATAAAGGTAAGGTCCATAAGTACACAGCATTACTCTGCATCGGCCAGATCATATTATTACCTACAGCATTTAAGTAAGCACCACGATGAGAGTAAACCACTCCTTTCGGGTTACCTGTTGTACCTGAAGTATAATTTAACGCTAAGGCTTGCCATTCATCATGAATAAAGTTGCCTTGATAGTTTTCATCCCCTTCGGCTAATAACTCTTGGTATTCTAGGCTACCTATTCGTTCAGCCCCTTCACATTGCACATCATCAATATCAATCACTAAAGGAGTACGCGAGCATAAAGCTAACGCCTTTTTCACAACAGGCGCAAATGCTGTGTCTGTCAACAGCACATCACATTCACCATGATCTAAAATAAAAGCAATTGCCTGTGCATCAAGTCGAATATTAATAGAGTTAAGCACCGCACCAGTGAGAGGAACACCATAATGAGCATCTAAAAATGCGGGTATGTTCGCCGCTAAAATACTCACCGTATCGCCAGGCTTTATACCTCGCTGAACTAGCGCAGATGCCAGCTTACGAACATTTTTACGGTACTCTTGATACGTTATACGTGTTTCACCATGAATGATTGCAACTTTATCAGGGTAAACATCGGCTGTGCGGTTTAAAAAATTAATAGGAGATAATGGTTGGCTGTTAGCAGCAACCTTATCTAATCCTTGAGTATATATATTATGCATAACCTTTCCTCATTCACTTGTAGTGACTTGATCACTTTTATTTTCATTGCTTATAAAGGTTATTCTACTCCGTTATTTTTGATTAAATATTATCCTTTGGTCTAATAATGTCGACAATTAATCTTTTTTTTCAGTTATATGAAACACTCTTGTGATAAAAAATGCAGATATTGTCTACAAAATAAGAATATTTTCAGCAAAAGTAGTTGAGCACTCCCAGCGTTTTGATTGTTTTGTCTACAATTTATCCTTGAGCTATTTCCGTATTAAGCTAAACAAAGGTATAATGCGCGCCTTATTTTCTAAGTGACGTTAATCACATAACTTACGTTCAATAATTTACAAGGTGAGATATCATGAAAGTCGGTATTATCATGGGGTCAAAATCAGATTGGCCAACAATGAAACACGCAGCGGATATGCTTGATTTATTAAATGTGCCGTATGAAACAAAAGTGGTATCTGCTCATCGTACACCGCATTTATTATCAGAATATGCTGAAACAGCAAAAGAACGGGGAATTAATGTCATTATTGCTGGTGCTGGTGGTGCTGCTCACTTACCTGGCATGACCGCAGCATACACACCTTTACCTGTTTTAGGTGTACCTGTTCAATCCAAAGCACTTAGCGGCCAAGACTCGTTATTATCGATTGTTCAAATGCCTAAAGGTATTGCTGTAGGTACATTAGCAATAGGCACTGCTGGCGCAGCAAACGCTGGCTTACTAGCCGCCCAAATTATTGCTACCCATGATCAGACAGTAATGGCAAATATTGAACAGTTTAGACAAGAACAAACTGATAATATTTTAAGTAATCCCAATCCTGCAGAATAGGCGTTTATCTTCCATGAAAAAAGTGTTGGTATTAGGAGCTGGTCAATTAGCCCGTATGATGGATTTAGCTGGTGCTCCACTAGGTATGGATATAAAAGCTTTCGATGTTAGAACAAATAAAGTGGTTCATCCTACCGATCCAGAGCATAGTTATGGCGATTTAGCACATGGCATTGCTGAGTGTGATGTGATCACCGCAGAATTTGAACATGTGGCTCACCCAATTCTTAATCAATGCCAAAACTCAGGCAAACTAAAGCCAAGTAGTGAGTCAATAAAAATTGGTGGAGATCGTCGTTTAGAAAAGTCTCTTTTAGAGAGTTGCCAGGTGGCGAATGCTAAACACGCTATTATAGAAAGCAAGGCTGATTTTGACAGCGCATTAGCACAGCTTGAACTACCAATTATCTTCAAAAGTGCCTTAGAAGGTTATGATGGCAAAGGCCAGTGGCGTTTGAAGTCTGCCGAGCAAGCTAATCAAATATGGCAAGAAATGTCAGCATTTATCAGCAATGCCACAACAGCTAATCAAGGTATTATTGCCGAGCAAATGGTCCCATTTGATCGCGAAGTCTCTATTGTGGGTGCACGCAATACTCATGGGGAGATCGCCGTTTATCCATTGACTGAAAATCATCATACCAACGGGATACTGAGTGTTTCTGTTGCAGCAACGGTTGATCAGAAGTTACAAGCCCAAGCCTATGAAGTATTTGAAAAACTGGCTAATAAGCTCGATTATATCGGTGTACTTGCCATTGAGTTTTTCCAAGTAGGTGAACAATTATTAGTGAATGAAATCGCTCCGCGTGTTCATAATTCTGGTCATTGGACACAACAAGGTGCCGATACGTGCCAGTTCGAAAATCATATGCGCGCAATCTGTGGATTACCTTTAGGTAGTACTCGGTTAGTTCGCCCCACTGCGATGGTGAATATCATTGGTGAAGATAATATTCCTGATGAGATTTTTTCAATCCCAAGTGTTGCGTTACATTGGTATGATAAAAGTAAACGAGACGGTCGCAAAATGGGTCATATCAATCTCTGCGGCCAAGACGAAGCTGAATTGGCGCAGCGATTAACACAATTAGCGAAACGGCTTAACACGGAATCATTCCCTGACTTAGCTGACTTTGCTCAGCAGTATTTAGCTAAGGTAGCTAAATAACTGATAAAAAAAGCGAGATTATCTCGCTTTTTTTATGTTTGAAAATGACCGCACTTTTTCTGCGCACATTGTAATTTTTCACCGGCTGCCATTTGTCTTTTTAACAATAAACCATAACCACACTGCTGGCAGCTTCCCGCAACAGGTTGATGATTAACGACAAACTTGCATTTAGGATATTGATCACACGAATAAAACGTTTTACCAAAGCGATTAGTACGTTCTATTAACTCACCTTGTCTTTTCTTCGCTGCACACTCAGGACATGCCACGCCGGCATCCTCATGGTGCTGTGTATCTTCAATATGATGACATTGAGGAAAGTTACTACAGCCAATAAACATGCCGTATCGTCCTTGCTTTACCGCGAGTTCATGACCACATTCAGGGCATTCTGTTCCAGCAAGAATTTTATCTTCTACTTTTTCATGTTCAACCACCGGACGAGTGTACTTACACTCAGGGTAAGAGGCACAGCCAAAAAAAGCCCCTGCTTTACTATTTTTCACCACCAATTCACTGCCACACTCAGGGCAAACCTCATAGGTTTTCTCCAGTGCATGTTCATGGCGGCTAAATAATGGCTGGTCTGAGTTAGACATAATAGGTTCAGGTTGAAGATCTTATCTCTATTATGCCATAACTCGTATAAGGGGAAATAGCTTAATTTTTTAACAATCAAGTTAAGCTAATGTAGCGGCCCTTCATGCTCATCAAAAATAAGATCTTCCATTTGAGAGTAAGCGCTTTCTTTGCCCGGCACGTTAAACAACACCATTAATACCACCCATTTTAAATCATCTATGGTGAAATACTTAGTATCTAACTCCATTACCCGATCGATCACCATCTCACGCGTAGTAAAGTCCAGCACGTTGATTTGCTCTAAAAAGATCAAAAAGCCCTGACACTCTAAGTCAAGTAGTTGCTTTTCTTCATCGGTATAGATACGAAACGAACGGGTTGCTTCACGCGAAAAATACGGATAAGCATCAGTATCTTGTAAGGCAGCTAATTTTTCTAACCAATTAAGCGCCTTAAAAATTTCATCCTGGTGGAATCCTGCGCGGGTCAATTCATCAGTAAGGACGTCATGGTCTACCATTACTTCAGCTTCACTATGAATGTAGTTTTCAAACAAATACATCAAGATATCAAACATAATTAGCCCCTATTTCAATTTAAGGTAGCCTCCTGGTACCGCAGATACCAGACCTCTTAGCTCAAGTATTGTTAATCGGGTTAGCACTACATCTATGGGTAGTTTACTCCGAGAAACCACCGTATCCACGGGAGTGATTTCATACCCCACACTAGCTAACAATGCATCGTTACACAAGCCCCGATCACAAGTTTTTTCTGCAGGTGTTTCTTTCTCCTTGTTTCCACTTATATTTCTACCTAAGTGTAGACTATTTTTTGCAGTAACTTTTATTTCATCCACTATATCGGCCACTTCTTCAACTAATTTAGCACCTTGTTTAATTAACCAATGACAACCTTTTACTTGCGGGTTTTGGATATTGCCTGGCACAGCAAAGACCTCTCTGTTTTGTTCAAGTGCACAACGCGCAGTAATTAGAGAGCCGCTTTTCAACGCTGCTTCAATGATAACAACGCCTTGTGACAAGCCACTAATAATACGATTTCTCTTCGGAAAATGACCCGCTCTCGCTGGTGTTTGAGGTAAAAATTCACTGACAATAGCACCTCCTTGCTCAATGATTTTTTTTGCTAACGCTTTGTTTCGCGCCGGATAAATAGTATCAATACCTGTTGCTGTAACAGCAATGGTCGCTTTTTGTTTATCAACCACCCCTTTATGGGCATATGCATCAATACCTAATGCTAAACCACTGGTGACCACAATACCTTGAGCAGCAAACTCTTGAGCAAACCTTACCGCAGTTTCTCTCCCATGAATACTAGCATTACGGCTACCTACAATAGCAATCTGCTGGCAATTTAATAGCTCAATATTACCTTTGACAAATAACACTAAAGGCGGATCATAAATTTGTTTTAATAACTGCGGATAGCTAGGATCTTGATAATTGACCATAGTGGCATGTGCCAGTGCGGTTTGCTCAATAATAGCTGCTATCTTTGACCAATCTGGAGCAACTAATGCCTGATACTGTTTATCATTTAGTCCTAATTGTTGTTGGCTAATCGATTCTGTAAATAATTGTTCGATAGAAAATTGCTCGACTAAAGCAATTTTACGTTGAATAGAAAGGCGGGGGATCATTTTTAGCGCCAACCAATAATGCGTTTGTGTTATTGGCTGGCACTTTTCATCTCTATCATGAATTTGACTTTCCTTGTCAAACACCTGCTTTCTCCTTAAAACAGTGTCATCATCTCATTTTAAATATTATGGCGCTGTGACGCTATCTTGCAAACGCAGTGGCTTTTGTGTTTTTAAAATCAACGCCATACTGACTTGATCAAAGACTTTAAAGACCATGATATTGCCTATCGATTCCTCTGGCATTTCATAATCTGAATCAGATTGTGATGCCAAGCGATTCCAACGAGATGCATCTTTGGTATAAATTGGACCATCTTTTGTTTCAACAACACCAGGGCTTAAACGTTTGACCGATAAAACATCCCCTTGTTTTAAGCCATGCTGACTGCCTTGGTCAATAAATACAACTTCTAATTTACCAAATTCCCGATTACCATTCGAAGAGCGAATAATGTGGCCTCGAACATTTTCGCCAGCCGCTTGCATTGTAAAAAACGAAGGCATCATTTGCCCTTCATTAACTGGTTTAACAATTGAGCCTGAATGAACCTCACGCAAAGCACTTTCTAAATACAAAGTTGCTGGCTGCTTGTTCTCCATATCGCCAGCTCGAATTGACTTTCCAGAACCAATTAAACGCGCATAATAACCAATAATCGTTTCGCCATCATCAGCATAAATAGCTTCTTCTTTATTATAAATACCGTAGGCTTGACCCACCTTTAAGTCTTGATTAACGTAAACCTTAAAGCCATCAATACTGGACTTATACCCTTCATCACTACCAAGCACATAAGGCGCACTATCAATCTCTTGTTGAGTTAAAATAGTGTCATAACGTAAAAATGGCGAGATCACATCTAACGAAATCGTTTCGACAGGGTTTTGCTCTTTAAGCTGTTTTCTGATTTTTGGAGACCATTTTAGTGTCGGCTTGCCCTTTACTAGCATTGGTTGGCCTTTAGCATCATAAACGAGCTTTAATACGTCACCAGGATAAATTAAATGGGGATTTTCAATATCAGGATTAATTCGCCACAGTTTGGGCCATAACCATGGTTCTTGCAAAAAGTGTCCTGAGATATCCCATAAAGTATCTCCTTTTTTTACCACATAAGACTCAGGTGCATTTGGTGATAGCCGTAACTGATCAGCAACTGCTATGATAGGTAAAATAAGAGAAAAAAGTGTTAATAAAACCTTTTTTAACATACTAACCGCCTATTCTTGTTAAACCACTAGGATTAATTTTAATTAATGGCTAAAATTGAAACATAACACTCTATGCGAAATTTCGCGAATTCTTTTGAAAAATTATGGCTATATTAGACGTTTTACGATTCCCAGACCCAAGATTAAGAACAAAAGCAAAACCTGTTGAAGTGGTTGACGATAAGATCAGAAAAATTGTTGATGATATGTTCGAAACTATGTATGCCGAAAATGGCGTTGGTTTAGCAGCAACACAAGTTAACATCCATCAACGTATTGTAGTGATCGATGTTTCTGAAAACAAAGAACAAGCTTATGTATTGATTAACCCTGAAATCATTAAAAAAAATCAGGAAACAATGATCAATGAAGAAGGCTGTCTATCGGTACCTGGCTGCTATGCAAAAGTCGATCGCCATACAGAAGTTACCGTCAAAGCTTTGGATAGAGATGGCAAAGAGTATGAAATTGATGGTGAAGAATTACTGGCCATCTGTATTCAGCATGAATTAGATCACTTAAATGGCGTATTATTTGTGGATTACTTATCTCCTCTTAAACGTAAACGCATTCAAACCAAACTTGAAAAAGAAGCCCGTTTAGCCAAAACCGATGCTTAATTCTTGAATACAATAAGAAGCGATATGACACAAGCACTCAATATTATATTTGCTGGTACGCCAGACTTTGCTGCTCAACACTTAGCAGCACTTATTCATTCACCACATAATGTAGTTGCCGTTTACTGCCCACCAGACAAACCCGCAGGCCGAGGCAAAAAAATTACAGCATGTGAAACCAAGCAGTTAGCTCTGGCACACGATATTCCTGTTTTTCAACCGATGAATTTCAAACAAGAGGAAGATCAAGAACAATTACAAAAGCTTAACGCGGATGTCATGGTTGTGGTTGCCTATGGCTTGTTGTTACCTAAAGTTATTTTAGATGCGCCTCGCTTAGGCTGTATTAATGTTCATGGTTCCATCTTGCCTAAATGGCGTGGCGCAGCCCCCATACAGCGTGCAGTTGAATCTGGAGATAAAGAAACCGGTGTTACTATTATGCAAATGGATGAAGGGTTAGACACTGGCGATATGTTACTCACAGCACGTTGTGATATCACTAAACAAGATACCAGTGCGACTATTTATCAAAAATTAGCCGAGCTCGGCCCTACAGCATTACTTGATACCCTTAGCTTAATGGCAGATAACCAGCATCAAGCAACGGCCCAAGATGATGAACAAGCGACTTACGCTGCAAAGTTAAATAAAAGCGAAGCCGAACTCGACTGGCAATTACCTGCTAGCCTACTTCAGCAAAAATTGCGCGCTTATATTCCTTGGCCCGTAGCACAATTTACCTTTATCGATAATAAAGACAAAGAACATAGGATCAGAGTCTGGCAAGCCAGTGTTGTGAGTTATAGTGAAGATGCCACACCTGGCACTATTATTTCTGCAGACAAATCAGGCATTAGCGTAGCGACTGGTGAGCAAGCACTGAGATTAGAAAACTTACAAATGCCAAATAAGAAAGCCATGGCTGTCGCTGATATTTTAAATAGTCGTGCTGACTGGTTTGCCGTTGGCCAATCTATCAATGGTCAATCACGAGCTGCTTCATGAGTGCCAATGTTAGAGCGTTAGCAGCCAAATGCTGTTTTGCTGTGGTCGATAAGGGTCGCAGCTTAGCTGATGAGCTGCCTGCCCTGCAAAGTAAAATAGAAGGCAAAGATAAAGGCCTATTGCAAGAGATTTGCTATGGCGTGTTGCGCTACCTGCCAGAACTAGAACATATCAGCCGCCAGCTCATTGCCAAGCCGTTAAAAGGTAAACAGCGGGTTGCTCACTTTCTTGTGCTAGTGGGTATTTATCAAATCAAGTACACGCGTATTCCCGATCATGCTGCAGTAAGTGAAACGGTTGCAGCAACCAAACCACTGAAACAATTTCATTTAAAAGCGTTAGTAAATGGTGTGTTACGTAGTTTTCAACGGCTAACACCAACATCAGAAGAATCACTAAGTGAACCTGTGCAGTTTAATCACCCTAGCTGGTTTATCAAAAAACTAAAAGCCGCATACCCACAAAATTGGCAAGCTGTTCTCAATGCCAATATGGCTAAGCCACCTATGTGGCTAAGAGTAAACAGCCAGCATCATAGTGTTGAGAAGTACCAACAACTGCTTGAACAAGCAGATATTACCACCGATTATATCGATCCACACTCTGGCGCAATTAAACTGAGCTCGCCAGTAGATGTTAATGATTTACCCGGCTTTGCTTTAGGCCAAGTATCCGTTCAAGATGGTGCCGCTCAACAAGCTGCACATTTGCTCGATTGTCAGCCTAATGAACATATACTCGATTGTTGCGCCGCTCCTGGGGGGAAAACTTGTCATATACTCGAACAAACACCTAACTTAGCCTCAATGACAGCACTTGATGTCGATGAAACACGCCTAGATCGAGTGAAAGACAATCTGGCACGATTACACTTAACCGCCAAGACGATTGCTGGTGATGCATCAAAGCCAGAAGTTTGGTGGAATGGCGAACAATTTGACCGTATTTTACTCGACGCGCCCTGCTCAGGCACTGGCGTTATTCGTCGTCATCCTGATATAAAATGGCTAAGAACGGCACAAGACATTGAAAAGCTAGTTGTTTTACAACAACAAATTTTAAATAAAGTATGGTCTTTACTTAAACCTGGTGGTACTTTGCTTTATGCAACATGTAGCATTTTACCGGAAGAAAACTATCAACAAATTCAGCATTTTATTGATAGTGAACCGTCGGCAGAATTAATACCGATCAGCCAATCTAGCACAAGCATTGGTTGGCAGATATTACCGGACATGCAGTCAATGGACGGTTTTTACTACGCAAAATTACGTAAAAACAATCATTAATACTTTGGTGATCTTCATATGAAAATAGTCATTATAGGCGCAGGACAAGTTGGTGGAACACTCGCAGAAAACTTGGTGGGTGAACGTAATGACATCACCTTGATTGACACCAATAGTGAAATTTTAAGAGAACTGCAAGATAAAATGGACTTACAGGTAGTGACTGGTCAAGGCTCTCACCCTGATGTATTAAAAAAAGCGGGTGCTGAAGATGCTGAGCTAGTGATTGCCGTTACCAGTGATGATGCAACCAATATGATTGCCTGTCAGATCTGTTTTTCGCTATTTAATACAGCAACAAAAATTGCCCGTATTCGTTCTGCTAAAATATTGAAATATCAAGAACAATTATTTCAACATAATAATATTCCGGTCGATCATGTTATCGCCCCTGAACAATTAGTGACCCGTGATATCGCCCGATTAATTGACTACCCTGGTGCGTTACAAGTACTTGAATTTGCCAAAGGAAAAGTGAGCCTAGTCGCGGTAAAAGCCTATTATGGCGGGCTACTCGTTGGTCATGCACTTTCGACACTCCGTGAACATATCCCAAATATTGATACCCGAGTCGCGGCGATTTATCGCAATGGCAAACCTATTCGTCCGCTAGGTACAACTGTTATCGAAGCCGATGATGAAGTATTTTTTATCGCGGCAACCATGCATATTCGCGCAGTAATGAATGAGCTGCAAAAATTAGAACCCGCCTATAAACGCATTATGATCGCGGGTGGTGGCAATATAGGCGCCGGGTTAGCGCGTATGCTGGAAAAAAATCATCAAGTAAAATTAATCGAACACACACCAAAACGCGCAGCATATTTAGCATCAGAGCTTAACGATACTTTAGTATTTGTCGGTGACTCATCAGATCAAGAGCTATTAATGGAAGAGCATATTGATCAATTTGATGTATTTATCGCGGTTACTAATGATGATGAAGCAAACATTATGTCATCATTACTAGCTAAACGTTTAGGTGTCCGCAAGGCCATGGTGTTGATCCAACGTAGCGCCTATATAGATTTAGTCCATGGTAGTAATATAGATATTGCTGTATCGCCACAACACGCAACAATTTCAGCGTTATTAACCCATGTACGAAAAGGCAGTATTGATAACGTTTATAGCTTACGAGGCGGCGCTGCAGAAGCAATAGAAATAGCAGCAAAAGGCAATGAAAAATCATCTAAGGTAATAGGCAGAACAATAGCACAATTAAAACTACCGCCGGGCACAACCATTGGGGCAATTGTCCGTGAAGAAGAAGTTATTATTGCTCACTCAGATACGGTGATCCAAGCAGAAGACCATGTCATCTTATTTTTAGTCAACAAAAAATATATCTCAGATGTTGAAAAGCTCTTTTATGTTGACCCGTTACAGTTTTTCTAATGAGCGTTATTTAGCGTTTTTAACGCTGTTTGTATTTTCTTAATGGCTAATTTTTCAGCCCACCAAATTTGTGAAATCGACTTATCAGTCGTTTCCAGTTTATCTTGTTCTGACGCATTAAAAATAGGCATATTTACGGCATTGGCGGCTATTGTCTGCCACGTTGTTTGATAACGTTTCATCACTTTATAAGCAGGTTTTATTAGTCTCAACTGTTCATTACTTAGCTCAGCTATCAACCCTTTGTCCATTAATATTTCCCAATAGGTAAAGTCTAAATCAGCAGGCTGATATACTCCCTTACGGTACAACTGCTCATTTAATGATTGATAATCTGCTTCAGAGAAGTTGGTTTTGAGCTGCCTCTGCTGAGTTATAACCGATAACTGGCTACTATGGTGCAAATGCGCTTGTTCTAATTTGATAAGATCTTCCTCAAGTTCGCCGATAATAGCCTTAGTTAAAACCTCTACTTCTTGATCACGTTGCACTTCTGCCCACCAATTATTAGCCCAGAGAGCAAACAAAACGGCTACGACAATAGATATCATTTCAGCAAATATTTTAATCAACGCCTGTTTATGTAGTTCTTTCATCAATATAAGCCTTAAAATAAGCTATTACACTATGAGCGCCAAAATGCAGGAGTAAACAATACCAGTAGCGTGAATATTTCTAAGCGTCCAAATAACATCGCGATAACCAGCACCCATTTACTAAAATCTCCCAAAGAGGAAAAATTCGCAGCTACAGCGCCTAAACCTGGGCCTAAGTTATTTAAACACGCCGCAACCGCCGTAAAAGCTGTAATATCATCCACCCCAGCAGCCAATAACGCTAACATACAAATAACAAAAACCGCGGCATAGGCAGAAAAGAAGCCCCAGATGGCTTCTACTACCCTATTTGGTAAGGCTTTAGTGCCTAATTTGATTGAAAATAGCGCTTTTGGGTGAACCAACTTATTCAACTCGCGAATACCTTGTAAATATAACAACACGACTCGAACAACTTTCATACCACCGCCTGTGCTACCAGCACAACCACCAATAAAACTGGAAAAAATTAATAGGATTGGTAATAAGGTTGGCCAATCTGCAAAAGAAGTTGTCGCAAAGCCCGCTGTGGTACTAATAGAAACTGATTGAAATAATGCCTGATCAAAGGCATCAAAGCCGGATTCATAAACATTAAAACTTATTAGAACCGCAAAGCAAATAAGCGTTAATACCAATTGAATTGAGATAAACACCTTAAACTCGGGATCATACAAATAGGTTCGTAACGATTTGCTGTGAACAACCGCAAAATGCAACGCAAAGTTAACACCTGCAATTAATAAGAAGAAGACACAAACAAAGTTAATCAATGGACTGTCAAAGTAGCCCATACTCAAATCATGGGTAGAAAACCCGCCAATTGCGATAGTTGAGAATGCATGGCAAATTGCATCAAATAAGTTCATGCCTGCCGCCCAATAACTCAAAGTGCAAGTGACGGTGAGAAATAAATAGATATACCAAAGGTGCTTTGCCGTATCTGCGATTCTAGGGGTCATTTTAGAGTCTTTAACCGGCCCCGGTGTTTCAGCACGATATAACTGCATGCCACCAATGCCTAACATGGGAAGTACAGCCACCGCTAATACGATGATCCCCATACCACCTAACCATTGCAGTTGTTGTCGATACCATAGCACTGCATGAGGCAAACCATCAATATGAGTAAGAATGGTTGCACCGGTTGTTGTTAAGCCTGAAAAAGACTCAAAAAAAGCATCTGCTACGGATAAGTTAGGTTGTTCAAGCAACATCAAAGGTACCGCAGAAAAACTGGCGAGTACGGTCCAAAACAACACCACGATTAAAAAGCCTTCTCTTGCTCTAAGCTCACCTTTTTGTTCTCGATTCGGGTACCAAGAGAGAAGACCAGCAAATAAACAAAAGACAAACGCCATTAAAAATGACACACCGCCACCGTCACGATATATCATAGAAATTAGCGCGGGCGGCAACATAGTCACACTTAGCAAGGTTACTAGTAGCCCTAAAATACGAATTATATTTTTATATTGCACAGTTAATTACGTTTATTATTGTTTATCTTTAACTTGTTCTGTTGATTGTAATATTAATTGCCCAGAGGACAAGGTTTTCAACTGGCTTTTTAATTGTTCAAGATGACTATCAGGGATCAAAAAGGATAAATTCACCGCACTATGGAAATCTTGTTCAACCACTTTACCATGATGTTTTTCAAGTAAATGCAGTACATCATTTACCTGACTATACTGACACGCCAAGGTGCGATGTACCATAGGTATTTTGGTTTTTGTCTCAATTTGAACTAACGCTTGCCTTACACTATTACCATAAGCGCGTTGTAATCCACCAGTACCTAGCTTAGTGCCGCCAAAATAACGGACAACCACAGCCACTATCTCACCAATTTGACTGCCTTGTAATACCGATAGTATTGGACGCCCAGCCGTACCTGAGGGTTCGCCATCATCTGAAAATCCATATCGTTGACTATCAAGAGGATGTGAGCTAACAAACGCATAGCAATGATGACTTGCTTGCGGATGTTGCTCTTGAATTGTTTTTAAAAACTGTTTCGCCGCTTCATTTGATGCACATGGCGCTAAATAACAAATAAAGCGACTACGACTAACGATAGTTTCATCAACCACTTCGTTAGTCGCTATTAGGTATGAAGAATTCAAAAGAGTACTTAAGTTAACGCCAAATCACGTGTCATATTTTCATTATGTGATTGGTGAACAATAATATTATCTTCTATACGAATTCCACCGAATGGACGCATTTCATCAACATTTGCCCAATTAACCATGGAACTATGAGACGACTGTTTTAGCTCAGCTAGCAATGAATCAATAAAGTATAATCCAGGTTCTACAGTAAATACTTGGTTACTCTCGATCACGCGAGAAGTTCTTAAAAAGCAATGCTCTTTTGGCGTCTCAACATGCGTGCCCCGTTCATCAGCCATAAAGCCACCCACATCATGCGTTTGCAATCCTAAATGGTGACCTAAACCATGCGGGAAAAAGGTACTGACAATACCTGCTTCAACGGCATCAGCTGGACTGACATTAATAAATTGAAATTCACTCAATACCTTGGCAATTTCACTGTATGTTTCAATATGCAAGTCGACATAACTCTTACCTGGCTTTAAGCCATCAACAGCTTGAAGCATTAATTTGTCCATACGAGCAATTAACTCGGCAAACTTATCGCGTTTAAACGCGTAAGTACGAGTAATATCAGAAGCATAACCATGATAATTAGCACCCGCATCAATCAAAAATGAACGATGAACCTCTGGTGCTTCACGATCTAACGCTGTGTAATGCAAAATTGACGTATTCTTATTTAACGCAACAATATTGCCATAAGGTGTTTCGCTCTCCGTATGCTGTGTTGCTTTTAAATATGCTTGTTGAATATCATATTCTGATGCTCCGTCAAAAAACGCTTGTTTAGCCGCCTGATGACCAGCTACTGCACTGGCATTTGATCGACGCAAACATTCTTGCTCGTATTCAGTCTTATAAGCACGATGAAAATGTAAATAATTGAGTAAGGGTTCAGAATTTATATTGGCAAAGCCTAAGGCCTGAGCAACCTCAACATGTGCTCCAATATAGGCATAGCCTTTTTTGTCATAAGGCAATAATTGATCGACATCTGACGCTTTTGCCAGCAATTTAATATCAAAAAACTCTGTCCAATAGCTATCTGTTAACTGGATAACCTTATGCCAAAAGTCAACGGGTTGATAATAAACAAGTGTCGGTTTGTCTTCACCATTAACAATCAACCAAGAATTTGGTACATCAACTAACGGTAACCAATGTTTAAAATGAGGATTTACCTTAAATGGATATCCCATATCATCAAGAAATATTTTCATCTCTTGACCTGAATGAATCACTAATCCTTGTAAGTTCTCTCGAGCTAATACATTTTTGACTCTAACTTGTAATTCAGCAATATGCGCTGGATATAAAGAGGCTAACTTATTCATTGAAATCCACCATAAAATTTTTGCGCTATTTTATCATACCCTCGCCACTGCGCATAATTCTGCAAACAGTTACAGCTGGCTAATAATTTTAGAGTGTAAATTATCAAATACTTGTGAGCTTTTGCCCACTTTCTCCTGGTAAATTTGCTGATAAGCCAATACGCTTTTCACATACTCTCTCGTTTCCTTAAATGGAATAGTTTCGATCCAGATATCAGCCGGTAATGACGATGCAGATTTTAACCATTTTTTAACCCGTGATGGCCCAGCATTATAAGCCGCAGTAGCTAACACTTGGTTTCCTTGATGTCTATCGAGGAGTTTTTTTAAATACCGCGTTCCTAAATTAATATTATTTTCACTATCAAGCAGGTATTTATTCGATATTTTCTTACGCCGCGTTAAAAATTTTGCCGTATTTGGCATCACTTGCATTAAGCCTTTAGCCCCTACCGCCGAATGAGCATCAGACATAAATGAGCTTTCCCGTCGGGTAATGGCAAATGCCCATGCAGGACTGATTGCTTGCTTATTGGCTTGTAAGTTTATCTCTTCGTTAAATGCTAATGGAAAACGTAAATCAACATCATCTAAATACCCCACTTGCGCTAAGGTGAAAATTGCCCGATCAAACCAACCAATTTCGTTTGCTAATTTTGCCGCAACAAGTTTTTGACGATCATTTAATTGGTTCAGCCAGTAGTTCCATTCTTTTCTTGCTAACCAAAATCTCCCTAAATGAAATAATTCAAAGGCGCGTTTACCAGCACTATCTTTAAATAATGCAAGCCTTTCCTGCTCTGTCACTTGTAATGGTTTGTTTTGCAAGTTCATGGGTTTTCCTAAAATACTCGCAGCTAAAAACCCATAGTAATGCCGTTTTTCAGCCAAGGACTCCATTATTTGATTACCAGCGCTTTGCTCACCAATCGCGATCAAACTTCTTGCATACCAATATTGCCACTTATGGCTTTGTTGCAAATGTTCAGGTAATGAATCAAGTTCGAGCTTTATTTCCTGCCAATTTTGTTGACGTAAAACATCAGCTATTTTCCATTGCACTATGTTGCCCGTTAAGTTTTTAGCATCAACTTTCTCCAGCCATTGTGGTGCTTGTTGATGATTTTTACTCGCTAAAGCCAAGGCAAATTTTAATGCAATTTGCTGTTGCTGCTGATCACTGAACTGAAATACTTGCTGTGCTTGTTGATATGACTTTAAAGCACGGTTTTGATCACGCCATATAAGTCGTTTAATTCCATAACTATAAATCATCGACTCTTTCAGGTTTTTCTTAGGGAAACGCGACAACCGGGTGATATAACTAGGATCCCTTCTCACTTTATGCCACAAACGTCCTAAATATTGTTCTTGTTCAGGCAATAATGATGTCAAATATGGAATCAAGGTATGTTTGCCACCATCAGCCGCTTTGGTCAATCGTTGCCAAACATGCTTTTCGGTGCGTAACCCCGCTTTTTGCCAACGTTCAAAAAGGGGATCACAGGCTTTAGGTTGAGACTTTCCCACTACCCAAAGCCGAGCTACATTAGAGAGCACTTGTTGCTCAGATACTCCTTTATTCAATTGATACCTTAAGTGATAACAAGTTAACTCAACATCTGAGGTTGGTTGATAAAACGCTAAAAACATCGACTGACGATTACGCTTTACCAGATAATTTAACCATTTCGATCGCAACGGCCAATCTAACGGTGTGCCCTGATATTTTTCTAAAAATTGTGCAATTTCCTTCGCCGAAGATAAACGCATGCGGTGCATCAAACGTTTTTGATCTAGGTAAGGTTGTAAAGGGTAAAAATGCAAACGATTATATAAAGCTTGATAAGTCGAGGAGTTTGCTTTCCACAACTGCTTCTCAGCCTTTATAAAATCTTTCCTTAATAAAATATTCTCGTCGGCATAAGCATTAATCAAGACACTGGAGAAGATGGCGACAATAGCGAGAAAACGTTTCATAACACAGCCAAAAATTTACAACTGATTAAAAGGTTATTGCTCCTAGGAACACAAAGCAAGTATATTTACTCCTGATTCTTTATTTTAGACAGATATATTGATAAGTAACAATTTTTACCTTTCCTACTTACCCAATGTCCCTGACAATGATTTAGAGCTTGAAAGCAAAGGTTCACCTGCTAGAATAAAAAAAAACAGCTAAGAATATCAATGAAAAAACAGTTCATTCTCGCGCTTATATTCTGCACAAGCAGCTCAAACGTATATGCGACTCAAGACCATCACGTTGGTTTTGGTTTCAATTATCATCTTGATCAGCAATCTAACCCTGGGTTTCAGGCTGCGTATCAATGGCAGTTTAGTAATACTTTCGAAATCGATACCCGACTTATTTCCTCTAACGATATTGAAATAAGTAACAACGACGCTGATATTTTTGGTGATTTTCATCGGTTAACCATCGGTGGCAATTTTATTAAACGCTATAATACTGAGCTTGATATCAAAGCAGGGACGGGGTTGGGTTTTGTTTTTTCCAGCGCGAATAACCAACTTATCAGTGATTCTGCCATGGCGCCTTATGTGATGCTTGGTATTGATTATCAGTTGACTCAAGATATGGTCATATCCTTTGGACAGTTTAGCCACTTTAATCGCGATCAATTAGGCACAAATCATAGTTTTTTTATCAACCTGAGTATAAGTTTTGGTTCTAGCTCCCCGATGTTTAGCACTAACAGTGCTAAATCAGCGCCTCCAAAAAGACCAATTGAACAAGCAGTAACTCCACAGCCTAAGTTTGATTCCAGCTTATCTGTAAAACAAGTTGAAAATGCTAACAAAGAAACCCAAACAGTACTTGCCGATAAACTATGGTATGTACAGCTTGGTGCCTTTCAAAGTTTAGCCAATGCCCAAACAACATTAGCCCGCATTCAACAACAAGCCCCCAAGCTTGAATTAATAACTAAACAGAGCAAACAGTACTATCGAGTACTCACAGCAGGTTTTAATTCAAAACAACGAGCAGAAGATCATGCGAATATGATAAAATACCAATACTCGCTTTCAGGCTATGTCACACAATTAACAAAGTAGTAAAATTAATGCATGATATCTTTAATAACGCAGATCATCAGTTAGATGCACTTGGTCTTCGTTGCCCTGAGCCCGTTATGATGGTACGAAAGAGTATTCGTAATATCGCTAGTGGTGAAACTCTATTAGTAATTGCAGATGATCCCTCGACCACGCGTGATATTCCTAGTTTTTGTCGTTTTATGGAACATGAGCTAGTCGCACAACAAGCGGACAGTATTCCTTATCAATACCTGATTAAAAAGCATTAAAAAAGGAGCTAATTAGCTCCTTTTTCACATCACTGCTTTGTCTCTCTATCTGACAGTAGCTATAAGATAATTACTTCATCGTTAGCTTTGTAATAATGAAATATCGGCAACCGCTAAGAAGCTGTTTCTGATCTCATTTAGCAATGTCAAACGGTTTACTTTCACTTGCTCATCGTCAGCCATTACCATGACACTATCAAAGAAGCTATCAATCGGTTCTCGAATTTGCGAAAGCTCGGTTAACACCGCTTGGTAATCTTTACTTGCTTGTAATGGGATAAGCTTTTCTCTGATAGCAGCAAAAGTGTCAGCTAAAGTTGTTTCTGCCGCATCAGTGGTAAGGCCTTTATCAAATTGAGGGAATAGTTCCCCTTCAAATTTTGCTAAAATATTACCAACACGCTTATTGGCTGCTGCTAAGGTTTCAGCTTCTGCCATAGATTTAAAGTGCATCACCGCTGAGACTCGCTTGTCAAAATCAAGAGGCGCTGTTGGCTGATTAGCAAGTACTGCCTGGATGACATCAACAGAAATTTGCTGCTCTTGATAATGCGCTCTAAAACGAGCTAAGACAAAATCGATCACTTGTTGTTGGGTATTTTCATTACTTAGCTTGTCACCATATAAGGTAATGCTTTCAGCCACTAGTGTTGCAATATCTAAATCTAATTGCTTTTCGATAATAATACGAATTAAGCCAATCGCTGCACGGCGTAAAGCAAATGGGTCTTTATCTCCCTTAGGTGCTTGATTGATGCCGAATATTCCAACTAATGTATCAATTTTATCGGCAATAGCTACTGCACAACCAATATTAGCCTCTGGTAAGCTATCTCCAGCAAAACGAGGACGATATTGATCTTCCAACGCTTGTGCTACTGGCTCTGGCTCACCATCATGCAATGCGTAATACTTACCCATGGTGCCTTGTACTTGAGGGAACTCAAGCACCATTTCACTCATTAAGTCAGTTTTACTCAATAAACCAGCACGATAAGCTAGTAATGCATCTTCATCAATAGCCTTAGCGATATGCTCACTTAGCATGGCAATACGTTCTGATTTAGCTTTTAATGTACCAAGTTGCTTCTGGAACAATACTGATTCTAAACTTGCTAATCTAGATTCAAGTGATTGCTTTTTATCCGTATTGAAAAAGAACTCTGCATCCGCTAAACGAGGACGGATCACTTTTTCATTACCAAAAACCACCTTTTCTGGCTCTTTACTTTCAATATTAGTAACAAAGATAAACTTGTTAATTAAGTTACCTTGCTTGTCATTGACTGGAAAGTATTTCTGATGGTCTTTCATTGAATAAATCAATGGTTCGGCAGGTACTTGTAAAAAGTTTTCATCAAAACTACCGATCAAAGTAACCGGCCATTCAACTAGTGATGTAACTTCTTCAAGTAGTTCCTCATCAACCAATGCAGTGCCGTTTAGCGATTGTTCTGCAGCTTTAATCTGTTCAACAATGGCTTGTTGTCGTTGCTGATAATCAACTTGAACATACGCCTCTTTTAATGCGGTTTCATAATCATCTGCATGAGTTAGTTTTATCATTTCATGATGATGAAAACGATGCCCTTGTAGCAAATTATTCGAACTCACTCCTAGGGCTTCACCTGGAATAATCTTGTCACCGAACATCAAGGTCAGTGTATGCACAGGTCGAATAAATTGAATGCGTTCACTACCCCAACGCATCGGCTTTGGAATTGGTAATTTATTGAGTGCATTGTTGACCATATCAGCAATTAAGTTCTCAACTGATTCACCCTTTTGTATTGCTTTATGTAATAGCCACTCACCTTTATCTGTTGTTATGCGTTGTGCTTGTTCAACAGTAATGCCATTGGCTTTCGCCCAGCCTTGTGCAGCCTTACTAGGATTACCCTCTTGATCAAAAGCAACATTCACGGCGGGACCACGCTTTTCAATCTCTTTATCTGCTTGTTGTGCTGCTAACGCTGTAACCTTGACAGCTAAGCGCCTTGGTGTAGCAAACCACTTGGCCTCTTGATAGGGTAAATCAGCCGCATCTAATTGACTGGTGATTTGTTCATAAAACACTGTGGCCAGTTTTTTCAACGATTTAGGTGGTAACTCTTCCGTTCCCAATTCAATTAATAAAGTTTCTGTAGTCATGCTCTTACTCCCCTCCTTGCGCTGTATTTTCACACATAGGGAAGCCTAATTGTTCTCTGGTTGCATAGTAGGCTTCAGCACAAGCCTTCGATAATGTTCTTACACGCAAAATATAACGTTGTCGCTCAGTCACGGAAATTGCATGGCGTGCATCTAATAAGTTAAAAGCATGAGAAGCCTTCATTACTTGTTCATAAGCAGGTAAAGCTAAACCTTTTTCTATTAACTTTTCACTGTCTTTTTCGCACTGATCGAAAGTGTTAAAGAGTGCGTCCACATCTGCATGTTCAAAGTTGTAAGCTGATTGTTCAACTTCATTTTGATGAAACACATCACCATATAAAACTTTACCCATCGGGCCGTCAGTCCACACTAGATCATAAATGCTATCTACATTTTGGATATACATTGCCAAACGCTCTAAGCCATAAGTAATTTCACCCGTTACCGGCGAACACTCCAGACCACCCACTTGCTGAAAGTAAGTAAATTGGGTAATTTCCATACCATTTAACCACACTTCCCAACCTAAGCCCCAAGCGCCTAATGTTGGTGATTCCCAGTTGTCTTCGACAAAACGAATATCATGCACTAGCGGATCAATGCCCAGCTCTTGTAATGAATTTAAATACAATTCTTGAATATTCTTTGGTGACGGCTTTAGCATTACCTGAAACTGATAATAATGTTGCAAGCGGTTAGGGTTTTCACCATAGCGACCATCTGTTGGTCGACGGCATGGTTGCACATAAGCACTGCTAATTGGTTCTGGGCCAATTGAACGTAAAAATGTCATCGGGTGAAAAGTTCCCGCACCTACCTCTAAATCAAGCGGTTGCACTATGACACAACCTTGCCTTGCCCAATAATCTTGTAACTGTAAGATTAAACCTTGGAATGTTTTTATGTTAAACGTACTCATGTCTATCCGATTTTAATACTGAGTTAGTTGGATGCTGGCGCTAGTATAACGTTTGCTGGTTTATTCGACTAGTTTCAGCTTTAATTTTTTGAGTTTTTACTCAATTACTGTCTAAATATTTAACTATTTTGATGCCCGACTATCTATATTTACTAATAGTTAATCATCAACACCAAATTCAAACTTAATTAAGTACATCTAAGTGCTTAATATATAACAAAAAAGACCACATAATGTGGCCTTTTCTCTAAAATAAAACCTCTTAAATATCTAAGTTAGCCACTTTAAGGGCATTTTCTTCAATAAAGTTTCGTCTTGGTTCTACATGATCGCCCATTAAGGTGTTAAACAACTGATCTGCTGCAATAGCATCTTCAATGGTTACTTGTAACATTCGGCGAGATTCTGGATCCATGGTTGTTTCCCATAATTGATCCGGATTCATTTCTCCCAAACCTTTATAGCGCTGAATATATTGACCACGTTTTGACTCTGCCATTAGCCATTCTAATGCTTCTTCAAAATATTCTACTGGCTTAGTTTTCTCACCACGTTTAACATAGGCACCTTCTTCCATCATGCCATTGATCGCATTATTGAGATTTATGATTGCTGCAAATTCACTGGATTGAATAAACTCATAACTGCAGTTAAACACTCTATCAATACCATGTTGGCAAACATTAAAGCTTGCATAATAGATGTTGCGTTCTTGGTCATGTTTAACTGCTGCACTATAAAGTGAACCATTACCATCTTGCTCTTGAAGTTTTCCAATGATCTCTTGTGTCCAAGCATCTACCTTAGTTTTATCTTTAAACTCTTCTGGCTTAATCGCTTGGCTATAGATCATCTTTTCAAGAATATCTTTGGGTATTTGACGAGAAACTCGCTTAATAATATCCATGGTATTTCGATAATTATTAACCAATTTTTCTAAACCTTCACCCGCTATCGCTGGTGCTGATTCATTCACATATATTGCTGCACCATTTAATGCTAATGAAGTTAAGTAAGTTACTAAGGAATCTTCATCTTTAATATATCGTTCTTGTTTACCTTTTTTCACTTTATACAGTGGAGGCTGCGCAATATAGACATAACCACGTTCGATTATTTCTGGCATTTGACGATAAAAGAAAGTGAGTAGTAAGGTGCGAATATGTGAACCATCGACATCAGCATCCGTCATAATAATAATACTATGATAACGAAGCTTTTCAGGGTCGTATTCATCACGACCAATACCACAACCTAATGCCGTGATTAAGGTACCTACTTCTGCAGAGGAAATCATTTTATCAAAACGTGCTTTTTCTACGTTTAGTATTTTACCTTTTAATGGCAATATTGCTTGGTTTTTACGATTACGACCTTGTTTAGCTGAGCCACCCGCAGAATCACCCTCCACAATATAAAGTTCAGATAATGCAGGATCTTTTTCTTGGCAATCGGCCAGTTTACCCGGTAAACCAGCAATATCTAAAGCACCTTTACGGCGAGTCATTTCTCTTGCTTTTCGTGCAGCTTCACGCGCGCGAGCTGCATCAATTATTTTCATAATAATTGTTTTAGCAGTACCTGGGTTTTCTAGTAAGTAATCACCTAATTTTTCACCCATAGCTTGTTCAACAGCAGTTTTAACTTCTGAAGATACTAATTTATCTTTTGTTTGTGATGAGAATTTTGGATCAGGTACTTTTACTGAAATAACTGCTGTTAAGCCTTCTCGCGCATCATCACCAGAGGCACTTGTTTCCCCTTTTTTCGATTTATTTAACCCTTCTTTTACCATATAAGTATTTAAGGTACGGGTTAATGCTGTGCGAAAGCCGCTTAAATGAGTACCACCGTCACGCTGAGGTATGTTATTAGTAAAACAAAAAATGTTCTCTTGGAAACCATCATTCCACTGCATTGCCACTTCTACAACAATGCCATCTTCCCGAGCCAAATCGAAGTAAAAAATCTCTTCATTAACTGGAGTTTTATTAGTATTTAAATAATCAACAAAGGCTTGAATACCACCATCATAATGGAAGTGCTCTCCCTTAGTTTCATCGCGTTCGTCAATCAGTTTAATTGAAACGCCTGAGTTCAAGAAAGATAATTCACGAATACGTTTCACTAAAATATCGTAGTGAAATTCAACATCTGAAAATATTTCTGCGCTCGGCCAAAAACGTACTTCTGTACCGGTATTATCACTTTCACCTACTTCAGCTAATGGCGCTACTGGCTCGCCTAGACGATATTCTTGCTCATGCAATTTACCTTTTCTTCTAATGGTTAATTTCAATTTATTACTTAACGCATTAACAACAGAAATACCTACACCATGTAGACCACCAGATACTTTATAGCCAGAGTCTTCACCACCAAATTTACCGCCAGCATGAAGTACTGTCATAATAACTTCAGCAGCAGACACCCCTTCTTCTGGATGAAGATCTGTCGGTATTCCACGGCCATCATCTTTTACTGAAACCGATCCGTCTAAATGGATAGTTACCACAATATCATTACAGTGACCTGCTAAGGCTTCATCTATTGAGTTATCTAATACCTCAAAAACCATGTGGTGTAAGCCCGTACCATCATCAGTATCACCTATATACATACCAGGTCTTTTACGTACAGCGTCGAGCCCTTTTAATACTTTTATACTGTCGGAGCCATATTCATTTTCTACAGTCATAGCTATTAGCCTATTTACTCATTGCGGATATTTTTCCATGTTTCACGTGAAACATATTATAATTATTATTGTCTGGAACCATGGGTTCCAAAGCAACTTTATCTATCGCCGTAATTATCGTCTGACAATCTAAGTACTTATCAATGTCAGCTAGAATTGCTCTAGAATTAACATCGAGTTCTGCACCTACATCGTCAATCAATAAAATTGGCTTTACTCGTTTACCTTGCTCAATTAATTTAGTTTGAGCAAAAGTTAACGCGAGTAAAAACAACTTTTGTTGGCCACGGGACAAACGTTGATCTAACGTTAAATTATTTAAAAGAAATCTAACATCAAATTTCTGAGCACCGAATAACGAAAAACCTTTTTCTAATTCCTTCTGTTTATTTGCTAGCAAGACTTGTGATAATTCCTTCTTGCTATGCCATCCTTGAATATATTGTATCGAAATATCATCTTCAACATTAGGTAAAAATAACTTTAACCAGGTTGAAAACTCTTCTCTTAGATGTTCAATATATTCTTTTCTTTGTGCTGCAATCTCTTCAGATAAGCGGCAAAATTCGCTTGTCCAGTAATTATATTGTTCAATATTTTGCCTCGCTTTTAAGCAGGCATTTCTTTGCTTTAACACGCGATTAAAAGTTTTCCAATTTGAAGGAAAAGAATGTTTCACGTGAAACAATCCTAAATCGACAAACTTTCTGCGTTCTTTAGGACCACCAAAAAAAAGCTTAAAGCTTTCAGGAGTCACAACCTGGACAGCAAGGTTTTTAGCCAAATCAGAAAGTTTATTGTGCTTAACGCCATTAATCTTTATATCGGTCTCACCGACCGAAGTTCGTTTTATGCCTAGCTGTCTGTCATTTTCAGTTTTAACACTGATAACAAAAGAATCATTGGCAACATTAATTAAACTATTAACGTTTGCAGAACGAAAAGATTTACCATGCCCTAAATAAAATAAACTTTCTAATAAACTACTTTTTCCGCTGCCATTATCACCAATAAAAAAGTTTAATTTTTCATGTAGTAGTATTTTACTTGAATCTAAGTTGCGAAAATTAAATGCTTGAAGCTCTTTAACACTCATTACAATCGCATTGGCATTACTACATAAGTAGCTTCACTTGAAGTTTCACCTTCGATAACCACACTGCTATTAGCATCTGCCAAAGTAAATTTAACACTATCATCTTTAATTGCATTAAGCACATCAAGGACATAGTTAACGTTAAAACCAATTTCAACTTCATCATAAGGGAAGTCTACTTCTAATACTTCTTCAGCTTGTTCTTGCTCAGGATTATTAGCGGTTATTTTTAATTCAGAGTTTGAGAAGTTTAAACGAACTCCTCTAAACTTTTCATTAGACAAAATAGACGCACGAGATAGCACTTGGCGTAAATGGTTATTGTCAGTGGTTAATACCTTATCACCATTGCGTGGCAGCACTCGTCGATAGTCAGGAAAACGGCCATCAACTAACTTGCTGGTAAAAGAAAATTCATTATCAATAATACGAATATGATTAGAACCTAAGTACACTTGTACTTCTTCTTCTACAGGATCAAGCAAACGAATAATTTCCAATATGCCTTTACGCGGAACTATCACTTGGCGATTAGGCAATTGCAGCGAATTAATAGGGATCTTACAAATAGCTAAACGATGACCGTCGGTGGCAACAGAACGAATTTCATTTCCTTCTGTTTCGATTGACATACCATTAAGATAATAGCGAACATCTTGGTTAGCCATAGAAAAGTGTGTGCTTTCAATTAAACGCAATAACTCAGACTTACATAACTTAAACTCTACATCACCTTGCCACTGTTCGATATTTGGGAAATCATCAGCGGGTAAAATAGATAAGGAGTATTTACTACGTCCTGAAGAAATAATCACGGTATCATCATTAGCTGTATCAAAAGTTATCATGGAGCCATCTGGAAGGCTTTTGCATATATCCAATAACTTCTTCGCAGGAATTGTTAACTTACCATCTTCACCTTGATTATCAATAGTGGCATATGCAACCATTTCAAGTTCTAAATCCGTGGCAGTCAAAGTAAGTGATTGCCCACTAACATCAAAAAGTACATTCCCCAAAATAGGCAATGTGCTTTTACGTTCAACCGCACCTGAAACAAGCAACAATGGCTTTAATAACAACTCTCTGTTCAATGAAAACTTCATTTTATACCTACTATTCTTATACCTTATGCTTAGGATGAAAGGGTTCTAGTTAAATTAGAATAATCTTCTTTAATATCATGAGACTCTTCACGTAATTCCTTTACTTTTCTACACGCATGCAACACGGTTGTATGATCTTTACCACCAAATGCATCACCAATTTCAGGCAAGCTATGATTGGTTAGCTCCTTAGATAATGCCATTGCAATTTGTCTAGGTCTAGCCACTGAGCGATTTCTTCTTTTTGAAAGTAAATCAGCAACTTTAATCTTATAATATTCGGCAACTGTTTTCTGAATATTATCGATAGTAACTAACTTATCCTGTAAGGCAAGTAAATCCCTTAATGCTTCTTTAACAAAGTCGATATTAATTGCTCTACCGGTAAAATTCGCATTCGCTATAACACGGTTTAATGCCCCTTCGAGTTCTCGAACATTAGAGCGCAATCGTTTAGCAATAAAGAAGGCAACTTCATCAGCAAGATTAATCTGACTCTCCTGAGCTTTACGTTTAAGAATGGCTACCCGCGTTTCTAGTTCTGGAGGCTCGATTGCAATGGTTAAGCCCCAACCGAAACGAGATTTTAATCTATCCTCAACACCATCTATCTCTTTTGGATAACGATCACTGGTTAAAATGATTTGCTGGTTACCTTCAAGTAAGGCATTAAAAGTATGGAAAAACTCTTCCTGAGTTCTTTCTTTGTTAGCAAAAAATTGAATGTCATCAATTAATAATGCATCAACTCCACGATAATACTGCTTAAATTTTTCAATGGCATTGTTTTGCAACGCTCGTACCATATCTTGAACAAAACGTTCCGAATGCATATAAGCAATTTTGGCATCAGGTTTATTCAACAAAATACCGTTACCAACGGCATGTAATAAATGAGTTTTACCTAAACCAGTGCCACCGTAGATAAACAATGGGTTATAAGCAGAACCAGGATTATCAGCAACTTGCGAAGCAGCTGCACGAGCTAATTGATTTGATTTACCTTCAACAAAATTATCAAAAGTATAATTGAGTCGAACATTGGTCTTTTTCGGTAAATTGGCTTCAGGAAAATTGACTGTACTATTGGAAGAAGCATTGTTGTTTGTTTTACGAGGAGCGAATGCTTTATCATCTTCAACAACGATCTTTGCTGCTTTAGGAATACTGCCAACATCAAAACGAAGTAAAGGCGGGTTACCCGACTCTTCCAACGATACTAATTCATTAATCCGATCGACATATTTATCTCTAACCCAATCTAACACAAAGCGGTTAGGCGCATACAAGGTCATGATGTTTTCATCTACAACACATTGTAGAGGTCTGATCCACATACTAAATTGCTGAGTAGGAAGTTCCTCTTGCAAAACAGAGAGGCATCGTTGCCATAGAGAATGATCCAAAAAAAACTCCGTAAAATAGTAACGTACTAAAAGATCATCAGCCGCCACTAAAAAGATTATTGTTATTTGATTGAGGCATTATCTCTTTACTTATCCACAAGTGCAATATTGACTTTTCCATTAAACGTAATAACAACGAGTACAAAACACTAACCCACTGAATTAAATACATAAATTGATATATATTTAATTTGATTTAAAAATATATTGATAGAATATTTAACTCTAAATAAAGCCGAAAAGTACAAATTTCCATCAAATTTGACAACCACTGTTATAAAACTGTGGATAGTCATTAGATCCAGCAAAGATCCTCTAAGGATCTTTTTAATTTAAAGAGACAATAAATATTGACAATTAATTTATTTATATATAGAATTCGCCCTCATTTTTAGACCCAGTGTGCTCGAAACGGCGGTTTTGCCAGGGCAACAACAACCGACGGATAGCGTAATGAAAAGAACATTTCAACCTAGCGTATTAAAGCGTAAACGTAACCACGGATTCCGTGCTCGTATGGCTACTAAAAACGGTCGTGCAGTACTTGCACGTCGTCGTGCAAAAGGCCGTGCACGCCTAAGCGCGTAATCTCTTTGTTTAATCTTTAATAAAGAGAAGGTAACCAAATGGTTACTAATCAATTTACTCGGGAGTCACGTTTATTGACTCCCAGTCAATTCCAAAATGTATTCAAAAAACCAATCCGATTTGGTTCAAGTCATATCACTATTTTAGTGACATCAAATACTGATAACAATAAGCGATTAGGTCTAGCCATCGCCAAAAAGCGTGTCAAATTAGCCGTTCAACGTAACCGTATCAAACGACAAATAAGAGAAAGTTTTCGCTTAAACCAGCATCAATTACCAAATATTGATTTGGTCGTAATGGTGAAATCTGGCACAGATACACTTGAAAATCATCAAATCAGACAGCAATTAGAAAAAATATGGCGAAAAATAATTCAGCGCCACAAATAATTGCGATATCTTTAGTAAAAGCTTATCAGCGTTGGCTTAGCCCACTACTCGGCAACAATTGTCGATTTAATCCAACTTGTTCAAATTACGCAATTGAAGCAATAAATCGCTTCGGTGTGATAAAAGGTTGTTGGTTAGCAAGCAAACGTATACTAAAATGCCACCCATTAAATGCGGGAGGTGAAGATCCCGTGCCACCACTAAAAAAAGAGAAATAACATATTATGGAATCTCAACGCAGTTTTCTGTTCATTGCCTTAATGGTTGTCACCTTTTTATTATACCAGCAATGGCAGTTAGATAATGCGCCTGTAAAACAGGAACAAGATATTATTGCTCAAAATAGCGCAACACCATCTGCTGCGACTTCTGACGACTTTGTTCCTGCTTCAAGCGAAGCAAATAATAAGCCTGTAGCGGCTACACCAGCTACTGCAAACCTAATTACCGTAACAACTGATGTATTAAAAATTAAAATTAACACCCAAGGTGGCGACATTGTTGAGGCCGTTTTATTAGATTATGAAACAGAACAAGGCAGTGAAACCCCCTTTACCATCATGCAAAATGGTCAATTTACTTACATTGCACAAAGTGGTTTAACAGGCGCGCAAGGGATCGACAGAACAGTTAAAGGTCGTCCAATCTATCACACCGAAAAGCAAGATTATCAATTAGCAGGTGATAGCCCGTTAGTGATAGATTTAACTTATGTGACGGAATCGGGCTTAAGTGTTATTAAGCGCTTTACCTTTGAAAAATCAAATTATCAAGTATCACTTGATTACATTATTGATAACCAATCTTCTAGCACAGCAAGTGTCGAACTATACGCCCAGCTAAAACAATCTAGCATTGTTGATAAAGAAGCTTCTGGTTTACTACCCACTTATCGTGGTGCTGCATATTCAACTCAAGACGAGCGCTATGAAAAATATGACTTTGATGATATTGCTGATGCCAACTTAAATGTAGCAACAAAAGGTGGTTGGGTTGCCATGTTGCAACACTACTTTGTTGCTTCCTGGATCCCAGCACAAAATGAAGTGAACCAACTTTATACCAGCTATACCCGTAATCATGAAGCCGTCATAGGATTCAAAGCACCGGCAATATTAATAGAGCCAAATCAACAAGCAACTGCATCTACTAGCTTGTATGTAGGGCCAAAGGATCAGGAAAACTTAGGCGAAATTGCTGATGGTCTAGAGCTTACCGTTGATTTTGGCTTTTTATTTATGATCAGTCAGCCACTGCACTGGTTATTACTACAGATTCAAGCGCTCGTAGTTAACTGGGGTATTGCCATTATTATTATTACCATCATAGTAAAAGGCCTAATGTATCCGCTTACTAAAGCGCAATACTCATCAATGGCTAAAATGCGTGAATTACAGCCTAAAATGACGCAATTAAAAGAGCGTTTTGGCGATGACAGACAAAAAATGTCACAAGCAATGATGGAGCTGTACCGTAAAGAAAAAGTTAATCCTGCGGGCGGTTGCTTACCACTGTTAATTCAAATGCCAATTTTCTTAGCGCTATACTGGGTATTTTTAGAAAGTGTCGAATTACGCCATGCAACCTTTGGTTTATGGTTACAAGATTTATCGTCAAAAGACCCATATTACATCTTACCGATATTAATGGGGATCAGTATGTACATCATGCAAAAAATGCAGCCGATGACGATACAAGATCCGATGCAACAAAAAATCATGCAATATATGCCAGTAATGTTTACCGTATTTTTCTTCTGGTTCCCATCAGGATTAGTATTGTACTGGTTGGTCAGTAATGTCATTTCAATTATTCAAATGAAGATAATATTCAGTGCATTAGAAAAGCAAAAAGCAAAATAACACTGAACTATTTGACAATAAAAACGCGACTTTTAAGTCGCGTTTTTTATAAGTACATAAGATAGCTAGTAGCCAACTCAAACAATAAGATCTGCACTCTGTAGGCTGATTCTCCTTTAGCCACTATTACCTATTTCAATCAAAGGGTTTATAATAGCCGCTTTCTTAGCCACAACATGATTTAGGTACCCGATGACGACACAAGCTTTCTCTCGAAAAGAAACTATCGCAGCGCAAGCAACAGCCCCAGGCCGGGGAGGCGTAGGTATTATTCGTGTATCAGGGCCAGAAGTGGCAAATGTTGCCCAGGCAATCTTAGGGAAACTGCCAGAGTTACGTAAAGCGGAGTATTTAACCTTTAACGACTTAAATCAACAAGCGTTAGATCAAGGTATTGCTCTATATTTTAAAGGGCCTAATTCTTTTACCGGCGAAGATGTACTTGAACTTCAAGGCCATGGTGGGCCAGTGATCCTCGACATGCTATTAAAAGAGATATTATCTCTCGATAATGTTCGCATGGCAAAACCCGGTGAATTTAGTGAACAAGCATTTATCAATGACAAATTAGATCTGACACAAGCCGAAGCGATTGCCGATCTGATCAATTCCAGTTCAGAACAAGCCGCTCGCTGTGCACTACATTCCTTACAAGGTGATTTTTCAAGACTTGTACAAGATATGGTAGAAAGCACTATACATTTACGCATGTACGTAGAAGCAGCGATTGATTTTCCAGAAGAAGAAATCGACTTTCTTGCCGATGAAAAAATAGTCAATGATCTCAAAGCAATCATCAAACAAGTCGAGAATGTTCAACAGCAAGCACAACAAGGCAGCATAATCAGAGAAGGTATGCGGGTAGTGATTGCAGGGCGACCTAACGCAGGTAAATCAAGCTTACTAAATGCCTTAAGCGGTAAGGAGTCTGCGATAGTAACTGACATAGAAGGTACAACACGAGATGTACTTTCAGAGCAAATTCATATTGATGGAATGCCACTACATATTATCGATACCGCGGGGTTAAGAGAAAGCGCAGATAAAGTTGAACAAATAGGCATTGAACGAGCTTGGCAAGAAATTAATCAGGCCGATCGTATTTTACTTATGGTTGATTCAACCCATGAGCTGCATGAAGATCCTAAATCTATCTGGCCTGATTTTTTCGAGAAACTCCCAGAAAATATCGGGCTTACAGTGATCAGAAATAAAGCAGATATATCAGGCACTCCAACAGGTATTATCGAGCAAGCAGATTTGCCTACCATTGCTTTATCGGCAAAAACGGGAAATGGCGTCTCTGCGCTCAAACAACACTTAAAAGATATTATGGGTTACCAAGGGAACATGGAAGGTGGTTTTATGGCAAGGCGTCGGCATTTAGCCGCCTTAGAACAAGCACATCATCACTTAATAACAGGATTAGATCAATTAGAAGCTTATGTTGCAGGTGAAATACTTGCCGAAGAATTACGCTTATGCCAACAAGCTCTTAATCAAATCACAGGTGAATTTACTAATGATGACTTATTAGGACAAATATTTTCATCTTTCTGTATAGGTAAATAGCTTTACTACACTTTTCAGCCAGAACAACACGCTAACAATACTGAGCTAAAAGCAATCGTTAGCGTGTTTTCACATAAAAATGTGACCTACCTCATCTTTTATAGAAGAGAAAAGATAGCAACAACATACCAGCTAATTATAATGAGGCTATCACCACTCGAAATTACATTATTTACAATTAAGGATCCTCATAATGGCAAGTATTCAGATCATTGTCGGTAGCATGTTAGGTGGCACAGAATATGTTGCCGAAGCATGTGAAGAAACATTAACAGCATTGGGTCATCAAACAGCGCTGCATTTACAACCTAATTTTGATGATATTCCACACGAAAGCCAAACTTGGTTGATCTGTACATCGACACATGGCGCAGGCGACTACCCAGACAATATTCTACCTTTCATCAAACAACTCACAACAAGCAAGCATGATCTATCATCGATACGATTTGCAGTGATCGGCATAGGAGATTCAAGTTATGATACCTACTGCCAAGCAGCAAAAAACATAGATAAATTATTAAAATCAAAAGGTTGTGTAGAATTATTAAATTTAAAAACCTTAGATATGCAACAAGATATAGATCCTGAGGAAGAATCTCAGGCGTGGATCTTAGCAAATAAAGATCTTTTATAAACGGTTACTAATAAGTTATTCACATTAATAACAGAAATAACTTTCAAATGTGGATAAAAATAAAAAAAGCTATTAATTAACCTTTATTTTCCAGTTTATAAATAATTCAAAACTTAGCCCTGTGGATAAAACAAGCTTTTGATCAAAGCTTTTTCCTGCTTTGATCAAGGTTTGATCACATAGAAAGGTTAGCCATAAGTGATTGTTTTAAATTAAAGAAAATCGCTTATCCACAAAGATCCTTTTTACTAGTAGTAAGTAATAATAAGATCTTTAAATAGATCTTATATATTATTAAGTGATCGTCATGCGATCTTTTTTCTTAATTTGATCATTCCCCTTGATGCTAAAAAAAGTTAAAATACGTGCCCTTTTATTTTTAAATGATTTTCAAGGCTAAATTTTTATGTGGTATCAAAGCTCATATGATGTAATTGTTGTTGGTGGTGGTCATGCAGGTACTGAAGCTGCATTAGCCTCAGCACGTATGGGCTGTAATACATTATTATTGACCCATAATATTGATACTTTAGGTCAAATGTCATGTAATCCTGCCATCGGTGGAATTGGTAAAGGTCACTTAGTTAAAGAAATTGATGCACTTGGTGGTTTAATGGCAACAGCGATTGATCACGCTGCGATCCAATTTAGAACGTTAAACGCCAGTAAAGGCCCTGCGGTAAGAGCAACTCGAGCCCAAGCAGATAGAGTTCTGTACCGTTCTTTTGTGAGGAATTATCTTGAAAATCAACAAAATCTCACTATTTTTCAACAACCTTGTGATGATCTAATTTTAGAAAACGATCAAGTCGTTGGTGTTTCAACGCAAATGGGGCTTAAATTTAAAGCTAAATCCGTTGTCCTTACCGTTGGTACCTTCTTAGCTGGTCAGATCCATATTGGCTTGAATAATTATCAAGGTGGCCGTGCAGGAGATCCAGCTAGTACCAACTTAGCAAATAAATTACGTGATATGCCATTTAGAATGGATCGCCTAAAAACAGGTACTCCACCGCGTTTAGATGCTCGTACGCTTGATTTTTCAGTAATGGAAGAGCAGCCAGGTGATGATCCTCGTCCAGTCTTTTCGTTTATGGGATCGTTAGATGATCACCCTAAGCAAATTTCATGTTATATCACTCATACCAATGAACAAACACATGAGATTATACGAAACGGATTAGATCGTTCGCCAATGTATACAGGCGTTATTGATGGTGTTGGTCCGAGATATTGCCCGTCAATTGAAGATAAGATCACCCGTTTTGCGGATAAAAATTCTCATCAAATTTTTGTTGAACCTGAAGGGTTAACTACCCATGAAGTTTACCCTAACGGTATTTCAACAAGTTTGCCTTTTGATGTACAAATGGATTTAGTTCGATCAATTAAAGGCTTTGAAAATGCACATATAACCCGACCAGGCTATGCGATTGAATATGACTATTTTGATCCACGAGATTTAAAACAAACCTTAGAAAGTAAATTTATTAGTAATTTATACTTTGCTGGTCAAATTAATGGGACTACCGGCTATGAAGAAGCTGGTGCGCAAGGTCTTATTGCGGCGACAAATGCAGCCGCCAAGGTACAAGGCAAAGAACAACTTGTTTTAGGACGCGACCAAGCATACATGGGGGTGTTAATCGATGATTTAGCCACCTTAGGAACAAAAGAACCGTATCGTATGTTCACTTCGCGTGCTGAATATCGCTTATTATTGAGAGAAGATAATGCCGATATTCGCCTAACAGAACATGGCTATCGATTGGGGCTGGTTGATGAAAACCGTTGGCGTAGATTCAATGAAAAAATGGAAAATATTGAGTTAGAACGTCAACGATTAAAATCGGTATGGATCCAAAAAGATCACCAAGCCGTTGAACAAGTTAATCAATTATTAAAAACGCCGATTAGCCGAGAAAACAGCCTAGAAGACTTAGTTCGTCGTCCAGAAGTTCGTTATAACGACTTAATGAAAATTGAGGGACTAGGTGCTGAATTAGCGGATAAACAAGCTACTGAGCAAGTCGAAATTCAAATTAAATATGCCGGCTATATTGAACGTCAACTTGATGATATTGCAAAGAAAAAACGTCATGAAGATACGCTGATCCCAACTTCGTTTGATTATGGACAAATTTCTGGATTATCGAATGAAGTGGTAGCAAAATTAACAGATGCTAAGCCCGAAACTATTGGTAAAGCGTCTCGTATTTCAGGCATAACACCCGCTGCAATCTCATTACTCTTAGTGTATTTGAAAAAGCATGGGTTGCTTAGAAAATCAGCATAAATAACAATAATTAAGTAGGCTTATCATTAATGTCATTACATAATGAACTGGTTAAGTTGGTTGCCCAAACAGATCTCAGCTTGGATGAAGACCAAATTGCCCTTTTAATTCAATATGTTGAATTATTAAATAAATGGAATAAAGCATATAATCTAACATCGGTTAGAAACCCGAGTGAGATGTTAGTCAAGCATATCATGGACAGTTTAATGGTAGGGCCATCACTTATAGGTCAATCATTTATTGATGTAGGAACAGGGCCCGGTTTGCCAGGGATCCCTTTAGCGATACTTTATCCAGAGAAGCAATTCGTTTTGTTAGATAGCTTAGGAAAACGCATTACCTTTTTAAGACAGGTTGTATTTCAATTAAAACTTGATAATGTAACTCCTCTACTTTCTCGAGTAGAAGCTTATCAACCTGAAAAATTATTTGATGGTGTGCTAAGCCGTGCTTTTGCATCATTAGAAGATATGATCACTTGGTGTTCACACCTGATCCCAAATGAGCACGGACGTTTTTTTGCATTAAAGGGGCAATACCCTGAACAAGAATTACAACAGTTGCCACAAGGCATAACATTAGAAAATAGCGTTCAAATAACTGTTCCTGAATTAATTGGTGAACGTCATTTGATTGAACTAAAAAAAGTTTAACAAGAATAAATTCGTTTGAGGTTCTAGTGGGAAAAATAATTGCAGTTGCTAATCAAAAAGGTGGGGTTGGAAAAACCACCACTGCGGTCAATTTAGCTGCATCTTTGGCAGCAACCAAGCGTAAAGTGTTATTGATTGATCTTGATCCTCAAGGTAACGCCACTATGGGCAGTGGTATCGATAAATATGAAGTACCTGCAACTTGCTATGAATTATTGATCGATGAATTACCATTTGAACAGGTAGTGTGTAAAGAAACCGCGGGAATTTATGACTTAATTGCTGCCAATACTGATGTAACCGCTGCTGAAATTAAATTAATGGAAGTGTTTGCTCGTGAACAACGCTTAAAAAATTCGTTAGCACCGGTAAAAAGTCACTATGACTTTATTATTATTGATTGCCCTCCTTCATTGAACATGTTGACCGTAAACGCGATGACCGCCGCTGATTCAGTATTAGTTCCTATGCAATGTGAGTATTATGCCTTAGAAGGCTTAACAGCATTAATGGATACCATTTCGCAGTTAACTTCTGTCGTCAACGGTAACTTACACATTGAAGGTATTTTACGGACTATGTATGATCCGCGTAATCGATTAGCAAATGATGTATCGGAACAACTGAAACGTCATTTTGGTGATAAAGTCTATCGTACGGTTATTCCTCGTAATGTCAGGTTGGCAGAGGCACCAAGTTTTGGTGCTCCGGCGATGTATTATGATAAATCATCGACGGGTGCAAAAGCGTATCTGGCTCTTGCTGGGGAAATACTCCGCAAAGCAGAGCAAGAAAAAACTGCAAATCAGCAAGTTACTACCGAATAAAAAAATTCAGCAAGGAAATTTATGAGTCCGTCAAAACGTAGAGGCCTAGGTCGTGGATTAGATGCATTACTAACTAATGCACCACGCAAGCAGCAAGATAATGAACAAGCGTCTATTGAACAGACGGAAACGAATAATCCAAATACAAGCGAATTACAAAAATTACCGATTGAACAGTTACAACCGGGTAAGTATCAGCCGCGAAAAGATATGTCTCCTGATGCGCTTGATGAATTATGTAATTCGATTAAATCTCAAGGGATTATCCAGCCGATCGTTGTGCGCCCACTTGCGAAAGATAGCTATGAAATCATTGCCGGTGAACGTCGTTGGCGAGCTGCCCAATTAGCCAATATTGATATGGTACCTTGCTTAATTAAAGACGTACCAGATGAAGCAGCTGTCGCCATGGCGTTGATTGAAAATATTCAACGGGAAGATCTTAATGCCATGGAAGAAGCCGTTGCTTTAGAGCGATTGTTAACCGAGTTTGAATTAACACATCAAGAAGTCGCTGATGCTGTAGGTAAATCACGGACAACAGTTACGAACTTATTGCGTTTAAATAACTTAAATGAAGAAGTAAAAACTTTGTTAGAGCATGGTGATATTGAAATGGGTCATGCCCGTGCTTTATTAGCGTTACAAAATGATGTGCAAACCAACACTGCTCGTACTGTAGTTGCTAAAGAGTTAACGGTCAGAGAAACCGAAGCATTTATTAAAAAAATGCAAGAGCCGGCAAAAGAAGTAGCGGCAAAAGTTAAAGATCCTGACACCCAATCGTTAGAACAAAACTTATCTGAAAAGCTCGGTTCACAAGTCACCATTAACCATAATAAAAAAGGCAAAGGTAAATTGGTCATTTCTTACAGCAACCTTGATGAACTTGATGGCATTGTTGCTCGTTTTGGATCTTTTTAAATATTCATATCAGTGATATTAAAAATTACACGTTAATCGCACATATTGAGGGCATCTAATGCCCTATTTTGTTGCATTCACGGTGTAATTAAGTATACTTGCGTCGACTTTTTAAAGTTCCTTGTTTGCGCTTTAAAAAAGTATGAGTTTTACGAAAGATTTCGTTTGGAGAGTCAAGTGATAACTTGGCAAAATAATGCGTTAACAGCAAAAGGTAGGCAAGTTGCAATAAAACAATTGCTTGCTATGTGTATTGCCGTAATAACTTTTACATTAATAACATATTTTATTTGGGGATTATCTCACGCTTATTCAACTTTAGTTGGAGGTGCTGTGGCGATAGTCCCTAATGTTGTATTTGCCTATAAAGCATTTAAATATGCAGGTGCTCGTGCTGCTAAACAAGTGATGAATTCATTTTTTAGTGGTGTGAAATTAAAATTGGGATTGACCGCGCTATTATTTGCACTAGCCTTCAAGTTTTTAGTGTTATTACCGGTACCCTTTTTTGTTGGTTTTTGTTTAGTTGTGGTTATGCCGCTACTAACACCTTTATTTTTAAACTTTAATCATTGGGAAAAATAATATGTCTTCAGCTGCTGAATTAACCAGCCAAGAATATATTAGGCACCATCTAGCTAATTTAACTGTCGGTGAAGGTTTCTGGACTGTTCATTTAGATTCTTTAGGTTGGTCTGTCTTTTTAGGTTTGCTCTTTTTAGTTATTTTCCGTTCGGTTGCTAAAAAAGCAACAACTGGAGTACCAGGCAAATTACAATGCGCGGTAGAAATGATTGTCGACTTTGTTGATGATAGCGTTAAAAGTACTTTCCATGGTAAGAATCCTTTAATTGCACCATTAAGCCTGACAATTTTTGTCTGGGTATTGTTAATGAATGCGATGGACTGGGTGCCGGTTGATTTATTACCGCACTTAATTCATTGGGTTTCTGGTATAGAGTTATCTCATATCTATATGAAACCAGTGCCAACAACTGATCCTAACATTACATTTGCATTAGCATTTGGTGTGTTCTTCTTAGTGATCTACTACTCAATCAAAGTTAAAGGTATTGGTGGATTTATTAAAGAATTAACCACACAGCCGTTTGGCCATTGGTCACTTTATCCGGTCAATTTTATCTTAGAAACCGTGACTATGTTGGCACGCCCACTATCATTAGCGTTACGTTTATTCGGTAACTTATATGCGGGTGAGTTAATTTTCTTATTAATTGCGACAATTGGTTTATTCCAGTTGCCAGTACACTTTTTATGGGCAGCATTCCATTTATTGGTAATCCCATTACAAGCGTTCATTTTCATGATGCTAACTATCGTTTATTTAAGCCTAGCGCATGAAGATCACTAACTCTTCGGGAAAGAGTTAAACGACAAAGGTCGGCCCGAAGGGTTTAGGGCAGGAAGCCCGAAGTACTATTTTACTTAAACTTTAAACTTTACTTTAAATAATCGGAGATAAATATGATTGCTATCGCAGTTGCTTTACTAATTGGCTTAGGTGCTCTAGGTACTGCTATCGGTTTTGGTCTATTAGGTGGTAAGTTCTTAGAATCTGCTGCTCGTCAACCAGAATTAGCGCCACAGCTTCAAGTTAAAATGTTCATCGTAGCGGGTCTTATTGATGCTATCGCGATGATCGGTGTTGCTATCGGTCTATACCTATTGTTCGTTGTTGGTCTTGGCTAAGAACCTGATTTTTATTTACGAACATTGATAGGAGGTACGTACAATGGATATTAATGCCACGTTAATTGGTCAATTAGTTGCTTTTGTCGTATTTGTAATTTTTTGTATGAAGTTTGTATGGCCTCCAATTGTGGGTGCCATTGAAACACGTCAGAAAACAATTGCTGACGGGTTAGCTGCTTCAGACCGTGCTGCTAAAGATCTTGAGCTTGCTCAAGAGAAAGCCACGGCGCAACTAAAAGAAGCTAAAGCGCAAGCAGCAGAAATTGTTGAAGCTGCTAAAAAGCGTGAAGCACAAATTGTTGAAGAAGCTGCAGAAAAAGCACAAGCAGAGAAAGAGAAAATCTTAGCTGCTGGTCATGCAGAAATTGAGACTGAACGTAACCAAGCGAAAGAAGAATTACGCCAACAAGTGGCGGTTCTTGCAGTAGCTGGTGCTGAGAAAATTCTCGAGCGTTCAATTGATGCCGCTGCGCACAGCGACATCTTAGATAAACTTGTAGCTGAACTTTAAGAGGGTAAAGAGCTATGTCTGAATTGACAACTGTCGCTCGTCCCTATGCTAAAGCAGCGTTTGATTTTGCTGTTGAAGCTGATGCAGTAGACAACTGGTTAACTATGCTAGTGTTTGCCGCAGAAGTTTCTCAAAACGAAACTATGGTGAACTACCTTTCGGGTGGCGCATCGGTTGAACAAGCAACGGATCTATTCCTAAAAGTTTGTGAAGACCAGCTCGACAGTAAAGGCCAGAACTTAATCAAAGTAATGGCTGAAAATCATCGTTTGTTGGTGCTACCACAGGTACTGGAACAATTCAGTGAATTAAAAGCTGAATATGAGAAAGAAATCTCTGTGGATGTTACATCTGCTGTGAAATTAAAAGCAGCACAACAAAAAGTAATAAGCGCCGCGCTTGAAAAGCGTTTGGCTAGAAAAGTAAAGCTCAATTGTGTTGTAGACGCAAACGTCGTTTCCGGCTTGTTAATCAAAGCTGGTGACATGGTAATAGATGGTTCAATACGAGGTAAATTGGACCGCTTAGCAACAACAATACAATCTTAACGGGGAATAGAGCATGCAACTGAATTCCACTGAAATCGCTGAACTGATCAAGAATAGAATTGACCAGTTTGACGTAGTTAGTGAAGCTCGTAACGAAGGTACTATCGTTTCTGTAACTGACGGTATTATTCGCATCCACGGTCTTGCAGACGTAATGCAAGGTGAGATGATCGAACTTCCTGGCAGTCGTTACGCTATCGCGTTAAACCTTGACCGTGATTCGGTAGGTGCGGTAGTTATGGGTCCTTATGCGGACCTTGCTGAAGGCGTAAAAGTTAAAGGTACTGGTCGTATTTTAGAAGTACCAGTAGGCCGTGGCTTATTAGGCCGCGTAGTAAACACCTTAGGTGAACCAATTGATGGCAAAGGCCCAATTGATAATGATGGCTTCTCTCCTGTAGAAGTTGTTGCACCAGGTGTTATCGAACGTAAATCGGTAGATGAACCAGTACAAACTGGTATTAAATCAATCGACTCAATGATTCCAATTGGTCGTGGTCAACGTGAACTTATCATCGGTGACCGCCAAGTAGGTAAATCAGCGATCGCATTAGATGCCATTATTAACCAAAAGAACACTGGTATTAAGAGTATTTATGTAGCTGTTGGTCAAAAAGCGTCAACAGTAGCAAACGTTGTTCGTTCATTAGAAGAGCACGGCGCATTAGCCAACACGATTGTTGTTGTTGCATCGGCTTCTGAAGCGGCAGCATTACAATACCTTGCTCCATATTCTGGTTGTTCAATGGGTGAATACTTCCGTGACCGCGGTGAAGATGCGTTAATTGTATATGATGATTTGTCTAAGCAAGCTGTTGCTTATCGTCAAATTTCATTGCTATTACGTCGTCCACCAGGACGTGAAGCATACCCAGGTGACGTTTTCTATCTTCACTCTCGTTTATTAGAGCGTGCCGCTCGTGTAAATGAAGCTTATGTAGAAAAATTCACTAATGGTGAAGTTAAGGGCCAAACGGGTTCATTAACTGCATTACCAATTATTGAAACGCAAGCGGGTGACGTATCAGCATTCGTACCAACAAACGTAATCTCAATTACCGATGGTCAGATCTTCTTAGAATCTAACCTATTTAACGCGGGTATTCGCCCAGCGGTAAATGCGGGTATTTCAGTATCTCGTGTTGGTGGTGCTGCACAAACGAAAATCATCAAGAAATTGGGTGGTGGTATCCGTTTAGCGTTAGCTCAATATGCCGAGCTAGCAGCGTTCGCGCAATTTGCTTCTGACCTAGATGACGCAACACGTGCTCAATTAGAACACGGTCAACGCGTAACAGAATTAATGAAGCAGAAGCAATACAGCCCACTATCAATTGCGGAAACAGCAATATCATTATTTGCTGCTGAGAAAGGTTATTTAACAGATGTTGAAATCAACAAAGTAGTTGATTTTGAAGCGGCGTTATTAACCTACGCAAACAATGAGTGTGCTGAGTTGATGGCTACAATCAACGAAAGTGGCGATTACAATAAAGACATTGAAGCAGGTTTAGCGAAAGCAATTGATACATTCAAAGCTACGCAAACTTGGTAATTAGTTAACTTTCGGAGAGAATAGTCATGTCCGGCGCTAAAGAGATAAAATCGAAGATTGGAAGCGTACAAAATACGCAGAAAATCACCAGCGCGATGGAAATGGTTGCAGCCAGTAAGATGCGCAGAGCGCAAGAATCTATGGCTGCCTCTCGTCCATACGCTGAAAATATGCGAAATGTGATCGGTCACATCGCGCTTGGTAACTTAGAATATCGCCATCCTTATTTGGAAGAGCGTGAAGTTAAGCGCGTAGGCTATATCGTTGTCTCTACTGATCGTGGATTATGTGGTGGTTTAAATATTAATTTATTTAAACAGGTGCTTGCTGATGCTGGTAAATGGCAAGAGCAAGGTGCTGATGTTGAGTTTGGTGTTGTTGGTTCAAAAGCGACTGCTTTTTTCAACAACATGGGCGCTAATGTAACATCACAAATTTCAGGGTTGGGTGATAGCCCTTCAGTAACAGACCTTATCGGTAGTGTTAAGGTGATGCTGAATGCCTATGACAATGGTGACATTGATAAGCTGTTCATTGTGTATAACAAGTTTGTTAACACCATGACGCAAGAGCCGACCATCGATCAACTTTTACCTTTACCTAAGTCAGACGATGACGCAATACAACATCGTTGGGATTATTTGTATGAACCTGATGCACAAGCATTGCTTGATCAATTATTGGTTCGTTACACAGAGTCTCAAGTATATCAAGGTGTAGTTGAAAACCTCGCATGTGAGCAAGCAGCTCGTATGGTTGCAATGAAAGCCGCAACCGATAATGCAGGTGACTTAATCGACGATTTACAATTGGTATATAACAAAGCACGTCAGGCAAGTATCACACAAGAATTGAGTGAGATTTGTGCTGGTGCTGCAGCGGTATAGGTAAATGTTCTTGTAAAAAGAGCACAATTATAGAGGATTAAACATGAGTACAGGTAAAGTCGTCCAAATCATTGGCGCAGTTGTGGATGTAGAGTTTCCACAAGATGCTGTACCTCAGGTATATGACGCATTAAATGTAACTGAAGGTGACCTTTCAGGCTTAGTACTTGAAGTACAACAGCAATTAGGCGGTGGCGTAGTACGTGCAATCGCTATGGGTTCATCTGACGGTTTGCGTCGTGGTCTGAACGTAGTAAACACAGGTAATAACATCCAGGTGCCAGTAGGTACTGCCACTTTGGGTCGTATTATGAACGTATTGGGTGAGCCGATCGATGAAGCTGGCCCAATTGGCGAAGAAGAAAAATGGTCAATTCACCGTGAAGCACCAGCATATGCTGATCAAGCTGCTGCGAATGAATTGTTAGAAACTGGTATCAAAGTAATCGACTTAGTATGTCCATTTGCCAAAGGTGGTAAAGTTGGTCTATTCGGTGGTGCTGGTGTTGGTAAAACCGTTAACATGATGGAGCTTATCCGTAACATCGCAATCGAGCACAGTGGTTATTCTGTATTCGCTGGTGTTGGTGAGCGTACTCGTGAAGGTAACGATTTCTATCATGAAATGAACGATTCAAACGTACTTGATAAAGTTGCGTTAGTTTACGGTCAAATGAATGAGCCTCCAGGAAACCGTCTACGTGTAGCGATGACTGGTTTGACAATGGCTGAGAAATTCCGTGACGAAGGTCGTGACGTACTTTTCTTCGTTGATAACATTTATCGTTATACGCTTGCTGGTACTGAGGTATCTGCACTATTAGGTCGTATGCCATCAGCGGTAGGTTACCAACCAACACTTGCTGAAGAAATGGGTATCTTACAAGAGCGTATTACTTCAACTAAGAAAGGTTCAATCACTTCAATCCAAGCGGTATATGTACCTGCGGATGACTTGACTGACCCTAGCCCAGCAACAACCTTTGCTCACTTAGATGCAACAGTTGTACTTTCTCGTGATATCGCTGCTCAAGGTATTTACCCAGCAATCGATCCACTTGATTCAACTTCACGTCAGTTAGATCCATTAGTGATTGGTACCGAGCACTATGAAACAGCGCGTGGCGTACAATCAACATTACAACGTTACAAAGAACTAAAAGATATCATTGCTATCTTAGGTATGGACGAACTTTCTGAAGAAGATAAACAGACTGTTGACCGTGCGCGTAAGATCCAACGTTTCTTATCTCAACCGTTCTTCGTTGCAGAGGTATTCACTGGTTCTCCTGGTAAGTATGTATCACTTAAAGACACCATTGCTGGCTTTAAAGGCATTCTTGCTGGTGAATATGATGATTTACCTGAGCAAGCTTTCTACATGGTTGGTTCTATTGAAGAAGCAACTGAAAAAGCTAAAAACATGTAATGAAGGCTGGCGGCTTGTAACTCAAGTTATTTAGTCGCCTATTTGGAGGTCAACATGACATATACAAGTGTCAATCTGAATGTAGTAAGTGCGGAAGAGAGTTTATTCTCTGGTGCGATAGAATCATTACAGATCACAGGTAGCGAAGGTGAATTAGGTATTATGCCTGGTCATGCACCTTTGCTGACCTCACTAAAACCTGGTATGGCAAGAATCGTTAAGAAAGGTGGTGATGAAGAAGTCATCTACATTTCTGGCGGGATGCTAGAAGTTCAACCAAATCAGGTGACTGTGTTAGCAGATGTTGCAACACGTGGCGCTGATTTAGATGAGCAAGCCGCACAAGAAGCAAAACAACGTGCTGAAGAGCATTTAAATGCTCATGGCGACGATATTAATTATGCAGAAGCTGCCGCAGAATTAGCGAGAGCTGTTGCTAAATTACGTGTCATTCAAGCGGCGAAGAAAAAACTTTAGCCCATGCAGTAAAACAACACTAAGTTTTAGTGATTGATATTAAGCGACCATTACTATAGGTAATTGGTCGCTTTTTTATTTTAGTTTTATGAAAAAAAATTAGGCAAGTTTCTAATTTTAAACCTATTATTATTTTTGTGGAATTTAACAAAAATAAAAGGTTATGAGCGAAACTCAATATAACTATTTTGTAGCTGCAGCGGTAATAGCAGCAAAACTAGATCGAGCAACAAAGGTTGCTCAGCAATTATCATTAACTGCCAGTAATGCACGAGCAGTAGCGTTACGGGCAGGTGAAGGTGCGGCCGGTTTTAGGCCGTTAACTGATTTTATTGACCGATTAGCTGACGTCACGGTTAAATCCTCAAAACAAATCAATTTCTTAGCAGCAAGTTTAAGTAAAACAGCGGCTGAAAAATTTCGCGCAGACAGTGCCATAAGTCGATTTAATACTGTATATCAGAGAGCAAAGGACAGTGAAAACATCTCAAGTTTAGATAACAATTTTAATCGAACTAAACAACATCAAAGCCAATTGATTTTGATGTTTCAAAAACAAATTAAACAGCTGATCGACGAATTAGATGAATTAAGTGGTGAATTACGAACGGCCGTTATTTTAGCTACGTTATCACGTGTAGAAGCTTCCCAAGCGGGTGTGGCGTATCAGGAATCACTTCATAATGTGGCCAATAATGTTGAAAGTGCTGCTTCGATAATTAAAAAACATATTCAATCTTCTCAACAACTTGTTTCCTCATTGGTATAGGATGCTCGATGAAAACACAAAAAATATTTGAAAATAAAACCCATCAATGGCTAATGATGGGGCGAGATGCGGATAAGCCTGATGCAATAATTGATACTAACCAATATGCAGTAATAACTAAAAACAATGCCTTGTTGATGGATCCTGGGGGAATCGAGTTATTTTCAGCAATGTTAGCCACAGTGATCAAGCACATACCTGTTGAGCAAATTACGCATTTATTCGCCTCACATCAAGATCCTGACATTATTTCTTCACTCGGTTTATGGGATCAAGCACTCGAAGGCGCTACCTTACATTCTCCGTGGGTTTGGGAGGGCTTTATTAAACATTTTGGCATGGAAAATATCGTTTATAACCCAATCCCTGACCCTGGAAATACACTGAAGCTCGATGGCGTTGCGCTGGAGTTTATTCCTGCGCACTACCTACATTCATCGGGGAATTTTAATGTTTATGATGCTGAAGCAAAAATATTAATGTCTGGGGATATCGGGGCTGCTCTAGAATCAACAGATGCGCCATTATATGTCGAAGATTTTAATGAACATGTCAGCAAAATGAAAATGTTTCATCAGCGGTGGATGCCGTCGAATAAAGCGAAAAATGATTGGGTTGATCGGGTACGTGCATTAGATATAGACATGATGTGTCCGCAGCATGGCAGAATATTTAAAGGTGACGATGTTAAGCGTTTTCTTGATTGGTTTGAAGGCTTACAAGTTGGCCTATTGCATGATAAATAAAAATTAGTGTAGATATATAGTAATAAACAACGTTACAATTTCAGCAACACTATTGGTAGAAAATCACCAATTAAACTTGCAATAATTAATGGAATTACTATGTCTTTGTCAGTTGTTATTCTTGCGGCGGGTAAAGGTACTCGCATGCGCTCAGCCTTACCAAAAGTTTTACATACCGTGGCCGATAAACCTATGGTCAGTCATGTTATTGATGCAGCTCGATGTTTAAATGCTGAGAGTATTTATCTTGTTTACGGCTTTGGCGGAGATATATTAAAAGCCAATATTAATGGTGATGATCTGACCTTTGTTGAACAAAAAGAACAACTAGGCACAGGACATGCGGTTGATATGGCCTCTCCTTATATTAATGATAGTGACGATGTACTGGTGTTATATGGTGATGTTCCGCTAACTAAGGTCTCTACATTAGAAAGTTTGATTTCAGTAAAGCCTGAAGATGGCATGGCACTACTCACGGTGAATTTAAATGATCCGACGGGCTATGGCAGAATTATTCGCGATACTGAAAATAAGGTCACAGGTATTGTTGAGCAAAAAGATGCTAATGAAGAGCAGTTAGCCATTAGTGAAGCTAATACTGGGATTTTATTAGCTAACGGTGGTGATTTAAAACGATGGTTAGCCAACTTGTCAAATGATAATGCGCAAGGCGAGTATTATTTAACAGATATTATTGCGGCTTGTCATCATGAAGGTAAAACGATTACCACAGCTCATCCTGAGACTGAAGTAGAAGTTGAAGGTGCAAATAATCGCGTGCAATTAGCAGCGTTAGAGCGCGCATTTCAACTCCGTGAAGCCGAAGCTTTAATGCTTAATGGCGCTAGTTTACGTGATCCTAACCGTATTGATATTCGTGGTAAAATATTGATAGGTGAAGAAGTACAAATTGATGTTAACTGTATTTTTGAAGGTGAAGTTGTTCTTGCCAGTGGAGTTGCTATTGGCGCTAACTGTATCTTAAAAGATTGTACCATTGGCGAAAATGCGGTGATAAAACCTAACAGTATCATTGAAGGAGCGGTTGTTGGTGATGAATGTTCTGTTGGACCTTTTGCACGCATTCGCCCTGACTCTGTGATGAATAGAGACTCGCATATCGGCAACTTTGTTGAAATGAAAAAAACGATTTTGGGAGAAGGTAGTAAATCAGGCCACTTAACTTATCTAGGTGATACCACGGTTGGCAAAAACGTCAACATTGGTGCAGGTACTATCACTTGTAATTATGATGGCATGAATAAATCACAAACCATCATTGATGATGATGCCTTTATTGGTTCGAATAGCTCATTAGTTGCCCCTGTGTTTGTTGGCACAACAGCAACAATTGGTGCTGGTTCTGTTATTTCAAAAGATGTGGGTAATGATGAACTTGCCATTGCCAGAGGCAAACAACGCAATATTAAAGGCTGGCAACGACCTATAAAGAATAGTTAATGAAATTATGTGGTAATTACAAATATATCTTTTATCTTGCGGTGAGCTTATTTTTAAGTTCACCTTCTTATGCTACCTCTCCGCTGAAAGTATTTTCGTATGAATCAAAATTATTGCAATATCAGGAAAACAATCAATTAAAAGGGCCAAGTGCTGAAATTTTCAAGATGTTAATGGCCGAGGCTAAAATTAGCGCTAAAGTGCATTTTGTTCCTTGGTCTAGAGCCTTTAAATTAGCTAGCACACAAGCTAATACTATGATTTTTAGCATGTTACGTACCGAAGAAAGAGAAGAGCAATTTTATTGGCTACTTGCTGTAAGTGAAGCCGTTCGAGCATTTATTTCGTTAAAAAGTCGTGAAGACTTGAACATCACAAAAATGAGCCAAGCTAAAAGTAAAGTTACTGCAATTATAAGAGAATCTTATGGCTTTAAGTTATTAACAAAACGAGGTTTTGAACCAGGTAAAAACCTCTATGTAGTATCAAATATAGATACAGCTATCTCGTTGTTTATCAATGGTAAAGTAGACTTTTTATTTACAGATCCTATCGTGATAAAGCATTATTTTTTGGAAAAAGGTCAATTGTCGGAAAATTTAATAAAAAGCCATATCTTTCCAGAAACTCGCCATAAAAGTTATATTGCCATAAACAGGCAATCTGATAGTTATTTAGTCAATACCTTGCAAAAATCGGCTGAGCGAGTGAAACAACATCCGAAATATCAATATTATTATCACTTTAAACCTCTAATCGATTAAATCGATCCTACATCTAGTTTTTAACAAGGTAAAACTTGACTGATCCGACAAGAACTATTGAATATCTTGTCAAAAAAACTATAATAACTTTCGGTTTGAAATATAAAGTTGTAAATCGAAACAATGTCAAAAAGAAATACTAAACAACGACGCCATATCATCATCACTGAACTAAACAAATTAGGAGAAGTGAGTGTTGATCAGTTAGCTAAAAAGTTTGATACGTCTGAAGTAACTATTCGTAAAGATCTAGCGGCTCTTGAAAACAGTGGCCTATTGCTACGTCGATATGGCGGTGCGGTACCCTTGCCTAGTGAAATGATCGAACCCAAATGCGAGAAAGTTTCAAAACGAAAGGTAAGTATTGCTGAAAAAGCAGCGACATTGATCCGAGATCATAATCGAATAATTTTAGACAGTGGTAGCACCACATCAGCATTAGTCAAAGAGTTAAGTCATAAACAAGGCTTAGTGGTGATGACTAATTCACTTGCCATTGCGAAAGAAATCCGTTCTCTTGAAAATGAACCTACCTTATTGATGACCGGTGGCACTTGGGATTTACATTCAGAATCTTTCCAAGGCAAGGTTGCGGAAAGTGTATTGCGCTCTTATGATTTTGATCAGCTCTTTATTGGCGCGGATGGTATTGACGTTGAACGCGGTACCACTACCTTTAATGAGTTGCTTGGCTTAAGCCAAGTGATGGCAGAAGTATCGCGTGAAGTAATTGTGATGGTTGAGTCAGAAAAAATAAATCGAAAAATTCCTAATTTAGAAATTCCATGGTCACAAATTCATACCTTAATTACCGATGACGATATGCCGATGGAGTTTAGAGAAAAAATCATTGCGCAAGGCGTTAACTTAATCTGTGTAAACTAATAAGAATTCAAAAGGATAAATATTATGTGTGGTATTGTAGGAGCTGTTGCACAGCGTGATGTAGCAGACATTTTAGTAGAAGGTCTAAAGCGTTTAGAGTACCGCGGCTATGACTCAGCCGGTGTGGCATTAATTGATAATGACAAACAATTAAATCGTTCACGCCGCTTAGGCAAAGTACAAGAGTTATCAGACGCTTTATCTGCTCAACCGCTTTTCGGTGGCACCGGTATCGCACACACACGTTGGGCAACTCATGGTGCGCCCAGTGAAGTGAATGCTCACCCACACATATCTAGCGATAATATCGCCGTTGTCCACAATGGTATTATTGAAAACCATCAGGAACTTAGAGAGAAATTAACAAAACTTGGTTATCAGTTTATTTCAGAAACGGATACCGAAGTGATTGCTCATCTAGTGCATCATGAATTAAAAACAGCCGATTCATTAGTAGATGCATTTCAAAGAACGGTCGTGCAATTAGAAGGAGCTTATGGCGCAGTTGTGATGGACAGCAATGATAAAGATCGTATCGTTGTCGCTCGTTCTGGAAGCCCGTTGGTTATTGGTTATGGACTCGGAGAAAACTTTATTGCCTCTGACATGCTAGCGCTATTACCTGTAACGCGTAAGTTTTCATTTTTAGAAGAAGGTGATGTTGCAGAAGTAACTCGTTTTACGGTTAATATCTTTGATAAAGAAGGCAAAAGTGTAGAACGTGAAGCTAAAGAGCGAGAAGTAGCACAAGACAGTGGTGATAAAGGTGAATATCGCCACTACATGTTAAAAGAAACTTACGAACAACCTACCGCGATTCGTAATACTCTTGAAGGTCGTTTAATTGGCGATACGCTTGATATCAATACCTTCGGTGAAGGTGCTGATGAAATTCTGAAAGAAATTGAACATGTACAAATTATTGCTTGTGGTACAAGTTATCATTCAGGCATGGTAGCGCGTTATTGGTTAGAAGCCTTAGCTGGCGTGTCATGTAATATAGAAATAGCCAGTGAGTTCCGCTATCGCCAATCACACGTGCCTAAAAACGCCCTATTAGTGACCATATCGCAATCCGGTGAGACAGCGGATACCCTAGCCGCATTACGTTTAGCTAAAGAGCTTGGTTATCGTGCTAGCATGACCATTTGCAACGTGCAAGGTTCATCATTAGTGCGTGAATCAGATCTCGCCTTTATGACCAAGGCAGGCGCAGAAATCGGTGTAGCATCAACCAAAGCCTTTACTACGCAGCTAGTGGGCTTGTTAATGATGACCTTAGCGATAGGAAAACATCATGGCATGCCCAAAAATGTGCAAAGTGACATTGCTCAATCACTGATGACCCTACCAAATAAACTGGATGAAGTATTAGCTCTGGCAGATTCGATTGAAGCATTAGCGGAAGATTTTGCCGATAAACATCATGCTTTATTCCTTGGCCGTGGTGATCAATACCCTATCGCGATGGAAGGCGCATTAAAGTTAAAAGAAATTTCTTATATTCATGCAGAAGCGTATGCAGCGGGTGAGTTAAAACATGGTCCGTTAGCGCTAATTGATGCTGAAATGCCTGTCATCGTTGTTGCGCCTAAAAATGATTTGATCGAAAAATTGAAATCAAATGTGGAAGAAGTGCGTGCCCGTGGTGGTTTAATGTATGTGTTTGCTGATCATGATGCGCGTTTTGAAAGCGATGACACCATGACAGTGATCAACGTGCCACATTGCGATGATATTATCGCACCAATCGTTTATACCCTGCCGTTGCAACTACTTTCATACTATGTTGCTATTATTAAAGGTACTGATGTTGATCAACCGCGAAATCTTGCCAAATCAGTGACGGTCGAATAAGTCACTCTTAAGCTTTTGTTGCTGTGCACGTTAAATAATGTTCGAAACATTGTTTAATGTGCGCAACTACACATCGTCTTTAAGTCGTTTTGTTAATTTCGATGCGCCATGAATGGGTATTTTATTGCTAGTCATCAAAAGCCTAGCTTTAGTGTTTTACCCCTTGATCAAGCAACATTTTACGGTAAGCATTTGGTGGTAAGCCGAATATTCGTTTGAAGTGACGATGAAAATGACTAAGGTTAGAAAATCCTGTATCAAACGCTATAACTGATACATCATCAGAACTTGAAGCAAGCTTCTTTGCTGCGGCTTCGCACCTTATCTTTAACAAGTAATCAATTACACTGTAGCAATAATACTTTTTGAACTGTCTTGAAAGGTGGCTGCGAGACATATTAGCCTGCTCAGCAATGTGGTCAATGGTAATGTTTTCACTGAGATTTCTTTTCATCCATTGCATTGCATTAACAAGCCTTAGCTGTTTGCCATCTTGATGAATGTCGCTTATTTCCAGTCTACTTCTGTGTGTTAACAGCATTTGGACAAATATACTTTCTTGAATAGATGCGCTATAGCGGTCATTGAGGCAAGTAACTGTTTGGAGTTGTTCCGTAAGCTTCGTTAGAGAATCAACACCCGTTTCAGCATTAGATTGACATCGAGCTACTTTCAACTCTTTAAACTCAGTTAATGGAACCAAAATTTCAGTATTGTTAGGTGTTAATAATTCGCTAAACGTCTTTTGATCTATACATACAAAAAATAGGTTAGCGTCAATAGGCTCCCCATGTTGTCGATTGAGTGAGATTTTATGTGGTAGATTGGCGGGTAAAAAGAATGAATCGCCTTTAAGGCAATTGACTTCAACCTCACCTACTGAAACCTTAATTGTACCATCTAGACAAATCACAAATTCATGCAAGTTGTGTGCGTGCAACGCTATATTCTGCTTAAGTTGGACTTCTGCGCTCCACAGCATACTAGAATCCCTGTTTTTATTTTTACTAAGCACAATAGTACATATATTAAGTGTTCATGTACACGTACCACTGTTAATACTGGGTTTATAATAAACAGAGTAAGAGCATTATAGAATAGAGGGTACTTTTTATGCTAACCGTTCATCACTTAAATAATTCAAGATCACAGCGTATATTGTGGGCACTAGAGGAACTAGGAGTGAACTATGAAGTTCAGCGGTATGAGCGTGAACCTGGATCTAATTTGGCTCCCACTAGTTTGAAAGCTATTCATCCACTTGGTAAGTCACCTGTTATCACAGACCAAGATAAAACTATCGCTGAATCGGGTGCTATTATTGAGTATCTGGTGTCACAATACCCGGCGGCAGGATTAAAACCGGAACTGGGAACTGAAGCCCATCAACAATATCTTTACTGGTTGCATTTTGCTGAGGGCTCATTAATGCCTCAGTTGCTATTAAAGCTTGCTTTCGAGAAAGTTTCCAAAAAACCGATGCCATTTTTCGTGCGCTCCATAGCCAAAGGTTTAACAAAGAAAGTGATGGACGGATATGTCGGCCCTAATATCGAATCAAATATGAAATTTATCGAAGAACACCTAAAAGCACACGAATGGTTTGCAGGTGATCAACTAAGCGGCGCTGATATACAGATGAGTTTTCCTCTTGAAGCGTGTGTTGCTAAGGGATTAGATTCAACGATGTATCCTCACATCTATGCCTATGTAAAGAAAATTCATGCTCGCTCGGCGTACAAGCGAGCGTTGGAAGTTGGCGGTAGTTACGACTATGCCTAAAACAGGAACTTCTTATCAATAAACTAAACCATCTGTTATTTACTAAATAAATTAAAAAACAAATAAACAAAAATGTAGGTTAGCAGCCTTGGATATCAAATAAGTCACTAAGCCTGTTTTAAAACTCCCCTACTAGTTTATTAAGATCAAAATTATAATTATTTTTATTGGTTTCAGCTAAGCTGAATTGTCGAAAATTTACTTTGTTCCAATTTTGTGGATTGATTGTTTTGATATAAGTATCAACGTTATCTGCGGTGATTATATTGTAGGAAAGTGGTTTAGCGAGTATTTCTATGTCCACATTTAAACTATGATCATAAGCCATAATAACAGCCCAAGCAGCCTGCATATAATGTCCTGCGACGGTTGCAGTTAATTGTTTATTTTTGACTGAAATCACGGCTTCGGGTATGCCACCAATGCCACCAATATCAAAGTGATTGTGAGAGAGTTCTTTGATTTTCTTTTGGGCAGCTAATGCTAACTCATCTGATGCAGTCCAGATAACGTTAGTTTCTGGGTAACGTTTAATTAAGCCAGCAAGCTTTTGAGACGCTACTGTTGGATCCCACATTGTTTTGACCGTTTGTAAGAACACATCATTTTTAGTTATTACCTCGTGAAGGCCTTGTTCTCTGTTTGATGATAAAGCGCTATGAGCACCACTTATGCCAATGATGAAGTTGTGTTTTTCTGCTTCATTAGGGGCTCTGTCTAATAATTTTGTTGCTAATAACCTTCCTGCTTGTTTATCATCAAAAAATACTTCGCTTAGCCAGTATTTATATTTTTCGCCTGGATGTTTCAGTCTAGATATTTCGTCAAAGCCCATACTACGTTCAAGAGAAATAAAATGAATGTTAGCGCGTTCTAGTAGATTAAAGTATTGTTCTGCTTTTCCTTTATGAGGTAAGAAAATAACATAATCAGGTTTATCTTTGCTCTTTGATATTTCTTCAATTATTTTTAAGTTTTCAAAGCGGTTACCGCCGCCATATCGCACATCAAGGTTTACATTAAGTTCATCAGCAGCTTTAGTTGCTATCATGGTGGTAAAATCCCAGAATGGTCGACCAATTTTGTCTGGGTTTACTAGCACAATATTGATCGCAAAGGCTTTGATGTAAAAAAGGGTAGCCAGTAAAAACACTATGGCTTTTACGTTATTATTTTTGGTCATATACACTCTTTTTATAGTGTTGAATAGCTTGTTGAATAGAGAGAAAGGACAGTTCTTCAATTTGGAAATCAGTTATCGAAAGCCAATGAGCGCTACTTACTTCTGAGGTCTCTAATGTAATAGCAGGAGCTAATTTTATTTGAGTATAAAAGAAAGTATCTATTGTGTTGTATCTGGTGTTTTTGTATGTATAGATATTTGGGAACGAAGCTAAGTAGTGCCAATCTTGTATTTGTATGCCCAGTTCTTCATAAACTTCTCTCGATAGGGCTTGTTCTAAGGTCTCGTTTGGATCAACAAAACCTCCAGGTAGATCAAGTAAACCACGGCTTGGTGCTTTCGCCCGCTTGGTTAAAAGAATTTTATTGTCACACGCTATAATACCCGCAACTGAAGCAGCAATATTATGATAATAGAGAAAGTCACAATTGCTGCATGTCCAATAATGATTGTTGTTGAATGTAAGTTTGTCGCTTTTGCAATTTGGACAAAATTGAAACATATTTCCTCCGTAATAGCTTTTATTAAACTCTGTTAATAAAGCTAAGCAATTCACCCGTTTTTTTCTGCAGTAGTTCGATATCACCTCGGCTCTCAACATTGACCCTAAGTAATGGCTCAGTATTAGAGCATCGAACGTTAAAGCGCCAGTCAATATAATTAATACCTAAGCCATCTATTTCGTCGATGGACTCAGCGCTTTTGGCATATTCTCGATGGAGAGCTAACAGTACTTTATCAGTGTTGTCTACTTTCAAATTTATCTCGCCACTACATGGGTACGCGTTTTGACTTTCACAGACTAATGATGACAAAGGGGCTTTAGATTGCGACAGTATCTGACAAATTAACAACCAAGGTATATTGCCGTTATCGCAGTAATAAAAGTCTTTGAAATAGTGATGGGCACTCATTTCTCCACCATAAATGGCGTTTTCTGCTCGCATTCGTTCTTTAATAAAAGCATGCCCTGTTTTACTTTTAATACCGTTGCCACCATGAGTTTGAATTGTTTGTGCGGTATTCCAGTATAGGCGTGGATCGTAAACGATGTTACCGCCAGGGGTATTTTTTAGCAATTCTTTAGCAAGCAAGCCGACTAAGTAGTAGCCTTCGATAAATTCACCTTGCTCGTCGAAGAAGAAACATCGATCGAAGTCACCATCCCAAGCTACACCTAAATCAGCATTGTGTTGTTTAATGGCGCGTTGAGTGGATGAACGGTTTTCTTTTAGCAATGGGTTAGGAACACCATTAGGAAAATGACCATCAGGTTCAAAGTTAATTTTGATAAATTCAAAAGGAAGGTGACTTTCTAGTGCATTAATTATTTCTCCCGCCCCACCGTTACCGGGGTTAACTACAATCTTAAGCGGCTGCAAGTTTTTTTGATTAATGAAAGAAAGCAGTTTTTCTACATATGCTTGCTTCGGTGATTGCCACGTTAACGTGCCCTTTGCTCCTTGTCGAGGTGAATACTTTTGTTGCTCGATGCGGTGTTTGATGTCGTTTAAGCCGGTATCCCCACTAATGGGGACAGAGTTTTTACTGACCATTTTCATACCATTATAATTGGCAGGGTTATGACTAGCCGTTATACAGATACCCCCATCGGCATCAAAATGTGGCACAGCAAAATAAATTTCTTCAGTACCACATTGTCCAATATGAATAACATCAACACCTGAATCCATCAGCCCATTGGCAAGTGCTTTAGCAATTTCTGGCCCAGACAGCCTAATATCATGGCCAATTACAACCTGTTTGCATCGAAGTGATGACGCAAATGCTCGACCTATTTCATAAGCGAGTGTTGAGTTAAGCTGATCTGGCACGATGCCACGAATATCATAGGCTTTAAAGCAATCAAGTGAATACATTTGGGTCTCCATTTTAACGTGGCATTTCAGGTTATCATGAGTGATTGAAGCGCCTTAGGTATGAGAATCAGTCGTTTAAAACTAGTGATCTCAGTTTGAGGCGTAAAACAATTAAACTAATTAAGTGATAGTTGGCTTGTGCAGACATTTCAAAGCTAGCTTGCAGCATTACCGACATTCTAAGAAGCATAAGCTAGTACCTTTTGGTTCTCGATAATGACCAGTCCTGCCATCATTAAATGATAAAGCGTACTTGCTGGAGCACAGTGATTGATGATGGTGTTTGTTGAGTCTAGTTGATCAATATAACGGCCTTGTTTAGGCTCTCTAATAAAGTGTTTAAGTAACCCAGTCGTTGCTTTTTCAGCATCGGCGAAGTAATCATATTCTGAGCTTCCTTTTACTCTTGCCTGTTCTAAGCTTGCCTTGAGCCATTCTGTCATTGGCCAGCAGCGTTTTTTACCCGTTGTTGAATGATTTACGATGTTGATTTCGTCCACTAATAATTCACCTGAGATATCTAGTCCAAGTTTGATTGCGTTGTGATAAAGAGTGTCACAAATTTTATCGACAGGTGCTTGTGTGTATTTTTGGTATTGCCTTAATAACCAAACCCATTCCATCATATGCCCAGGTTCAACTACTTTCCCTTTATCGCAAGGCGCGGGTTGCCAATCATCGGTAAAGTATTCAATAAGAACTCCGTTTTTATGATCGATGAATCGCGTTTCAAAAAGGCAGTACATCTCACCTGCTTTAGCAAGCCATTTACCGTTTTTAGTAAATTTATATAGTGTGAGAAAAGCTTCAAATAAGTGCATGTGAGGGTTTTGTCGACGAAAGTTGCTACTATAATCGCCCTCACACCAACCACCAGGGTACTCTTTTAATCGAGAATCGATTTGTGTCAGTAATTCATTGGCTGCATTTAAGGCGTTTAAGTCATTGAATACGTGATAGCGCCAACCGTAGGCAAGCAATAAAAAAGCAACGTCGTAAAGGTCTTGATGGTCATTAGTAATTTGGTGGTTACAATCAAGTAAGTGAACGTAATGGTTATTAGCTTCATTGCGGGCAAATTGATTAATGTACTGCTCAAGTCCTGCAACTAGCTTAATGCCATTGTTGATCCAACCTGCTTTATGTGCAGCGGAAAATACCAGCATTTGTCTAGCTTGCACTCGTACGCGCCTATTGGCCGTTAAATCGGGCAGACCATCAGCGTTGAATTTTTCGTAGCTAGCACCGTGCTCATCTAATCCTTGGGTGCTCCAGAACGGTATTGCTTGTTCTTTAAGCCAACTCACAAAGAAAGTTAAGTTATTAGCCATGGGCTCAGTTATCCTTAAAGTTTATTGGAGTATCACTCCAATACAGATTAAATCTTACTGAACCGGTTTACTTTTATTCGAAATTTTTTTAATTTTTAGGTATTGCGCTACTTTCACGTATAACAAATTCATAAGGTAGCACGTAGTCTGTTACCGCAGGGTTTTTATCCGTTAATAGTTCGAATAATAACTCTGCAGATTTTTCACCTATTTTTTGAGCAGGTTGCGCAATCGTTGTCAGAGTCGGAGAGCAGTAACGAGAGACATTCATATCATCAAAACCTGTGATGGAAATGTCTTCTGGAACGTTAAATCCTTTATCTTTCAAGCCTTTCATTGCAGCGATAGCCATTTGGTCATTCATGCAAAAAATAGCAGTAGGTGGCTCAGCCATGCGCGCAAATACTTCTGTCGCATTTAAACCTGACCAATAATTAAAATCACCTTCAACAACGATACTCGGGTCGAATTTAATTCCTGCTTTTTCCAATGCCAACTTATAACCTTTTAAACGATCTTTGGTGTGAGGATTATCCTCTAAGCCACTGATCACGCCAATTTTTTTATGGCCTAAGCCAATCAAGTAACTTACTACTTTTTGTGCGGCCTCTACGTTGTCAATTCGTACCACAGGACCAGGCGTATTTTCACAGCTACCTGCACTAACCGAGATAATATCTTTTCTGGGTAATAGTGCATCGCCAGCTTTGTAAGGTCTTAAGTTAATAATGCCATCAGCAAGTTTAGTTTCTACCATAGCAACGAACTCTTTTTCTCGCTCTATAGAGTCCTTGGTGTCACCAAGCAGTACGCTAAACCCCTCTTTTTGGGCAACCGTCTCAATTCCTGAAATAACTCTAGCAAAGAATAAGTTCGCTATATCTGGTACTAAAACAACAATGGTATTAGATGTTTTACTACGAAATTTTTGTGACAGCATATTCGGTTTATAATTTAGCTTTTTTATCGCGGCTTCAACTTTAGCTAGGTTTTTTGGTGATACTTTATCTGGCGTACTTAACGCTTTAGAAATAGTACCGGTACTTAAACCTGCTTCTTTTGCAACATCACGAATCGTAGCCATTTATTTTTCCCTTAGCTATTACAATAATTACCTGATATATGAATCATATTGATACTATTTTCACAGGAATTTTCAGATAACACTAGCAATATTTATTTTTTAGCGTTATCTTGAATAAAAGTGAACCGGTTCATTTTGGTTCGAAAATAGATTAACATAAAAAAAATAAATTGCCACAATCAATGTAACTGAATTTTAAATGAGTGTCGGGTATGACAAACACAAAGATAACAACAACGACGAATAGACCTGATTTTAAAGAAAAAGTGGGTTATGGCTTAGGAGACTTCGCCTCTTCCATGTACTGGAAAATATTTTCCGTGTATCTAATGGTTTTCTATACCGATGTATTCGGTATTAGCGCTGCTGCGGTAGGCACCATGTTTTTGGTCACGCGTATTTGGGACACAGTGAATGATCCTATTATGGGAGTGTTATCCGACAGAGCTGAGTCAAGGTGGGGGAAATTCCGTCCGTTTCTACTTTTTGGCGCGATACCGTTTGCTGTGATTGGAGTGATCACCTTTATTACCCCCGATCTTTCAACAACGGGTAAATTGGTTTATGCCTATGTAACTTACACTTTAATGATGATGGCTTACACTTCGGTGAATGTACCCTATGCGTCATTATTAGGTGTGATATCGCCATATTCAGAGGATAGAACCTCATTGGCTTCCTACCGCATGGTATTTGCTTTTGCGGGCAGTATTTTTGCTTTTTTACTGATAGATCCTTTGATCGGATTTTTTAGTAATTTGGCGGGAGATAGCCCTGATTTACAGCAAGGCTGGACTTATACCATGGTTGTTTACGGCATAATTGCGGCGACCTTGTTTTATTTTACATTTTTGTTAACTCGCGAACGTATTTCACCACCTAAAGAGCAAAGTAAGTCGATTAAGCAAGACTTTACCAATCTTTTACATAATAAACCTTGGTTTATCTTATTAGGTGCTGCGCTATCTACATTGATATTTAATAGTATGCGTGATGGCTCTGCGGTTTATTATTTTAAATATTATTTTGAAATACAGTCGTTTGACTTTTTAGGGGTGAGCTTAGGAATTACCACGACTTATCTTGTGGTTGGGCAGGCGGCAAATATTGTTGGCGTAGTGTTAGCAAAACCTATCTCATCTGTAATAGGTAAAAAGCAAACCTTTATGTATGCCATGTTCTTAGCGGCTATTTTTAGTTGTGGACTGTATTTTATAAGTGAGCAGCAGTTCCTGATCATATTGGCGCTACAAGTTATTGTCAGTATGTGTGCCGGCATTATTTTTCCATTGCTATGGTCGATGTACGCAGATATTGCTGATTACTCAGAACACACCACAGGAAGACGAGCGACAGGGCTTATTTTTTCATCATCTTCATTCTCACAAAAAATGGGCTGGACACTTGGCGGTGCTATTACCGGTTGGTCTTTAGCGCTATTCGGTTATGAAGCGAATGTTGAGCAAAGTGAGCAAGCTAAAGAAGGTTTGAGGTTAATGATCAGCTTCTTACCTGCTATTGGCGCGTTAATTTCAGGTCTTTTTATTATTTTCTACAAGCTAACGGATGACGTTGTTTTTGATATAAACAAGCAGCTAAATGTGAAGCGAGCTACCAATACGCCATCTTAATTATTAAGTAATTATATATAAATTTCTAAGAGGAACTCATGAGTAATTTTAATGACAGGTTAAGTGCACTAAAACATGCACAAACTACGTTACTCGGGAAAAAAAATACCCCAATAGGAACTACTAATGGGATTTATCAGCGTTACACAAATCCAATTATCACACGAGAACATGTTCCTTTAAATTGGCGTTATGACTTTAATAAATCCAATAATCCATTTTGCATGGAGCGCATAGGTGTTAATGCAACTTTGAATTCTGGTGCGATCAAGTTCAATGATAAATATGTCATCGTGGTTCGTGTTGAAGGGGTAGATCGTAAATCATATTTTGCGGTTGCAGAAAGTGATAATGGTATTGATAACTTTAAGTTTTGGGACAAGCCGATCACTATGCCTGAAACCGACAGACCCGATACAAATATCTATGATATGCGTTTAACTCGACATCAAGACGGCTATATCTATGGTTTATTTTGTACAGAAAGAAAGGATGAATCTCAACCTGATAACACCAGTGCAGCTGAAGCACAGTGTGGAATTGCTCGGACGAAAGATTTAATTAATTGGGAGCGTCTGCCTGATTTGATCACTTATTCGGGACAACAACGAAATGTTGTCTTACACCCAGAATTTATTGAAGGAAAATATGCTTTATATACCCGTCCACAAGATGGTTTTATTAGTGTTGGCGGCGGAGGTGGTATTGGTTTTGGCTATTGTGAATCTATGGAATATCCAGAGATAAAAGAAGAAACCATTATTGATGAGAAGGTCTATCACACCATTACTGAAATTAAGAATGGGCAAGGCCCTGCTCCGATTAAAACTAATAAAGGTTGGTTGCATTTAGCACATGGTGTCCGTAACACCGCAGCAGGTTTGCGTTATGTTTTATATACCTTTCTCACCGATCTTAATAAGCCTTGGATGATCACCCATAAACCTGCTGGTCACTTGATTGCGCCAGAAGGAGCAGAACGTGTTGGTGATGTTTCAAATGTTGTGTTTAGTAATGGTTGGATAGCCGATGACAACGGTGATCTATTCATTTATTACGCGTCATCTGATACCCGTATGCATGTTGCAACAACGACTGTTGAACGATTGATTGATCACTGTATTCACTCGCCTGAAGACGGATTACGTTCAGCTACATCAGTGATGGCAATTAATCAGTTAATTGAAAGTAATGCTTCGCAATAAATTAAACGGATATTGAATTAACTATGAAAGCAACAGTTTTTAGCTATCAATCGGTTCGCGAAGAGCTTGATAACATCGCCAATTGGTGGATGGACAATACATTAGATCGTCAGCATGGTGGCTTTATTGGCGAGATGGATCATCTCGGAAACATTGTCAAAGGCGCTAATAAAGGGATTATTTTAAATAGTCGTATTCTATGGTTTTTCAGTGAACTAGCTATTTTTTCAGGACAAGAAGACCACAAAAAAGTGGCTGAACGAGCTTTTGAATATTTTATGACATATTTTGATGACCGAGTTTATGGTGGCGCTTTATGGGAGCTCTCTGCTGAGGGGGAGTTTGTTCATGGTAAAAAACAAACTTATGCGCAGTGCTTTTCTATTTACGCCTTGTCTGCCTATTACAAACTTACTCAATCTGTAAAAGCATTAGTGAAAGCGAATGAGTATTTTGAACTGATAGAAAAACATGCTCGAGATCGTGTTAACGGTGGCTATGTCGAAGCCAGTACTCGTGACTGGCTGAGCATAGAAGATTTCAGGTTAAGTGAAAAAGATCTCAATGTTCCTAAGTCAATGAATACTCATCTTCATGTGCTTGAAGCCTATGCTTCTTTTTATCAGATCAATCCCACAGAAAAGACAGAAGAAGCATTACGCCATGTTATTGAGATTTTTGTTGAAAATATTGTTGATCAACAAAGTGGTCATCAAAAATTGTTTTTTGATATGACATGGAAAGATAAATCGTCTGCTTTTTCTTATGGCCATGATATTGAAGCCAGTTGGTTGTTGTGGGAAGCTGTCGAATTACTTGGAGACGAAGCGGTAAAAATCACGGTCAAGCCGATAGTATTACAACTTGCTTCAGCTTGTTTAGCCGAAGCGATTGGTGATCAAGGGCAAGTGTGTGATGAGTTTGATTTTACAACTCAACGTCGTCATCAAAGTAGCGAGTGGTGGGTACAAGCAGAAGCATTAGTGGGTTTTATGAATGCATATTACCTTACAGCAAACACTCAGTATTTAGATGTCTGTAAGCCTATTTGGCAATTCATTAATCACTATCACCTTGATAAAGAAAACGGTGAGTGGCATTGGCTATCAAGCAATGATACCTCTAGTTTGTCGTCAGGATATAAAGTCGGTTTTTGGAAGGCGCCTTATCATAACGGACGAGCCATGATGGAACTGTGTCGATTATTTAAAATTATTGAAGCTAAGGGGGGGGCATGCGCTTAGTATTATTTTTATTATTACTATGCTCGAATCAAACAGTTGCTAGTAGCTTTGAGCACTTTATTACCCGAGATGGCAGTCAGCTTAAAGATGGTGATAAAACGTTTCGATTTGTAGGGTTAAATGCGCCTGAGCTTCATCGAATAGAAGATGACATTAAAGGTGTGTGTGCCAATGATCGCAGAGGCTGGGGGCAACACTTTAAGTGGCCTACTTCTGACGAACAGGAAAATTGGGTAAAGTCGCTAGTAAGAACGGGTCATAAAGCTACGCGCATTTATGTGTTGTCAGTTGAGCATGAAGATGATGCCAAGTGTGGTAGAGAAACACATATTTTAAAGCCTGATTTGCCAAATGGTATGCCGCTGCTAAATGAAAAAGCCATGGTAGTTTTTGATCAGCTTATTGCTCATGCTGATAAGTATGGCCTGCGCTTAATTGTACCCTTTATCGATCACTGGGAGTGGTGGGGTGGAAGAAAACAGCTCGCAGCCTTTTACGATGAAACGGAAGATGACTTTTATCGTACAAATTCAAAAACCTATGCTGCCTATTTACATATTATTGAGCAGGTTATCAGTCGTAAGAACACTATCACCGGACGATATTATTACCAAGAAAAGTCGGTCATGGCATGGGAAACTGGTAATGAACTCAAATTAAGTACACCAGCATTTGTTGCTGAAACGGCGAAACATATTAAGTCGTTAGCGCCAAATCAGCTCGTCGTAGATGGTAATTATCTGTCAATTTTACCCAGTTCACTCACTGATCCTAATGTCGACATCATTAGTAATCATTTTTATACCGTCAATGGTAATAATAACCCCGAAACAGTCAAAGAAAACTTAGCGGCTATTGATGGTAACAAAGTGTATTTGGTGGGGGAGTTTGGTTTAAAGCCGATAGAGGGTTTAACTGAAATCATGGATACGGTGCGTAGTTTTGAACATCAAGGGCATCAGGCTGCTGGCGCAATGATTTGGGGTTTTAGGGGACGACGTCATAATGGTGGCTTTTATTGGCATCCTGAAAGTGGTGGTGCTTATTACAGTTATCACTTACCTGGATTTAAAGAAGGAGATTTTAACCAGGAAAGACACGTCACTAAATTACTTCGCGATGTACAGGCGAAAATGGATGGTTATTCATCAACGCCAAAATTACCCGTACCAGAAGCCCCTATTTTGCGAAATGTTACCCCAGATTTGAAATTAGCATGGCTCGGAGCCCCTGTTGGAGAAAGCTATATCATTGAGCGAAAAGTCGGTAAGGCGCAATGGCAAGTTATCGCTAGTAACGTCTCTGATGGCAAAAACCGGTTTAACCCCGATGTTGATGTGCTCTATCAAGACACACAAATGTTGAATAAGTCTGGACAGGTTAGCTATCGCATCATTGCCGTGAATGAATCTGGAAAGTCCTTACCAAGTAATGTGGTATCAACAACGATAGGTCAGCCTAATGCCTTTATTCAGGTGAAGAATGGGCAGTTTGTTAAGCGTGGTAAACCTTACTATTTTGTTGGTACTAATTATTGGTATGGGCCATTATTAGGAGCGCCCAATGGTGATCGTCAACGCCTGATAAAAGAGCTGGATAATTTACAGGCTCATGGCATAAATAACCTGCGTATTCTTGTTGGTGGTGACGGTGGAAATACGGATTCATCAATTAAGCCGGCTTTACAAATAAAACCGGGTATCTATAACCAAGACTTATTGCTAGGTTTAGATTTTCTGCTTGCTGAAATGGCAAAGCGCAATATGGAAGCGGTACTTTACCTCAATAATAACTGGATTTGGTCTGGGGGGATGTCACAGTATCTTGCCTGGCATGGCTTTGGTGATATTCCTAATCCCTTTTCAGCTCAATACGACTGGCCTGATTATATGAGTTATACCGAGCAGTTTCATCGCTGTTTGGCATGTAAAAACAGTTATTATCGCCATGTAAAATTTATTATTGAACGAGAGAACTCCATCACTGGTGTACCTTATAATCAAGATCCAACGATAATGAGCTGGCAGTTAGCAAATGAACCTCGAGTGTTTTCTTTAGATAACTTTAATATGTTTAAGTTATGGGTTGATGAGTCGGTTAATTTAATCCATTCGCTAGCGCCAAATCAGCTTATTTCGACGGGGAGCGAAGGCATAGCGGGCAGCACAAATAACCTGAGGATTTATCAAGTAAACCACCATAACACTAATATTGACTACCTAACGATGCATATGTGGCCAAAAAACTGGTCTTGGTACAATAAAGATGATGAGGCGGCTTCGTTGCGCATAGCGATCGATAAAGCAAATCAGTATATGGGCGAGCATATCGCTGTAGCTAAAGAGATGAATAGGCCGATAGTGATGTCAGAGTTTGGTTTTCCTCGCAATAATGAAAGTTTATCACCAAATGCTAGTACTGATTACCGAGATAAGTTTTATCAAGCGATGTTTGAAAACATCACTCAAAGTTACCAGCAACAAGGAGTGCTAGCGGGCTTTAATTTTTGGGCTTATGGTGGATATGGACAGGCAAATCCAGATAACAACTACCAGTGGCAGCAAGGTGATGACTTTTTAGGAGATCCGGCTCAAGAGCCACAAGGTTTAAATACCGTTTTTGCCAGTGATGCGTCAACGTTATCGATTATCAAACAAGTGAATCAAGTGTTAAACCCAATCATAAAGTAAGAAATATGTTAACTGAATTATTAAGCTGGAATACATTAAAAAATCACTGCCAAATAGCGAACATTCAAATGAAAGCGTTATTTGAAGCAGATAGTGAACGCTTTAAACGCTATTCTTTTTCGGCGGCTGGAATAACGTTAGATTATTCGAAAAACCTGATCAATGAAGAAACCATGTCACTGCTAACACAGCTTGCGCAAGATGTGCAACTTGAGAAGCTTCGAGAAGCTATGTTTGCTGGTCAGGCAATTAATAGCACGGAAAAACGTGCTGTGCTGCATACGGCATTGAGAAATTTCTCAAATCAGCCGGTTTATGTGGATGGCATTGATGTGATGCCACAAGTTTACAGCACCTTGAAACAGATTCGAGACTTTGTTGAGCAAGTTTCAACGGGTGAAAAAAAAGGCTATACCGGTAAAGATTTTACCGATGTTGTAAGTATCGGTATTGGCGGCTCCTTTTTAGGGCCTAAGATAATGTCAGAAGCATTAAAGCCCTATCAACAGAAACATTTAAAAGTGCACTTTGTTGCCAATGTTGATGGTTGTCATATTAATGACGTGTTAACAGGGCTTGATCCTGAAACTACGTTAGTTATTGCTTTATCGAAGACACTAACTACACAAGAAACATTAAGAAATATACAGACAGCCAAAGACTGGTTCTTAGCATCCGCGACTCAACAGGATGTGTCGCTTCATTTTGTATGTGTATCAACAAATATAGAAGCCGCTCAAAAGTTTGGCATTGATAAAGCCAATATATTTCCAATGTGGGATTGGGTTGGTGGACGCTATTCCGTGTGGTCAGCCATTGGACTGCCGCTGGCATTATCCATAGGTTATGAAAACTTTGAGCAGTTTCTAAGGGGGGCTTATGACATGGATTGCCATTTTCAAGAAGCTCCTTTAATGGAAAATATGCCCGTAATTATGGGGCTTTTAGGAGTGCTGTACCGTAATTTCTATGGTGCTCAATCACAAGTTATATTACCTTATTATCACTATCTTCGAGGACTGCCAGCGTATATTCAACAGTTGGATATGGAAAGTAATGGTAAGTCGGTCACTAGGGATAATTTAGAAACGGATTATGATACTGGCCCTATTATTTGGGGCAGCGAAGGAACTAACGGGCAGCATTCTTTTCATCAATTGATCCACCAAAGTAAAACTCCGATACCTGTCGATTTTATGATGCCACTTAAACCTCATCATGATAAAGCTGAACATCATGACATGTTGGCAGCCAATTGTTTTGGTCAAAGTCAGGCGTTAATGCAAGGGCAAACTGAGGAGGAGGTCATTGCGGCCATGACTAAAGCAAAATGTGCCACACAAGAGATAGAAAAGCTGGCTAGCCATAAAGTGATGAAAGGTAGCAAGCCAAGCAATACCTTATTGTTTGAACGCTTAACGCCCAAAACATTAGGCAGCTTGATTGCACTTTATGAGCATAAAGTCTTTGTGCAAGGTGTGATTTGGCAGATAAACTCCTTTGATCAATGGGGTGTTGAGCTTGGAAAAACACTAGGAAGGCAGGTGTTAAATAAGATAATTGATGCTAGCTTATCGGTGGAGATGGATTCATCTACTGACGGTTTGATCGATATTTACCGAAATTGTTAGCTGATAAAACGTTCAACCTGTTTATGAGTGAGAAATGATAGGAAGTTAATTTGATTTAATTTCAGATCTAAACATTAGTACAAAAAAAGTGACGATTATTAAAAAATAATATTGCAAATTAAATTTTAATCGTTTAGGTTAAAAATAGTACCGGTTCATTATTTGTGCGTAAAGATTTTGCCGGTTTTTTTATAAATAAAGAATGAACCGGTTCACTTTTGTTTTGAGTTTATTCCGGTTAGCTATAATAAAATAGAAATAGGGGCGAGAAATGAGTAAAACAGCAGGAACATATTCAGCTAATACGCTACTGATAGCGTCATTGCTGATTGGTGGTCTGTCTGGTTGTGTCGATGAAGGTAGTCTAAATAACGATAAAGTCGAGTACACGCCAGAGACACGACCTTTAGGTGTAATTGCAGGTAAAGATGCTGAATATGCACCTGGAGCAACAGTGGTATTAGAAGGCCGCTTAACCGGAACAGTCACTGATCAAACAGTTCGTTGGACACAAACCGAAGGTAGTTCGATTGCTATCGATGATTGGAATGTGCCTCAGCTAACATTTACTGCGCCACAAGTTGAGTCAATCGAATCGTACACTTTTGAAATTGCTGCCATTGGTGGTGATGGTGTAATCATTGAAGATGAAAATGGTAACCAGCTCATTGATGACGTAAAAATTACTGTTTTTGATCCAGAAAAATTAATAACGCTTGAAGCAGAAGATGAGACTGTTGCTGCTTTAAGTGGTGCAGTAGAGATTATTGATTCTAGTCATGAACAATATGTTGCAGGTCATTCTGGCACAGGACATACATCAGATATTACTCCTGGCGATTTAGTTACTTTCAATGTAGAGCTAGAAAGTGCGGGATACTATACCGTTTATCTTAACTACACCATAGGGACAGGTTATGGTGGTAAAGTTGGTCAAGTGAGCGTGAATGGTGTTACCACTGATGTATCATTATCAGAAACAGGCCAATTTGAACAAATTCGCGTTGATGTTTTTAACTTGAACCAAGGAAGTAATACGATTGAAGTAGGCGGTGGTTGGAATTATTACCGTGTAGATAGTATTCAGCTTTTACCTGCCGCGGCTCCTGCAGCTCCACTCAAAGTAGAACCAAATTTAGTGAATGAAAATGCCATTGATTCGGCAAAATCTTTGATGGAATTTATCGCCTCTCATTACGGAACAGCAACGCTTTCTGGTCAAACTGAGTTTCCTCAAAAAGTTGATGGCTCATTCCCATTAAATAACTTTAATGCAATTGTTGAAGCAACAAATGATGACGCTCCAGCTATCGTCGCCTATGACTATATGAATTATTCAGCTTCATACACTGGTGGTGATGCATCGGGCTTAACTGAAGCAATGATTGCAGCGCATGAAGAGAAAAATGTTATTCTTTCTGCGTTATATCACTGGCGTGCGCCTAGTGGAAATACAGATAGTGAAGGTTGTTTTTATAGTGATTGCACTACGTTTGATCTAGCTGCGGCATTAGCAGACGACTCAAGCACTGAATACGCTGAGCTTATTGCTGATATTGATACCGTTTCAATGGAACTTAAAAAGTTAGCCGATAAAGAAATTCCCGTGCTTTGGCGACCTTTACATGAAGCTGAAGGTGGATGGTTCTGGTGGGGTGCTCATGGCTCTTCTGCGCTAAAAGAACTGTGGGTGTTAATGTATGATCGTATGACTAACCATCATGGCTTAAACAACTTAATTTGGGTATTCACCCATACACAAGGATTGAGTGAAGACTGGTATCCAGGGGATAACTACGTTGATATCGTTGGGTATGATGGCTACGCTTCACCTGAAAATGACGCCGAAGCGACGTTCAAAGGTCAGTATTCAACACTTAAAAATCGTCATAACGGTAAGAAGTTAGTTGCACTCACTGAGACTGGCACGATTCCAAATGTTGCAACGATGCATGAACAAAACGCTTGGTGGTCATTCTTTATTACTTGGAACTCAGAGTACTGGGATTCAGGTTCAGTTATAGGACCTCAAGGTGCAGATCCTGTCACAGTAGATACAAACTATGCCTTTGATGGGGTAATTAATCTATTAGATGTCCCCGGTGGTCGTTCTAAAATTCAAGCTGGTATTTATGAAAGCTTTGAATTCTCTACCGCTGGATTTGAGGCACAAGTTAACTGGGGAGCGACCTCAGGTCTAACAAACTCTGGTGTTTGGGCAACCAGTGGCTCACGTTCATTGGCTATTGTTAAAGATATGTCAGCAGAAACCGATCCAACTGATGTTATTTTCCAAACTTACCCAGAAGGTGGCATTGATGTTAGTGAAATAAACTCTATTAAGCTGAATGCACATGCAATTGGTGCAGGAGATGGTACGTATTTCAGTTTATTTGTTAAGCATGGTGATGATTGGGAGTGGGTCGACAGTGGAGCTGTTTATCTTGCTGACGGTGGTGTCGAATTAGAGGTCGATTTGTCAGCATACCAGTGGTTAGCGGGCTTTGGTGTTCGTGTGCAAGGTTTTGATGCTTTAGCGACAAATGCACAGTTCTTTATTGATAATGTCAGATTAGATGATAATACCACCTACGATTTTGAGCCTGATGTTGGTGATTGGCACAACCAAGTTGCTTGGTCTACAACTTCTGGCACGACTACCTCAGATGTTTGGGCAACAAGTGGGGCAAGATCGTTAGCTTTTTATAAAGATCTAGTCAGTCATGGTGCAGCTAATGATGTGGTATTCCAAACCTACCCAGAAGGTGGCATAGATGTTACCGATAAATCAACATTGACCATTAGCGTAAATGCAATGAATGCCGGCGATGCAGTTAATGCACACATATTCTTTAAAGCACCTGATGGAGTTGAAAGCTGGCCTGCGGCCGTTGATATTGGCGCCGAAGGTACTGAATTGACTATTGATGTCTCACAAGTGAGTACGCTCAATGGATTAGGTGTACGTTTTAATGGCGTTGATGCAGATTCTGCTAATGCTAAGTTCTTTATTGATAATGTCGCAATAGATGGTTCCACCATTATGGATTTTGAAGGTACAGGTGCTTGGGAATTCCAAACCAATTGGTCCCCTGCTTCAGGTATTCAACTTTCTAATGGGTGGGCAATCGATGGTGCTCAATCTTTATCAGGTATTACTCAGTTAGCTGATGGCGATGATAATATCATTTTGCAAGTTTACCCTGAAGGTGGCTTATTAGTTGGTGAAGTGAATACATTAAAAGTCACAGCAAGTGTTGCCAATGCAGGTGAAGGCGTTCAGGTGCAATTATTTGCTAAAGATAAAGACTACAACTGGCGTGACGGTGGCGCAGTCATAATGACTGACGGTGGCGTTGAGCTTTCTTTAGATATCTCGGATCTTAGTGAAATGAGTGGTTTCGGAGTTCGCTTTATGGGGGCAAACAACGTTGAAACACCGGCTCAGTTCTTTATAGACAAAGTTGAGTTCGAATAAACAGTTCACAAGATTTATTGCTAATAAAGGTGGGGTTAAAGGCCCCACCAACAAACTAAAAAGCATAGAGATAAGGGGATAATATGAATTTTCAAAAGAATACTTTCAAACAAAGTGTGTTGGCATCAAGCATACTTTTAGGGTTGTTTGCACCAACGATGGTGTTTGCAGAAGAAGTGGCAAATGAAAAAGAGGTGTCAAAGGTAGAGCAAGCAAACGTAGATGATATAGAAGTGATCTATGTTCGTGGGATTAGGAGTTCAATTGTAAAATCGATTAATAATAAACGCTTTGCAGATTCTGTTGTTGACTCAATTACAGCAACCGATATTGGTAAGTTACCCGATGTGACTATTGCAGACTCATTGCAACGTGTTACTGGTGTTCAAATTTCTCGTTCTGGTGGTGAAGGTGCCCAAGTCAATGTGCGTGGTGTACCTCAAGTTGCTACTACATTAAATGGTGAACAAATGTTATCTGCTGGCTCGGTGACAACCGTGCAGCCTAATTTTGCTGATGTTCCATCTACCATGGTTTCTGGTATTGATGTGATCAAATCTGCTCAGGCAAAAAATGTTGTCAGCGGATTAGCAGGTACTATTGACCTACAAACGGTAAGGCCGATTTATTTAGAGGAAGGATATACATTAGTAGGTAAAGCTGAAGTTGTTGATGGCTCGATGGGCAAAGATACCGATAAAAAGTTTTCAACTTTTGCGGCATACAATTTAGATAGTAATACCGCGGTATCATTAAACCTCAGTTACGACGATGTCAATCTAGCTGACTACTTAGTTGGTTCTTCGGGCGAGGATTGGGGCTTTAATGCGACAGAAGCGTCTAATTTTGTTACCGAGAATGTTGATGCTAACGGCGATGGCGACTTTGACGATATGTATTATGCGTTTCAAGGGCATCAAGCATCGAACCGATTTATAGAAAGAGAGCGTACAGGCCTAAACATCACGGTACAACATCAGATCAATGATGAATTTCAAATTACGGGTGATGTTTTCTATACCAAGCTAGATGAGCACCAATATCAAGCGGGCTTTATTGCCAGCCAAGCTTGGCAAGGTGAAACTGGTTGGTTTACCCCTAATGCAGATGGTTTTACTGCTCATGAGAATATTGTTGATGGCAGTGACATTGGTGGCAGTTATAACTCCTTTAATTCAGGGGTACTTCAGGCTCGACGTACTATGGTTCATTCTGAAACCCATGCGGTAGAAAAAGAAGCATTAAATACTAACTTAGTGCTTTCTTATGAAGGTGAAGGTGCGTTTACGGGCAAACTACGCTGGGTTCATGGTGAAGCAAAAAATGATCAAGCATCCAGCTATGTTGATGCTTATGTCAACAGTGGTGCTCAAGTCGGAGCGACACACAAAGGACCTGGTGGTGAACCTACCGGTGATGTAAACCCTTGGGGCTATGACGGTGAATTAGCAACCTTGCCTGATGGTACTCCTGTTGAGGGGGCGTATACTCAAATTCCAATAGGTATTGCTTATGGCAATAACCAAATGTGGACCTTACCGACTATGTCGGTGATGAATGAAGATGGAACGGTTACCAGTGAACTTTTTGGCAGCAATATCGATCGCTACAGCCATACATCGGGTTTCTTAGATGGTACTAATCGCAATGCGGAACTTGATGTTATTCGTTTTGATGGAAACTGGTTGTTTGATTTTGAGCATTTGATTTCGGTTGATTTTGGTGCTAGATATGCTGTTCGCGAAGTGGAACAACAGGCATGGCGCGGTGTAGTAGCAAGAACAAATGCATATGGTGATCCGTTTTTAGCTCATTGGAAAGATTCTGCAAGTCAGGCACCAGACACTTTAGAGTCTTATATTGACTTGATTTCATTTAATGACCCAGCCTTGGCAGGAAAGATCACTCAAATCAGTGATTTTCAAGGGGCTTCAGGTTTAGGTGCCTTGTACTTTGTTGATCCAAAAGCAATGAAAAATCCATTGGCCTATCATCAAGAGTTGTATGGCACTATTGTGCAAGCTCCGCAGTCAGAAGGAACTTACAACTTAGAAGAGATCACATCAACGTTATATGCACAGGCGAACTTTGCAGGTGAAATTAGTGGCTATAAGTACTCTGCAAACTTAGGTGTGCGTTATGTTAAAACTGAATATGACATTGAACAGACTGAGTCAGGTTCTGGTTCAACAGCGACATTTGGTGGTGTTGAATATATTGTAGATGGTGCTTTGGGCACTCCTGCTCCTGCTGCAGGTACGCTTCGTACTAAACGAGATTATGATGATGTGTTACCAGCATTTAATGCAAAGGTTGAGTTAAACGATGACATGATCATGCGTTTTGCCTATAGCAAAACCCTGACGGTTCACGACACCAATAACTTAGCTGGTGGTATTACTGTAAACCGTACCTTGTCATGTGGGGTTCAAAAAACTGATGGTTCTTCGGTGTTTTGTGCAACGGGAGGTAATCAGCAAGGGAGCCCTTATTTAGATCCTTGGCGCTCAGATAATTTTGAAGCTTCTTACGAGTGGTATTTCAGTGAATCAGGGATGTTTAGTTTAGGTGCTTTCTATATGGATATTGAGTCGTTCATTACCAGAGAAACTGTGATGCTAGAGGTGCCTGATAGTGATGGAGAAGTACGAGGTTACGACTTAAATACAGGTGCATTCACTGGTAAAACCCCTATACAATCGGTGGCTAATGGTGCTGGTGGTAGTATTAAAGGTATGGAAGTGAGTTATCATCAAGGACTTGATTTCTTAGTTGGATTTTGGAGTGGATTTGGTATCACAGCTAACTATACCTATTCGCCAAGTGAGAGTGGTTCAAAGGATTATTATGGTGACGATACACCTATGATTGATAATTCAGAACACCAATCGAACTTAGCCATTTGGTATGAAAATGATGGCTTACAGGCGCGTATCGCTCATAACTATCGTAGTGAGAAGTTTATGTGGTTAGTGAATAAAGACCCATATCATTTTGCGCGCTTTCAATCACCGACAAATTACATTGATGCATCGGTAAGTTATGACTTCAATGAAAACGTTACAGTTTCATTACAAGGCACAAACCTTACAGAAGAAGAGCAAGAACAATACTTGCAGTGGGATGACTTAGTTGATAAACGCTATATCAATGAGCGTAGAGTCTCACTAAATGTGCAAGTTAGAATGTAATCTCTCTGATTTTAACTAGCACAAGCGGGTAACGGTTATTTTTAGCTGTTGCCCGTTTTTTATTGGGGTATCCCCTAAATGGTGTTTTGCTGTTGGTTCTTTACCACTTATATGAAACTAATACAGCACTTATCTGGTCTTAATTAATGTAGGATTGGAGAGGGTTTGATGATGAGCATGTTGCGTTCTCATGAGTTAGTTAAAGGAAAAATAATCAAAGGAACTGGTAGTATTTTGGCCAATCTTGATGCCAAAACAAGAAAGGCTTATGCCAAATGCGCTAACAAGGTGATGGAACATAAAATAAAGCAAGAAAAAGAATTAGCCTTTCAAGAAGAGTTAAAAGACATTCACCAACAACAGAAAAATCAAAAACGTGACATTCGAAACAAGCATCACCACTCACTCACTTATTGGTTAGTAAAAGCGAGTTTTGCTGAAATATGGCACTGTTTATTTTCAAAGGAAAATAAGGGTTAATTGTAGTGGTTAATATAAGATGACGATTAAGTTAATATAAATAACGGTTGGTTTTTACTCCCGTGTCGCTTATTTTAGCTAAGCACCTAAACGTCCATGTAGAGGCGTTCGGTATACTAATCAAAAATTAAATAAAGGATGATAAATTGAGTATTAATGTTTTTTGTCGTTATTGTGGTCAACAAATTTCAGATATGGATTTAGTTTGCCCGCATTGTAATTCGAAGCAAAACTCCACTGCGGTTTCTAATGCTAATTCTCGCAAGAACTCTGAAGGTGTTGTTGCATTCATTGTGTGTTTCTTCTTCGGGGTGTTTGGTGTACATCGATTTATTTACGGCAAAATAGGAACAGGTATTTTAATGTTGGTAACCTTAGGTGGTTTTGGTATTTGGTGGCTTATCGATTTAATCCGTATTGCTATAGGTCATTTCACCGATTCTAAAGGTAACCATTTAAGTCTTATACATAATCATTAAAAGCTTGTTTGGTGTGAGGTATACCTGACAAGCCACTGCAGTGCGGGACTTTTAACAGTTGTTTTTTGCTCCAGCGTCGCTTATTTTAACCAACTGATATTTTCCTATTATTTGGGTGTTTGATACTTCAATCAACATGGAGATGTGATGAATAAATTTTTATTGTTTACGTTTATATTGTTAATTTCAAAACCTGTGTTTGCTGACAATGATGAGCAAGCCCTCAATGAAATTGTTAAATCATTCGAAACCTCAATAATCAATAAAGATAAAAGTAAATTTATGGAGTTATTTGTTGAAGGTACCGTGTCTTGGGTCGGTGTCCATACAAAAACTGATTATGAAAATGAATTAAAATGGGCAAATTCAGAGGCAGGAATAGAATTAAAGAAAAAAATTGGAGATAAATTTCGTGAGCCTGCTAAATATAGACATAGCTCGCCTGAAGTATTTATAGATTCTATTATAGATAATACTAAACAACCAAAAGAAGAAATATCAAATGTTAAAATTGTTAGTGATGGCGAGGTAGCTATCATCTATTTTGATTATATTTTTTATGATGGCAAGAGAAAAGTAAACTCAGGCAAAGAGAACTGGCAACTTATAAACTCAGGTAATGGCTGGAAAATTAATGCGGTTAATTTTTCAATTGCTAGAGGTTGAAAAAAGTAGCCAACAAGAAAATCAAGTGAGGATGTGGCGTTACTAATTGATTTTACAGCATATTTGAGACTGTCTGGTTTGCTTGAATTTGCTATTTCAAGTCTTTCATCTTAATTATCTATGCTGGCTTGTCGATTTAAATAGGTCAAAGCCAGCATATTTCTAAGGAAGCATTAATAACATGAGTGAGGTGTCATTTAATGCTCTTGCTCACTATGCTTAATACTTAATACATTTCTTGGCGCAAGACTTTTGCAGCTGCTACCATATTATCAAGTGCGGGAGTAACTTCTTCCCAGCTCCTCGTTTTTAAGCCACAGTCAGGGTTTAACCATAGCTGCTCGGTAGGTATTTTTTCACTTGCTGACTTAATTAACGCAACAATGTCATCAACCGAAGGAATATTGGGGCTATGAATATCATACACACCTGGGCCGATTTGGTTGGGATAAGCAAATTTATCAAACACATCCAATAGCTCCATATTTGAACGCGAGGTTTCGATGGTGATCACATCGGCATCCATGTCGGCAATAAACTCAATAATATCGTTAAATTCCGAATAACACATATGGGTGTGTATTTGAGTGCTGTCTTGTACACCATTAGCGCAAAGCTTAAAGGCATCAATAGACCAGTGTAAATATTCCTGCCACTGGCTTTTTCGCAAAGGTAACCCTTCTCTTAACGCCGCTTCATCAATTTGAATAATATCAATACCCGCAGATTCAAGTGCTTTTACTTCTTCCCTTATTGCTAAAGCAATTTGAGTGCAGGTGTCACTTCGCGCTTGATCATCCCTAACAAACGACCAATTTAATATGGTTACAGGGCCTGTAAGCATGCCTTTTAGTGGTTTTGTCGTTAACGATTGTGCATATCGAGTCCAATCAAGCGTTAAACTGTTTGTTCTGCTAACATCACCATAAATAATCGGTGGCTTAACACAGCGTGAACCATAGCTTTGTACCCAACCAAACTGGCTGAAAGTAAAGCCAGAGAGCTGTTCACCAAAATACTCCACCATGTCATTACGTTCAGCTTCGCCATGCACTAACACATCTAGATTCAGTTGTTCCTGAACTTCAATGCATTGTTTTATCTCATGTTTAATTTTTTCTTGATAATTAGCGTTAGTCAGTTCGCCTTGTTTAAACGCTTTGCGCAGTTTTCTGATCTGACTGGTTTGCGGAAACGAGCCTATGGTTGTGGTTGGAAACTTGGGTAAATTAAACTTACGCTGTTGTATTATTGCCCGTTCCTTATATGGAGATTGGCGTTGGCTATCTGTACTGGTTATTTTGCTGATAGCATCAGCTACTGTTTGATTGTGTACTAAACAAGAGGCCTGACGAGACGCTATACACTGAGCATTTTGCTCAAGTTCTGTTGCCACAGCAGCACGGCCACAATTAATCGCCTTACCTAAAATAGTCAGTTCAGTTAACTTTTGTTTGGCAAATGCTAACCATTGTCTGATTTCTTCGGGGATATTTTGCTCTAGTGCTAAATCAACCGGCACGTGTAGCAAGGAGCAAGACGGTGCTAACCAGAGTTTATCACCAAGTTTATCCGCTATTGGCTCAATAAAATTCAGTGCGTTATTTAAATCTGTTTTCCAAATATTACGGCCATCAATAATGCCAATAGAGAGCACCTGGTGGGGCTTTAACAGAGATAAAATAGCTTCGATATCTGATTTTGCTCTAATGGCATCAATATGAATACCATCAACAGCCAATTGACTCACTAGTGTTAAATTAGCTTCCAAGCCACCAAAATAGGTTGCCAGTAACAGTTTCAGTTGTCGCTGCTGTAAAAAATGGTACGCTTTGCTAAAGGCATTTTGCCATTCATCTTCTAAATCAGTGACTAAAGCAGGCTCATCTATTTGCAGCCATTCGATACCTAATTCGGCCAGTTGTTGTAGCAACTGTTGATACACAGGCAATAGTTGATCAAGCAGCTGAAGACGATTTACCCCATCTTTTGCCTTTCCTAACCACAGGTAAGTCACTGGTCCCAACAAAATAGGTTTTACGGTTGATGCGTTTGAATGCGCTTCTTTAACTTGCTCTAGAAAGCGCTCCGCATTGAGAGAAAACTCAGTATCAGCTGTAAATTCAGGCACAATATAATGGTAATTGGTATCAAACCACTTAGTCATTTCTCCAGCGCTAACCCCACAACAGTCTTGTTTGGACGCTCTGCCACGGGCAATGCGAAAGTAGCTATCCAAGAGGTTTTCATCTTTGTGATTAGCTCTTTCAGGTACATTACCCAGTAAAAAGCTGGTATCAAGCACATGATCATAAAGCGAAAAATCCCCTACTTGTGCGAAATCAAGCCCTTGGGTGTAAGTTAAATTGTTGGTACGAATATTTTTAGCACTTGCTAGTAAGCTTTGCTGCCCAATTTCGCCGCGCCAATATTGCTCAAGTGAAAATTTTAATTGTCTTTGTTCCCCTATCCGAGGAAAGCCAAGATTATGTAGTTTAGCCATCTATCTATCCATTTGATTAAAGTTGTGGTTATAATAGGCATCCAAACCAATTAATAAAATTGGTATTAATTCATGTATTTATGAAAATTATTCATAATAAGATTGGCTTTCGATAATGATTGAACGACATCACCTAGAAATTGTACGAGCCGTTAATCAACAGGGCACATTAACAGAAGCAGCTAACCAACTATGCTTAACACAATCTGCGCTCAGTCATTCAATAAAAAAATTAGAACACCAGTTAGGGATACAACTTTGGCAAAAGGAAGGTCGAAAACTTCGGTTGTCGGAATCTGGCAATCGAATCTTAAATTTAGCTAATCGATTACTACCTCAGTTTGAGCACACAGAATTAGCCATTCAAGATATTAGCGCCGGACAACAAGGTACCTTACGAATTGGTATGGAATGTTATCCTTGTTTTCAGTGGTTACTTAAAATTGTCGCGCCTTTTTTAAAACAATTTCCAGATGTTGATATAGATATTCGCAAAGAATTTCAATTCGGTGGTCTTGGCGCTTTGTTGTCGTATGATATAGATATTTTGATCACCCCCGATCCACTATCTAAAAAAGGGCTAGAATATATTCCTGTGTTTGAATATGAGCAGGTGCTCGTGGTATCAAACCAACATCATTTAGCTTCAAAAGCCTTTATCACTCCAAATGATTTGGCTGATGAGGTACTACTGACCTACCCGATTGAAATCAGCAGGCTGGATATCTTCAGTCAATTCATTACCCCGGCTGGCATAGGTATAAAAAAACATAAATGTATTGAAAGCACAGAGATATTGTTACAAATGATCAACGCAAATCGAGGGGTTGCCGCTTTACCTTCTTGGTTGATAAAGGAGTTTCAGCAGCATATGTCTATTCAAACTGTGCAACTAGGAAAATCAGGCATGCATAAGAAAATATATGTTGGACTCAGATCAGGAGAACAACAGCCCGTCTACTTGGAACAACTGATAGAGCTTGCCAAAACTAGAGATTAAATACCACTATTAAGCCATATCTGTTCTACTTTATTTATCACACTATCGCTATGTTGCTTGAGCGCTTAATTGATTAATCACTCAAGTGAGTATCTTGTGCAGTTGAAAATTTTTCCACTTGTGCTTCTAATAGTTTTCTTTCAGTGATATCTTCGAAAGTTGCAACATAAAATTTCACAGCTCCTGTATCATCTTCAATAGCTGAAATTGAAATCCACTCTGGAAAATGCTTGCCATCCTTGTGTTTATTAATGATTTCTCCTTGCCAAGTTCCTGTTTCAATAATGCTTTGCCAAAGTTGTTGGTAAAACTTTTTATCATGCACTCCTGACGATAATATTCTTGGATTTTTTCCTAAAACTTCTGATTCTTCATAGCCAGTAATTTCGGTGAAAGCCTTGTTAACTTTGATGATGTTTCCATCACCATCAGTGATCGAAATAGCACTTCGGGTATTAAAGGCGGCTGCGGCAACCTTAAGCTCATTCTCCATTTGTTTCCGCTCAGATATATCAATCATTTGTAAAACATAGTGACTCACCTCACCTTGTTTATTTGTTACTGCGCTGGCAAACATGATGTTGATCACTTTTGTGCCGTCTTTACGTAGACTGATTACTTCGCCAATCCATTGACCCGTATGTTTTATTGAAGACTGAATGGCAGCATGTAAATCCGTGTTTTCCATAAAGTATAAGTCGCTACAAAGCATGCCAAGCACTTCGTTCGTTTCGTAGCCAGTGGTTTTACAAAAACTCTTATTCACTACTGAAATCCGCCATTTGGAATCAGTGATAAAAATGGCTTCTTCACAGTAAAATAATGCGGAAATAAGGGCCAAAGAGTGATGCTCAACCTCTTGTACCAATCTCCTTTTATAAAGTCCCCAAAGGCTGATTGTGAGTAGAAGCAATAGAGATGAAAAGAGTAGGTACAGTTTGGTTTTCTGGGCAGCATATTCAGGTGATAGATCTGCTTGTTTCACCCGTTGCACAAAATAGTATGGGTTTACTGTTGTATTCCCATTGATTTCAAGCGTGTGAAAAACAAATTTCTCATCGTTATTGCCAACCACACCTGTTTTATCTTCAACAATCTTTTTCCACACCTTAGGGTTGGTTTGTTTAAAATTATCCACGGTCGAAGTTGAAAGTTTATGCGACCAATTTGTGCTGTTATCAAAGCCTTGAATATAATCGCCATTGCTATCAAGTATCACGCCATTACCTGATAAATTAGCCAATATATTATTAGCCGAATCAATCAGTTTGTCTGCGAGAAAGTTCACCACAAATACACCCGCGATTTGCTCTGATGGATGAAAAACAGGCGTGGAAAAACGAATTACTGGAGTAAGGGGGTAACTTAATTCGCCATACTCTCGGTTTAAATCGATAGGAGAAATATAAACTTGATTAAATTTTAAATTTTGCGCCTCAATAAAATAAACATCATTTTTGTTATTTTGTACGGTATCTGAATGACTGGAAAAATCTTTCTCTTTGTCGTATTCAACGCGTAACAACTCTAAGCCTGAATTAGCAATAAAGCGAATTTGATAAATCCATTTTGTTTGTTCACTTACTCTTACCCAGTTGTCTAACACAAAGCCCTTTGACAACTCATTTCTATCCATCACATAACGTTGGAGTTCTGAATCAGTGCTCAACTGAATGATGATGTTTTTCAAAAATTGAAGATTGCTTTTCTCAAGAGATGAAACTGTTTTGTGCCGCCTTTGTACTTCTTTTACGGCTTTATTCATCGCACTTATTTCGACATATTCAAAACTAAACCATGCCAATAAAAAGAAAGCCGGAACAAGTAAGGCAATGATTTTTCCCAAACGCGTTAACATTTTCTTTTTTAGCGAGTGCATTTCATTTGCTGAAATGATCTCTTTGATTACGTTGTCTTGTTGTTCGTTCAATTATTCACCTATCTTTTAATAAAGTAGAAATTCTTAACCGGTAGATATTCGACATATTTAACCTGGAATAAATACACCGCCCATTCTTATTGCCCTAACAAGTTCTTTCGTTGATTTTTCCAGCTCGCTAATTGCTTTACTGTAGTCTTCATTAGATGCGAAATTTTCAGCTTGTTTGCGTATCGTCTTTGCTTTTTTCACCCTATCGTTAATTTTCTTCTTATATGAATCTGTTTTACTGGCCAGTTTCTTTTCAATTAATAGTTTAACTAACATTTGATGCGTGTCATTGCGATCCAGTTCATAAGCATATTCTTCTTCGATAAATTCAAAGGTAAGTTCCCTAACCAAAACATCGCCACTACGCATATTCTCAATGCCTGTTTTAGTTAATAAGTAAGCTTCATCAAGGAGTTCTCGTGCTTTATCAACGTTATGCTTTTTAATTAAATCATCTGCAACAGTAATGATTTCTAAGATATTGGTTTTTAACTTATTTGTATCTTCGATATTTTTTTTCTCGACAGCTATTCTCTCAAGCGCTTCTAGTAATGCTTTCACACTCAGCAGCTTACGTTTATAGTCTCGCTCTTTTTTTCTATCCAGTAATTGTTTAGATGAGGCTTTTCTTATGGCTTCATACATTAACTTCACGGTTTTATCTAACAGAGAGTTAACTTTATCATTGTCAGGCTCTTGAGCTGCGAGTAAGTAAGTTTTTCGAGCTGCTATATAAGCATTGTGAGATTCAATATTATCACTCCCCAGCACCTTTTTAGCGCCAGATGAAACTTCTAAAAGTTTACGTAAAAAAGTAAATCTTGATGGCTTTCCAGAAATATCTTCAGGAAACGGATACTGTTCAAGTTTCACTTGCAAAGTGGTATTGAAGGGCTCAGTTTCGCCCTGCTTAGCCAATGCAGTAAAGCAAACAACCAAATTTAGTACCATGACAAAGTAAACTAACTTATTCATTTCATTCCTAAAGCATTATTAAACCGCTTATTTATAAAGCATGTTTCAAGTTTTCATTGGCAACCTCAAGCAGTGTTATTGCTTGAGGCTATACCTGATCTTCTGCCGTTTATACCATCTCATCTTGTGATTAACTCTTACTAAGAGTGTCTGTAGGTCATAATCGAATCAAAATACTCAGTAAAGCTTCATATGCACTTGTAAACTCAACTAGCACAGAATAACCCCTCTATTTAGAAGCAATTGTTCGGCCAAAATGTACACTTTTCTGCTGTAACCTTTGACTAGGTCGTGTGTTTCGAAAAGCCTTCATCATCAATTGTTAACCCTTTAAGTTAGTTGTTTTTGCTGGCAACAAAAGGGGTCTTCTTTTTCTTCGAATGGCACTTACGGCAATCAGATACTGGGAATGCCACCTTGCCATGACAAACACCGCATTTTTCTCCCATCAAGATGGAGGCCATGCTTATCTGGTTCGCACCTTTTTTGGGAATAAAGATATCTGGATGACAGTTTGAGCAATCTAACCATTCGGTGTGTTGTTTGTGAGGGTAAACAACATCTGGCATTGAACCTTTGACTTCCCTAACAATATTCAAGTCCATAACAAATGGCTTTTTCGTCTCGTCTAGGCGATCATATCGAGGCATGATTTTCTTGTTATCTAGCGATTTCATCCAGTCGACACGATTGCCCGATGAAGCCTTATTTAACTGTGAAAAAGCTTCTTTCGGAGCTTGCAATGTATAAGCGCCTTCACCATCGGGATCGTGTATACCATCTTCAAAAGGTGCTGGGTTCCACTCTGAAGGCGGTTTCATTAATCGGTTGAACTTCATTGCACCAGATTTAACCGTCTTTATTGGCTTTTTAGAGGGAGTACTAGCAACCGAGGCTTTTTGGGGTACTGCCTTTTTTTTCTGTGGCGTTATTTCTTTGGTGCTTTTAGCAGAGGAGATTGGGCTATCCTTAGTTTTTTGGGAAGCACTCTCAGTTTTTACATTTGCAGCACTGAGGAAATAAGCAATAGAGTCTTTAATATCTTGATCAGAAAGTAAACTGTTACCGCCTTTAGCAGGCATACTCTTAATACCATCAATCGCATTCTTAGTTAGTTGAGTAAGTCCTTTTTCCGTTCGTTTCGTCCACTGTGCAGTATCGCCTATTTTTGGTGCGCCCATAACGCCGGTTTGATGACAAGCAACACAATTGAGATCAACTACCTTTTTGCCATTCACTACGTCAGCAGCTTGTACAGATAGCGACTTAGACAGCAATAACAGGACCGCTATAATATATGTTCTTTTCACAACAACCTCTTATTTATTCTGTTTGTCTTTTTCTGGCGAAACTAACTGTTGCACTGTACTACCGTGTACTTGTGTGGTGGTGCCGGGTTTTCCTGAGTGGCATAAGTTACAATTTTCAACTGACCAGGCAACTTCACCATTATGACAAGCACCACAGTATTCACCGTCTATTATCTTTAACATGTCGATTTTGTTGCCACCCGCTTCAAATTTGAAACCCAAATCAGCGTGACATACTTTGCAACGAAAACGAATGCGGTGAAACCAATGGGGGAAAACTACGGGGCGCATACCAGCTTCTTCGGAGTAGTTATTAATTACTACATCCCCGTACTCAGCATGAACAACTTTGGGAGAAATGAGTCCCAAGGTAATTACTAGACAAATGAATAAACATATAGTCCGAAAGGGTGCAAGCAGCACATTATTCTTCTTCACTACATTCTCCAAAAAATAAAAGTTAAAAATCAAAATTTCGTTTTACTTCAAGACCTACATAATAGCTTTCGGTTGTATTCACACTGTGCAAACGAAACTCTAAAAAGCCAATTCTATAATCTATATTGTTCTGCCAAGATGCTGGCTGTGGTTCTCTTAATTCTTCATCAGGTAATAGCTTATCTAACGGAAAATCTAAGGTAGAGGTAAAGCGCAAATTTGGTATTTGCCATACTTCATAATTTCTATACCATAAGGTGCCAAACGCATTTTGGGTCACAAACTCATTACCAAATATATTGACCGTCTTATCCCATTCATAAACCAAATCGCCGCCCCAGTTATCATTAGCGCCTAAAGACTGGTTCCGTTGCAGGCTGACATACACATGTTGAAATTGTCTTTTATCATCAGTTAAATGGCGAGAATCTGTTAGCAACATATATAAGGTTGAAATGCCATTTTGTGAGCTTGACGACCAGTTGATGGCTAAGTCATTCGTCAATTTCCATTTGTCTTGTAGGAGATCTTGGTCATCAGAGCTGACGGCATGATCAATACGCTGCTCAAAAGAAACCGATAAAGGTTGACCGAAAGGATAAAAGCGCTTGACGATCCCATCACCAAAACTTAGCAGGTTACGCTCTTCTGATTCATCGCCACGAAAGGCTGTAACGGCATCACGGAGAAACCAAGAAAAAAGTAATGAGTCAGAGATATCCATTTCATCTTGATAGGCGGCACTGGCATAACCTGTTACCAGTTTTTTCTTATTGCCAACCTGTTTAATAAAATTTCCGTCAAGTGACGCACTAAATTGAATGTTTTCAGAGTAGTCATAAAACCCGCCAGCAGATAAATTGGCATTGCTGTATGTGGTGTTTTTTTGGTTAAAATCTCGGCTACTTTGATTGACAAAGCCATTCACAGTATAGGTGAGGCGATCATCTGAACTTGAGCGAACAAACGAGGTTAATGTTGCCTGAAAACGCTTCGACTGTGATTTTCTGGTGATATTATTGTCCCGCTCACTGTCATTCTCATTTGTATAGTTTGCGGAAAATATGATGGAATCACTGATATTGGGTGCCCAATAATGTTGATATTGCAGCGATAAATCGTCATGTTCATTTTCTAATGCCCGATATGTTCTTTTTTCATCATTTAACCGAGCAATAAAAGTATAATTACTTTCCTGTAATTCATCGGTATAGCGTAAATCCAACGCATTTTGTATAAAGCTGCGCTGATCTTGAGATTCATCATTGTAGTTGAAAAAATACTCGGCATTTGCAGAGTAAGTTTCATTTTCTGGCTGAAAACGGCTGCCTACGCTAAATTGCGTATCAACTAGCAGGTTATCTCCTCCTTCTTCGGAGCTTAAGGTTTTTCTCAGCCTTTGGCTAAAGTCAAAATCAGTGCTCAGCTCTGAATTAGGGTACAAAGTAACCTTTGTTGAAAAGAGACCATCAAGCGATGATTGGTTCGCATTATCAACTAAATCATATTGGTTATGATCGGCCTGTAATATCGTATTTATCATGGTTGTACTCACCCAGGGGCGATAAATAAACCCTTGCCAGCTATTTTTCTGTACAAGTCTTCCTGTGGCAGAATTTTCATTCAGACTGTCTCCGGTAGACGAAATTGTGTCATCTTTAATATATGAAGTTTTAATACCAAGCCATCCCGTTACACTTTGAAAGCCTTCCCCTAAAAATAGCCATTGCTCAGCCGACAAAGGCTGATGGAAACAACACACCATCAAGCAACAAAATATTTTGGTGTGACTTAACGGTGAAAAGGTTTTCAAAAGAACAACTCTAGTTATATTTACCTAATTATCATCCCTGGCCTGACTTAAGCTCATTCCGTGTGATGACCGCACTTTCTTTCAATTGATTAAGCTTAGATTGCCAAGCATTCTGCCTTGCATTGTTAAGCGCTAATGTCCCGGCTCTTTTTTCTACTTCACTGAATTCATGGACAATGGCGGGCTTGCGATCGACAAGCTTAAAAATCCCAACACCTTCAAGTAGCACTATCGGTTTGGTAAACTCGCCGATATTTATGTTGGCAAGTGACTCTTCCACTTTGTTAGCAATCATCCCTTTATGTACATATCCCATGTCCCCTCCTTGATCAGCGGTGACATCTGTTGAATGTAATTGGGCTAGTTCAGCAAAATTTGCGCCTGCTTCTAACTTGTCATAAATATTATTCGCTTGCTCTTCTACTGCTTGCCAAACAAAACCACCGGCACTTGGAGATACATTAATTAAAATAACGGCAACATGATTTTGTGGTGGTTGGGTGAATTGCTCTAAGTTGTTGCGGTAATAGTCTTGGATTTGCGCGTTTGATAAGGCAACGGAGTCTTTTATAAAGTCTTGATATTTTGCAGACAAGTCTGCGACTTCAAGCAACTCTCGGTATAAAGGAAGAAACTTAAGTCTGGCTGTTTGCCATTGCTCTGAATCTTTAAACTGTTCATCATATGCTGATAGCTTGCGTTCAATTGCCTGACTGTCACTTTTAAGGCCTTCAGCTTTTGCAGCTTGGGCGATTAAAAAACGTTCTATTAATAGCTCGCCAGCTTCTTGTTGAAATGATGTTTCTTCGCCTTCTGGTGGTTTACCATGATAAAAGCGGGCTCGTTTTTGCTGGTAAATAAACTCTCTTAGTTGGGCTTCAACTATGCGGCTGTTGTTTACTTGAGCAAACTCTTGTTCATAAAGTGCCGAATACTGTTCAGCGCCATCGTCTGATTTTGCTGATAATGGTAAGGAAAACAGCATAACCATTATCAAAGGAAAAGATACAGAGAATTTCTTCATTTATTACATCTCTCATTAGCTACTATGTTCGACTTAACAATTACATAAACAGCAATGATACATTCACATAGCTTCTAGAAATTAAAGTAAAAACGCATAAATCATCATGATGATTTATGCGTTAAACCGTCTAGTTACTTCGTATGGCATGCTAAACAAACATCACTGTTGGTATTTGCAATGCGTAAGAAGGTAGGGTTTGAACCTGCAACATCTTCTACGTGAGGATCATGACAACTTGCACACTCAACAAAGGGTTCGTTTTCTCCGGCAAGTGCGCCGCCTTGCCAATCCGTGGTATTACGGGTATACAGCGGTAAATCTGTTTTTTCACGGCCGGCATTTTTACCAGTTTCGACATACCATACTGGGGTTGAGTTAATCGTGACTTTAGTCGGAGCTTTAAAGTCCTTGTCAGCTGCGGTTGAAGGAGTACCCCCTGCATTTGTGTAACCACCACCTGCATATTGAATACCAATAGGGTGATCATTGGTTAAATCTTTTGCTAGGTTAGCAATACCTGCAGGCATCAAGCCGTCAACTCCAGCTCCTGTCCATGTGCCAGCTAATCTTGCTCCTGCTGCGTTATAACCCCCTGAACCAGGTTGGTTGATCATAACGTCCATTGCTTGTGTACCATCATGACATGATAAGCAAGCAACAGATACGGAACCAACTTTAGCGATGCCGCCGTCTAGTGTTGAGGTTCCCAACGTGTCGTAGGTTGTAAAACCGGTATCGTCAATCTTTTTATTCCATAGAGGAACAGCTGCGGCCGTATCAGAACCATGTGGCGTGTGACAAAACACACATACTTCACCTGTACCATCCATATTGTTTGCACCTGTGCCTGTTGAGCCTAGGTTATGTTTGGTATTTTTTACACCTGCAATTGCTCCGCTGCCAGTGAGTAAACTTCCGGCGATAATACCGGCGAGTAATATTGCTTTACTAGTAGATTTCATGTCGTTGCCCTTCTCTTTTTCTACTTAATAATCCATCACCATTGATAAACTTGTGTTGTTGTTTTTGTTCTGCCTTAACTTTGCAGCTAGTGTGCCAAGATAATAAAAACCACAAAAAAAGTAAGAGATATTAAAAATTCCTTATATAACAATGTGTTATGTTTTTGTGGTTTGATGTTAAATAGTATTGATTAGCATTAACTCATGTTATCAAAAGAGATAAGATTAAATTGATAAAGCGCTAGTCTTAAAAATAAGACTAGGTTCTCAATTCTGAGAAATGTGAAAAGCTTTTGATGGCCTAATAAATGCCGAGCTGGCGATGAATTACAATTGTGTGATTCATCATAAGGGGTTGATGAATCACACGTAACATCTATGGATGGGCGCAGAAGGGTATCAGATTAATGATCAAAGCCTTTGATACGGGCAACGCCGCCAAAACTGCCAATCCACAAGGTACCATCGTCTTGTATATCCATAGAGAAAATCGCATCGGCAAACAAGCCGTCCTCTGTGGTATATAAAGTGAACTGGTTACTATTGGGAGATTTTTTCGCTAACCCTTTACTTGTGCCTATCCATAAAGTGCCATTATCATCCATGGTTAACATGAATATATGGTTTGAGGGTAAACCATCGAGGTGGGTATAAACCTGCCAGTTCTCACCATCAAAGTAATTTAATCCACCACCCCAAGTGCCAACCCATACAGCGCCATTGTCAGTGACAGCCATAGATACAATGTAATTAGGGTTATAAGCTGTATTCACTCCGGTTAACCCTTGTTCTACTTTTTGTTTTGCATGGTGGCTAGAATATTTTGCCGGATCACGCTTAAATGGGTTAAAGTCTTTGACTAACTCATATTTGGCACCTAAACCATCTTCATGTTGCCAATTTGTCCATTGTTTATCTTGGTATCGGGCTAGTCCACCTTCGGTTGCTAACCAAATATCACCATTATTGCCTTCTGCTAACCCGTATATCCAGTCATTAGGTACTCCACCATCAGTATTTTTTACAGTAAACAATTGCCATGCTTTAGGGTTGTCTAATTGTCCGTCGATGATTCTATTGACACCGGTCCATGTTGCAATCCAGATATCACCATTTTTGGCTGTTAACAAGTCATAAACAAAAGCATCGCCTAGTCCGTTTGGTACATTATAGCGAGACCATGCTCCAGTTGTTTCATTGAGAACAGACAGTCCTCCGCCATAGGTGCCAACCGCAATCCTATTGTCATCAAGCCTACTTACATGAAAAACCCCATTGGCAAGTAAGCCATTACGGACATTAAAGTGTTGGTAATCTTCCGTTTCAAGGTTATAACGAACCAGCCCACCCGATGTGCCAACCCACATCAATTTACCATCAGCAAATATTGATTTTACATTACGATTACCCACATTAAAGTGAACAAATTTGCTTTTTGGTTTTAGCTGATTTTTATTCTCAACTTGTGTAGTGTCATTGGCTGGTGAACTATCGGTATCAACAACTGCTGGTTGTGAGGATTTAGCTTCATCGGACTTTGCCGCGTTATCCTGCCAGAGATAAAAAGTTAATGCGGCCACAGACAAGGCAATAATTAGAAGTAATCTATTCATAATGAACCTTATTGTTTAATCATGAGGGGAGTAAGCTGGCTCACACCGCTTCGGGTGCCTACCCAAACAGCACCATCTGGTGATTCAACAATGGAATAGACATCATTATTAAGTAGCCCATTGCGGACATTAAAAGTTTGCCAGTTTATCCCATCGTAGCGAGACACTCCGCCATTAGTGCCGAACCACATAGCACCGTCTGATGCCTGCATAATTGAATAGACGATGTTACCTGCTAAACCATCTTTAACACTCAGGTTTGACCATTTACCTTGTTGAAATCGTCCAACGCCAGCTCCCCAGGTGCCTGCCCATACGGCATTATCACGGCTATCGATTTTAATGGAAAAAACATAACTTGGGTTATAGGTCGCTTTTCCTCCAGCAAGGATACCAAGATCATGTCTTGAACGCGTACCTAGACCGGTATTTTTACTGAAAGGAAGACCATTTTCATTCGCTATACCTAAACCATCATCATGGTTCCATGATTGCCAGTGCTGACCATCGAAACGGGTAACGCCACCTTCTGTGCCAAACCAAATAGTGCCATTTTCTTCAATATCGATACCATAGACCCATTCATTGATAAGCTCTTTGACATACGTTTTAAACTCAAGCGTTTGTCGATTAACATGATTAACACCGGCCCATGTTCCTACCCATAAACTACCATCCGGGTGATTGGCAAACGCATATACCCAATAGTCCGCTAATCCATGTAAAGGAAAGAATGTCTTCCATTCTCCATCTTTATAGCGAGACATGCCGCCAGCATTTGTGCCAAACCATTTATAACCATCTTTGTCGACTGTGATAGCAAAAACATACTCATTAGCTAAGCCATGCTCACGGGTAAAGGTTGATTTTAAATCACCACTGATATAATCAACTTGATGAACCCCCATGGATGTTCCCACCCATAATGATTGCTTTTTCGGTTCAACGGCTAAAGAACGTACAAATGCATTATCACCAACATTAAAGCTGTTTTTTACCTCGTAGATGACAACATCCTGAACAGGCTCTTTACAAGCCCCAAGCAACAAGATGATGAAAGATAAGGTGAGGAATTGGTAGTAGGATTTCATTATCTCAGCACCCTTAAGTAGGCGATCAAATCAATGATCTCAGCATCACGAAGCAAACCGCTGTATGCTGGACATGTTTTACCACCATGTTTGATGCGTTGAACTAAAGCGCTATCACTGACACGTAGTCCTTCTTTTTTTGAAAAATTTGCTGCTCTTGGTAACGTTGGTTTGCCATTAAGGCCATGGCACTGGGCACAATTTTCTTGGTAATATTTTTTTCCCGTTTTGGCATTGCCGGCATACACAGACGTCGAAGCTATCAGGCTAAGCAGCAAAACTAGGAAGTATGTTATTAAAATTTTCATCATTTATGATTTCTTTAATCGGTTAATATTGGTCTACATTCATTTTTGCGACACTATCTTCTTTTCGTTGCTTAGAAGCTTTGTCTAACATTGCTTTTAGATCTTTTACTTTTTGTTGGTTGATCGCCAAACCTAGTTCACCATTTTTATATGCGCTAATAAGCCGGTATGTTGCGGTAGAGTAACCCTTGTCACTCGCTTGCTGATAATATTCGAGTGCTTTAGCATTATTTTTTTTCAAGCCAAGAGAGCCTTCTTCATGGGCTTTAGCCAACGTAACAAAAGCAGGAAAGTAATCTTGGGCAATGGACTTTTCAAGTAACTCTACAGCTTTGCCATCATTTTTTTCCACTAAAGTGCCTTGCCCATATATAGTCGCTAATTCATATTGGGCTAATCCTTCGTTAAGGTCAGCAGCGGCTGTTAATAAAGGCAGAGCCAATTCATTTTCACCTGAACGAATATATATATAACCTAACATTGCCTTAGCATGGGCATGCCCTTCTTTTGCGGCTTTTGAAAGCCAGGTTATAGCGTCCATCAAGTCATCTTTTCGGTGAGCAGTTAAACCTTTACTTACCCAAATTTGTACCTGATCAGTTTCCTTTAATGAGGCTTCATGTTCGACAGTTGTCTGTGCTAATGAAAAGTTACTTGCCCCAATTAAGAAGCAGAACATCATTTTGCAAAGTTTCATTATTTACTCCTATTAGTGAAGATTTTCACGAGAATTAAATATTGTCTAAGCAAAAATCGTGCTACTCATCAAGTTTTCGGTATAAACTAGATAAGCCCAACCCCAAACGCTCTGCCGCTATTCGTCTATCACCATTTGCAACATTCAGGGCTTTTTTGATCACTTCCTGCTCAAAGTCCTGTACTTGTTCACGTAACGTTTTGACACCTGTTTGAATATTCTTTTGATTTAATAATTGATTAGGTAAGTCTGTTGTCCTGATCATATTGTCATCGGCAAGGATCATGGCCCGAGCAATGGTATTTTCTAACTCCCTGATATTGCCAGGATAAGAGTAATTTTCAATGAGTTCCAGGGCTTCTTGTTCAATTTCATAAGCTTGATTAAGGCCCATTTTTTTTCTTTCTGATTGAATGAAAAATTTGACCAATAACTGAATATCTTCCTTTCTCTCTCTTATTGGCGGTAAATCGATATTGAATATGTTTAAGCGAAAATATAAATCCTCTCTAAACTTTCCTTCTTTGACCATTTGTTGTAAATCACGGTTGGTTGCAGCAATTATCCTAGCATCAATATCAACAAAGCGTTCACTGCCAACCGGACGTGCCCTTTTATCTTCAAGTACATGGAGCAGTTTTACTTGTAGGTGTAATGGTAATTCTCCTATTTCATCGAGAAAGATGGTGCCGCCATTGGCTTCCTCGAACAGTCCTTTTTTGGCTTTATTCGCGCCGGTAAAAGCACCTTTGGCGTGGCCAAATAATTCACTTTCCATTAAAGCTTCGGGGATTGCACCACAGTTCACAGGAATAAAAGTGCCTGAACTTCGATGACTGTTTTGATGAATTGTCCTTGCTGTTATCCCTTTACCCGTTCCGCTTTCACCAGTCACTAATACTGTTGAGTCGGTTTTAGCGACCTTGAGTATTAATCGGTCAACAACGTTCATGGCATCGGATACCATTTGACATTGACTATCGCCAATGCCCATTACTAACTCTCTCAGTACTTTGTTCTCTGAACGTAAACCAATAAAATCAGAAATTTGATTTAATCGATGTACTATATCTTCAGGTCGTAGCGGTTTGGTTAAATAATCATATGCGCCATTGCGCATCGCCTCAATTGCGGTATTAACTGAAGCAAATGCTGTCATAATAATGAACTGACTCTCGATGCCTTTTTCTCGCGCGCGTTTGAGTAACTCAATACCGGTAAAATCAGGCATACGAACGTCACTAAAGACGACATCAAACTCTTTTTTGCTTAATGCCTGTAACGCTGATGTGCCGTCTTCGGCAACATCAATTTCACACCCTTCTCGTTCAATCACATTGGATAGAATATGCCTGATTGCAGGTTCATCATCTACAATAAGTATTTTTAAATTTTTCATGAAACACCACGGTTTATTGGTAGAACAAGTTCTACTTCAGTACTCTTACTTGATTCAGAGGTTATACCTAATTGAATTCCTAATGAGTCTGCCAGACGTTTACAAATCATTAAGCCCAAGCCTGTTCCTTCACTTTTGGTTGTATAGAATGGCTCAAATACTTTTTTTAGCTTGTTTTCTTCGATACCTGGTCCATTGTCCAAAATAGTCGCTTTAACTGCCCCGGCTTCGACAGTTGTACTAATTTTAATGTTTCCGTATTCTCGTTCCTGTAGAGCGTCCATTGCGTTTGACAGTACATTTAGCAAAATTTGAGTTAATTGACCTATATCACTATATACAGCCGGCAGTTGGCCGGTAGTTTCTAATTCAATGGATATATGACGACTGCGCTTATCAAAGCGTGCTAGATCCACTAGTTGTTTTAATAAACTCTGGATATCAATGAGTTGTAAATTGCATGCCTGCTGCTCGGTATCACTACTGATCAAACTAAACTCATTTTTCACCTGACTAATGCGTCTAGTTTGTACCTGAATGGTATTGAGCTGTTCTTTTACATAATCAATCGATAATGACTGTTTATTGTTTTCTAAATGCCACAATAGTTCCGTAGCAATACCTTCAATAGCAGCCATAGGATTACCTAATTCATGCAAAATCCCAGCTAAAAACTCCCCTAAAGTTGCCACTTTATTTTGCTTTTCTAATTGCCGCTCAAGTTTCTTTTGGGTTGTCAGCTCTTGTAGAAAATAAACAAAATCTCCTGTACTTTGCTTTAGCACACTGATATTGGCTGGGTATTTAGCACCACTTTTATGTATAACCGAAAACTGTCCTTTGTCATTGGACAACTTATCGCACGAGCAAATTTTACTAATTTCTATTAATTGACAGGGGATGTTATTTGATAGACATGTTGGTATGCCGTCGATTAAATCAAATATTGAACTTGCTTTTAATTGCGCCAATGACTGACCGACGAGTGTGAGGGCGACATCATTGGCAAAAATTAGTTTTCCAGCTTTATCAGTAATAAAAACTGGTTGGCTGGAATGTTTGACAACTTCAAAATAATTGGCGCTTGCTCTATGGCTTAGTCGTAACAAATATAATAAAACTATAAATGTAAGCACGATCAAAGCTGCAGTAAGACCATAAGTGATGCTAACTGAATCCGTTGACGCAAAAGCCTTAATAGAGATAAGGTTTATTGCTAAGAAAAAGAGCTTATGGTTCAAATTGCTCCCCTTCATCATGTTGATCATCTGAGGTAGTAACAACAAAAGTAATACCTACCTCAGTCCCTTGATTCGGTGTTGAGGTAATATATAGATTGCCTTTATGGGCTTTTACTATGGATAGGCAACTAAATAATCCCATTCCGTTATGTTCAGATGGGTCTTTTGTGGTAAAAAAGGCATCACAAGCCTGAGCAAGAACTTGGTCATTCATCCCTATGCCATTATCCTTGATCATGAGACAAATCTTGTCATCAATATAAGAGGTTTCAATAATAACCTTATGCTTATCTTGAATTTTTGCTTCAAGACTGTTCACTAATATACTATTTAATAGTAGCCGTAATTTACCGTCACAGGCATAAAAGGCAGGCAATGTAGAGTCTAGTGATAACTCAACGTCTACTCCATACCAGCGTTCATCATAATGTAGCAGACTCGCTGTTTTTCTAATGATACTGTTAAAATCAATCAGCTGATATTCTTTGCTTGTTGGTGTGGCTAGGTAAGCTAAATCATTGTTAATTAACTGTAACTTATCACAGTAGTCTTTGATTAAAGTGATATTTGTTTGCAGCTCGGGGGATAAATCTTCCCGTGATCGCTCAATTTCAATGGCGATGCCGTCAATGGCCGCGATAGGATTACCTAGTTCATGCACCAAACCTGTTGTTAATTTTTCAATCGCACCGACACTTTCAAAGTAAGAACGATCAATTCTTTCTATATGTAACTGTCGGTCACGTTCATCCAGCGCGGTTGATAGTTCGTTTATTCCCCGGATCAGCACTCCTATTTCATCATCGCGCTTTGTTGCAAGCGGTGGGCATTGTTTTCTGGCAACGATATCTTTAATTTGTTCCAGTACGCGTTTGATATCAAAAGCCACTTTGCCAAAGAAAAGGTTGGAAATAATAACCAGAATAAAGATGCCAGCCAAAGTGAGCAGTATCAGCCGATTCACCGCCTGATCACTGATTTTTTTATATTCTTTGAATAACTTTTGTCGACTCGCTAAGTTTGCCTGAATTAATTCATTTAGCGCTAATTTATGTTGTTTTAAATTATCTTTAACAACCCGTAAGTCATCTAAGCTGGGAGACATGACCACTTTAGCCAAACTACTTATCAGAGCAAAAAACGACGGGGCTCTTTCTGGGTAAAGTTTTGAGAGTTTGTTGTAGTGTTGAGTGAGTAAATTAAAGTGCTCATGAGTGCCTAAAAGCACTTCCCCTTTTTCTACGGGTTCAAGTACGATTAACAACTGAGTAATGGCATCGAAAACGGCTAAGTCAGCAGCCACCAAGACAGTTTCCGTTTCCTGTAGTGCATCTATTTCATTAATTTTTTGTAGTAAAATGTCTTTCTGGTCAAGACTGTAGATAAATAATGCACAGGCGTATATAGATAACATGGCAACAAACAAAAGCACTCGTCCGCGAATGGTTTTATAAAAACTAAGCTTTTTGTTTTCTGGACTTGTCATGTTTTTACGATTCACTTCTCATAATGTTTTGTAATTCCGTCACCATTTGCTCGGATGACCATTCTCTTGCTCCCAAATAGACTTTGACAATTTTGCCATTTGGACTAACTAAATAAGTCGCCGGGTATGCTGCATTATCGAGAGACTGCTCTATCACCTCCTGTGGACTAATAAATATCGGCAAGCTTATGTCGTATTGTAAAACAAACTCTTTTACTAAATTTAGATCTATATCAACAGATATGAGTTGGATGGAAAGATTTGTTGGTTTGACTTGATTAGCAAGCTCTTGCAACAAAGGCATTTCCTTTCGGCAGGGCTCACACCATGTGGCCCATAGGTTAATCAAACGCCAGCCATTATCTGCTGGCCGCTTGTTTTGTGCACCAGTAAAGAAAAGAGGTTGGCTCGGCGGATTTGGCCACTGTTTTCCTATGAGCTCAGCATACCTTGGCTGGTCGCTACAAGACAGGGAACAAAGCAGCATACCGACAATAATTGAAAAGCTAATTTTTGATATGATGGAATGCCTCGTCTATGTAGCTGATGATTGCATCTATTTGTTGTTCAGACAGAACTGATTCCCATGCGGGCATTGAAGTATTGGTTTTCCCTTTTTTGATCATTGTTTTAAGGACTTCTTTGTTGATATTACTCATAAAAGTAGCATCCCCTAAGTTCTGTGGTTTGTTATCCAAAAAGCTACCTATCCAATTTTGCCCGCTGCCATCCATGGCATGGCAGAATGCGCAGTTATCTCTATATAACTTTTCACCTTGTTTTACTTGTGCTGACTCGGTTTTTAATAACGGAAACGTATCGTGCTTTTGATAAGTACTGGCGCCGGTCATACCATCAAAATTGGTGAATGAATAATTATTTCGTGGATACGAAATTGACTGTGTTTGCCAAATATCGCCAGCTTCTTCTACCCGGCTGTTATCATGGCAGGTAATGCAGCTGGTTAAATACAATTGCAATCCAAGCTTTTGTTGCTCGGTTAGACTTTCCTGTTTGACATCCAGTGCTATTTCTCCAGTTGCGAACGGAAATGCAATTTGATATTTGTTATGGTTTTTCCAACCATTTTCAGCGGTATGGTATCGGGTGTTTTCTCGCTTATTGGTCATAAATTCCTGTCGCACAAAATCAACAACGAGGGCTATTTCGTTGTCAGATAAAAACTTAGTGAAGCCAGTCATTGCGGTATTTTTTTTGCCATGAGTCACCACCGAAATCATTTGCTCTCTTGTCAGGTTTTCCAACGAACTGTTAACAAAATCCCTCGGTTTAGGCTCAAGAAAGCGAGCAGCTAGAGTGTTCGCATTACCAGAGTAGCCATGGCAATAATAACAACGATAGTTATATATTTTTCTGCCCTCAGATAACGCATCATCGCCAGTTGTTTTTTCTGTCGCGAGTATTGCGCCACTAAAAATATACAAACAATAGTAAAAAATAACTCTTATCAACACCTTTAATTTTCCTGCTTACTTACCTGATCAGACCAAAAGTCGGGGTCAACTCTCTTCTGACTAATAAAGGTCATAAAAACGTATTCTGCAATGTCTGCCATTTGTTGATCGGTTAAAACCGTTCCCCATGCGGGCATTTCGGTTCTTACCACACCGGTGCGAATACGCTCATAAATGTGGGCTCTACTAAAACTTGCCCGTGCCGCACTATGTGTGAAGTTTCTCGGTTTTGGGAAAATAAAATAAGATCTGGGACCCTGACCATTACCTTTCACGCCATGACATGAGGCGCAAGTATCTCTGTATAAGTTTCGTCCCGCCATGTAGTCTCCAATAAGTTCATTAGGTAAGGGATCGGTTATATTTAATTTTTTCCCCATATGAGCTTGATGATCATGGGCTTTTCCAGCATAAATATCGTCTTGGCCAATATTGGGATCCTCATTCTCCTGATAAGCTGAACTTTCTAAAAAGGGATCATTGCCTGATTGAGCGAGTTTGTCTATTTCTTGCAAATCAGTGACAGTATTTGATGGCGTGATAGTTTCAATATCTTGTTCATTATAGCTTTGAGCACTTAAAAAGGGATCTTGTGTATCTTGAGATTTGCCCATAACAGAGCCAAAGGCGGTATCATCATCCGATACCTTCATAATTGCTGCTCTAATGTAATCGACTACTGCAGTGACTTGCTGCTCTGATAGTCGAGTTTTCCATGAAACCATTGCTGTTTCAGGACGCCCATTAGTGACGGAGAAAATCATGCGAACGCGTGTCAGTTCAGCTATTTTTTCCGGACTGGTAAAGTTGGCGGGCTTAGGAAATAGCCCCGCTGCTGTCCAAATAGCCCCTTGTCCTTGGTCACCATGACAGACAGAGCAATTATCTGCGAATATCTTTTTACCTTCTTGATAGTTTTCCCCCATGGCAAGTGAAAGCATAAAATTTTCAGTGGCATAATCGACAACATCCAGCATCTGCTGGTAGCTTAATTTATCTCTAAAGCCAGGCATAATTGAGTTGCTAACGCCATCTCGTACGGCTAATAACATTTTTTTTCTGTCATTGGTTTCGGCAAATGCGAGAGAAGTAAAGTCAACTATTTCACCTTCGAGCTGCTCTTTTATCTGAGGAGAGCCCCGTCCATCTGCACCATGGCAAGTAGCACAGTTATTTCGCCAAATTTGTGCCCCTTCTGTTGTTGCTGCTGTTGAGTATGCGCAATAGCATGAAACTGCGTAAAGGGTAAAAAAAACAACTTTTCCAATTATGTTCATAAAACACTCAAATCTATCTACTCTTGAGATCTAGGATGATCTTTATTCTCTATTTTGCATTGAATTTTATTCTCTGGCGAAAATAGCTTCAGAGCTTTTTTAAAAAATATCGGCTTAATATTTGCTTTGTGTTAATCAACTTTCGATAACTGCCGTATTAACCTCTGCGTTGACCGCTGCAATTATCAAGCCAAGTAACTTTGCATGTTTCAAGAGAAGTAACGTTACAATCATTGCAGCGTTTAATAGGAATACAAGATGCCAACACGTGAATTATTTAAGTCATTTGCTTTTAGCCTTACCATAGGCATGGTATTAATATCAGGGTGCTCGTCAAATATTGAGCCTCAGACCAATGAAGTCAAAGAGATCCCTTATCCTGAGCCTCCAGAACAAGTCCGCTTCTATTTTGAGAAAACGTTATTATCAAATTTAGATGTTGAATTTGAGACAGAAGACAGCAAAATATCAAGATACCTAACAGGGACCAATCGTGTTGGTAAAGGCATGCTCAAGCCTTTTGATATTTCGGTTCATAAAGGCAGAATTTTTGTCAGCGATCCCCCGAAACGCACTGTGCATATCTTTGACCCTCAAGAATATTTTTATGGCCAAGTAAAAGCTCCTACCGATTCAGTATTGGTAAAACCTTTTGGCATTGATGTCGATGAGAAAGGAAACCTATATGTTATGGACCAGAGCTCAGGTGATATCAAAATCTATGATAGAGACGGAGAGTACTTAAGAAAAATTGGCGAAAAAAGCTTGTTCTCTATGCCGACTGGACTTGCCGTGACACCTGATGGTAATCGTGTATACATATCTGATACTGGTGGTGTGTCAACACAAAAACATCATATTTTAGAAATGGATGCTTCGACAGGAGAAGTTTTGCGCACTATAGGGACACGAGGCAGCAAAGATGTTGAATTTAACCTTCCAAAAGATATCGCTCTTGATAATAACCTCTTATATGTCGTTGATAGTGGTAATTTTCGAGTTCAAGTTATTGATTTAGCAACGGAAAAACTGGTGTTGAAATTTGGTTCTATTGGGCGTCAGGCCGGTCATTTCAGTCGTCCCAGAGGAATATCTATCGATAATGATAAGAATATTTATGTCTCCGATGCTGCCTTTGGTAATTTTCAAATATTTAATAAACAAGGTCAGTTACTATTATTCATCGGTGAGCGAAGCGATAAATTATACCCAGGTCATTACATGCTCAATTCTGGTATTGCTGTCGATGAAGATGGAAGAATATTAATGGCGGATCAATTTCATCGTAAAGTTGATATCTTTAGGCCGGCAGCTCTTGATAAAACCCAAGGCTACTTAGGTGTATTGTCGCCACCAACGGATAAAGAATACCAAGCAATCAAGGCTAAGAAAAACTGATAACGACATTAACGTACATTCAAACTGTAGCGTGTTACCAGCTTAGGTTTAAAGTTGTTAAAACGTTCAGCAGGGCTTCATTGAATGAAACCCTGCTGTCAAAAAGACCGTCGGACACAAGATGAATATTACTAACAACCCATATATATCAACCCATAAGCAGCGATTTACTCATCATGCTATGAACTTGAGTTTATTTAAACGTGTTGCAACAGTCGCACTCTGGGTAAGTGTTATAGCGTGTTTATCCTTGGCCATCTTGATTGTTAGTATGGATGTGCCTGACGGTGATTATTTGTCAATCTTGCAGTCTTTGACAAACTCACAAAATAATCTTTCAGTTATTCTGTTGGGCGTTGGTATTTGGTTAATTGGTGCCACCGCAGCAACTACCTATGTGATCACCTTATATAGCAGTTTTCGCGTAGCGGGGCCGTTATTTAGATTTGCCAGAAATTTGGAGTTTGGACATCAACATAAAACACCTCTCCCGTTTATCAAAATTCGTAGTTATGACTACTTTCAGGAAGAGTGTGTGTTGATGGAAACAAGCATTAATGCCTTGTTAGAGCACTATCAGGTGCTACTGACTGAAGTCGATCGGCTTGCCAAATTAAACAGTCAAGCATCATCAGATAAGAAAAAAATGATAGACAGCATCAATAAAATCAAAGCGCTGGAGGCCAGATTAACTTTATGAAGATGATGGTGCTCTTGTTAGGGCTAATCGCTATTATTGCCTTTGGTATCTCCCTAGTGATAGGCCGTCAGTCGCCACATTTATTGGTAAGTAACTGTCAAAGTTGTCACTTGGCCTCTAATGAAATAACCCCAAAAAATGCCTACATGCTGCTTAACTCGCAAGAGGTCTTATGTGCAAGTTGTCATCCAAATGCCATCAAGGCGAGCCATCCTTCAGGCTTTTCTCCAAACAGAGAATTACCTGATATTTATCAGCTAAATTGGGAAAACAAGCTTACCTGTAGCACTTGTCATGATATACATAGCGATAAACAGGGCTTAATGGTTACTAATCGAAAGGGAAAAGCCTTTTGTCATGACTGTCACCAAGCAAGTTTTTTCGACAATATGAAAGACTTAGGTACTTCCCTGTTTATTTCAGGGCATACGGTTGCGCAAAACGAACCTTTTGGCGAAAAAATAGACTCGTTTTCCGCAAAATGTATTGAGTGCCACAGTAATGAGTCTGGAAACTTGGCCATAACGTTGACAAATAACAACAGCATCAGTCATTCAAATGGTAGAGTCAGTCACCCCATTGGCCGAGATTATAATGAAGCAGCCAAATATGGTGGCTATCGGCCAATAAAATCAATAGACAAACGGATTAATTTGCCGGAAGGAAAGGTGAGTTGTATTTCCTGCCATAAAGCCTACGCAAAGGTACATGGCGAAGGTGTGTTTGCAGGGGCTTCACAATACAAGCTTTGTAATAGTTGTCATGATATTTAACCCATAGAGCGTGCACATGCATAACAGAAGAAAAATTAAATATATCGATAAAAATTTACAGGGCTATTTGATGGCTTTGCTCATCGGCTTAGAAGTTATCATGATCATTGCTGCTATGGCCTACCTGTATTTTAGCTTTAACAGTATTTATGACGCACAAATTTATCAAATACATAAAGATGTTAACGAGCCATTCTATCGTTTGTTTCTCGTTGAAATGATCAAGGTTGTGGCTATCATGAGTCTGATTAATATTGCTGCACTGTTTATTGCACACGTCATTTGGCTAAAACATATAAACTTAATTATTAAACACTTAACGGATACTATGCGTAATATTGGTCAATTAAACTTCAGTTTTACTCCTGCTGATAATGTGCCAAATCACGACCTTTCTATTCAAATTAAGCAATGGCAAGCTCATGAAGTAGTACGCGCCCAGACCATTCGCGATACTGTGAAGCAGTTACCTGACAAAGCAGAAGAAATTGATCAACAGTCTCTTACCTGCTTGATTGATAAACTCCAACAGCAATTAACCTTTACTAAAGGGCATTAATTTTGTGGTTTTTCCAGCATTTTTCGCCCATTTTCACCCATACCATCATGTGCTATTGAATGACATCGTTCACAGGTATTTACATTAAATGCTACTCGTCCATGGCAGGCACCGCAGTGATTCCCCATATAGATAGATGCCATTGAAATATTTGCCTTGTTTTGGCTGCTGCTAAATAGTTTTTCATGGCAATTTTTACAAGACAGCCACTGAGTATGGGTTTTATGCGGAAAAACGACCCATGGCATGGTTGCCGTATCTTTATAGATAATATCTTGTTGCCAGATGATCATTTGCTCTGCTTGATCGGCATACTTATGGCTTCGGGGTTCTATGAGCTGCTGGTTGAGAGCTTTGGCCCAGTCAGGGTGACCAGAGCTGTCTTTTGGTAGAAAACTTAATGTGTCTTCATAGGTCTGTAATTTGGTTACATCCGGGTTGGTTAGTGCGTGCACACCGTCATTCCATCGTTGCAAATCTTCTTGTCGTTTCTCCTCCGTTGTTTTCGGTTTATTTAACAAGACAGAATTGCCGCGCACTAAGCGAATATAATGTGATGACACCGATTTTAAAATTGTTTTTGAACTACCGTCTTCAAAATCAGTCACCCATGCATATTGATCATTGGCTGTCATAGGGCTAATTGACCAAAAACGCCAACTAGGTGTATTGGGAAATACTGCTGTGTTTATCGCAGGAGATTGGCATCTATGCTCGACAATAGTCAGCAATTCATTAATTGTTGGTAGTCGCCATTCGTTATCTTTGGTTAGCTGACGAAACCGAGCTACTTCTTTTATTGCGCCTTGGTAAGTGAACCAGGACTTTACCTGCTTTTTAGTGATTTCCTGACATTGCTTGTTAGTTTCATCCCAAGATTGCCCTATGGCGCATCGCGTCCACTCCAGCCCAGTTACTCTGTCCCGGACATAATAATTATTATCAAAGATAACGTAACGCTCTAATGGCATTGTTCTCGCGCCATCTTCATTGCAAACCTGCTCAGTAGCTCCTGAAAATGAAAATATTGATAATAAAAATGCAACTACTGTTGGGTATCGATAAAACATATGCCATTACGCTCAATGAAACTTGTTAGAAGTACGCTGTATGAAACAAGCCATCACCCAAACACACCACACAAATGTAAGCATACTGTATTTAATGTCAGTGGGGTAACTTATTGACAGCAATATATAAACTCTAAATAGCAATAATTAAACCAAATAAGGCTATCGGTACATAATGTTTGCAATCAGCACAGTATTAAAAAAGTTATCATGCCCGACCATGCATGAACAGATGCGCGAAAAATTTAACGGTTTTTATACAGTGCTACATTCTTCGTACGGTACGAGGGAAGAAGGATTTCACTATTAATATTGAGGTGGCGATGGCTATCACTGCCCCTAGCACGATGAGGGCGATAGCACTCCCTTGCCAAACGGTTAGTATGCCTTGTTGTTCAGCCACCAGTTTTCTGCCTATGCCCAGGCTGCCAGCCCATGATAAGCCGATGATCAGTAGGATAATGCCACCCGCATACAACAGGGTAAGTTTCTCGGAGTAGGCATTAAGCTTATTTTTGAGCAAGATAGCAAAAAAGGCTAAGTTGAAGGCGCCTGTCATGCCATGATAATGGCCAGGAATGCTTAAGGTACCAGGCACAATAATCATACCCACTAACATCCCCATTGCAGCAACAGACAAAGAAAAACCTAGGTATAAGTTGCTGAGCTTTTCTTTTAACACTTGCCATGCCACTGCAGCCATAGGCCACCAGCTAAATAAAGTCATTTGCCAAGTGAACACTTGGCGTTTGATTAACTCGTCTGCACTAAAATATTGAATGCATAGTGCGATGATACAAGTGCCTCCGGCAACCCAGGATGATAATCTCAATATTGGCAAAACTTTCTCACAATTAAGAAAGTAAGACCACATCGCTGCAATCAACAGGCTATTCATGGTTTGCTGAATATGTCCTGGCGCCCACAGTAGTTTTTCAAAGCTACCGTCTGAGGAATAGTTAACATCAACAACCAGTAAGTTGCCAATAATTGAAAAAACTAATATTAACCACACAAATGCCGCAGACTTTGCCAAAAACAGTTTTGCCTGCTTGTTGTCACTGCAGCAGATCACTTCCAGGGCAAGAATAGATACGGAGACAACCTGTAAAATCAGAGAAAGAATAAAAATATCGCTATGTAATATTGGATAGTAGTTGCTCAAAGAGATGTCATTTTGAATATCCATTAATGATAAGGCTAAAAAAATAAAAGCCAAACCAGATAAACAGAGGGCCAATTTTCCTTTGAAGTTATTAAGCTGAAACAGCTTTCGCCAGTACCAGCAGGCAGCCATAGGTACCCAAAATACCATGGCCAGATTTACATGATATGCCAAAACCCCCTTAAATAACGTATGCGCTGAGCCAAAAGGGAAAAAAGGGATTTTCAACAAGATAAGTAAAATAGCTAAAACATTGGCTAATAAAAGCGATAATAAAGCGGATGCTAGCCAGGTTTCAGTAGACTTAATGCCTGTGTTACTCAGAGTGCTTACCATTAATTATCGTACTGCCTATTTGTCAGAATATGAGGATTATACTGATTGTTGAACCGATAAAAAGCAGCTTTAAAAAATCACTGCTATTTTTACCGACCAGGGCGTGCTGATCTTTGCTGTTTGATTTTTGTTCAAGATAAAAGCGTTTTAAACGCGGCGTGAGGAATGACGCTTAGCCATCTAAGCAAATCTTCTCACCACAAAGAGTAAAACGCTTTTAACCGAACCTTTCTGGCAGCGTTTGTTGGAAAAACAAACTTGAAAGATCAGCACGCCCTAATATTAATGGTGATAGCTAGCAATTTAGCTACCACTTTATCATTTGATTAAACTTTCTCTGGCATAGTTATTGCTCAAAGTGAGATATCGTCATATTCAGTAAATAGTCTGGTGACTTATCGATTAAGCCCTAGAGATTAGTGCCCCCCGTTGAATTTTATTCACAATAATCTTCAAGGGCTTAATCAATAGGTTGTCAGCCTCTACACCTCACAATTGGAAAATGTCATGTTTAGAACATCTAAAATACTGTTACCAGCCTTACTACTTGTTTCTCTAAGCGCTTGTGAACAAGTGAAAGAGTCTAATGCGGAACAGAACTCTCATAATAGTACTGCAAGCTTGCCAGCTAACCACCCAGCCATCAATCAGGCTACGCAGGCAAATGCACTAGGTAACTTAGCGGGTGGTGTTATTAAAGAAGTACTCAGTGGTGGAGGCTATAGCTATGTACGTGTAGAAACCAATGGTGTTGAAATGTGGGCCGCCGGACCACAAACCCAAGTAGAAAATGGCCAATTAGTTGGCTGGTATAACAGTACATTAATGAGAAACTTTAATAGCAAGTCATTGAACCGAACCTTTAAGGAAATTCATTTTGTTAGTCAGTTTGTCGACCCAACAAAAGCTGAGACAGTGGCAAGCTCACCACGTACTGGCATTAACCATCAAACACAAGCACCATCAGGTATGGGAGGTATTGTCGAAAATGTCTTAACAGGAGGTGGTTACACATATGTGCTGGTCAACATAAATGGGCAAGATGTTTGGGCCGCAGGGCCAGTGGTCGATGTAAAAAAAGGAGAACAGGTAAGCTGGAGTGGCGGTTCAAAAATGTTCAACTTCACCAGCAGTACTTTGGACAAAACCTTTGATGAAATATATTTTGTTGCTGGCTTTAATAAAGGCGTAAACTCCCAGCAACCACAAATGCCTACTACGGGCCTAGTGACGCAAGTGATCACGTCAGCAGGCTACACATATATCGAGGTTAACTCAAATAGCAAAACTCTCTGGCTAGCCGCACCGGAGCACCCAGTTAAAGAACAAGATAAAATAAGCTGGACTGATGGCTCAGCCATGCATAACTTTCAAAGTCGTTCACTCGACCGAGTATTTAAAGAGATTATCTTTGTTGATGGCATAACGGTTATCTGAAATCCCTTCAAATGAACTGATTGGTGGATTAGGGGAGTAATCTGTTCTTAATTCACCTTTTTTTTGACATATTGTTAGTCTTGATATTGAGAGGAAATATCGTCTTATCATTGTATTTAGGCGTGCAATTGTTCAAAGATAACACCAATTAAGTGTCAGTTCCCTTCCTTGACGAACGTTCTTTTAGATAGTGATAAAAAGAATAACTAAGAAAAACGTCTAGCAGAAACAAAATAATCGATAATGACCACAATTCAGGGTTGTGAAAAAATTGGTGATTTTCTTCTATATTCAAGTGCCAGATAGCATTGGGTAACTCAATTGTTTCATGAAACTGTTCGGAGACTTCGCCATCTACATTGGAATAAAAAATATCTTTTTCACCAGTGTCAGGATGGTTTCTCCATAGCTGAAAAAAATCTCCTCGATTATCGAGTTCATTTAAGCTAGATGTCATAATTAGTGTTTCTAAGCTGATAAGTGTTGACGCAAAGCCCCAAAAATAGTGCTTATTTTGCTTGCTATCTTTACCTGCTATTTTATCGACAAATATTGGTTGTCTGCCGATGATAGCGACACCACCTTGTTTAAGCTCGAAAGGGCCAGCCAAGGTTAGCTTGTTAGATAAGATGGCTAATTTAGCTTCGTTTCGTCGGTTATCATCTTGCAGAATGTTATGACCCATGGCCTTTTCATGGCCAGCAAGAGGATAGATGTATTGAACAATGCCTTTAGGGGCTAACTGTAGATTTGTTATTCCTCCGGTTGCCTCAATCAGCTCTTGAGCAAACAGATCAAAATGTTCTGTATTTCCACCGTTGGATTTGAGCCAGGCAGCTAGGACTCTGGCTGTCGCTAGTGCACGGTTCACCGACTCTTCCATTGATAAAGCATGAGTGTGTATCAGGTTTTCGATATCGTGTTGCCTGAGCTGCTGCCATTTTTTATTGATACCGTTGAGGATAAAGACACTAACAACCAAGGCAATAATAAACAGAAGAAGGGCGTATAATTTGATTTTGGCTTGTGACATTATCATTAGTGTATACCCGTTAATATAGATATAAGCGCTTAACTATATTAACAAATTTCTAACTAATGGAGGTAGGTTTATTTCAAATAGAAAAATAGGGATTGATTTAGATCACAATAAGCTAATTTAACCTAGTTAATGACAAGCATTCATTCTCGCCTCTGTCTCGCCACTATAGCGTTTTTAGCGGCGCAATGACCTATAAACAGTCATATCGTATACAGCGGTGGGCTATTGAGTCAGACTTACCATAGTACCCATTACTTTGTATGCATCTCATCACATGCCAAATAACATGTTTTTGTGATAAATGTCACATTTGCACTGATGCTATCGAGAGCGGTATTGCAACATAATGATTCAGTTTATGCCACATGATGCAAGGGCAGAATACGATCGCCTACTTTATTAATTATATTTATTTCGCCGTCACAGACAGCAATAATTGACTTGCCTCGTTTAAAGGTATCAGGAATGATCACTCGTCCCCGCTCACTTTTAATAAACGAATGAGTTTCGTGCATTAATTCCAGTGATGTATCATCATAAAAAATAACTGTCACTGTTTGAGATTTATACTGTAAATTCATAAACTTCTCACTTTTAAAATGATCTAATAACAGTTTTAATACAGCAAAAAGCACACCAAGCATCAGTTGATAACGTGTTAAATTCGGTTTTATTGATCTGCTTTAAACTTAACTGCTACAAGTGTTTTTCTTGCTAGTAAAACAATGAGAGTTTCATCGAAAAGTGTCGCTATTTTCTTTACATCGTGCTGAATTTCTCCATCAAGGTGGCTGAATCTTTTTTCAGAAGAAAAATACGTTAGTTACGATGGCAGTGATAGGAGAAAGCTGTTCTATAACTACAATTTCAACAGCTAGTTCACATCGAGCTGAGTATTTAAGCTAAGCTTAGTGTTCTCTTATCAATAAGGCGTTCATGCTCTGTCGTTTTTTCTCATCTTTGGGAATATAATCTTAAAAATGACAATTGATATCTTGCTAAGATAACAGAGCTAGTTAGGAACAATGTGATCAACGGACATACTGATAATGTCTTTATGGTTCACGTCTACAGCCAATCGCTCACTGATAAAGTCGCCAGGATTAATAGAAGGAACGCCTTGCATTGACACTAAAGCATAGAGGTTGACCTTATCCACACTATTCAAATTCATGGTCGCGGACATTGCTAAAGAATTATCAAGCACTATCGTTGTTGGTAGATCGCTGGCGTAAACTTTTACTGCTGCTAGTGGCATACGAGAGTCGGCAGTTGTGGGGACAGCATAAACAAAGACGATCTTATCTTCCCCTTGCTGCAAACGTGCTAATATGTCCGGCGAAAATGAGAGGTCAATGGTCAAGCGAGGTTGATTAACATCCTGTTTTGCTTGATTAGTGTCTACATCACCTAAGATTTCACCTCGAGTAGAGAGTTGATTTTTGGCCTCAGTAATTGCCCCAACTAACGCTCGGGTATTGATCCCAGGTCTACCACTGTTAAGCACTTTTTCCCAGTAACTGATGGCAAGTGAAAATTTGTTTTGGGCGTAACTATTCATGCCAAGCAAGATGTTGGTTGAGGCGTCAATAGGATCTAAAGAAAGCGCTTTATCGATTAACGCCTGAACTTGCTCATTGATATGTTCGCCATTTTTGTAATACAAAGCCTGCGCTTTAGGCCCTATCAATTCAGCATGCTCGCCGACAAGAGTCATTACCTGATCAAAAGCGTCAACAGCATTGTCATACTGCCCTATGCCGATAAATGCATGACCTAAACTGAACCAAGCTTGCGAGTTGGTTGGTTCATTAGCAACCTTTTGTTGCAACTGTTGAACTTTAAGCAAAGCCATTTGATTCATATCCAGATTTGCATGAGGATCCTCAGCACTTACAACTGCTGGTTGTTGCAGTAAGTCATATGCGCCCAGTTGTAAATAAAAGTAGAAACTCGCAGCGCCAATAAACATGCTGATACTAACGGGCCATAAGACGGACAGATAACCTACTTGCCCTGAATGTTTCTGAGGCTCAGAGGTGTTGACGTCGTGTAATAACGTCTTATCTAGCTCGGTTTTTAACTCGACAAAAGTTTGTTGATCTATTTCCCCGCCATTCAAATCCTTCTCTAATTCTTGTAGGTGTTCATGATAGAGTTCGATGTTTGTGTCTTGGCGAACGTCTTGTTTGACATTTTTTATACCTTTGGCTCCAATAAAATAGCCATAAAATACAATGCTAAAAGCCCCTACTATTAAGAGCGGCGCTAGGATCCAAAAATTAGTCATACTGTTATAAAATTCCGTAAGTAAATCTAATAAAATTAATCAATTGAGTCATTGTTTCATAAAGCAGTTAACATGACTCAGTTAAAAACATGGTTAACTTTTCAGCGGGTACGGGTCTTGAAAAAAAGTACCCCTGAAATACATCACAGCCTAAATCAGCCAAAATTTCTTTGTGTAGCAAGGTTTCGACGCCTTCTGCGACCACCTTCAAATTCAATCCTTTTGCCATTGCAATAATCGCCCGAACTATCGTGTGACTTTCGGGTTTTACACCTAAACTTCGGACAAACGATTGATCGATTTTAAGTTCAGTTAACGGGTATTGCTGTAAATAAGACAGTGAAGAAAAACCGGTGCCAAAATCATCTAACGACAACTCAATACCACTTCTTCGAATATCACCTAACATTTCAAGTAAATCCCCATGATCGGTCATTAATACATCTTCAGTGATTTCTAAGATAATACGTGATTTATCAACTTGCGCTTCTTCAATGATATTTCGTATGGTTTGATGGGTATGCTCTAGCGCAAATTGTCGTGGGGAAATATTGATAGAGACGGTGAATTTTTGTTGAAATTGTTTCGACCACATTCGAATTTGCTGGCAGGCTTTTAATAAGATCAAATTGCCCAGTTCGACTATATGGCCAGTTTCCTCTGCCAATGAGATAAAATACCCAGGCGCTAATAACCCTTTTGTAGGATGCTGCCAGCGCACTAAGGATTCAACCCCCAGCAACTTACCTGTTTGTGAATCTACCTGAGGTTGATAATATAAAACAAACTGATCTTCTTTAATGGCAAGGGTCAATTCCTGCTCAAGTTCCCACCGTGATTTGATTTCACTCTGTAACGCGTCATCATAGACAAAATATAAATTGTCACCTTCCTGTTTAGACTTTAATAATGCTTGCTCAGCCATGCTATAAAAGTTATCAGTACTGATCGTAGAACTTGCCGTTGAGGCAATACCGATATTACAGGAAATAGTCACTTGTAAGCCTTCCGCTTCTATAGGGGCGGAGAGTTCATCACAAATTTGATGTGCCATTTCATCTAAACAAAAGTCATTGTTTTGCATGCCGAGTAACAGCACAAAATTATCGCCTGAAATCCTTGCGATCACCGTATCTTTGGCAACAATGCGTTTTAGCCTTCTACTGGTTTCCAGCAATATGGTGTCACCCACATTATAATTGTAGTTCTCATTGATTCTCGCTAAGCCATTGATATCAAGGTGCATAAGGTAAAGTTTGTCTATAGAATCTTCATCTAATTGATCAATTCTCTCTGCCAAGGTATAAAAGAAAAAGCTTCTATTTGGCAGCATGGTAAGAGGATCAAAATTGGCCTGAAAATACATTAACTCTTCTTTTTCTTTATATTTGGAAATATCACTAAATACCGCAATGTAGTTAGTGATTGACTGATCGTTATCATAAATAACCCGAATATAAAGCCATTCTGAAAATAACTTCCCTTGTTTGTTTTTGTTGATGATTTCCCCTTCCCACATGCCGTGCTGTTCCAAAGAGTCTCTCATTTTTTGATAGAACTCCTGATCATGTTGACCCGATGATAAGAAGCCAGGAGTCTTGCCTAAAATCTCGCCAATGCTATACCCGGTAATATCACTAAATGCTTTGTTGATTTGGATAATTCTGTTATCTGCATCGGTGATAAAAATGGCTTCTTTGACTGAATTAAAGGTTTCTGCCGATAAATTGGACCACTGATGAAACTCTTCTGTTGAAGGCGTCGCTCCAAGAGAAAACTGTCTGATATCAAAGTGTTCAGAGCCTAATTCGGATAAATGCTGATCGGTAATATAGAGCTGTAATCGACGATTCAGCTTAGGTTGTAGTTCATTGAGCAAATGGTGAAAATGTAGTCTGTCTGTTAATGGTGCTCTACTGATAATGACAAGGTATGCCAGTACTTTTCCTTGATCATTAAAAAATGGGACTCCCGCATAGCTTTCAGCTGACATCTCAACCAACATTTTGTCTTCAGGGTAGAGTTTTTGAATGTCTTTTTTATGTGTACAAATTTTTCCCTTGGCCGTGATATCACAAGGTGTTCCTTTTAAATCATAAATAAGTTCATCAAAAAATTTTCCATCTTGGATACCAACCAATGATTTTGCTGACTTTCCACCTTCAATAGGTAATGCCAACATGACAAAATCAGCTTTGCTATCCTGATAGAGCGTACCAATGAGTTTTCGGATATGTCGTAATTGAGAATTGCCTAATTGACGCCAGTCTTCTACTTTTGATCTGGCTTCGAGAATGCTTTGAGGCTGTAAGTCATGATCTCTGAGAATGATAAGTACAAAGAGTTGACCGACAGCATTCAGGTAAGGGTAGCTAATATGCTTGATTCTGTGACTGCTACCATTGTCGTTTGTTAATAAATATTCAAACTGAACAGGTTTACTTTCAATATCGTAGTTAAACAGTGTATCCCTAGCATCTTCACTTAAATGTTCAATTTTATTCAGCCAGTTTTGTTTGACATTCTCATTTTTAGATTCAATGCCAACAATGCTGTCAAAACATTTTGTGTATTCAACAATCGCATCTGCTTTAGGATCATAAACAAAGACACAATCTCCCATTAAGATAGCATGTTGTTTAATCATTGGATGAAAATTTGAATGTAAGTATGAGTTCATAAAGTCAAATGATTTTTATTGAATAATGCTGTTTATTTGAAGTTTTATACCAGCACGTTTTATGCCAGCTGTAGTTGTTGAAAAACTGGAGTATCAAGGCCTCTGGCAGATAAACCAACACTTATACTATTGAAAGTATGGCTTTTATTGCTTAAATGAGATGAATTTTCATCATAAACCGCTATAGACGCCAATGTTGATTAGAGTCAACTAATCCTTCATTAATGCAAATACTTATCACTCTTGGTTCAAAATTCGCATGCAGAATGACATTAACATTGATTTTAAAGGATGCCCTTTTTGTGGTGGCATCAAGAGAAATCAAAGAAAAAAGACATTAGAGCTAATTTATGACCAAGCAGTATGAGACAATTGATGTACTTGATATAACCCCTAACGCTAGTACGAGTGTGTATTCATCATCTCGTTTAACTGGGCTTGAATGGTTTTTTCATCGTCATAAAGACAAACTCAAATGGTTTCATCTGGCAATGTTTGTGCTTTTTTTGATCATATTGTTTGTTCCTCTGTTTTTACCCGAACCTAGTGAACAGGCGACGCCATTAGATAATTTCACCGTTTTTGCTAATTACCTTATGTGGGGCTTATGGTTTCCATTGGTTTTTCTCTCGGTAATTTTTACTGGTCGTTCATGGTGTGGCCTTTTATGCCCTATGGGAGCTGCCAGTGAATGGGCGAATAAGCGCGGGTTACAAAAACAAATACCAGCATTTATTCGTTGGGAAGGAATGCCAATTATCAGCTTTTTACTGATTACATTTTTAGGGCAAACAGTGGGAGTTAGAGACCATCCAGAAGCGCTAGCTGAAATATTTGGTGGTGTTATGTTGATGGCGATCATCGTTGGCTTTATTTGGGGTAAGAAAAACCGAGCATGGTGCCGACATATATGCCCGATCGGCTTGTTACTTGGATTATTTTCGCGCTTGGGTATTGTTCAGTTTATATCGAAGAAACATAAGCCCGGCGGTGATAAATATGCCGAACAGAGCTTTTGTCCAACAATGATAGACTTGCGTCATAAACAAGAGTCGCGCCATTGTATTGAATGTTTTCGTTGTGTAAATCCAGAAGCTAAATCAAGCGTTATGGTCAAACTAAGAAAGCCGGGGCGGGAAGTCGAACGAATTAAATCACATAATCCTGGTGCTGCTGAGGTGTGTTTTTTTCTGCTTGGCACAGGGTCTGCTCTAGGCGGTTTCTTATGGCTTACCTTACCGATTTATCACCAAATGAGACAGGTCGTTGGAGAGTGGTTTGTCGAAAAAGGTTGGTACTGGATTGGTGAGGCTGGCCCGTGGTGGTTAATGAGTAATCATCCAGAACGTAGAGAGGTCTTCAATTGGTTAGATTTTCTATCCATTATTGGTTTTATGGCAATAGTCACTCTTTGTTTTGCTATTACCCTGTCAGTGATTAATGTTGTCACTACATGGTTGGCACAAAAAGCGGGCTCAACCGATAGCTTTAAGCATAGTTTTAAAGAATTGGCCTATCAGTATATGCCGATAGCCATGGTGTCGTTATTAATTGGTTTAGGTGGCAAATTATTTGAGTGGTTAATGATATTCGGCTTAACCGAAGCAAATGTTGTCACTATTAAGCTTGCCGTTTTTTCACTGAGTATTATCTGGAGTTTGAAGTTAGGTTGGGAGATTCTGGCAGGACAACAAATAGGTAGGCTGGCAAGGATATTGCCTTGTTTATCAGGACTGTTCGGTAGCTTGTTTGTCGGTTTATGTTGGTGGCCAGCAATCTTTGGCCTGTAGTTTTTATTTGATTGAAAATATGTAGAGATATTATGAATATTAAAAGTGTAGTTTTACTGTTGTCATTATTGACAATCATTAATGTCAGTGCCAATCAGACGCAAAAGGACAGTTTCATAAGATATGGTATGGAAATTAGAGGCATGTATATTCAACCTGTACTTATGTCAGAAGAGATGGATATGTCGGCCATGAAGCATGAAATGCCAATGAATATGGATGAGATGGAGCATGAGATACCAGAAGGTGCTGATATTCATCTGGAGTTAAGAGTTTCAGCAACAGACGATAATCCATACAATTTTAAATCTGGTGCCTGGATACCCTATTTGAAAGTTGACTATAGAATAGAAAAAGAAGGTGATAGCTGGTTTTCTTCAGGTCGCTTAATGCCTATGGTTGCAAACGACGGCCCTCATTATGGTAACAATGTGAAGTTAAACGGCATTGGCAAGTATTCAATCAAGTATCGCGTGACAGCTCCTGATTTAATGTTGCATATGGATAAAGAAACTGCACCGAAAAAATGGTTTAAACCCTTTATTGTTTCTTGGGAATTAACCTACTTAGGTACGGGGAAAAAAGGCGGTTACTAACACTAGCTCAGCGATGTGATCGTGAGTGGGGGTAAGTTTTTTGATTAGGGATTACCGTAACTTTCGCGACACGTTCTCGTTATTTACACAATTTTTATAAGCAATAGGGGACACTTTCAATGATGTTTAACAAGTACTTCACTCTTGTCTGCTTTTTATGTGCGTTCCCTTGTTGGGCAGATCACGCAAAATCAGAACCGAGTGATGGCACGGTAGCGAGTTTTATTGACGTTACTCCGGCTAAATACCTGACACCTGTCGATTTTTATAATCAACAGGGTGAGGCAATTAATTTTGCTGATTTTAGGGGAAAAGTGCTACTGGTGAACTTATGGGCAACTTGGTGTGGCCCTTGTTTGAGAGAGCTTCCGTCTTTACAGCGCCTGGCTAATAAACTTGCCGGAACAGATTTTAAATTGCTTGCAATTTCGATTGATCAAGAAAAAACCAGCAGTGAAATTTATGCCTTTTATCAACAGTTAAATATCACGGCGTTAGGTTTTTATGTTGATTCAAAACAGCAACTTAGCACGATACTACCAACAGATGTTGTCCCAGCAAGCTTTATAATTAATCGTCAAGGAAAGGTGGTTAGTTATATGCGTAGTTTTGCTGATTGGGATGCTCCTGAAGCTAGCGAGATGATTTTAAGTCATATAGGGGCCGTCCCCTATGCCCGACCAGCAATATAATCAACTTAACAAATCGGTAATGGTGATTGTTCAAGAGTAACCATTGCTTACGGCCAAAAAGCGAACCGCGTAAAAATAACGGCGGCAGCAATCAAATGTTGCAAAAATTATTTCGTTATCTGAACCATTATTTTTTGTCTTGTGATTCTTGTTCAGACTGCCAATAGGCTAATGCAGCTCTGGCCTTGGCCACATAAGTATCATCCTTTCTTAAATGGAGATAGGATCTCATCGCTCCCATGGCGATATCATAATCTCCTTCTTGTTCAGCTACCAATGCCAAGCCGTAATAGGCGTTAGCTTCTTCAGCCCTAATTGTTAAAGCATAGTTAAATGATTTAACCGCTTTTTTCAGCTCGCCTAGGCCTAGCATAGCAAAGCCTAAGTTCGTATGGGCCTCTGGTAAATTAGGGTGACGCGCTAGCACCTTATGAAGAAGGGTGATCGCTTGTTGAAAGTGTCCTATTTGTAGCAACTTAGCTGCATCAGCAAATTGCTGCTGATTAAGTAATTCTTGTTGTTGTTGACTATGCTCGGTAGGGTCTAGTTTTGCGAGCGCCACATTTGTCGTTTGGCCTTCAGTTGATTGCCTTTGCTTAACCTGCATATAACTTGGTATTGTTGCATTTTCGCTATAGTCTTTATTGTCGCCAATAACCCAGCTGTCAGGCACAAACGACAACAACACTCCCCCTAATAAAATTACTAGAGTGATAACTAATACTGCGAACGGTCTATTATCGTTTCGTTGTTTAGGCTTAACCATTAAATACCTTAAAATATGAACTTTATATTATAAATACCAAAGATCTATAGTAATATGCGCCTAGCATTGACACATTCAGTGCGCTCAAGAATAGCAAAGCTAACTATTTGAATGAAGCATTTTTAATGCCGTTACCTTAGGTCACAATCAATAAAAATTTGATAGGCGTATCATGGATACTTGGTTAACTACATTGTCTTCACACCACAATGAATTACTCTTTTTATGGGCCGCATTAGTTTTTTATGTCTGCTCTGGTAGCCTTTCAATAATTACCACTATCGTCTGGCGGCAAATACCTCCCGTTATTCCTTACCTGAGTGTTTTAGGGTTTAGCTTGCATACCCTAGCCATAGCATTGCGCTGGTACCGTGTTGACCACGGACCATTTGTTACTATGTTTGAAATTTTATCTAGTAACATTTGGAGTTTTACGCTTATTTGGTTATTTTTTTTCTGGCGTATCAAAGAAATTCGTTTTGCTTTAGTGATTGCACAACCCGTGCTTTTTATGATGATGGCATGGCTTTTACTGGCACCCTCTCAGGAAGCAGTGTATCCGGCAACCTACCATACAATATGGTTATATATCCACGTCGGTTTTGGTAAGGTATTTTTGGCTCTTTTTTATCTGGCCGTTGCGTTATCTTCATTAATTCTCCTCAGAAAAATTAGAAAATGCAGGCTTTGGTTTAGTCAACTGCCTGCCGATGAAAATTTAGCCGTTTTAGCGTTTAGGTTTGTTGCTGTTGGCTTGATTTTTCAAACGCTTATGCTGATTGCTGGGGCTATTTGGGCTCAAGATGCTTGGGGAAGATACTGGGCTTGGGATTCTCTTGAAACTTGGTCCTTTATATCTTGGCTGCTTGTTGCATTATTACTTCATGCTAGAGTGACTTGGAAAATAAAACCGGATGTCAGTTCCATAATGATCATCATTGTCTTTATTGTTGCTTTTGTCACTTTTTTTGGTGTGCCGTTTATTTCTATGACACCGCATCGAGGGGTAGTTTAATTCAGGGGAAAAAATAAAAAGCCCTGGGTTGGGGACAGGGCTTTTGCATTTAGGATAGAGACGTTATTTGGCCATATGTTCAATGGCTGCTTTATAGTCTTCATCACTACAGTCATTGCACATGCCGCCAGCAGGCATGGCATTCAAACCATTTTTGACACTTGCCAGAAGAGCTTCTATACCTTTAGCTTTTCGAGCCTTCCATGCCGCTTTATCACCAATTTTTGGGGCATTGGCCGCACCTACCGCATGACAGGTCGCACACGATTGATCGACAATTTTTTTACCATCTGTTGCATGAACTGCAGTCGACAGTGTTATGGATAACGCAACCCCTATTATTGCTGTCTTTAACATACTATGACCTTACTACTTTTAATTAAATACCATGATGAAAAACTTCACCATTTAACACTTTTAATGTATTAAACGCTTGGAGATACAAGCAATTTAATGCAAATAGTAATAGCAAGTTGCAAGCCAATCATATGAAAATATTGTTGCTTAAAAGCCCTTTATTTTGGCCTTTCAACCAAGATAATGTCATATCTGTACAGTCATACATCACTAAGTTCTCAAATACGAGAAAACAGGCTTAATTTTGAGAAAAAGTTTGTGATAATGGTAAGGTTTAACAGTGAGATCTACAGGCAATGATTGAAATGAGCAGGTCTGCGTTTGAAAATTAGTTTGCTCTCACAACTATTTGTTTTTCCAACCTCCTCTTGGCTTAAATTTGTAATAAAAATTGGCTGGCTTGTTAATTTCTCTTTCAATGCCAACATCAAATTCAACGGCTAGGGTTCTAATATATATAACTAAAGCCGCAATCTCTTCGTTGCTTAACATATCTCCCCAACCCGGCATGATATTGCGGCCGTTTTCGATGCTTTTCTTTAACGTCGCATTACTTTTTTCTAAGCGTTCTCCCAGAGCAAAGGATGGCGAGTTGACATAGTAAGCAATTCCACTAAAGCCATGACAGCCAGCGCATACCTTTGCGTATGTTTTAGCTCCTAAGGATATGATATCACTCGAATTATGATCGATAGTGGTAGGTTGATTGACTTTGCTGAGCTTAAAACCTGTTCGAATATAGAGTAGGACATTTTTTTGATGCTCTTCCGTCAAAATCTGCTTCCACGACGGCATATTATTTTTACCTTCCCTAATACTCTTAAGCAATTGTTCATCACTTTTTTCCAAGCGATCTAGCTGTGCAAAAGACGGAGATAAGTTAAAAGTAGCAATACCGTTGAAACCATGGCAGCCAGCACAGAATCCTCGGTATATTCTTTGGCCATTTTCAAATGGCGAACCACTAGTAAAATAATCAATGTTATTTTCAACTTTAGTTAAGTGCTCATTTAAATCAACATCTGGTAAGGCACTGCTTGCTTTTGATAACCACAAATTAGACTCTTTAGCATCAAAATAATATTCGGGAATACGAATTAATGCTCTTGCATGAAAAAGCCCCAAGTTTCTTTGTGCCCTAATTTCTCCATTTTCGGCTGCTAAATGGAACCAGTAATGTGCTTGATCATAATCTTGTTTAGTTGCTTCTCCGAAAAAACTCATATAGCCAATAAAATTTTGAGCTTTTGGATCTCCTGCTAGCGCTTTTACTAAAAACTTTTGATAAGTTGTTTTGAAACCTTTGATGTTTACAAGTGCAGAGTTGGCAAGGGACGCTTTTGGAGTCATCAATATCAGAGTCAACAACAAGATAAATAGCGCTTGATAGAAATTATCCCTAATGTTCATTGTTAAATCTTCGTCTAAAGTCATGCGAATTTGCCGTCATTGGAATTCTTGTAAAAGCCTGATACCCAGCAATTAAAGTGCCGAAATAGCGAAGGAAAGGGGTAATTAGTTTGTCAAACTGAGCCCGTTGGTGCCAACCAGCTTTTGCGAGTAAATTTTTGCCAGAAAAACCATGAAAGACAAAACACTGTTAATAATGCACAAGCCAATAGATAAGACTTGTATGGATCATAATGAACTTTGAAGCCCATCCAAGTTCTCAGTCCATGATAAGTTAGGGTCCCATCTGATAAAATTAACTGTTGCCCTGCTCTTAATTTATGTCGGTCTTCACCTGCCCGAATAATTAGGTAATGATTCTCTGGAGGCGTTAATTGTATTGGTTTTCGCTCTGCTAACAGATCATCCTCTGGCTGCAACATAAACCACAACTCATTCTTGCTGTTTGGTGGTTGCCATGTGTTTGTCTGGCTAAACTCATTAAACAAAAATGGTGGAAAGTTTAATGTACCTGTTTGCTGAACCAAGCCAGCGTTGCTTTTATCTTGCCAAGAAAATAGGGCGGAATAGCCAACATTACGGGTCACATAGAATCGATAGTGATTAACCACCAATGGTTGATGCTCACCAACTACCAACTCTCGAACGCCTATATCAGTGTTAGCCAATACTCGGCTACGAATTTTGGTAATAGCTACATAAGGAGTAAATTCAAGCTGAACCGCTAGATTAGTAAAATCCCCTTGCTTTAGGGAGTAGTGATGAAAAATGCCTTGGGTTTGACCATCTAGCATCCCTGTGAACTCTTCCCCTTCATTAAGTTCTACCCAACCATCCAGATAGGTCAACCGGCTTAATGCAACTAAAATCACGGTAGCTAACAGCGTCAGATGAAAGAGTAGTAGAGGAAGATTTTGTTGAAATGCTTTATTACTGATTATTGCGGCAACTAAATTAGCACTTAGCAAGCTAAGGGGGAAAGACAGTAGCTTGGGATATGACAATTGACCATTATAAGCAATCATAATTGCTAATAGCAGCAATATCAGCAATAAAAAAGTTAGTTTTAGTGAAGCTAAATATCCTAGCAATGTACGCATGTGCACCTAGGACTCTTGTGATGAGTTGTTAGTCGCATGTATTTTGCATCCAATCGCGGCCATTGTCACTGCCTGACTTTCCACAATCACTCTCTCGCCATTGACCACTTTTGCGCCAGTTTAGTACCCTTAAGTATGCATTACGATAATATGGACCGTTAGTGAATGCATTACCAGACACATTTGTACCTTCCGGTTGCCCACCTTCAGGGCCAACATCATTTAGGTTGACTAAAAATGCTTTATTTTTCCAGCCATGAGGTAAAGCAACATGACACATGGTACAGCGTAAAGCATCCCTTGGAGAAGCATTGCGAATTTTATCCGAGTGTAGTGCATGGCCTTCGCCCTTGTCGGTATCAAAGCCTGAGTTTATTCCGCTTCGATAAGCCGTATTATGACATCTAAAACATAGTTGATCTGTTCCTGTACTCCCAGAGGTAGCACCATTCCAGTCTCCTTTGAGGATAAAGTTATTTGTCGAGCCATGCGGTCCCCAAGGGTTACTACCCGTTGGTGTTGTTGTTCCATTGGCGGTATTGTTACCATGACAGTCACTGCAATACATGGTTTGCGTACCAACTGAAGATCCATTCCAAGGGGGGAGCCAGTTGGTACTTCCCGTACTGCGAATTGAGGCGGTTCTTCCCGTTGGCCCCATAACCGGATGCCAAGATCTATGGTTGTTCGTTTCCCATCCGGGAGCGGTGACTTCACCTCGATGGGAGAGGGGTGCCTGAAATTCCATCGCCTGATTGGTTAATTGTGTTACACCATTAGTATTAGCAGGAGTACCTCCACCTGATTGCCCTAAACTTGGTGGCGTTGTACCAAAACCATAATTGGAATGACAACGTAAACAAATTTGATATTCTCTGGTTACCCAAGTTGAGGATGCAGACTCACTTGCACCTGGACTTGGCACGCCTTTCTTTTCAACAAAACTAATGATCAAATCAGCGGCATTATGGTCGGGCTCAAACTTTTCACTCGTATAAACAGGCTCAACCCCTGTCGATCCTTTTAGCGCCCCAGAGGCAATATTAGTGTGTCCGGTATCATGTCTATGCGTTCCGCTACTTTCAGAACCAACATCATTAAATTTGTCCGACTTCATCACACGATGTGGATTATGGCAATCAGTGCATTCCACATGACGATTCAGTAAGTTCGTACTGCCTAAGTTCCCACGACTTTCCGTGAAATCTTTATCGGCAATATTATGAATTTCAGTTTTTTGTTGATCGGCATTTGTGATCGGCATATGACGTGTTGAGTTAAAATCACTATAAATATTGGGTACATTATTCGACGTTGAAGTGAGCACACTTTGAGATTGTGGTCGATGGCATTGGTAACAGGTTTCTTCTATGGCGGGGTTACCACTGGTTTTTGCTGTTGTTACTCCGCCAGTACTATCTACGCCTTCTCTTAACAGGCGTCTTGAGCCATCAACTGTGTGGGTATCGTGACAATTTAAACAGCCAGCTTGCCAAACTTTAGTATTTGCTGGAAATTCTCTGAGTGCGGCTGCGTTGGCTTCATAGGTTTCATTAGCATCAACACTATTTGCGTGAACAGACATCGCCCATGCCTGATTCGCTTTATCATGACACGCCAAACAAATTTGATCATTGGTTTCGTTAAACGCTCCACCTGTTGGTGTCGTTTTTTGTAAACGATTACCTCTTAAGAATTTACGATTTGGGTCATTCGGATCATATAAATGAGGATCATGACAAGTCGTACATTGAACCTTACCATTTTGTGTAGGAAATTGTGGATGGTTTCCAGGGAGACGATCGCCTATATGATCGGATGTGTTCGGGTCTCTTAATTCACCATCATTACTTGCTAAAGTTGGGTCATAAGTAAAAGAGATGGGGTGATCATTGGTTAAATCTGTGCCCAGGTTTCGAGTGAAGCCTGTCGTGGTTCCCTCTCCTGCAGGCATAGTTCCATCTGGTTGAGTTCCTGCCATTGGAATAACGGGATTAGTTTGGCCGTTGGCGACGTTGACAGAGCCAATGGCCAGAGTACCGTCATGGCATGATAAGCATAACTTTGAACTGCCTCCGGGAGCGGAAGACATGTCGGTACTGTCGATAGACAAAGAATCATACATAGTATAAGAAGCTAATGGACTCAGCTGTCTATTCCATAGTGGGGCTTCTTGTTCTTCAGTGGCACCATGGGGTGTATGACAAAATACGCAAACTTGCGATTCTGTTGTCGCTTTTACCGAGTTGCTCGCTGTGGTCGAAAAGTTATGCTTGGTTTGTCGAATGTTCGATTCTGTCGCGGCCTTACCATCAAGAGTAATTATAAGGAGCGAAACAATGAACCCGACGAAGAACAATGTGCGCTTATCATATCTAAAAGAATTCACTAATTGCCACCTAAGAAATGAAACATGGAAATTCGTCCATTCATCATATCTGCCACGTAGACCCTGTCTTGATTATCGATCCATATGCCACTTGGCAGGTAAAACTCTCCAGCGCCATGACCCGCCCCCCCTAAAGGTAATAAAAATTGCCCTTGTTCATTATAAACCAACATATGATCAAAATATGATTCGATGATATAGATATTACCTTCTGAATCAGTGGCTACGCCTTTAGGTCGAGTTAAATTGCCAAGCTTCATTCCTCTTTGCCCATAACTATGGAGCAAAGTAGCTGCTTGACCATCAAATCCAATAAGCTGTACTTTGGCTGCTAACGTATCAGCAACTAATAACCCCTTAGTATGTGCAGCTAAATAGGTTGGGGCGTTAAAGGATATTTTGTTGTCTCTGTTGTTACCAATAAGCCTTAATAGCTGTCCATTTTTGTCAAATACTTTTATATCATCATTTTCCGTATCGCTGATATATATTTCTCCACGTTTCTCAAGCCAAACAATACCAGTAGGCCTTGTTAGCGAATTATGTGCTATTTTGCCAATTGGGACTCCGTTTGCATTCAGACGGACAACATAACCCAGTTCAGAGTCAGCAACTAGTAATTCATTTGCATTGATAACAGCGACGCCGACAGGGCTAATAAAGTGCTTTGTATCTCCGGCATTTTTCCATAACTCTAATGTGCCTTTGACCGTATCTATAGCAAAAATCCCCTGATGGCTGACATCTGAAATATACAACTTACCCTTATTATCTCCGATGATACCTTGCGGCCTTTTCAGGTTTAGAGGAGGCTGATCTATTTCTCCGGTTAAAAATGACCATATTCTTGAAAATGTACTTTCTTGCTGATTTTTTATTTTTGATAAATTACTTTCGCCATAGATATCTCCCAGATATATGTAATAGGGTTTACTATATCCTCTCGGCCAGGCATGCGTGACATCTTTTGACTGTTGTGCCAGTTCAAAATGACGCTTTTCAACTGAACCTGTTGAACTACAAGAGAAAACTGATACCGCTAAAACAAATGTTAGCAAGTATCTTAAGGTAATTACCAAACCGATGGACCTCCTGTTTTGTGTCCTCCTCTAATGCCACTTTTTAAGCCGGGTTTTCCTGAATGGCAAAGGTCGCAGCGATCAATATTCCACGCTATTTCCCCATTGTGGCACATACCGCAATATTGCCCATCCATAATCTTCATCATATTAATATCGTTGGCACCGACTTTCATTTCAAAGCCTAATTCAGAATGACACACCTTGCAGCGAAAGCGAACACGATGAAACCAATGGGGAAAAATCACCGGACGCATATCGTTTGCTTCCGAATATTTATTTAAAACAACATCTGCATATTCTGCATGGCTTTTTTGCTGCGACATAAAAGATAATATCAGGACGCAAAATATCAATGCTCTTTTACATATACTAGTCATTTCACCACCTTTTGCTCAGTGACTGGCGCGTATTTTTTACCCGGTACTGGTTGTGCACCAGGTTTTCCCTTAAAGGTTTTACGACTTTCACTATGACACCTTCGGCATTCGGTTAATGGAAAGGCAACGGCACCATGGCAACGGCCACAGTATTCTCCAGCCAAGATAGCAAACATGTTGACAGGGTTTCCTCCTGCTTTTTTCTTAAATAATTGATCATGGCAATTAGAGCAATCTAACCATTCCGTATGCGCTTTATGAGGAAAACGTACCAAGGGCATTTCTCCTGTAGCCTCCATGATAATATCTAAATCCAGAACATTGATATCAGTTGTCTCAAACAGTTGGCTTCGAGGATTAATTGCTTCAGTTTCTAAAGCCCTTACCCAGTCTACTTGGTTACCTATGCTAGCAAAGTCAGGAGGAGTGCCTTTGAAAACATCTTCAGGGTTTTGGAGTAATGACACGGATGCATTGTCTAGATCATGATTTCCATCTTTTATAATTTTTAACCACACCCTATCGTCAGCCCAAAGGCTGGTTTGAAGTAGAATTAACAGTAAACAAGATAATATTTTAAACAATCGATGTTTATCCTATACAGATCGTAGCTATCAAGTCATAAATAAAGCAAATAACTTACCAAGGTGACCAACTACGGTATGTCAGTATTAAAGGGCTTGTTTCGCTCGGCATACACAAGAATTCTTAAATAAAATTCTCAAAATTAAGAATCTCACGTTTTACTCTATCAATAGTGAGAAAATAGATGAGTTTTTCGCCGTTGTTTTTTAGCAAGTGTGGAGTAAAGGCATACAATGTTGCTAGTGTTGTGGAAAAAACATTCAAAAAACAATGTATTACTATGGTGATACTGAGTAAATACTTTATTGTCACTATGTTGGCGTACTAGTTGCTTTGTTTAGCTTGTTTTTAATGAATTGAGCTCGGTTAACCTTTTTCAAATAAGTCGTTGGAGTTTTTACCATGAGCATGGCTATGCAACGTGAATTAAAGCAAAATAATACATTCTTGGATATTTGGAATACTCTTTCACTCAGCCAAAAGAATATCATTTACAAATTAGGTCAATCGGGTTGGCAGTTAGATTACTTAGCCTTTGATCATAATTTACGTTGCGCCAAAATCATTCATTATAATGGGAGATACGGACGTGTTAACTTTATGGGTGAAGTTGAGTTTGATGACTAGGATTGAGTGAATAGGCGATGCATCATATCTGAATCTATCTTGCCTATTTTACGATGACTTTGGGCTTTGTTGTTGATAGAGCTATATCCAAAGATAGATTAAGTAAGCTGACCGAAGTTATTCACTTTCCTAAATACCTTAGATTATATGATTTAGTGACTTATGACTGAAAAAAAATTTTCTGAAAAAAAGACCATATTTTTTTGCTTACTACTTTGTAGTTTGATTTTTGCCATAGACCTTAATATTCCCCTTGGAGTTGCGGCAGGTGTTCCTTATGTCACTGTTGTATTGTTATCACTAAAATTAAAAAACAGTAATTTAACCGTGGCATTTGCAATTCTCTGTATTCTGCTCACTGTATTAGGGTATTTTTTATCGGTTGAACTTGGCATTCAATGGATGGTGCTTTCGAATCGAGCGCTAGCAATTTTTGTTATTCTTGTAACTGCAATTTTAGGTATACGTTTAAAGAAAACTAAATCTAAACTTGATGAACGTATAGAACAATTTCATGTGCTGACAGAGCAATCGCCAATCATGTTATGGCAAGCTAATAAACTAGGACATTGGACGTTTGTCAGTCGTGGTTGGACAGCCTTTACAGGCAATGATGCTAATCGAGAGCTAAACATAGGCTGGTTAGAAAGTATTCATCCCAAAGAGCGCGCTTTGGTTGAATATACTTATCAAAAACTCGTTGATAATGCTCATCCTTTTCAACTTTCATGTCGGTTAAAAAGCCAAAACAATGAGTATCGCTGGATTACATTACAGGGCAATGCTTGTTATTCCAGTCAGCAAGAGGTTACTGGTTTCTTAGGTACAGCAGTTGATATTAATGACAGCAAGGAAACTGAGTTGTTGTTAGAAGAAGCTAGGCAGAAATATTATCATCAAGAGAAAATGGCTTCTTTGGGCACTCTCGCTTCAGGGATCCTCCATGAAATAGGCAACCCGCTTGCGAGTATTATAGGGCTGTTGAACGAGGTACAAGTCGTCATTAAGTCAGAGCCACTGACAGCAAAAGATAAAACAAAGATAGATAACTTTTTAACCATGATATTCACCGAATTGAACAGGTTAACTCGGATTTCTCAAGATGTGAGTAGTTTCTCAAATATGACATCAGGGGGAGATAATTTCATTAACCTTAATGATTTAATCGAAAGAACGTGTAGATTAGTGCTTCATGATGAAAGGATGTGGCAAATAAAATTAACCATAGATCTTGATAAAAATATACCAGCGATAAAATTAGCTGATGATAGATTTATTCAAGTTTTACAAAACCTTATTAGTAATGCAATGGATGCCTGCGAGCAAGATACTACAAATGCATCCATAAAAGTGAGCTCAACAGTAAAGGATAACAATATCATCATATCGGTCAAAGATAATGGAAAAGGTATGAGCCCCCACATATTAGCGCAAGCAGGGCAGGAGTTTTTTACAACCAAACCTAAAGGAACGGGGTTGGGCTTATCAATATGCTATTCACTGGTCAACAAAATGGATGGTCAGCTAAGTGTGGCGTCGAAAGAAGGGGAAGGAAGCGAATTCACTATCACCCTTCCAACGTCCGCGAATGGGTAACTAGTTATTATAAGTAGAGAGCTTTGAATTAGTGAAACGTAATCCAATATTGATGCGAAGCGAGATGATATCGCATGAAGAAGTAAAACGACTCAAGCTAAATATCTATAAGGCTTTTGCAGCCAAGGTTTGTTTTATTTTTATTGTATTGTGCATAACGGCACAATTATCATATAACTTTGTTTATCAACAAAAGCTCCAAAACCTTAGTACAAACGCTGGTGTACACTTAAATACGGTGGATTCTCTTATCCATAATAACCTTGATTTTATGGAGAGCCAGGTTCAACAGTTTGTTACGGATACAGAATTACATCGATATCTCATTACAGGCAATGATCTGTCAAAACAGTTCATTCTCAACGAATGGCAAACCATTGCAGAACGGTTGAAATGGTTTTCAAAAATAGAGCTGATCACTTATTCCAGTGTTGGCAACTTACGTGTCGATTATGATCCGTTACTGCAACAGGCGATGGTTTCTGATTCTGTAGAACATCAAAAAACTCGTTTTAACGAATATAACAAAGAAGTTTCAGCCAATGAAAATTTATATGTTTCCACTATCAGGTTAAACAAAGAGTATAACGAGCCAACTTACCCTTTAATGCCGATCATCAATATTGCCAGTAAAATCGTGATCACGAAAAATCGCACTGAAGGTTTTATTGAGGCTAGTATTCTTGCCAACAAGTTATTAGATCCTATTATCCAATCGAGGAAAAGTGCCACCAACAACGTTCTGTTAGTTGACCAAGATGGTTTTTATATCCAAGGGGAAAGTGACGAACAAGAATGGGGGCAAGATATTCAATCAAGGAGTATATATAACTTTGCCAAGGCCTTTCCTGAGCAGTGGCAAAAAATGCTGAGTGAGGAGCAAGGTAAGATTTCTATTGAAGGTTACACGTTTATTTTTAGGACCTTGTCCTTCAGCCATGGAATTAACAATGCTAGTTATATATTAATTGACCAAATAAGTGATAGCTACATCCAAGATGTTATCTATCAGCAAACCATGTCTCTGTACATTTTCCATATCGTGTTATTCCTTGTATTGACACTGGCACTTTGGTTTAACCATAGTCATAAAATAACGAAAAGAATTCAGCAATATTCACTCGAGTTGGTCTCCGTTTTGTTTAATTCTGGAGACGCAATCTTTATTACAGATAAAAAATGGCAATTAACAACGGTTAATCAGGTATTTATACAATTAACAAAATACCAGCCTGCCGATATCTTAAATCGAGGAATTCATGAAATATTGATCGAGCAGTCAACACCATTTGAAGATACGGAGATAGAGCAAACTATTGCACGAAAAGGCTTATGGCGTGGCAAGCTTAATCTTAGTAGAAAAAATAGTGTTGCGATTCCATGCCTTTTTTCTATTGTACCGGTTAAAGATAGCAACAATGCAATTACTCATTATGTTACCCATATTATCGACATCACTGAACAGGAAGCGATTGAAGCTCAATTGAAACTGGCAGCAGTTGCACTGGAAACCCAGGCTGGCATTTTAATTACGGATAACAAAGGTATCATCCAAAGGGTTAATTCTTCTTTTGAAGAAATCACTGGCTATAGTTCTGCGGAAGTTGTTAACAAAACACCTAAAGTTCTCTCTTCAGATGTACATACAGAAGAGTTTTATGAAAAGATGTGGGATGACATCAATCAAAAAGGTCATTGGGAAGGGGAAATATGGAATAAGCGTAAAAATGGTGAAGTGTATCCTCAGTGGAGCGCCATTACCTGCATAAAAAACAATAACAACAAAGTAAAAAACTATGTAGAAACTTTCCATGATATTACCATCAGAAAAAATCTTGAAAAGAAATTGGAATCAATGGCAAGCACAGACCCTCTTACTGGCTGCTTAAATAGACGGAGTTTGGAAGAAAGGTTTAATGAACAAGTAAGCACAGCAAAACGTTATCACCAATCGTTTGGATTAATCATTTTTGATATAGACCACTTTAAATTAGTCAATGATAACTATGGACACGATCAAGGTGATGAAATTCTTATCCAAGTCGCTAAGCAAGCTAAAAAGACACTGAGAGAACCAGACATTGTTGCTCGATGGGGAGGGGAAGAATTTGTCGTTATACTGCCGTTAAACACTATAGATGAATCACTTTTAACTGCTGAACGCTTGCGTAATTCATTCAAAACCATGAACTCTACTCCGAACATTACTTGTAGCTTTGGTGTTACAAGTTATCAGCTTAATGATAGTTTTGCTGCTATGATCAAACGTGCTGATACTGCCCTTTATAAAGCAAAAGAATCTGGCAGAGATAAAGTCATATTGGCGAGAGAAACCACTTAAGTCCGATTCAAAAACTAGATAAATTAAAGGTTTCTTCACGTAAGTATTTGGCTAGTGCTAACTATTTAAAGCTTTGCGTAGCTTTAAAATCACTTTGGCAAAAAAACTGATGAGCTCTCAAGTAAAGTAAACTCTGCTCACTCTGATAAACGCTATATCCTTCTACTTCTGTATATCAAGCGACCTTGTATGAGGTGAACTCATATTTACATACAGGCACAATATATAGTGTTTTTTAAAAATATTATCACTATATATTGTGCTTTTTGATCTAAATCAATATCTCATGGAAAGCAAATTGATGTAATGACCGCACCTTTTTAGTGAATCAAATTACTTATGCATTACAGTCATCCACAGATAGTCTTTCAAGAGGTACCCGGTGAGATCAGCTTGGCATTTTCTATTTCTGGCTGCAATCTTGGCTGTAAAGGCTGTCACTCTGCACATACATGGGCACCCGATTATGGTGAGGAGTTAACTGACACCGTGCTATTAAGCTGGATCAATAAATATCCCAAAATGATCACTACCGTATTATTTTACGGAGGGGAGTGGCAGCCAGAGATACTCAATAAATTATTAGCCATTGTACGTTTAAATGGATTAAAAACCGCGCTTTATACCGGCATGGAGTTGCAGACTGTGCCTAAGCCATTACTTAAAAATCTGACCTATCTCAAGACAGGACGTTTTGTTAAAGCTCTTGGGGGTATAGATAGTCCTAGTTCAAACCAGCGTTTTTTTAATATAGAAACCGGTGAAGAACTGACACATCTTTTTCGTCATACAGACAATTGTATATCTATCACTAATATCTAACTAATCGGAGGCACAATGCTTCATTTATCCCCTGAACAGCTTGCTGTTAAAACTTCATTTATCAATAATTATTTTGTTGCCGAAAATGCCGCAGAAGGATCGCAATTTGATGCTAACGCTAACGTTTCATCGCAAAATATTGCCACTATGGAACAAGAAGTATTTAAAGATTTATACATCCAATTGAATCGGGCAAAAATGGTAGCCAAGATCCGTGAAATGTTTGATGAAGAGCTGGCGAACGAGTATGTTCGTCAGTTAGATAATCATGAAATTTATGCACATGACGAGACATCTTTAAAGCCTTATTGTGCATCGGTATCGCTGTATCCATTCTTGTTTGATGGTGTGACCAAGCTTGGTGGCGAATCTAAAGCTCCCAAACACTTTCATGCTTTTTGTGGCTCTTTTATTAATCTGGTTTTTGCTATTAGCGCACAGTTTGCTGGTGCGATAGCAACGGTGGAATTTTTACTTTATTGCGATCACTTTTTAAGTCAATTCGGCGATGATTATCTGGATACACATGAAAAAGAAGTTATTCAGGGCTTTCAACATGTGGTGTACAGTTTAAATCAACCGGCAGCGGCACGTGGTTATCAATCGGTATTCTGGAATATCTCTATTTATGATCGCTACTACTTTGACTCTATGTTTGGTGATTTTGTTTTTCCCGATCCGATCAATGAAGGTGAATTCATCAAGCCAGATTTTGACCGTTTCAATAAACTACAGCACTTTTTTATGAAGTGGTTTAATGAAGAGCGTCAAAAAGCGGTATTAACCTTCCCTGTGGTGACCGCGGCGATTTTAAATGAAGATGGCAAGGCGAAAGATCGTGAGTTTACCGCTTTTCTGGCGGATGAAATGAGTCAGGGTAATTCGTTTTTTATCTATCAATCAGACAGTGCCGACTCACTGGCCTCTTGCTGTCGTTTGCGTAATGAGATCAGCGACAACAGTTTCTCGTATTCTTTAGGAGCGGGCGGGGTATCTACTGGTTCAATCAATGTGATCACCCTTAACGTCAATCGCATGATCCAAGATGGCCGCTCCATTACCGATGAAGTTAAAAAAATTCATAAATATCAACTAGCGTATCGCGCTATTATCCAAGAACTGTTCGATGTCGGCGCCTTACCTGTCTACAATGCAGGCTTTATTAGTCTAGATAAGCAGTTTTTAACCATTGGGCTTAATGGTTTAGTTGAAGCGGCAGAATTTCTGGGGATAGAACCTAGTAATAATGCTGAATATATCGAATTTTTACAAACGCAACTTAAACAAGTATTTGAGCTTAATAAACAGGCAAAAACTGAGCATGGTTATATGTTTAACACCGAATTAGTACCGGCGGAAAACCTAGGGGTAAAAAATGCCAAGTGGGATAGTAAAGACGGTTATCAGGTCGGCCGCGATTGCTATAACAGCTATTTTTACCGAGTTGAAGATGATGAGCAGATTAATGCCATGGATAAACTAGTACTGCATGGCGAGCAGGTCTTGCAATATTTAGATGGTGGTTCAGCATTACACCTTAATCTGGAAGAGCATTTGAATCAAACGGGATACATCAATTTAATTGATGCCAGTGCCGCTTCGGGTTGCAACTACTGGTGCACTAATATTAAGGTGACCATTTGCAATAGTTGTGATCATATTGATAAACGCACCCTGACCAGCTGCTCGTGCTGTAATAGCCTTGACGTTGATTATGGTACCCGCATCATCGGTTATTTAAAGCGCGTCAGTAACTTTAGCAAAGCACGCCAGAAAGAACACGACTTGCGTCATTACCATATCAAACAGTAATGGCTGATATTGGTAATCATATTATTTAATATCTAGAAGGAGACATTGCATCAATGTCTCCGTCGTTAACCGCTTTGTTCACTGTGTGTTGATAATTCCACTTCCAGTAAATTCGGACAGGTTTTTGTGAAGGTATGTAAACGCCCTTGATAGATAAGGGCGTCATATCAAATACTCACTTCCATTTGTGATTCTTTTAAGGCAACGCACATTTCAATTTTCTCAAGTGTGGTTGATAAATAGCGCTCGCTTGCAGGGTTATCTTCTAGCTTTGCTTTGAAGAAGGTTTCAACATCATTGCGCATCTCTTTGCTACAGAAACCTGCACCTATGATTGGCGCCATGGCTAAGTACTTTTTGGGAATAACCATCGCAATGAAACCATATTTATCTTTTAACCATTGATAAACGCCCTGCTGGTTTTCTTTTTGACTCATATGGCTGCCTAATAAGGTTAAGCGCTCGTTTACTCGTAACGATAATGAGGTCATGAGATCAAGAACCATTGCTGAAATTTGAGGATCTTTACTGCGCCCCAGTGCAACAAGTAAACGTTGACGAATTGTGCCATCGTCGGTGTTATCTAACTGCGCAATCAGAGCTTGGGCAAATGGCTGACCATAAACTTTTACACCGCTTGCCAATGCAGGTGCCATTAATTCAACTTCAACTGCATCAATATTAAGTTGGCCATCACCTTCAAAGCCGATCAGTGTTTTCCCCATCGCAGCTAGTTCATTAAGTAACTCTGGTTGCTCTAAGGTGAGTGCCACTAAGTTAATTAAGGTTTTTCTCAGTAGCTTTGTTTCTACGGGATTGTCTTTGTCAAATGAGGTGTTGGCATATAAGCCGATGTCCGCAAGTTTTGGTTGATATAAAGACGATAGATAGGCAGAAATCTCGCCTTTTTCTTGCTTGGTCGCAATGTTATTAGAAATAAACTTGATCGTACCAACGGGTTGGCTAATTAAATCCCAATCTGTATCGGCAATAATAGGTTTTATTGCTGCAAGATAATGAGAGGCATCAATTCGCCCTGCTTTAAATTCTGCCGCTAAGTTACTAGCAACGGTATATTTTTCGGCGGCTGAGAGTTTATCGAACTGTGCCATTAATGCCGATTGCTGTTGATGTGATAACGACCAACGATAATAACCTTTACCTTGGTTGTTTGGCATGATGGCTAATGGGCATTGGTCTGTGGTTAACGCAAAGGTTTCTATTGGCTGCGTTAACATTTGACATTGCTTATTCTGCCCAGTTTCACCAATGGTGGTTATACAAACTGGCATGGTCCACGTTTGTGCAGATGATGAACCAGCGCCTACAGGTAAATACCGTGATTGCTCAAAAGTCACTGTGTTACCTTGTTCACTACATTGGTAGTTTACATTAACCAGCGGGACGCCTTTTTGATTCAAAAAGCTTTCAAAAGCGGCCTTGATATTCGCTTTGTCTGAGTTTTTTTCAATAGATTCAATAAATTGAATTGCGTTCGCGTGCCCAAAAGCATATTGTTTTAAATGATAACGCACGCCCTCTTTAAATGCTTGCTTACCAATGTAGTCCTCAAGCATTTGCAACACTGCACCGCCTTTTTGATAAGTGATCCCATCAAAAGCACTTTCTATATCGCCATTGTTTTTAATTGGTTCTCTGATTTGACGAGTATCGATGTAGACATCGCTGTTCATTACTCCGTGACCTGAGCGAACCATCGCTCGCTCAAAACCAAATTCAGGATTCCAATTATTCATTGAAATATCCGCCATCCAGGTGGCAAATGATTCATTTAACCAAATATCATCCCACCAAGGCATAGTGACTAAATTACCAAACCATTGATGAGCAAGTTCGTGGGCATGAACGCGGGCATAACTACGTTGTTGATCTAAGGTTGGCTTATCGCCAAGTAATAATAGTTGCTCCCGATAGGTGATCAGGCCTGCATTTTCCATGGCACCAGCAGCAAAATCAGGAACGGCAACGATATCTAATTTTTCGTAAGGATAAGGCATGCCAAAATAATTTTCTAATGTCGCTAATATTGAGGCTGTATTTGCCAACGCATAGGTCATTTCTTTACCTTTGCCTTTTGTGGCGATGCCGCGTAACGGAATTTCAACATCACGAATATCTGATGTGGGGATTGCGGCGTGTTCGATCACATCTAAATCACCCACAGCAACGGCGATCAGGTACGTAGGCAGAGGCTTAGTTGTTTTAAAAGTAAGGCGCTTGAAACCGTTAGCTGTTTGTTGTTCATCAATTTGTGGAGTGTTCGCAAACCCTTGATACGATTGCTTAACCTCTAGCGCAATATCAAACGGTGTTTTAAAGCGCGGTTCATCAAAGCTAGGAAAAGCTAAGCGAGCATAGTTTGGTTCAAACTGGGTAAAAGCATAACTTTCACCTGCTTCTTTGACTAAATAAAGGCCAGATAAATCACTAGCTAAAGAACCAGCAAAACTAATTGATATTTGGCCATTTTGAGGGGGTAATTCATGCGCAGCACTGAGTTTAACTACACCAGAATGTCCCATTTCTTTATAAGTCAGTGGTGTAACAGTACCGTCTGCATGAGTGAAGCTTGCCTCAGAAGCTGAGATGTTTTCCCCATGTAGCCATAATTCTTCAGTGGCCTTAGCTAAATCAACATTGATCATAACTTTGCCAGAAAACGCACTATTGTCGGGATCTATTTTGAGCGTTAAGTTGTAGTGGGTAGGAGTAAGCCATTGCGGTAATTTGCTTTGTGGTGATGCAGCTTGTTCAGCTAAGTCTGTTCGTTTTTGCCACTGTTGATATTGTTGATAGCCGATGCCTGAAACCACAGCAATAACGACAAGGTATAGTAATCCTTTAAAAAATTTCTTCATGATGTCCTATTTTTATTATTATTTTTATTAATATGTCTAAAATATCTTGGCAAAAAAAACAGCTATTGCCAAGATAAAAATTGCGCGGGCTGAAGCTGCACAAATGCCTCTCTAGCCTTGAGGGTATTTTGTTTACCTTAGTGTGGCAAACGTATGTGTTGGCAATCCTTTGCCGATAGGGTTTCATTGATTTACCCATTATTTTTTATGCTTTGCTAAGCTAAAGGTTATTCCACGACCGATCCCATTGGTAAATAAGGAAACCATTTATGACCAAGCCCACTCAGCAAAAAAAATCGTCAGTTCGCCGTGAAAGCGCCCAAAAATATGCAGCTATTAAAATTGAGGAAGGGGCTTTATGGGGAGAGCAAAGTCAACGGTCACTACAGTTTTTTAATATTGGCAAGCATACTTTCACTGCTGAGTTTATCGATGCCCTGGTGGTGATCAAACGAGAAGCAGCACAAGTGAATCATCAATTAGGCTTACTTTCTTCAACATATTGTCAGGCTATCGTTTTCGCTTGTGAGCAAATATTACAAGGCAAGCACACAGAACAATTTCCATTACATGTATGGCAAACAGGCTCAGGCACGCAAACCAATATGAATGTTAATGAAGTAATAGCTTCATTGGCTAATACATACTTAGCTGATAATGCACCAGCTCAAGCAGATAAAGGCAGCGTGAAAGTTCATCCTAATGATCATGTAAATATGTCACAATCATCCAATGATACTTTTCCTAGTGCCATGCATGTTGTGGTGGCGCAGCAGCAATATCAACAATTAAGAGGTGCACTTGCACAAATTGAGCAAATACTGTCGAAGAAAATCGTGCAGTTCGCGCAAGTGTTTACCGTTGGACGCACCCATTTAATGGATGCTTTACCATTAAGCGTTGGTGATATTTTATCTGGTTATCACCAACAGTTGCTTGATGCGAGAAAGTTAATTGAAGATAGCATGGCGGGTGTGTATCGCTTAGCACTTGGTGGTACAGCTGTAGGTTCAGGTGCTAATGCACCAAATAATTTTGGCAAGCAGGTGATTACAGGTATAGCAGCGCACTATCAATTACCTTTTATTCAACATGAGAATTTATTTGCTGCAGTATCCGGTGAAGATGCTTTAATGCGCTATAGCAGTGCCCTTAAGCAACTTGCCGCGGCATTATTTAAAATAGCCAATGATTTTCGTTTACTTGGTAGTGGACCACGTTGTGGTTTAAATGAGTGGCATTTGCCAGCGAATGAGCCGGGTAGTTCAATTATGCCGGGTAAAGTGAATCCTACTCAGTGTGAAGCCTTAACTATGGTGTGTTTACAGGTATTTGGAAATGACTTAACCGTTTCGATGGCGGCATCAAATGGTCAGCTACAGTTAAATACTTATCGACCTGTGATCATTCACAATGTGTTGGAGAGTATTGAACTACTGACAGATGCTATTTACTCATTTAGTGATCATTGTCTGCAAGATTTGGCGATTAACCACCATCAGGTTGAACAAAACATTGAAAATAATTTATCTTTGATCACCTTGTTAGCGCCTCAACTGGGTTACGATACTGCTACGAACATAGTGCAGTGTGCCAACAAGAATAGCTGTTCATTAGCTGAGGCGGCAGAAACATTAGGTGTATATAGTAAATCTGCATTTAAACAGCTATTAGAGCAACAAATAATAGCGCAAGCTACTGCCTGCCAAAGCGGTGAATAAGCTAAGATAATGGGGGGGATGCTATTTAGGTTGATGTTCAATGACAGATGCAAAATTGATAAAAATACTGAAAGTGTTTATCGCGATTGGTATTTTGCTATTACTCCTAGGCCATTACTTGTTAAGTTATGCTAAATTACCTGAGACTATGGGTGTTTCGGGGATGATCATCAGTGCAGCTTGTATTGCATTTGGTTTAATTTTTTCATTGCCGACTAAAATGTATTTGACTTTTTTGTTAGTCAAACGAGAAAACGAAAATAAAAGAAAAGCTACTCAATTTGATAATGACTGATTCAATTGTATTAATACAATTAATATTCATTGATATTACAGCATATTCATCTATTTATTCTTGATATGATAAGAAAGAATACGCCTGAATAACTTATTAAATCAATACATAAGGAATGGGTATGACATTAGGTGAAAGAATCAGACAATTAAGAAATCAAGCAACGTTAACTCAACCTGAACTTGCGGTAAAAGCTTGTATAGAACAATCATATTTATCAAAACTGGAAAATGATAAAGCATCACCATCATTTGATGTGTTAAATAGCATTGCACAAGCATTTGACATGGATGTATTAAGTTTAATTGACACATTAGATACGCAATATTTACATCGGCATTTAGCACATATTCCTGAAATTGCTTTGCAGCTAGATAGTCAGAGACGAGCACAATTTCAAAAAGCCAAAAAAGGCTATGTTTATAGTGCAGCTGCTATTGTGTTTGGCATTGCGTTAGTGATTTTAGGTAATTCAAACGCGATTTTCTCACCTGTGGTGTACAGTTATATCTCAATGGGTTTTCTTAATGATGGTGAAGTTAATCGTCATTATCGAGCACAGCCTTTATCTGAGCTTGGTGAAAACAGAAAGCAAATGCAAGCACGTATCGCTAACAATGTTGAGCGTATTGATGAAGAGCTAATGATCACCAGAGTGTATCGAGGGGATACATTTGTTGAGGAGTATGGTCCCAAAAGGCGTTATTTTGAATTAACGGATCAACGTGAGGTGGAATCACCATTACGCGATTTAAGTATGATTCTTGGTTTTATTTGCTTAGTAAGTGGTGGCTTTGGTTTAGGTTTTGTATTTCGCTTTATTGCTACGTAAACCAAAAGATAAAGTTGAATATTAAGCTCAGTTTTGATTACTTACCAAGCACATCTCCGCCTGTTGGATATTTTCGATATTGTGGGTATAACTCAATGTAATCACACCAGGTACTAAAACTCGTATAATCATAACGTTTGTCACTGGCGGTTAACCATTGAGATGTGGTTGCTGGTGGTAAACGAAATTTTTTTTTAAAGCCATCGATAGCTATCCAGCAAGCGAGCTCTTTACCTGATTTATTTTGAATTTGCACTTGGGCAAAACCTTCAATGGTGTAGTTATAAAAAACTTGTGTTTTGGGTTTGCTCCAAGCAGAAAATGAGACAAAGAAAACAAACAAGCACAAAAACATTGTCATTTTATTGAAAATGCCAAGTAGAATATTTAACGGATGTTTCTGTGTTAACTGCATGATAATTACCGAGTTATTTGAGAAGGTTGCTAAGTTAAGCTTACCCACTACTATAGTTGAAAATATCATTTAATGATATTTTTCAATTTTTACCATTGAAAGCGGAATAGATTGTCTCCATAACTATCTGACAATGAGTATTCTGTTATAAACAATTAGATTACAAATACAGTAGAAAATTTCAAAAAAATTTAGAGTGAATTAATTTATGAATATAGTAGCAATTAAAAAAGAGCAACATCAAAACATTAAAGTTGCCAACCAACGTGATTTATCACATGTCGCCAACCAACATATCGTGCCAGTCAATGTGCGTGAATTTGCTCAGGTTTCTACTAGTTATCCTATTGTTATCGTGAAAGACCCGGATTCTGAACGTTATCGTACTGTGGCGATGTTAGGCCTTGAAGCAGGTGAAAACCTTTACCACTCAGAGAAGCACTGGCAAGCTATTTATATTCCACAGTCGCTTTCTTCAGTGCCATTTTCTTTAGGGTTAGATCCGGATAAAGAGAAAACATTAACCGCATGTATTGATTTAGATAGCCCATTTGTTGGTGAAGATAAAGATCAAGCGTTATTTGATGAGTCTGGTGAAGAAACTGAGTTTTACAAAAGCATCCAAGATCAATTAGGTCGCTTATATGAAAATGAAGTTGCTAACGAAAACTTCCTTAAAGTACTGGTGGAAAATGAACTATTACAAGAATTAGAGCTTCAAGTTGCGTTTAACAATGGCGAGAAGAAGAAATTAGTTGGTTTATTCGGTATTAACGAAGAAAAACTACAAAATTTATCTGATGAAAAAATTGTAGAGTTTTATAAATCAGGCTTATTTATGCCTGTTCATGCAATGTTAGCATCATCAGGGCAAGTAAACCGTTTAGCTCAGTTACGCAATGCAAGTGATAACCCGGTTAAAATCAGCGGTATCCAATATAGCGTTGTTAAAGCGGAAGAAAAAAAATAGTTAAAAATAGTCACTAAAACGACTTAATTAGAGAAGGGAGCCAACAGGCTCCCTTTTTTATTCGTCAAAGCTATGCTAATTTTAATGGATAGAGTGCTTGTTTAACTGAGGCTGAAATGACAGAAAAGCGCAAAATATCCAAGGCGTTAGATGAAAAAGTACAAGCGCTTGCTGGAGAAATCTATGTGCAAATTGAAGAAAAAGTGGCAGAGCTTTTAGTTAATCAAAGCGACAATTTGACCATTTCGACTGATGATATTGCCAAGCATCCTGATGTGATCAGCTTAAAAAACGAGAAAAATGAATTAGCTCAACATCTGCAAACCAGTGAACAGCAACTTGCGCAATTGACAGCTGATCATCAACAGCAAGTGGCTAAGTTAACGCAAGTACTGAATGAAAAACAGCAACTCATTGATAATCAACAATCATTAAACGAAGCTAAACTGACCGATACCGAAGTCGCACTCAAAACTAAACTGGCTGAGTATTCCACCTTAACCGAAGAGCACAAGCGATTATTAGCAACAGAGCAACAGCAACAACTGGCACTTGAGCAAGCGGTAGAAAATAACAAAGTATTAAGCCAGCGTGTGGAAGAATTGCAAGCGAAGGAACAGAGTTTGGTCAAAAATGATCAGGCCAAATCTGCAACCTTAGATGTGCAAAACCAACAAATTTCGGAATTAAATAATCGAATTAATACTTTAGGTGCTGAGCTTGAACTGAGCAAAGCAGAGCAAGATAAAAGTGCTTCAGAAATCGAACAAAGCTTCTCACAGTATAAACAACAGCAACAAGTGCTGGAGCAACAAAATAAAGCGCTTGAGCTAAGTAAAGACACGCTAACTGAGGAAACTAAGCAACTGCGTGCAGAGATCCATACCTTACAGCAGAAAATTGAGCAAGATCAGCAGGCGCTCATGACACAAGAGCAACAGGTTAGTGAACTCACCCAAGCGCACCAGGCTGAACTGGCACAGTATAAACAACAGTTGAGCGCATTAACTGATGAAAAAGCGGCAATAACCAAGCAATTAGCTACTGAACAAGCAGAAGCTCAACAACAAGCGCAGACCCACCAACAGGCATTAGAACAACTCAATCAACGTATTAAAGCAAGTGATGAGCAACAAAGTAAAAATGCTCAAGTACTTGCCACCTTACAACAAAGTTATGATAACTTGGCGGTCTCATTTGAACAGGCGCAACAAGAATTAGCGCAGTATCAAAGTACGGCAGAATCTTTAACCAACGAACTTGAGCAGGCCCAACAAACGCTTGAACACAATCAAAAACGCTTTAATGCGCAAATTGAAAAGCGGGACAAGCAAGAGGCAGAATATAATAAAGCACGAGAAACCATTAAGTATTTGCGCGATGAAAACCTAGAATTAACTGACAAATTTGAACAACAAATTTCTGAGTTAGAAGGTAAAGTCACAGAATATCGTTTACGTTTTGAATATGCCCAAAAAGAATTAGCTAAAAACCAGTAAGTTTTTTGCTATGATATCGCCAGTTATTTTGTTAGGAATTAAATGTGACGGTCCATCTTCCTTTTGCTAAGTTGTCACAATGGCAACGCATTGCCTTTAGTGCGGCACTTATAGAACGTATGCTTCCCAATTATCGTATTTTTGCTGAACAAGCGGGTTTTGGTAATTTCCAACTACTTCGCAATCAAGTGGATTTAATTTGGCAGCGCTTGGATAAATCACAAAAAGTAAAAATTAACTTTGATGCTCAGTTACTTAAATTAGAAGAGCAAGTACCTGATCCTCAAGCTTTCGATTTTTTTGGTGTGTATCCAGCGTTAGATACCTCGATGGCGGTGATGTCTTTATTGCAAGCGATGCAAGACAGTGATGGTTTAGGCTTTGAGAATGTGTCACGCTTATCTGAAAATAGTGTTAACTTTTACGTGGAACTTTGTCTTGATAATGACCAAGAAAGACTGCTTACTGATGAAGAGCTCGCTCTTCAAATGAGTCAACATCCATTAATTCAATGGGAACTAGCGACCCAGCATGAGTTATTTGATTTCTTAAAAAATGCGCCTGAAAATAAAGCAACTATCACCGAAATTAAAAAAATCGTGCTAGCACAAGGCATGTCAAATTTAGGCATCGAAACCTAACGGTCTTATGCTTGTGTCAGTTGATATAGGCGGTAGCTAACTTGACCTGCCGTTTTTTCTTTTAGTAATGACCAGTTACTTGGTAAATTCAACGGCGCACTTTCACTTTCCATTTCAAGGTAAACAATCGCTTGTTGGCTGAGCCAACCTTGTTGTAATTGTTTAATGGTTTGCTCGACTAAGCCCTGACGAAAAGGGGGATCGATAAAGACAATATCAAAGGTTTGTGATGCTGGTTGAGCTAAATAATCGAGCAAATTTTGGTGAATAATAGTGATGTTATCAGCGCTTAATAATTGCTGGTTCTGTTTTAGTTGTTGGGCTGCTTGTTTATCAAGTTCAACTAAGGTGACATGTTCTGCATGTCGAGATTGTGCTTCAAACCCTAAACTCCCTGCACCGGCAAAGCAATCTAAGCATTTGCTTTGATTAATATAAGGCATTAACCAATTAAACAAGGTCTCTTTTACCCGATCTGTGGTTGGGCGCAAACCTTCCGCGGTTAGCACAGGTAATTTTCTCCCTCTATGTTTACCTGCGATTATTCGAATGCTGCCCTTGGTCTTTTTTGATGAGCTTGCTTGCTTGGTATAATTTTTAGATTTGCGCATAAGTTAACAACTGTGGTTTTTTGTCGACTATTTAGGTGGTAAGATAGCGGCAATTTTATCCTTGTTTCCACTATTAATGCTATCAATATTGTCGATGATGGCACAAAGAAGATGTAAATATGTCGAAGAAGAAAGGTATGTTTTCCTGGCTAGGGTTAGGCGGGGAAAAAGAACAAAGCACAGAAAAAACACCTGAAATGGCTGATGTTGACCAAACTGAGTCAACAGAGCATGAGTCACAACCAGAGAAAGAGGTTGCGCCCACATCTACATTGTCAAATAATGATTTGCCAGAGCCAGAGCCAGAGCCAGAGCCAGAGCCAGAGCCAGAGCCAGAGCCAGAGCCAGAGCCAGAGCCAGAGCCAGAGCCAGAGCCAGAGCCAGAGCCAGAGCTAAAATTAGGCTTTTTTGCGCGATTAAAACAAGGCTTAAGCAAAACACGGCAAAACCTTGGTGGCGGGCTATTTGATTTATTTCGTGGTAAAAAAATTGATGATGAATTATTTGAAGAGCTCGAAACTCATTTGTTGATGGCTGATGTTGGTGTTGAAACCACCATGAAAATTATCGACTCTTTAACCGAGTCGGCTTCTCGCCGTCAGTTAAAAGATGCTGAAGCCTTGTATGAATTGCTAAAAGCCGAATTAAAAAGTGTCATTGAACCTGTTAGCCAGCCATTAACAATACCAGAGAGTCAGTCTCCGTATGTGATTTTAATGGTAGGCGTTAATGGTGTTGGTAAAACAACCACCATAGGTAAATTAGCAAAACAGTTTCAGGCACAAGGTAAATCAGTGATGCTGGCTGCTGGTGATACTTTCCGTGCCGCTGCCGTTGAACAGTTACAGGTGTGGGGCGAACGTAATGAAATTCCAGTGATAGCACAACATACGGGGGCGGATAGTGCCTCGGTAATTTTTGACGCTATTAGTGCCGCCAAGGCTCGCAATGTTGATGTATTGATAGCTGATACCGCAGGACGACTACAAAATAAAAGCCACTTAATGGAAGAGTTGAAGAAAGTGGTTCGTGTGATGAAAAAGCTCGATGAAAATGCTCCCCATGAAGTGATGTTGACCATAGATGCTGGCACAGGACAAAATGCGTTAAGCCAAACACAATTATTTGATGAAGCTGTCGGTTTAACGGGCTTAACCTTAACTAAGCTTGATGGTACCGCTAAAGGTGGAGTGGTGTTTGCGGTGGCGGATAAATATGGTATTCCGATTCGTTACCTAGGAGTCGGTGAAGGCATTGATGATTTAAGACCATTTAATGGTGATGATTTTATCGATGCTTTATTTACAGAAGAAAAATCATCGTAGTTATGCTGCACTGATTAAAAAATAAAAGAATAATGTTTGATGATACGTTTTAATAATGTAAGTAAAACCTATCCTGGCGGCTTTTTAGCGTTAAACCAAGTTAACTTTAGTTTAGCTGCTGGCGAAATGGCGTTTTTAACCGGGCATTCTGGCGCCGGTAAAAGTACATTATTAAAATTAATGAGCTTGATGGAAAAGCCCACCAGTGGCAGTGTTTATATCAATGGCCAAAACCTTGCTGAGGTTACATATCAACAAATACCCTATGTTCGTCGTGGTATAGGGATGATTTTTCAAAATCATAATTTATTAATGGATCGCACCGTATTTGATAACGTTGCGCTGCCATTAATTATTGAAGGCTATAGCCATAAAGAAACCAAAAAACGGGTTGATGCTGCACTTGATAAAGTGCATTTAAGTAGTAAATTGCGTTGTTTTCCTAATATGCTTTCGGGTGGAGAGCAACAACGGGTTGGTATCGCGAGAGCGATTGTGAATAAACCGCCAATTTTACTTGCAGACGAGCCAACAGGAAACTTAGATCCTAAATTATCACTAGATATTATTAAGTTGCTTGAAGAGTTTAATGATGTAGGTGTTGCTGTATTAATCGCAACTCATGATCTTGGTTTGATTGCGCGATTAAAGTACCGCACCTTAACCTTAAAAAATGGCGCTATGATTAACGATGGTTTGCTGGAAGGCTTACAAGGTGAACAGCATGGCTAATATTCCTTCTACAGCAAGTAATAGTCGCCCTGCGCTGGGCGCAAAAATTAGCGCCCGAATTGTTCGCCATTTTCAACAAGGTATAGGCAGTTTAGGTGACTTATGGCGAACCCCTTTCACCTCGATGATGACGATTTTGGTGTTAGGGATCAGTTTAACATTACCTGCCACATTACAGATGTTTGTTAAAAATGCCCAAGCCATTTCTAATCAATGGGATTCCGCCTCAGAGATTAATGTCTTCCTTAAATTATCTGTCACTGATAAAGCAGCAAAAAACTTAGTACAACGTATTCAGCTGTATCCACAAGTTGCTTCGGTCAAATATATTTCAGCACAACAAGCGTTAGATGAGTTTAAACGTCTTTCAGGTTTTGGTCAGGCATTGGAATACTTATCTGATAACCCTTTACCCGCAACTATACTGGTGACTCCAACACAGCGGGCTAGTCAGCCTCAAGCAGCTCAAGAGTTATTGCAAAAACTAGAAAATGAAAAAGAGGTGGCACAAGGCAAGTTGGACTTAGAATGGTTGACGCGTTTAAAAGCTATCACACAGCTTATAGAAGATATTGTGCTGGGTATTGCCACTTTATTGTGTTTATCGGTGGTATTAATTATTGGTAACACCATACGCTTAGCTATTTTAAATCAGAGAGATGCGATTGCCGTGATGAAATTGGTTGGTGCGACAGATGATTTCATTCAACGACCTTTCTTATACGCTGGAGCTTGGTATGGTGTTTTGGGTGGTATGGTGGCAATACTGTGTGTTGAGCTATTAGCTATTTATTTATCGGGTGCCTTAATTAGGCTGACCGATTTGTATCAAAGTAACTTTACCTTACAGGGCTTAGATTCTGGTGAAATGCTTGGGCTTATTCTTGCGGCAGTGCTATTAGGGTTATTCGGTAGTTATATTTCCGTACGTAAGCATATTCGAGCGATAGAGCCGACGGCGGATTAAACATCTAACATACCATCTGTCCAGGCAATGGCTTCCTGCTGGGCTTGAAAAACAAATTCTGTGCTTAATTCAAGCTGCTGGGCGACATTGTCGCAGTCTTGCCACTGACCTTGTTCACATTGCTTCGCTAATGCTAAGTAATGATTAAGGTAATTTTTTTCATTCCGTAATGCAGATTTGATTTCATCATGAATAGGTAAGATCGCTAGCACTTGCTCTAAATCGTGATCTAAGATGCCATCTATCATTGATAAAATACCAGTTAAAAATGCTTTCGGTGGGTTTTCATCATCGTTTCGTTTAAGTGAAATTATTTCACAGAATTTTGCCCGGATCAGTGAAATACGCATTATTTCAGAGCACTTTCCTTCATTTAAATCTGACAAGGCTAACAGCGCAATGAATTTTTTTAATTCTAATTCGCCAATATAGATCAGCGCATGCTTGAGCGAAGTAATTTCTTGATTATTACCATAGGTAGGACTGTTGATAAAACGCAGTAACTTGTATGTTAAGCCAGGATCGGTGGAAAATGTTGCACTAATAGCATCAAAGTCTAATTGTGTTTGGCTTGAGTGTGATAATAAGTCGAGAATGGCTTTCTTGGCGGAAGAAATTCTGCGCTGCTTAATAATTTCTGGGCGAGCAAAGAAATACCCTTGAAAATGAGTAAAGCCAATCATTTTTAACTGAGCAAATTGCTCAGCCGTTTCAACTTTTTCAGCTAATAAAGTCACGTCCAGTCGATGTAATTTTCGTATCGTCTTACTTAAACTGATAATTGACTGATTAAAGACATCAATTTTTATAATGTCGATATAAGGAAATAACGGTGTCCATTTTTCATCAAAATCAAAATCATCCAATGCAATGGTGTAGCCACGATCTTTTAATGTTTTTACTGCGGTAATCAATGCTTGGCAAACCTCAACATCTTCCAGAATTTCAATGACAATTTTTTTAGGATCAAGAAAGCTAGGAAAATGTTTAATCAGTGTTTCTGAATGAAAATTAATATAGGCAGTTGCCCCGCCAGTAACCTGTTCTATGCCTAGCGTTAATTGACTGTCGGTTAAAATATTCGATGTTGCTTGATTGGGGTCTATATCGGGGAAACTATTGCTTTTCCCATCACGAAATAATAACTCATAGGCAACAAGGTTTTTCCTACTGTCTAAAATAGCTTGTCTGGCAACATATGAATGCATGAATAGTTGTTCCGAATACTTCTTAATTTATAGTTTAAACAAAAAGCTTACATATCGTTAGTTTTTTGTTGGTATTAATGTATTTGGTTAAGTGTACAAATAGAAGTGTGAGATGAAATTTGTTCAATATCAAAGAGTTTGGCTGCGCGCTAAATAAATAAATTCATTTTCGATGAAAGCAACCGTTGTATCGGCCTGTCTAGTAAGGTAAGGTGGCCTCAATAGGGGTCGATCATCTAAACAGATCATGTTATGATCGCGAGCCAAGTTAAGAAAAGGGTTTATTAAATGAGTGAGACAATGCAATCGATGACGCTAACGGTTCCACAAAGCGGCAGCATTGAAGCGTATATGCAATCAGCATACAGCATTCCTATGCTAACTGCTGAGCGTGAGCATGAGCTTGCAACTCGTTTACACGAAGAAAACGATTTACAAGCGGCGCAAGAATTAATCATGTCGCATCTACGTTTTGTGATCCATGTGGCGAAAGGTTATGCCGGATACGGTTTACCACAAGCTGACTTAATTCAGGAAGGTAATGTTGGTTTAATGAAGGCGGTTAAACGTTTCAATCCAACAGTAGGTGTTCGTTTGGTTTCTTTTGCTGTTCATTGGATAAAAGCAGAAATCCATGAGTTTGTCCTACGTAACTGGCGTATTGTTAAAGTTGCAACAACCAAAGCACAACGTAAATTATTTTTTAATTTGCGTAAAAACAAGAAACGTTTAGGTTGGTTCAGCAATGATGAAATAAGCAATGTGGCTGAAACGTTAGGCGTGAGCAAGAAAGATGTGTTGGAAATGGAATCTCGCATGACCAGCCAAGATCAAACTTTTGAAATTTCGTCTGATGACGACGATAGTTCACAAGGAATGAGTTTTGCCCCTGCACAGTATTTAGAAGACAAACAGTCAGATATTGCTGAACAGGTGGAGGAAAGTAATTGGGAAAATCATGCTAATCAACGCTTAGCCAATGCCTTAGTTGCACTAGATGATCGTAGCCAAGACATTATTAAGACACGTTGGTTAAACGATGATAAAAGTACACTGCAAGAGCTTGCCAATAAATATGAAATTTCAGCAGAACGTGTACGCCAATTAGAAAAAAATGCGTTAAGCAAATTAAAATCTGGTATGGCTTAATAACGCCTTAAATAACCTTTCGAAAAAACCGACAAACGTCGGTTTTTTTATTTCTTTTTTTCCATTTTGTGGTTTAAATCACGTTTACAGATACTTGCTATTAGCTAGGATAGCTGTGGTTGTGTGAATTTTGTGCAATAGTATTGTATTACACTTAGAATTTGTTAGACTAACCCCATTAAAAATAAAACAAAAATAAATGGATCAGCCTTAGATGGAAGTAAGGGCGAACAGTGATACGCAAGCAATGAAGCAGCTACCTAAGCTCAAATCTTTGCTTAAAAAGTATCGGCAAGTTAAAACAATGCAAACAGGTCTGCTACAGTTATCTGAACTGGCTAGCACTGTGACCAATATCACATCTTTCTATCAAGCACTTGAATCAGTAATTAAATCTTTATTAATCACTGACAGTTTTCATATCGTTTTACTAAATAGTCAACGCCAACTTTCTCTTGCTTATAGCCATAATACCAGAGAGCAGCGTTTATTTGAGCATCTAGAACAACAACAATGGCAACGTTGCTTAACGGGCTTAGTGTTCGAAGAAGGTGAGCCATTACATTGCAGCTCAGCAGAGAGAATGGCGCTTGCACGCGCCGAAAAAATCTCGCTTTATGGCTCTCCTTGTGTTGATTGGCTCGGGGTTCCTTTATATCGAGGTCATCAAATCATCGGCGTGATTGCGCTAAAAAGCTATGATGAAAAGTTGTATTTTGATGACCGGGATTGCCAATTGCTTGAATTTGTTGCTGAACATTTAGTAACGGCGATAGATCGAGTACGTAGCCGAGAGTTACTGGAACAAAACATTCGTCAGCGTACGCAGAAATTAACTGAAACCAATCAGAAGCTTCAGCAAGAGATTGCGGAACGGCAAAAAGCGGTGAAAACTCACAAAGCATTATTGGCTATTTCAGAACTTTCTGCAGCAGGCCAAAAGATTGATTGCTTTTATCATAGTCTTCATAAAGAAGTTGCTAGCATATTATCAGCGACAAATTTATACATTGCCTTGTATTCAGTTGAAGAATCACAGTTCACTTTTCCGTATTATCAAGATGAAAAGTTAACTAAGCCGTCTGCGAGAAAGTTATCGAATGGGCTCACTGAGCTAGTGATCAAGTTCGGTCAACCAATATTGATCAGTAAAGGCAAGATTTGTCGTTTGAATGAATCTGGAGAATTAGACACTCAGCCATTTACCTTAAACTATCCTAAAGAAAAATTACCACAAGCCTGGCTTGGTTGTCCGTTAATTGAACATGATAATATTATCGGTGTGTTGGCGATACAACATTATCACGATGCCGATGCTTATCAAGAAAGTGATATTGAACTGATTCGCTTTGTCAGTCGACACATTGCGTCAGCCATTATGCGAAAAAAAGCTGAAGCAGACGCACAGCATAATAAAGATATGCTGGAAAAGTTAGTTAGCCAGCGTACTCAGGAATTACAGGCAACTAATTTAAATTTGCGGATGCAAATTGAAGAACGCAAAAAAGCTGAGCAGCAACTGTTTTTCGAGGCACATCATGATGCTTTGACTAAATTACCGAACCGAGCCATGTTTGCTGATCGTTTATCTTATGCAATCAAACATGTTAAGCGTCATCCTAAGCATAGATTTGCCGTGTTATTTATCGACCTTGATCGTTTTAAAATGATCAATGACACTTTAGGTCATCATGCTGGTGATGAGTTTTTAATTGAAATTGCCAGACGTTTATCTGAATGTGTGCGTGACAATGATATTCTTGCTCGATTAGGTGGCGATGAATTTGTTATTTTATTAGATTCTTTGCAATCCCAAGATGATGTTGAAGAGATTGCCTCTCGTATTATTAATTCGATTGCCCAGCCATTTGAATTAGAAGGCAATGTACTGCACTCTAATGCCAGTATTGGCATTGCGCTGTGTAATCATCATTACAACAATACCAATGAAGTGTTACGTGATGCTGATGCGGCTATGTACCAGGCAAAAAGTTTGGGTCGAGGTCGATATGTTTTCTTTGATGAAAGTATGCGAGAGCAATTGATTGCCAGCATGACGTTAGAGCAAGAGCTGCGTGTTGCGATTCAAGAACAGCAGTTTGAATTACATTATCAGCAGATTTCAGATTTAGAATTATCCAGTACTATCGGTTTTGAAGCCTTGTTGCGCTGGCAACACCCAAGTAAAGGGTTGTTAACGCCGAGTGAGTTTCTTTTTATGGCTGAAGAAACCGGTATGATCCTTGAAATTGAATCTTGGGTCATTGCTCAAGTGTGTCAGCAGTTAAAAGATTGGCAACATCATGAAGAGTATCAACATGCCTTTGTTGGTATCAATTTATCTGGTCGTCACTTAACGCAAACGAATCAGTTGAATGCTTTGATCGGTGAAATTAAACACAACACTATTGAGCCAGAACGATTAATTTTAGAATTTAATGAGTCGGCATTTAGTCAGCATACGGAACTTGCGCTTAAGGGCTTGAAAAAATTAAAAGAGTTTGGGGTCAAACTCGCGTTAGATGATTATGGCGCAGGTTTGTCATCATTTAACTTCTTATATAATTACCCGTTTGAATTTATTAAGCTTGATCGTAGTTTGATCCGTTCTCTAAATAATAATAGTGAAAATATTGCCTTAATTAAGGCCTTGCATGAGTTAGGTGAGCGCTTTGGTTACCGTCTAGTTGCCGAAGGGATTGAATCGCAAGAAGTACTTGAGCAGTTACAAAAAGCGGGCTGTGATTTTGGTCAGGGTTATCATATTAATCGCCCGTGTAAGATTGCGAAAAAAAGTGAAACCATAGTCACCCCGAGAAAAGCGTTAGCTTAGATTAAGTAAGTTAGCCTTTAGAAAAGAAGCCTTCAATGCGAAAGGCAATCCCCGGTGTTGTGGTATAATTTTCTTCTTCAGGCCATTCAAGAAATGGCTCTACCTCAAAAAATAGCCAAGTTTTCAGCGCGTTAAAACGATATCGATAACTCAATGTGTACTTGTCAATAATAAAACCACGCTCACCATTACGCTCACCTTGTACTTGTAAGGCGGTGATGCTTGCGGCATTTTGTTGTAACTGTTTTAACCGATAAAAACCATGCTTCCAGCGTAGTCCACTAAAAGACTGAGAGACTCTGACGCTGTAATTGACACGATACTGAGTTTGTTGCTTAGCTTGATAATCGTATTCAAATAAAAGTTTTGCTCCCAAGCCGTCATCCAAGAAATAGTAGATTGATGGTTCAGCTTTAAAGCTGTGTCTATCCTGCCAATTGTATCGCCGCTTATGTTTGACTTTTAAAAAAATATCACCACCAGATATACCAATGCGTGATTCTAATAGCTTGTCTGTGCTCTTATTGTGCGTGTACCTGACCGCCGCCGCAAAGTTATTGTCATCATTGTCGGTATTTATATCGTTTTTTTCTAATGGCAATAAGCTTTGGTCTGCGTCATCTTCATCAGACAAAATTAAATCGGCTTTGTTTTTAAAATGAGGGAGCTTAACTTTAATACGAAAGCGAGTGTCAAACTCGCCCCAATCTCTCGATTTTGGCTCCCAGCCTACCCGAATTCTTGCGGTAACTTTAGGCGTTTCTTGTTCAGAGTTTTCATCAAGAAAAAAGCTATCAAACCACATGGCGGATTGAAAAACTGAATTTGAGATTGTTTCGTGAAACTCTTGCATCCATTGATAATTGTCTGGGGGGATGTGTTCAGCATCACAGGGTTTATTCAATGGCTGGCGTTGCTGAGTTTGTGAAGAGTTATTGTTAGTAGTTGCGGGTGTTTTTTCCTCTTGTGGAGGGGGTACTTCTAATGAGCAGGCAGACGCTGTTGATAAAACAAACGGTGATAGGAGGATCACTAAAAATAATGACAATAATGTATCGAATACTTTTCCCTGCAAACTTTGTTCTACCTCATCTTTTAATTGGCTAAATGGTGCTTTTTTCAAAATAAACTTTATAATGAACTCAATTGAATTATAGGAGTTTTTTTAATGGGTGGTATAAGTATTTGGCAATTAGTGATAATTGCCGTTATTGTGATTTTATTGTTTGGTACGAAAAAGTTACGTAACTTAGGTTCTGATCTTGGTTCTGCAGTCAAAGGCTTTAAAAAAGCCGTAACTGACGAGGAAAAAGACAGTAAGAGTAATGATGCCTTAGCAGATAAATCTGTTGATGACTCTACAACTCAATCAACCGTTGACGCCAAAGAAAAAGATAAAGTTTAACTGATGTTTGATATTGGTTTTTGGGAGCTACTGTTAATTTCAGTTATTGGATTAGTTGTCCTTGGCCCTGAACGTTTGCCTGTTGCGATTCGTACGGTTCGTTCATGGATTTCCGGTGTCAAAAATTTCAGTAACAGTGTGAAAAACGAACTAACAGAAGAACTCAGAATTCACGAGCTTCATGCTAATTTGAAAAAAGCTGAGCAGTCTAATTTAGAAAACTTGTCTCCAGAAGTAGCAGAATCATTGAAAACCTTGAAAGAAGCCGCAGATTCGGTACAACATCCGTATACTAAAGGGGCTTCAGAAACAAGCTCAACAGATACTGTCAAAAAGAAAGAAAGCGATAACGAATGAGTTCTTCAACTAAGCAATATACGTTATTTGATCACTTGCTCGAATTACGTTCCCGATTATTGCGTTCAGTACTTGCGGTATTAATTGTCTTTTGCTCGATGATATATTTTGCGAATGACATTTATGAATATGTATCTCAACCTTTATTAGCCAGTATGCCAGAAAGTGGTCAAATGATAGCAACAGATGTTGCATCGTCATTCTTTGCCCCTTTTAAATTGACCATAGTGTTAGCTCTGTTTATCAGTATGCCGTACATTTTGTATCAGGCATGGTCATTTATTGCGCCTGGTTTATATAAAAATGAAAAGCGCTTGATTGCTCCTTTGATGTTTGGCAGTAGCTTTTTATTTTATGGTGGCATTGCGTTTTCATATTACGTGGTGTTTCCAATTGCCTTTAGCTTTTTTACTTCTGTAGCGCCTGAAGGTGTTAATATTGCGACAGACATTAGTAGCTATCTTGATTTTGTCTTAAAGTTATTTTTTGCCTTTGGTGTCGCATTTGAAATACCTATTGTGATCATTTTGATGTGCTGGACTGGGTTTACAGATCCAGAAAGCTTACGTAAAAAGCGTCCTTACATTATTGTCGGCGCATTTGTCGTGGGAATGTTATTAACGCCACCAGATGTTATTTCTCAAACCTTACTTGCTGTGCCTATGATGTTGCTATTTGAAGTTGGGGTGTTCATTGCAGGAATGTATTATAAAAGTGACAAAGAAGAACAAGCCGAGGAAGGCAATGGCTAAGGCAGGGATCATTATTTCCCTATTTTCTTTGCCTATGTTTGTGAATGCTGGAAGCTTATCTGAGTTATTACTTTGCGCGCAGATAAAAGAAAATCAAGCTCGTTTAAGCTGTTACGACAAATTGGTCGCATCGGTAAACACGGAGCAGTCATCACAACAATCGACACTTGAAGTGCGTCCGACAGCTCCCGTTAAAGATAATGGCGAAGCGGTACCTTATCGCCCAGTGAATAATAAGGTGCGTATCGTTAAGCAGCCGGTATCTGAACAAGCAAATGTTGTCGATACCCCTAAGATCACTAACACTCAAGATGACATTATTGGAGAGCAAGTTTTTACTATTGCACAAGCGCAAAAAAATGCGGCTGACGATTGGCAACTGACGTTCACTAATGGCCAAGTCTGGTGGTTACAAGGAGAGTCTGATGCAATGTTCAAATCAGGACAACAAGTAGAATTAAATAAGGGCTTTCTTGGCGTAGTTTATTTGAAGAAAGCGGACGACAATAAAAGAATACCGGTTAAACGAATAAAATAGCGAAGATAAGCTTGATTGATATAGGCGTTAATTTAACTAATTCTCGGTTCGATAAAGATAGAACGCTGGTTATTGAGCGCGCTAAATCCGCCGGTGTTCATGGTTTATTAGTTACGGGGACTAGTGTAGAAGAAAGCCAGAAAGCACTCGCCTTATGCCAACAATATCCGAGTTCTCTTGCCTGTACAGTTGGTGTTCATCCACATGATGCGGATAATGTTAGTGATGATTATATCGAGCAATTACGTGCGTTAAGTCACTCTTCTCTGGTGAAAGCGATTGGTGAATGTGGCTTAGATTTTAATCGTAACTTTTCTACACCCGTCAACCAACAACGCGTTTTTCAACAACAAGTCGATTTGGCAAAGGAATTACACTTACCACTGTTTTTACATCAACGAGATGCCTTTGATGCATGGTTAGACATTTTAACGCCCGTAATTGGTAAAGTACCTGCGTTGGTAGCTCATTGTTTTACTGGTAATTTAACGGAACTACGTGCTTGTTTAGCGCATGATATGTATATAGGTATTACTGGATGGATTTGTGATGAGCGCCGTGGCCATACATTAAGAGAAATTGTTCGTCATATTCCACTTGAGCGACTGATGATAGAAACTGATGCTCCTTATTTAACACCACGAACGATTCGGCCAAAACCTAAAAGTAGTCGTAATGAACCGAGCTATCTGCCTTATGTGGTTCAGACGATAGCTGAGCAAATGAAATGTTCGGTTGAGCAAGTAATACAACATACCAGTCAAAATAGTGCGTCAGTCTTTGCTATGCAGCTAAAGACTGATAGCTGAATTTTATTGCAGAAATTAATGTGAGTCGTTTGCTCGCTTAATAGGAGATAACATGAGTAAAAGCTTTGGACAATTTCCGGCGCGTAGAATGCGCCGTATGCGTAGAGATGATTTCTCTCGTCGCTTAATGGCTGAAAATCAGCTGACTGTGAATGATCTCATTTATCCAGTGTTTGTGCTTGAGGGTGAAAATCAGCGAGAAAGCGTGGCATCCATGCCAGGGGTCGAACGTAAAAGTATTGATTTACTGTTAGAAGAAGCACAAGAGCTTGTCTCGTTAGGCATTCCCGCGGTTGCTCTGTTCCCTGTCACGCCTGATGATAAAAAATCATTAATGGCTGAAGAGGCCTATAACCCTGACGGCTTGGCACAAAGAGCAGTACGTGCTTTAAAAGCTAATTTCCCTGAATTAGGCGTGATCACTGATGTGGCATTAGATCCTTTCACTACTCATGGTCAAGATGGCATTATTGGGGAGAGTGGCAAAGACGAAGGCTATGTCTTAAATGACATCACTAAAGACATTTTAGTTAAGCAAGCTTTGTCGCATGCACAAGCTGGGGCAGATGTGGTTGCACCGTCAGATATGATGGATGGCCGTATTGGGGCCATTCGTGCTGAACTGGAGCAACACAATTTTGTTAATACTCGGGTACTGGCGTATTCAGCAAAATATGCGTCAAATTACTATGGACCATTTCGTGATGCGGTTGGCTCAGCAAGTAATATCAAAGGTGGAAATAAATATTCTTACCAAATGGACCCTGCTAACAGTGATGAAGCCTTACATGAAATTGCCCAAGATATTTATGAAGGAGCCGATATGGTAATGGTCAAACCAGGTATGCCGTATTTGGACATTGTGCGTCGTGTTAAAGATGAGTTTAAAGTGCCAACCTATGCTTACCAAGTCAGTGGTGAGTATGCTATGCACATGGCGGCCATTCAAAATGGCTGGTTGGCTGAAAAACCCTGCATTATGGAAGGTTTGTTAGCCTTTAAACGTGCAGGCGCAGACGGCATATTAACTTATTTCGCTAAACAAGTGGCTCGTTGGTTAAAAGAAGACGCTTAAAGGCGCATGCAGACACAGAGAACTCACGCCTTAGTAGCATTGCATAGTGCGGTGCTACTGTTTGCGTTATCGGGTTTGTTTGCCAAATGGTTGAATATGTCAGCAACCACTATTGTTTTTGGCCGAGCTTTCTTTTGTGCGCTGACTCTCGCCATTGTTGTGCGAGTGTTTAAACGACAGTCGTTAAAATGCTCAAGCACTGTATTAAGTGCTTTTGTACTAACAGGTGGCATCTTAGCTTTTCATTGGGTCAGTTTCTTTCAAGCGATTCAGGTGTCTTCTGTCGCAATTGGTTTGATAACTTTTGCTAGCTTTCCTATTTTTGTGAGCATTTTTGAACCGCTCTTTTTTAATGAAAAATTTTACTCACGAACCTTGTGGCAAGCATTATTCACTTTTGTGGGTATTTACTTAATTGTCCCGACAAATAACCCAGAAACTAGTAACATTTATGCAGGCGTTTTGTGGGGAGTCGCCTCTGCCTTGAGTTTTGCAATATTAACTTTGCTCAATCGCAAATTTGTCCGTGGTATTTCGGTTAAACAAGTGGCATTTTATCAAAATAGTTTTGCTGCACTGTTTGTGCTGCCTGTTATGTTGATGAATCCATTAACTATTTCAATGTCGCAACTCAGCCTAATCGTTTTATTAGGGGTGGTATTTACCGCGCTAGCTCATAGCTTGTTTAACTATTCATTAAAAACTATTAAAGCACAAACGGCCGCTGTTGCGGTGAGTCTTGAGCCTATCTATGGCATCTTGGCAGCATATTGGTTATTGGCTGAATCACTAAGTATGACTATGGTAATAGGCGGTGTCATTGTTCTTGCCACTAATGTATGGGCGGCAACGAATCATTGATGGACTGACATTGAATATCGAGTGCTAAGTTGAACACTTTAAGGTGTTGATTCTCTTGGTGCAGTTCGTCGGCAATAAGGGGGTGCTGTGTTAACCATGCTGTTGGTAAGCATAAGTGGATTGTATTCCCGTTAACTTTGGCTTGGTATTGTGGCAACACATCGTCTTTTCTACGACGACAAAGAATGATCGCCAACCTTAATATCGCTAATAAATATTGTGCGTTTTGATAGTTACAGGTTGATTGTTGTAAAAGCTTAGCATCAATATCACCTTTATAGAGTAAAACCAATGCGGAAAGTAATTGTCTATCAGCTTGTTCAAAACCGGGTAGTTCCGCATTATTGATAATATATGCATTATGACGTTGGTGATGTTTAAATTCTAACAACAACCCTATTTCATGTAATTGACAACTTGCGAGTAAAATTTGGTAATCATTATCTTGCTTAAGCTGCCATGCTGACTGAAAGCTTTGAAATAAACTTAACGCTTGATTTTTAATGTTTTCAGCATGATGACGATCAACGTGAAAACGCTGCATCAAGGCATTAATGGTTCGCTGCCGGATATTGACTTTAGCGTCATGAGGTAGCATTTCATATAACAAGCCTTCACGCAGAGCACCACTAGAGAGTTGTAACTGTTTTATGTTAAAACATTGAAATATAGCCAATAAAATAGATAAACCACTGGCAATTACTGGGGTGCGTTCACTTGATAAGCCAGCAATTGCAATATGTTTGATTGACTGACAATGGATCAACTGCTGCTTAAACGCTTGTAAATATTCTAACGTGATAATTGTTGGTTGATGTTGGTAGGTCAATACTTCAGCTAGTGCTTGCATGGTACCTGAACCACCTAATACACTTTGCCAGCCAATTTGTTGATACGAAGAAACGATTGTTGATAATTCTTTGCTTGCTGCCTTGATGGCTCGTTCAAAGTTATCTTCGCTTAACAGACCATTAGCAAAATACTGGTTGATAAAGGTAACACAACCAATATTTAAGCTGGTGACTTGTTTAGCGGTTATTCCTTCGCCGACAATAAGCTCAGTGCTTGCACCGCCGATATCTATCACCAATCGCTTATTGTCACTACAATTGGTATGTGCAACACCTTGGTAAATATACTGCGCTTCTTGTTCGCCTGAGAGCAAGGTAATTTGGTGATTTAAGATGACATTGGCTTGGGCAATAAAGTCATCTCTGTTGTTGGCTAAACGTAATGTCGCGGTAGCAACAATACGAATATTATCTGTAGGAATATCTTGTAAACGTTCTGCAAAAAAGCTTAAGCATTCTAAGCCACGAGCGATGGCTTGTTGGCTAAGCTTGTTCTGTTTATCAAGCCCTGAAGCGAGCCTGACTTTACGCTTAACTTTATCGACTACCTGAACACTGTCGGCGAGTTGTCGAGTGATGAGCATATGAAAGCTATTTGAACCAAGGTCTATCACCGCGTAAAGCGGTGAACGTTGACAAGGGTTGTGCTCAATACTCGACATTACACTTAACTACCTAGTATGGCGTCTACCAGCTGTTTTTCCTCTATTTTGTCCACCATTATGCGGTCTGTGACGGCGTTGACGTGGTGTCGGTTTAGGAAAATCTGTGATTAACGCGTCGGGATCATATTTACTTACTGGCAACGCATGCTCTATATAGGTTTCGATTGCCGGTAAATTAAAGACATATTCTTCACAGGCGAAACTGATGGCATGGCCTGTTGCACCTGCTCGACCAGTACGGCCGATACGATGAACGTAATCTTCACAATCATCGGGTAAATCGTAATTAAATACATGAGTAACTTGCGGGATATGCAAGCCGCGAGCGGCAACATCTGTTGCTACTAAAATATCTAACTGCCCTGCGGTAAATTGCTCGAGTATTTTTAAGCGTTTCTTTTGGATCACATCGCCGGTAAGCAAACCAACACGGATGTTATCCGCAGCTAAATGGGCGTAGACGTTTTCACAACTGTGCTTAGTATTGGCAAAAATAATGGCTTTATCTGGCCACTCTTCTTCGATGAGCGTTTGTAATAGTTGCATTTTATCTTCTTGCGAAGGATAAAATAATTCTTCACTAATGCGCACATTGGTTTTCTGCTCAGGTTCAATTTCGACACTGACAGGATCATTCATGTGTTCAAAAGCAAGTTCTTTGACACGGAACGACAAAGTGGCAGAGAACAACATGCTTAAGCGATCAGTTGCTGCTGGCATGCGTCGGAACATGTAGCGGATATCTTTTATAAAACCAAGATCAAACATACGATCGGCTTCATCGAGTACGACAACATCAATATGATTTAGGTTGTAGACGCCTTGCTTCATGTAGTCAATTAATCGGCCACAGGTGCCAATTAAAATGTCAACGCCTCGTTCGAGTTCTTGACGTTGACTTTCATAGCCTTCGCCGCCATAGACGATACCCAAGCGTAAGCCTGTGCTTTTCGCCATTTCAAGTGCATCACGATGAATTTGTACGGCTAATTCTCGTGTTGGCGCCATGATCAACGCTCTAGGCTGACCTTCTGCTTTCGATGGTTTATTAAGTAAGTGATGAAATGTGGCCGCTAAAAAGGCGATGGTTTTACCTTCCCCCGTTTGTGCTTGACCGGCAATATCTTTGCCTTCAAGTAAAATGGGTAGGGATTTCGCTTGGATAGCGGTGCATTGGTTAAAGCCCATGGCATTTAATCCAGCAACTACTTGAGGTGCCAGATCAAGCTCTGTGAACTTTGTATCTGATAAGTGTGTTTTATTCATGAGGCGTAGCTTAACAGGTTACGAGAGCAATAAAAAACAGTATCTAATAGTTGAGAAGCAATTAATCTAAAAAAACTTGGGGTTTATTGGTTTTTTGGCGCAACTTCTGTGATAAATTTGCTAGAATTTATTGTGATATATTGGTAATTAATTGCGATGCGGGTATAATCCGGAGCAATTTGGCGAGACAGCCATCATTTATTGGAGAAAAAAATGAGCGATAAAATTGTTCAGTTATCAGATGACAGCTTTGAAGCTGATGTAATTAATGCATCAGGTCCGGTTTTGGTTGATTTTTGGGCTGAATGGTGTGGCCCTTGCAAAATGATTGCTCCGTTATTAAATGACGTTGCAGAAGAGTATGCAGGTAAAGTAACAGTAGCCAAGCTCAACATAGACCAAAATGATGCAACGCCACCTAAGTATGGCATTCGTGGTATTCCTACATTATTATTGTTTAAAGATGGTGCTGTAGCTGATACTAAAGTTGGCGCATTATCTAAAACTCAATTAAAAGAGTTTATTGAAAACAATTTATAATATGTAAAGGCTCGTTGTTTCGAGCCTTTTTTATTTTGTCTTCAGTTAGAATTGATTTGTTACTTTACCAATATAGTATTTAATGCTAACTTTAAGAATCAAAGAAAATAACATACCTAAGCCCGAACTCAACTCTTGAATTATGCCCTGTTGGCAAACCCAAACAACATAAACACTCTAAGAACCTCAATATGAATCTTACCGAACTCAAACAAAAATCTATTAGTGAGCTAATACAGTTAGCTGAATCAATGAAACTTGAGCATCTTGCTCGAAATCGTAAGCAAGATATTATCTTTGCTATTTTAAAAGCGCACGCTAAAAGTGGTGAAGATATTTTTGGCGGCGGAGTATTAGAGATTTTACAAGATGGTTTCGGCTTTTTACGCTCGGCAGACTCATCTTACTTAGCTGGTCCTGATGATATATATGTATCGCCAAGTCAAATTAGGCGCTTTAGTATGCGCACGGGCGATACTATTGCAGGTAAAATTCGTCCTCCAAAAGATGGTGAACGTTACTTTGCCTTATTAAAGGTGAGAGAAGTTAACTTTGATAAACCTGAAAATTCTCGCAATAAAATCTTATTTGAAAACTTAACACCTATTCATCCTGATGCACGTATCGGTATGGAACGTGGCAATGGTTCTACAGAAGATATTACTGCTCGAGTACTGGATTTAGCATCGCCTATAGGTAAAGGTCAGCGTGGTTTAATCGTTGCACCACCTAAAGCAGGTAAGACTTTGTTGTTGCAAAATATTGCACAAAGTATTGCTCATAATCATCCAGAATGTGAATTAATGGTATTGCTGATTGACGAACGCCCTGAAGAAGTGACCGAGATGCAACGACTAGTCAAAGGTGAAGTGGTCGCATCAACGTTTGATGAGCCAGCTAATCGTCATGTTCAGGTTGCTGAGATGGTGATTGAGAAAGCCAAAAGGTTGGTTGAACATAAAAAAGATGTCGTTATTTTATTGGATTCGATCACACGTTTAGCGCGTGCTTATAATACGGTTATCCCATCCTCGGGTAAAATATTAACCGGTGGTGTTGATGCAAACGCATTGCATCGTCCAAAACGCTTCTTTGGTGCGGCACGTAATATTGAAGAAGGTGGTAGTTTAACCATCATTGCCACAGCATTAATTGAAACTGGCTCGAAAATGGATGAGGTTATTTACGAAGAGTTTAAAGGTACAGGTAATATGGAATTACACCTGTCTCGTAAAATTGCCGAAAAACGCGTTTTCCCAGCGATTCATTTTAATCGTAGTGGTACTCGTCGTGAAGAATTATTGACTAAGCCTGATGAATTACAAAAAATGTGGATACTTCGTAAGATAGTTCATGAAATGGGTGAAATAGACGCTATGGAGTTTATGATTGATAAACTTGCGATGACTAAAACGAATAATGAGTTTTTTGATTCAATGAAACGTAAGTAACTTGATGATACTCGAGTAAAAAAGCCAGCAACTTGCTGGCTTTTTTATTGGGATAATTTTAATATATTGTAAAAAATTAATACTCAATATAGGGATATAAAATTGAAACGATATATTGCATTTCTCACTTTATACTGCATTTTTTCACACTTAGCACTCGCTAAAAATTCTTCACTACCATCTGACCACTTTGGGCATTTACCTATGGTTTATAAACCTGATGTCTCGCCTAATGGTCAACATACGGTTGCCGTATTTAACAGTGATGATGGGCCAAGTGTTGTTGTGGCACCTTTTGGTAGTACTGAGTTAACTACTATAGTTAAATTAAAAAAATCCCAAGACAGAGTTGATGATGTTTATTGGTTAAACAATGAGAGAATTTTAGTCTCAGCTAGTTACTCGGAAAGAGTCGCGGGGAATAAATACCGGATCAGCCGTTTATTTGTGGTTAATAAAGATGGCAGCGACTTAATTGAAATTAAAAGAAACCTGAAAAAAGATGCGCCTGATTGGTTAAAAAGAAATACGCCTACAGTGATCTCAATATTAGCCGATGATCCAAAACACATCTTAGTGCAACTTTATAACCGAGAAGATCAAGCGCCTTCGGTATTTAAAGTTAATATATATACCAATGATTTTGAAAAACAATTTGTTAACGATATTAATGTTTTTTATTGGAGTACCAATAAAGAAGGGGACGTCCTATTTGGCTATGGTAATGATGAAGATGATAGAAGCAGAGAAACACGGACAATTTGGTATCGTGAAACCGTAGACGCCGATTGGAAACTTTTACATAAAAGAAAGTTATTCGACAAAGTATCGTTTAATCCGTTGCTTGTTGAAGAAGGTAAGCTATATGTATTGAGTGATTATCAAACGGGCAGACGAGCTTTGTGGTTATATGACATTAAAAGTAATAGCTTTGAAAAATTGTTATTTGGTCATGATAAGTATGATTTGAGTAATGTCATCTTTAACTCTGAAAGAACAGAAATTATCGGGGTTAGTTATTTAGAGCACTTTAGGGTTGATCACTTCTTTGGTGATAAAGAAAAGCATGTTTATCAATTGGTAAATAATAGTTTTAAAGGTTTCAAAACCAGTATTGCAGGCTGGAGTGAAGATCGCAGTAAAATTATTGTCAGAGCGCAAAGTCATAACTCACCAAGCAAGTATTTTTGGTTAGATTTACAGAATAAATCGGGTGCCTTTTGGTTCAGTCAGTATCCTTATTTAGAGAATAAACCATTAGCCCAGACTCAACCTTTTGAATTTGTTGCTTCAGATGGTATGAAGTTAAATGGTTATTTGACCATGCCAACTAATGGTGGGAAAGCAAAACCTAAGCTAATTATTCATCCACATGGTGGCCCTTTTGGACCGCGCGATACGCAATATTTTAACCCTTATGTTCAGTTTATGAGTAATTTAGGTTATGCCGTTTTACAGGTTAACTTTCGTGGCTCAGGTGGGTTTGGTCTTCAATATAAAACCAGTGGCTATCGAGAGTGGGGTCAGCGTATGCAACAAGATATTTATGATGCGCACCAATGGCTTGCTCAGCAAGGTACTGTTGATACCAATGATGCCTGTGTAGTTGGAGGTAGTTATGGTGGGTTTGTTGCATTAACTGCGGCGATTCAAAAACCTAATGACTACAAATGTATTGTCAGTATTGCAGGCGTAGCGGACTTAAATGAAATGGCGAATTTTAGATCTCGATTTAGAGGTGGCTGGAAAGCGCATGTCAGAGAAACGATAGCTGATCTAGAACAAGAAGGCACCGAAAATGCTTTAAAATCTGTTTCAGCTCAGCATCACTTAAATCGTATTAAAGCTCCGATATTATTGATTCATGGCTTGAATGATACCCAAGTTAGAGCCTCTCAATCACAAGACTTCTACGATGAAGCTAAACGTAAAGGCCTTGATGTTGAATACATAGAGTACAAGTATGGTACCCATTATTTAGATGAAAATGATAATCGTAAAGGTGCTTTTAAAGCGATTGGTGAGTTTTTAACTCAGCATCTTTAATCCTGTCAGCCATTGTAAAATGGTTTGGTTTTTTATTGGTAAATCCCTGCTAAATGGGAAGTTAGCGGGGATTTTTTATATGATTTGTTAAAGTTCAGCTCTGTTGTTCATCGTCTCTTTTATTCGCAGATATAGGGGAATGAGACTAACGCTATGCCTTTAGAGCCCAGATCAGTATAATAAGTAAAATTTTGTATAAAATATGACAATGAAATACAGCGATTTAAGAGATTTTATTGAACAACTCGAAAAAATAGGTGAACTCAAACGGATCACTCAACCTATTTCTACTGAACTTATGATGACAGAGATCAGTGATCGAACCTTACAAGCAGGCGGGCCAGCACTGTTATTTGAAAACCCTATTGGTTACGACGTGCCAGTGTTAACGAATTTATTTGGTACACCTAAACGGGTTGCGATGGCAATGGGTCAAGAAGATGTGTCTGCCTTGCGTGAAGTGGGCAAATTATTAGCGACTTTAAAAGAGCCGGAGCCGCCAAAAGGTTTTAAAGATGCATTGGATAAATTACCTTTATATAAACAGGTATTAAATATGCCGGTTAAGGTGATTAAAAAGCCCTTATGTCAGCAAGAAGTGATGAGTGGTGAAGCGGTCGATTTAACCCAATTACCGATTCAAAAATGTTGGCCGGGTGATGTAGCACCTCTGATCACTTGGGGGCTGACAGTAACACGTGGTCCACATAAAGAAAGACAGAACTTAGGTATTTACCGTCAACAACTGCTCAGTAAAAATAAGATCATAATGCGCTGGTTATCTCATCGTGGCGGTGCGATTGATTTTCAAGAATTTAAAAAGACTAATCCGGGTGAAAAATATCCAGTCTCCGTAGCTTTAGGAGCTGATCCCGCAACGATTTTAGGCGCGGTGACACCAGTACCTGATACGTTATCTGAATATGCGTTTGCAGGGCTTTTACGCGGTGCGAAAACAGAAGTGGCTAAATGCATCAGTAATGAGCTAGAGGTGCCAGCCACGGCGGAGATTATTTTAGAAGGTTATATTGATCCTGAAGAAGTGGCACCTGAAGGGCCTTATGGGGATCATACTGGCTATTATAATGAAGTTGATGATTTTCCTGTCTTTACCGTTACTCATATTACTCAGCGTAAACAACCAATTTATCATAGTACTTATACAGGCCGGCCACCAGATGAACCGGCTATATTAGGGGTTGCGCTTAATGAAGTGTTCGTGCCTATTTTACAAAAGCAGTTCCCAGAAATTCAGGACTTTTATTTACCGCCAGAAGGTTGTTCTTATCGTTTAGCCGTAGTGACGATCAAAAAGCAATATGCAGGTCATGCTAAACGTGTGATGATGGGGGTTTGGTCGTTTCTGCGCCAGTTTATGTACACGAAATTTGTCATTGTTTGTGATGATGATATTAATGCGCGAGACTGGAAAGATGTTATTTGGGCAATGACAACTCGAATGGATCCTTCCAGAGATACAGTGCTAATCGAAAACACCCCGATAGATTATTTAGATTTTGCATCACCAGTGTCTGGATTAGGCTCAAAAATGGGCATGGATGCCACTAATAAGTGGCCCGGTGAAACTGATCGTGAATGGGGTGAGCCGATAGTCATGGATACTAGTGTTAAACAAGCAGTGGATGAAATTTGGAGCGAACTCAACATTATTGAGTAACTCATTAAATAAAACATAAACAGTAGATAGCTGTTTAATTGATAGGTTGATAAATGAAAGAAATACAATGTCAGGTTCAGTCGATATCTTCATTAACTGAAAACGTTTATAAAGTGTTGTTAAAACCTGCAGAGCAAGTGTCATTTTTGCCAGGGCAATATTTAAACGTGGTAATGGATGAAAATGATAAACGTCCTTTTTCTATTGCCAGTGCGCCAGGCAGTGAGCTGATTGAATTACAAATTGGTGCTTTTGGTGCCGATAGTTATCCGATGCAAGTGATCGAACGTATCAACCAAGATATGGCACTTACTGTGGAAATTCCGTTAGGTAATGCTGAATTAAAAACAGCAAGTGAACGCCCTATTTTGTTGATTGCTGGTGGTACAGGATTTTCTTATATTAAATCTATGTTTGAATACTTAGCCAATATCAATTCAGGCAGAGAAGTGATTGTTTATTGGGGCTTACGCGATCCCAGCGCTTGCTATGAGCTAGAACAAACCTCAGCGACTATTAGCGCGTTACCTAAGGGACAATTTCATCCCGTGGTAGAAACGCCACATGATGATTGGCAAGGGCGTGTTGGCATGGTGCATAAAGTGGTGATGAAAGATATTAAAAATTTAGCGGATTTTGATATCTATATTGCCGGTCGTTTTAATATGGTGGCCGTAGTGCGGGACGACTTTGTTGCACAAGGGGCAGATATTAATCATATGTATGCTGATGCCTTTGCCTTTATTTAAATATCAAGCTAGCAATATAAAATACTGTTAAGTTATTGTTTTATTGGGCTTAACACTATTTCTAATACAAACCTGAGGTTAAATAAATTGCTATCAGCCGCTTGTTTATCAAGCGGCTTTTTTATTCAGATTGTTTCGTGTTTTCCTGATAGTTTGGCGATGCCTGCTTGCATTGTGTTAATAAACGAGCAAAATCCTGCACGTCTCTATCTATCGCTGAATCATTGATAAACAGGTGAGCACCAATGGCTTGATACAAGGCGGTACATTGATGAAAAAATCCGGCTAATGGTCCTTTGATCTGACTTCCATCTTGGCAAGTATAAGGTTCAAAATTTAGTACGGCTTGTTCAGCAGGCATTAAATCTCGCGACACACAATATACCATCAACGGCTTCTGCTCATGGATCAGATGATTAGCAAGGCGCAACGAAATTTGATCTTTTAATCCTTCAAGTGAGTGCAGTGTTAAACCAATATAACTGAGTTGTTCTTGCGTGATCCCATAAGTGTTACTTATCGGATGAATAGCTCGGATGTCATCCCACGATAATTGCCAGCTCCCTTTACGATGGGTAAAACGAATATGTTGCGGAGAAAGAGTAAAGCTGGTATTTGGTTCCAATAACTTCATCACCCCTAAAAATAAGGTTGAAAGGGCTAATAACAGTAATAACAATAAAGAAAATTTTGCCTGTTGCCAGTAGTGTTGGCCGAGGAGCAAGATCACACCTAAGGCACAAACACTGACGAGTATAATGAACAACGCATTATGCTTGGCTTTAGGTTTAATGTAGATAACAGGGGCAGGCATGATGAAACGCCTTACCTAGTGCATAGGCAAGGCATCAATATCATAGTTGAGATTGTAGATAATTGGCCAAGCCAATTTTATCAATTAATCCAAGCTGTTGTTCAAGCCAGAATGCATGATCCACTTCGGTATCATTAATCAGTGTTTGTAATATATCACGGCTGACAAAGTCTTGTTTTTGTTCGCATAATGCCATAACTGCTTTCAATTTTTCATCTACAGCATATTCAACGCGTAGATCGCTGGCGAGCATTTCAGGTACGGTTGTGCCAATTTTCAGACCCTCTCTTGTAGTCATGTCTGGCACGCCTTCAAGAAACAGGATACGTTCAATTAATGCTGAAGCATGAGATTTTTCATCATCAAACTCATGGTCTATTCGAGTATATAGTTTGTCATAGCCCCAATCCTGATACATGCGTGAATGAATAAAATATTGATCCATTGCCGCTAGTTCAAAAGCTAATAATTGATTAAGTTGTTGAATTATTTCGCTGTCACCTTTCATGATCATTCACCTAAAGTTGAGCTTGTAAGTAATTATCTATATTCATTTGATCAATTTGATATAACTGAGCTTCTAACCAATCAATATGATCTTCTTCCTGATGTAATATCTCCACCAAGATATCACGACTGACAAAGTCTTTGAGTTGTTCACAGCAGGCAATCGCTGATTTGATGGTACTTTGCTGCGCTAATTGAAATTTCATATCGCATGCTAACATCTCTTCAGCTTTTTCCCCTATTGCTAAAGCCCCAAGTTGTTGCAGGTTAGGTAATCCTTCTAAAAATAGAATACGCTCAATAAGTTTATCCGCTTGTTTCATGTCGAGGATGGACTTTTTATAACATTGATCGTTTAACTGACTAAATCCCCAATTTTTATAAATACGGGCATGGAGAAAATATTGATTAATTGAGGTTAGTTCGCTGGTTAACACCTTGTTGAGATGAGTGAGGACTTCCTGTTGGCTTTTCATGGTTATTACTCGTTAACATAGGGTAATAACGAGTATAATCGCTTGTGATGTAACGTCAATCGCTTTGGTTTTATCGGACTATTAGTTGATGGTAACTTTGCTGGTGATTAACACACTTCTTTAAATAGTCCTTCATCAATAATGGTGTCATTGATGACTTTTTGGATAACTTTGGTACAGGTACCACATTGAGAGCTAATATCAAGGTGTTGTTTTAATTCACGAATTGAGCCAGCACCGTCATTTAAAACGTGCTGTGCAACTTGTTTATCTGTAATACCTTTACAAATGCAGACGTACATACCAACCTCAACAATAACCTTAACGCAAGTGATAATAATTCTTGTTTGGGTTTTGGTCAAGTATTAATTATAGTTAACCTACGATTAATTGATGTTGATCAAAGGCTCAATTGACAAGGTAGCCATAGCCAATAAACCTTCGACCGTACACGCCCTTAATACCTCAATAATTGTTTTGGGCATTGATGGTACTTTTGGTAACTGATAGGTGAAGCGATAAATAGTGCTATTTCAATAATAGTTTTTGGTACACCTGTATTGATTTATCCAGTTGCCCTTGATCAGCCAGTAGCTTGGCAAATGCTTGTAAATCAACATCATCGTATTGCTGACCTTCTAGATGCACTAAACTATTAAAAGCTTTTTCAGCCATGGCAAAATTACCCTGTGCTAAGGATAAGTGAGCTAGTGCACTGAGCCATTTGGCATTGTGTTGGTCATGATGTAAGTGTTTTTGAACCGCTTGTATGAGCTCATCGCAATGAGTTAATGGTAACTTGCGAATTGCTTTTAACAATTGAGTATTGGCGCCTTTTTTGATGATTGGCAGCAAAATTTTACTTAATGGCTGATGAATTTGATGTTCAGCTAGCACCTGACAATAGCTTAGCAGCACCCTCTCTCGTTGTTTAACTTTACGCCCTAGACCATCCCAATATTGTTGTAAGGCATGATTATCTTGTGAGGTAATTTGTTGGTTAAATGCATGATAAAATGCGTTGGCTTCCCAGTTTTCAATACGTTCATCGTTAATTTGTTTACTTTTGCGCGCTTTATTAAGTTGTTCTATGACATAACCATAACGCTGCTCAATCAAGCTTAATTCAATTTCCTGTGCGAGTAACCTGTCATCATGTCCAATCAACTTATGATGCTTATCAAGAATGCCGCGTGCTTTTTTGTATTCTTGATGTTTAATACACAAATCTAACGTCACTAGAATTGATTCAATTCCTACCTCTTTGACGTTTTCATTGTAGTGCTCAAGTTGTGCTAAATAATGCTTGCTGTTGGTTGCCAGTGCTTGTTTATCAGCAGCACTTGCCGCGAGTAAATAGGCTATTTGCTGTGATTTTGACGGTTCAGCACTTTGCACTAATAAATGCTCAGCTTGCTGGTAATCTCCTAATACATAGGCGGCAATACCTTTGTTTAATCGTCTGAGTCCTTTACGCTGTCCCGCAAATATCAATTTATGCCATGCAGTTAAGCTTAGTGAAATTCCACCTTTAAATATTTTTAGGGTGAAAACTAATGCGATAAATAGTACCACTAGCATCATCAAGGCAGTGACAATGGTGGATTCAATGGTATATTCGCCCATGGCAATTAAAATATAGCCTTTTTCGCCAATTAATATCGGGCTAACAGCAATTGCAGCAAAGAATAGTAAAACAATAATGATGAGGCGCTTCATTAGATCACCTCATTACTGGTTGTTGAGGCCTGATCATCGACCTTCTGTTCAACAGGTGATTGAGGTTCTGGCGCGTTTTCACTTTGCGCAGGCTTCTTCTCAAGTGGTGTGAGCTGTTTTTCTTGTTTGATCCGTTGACGCAATGCTTGGTGAGAGCGCAAGTCAATATTTTGCTCTAAGCTGACAATTTTCTCTTTGAGTAACTGAATTTCTTGATAAAACTGTGCGGTAGCTAGATGCCCAAGGTCGAAATATTCGGTTAACCATTGCTGTACTTCATCGATGGAGGCTTGATATAACTGCTTGTTCTCTTTGCTTGCTGCCCATTGTATTTGCTGAACTTTTAGCGCGAGGTTTTCTTTTAAGTTTTGTTGATGTTGCGGTGACATCAGTGGCTCTACTTGCCCCACTCTGCGACGCACGGTAATAAAATCAGCTAAAAATCGCTGCCAAGTCTTGGCAAGGTTGCTACGCCAATCTGATGGGCTGTCTGAGAGTTGCAAATCTTCTTGTTGCGTTTGGCTATCTGGGATTTTGGCCATGGCAAAGTTAAGTTGTGGTATTTGTTTACTTAATGCCAGCAACTGTAAAGTGACTTCTTCAGTTTCAAGTGCAGGCATGAGCTTTAATGCTTCAATATCTTGATGGATAAGTTGCCTAATAGGTAAATAAACCGGGTTGTTTAGTTCTTTAATGCGACTATCTGCATCGCTTAATAAGTTAATAGCGGCAGCCGTATCACGCTCTAACCATAATGTTCGTGCTGCAATTCGTGTCAGATACTCTGCTTCATGTAATAACCAATCACTGGGCTCTCTTTGCGCTAAACGAGCGATTTGTTGTTCCAGTTGGCTAATTCGTACCTCACTGCTTTGTTGAATGTCATCAACTGCGGTTGCTACTTGCTGTGATATTTGCGCTTGTTGCTGTGCCAATAATTGTTGCACTTTTTGCGCGCTTTGTTGATTGTTCTGTGCAATCTGTTTTTGTAATTGATTGACCTGTTGGGCATTCTGTTGCGTATGCAAATAATGAACGCCGCCGATACCGCCAGCACTGATGAGAGCGATAATGAGCGCCAGTACCGCTGTTTTAGATAAGCTATTCGCTGGTGGTACTTTTGCTTTAGTGGGAGTAGTAGTTTTGTTTACTGACCTTGACTTGTTAGGGGCAGTACTACTTACTGCTTTGGTGGTTTGCGAGGTATGACTGTGCTCACCCGTAGTACTTGAAGATGCCTTTTCCTTGCTATCAGCTGTTTGTTTAGCTGAACCTTCCTTGTTGTTTTCGCTAGGAGCTATTTGCGGAGATTGGCTGTTTTTATCAGTCATTGGTTGATTCCCTGTTGAGCAAAGCGTCTATAATTGCTTGGTCATTTGCACCTTGGCTGTTAATCACTTTTTGTAAGCCAAGATGTTGTGCTGTTTCTTTAATTCTGTCACTAGCCACGACCCATAAACAGGTGTTTTGCCAGTACTTATCATTTATATCGAGTAAGCCTACTATACGTTGCAATAACGCATTACTGGTAACAATAAAGCCAGTAATTTGATTCTGTCGCCATTGATCAATGATGTGTTGTGGAATATCTAACCAATCGCGTTGATAACTTTCAAGGTATTGAACATTTGCGCCCAGCTGCTTTAGTTGTGTTGCCAGCAATTCTCTGCCGCCATTACCTCTAACAATTAAAACATTGCTAGTCGCTGTTAACTGATTTGCACTAAGTGCCGGTAGCGCCAACATGCCCTCTGTATCATGATGATGTGGGCAAACCGCTTCAATATCAAGTTTTTTAAGCGCCATTTGCGTTGCTGTGCCCACGGCAATCACTTGAATACTATCGTTTATCCACTGCTTTAATGGTAAGGCTTGTTGGGCAAATTCAACGGCAGCGACACTGACAAAAATAATAATCGTGGGAGAAAAGCTGTCTGTGATGGATAGAACTCGGCCAGATGTTGTCGCAGGTTGGTATTCAAATAAGGGCTGACATTGAGCATCTAATCCAACCCGCTGCAAGGCATGCTTTAATTGCACACCTTGCTTTCTAGGACGGGTAATAACAAAGCAAGTATTACTGACCATATACTTGTTTAAGTATCTTGTCTGCCCCTTGGGCAAGTAGCTTTTCACCTAGTGCTTGTCCTAGCTGTTCTGCTTGATTGGCATCACCAGTGATCTCGTCACTGATAATTTGTGAGCCATCAATCGCACCAACTAAACCACGTAAATGAATTTGTTCATCTTGAACTAAGGCATAACTGCCGATAGGGACTTGGCAACCGCCTTCTAATGCGCGGTTCATTGCACGTTCTGCAAGTACACGTGTGCGTGTGGTGCTACATTCTAGAGGTGCTAACAAGGCTTTAATGGTTTCATCATCTGTACGGCATTCGATACCGACAGCGCCTTGACCATTGGCGGGTAACATGACTTCTGGCTCAATAAAGGCTTTAATGCGCTCAGGCATTTCTAAGCGGATCAAACCAGCGGCGGCTAAAATAATGGCATCGTAATCACCATTATCGAGTTTCGCTAAACGTGTATTAACGTTACCGCGTAAATCACGAATATCCAGATCAGGACGTAATGCTTTTATTTGGCATTGACGGCGCAAACTTGAAGTACCAACAACTGCGCCATGAGGTAATTCTTCAAAGCTGTTAATGGTATTTGAAACGAAGGCATCACGCGGGTCTTCACGAGGACAAATTACCTCAAGCCCTAAACCGTCAGGAAATTCAACCGGTACATCTTTCATGGAGTGTACTGCGATATCTGCTCTGTTTTCTAACATCGCCACTTCAAGCTCTTTTACAAACAGTCCTTTTCCACCTACTTTTGCTAAAGGTGTATCTAATATGATATCACCTTTCGTCGTCATCGGTACCAATTCCACATTAATACCGGCATGGAAATGTTCGAGTTGCGCTTTTACGTATTCTGCTTGCCATAATGCTAAGGCACTTTTTCGAGTCGCAATGCGTACGGTTGTTTGAGTCATATTTTTTCCTATTTATTCTGCGCTAAGCGTAATATTTGATTCCGCCTGAGTACTGACCGCTTGCGAAATAAAATGCCAAAATTCGTCGTTACCACGTTTATCTATCCATTGCTCATTTTGATAATGGAAATGATGGCCATTAAATTTAGTTGCCACCCAAATTTCATGCAGTGGTGCCTGTTTGTTGATAATGATTTTGCTACCATTTTTAAAGGTAAGGGTTAACATGCCGCCAACACCTTCGTAATCTATATCTACACCGCACTCTTCAATGGCTTCTTCTAGTGCAAGTAGTAGATCATCAGCCATTAAATTGTATTGGGTATCGTTCATTTATTCGCCCTTTTTTAAAAAACTTGGTTAATCGTTTTTGTTTAGCTTGTATTTGATGGTCATCGGATTATAAAACGTCTATCATGGGAAAAAAATCGAATTAATCAAAAATGCGTAAACTAAATTCATTTATTTTAGCTAGTGTATTGATCTTATTGTCGCTATCTGGCTGCGGTATGCCCGGCCCTTTATATCAAGAAAGTGATAAAGCGCAATCCACGAATGCCAACATACAAGATAAACAAACTAAGTCAACTGAACAATAGGAATAAACTAGTGGATTTCTTTAATCGTCGAAATACCGATTTATTTGCCGAAGATTGCTCGGTAGCGTCATTAGCTAAGTCTTATGGCACGCCATTATTTATTTATTCGCGTGCGACCATTGAACGCCATTGGCATGCATTTGATCAAGCAGCAGGAGATCGCCCGCATCTTATTTGTTACGCCGTGAAAGCTAACAGTAACCTTGCCGTTTTGAATGTAATGGCGCGTTTAGGTTCTGGCTTTGATATTGTCTCTCAAGGTGAGCTGGCTCGAGTATTACAGGCGGGGGGCGATCCGGCCAAAGTGGTTTTTTCAGGTGTTGGTAAAAAGGCAACAGAAATAGCTTACGCACTCGATAAAGGTATTTATTGTTTTAATGTCGAGTCAGAATCAGAGTTAGATCGTATTCAACAAGTGGCGGAGCAAAAGCAAACCACAGCGTCAATTTCGTTGCGTGTTAATCCGGATGTTGATGCGGGAACTCACCCGTATATATCTACCGGATTAAAAGAAAATAAATTTGGTGTTAGTATCGATGATGCTTATCGCATTTATGCAAAAGCGGCACAGTATTCATATATTCAAGTGAAGGGCATTGATTGCCACATTGGTTCACAATTAACAGAAACACAGCCGTTTTTAGATGCACTGGATCGGGTGTTGCTGTTAGTAGATAACCTAGCTGAACAAGGCATTGAGCTATCACATATAGATGTCGGTGGCGGATTAGGTGTGTGTTATCGTGATGAAAAACCACCACATCCAAATGAATATGCTAAAGCGATTGCTGAAAAGTTAACTGGGCGTGATATCACGCTGATTTTTGAGCCTGGACGAGCCATCATGGCAAATGCTGGTATTTTAGTGACAGAAGTAGAGTTTTTAAAAACGAATCAAGACAGACATTTTGCTTTGGTCGATGCGGCAATGAATGACCTTATTCGTCCATCATTATATCAGGCGTGGCAAGACATTATCCCGGTAACTGAAAAGCCTCAATTGCCAACAAGAAATTATGATATTGTTGGCCCTGTGTGTGAAACGGGTGACTTTTTAGGTAAAGATCGCTCATTAGCTATCGAAGCGGGTGACTTACTGGCGGTACGTTCTTCCGGGGCATACGGCTTTACCATGAGCTCAAATTATAATAGTCGTCCCAGAGCGGCAGAGTTGATGGTTGATGGAGAGCAGGCTTACCTGATAAGAGAACGTGAGTCATTAGAAAGCTTATGGCAAGGTGAAACTTTATTACCTTAATAATTGCATTTGGTATAGAGAACATTAGATGTTAGTAAAATTTTCAAAAATGCATGGTTTGGGTAATGACTTTTTAATGCTCGATAATGTGACGCAAAATGTGTATTTGCCGAATGACCAGATCCGTCTGCTTGCCGATAGGCATTTTGGCATTGGTTTTGATCAATTATTAGTGGTTGAACCCCCCTATGATCCTGATTTAGATTTTCATTATCGTATTTTCAATGCCGATGGCAGTGAAGTTAGTCAATGTGGCAATGGCGCTCGTTGTTTTGCTAAATTTGTTCGGATGAAGGGACTGATCAACCGTAACAAAATTCGTGTATCAACCCATGCGGGTAAAATGACGTTATATGTCGAGCGTGATGGTAATGTGACAGTAACCATGCCAGTGCCACAGTTCGAGCCTAGTAAAATACCTTTTAACGCCCAAAAAGTTGAAGGTACTTATATCTTACGCAGTGAAGATGAAACCGTACTATGTGGCGCAGTATCAATGGGAAACCCTCATTGTGTGTTGACCGTCGATGATATTGAAAGCGCGCCTGTTGAACGCTTAGGTAAGCAATTAACTAATCATGAACGTTTTCCTAAAGGGGTTAATGTCGGCTTTATGGAAGTGGTTGCTCCTGATTTTATTAAGTTACGCGTTTATGAACGTGGTGCTGCTGAGACTTTAGCTTGTGGTAGTGGTGCATGTGCTGCGGTAGTTATCGGCCAGATGCAAAAAAAACTGGCGAAGCAAGTCACTGTTCAATTACCAGGTGGTAAGTTGAAAATATTTTGGAAGGGACCCGGTAGCCCTGTGAAGATGACTGGACCTGCCGTGCATGTCTTTGATGGACAATTACATATATGAACAATGAAAATAATTTAACCCAAGAACAACTGATGCAACGAGAAGAAATTAGCTTAACTGACGATATTATCGTGAGTTTTTTACAAGATAATCCTGAGTTTTTTAATCGTCACCCTGAATTAGTGGCTAACCTGCGTATTAATGATAAGCAACGGGGCACAGTTTCTTTAGTGGAACGCCAACAATTGCAGTTGCGCGAAAAAATACGGACACTCGAAGAAGAGATCACCCAGCTGATGGGGATTGCCAATCAAAATGAGCAATTATTTGGCTTATACAGTGATTTGTATTTGCGTTTGCTTGATTGTCAAACTGCCAAAGAGTTGCTTGATTGCTTATATCAAGCGACCACTGAGTTGCTGTCACTATCCGATCTAAAACTATGGTTGGCTGAGCCAACGCAGTTCACTCATGAGTGCTTGTGCTTACAAGATTGTCGCGGTATTTTGCAAAATCGGCTTAACAAAGATGAATATTACTTTGGTCGTATTCAGCAAAGCGAGCAAGAGTTGATATTTACAAGTGAGCTGCAAGGTTCGGTGGTACTGATTAAATTAGAACACGACGAACAATTAATCGGCTTTTTGGCGATTAGTAGCCAAGATGCAGAACACTTTGATCCACGAATGGATACTCTTTTGTTAGCTCAGTTTAAAAAATTGCTGGCTAAGCTCTTACATCGTCACTTGTTAGATAATGCTTAACCGATAGCACCGATGCAATTTTATCGCCGATTAACGCCATTTTCAGCGATCAGTTTTGATTTGGATGATACCTTATATCATAACTATCCAGTGATGATGGCAACTGATGCTAAAATGATCGCCTATTTTACTGAGCGGTTACCCAAGGGCGAGCTTGAGTATGACTACCGCTTTTGGTTTCAATATCGTCAACAAGCGCTCATGCAATCACCACAGCTCAAACATGACGTTGGAGCATTACGCTTTCGTAGTTATTCACTCGGATTACAAGCATTAGGTTATGCAACCGCGACAGCCGATGTTATGGCAGAGCAAGCACTTGCGTATTTTGTTGAACAACGTAGTGATTTTTGCGTGCCACAAGCGGTGCATCACCTACTAAAACAGCTGAGTGAAAAGTGGCCTATCATCGCTATTAGTAATGGTAACGTTGATACGGAGTCAATTGGTATTCGCCACTATTTTAGTGCAATTTATCATGCTGGAAATGGTTTAAAACAAAAACCTGATCCTGATATGTTTGAACGTGCCTGCCAGCAATTTAGTTTACTGCCTCAGCAATTACTCCACGTGGGAGATTGTGGAGCGAATGATGTCATTGGCGCGATACGATATGGTTGTCAAACCGCATGGGTGTCAACTTATGATGTCGGCAAGCCGCTACGTATCTTACCTAGCTTAGCATTAAGCGATGTAACTGAATTACAACGCTTGATATAATTACTTTTTCGTTTTCTTTGAGTTTTACCACTATGGATGTTTCTGAACTGCTTGATTCTTTAAATGATAAACAGCGTGATGTAGTTGCTGCCCCTTTACAAAATATGTTGGTATTAGCAGGCGCAGGCAGTGGTAAAACTCGGGTGTTAGTGCAGCGTATTGCTTGGCTGATGAAAGTGGAGCAAGTGTCACCTCATAGTATTTTAGCGGTCACCTTTACTAATAAAGCCGCTGCAGAAATGCGTGCGCGGGTAGAACATGCAGTTGGTGGAAATGTGCATGGTATGTGGATTGGAACATTCCATGGTTTGGCCCATCGACTATTACGGATGCACTTTCAAGAAGCTAATTTACCGCAAGCTTTTCAGGTACTAGATTCAGATGATCAGTTACGTTTAGTTAAACGGGTGATCCGCGCCATGAATTTAGATGAGAAGCGTTGGCCAGCGAAGCAAATGCAATGGTACATCAATGGTAAAAAAGATGAGGGTTTACGTCCTCAACATATTGAAACGAACTATGATCCGATTGAAGAAACATTTGTTAAAGTGTATCAAGCATATCAGGATGCCTGTGATCGTGCCGGCTTAGTTGATTTTGCTGAATTACTACTCAGAGCGCATGAGCTGTGGCTTAATCATCCGATATTATTAGCGCATTATCAGCAGCGTTTTGCTCATGTATTAGTGGACGAATTTCAAGACACCAATGCTATTCAGTATGCCTGGCTCACTATGTTAGGGCGTGAGCAAGGTAAGGTGATGATTGTTGGTGATGATGATCAATCAATTTATGGTTGGCGTGGTGCAAAAATAGAGAATATTCAGCGATTTCTCAAAGACTTTACCGGTGCGCAAACGATACGGCTAGAACAGAATTACCGCTCGACCGCCAATATTCTCAATGCAGCAAATAAGTTGATCGCCAATAACAATAATCGCTTAGGTAAAGACTTGTGGACGCAAGATGATGCAGGGGAGAAAATCTCTGTATACACTGCGTTTAATGAAATTGATGAAGCGCGTTTTATTGCTGGTCGTATTACTGAGTGGCAAAAACGTGATCTCGTATCCAGTGAAGATTCATTAGATGACGTGGCTATTTTATATCGGAGTAATGCCCAATCGCGCCTGCTAGAAGAAGCATTATTGCAGGCTAACTTACCTTATCGTATCTACGGCGGGTTACGCTTTTTTGAACGCCAAGAAATTAAAGATGCATTAGCGTATTTAAGACTACTCAATAATCGTGATGATGATGCGGCATTTGAACGTGTTATCAATACCCCAACACGAGGGATAGGTAACACCACTTTGTCATTAGTCCGTGATGCGGCTCGCAGTATGGAAGTGACACTATGGCAAGCATGTCAAACCATGCTAGATCAGCAAGAGTTAAAAGGGCGAAGTGCAAAAGTGATCAAACAGTTTGTTGATTTAATTGATCAATTAGAAGATGAATCTAGCCATTTAGATCTGGATCAACAAGCAAACTTTGTTATTCAACACAGTGGCTTAAAAGCTATGTACCAAGCAGAAAAAGGTGAGCGTGCAGAAGCGCGCATTGAAAACCTTAATGAGCTGGTTACTGCTTGTCAAACGTTTGAAATGGATCCGGAATTAGAGCATGAACAAAGCCAATTAACCTCGTTTTTAACCCATGCAGCATTAGAGTCGGGCGAATCGCAAGCGGATGAATATGAACCTGCGGTACAATTAATGACCATGCACTCAGCGAAAGGTCTTGAATTTAAGCTCGTGTTCATTGCTGGCTTAGAAGAAGGAATGTTTCCGTCACAACAATCGGTGGAAGAAATTGGTCGTTTAGAAGAAGAGCGTCGCTTGTGTTATGTTGGTATGACTCGTGCGATGGAAAAGCTCTATTTATGCCATGCCGAAAGTCGTCGCTTATATGGCCAAGAAAAGTATCATAGCCCAAGTCGGTTTTTAAAAGAGCTGCCAGCGGAATGTGTTGATGAAGTACGCATGCAAAATCAAGTGGCTCGTCCGGCGTCAACGGGGCGATTTTCCAATACCATTAGTTTAGAAACCTTTGAAGATTCCGGCTTTAAATTGGGACAAAATGTTCATCATCAAAAATTTGGCGAAGGTGTGGTACTTAATTATGAAGGAAATGGTGCACAAAGTCGTATTCAGGTAAATTTTGCCGAAGTAGGCAGTAAATGGTTGGTCGTTGCCTATGCTAATTTAAAAGCGTTATGAAAATGAATTAGTTGATAAATTTTTGATTATCAATCAATATTTCATTTGTACTTTGCTAAACAAAAATAGCTAACTCATTCAAGGTCACTGTCAGGGGTAACATTCTGTTGATGCGATTGAAAAAGATAAGATATTTTTTCTACATACTCACTCTTTCACTAGGGATTGTAGCTAATGTGGCCTTAGCTCAAGAGTTGTCGAGTGAGCAAATCAAAACAGCCTACCTTTTTAATTTCTTCAAACATATATCATGGCCTAATGAACAGGCAAAAAAAAGTTATCAATTAGCGGTTTACAAAGATGAGCGTATTTTCCAGTCTTTTTATCTTGGATTAAATAACCGCATTGTTAAGGGTAAGTCGATCAATGTGCAATTAGTCGATCAGCTAGAGGATGCAAAACAAGCTGATATGGTGTTTGTTGCCATTACGCCTGAAATCGATATTTCATTGATTGCATCAGAACTGCGTAAAACGGCGACTCTACTCGTGACTGATAATAGTGTTGATAAGCGCAACATTATGATCAATTTGCTTTTTAATCCTAAAACAGCCGGTATTGATTTTGAGATCAATAAATCGAATATTGTTTTTGAACAATTAACGATGTCGTCAGAGATATTATTTCTAGGCGGTACAGAAATTGATGTTGCTGAATTATACCGTGAGACAGAAGTTGCCATGCAAGAGATGCGGCAACGAGAGACAGAGCTGCAAAAAACATTAGCCGAGCAAAATGAACAATTAGCGGCAAGCAGTGAACGCTTGAGAAAGTTAAATAAAGAACTTATTCAGCGCCAAGCGTTAAATGAAGATCATCAAGCCCAGTTAATGGCTTTAAAAAGTAATATTGAGCTGCAGCAAGAAGCAATTGATTCCAAAGAACAGCAATTAATCTCCTTAGGGGATAAGTTAGCCGCTATTCAGAGGGATTTGGAGCAACGTCAACAGCTGGCGGATCAAAAAGAGCAAGAAAACCAAACAATGGCTAAGCGTATTGAAAAAAATCGCAGTATTTTAGCCCAGCAGCAATCACAAATAGATTCACAAGGGGTACAACTGAATCAAAAAAATGAAGAGCTTGCAGAGCGCAAAGCGCGTATAGAGCAGCAAAAACTTTATTTAATTGTCATGGCGGTATTAATTATCATCGCGCTGATTGTCAGTACTCTAGTGGTATGGCTCTTTATGAAGAATCAAAAAACCACGAAACAATTAAGTCAAACATTAACTAATTTAAAAGAGATGCAAGATCAATTAATTCAATCAGAAAAACTTGCTTCTCTAGGTAAATTAACCGCTGGCGTTGCGCACGAAATTAATACTCCTTTAGGCATTGCTATTACGTCTTCTAGTTCAGCACATGAAAGTACCTTAAGAGTTAAGGACAGTTTTACACGTGGCACGCTAAAAAAATCTGAAGTCACACGTTATTTTGATGATATCGAACAAGCCTCTTCTTTAAGTATGTCGTCATTAAACCGGGTTATTGAGCTATTAAACAACTTTAAACAAGTGGCTGCTGATCAGGTTGTTGGGGAGATCAGAGAAGTTGATCTTACTGAATATATTAATGAAATTATGCAAACTTTGTCGGCAGAGTTAAAGCGTCATCGGGTCAATTATATTTATCTTGGGGGTACAGATATCATGGCAAAAACGATTCCTGGAGCAATTGCCCAAGTGATCACTAACTTAGTCACAAATTCACTTAAGCATGGATTTGAGAACCGAGATGACGGCAATATTTCGATTGATATCGAACAGAATTTCAATGACATTACGATTGAGTATAAGGATGATGGTAATGGCATGACCGCTGAGGTGTTACAAAATATATTTGAGCCATTTTACACCACTAAACGAAATAGTGGTGGTACAGGTTTAGGGATGAATATTGTCTATAACATAGTGCAACAAAAACTACATGGTGATATTAAAGTCACGAGCGCACCACAACAAGGCGCGCACTTTAATATCACTATTCCGCAGGTCTTAACTTTAAATTAAACCACAGAACCAGCTTTCAATGATAAGCGTTTTTGTCTATGGGCACGGTAGGAGTCTGCACTGTAGATTATTAGTGCCAACCAAATAAAAACAAAGGTAAATAACTTAGCCATTACTAATGGTTCTTGATAATGATAAGTAGCTAAAACAAACATAATACTTGGACCAATATATTGAAAAAAGCCGACGGTTGATAACGTTAAGCGTTTTGCTGCTGCGGTAAAACACAGTAACGGTGCAGTAGTGACTACACCCGCAAAAAATAAGGTCATATTTAATGAGAGTGGGTTTGTTAGCATATTACTGGTGTCGCTGGAAACAAAGAATAACCAGTAAGCAATAGCAATAGGTAGCATAAGTAATGATTCAATTAATAAACCAATGAATGAATCTATGTGAAGTTTTTTTCGTAGTAAGCCATAAATGCCGAAAGTGCCCGCTAATGCTAAAGAGACGATGGGTAGCGAACCAAAAGAGACTAATTGGATTAATACGCCAGTAATGGCAAGGATCACTGCTAGTAATTGCCATTTTCTAAGCCGTTCGCCAAGAAACACCACACCTAATGCGACACTAAACAGTGGATTGATAAAATATCCTAGGCTGGCATCTAGTAAGTGATCATTATTCACTGCCCAGATAAAGATGAACCAATTAACCCCGAGAAATGAAGCGGTTACCATTAATTTTGCCAGTATCTTTGGTTGCTTAATGATAGTGATAAATGCCAGCCATTTTCGGCTCATTATGACAATCATTAACAAGAGCAATGATGACCAAATAACGCGATGAATCATGATTTCATCGGGACTGACGGCCAGCAATAATTTAAAGTAAATAGGTGCTAAGCCCCACATAAAATAGGCAGCAATAGCACTGATCACTCCCGAACGGGTCTCATTGTTAGTTGATTGAGGCATGACAAAACGGTATCAATTGTAAAATGACATTATATCATGCTGGATACTAGGGCATAGCTGTTAACGTTTAGTTGCTTTTAGCCGAATGTAAACTAATTGGCACTGTTAGTGTGTTTATCCGACCATATAAGTGCCAGTACCAAAGGCGATATGATCGTTTTTTTCATTATGTAGCTCCATACGGGCTACCGCAACTTTGTTACCGCTGCGAATAATGTGTGCTGTTGCGATAAATTCTTCACCTCTGCCTGGGCGAAGAAAGTCGGTCCGTAAGTCAATAGTGCCTAATTTTTTTAAACTCTGTTGAATATTTTCCTGCGACAAGTCATCAAGTTGGTTAATAATATTGGCTGCTGCAACCACACCGCCTGCTAAATCTAATACCGAAGCGGTAACACCACCATGGAGAATTTTTTGCATAGGGTTGCCAATTAATTTGTCATTCCAAGGAAAGCGGATCTCCGAGCGCTCAACATCAAAGTGTTTTATTTCGAAACCAAGTAATTGATTAAAAGGCATATCATTGGTCCAGAATTGGGCAATTTGCGTAAATATTAATGCTTGATTCATAATTTTTGTGGTCTGATGAGTTCTGTTGATTAGAATATCACCGTCAAAAATAAAAAGAAATTTTTCTTATTCTCTTCGTTATCAGGTAAAATAGCGGAACATCTCTAAAAAGAATTTCGATTATTTTTGAACCTCGCAACCCCACTTACGACTACTGAAAGCCTATTTGATAACCTAAAACACTATTTTGGTTTTAGTACGTTTCGCTCTGGTCAACAAACAATTATAGAGCAGGTTTTATCAGGGCGAGATAGCCTAGTATTGATGCCAACAGGTGGTGGTAAATCGCTGTGTTATCAATTACCAGCGACCATGCTTAATGGTCTTACTATCGTGATTTCTCCTTTGATTGCTCTGATGAAAGATCAAGTTGATGGCTTGAAAAGGCAGGGAATTAAAGCAGCTTATATTAATGCCAGCTTGACTCAAGAACAGACTAACCAAATTTTTATTCAGCTTTCACAAGGTGAGATTACTTTGCTTTATTTAGCCCCTGAACGGTTAAATAACCATTATTTTGTGCAAGGGTTGGCTGATTTACCGATAAAGTTGTTTGCGATTGACGAAGCACATTGTATCTCTCAATGGGGGCATGACTTTCGCCCTGCCTATACGCGTTTACATATGATTAAACAGCAATTTCCTCATGTACCTGTGATGGCGCTCACCGCGACCGCCGATGTTACCACGCGTAAAGATATCTTGATGCAACTGCGTTTAGAGGACCCTTATATTCATTTAGACAGTTTTGATCGGGCTAATATTCGTTTAACCCTGGCGGATAAATATCAGGGAACCCAGCAGATCATTAGTTATATTAAAAAACGTCGACAGGAATGCGGCATTGTTTATTGCAGTAGTCGGTGGCAGGTAGATAAGTTGGCCAAGTCGTTAGCGCAGTCGGGGATTAATTGCGCGGCTTATCATGCTGGCATGGAGCAAGAAATTCGTCATATAGTACAAGAAGGCTTCGCGAAAGATAATATTCAGGTAGTCATCGCTACGGTGGCATTTGGTTTAGGTATTAATAAATCGAATGTGCGTTATGTCATTCATTTTGAACCTCCCAGAACATTAGAAGCCTATTATCAAGAAATTGGTCGTGCAGGACGAGATGGCTTACCAGCAGAAGCATTGTTTCTTTATGATGAGAAAGACGTTAAGCGCATCGCACAACGTATTGAATCGGGAGAGCATGAACAACGACGACATGTGGAATTGCAACGTTTTCAAGCGATCACTGGTTTTGTTGAAGCGCAAACTTGCCGCCGGCGCTTAGTACTTAATTATTTTGCAGAATATACCGAGCAAGGCTGCGGTAACTGTGATATTTGTTTAGATCCTCCTAGTACTTTTAATGGCTTAGAAGTAGCGCAAAAAGTGTTGTCATGCGTCTATCGTATTAACCAACAAGGTGATAGTCAGCATGTAATTGATGTGCTTCGTGGGGTGACTAATGATAAAGTGATTAGTCAACAACATGATAAAGTATCAACCTTTGGCATAGGGCAAGACAAAACTCCAGGATATTGGCATGCGATTATTCGCCAGTTAATACATTTAGGTTATTTACAGCAAGATATTGCCAATCATTCTGCGCTTATCTTAACGCAGGCTGCTCGTAGTATTTTAACCGGCGATGTCCCCTTATTGTTGGCCACGCCACGATTACAAAAAGCCAGTTATTGGCGACAAGATAAACAAAAAGCCGTTTATGATCGTCAGTTATTTAGTCAGTTACGCCAGTTACGTAAAGAATTGGCGGATGCAGAAGATATCCCTCCGTATATCGTTTTTAATGATGCTACCTTATCTGAACTTGCCAGATTTAAACCAGTAACCAATAGAGAAATGTTGAATATTAGTGGCATTGGCGAAACAAAATTGCAGCGTTATGGCAGCGCGTTTTTATCTTTGATTAAAAACTATCAGTAACAGCAAAATGAACAGCTAATAAAAAAAGCGCTCAATTGAGCGCTTTTTAGATAAAGAAAGTTGTTTACTTTAAGCTAGCAAAATATGCAGCTAAGTTAGCAATGTCTTCGTCAGATAATGGCATTGCCATTGCGCCCATTACTGGGTCTTTACGTTTACCTGATTTAAAGTCTTTTAGCTGTTTGGCTAAATACACTTCTTTTTGTCCTGCTAAATTAGGGTACATTGGTACCGCTGAAATACCAGCTGCACCATGACATGCTGCACATGTACCTGATTTGGCTTTACCAGCTGCAATATCACCGGCAAATACTGGAGATGCCATCATCACTGTAGCTGCAACAGCTAAAGTAAGTTTTTTCATAACTTTCTCTCTCTTAATATGATTGATTAAAATTTCACGCCTTGGCTGATTATAGGTAAAAAGATCTCAGCTGTCGCTGCTTTTTTAGTATTATGTATCGATGATCCTTATTTCTTAGGTTTAGATCAAATGACCAGTAATTTTATGATAAAATGCAGCGAGTTAAATGATTCAAATATCATCTTAACGTGTGATCTTCCTTGGTCGCAAGAAGATATTCCTGATTTAATCGCACAAATATTAACCCAGTATCGAGACATTCAACTGTTAGAACAAATTGAAGGTGCTGATCGCGTAGTTGTTAGACTATTGTGGCAACATAGTCATTTTTGTTTGCATTTTGAATGTTATAGCGAAGCCATTTGGTTAGACGCTGAAGATGATGGCGCTAAAATGAAATTAGCCTTGCTTTATCAACATCTGTTAGGTAAATAAATGGAAAAAATTTTAATAAGCGCCTGCTTTTTAGGGCAAAAAGTGCGATATGACGGTGGTCATCAACTCATTGAGCATCCACAATTACTTCACTGGCAACAGCAAGGAAGGCTGATCAGTGTTTGTCCGGAAGTGTGTGGTGGCTTAGCCATTCCTCGCTTGCCAGCTGAGCGCAATCAAAATGATCAAAGGGTTTATACTAAGCAGGGACACGATGTTACTGATGCCTTTGAGCGTGGTGCTCGTCACGCATTAGCATTATGTCAGCAGCATGATATTAAATTTGCTTTATTGAAAGAGTCTAGCCCGTCTTGCGGCAGTCAAACTATCTATGATGGTAGCTTTAGCAGTAGAAAAATTGCGGGGCAAGGGATCACAGCGGCATTACTGACGACACATAAGATTCAAGTATTTTCAGAACAGACGTTAGAGCAACTGATTGAGTTAGTCGCACATTGCTAGCTGGCAATAGTCAGACTATTATTGCCGTGACGTTGCAAATCAGTCACTAATGAACGGGTATAATTGACAATGGTTTGCACATTCTGGCTGAGTCGAAAATCATTGATGCCTAAAGAGATTGTCATTTGCGGTAATCTCATGCCTGATTTACTGCTAACAAAACGCAGTTTTTCAACCCCTTGTCTTATTTTTTCTGCAATTTCACCAGCAGCAGAGCGCTCTAAATCTGGTAATAAAATTAAAAACTCATCATGACCGGCTCGAATCGGTAGCCCACTGTCACCAACATAGCTTTTTACTTTACCAGCAACCTTGGCTAGCAATACGTCACTGATCAAGGCACCAAATTTATCTTGAACTTGTTGGAGCTGATCGATATTGACCACAATGGCAGCTACTTGTTTATCTGGATTTTCAACACTCCATGTTTCTAGGTGTTTATTAAGCGCCTTACGGTTATACAAGCCAGTTAATGGATCAAGATAGATTTCTTTTTTAACTTCTTCTAATTCGTTTTTTAAACTTTGAGACTGTTGCTGAGAGAGTTTCAGCTGTTGTGACAATTGTTGTTGTTTTTGTTTAAAGGCTTTTGACGCTTTTTCTATCTGGTTAATCGCAGAAGCTATTTTTTGGCTATTTCTTGATTTTAAGTTAATAATATTATGGTCAATTTTCTTGATCAGATGATGGGTTAAATTTACCGATGTCGTATTATTTTTTTGTACATCTTCAATCAAGTCATCAATATCGGTGATGATGTCATCGCGAAAATTGCCTTGCCCTAAAATATGCAGTTGATAAAGCTCTTCAATAAAATAATTGTCTAACTTTCGACCCAGTGCAAAATGCTGTTTGATTTGGGCGTTTAGCGCAGAATTTTTGCCATTTACGTATTCGTAACTAACAGCATAATTGATCGGGGAAGCGGGGAGGTGCCAAAGTTGCAATTGCTTGATGGCAAGCGCAAGATTTTTATCTGCTTGTTCAATGGAATCATGATACTTCACTACTTCCAAACCTCTATTAGCGCGATATTTCATTATTTTATACATTCTATTCTCTAGCAATTTAAGACAAAGTGCTAGGGGAAATGTGGAAATAATATTAATATTTTGTAAATAAACAGAGAAATTCGTAGTAAATACTTGAATGTTCACCGCAAAATGACGGTATTTGGCTTATTCTTAATCAGCGTTTTTGCTACAGTAGGCGCATACTGATATAAGAGATAGATGATTTATGAAAACTCTGCTGGTAATTTTATCAATGCTACTGATGGCCTGTAGCCAATTGCCTGATAAAAAAGTATTAACCGAAAAACAAAAGCTACATCAGGTGATAGAACGCTATCAGCAGTTTTATCAAGGCTCAAGCCCCTTTCATAACAGTAAAAATGTTGAAAACCATCGCTTACTCCCCGATTTATCAGCCGAAACCTTAGCAAATAATTTTCAAGCAACAAGCAAAATATTCGATGAACTCAATCAAATTGATCAAAGTAAATTGGTGCAAAGTGAACAAATTAATTATTCGGTACTGCATTATAAACTGAAGAATCAACTCGATAGTTATCTTAATAAAGAACATTATATGCCGTTAACGGCAGAGTCTGGCTTTCATGTTGGTATTAGCTGGGGGATTAAAAATTTACCCTTTACTAGTGTGCAAAATTATCAAGACTATTTAGTGCGGCTATCGCATTTACCACGTTATTTTGCCCAACAAATGGCATGGATGGAAAAAGGCATCGCCTCAGGTAGAACACAACCTGCCGTGGTATTGCAAGGTTTTGAACAATCAATACAGGCATTTGTTAAAGAGGATGTCAGACAAAGCGTGTATTACCAGCCTTTCAATAACATGCCTAGCCATATTCCTGCTGAGATAAAAACGCAGCTTCAGGCAAAAGCTATTCAAGCCATCAATGATTATGTATTGCCAAGTTACCAGCAATATTATCAATTTATGGTAGAGCGCTATCAACCCAATGCCCGTAATACTATTGCTGCGGCTTCATTGCCAAATGGCCAGGCTTATTATCAAAACCGCGTTGCCCATTATACAACCTTAGCACTGTCTGCAGATGAAATTCACCAAATTGGTATCGATGAAGTCAGTAGAATTCGAGCGGAAATGGAAAGTATTATCGAGCAAGTTGGCTTTCAAGGAGATTTTACCGACTTTGTTGAGTTTCTGCGTACGGACAGTCAATTTTACGCAAAGACACCTGAGCAATTGTTAAAAGAAGCATCATTTATCGCTAAAAAAATGGATGCTAAATTGCCTAGCTTGTTTAAAACCTTACCGAGAACACCTTATGGTGTAGCGCCTGTTCCTGCTAATATTGCGCCTAAATATACCACAGGTCGATATGCTGGCCCTTCAAATGATGATCAACCTGGTTATTATTGGGTTAATACTTATCGTCTTGATCGACGCCCTCTATACGTTTTGGAGGCGTTAACTTTACATGAAGCTGTGCCGGGTCATCATTTGCAAGGTTCATTAGCACGTGAAATGCAAAATGTACCAGCATTTCGCAATAATACCTATATTTCAGCATTTGGCGAAGGCTGGGGCTTGTACGCTGAATATTTAGGAATCGAAGCGGACTTTTACCAAGACCCATACAGTGATTTTGGCCGACTTACTTATGAAATGTGGCGAGCTTGCCGATTAGTGGTTGATACAGGCATGCACAGTAAAGGGTGGAGCCGTGAACGTGCCATGGCATATTTAGCTGACAATACCGCATTGTCTTTACATAATGTAAAAACTGAGATCGATCGTTATATTTCTTGGCCAGGACAAGCTTTGTCTTATAAGCTGGGTGAATTAACGATCAAGCGGTTGAGAAAGCAGGCTGAGCAAGCGTTAGGTGCAAAGTTTGATTTACGATCGTTTCATGATGAAATTTTGAAAAATGGCTCGATGCCATTATCTATGTTGGAACAAGTGATCAATCGTTATATTGAACAACATCGATAATAAAGGGACAAGGGAGGCACGCAAAGCACGAGGAGAAATAAGTTAGCGACTGCTTAAAATAGACAAGCCCCCACTATATCTAAATTCGGTAGTTCCGCTATCTTAGGTTTCCCCTTAGACCGGTGACTTTGCGTCTCTAGCTTTCACTAGATTTGCCCTTATCGAGCTTTAGTAGCTCAAGTGGCATTATATGCTATGCACATGGCTTGTAAACCTTTAACATAAATAAATATCGGATTTGTACGTAGAAAAAGTAATAATCTATTGACTATAAAAGAAATCTTTATCTTATGAGATGTTTATTAATCGGGTGCTATGGCTTATTTTTGCTGTGTTTTAGTGGGTTGGCTACTGCGCAAGAGCAACCGGATAAGTCGCTTGCTCTTAGTATTGCTCAAATAGAGCGATTATTTCTAGTTGATCCTGAATCATTATCAAGCTCAGTCATTGTTGATTTATCACGGGTTATTATTAAAAACCGTCAGTTAGTCAGTAACAATACTTTAGCGAAAATGTTTAGTTTGTTATCTGATAGTGCAGCTAATAAGGGTGATTTAGACAAGGCACTGCAGTTTGCTCTTGACGGTGAAGAGCTATTTAATCTGGATAAGTCGTTGAAATTATCACTGCTGCTTAAAATCGCCAAGGGCAAGTATTTTAAAGGGAAGTACCAGCAAACGAAACGCATGGCAGATAGAGCGGTGAAATTAGCAGAGCAAATTGATGAGCCTATTTTATTAATCACAGCCATGGGTTATCGGGCGATGGCCAATGCCGTTATTGCTGAGCATCAATTGGCATGGGTGGATCTGCAACAGATTCAACAGTTATTAGATGAATATCAAGAGTTCAATGACCATATCAATTTACTGACAGTGATCGCTAATGCCCATTACTATTCCGGTGCATACCAAACGGCGTTGCAGCTTTTTAATAAAGTCAAAAAAATAAGATTTGATTTAAAAAAGAACAACAATATCGATCTTACTTTTTATGATATCGCACGCTGTTATTTGAAACTAGGACAACTTGATGATGCTTTTTATGCATTTGATGCAGCTAAACGCTTTGCGAAACAAAAGCAGGCTCCAATAAGGGTGGCGTATGCTAAATTAGGTTTAGCTCAGGTACTCATCAAACAACGGAAATATCAACAGGCTCTTGATGACTTATTAGCGGCTAAGCAATTATTTCAAGGTCAAAATTTATCGCAGCCATATTTAACCACTTTAATTAATCTAGCCAAGGTGACGCAGCTGATTGCTAAACAAAGCGAAAGCTTGCAATATATTCAACAGGCTGCTGAGGTGGTAAAACACACAGAACTCACCGAAGAACAAATTGTTTTTTATCAAATGTTAGCGAGTATGTATCAGCAGCAAGGCGACTATCAGGCCGCTTTTGCTGCACAGGCACAGTACATAACTATGTTCCAGAAGTATAACCATCCTCATCAGCATAGTAATGATGATGGTGATGTGAACCAACTAGCTAACCAGAAAAATAGTGAGCTTGCATTAAGGTTGGCAGCAGAAGCTGAGTTAAAAAATCAATTTCAAGAGAAGTATAACCAACAAAGTAATTTGATTTTGAATTTAGTGATTGCGTTAATATTAGTACTGTCTTCATTAGTCATTCTAGCGCTGAAGCTAAGAGCCGTGCGTTTGAACCAGCAATATGATGAAATTGAAAAACCTACCGATATTCTTGCCACCCCAACGCAAACAAAAAGTTTTTATCAGCATTATTTTAAGATGGCGAGAAAATTCGAATATCAGTTGTCGGTGGGCTACTTTTCAATTGATAATTGGCAAGAATTAACCTTTCAATTTAATAACAAAGTGATTGATGAGGTTAATCGAACAATTGCCACACTGATCAATGAACATAAAGGGGAGTTTGACCAAGTTGGCTTAATAAATCAGGGGGAATATTTATTTCTTGCCCCTTATCAATCTCCTGAAAAGCTTAAAGCAACATTTGAACAACTAACTCAAGCTTTAAAAGTACAGTTTTTTGCTAATTTAGGTGAGTTTTCATTGAAAGTTAGTTACGATTGTCAATCTCCTAATGTACAAGACATTGATCCTTATTTTTTCCTTTCTCGATTGAGTGAATCAACGAGAGCTGAATATAGCGGTTATAAAACGTAGGCCTATTTATATGATATTTAGTGTTGTTGTTATCGGAATTTTTGTTGCTGTCAGCATTTATTTTTATTTCCGTGCTGAGAGTTTATATCGTCAGCTGATGATAGTGAAGAAAGAGGCGGCTGAGGCGAAAAAAGAAAGTAAACACTTAACTGATGCGTTTGCCATGATGGCAAAAAAACATGAAGAATTTGCTCAAAGCCGCTATAAAAAAATTAAATCACTTGCCAAAGATGAGAAACATCTTCAGCTGTTACAACCCTTGCTTAATAACTATTCATTAATTTTTAGGGAAAGTATTCGGGGTAAAGGGCAATTACATAAAATTACCCAAAAGTGTTGTGAAAACTTTGATAAAGGCCATTACAACCAGCTGACTACCTACATAAATAGGCAACAAGGGGAAATAAAGCGAGCCTGGTCTGCCAATAACCTCAAGGGCTTTATTTCACTGGTTGAAGCAATGTTAGTCGAGTTTGAAAGTGATATCTTGCCAAAAGCTGATAAAACATCTTGATTTATTCAGATGCTAAAATTAGGCAGTAGTGCTTTTTACTGCAAAATTCTTAGTTGATAGTGAGTTGCTATCACCTGCTCATAGGTTACTTTTTCTTGTTCAATATATCACGCAAGTTTTCAACACCTTTGCGTGCTGAAGCTTGTTTATGCTCCTGACTTTTCTTGGTTTGTGTAATTTCCCAGTTTAAATCATCTTGCGGTAACTCATAGAGAAAACGACTCACCTCTGTACGGGCTACTTCACCATATTGACGGCGTTCTCTAGCATAGGTAAAGATTAACTCCCGCTGAGCACGGGTCACGCCAACGTAAGCAAGGCGGCGCTCTTCTTCTACATTATCTTCATCAATACTGGTTTGATGTGGCAGTAAGCCCTCTTCCATACCAATCAGAAAGACGTAGGGAAATTCCAGCCCTTTAGAGGCGTGTAGCGTCATCAATTGCACTTGATCGGCAAACTCCTCTTCTTCATTACGTTCCATCATGTCGCGTAACGTTAAACGAGTAACGATTTGTGCTAAGGTCATTGGTTCTTCATCATCCGTGCCTTCAAGCATCTGGGTGACCCAACTAAAGAGCTCAGTGATATTTTTCATGCGCATTTCGGCGGCTTTTGCACTAGGTGAAGTATCATAAAGCCAATCTTCATAATTGATTTCACGGATCATTGAACGCAATACCGCAGCGGTGTCGCCACGTTCAGCATTGTCAGCTGTTTCAACCAACCAACGAGTAAATGCCTGCATTTTGGCAAGCCCTTTGCCGGTAAGGTGTTGTTCTAAGCCTAATTCAAAGCTGGCAGCAAACATGCTTATTTGTCGCATATTGGCATAAGTGCCGAGCTTTTCGAGCGTCACCGGGCCGAGTTCTCGGCGGGGAACATTGACGATACGTAAAAAGGCATTATCATCGTCAGGATTAACTAATACCCTTAAATAAGCCATGACATCTTTGATTTCAGCACGAGAAAAGAATGAAGTGCCACCGCTAATTTTGTAGGGAATGCGGTTTGTCATTAACGCTTTTTCCAACAAGCGCGATTGGTGATTACCGCGGTATAAAATGGCGTAATCCTTATAGTGACTTCGATTTAAGAAGCGATGGCCAATTAACTCACCAACCACTTTTTCGACTTCATGCTCCTCATTTTTTGCTTGTACAACGCGTAATTCCACACCGTAATCGAGCTCACTAAACAAGGCTTTATCGTATACATGCGGATTGTTAGCGATCAAAATATTGGCGCACTTTAATATCCGGCCACTCGAGCGGTAGTTTTGTTCAAGTTTGATCAGTTTTAATGACGGAAAATCTTGTCCAAGTAATACTAAGTTTTGTGGTTTAGCGCCACGCCATGAATAGATGGATTGGTCGTCGTCGCCAACAACAGTTAAGCGTCCACGCTCACCGGTGATCAATTTAACTAACTCATATTGGCTGGTATTGGTATCTTGATATTCATCTACGAGCATATAGCGAATTTTATTGCGCCAGCGTTCTCTGACTTCCGCATAATTCTTTAATAGCAAGGTGGGAATTAAGATAAGATCGTCAAAATCAAGCGCATTGTATGCCTTCATATGATGTTGATAGCGCTGGTAAAATTCAGCATACATTGCGGAATCTGCATCGGGCGAAGATTTTATTGCCGCATCGGGCAACATTAAATCATTCTTCCAATTAGAAATCATGTTTTGTAATTTGCTGAGTAAGTCTTTATCACCATCGAGTTCATCGGCGGTTAATTCTTTCAATAATGCTAAGGTGTCTTGATCGTCAAACAGAGTAAACCCTGGCTTATAGCCTAGGGTTTTAATTTCACGGCGTACTATATCTAAGCCTAACGAATGAAAGGTAGAAACCGTTAAACCGCGGGTTACATCGCGACCAAGCATGTTACTGACTCGCTCTTTCATTTCTCGCGCCGCTTTATTGGTAAAGGTAACCGCAGCAATATTGCGTGCTTTGTATTCACATTTTTGGATTAAGTAGGCAATTTTCTGACAGATAACCCCTGTTTTACCGCTGCCTGCGCCTGCTAACACTAAGCAAGGTCCGCTCACATATTTTACTGCTTCATTTTGTCCGGGGTTAAGTTTCATGCCATTGTAATACTTGGTTGACGAGGGCGGTGATTTTACCTTGTTTTATCCTTTGGCAAAATAATTTAATGCATTACAATGTCAGGATTCATCGATTAATGAGTAAAACATATGATCAACGCGAAAAAAATTGAAGATATCGCTAAGCAAGTGACCGAGTCGATACCGCCAAGTTTAAAAAATTTAGCCACAGATTTCGAAGATAAAACCAAAACGGTATTGCAACGTAAATTATCACAACTAGATGTGGTTTCTCGTGAAGAGTTTGATGTACAAACGCAAGTCTTGTTGAAAACGCGGGAGAAAATCGAGCAATTAGAAGCAAAAATTGCTGAACTTGAAGCTAAATTAACATAGTTTTACTGGTTGATATTTAACTGCAAAATTATTCTTTCATTAAAGGTGAAAGTGTAAAATCGAATTATTTGTATTTACTTTGCTGTGTTCTTGGATATTTGTCCTATACTTGGGGCCTCTAGTGCTGAAAAAGCGTGGTATAGGGATAATATAAATCCACAGGAGCAAGCATATGAAACGTGCAATATCAGTAGCATTAAGTTTTTTACTTTGTTTTTCAGCGGTAGGTAAAGATCGGTTAGAAGTTTATCAAGATTATGATTTAAGTAATGAAATTATCATGCTAACCACAGTCAAAATAGATCCCAATATGGAAGATGTTTATCTTGCAGGGTTAAGTCAAACTTGGATCAAAGCGGTAAAATTACAAAAACAGTTAGGGTATATTAAAGATTGGGGCATTTACGGTAGTGATTTACCACAAAGTGGCGACTTTAATATGATCCTTTTAGTGAAATTTGCTAATGCAGCCGATTTAGAGCCGAATAAAAAACGTTATGAAGCCTTTATGAAAAAATGGGGTGAAGATAACAAGAAAAATTCTCAAAAGGTATCAGCTAAATATCCTGAGGTCAGAACACTTACTGGTCAGTATCGTATGAGAGAAATCTTGATGAAGTAATCAAGGCTACAGGGTTATTAGTCCATCACTAATAATCCTTTGTTATGATTTTTAGATAAAAATCAGATATAAAGTTTATACTCATTAAACGTTACTTAACAATGTTAGCTTTTCCAAGATGAGGCAAATGAAATAAACTCCTGGTTAGGTAATGGTTTAGACCAATAGTAACCTTGTCCTATTTGGCAGTTTTGCGTTTGTAGTAACTCCATTGTTTTTTGATCTTCTATACCCTCAGCTACATTTGTAATACCTAAGCTTTGACTCATCTTAATGATGGCTTTGACGATATGATAATCATGCTCAGAGTCGACTATCTTGCTGACAAATGAGCGATCTATTTTTAGCGTGCCGACGTTAAATTTATTTAAGTAACCTAAGTTTGAATAGCCTGTACCAAAATCGTCTATCGCAAAGGTGATCCCTTTACTGTGTAATTGATGGATTTGGTTTTGGATATGTGAAATATCGTCAATGATAATTGATTCCGTGATTTCTAATTCGACATAATGAGGTGAAAGGCCATGCTTTTGGAGCGCCTGTATTACAATATTTGGTAAGTTGCCACGGCGAAAGTCAATGGGTGACAGGTTAATTGCTACCGTTAAATGGTGTAATCCTTGGTTATGCCATTGCGCGCAGTCTTGGCATGCTTGATTAATTAGCCATTTGGTCATTTGAACAATGATGCCTGACTCTTCTGCTAACGGTATAAATACTTCAGGGGAAATAAAGCCGCGCTCGTCATGGTGCCACCTAAGTAAGGCTTCAGCTCCTATAATATGTTGAGTGCTTAAATCTACTTTGGCTTGATAATGAAGTGCTAGCTTATTTTGACTTATAGCCGACTTTAGTGATTGTATAAGTGCATATTTATGTTCAGCTATCGCGCTCATTTGTTGATCGTAAAACTGGAAGCTGCTGGTATTTTTATTACTTGATTGTTGTAACGCTAGATGCGATTTCTGCCTTAAGCTCGCTAAATCTTTACCATCAAATGGGGCAATTGCCACACCAAGAGAGACTATTAATTCAACTTCATAATCATTAATGATAAATGGCTGGTTGAGTACCTGAATTATTTGTTCAATGAAGCGTTGTTGTTGCTCGTGGCTTTTCGATACTTTCAAGAGAATAAACTCTACCCCTTGAAAGCGGTAAAGAGACTCGTCCTCATGAATGATTGAAGTGAGTCGTTTGGCTAATGCGATTAATAATTGATCACCATTATCATAGCCTAAAGAATTGTTAATAGTGCGTAAGTTATGAAGATCGAGTGTAATAAATGCCAGTAATTTATTTTCAATAGCTAATGTATCAAGTTGTTTTACTATGTGTTGGGCACATATACGCTCATTCGGTAATAAAGTCAGGCTATCATAATTATTTAGTTTTTCAGTACGTTTGAGCTGTTGTTTAAGTTGGTGATTATTGCTCTGTAATTTGGTCATTGTGCGTTTTATATCTTGAATATAACGGTAAAAAATAACGGAAGTGAATAAGTAGATAATGGTGATGTCTGTTGCCCGAACAAAGTAATTATGGTTTTCGGTTATATTTAGGGTGATATAATTGTTATTGTGTGAATAAAGTAGAAAAAAAATGATGACAATAATAAATAATATTAAGGGTAGAGAAAGCAGAGGAGCGTTTAGCATTAGTGCTAATAGTATGATTGCAGGTAATGCCGTTAATGCCGTATCAAAGAGCCCTATGTTGTGCCATGCGAGATAGCTTACTAAGATAGTTAGGCTCCAGAGCATTAAATTAGTGACTATGCTTGCTGTATCGATACATGACCAATAGTATAAAAATGATACCCACCCTATACAAATCATTAAACCAATTTCTATTTCATCAAAATCAGAAAACAGAACTTGGCTGATAAGAATCGTACTCAGGCCAATTAACACTAATATCAAGGAAAGTTTAATGTGTTTGACCAATAAGAGGTTTTCATAATACGAAAGATGATTATTGACTATCATGACTGTTCTCTTCGCATTGCCAGCCAATCATGATAAAGACTGAAACATTTTTGGGGATTGGTTCGTTGTTTTTCTTTTGACCAGTACATTGCTTGATCAGCACATTCCAGCAAAGCTTTTAGCGATGTTTGATCATCAGGAAATAATGTGGCTCCTATAGAGGCAGTGACACTTAAACTGCTGTCGAGCTGAGGGATAAATAATGGTGCTTCGATAAGAGCGATGATTTTATCGGCGATATCTTTTAGTTCAGTTGCCGGTATATTCGGTAGCACGATGATAAATTCATCGCCGCCCCAGCGAGAAAGGATATCTCTGCGACGCATCCCTTTGGTCAATTGGCTAGCTACGTGTATTAAAATTGCATCACCTGTTTCATGACCATGAATATCATTGATCGGTTTAAATTTATTTAAATCTAAGAGTAATAAGGCAAAAGGGGTTTTAGACTGGATCAATGCATTAATTTTTTGTTCACCGCCACGACGATTGAGTAGTTGCGTTAATTTGTCGGTGTTTGCTGTTTTATCTAATTGTTCTAATTGTTGTTTACGTTTGGAAATATCATGTAAGGTGATTTGATGATGCTCATTATAGGCATCGGTAATTGAAGCTGTAATGATGCATTGTACCCAAATTATCTCTTGGTTGTTGTTGATCAGCTGAAATTCACCGCTGGCAATTTCATCATTGGCAAAAGCCATCTCAACACAGTCATCAACAAGCGCTTGGTCGATAAATAACTCTCTCAGGTAAGGTCCATAGCTTCTTTTAAATGGTATATCGAGTTTTTTTAATAAATGTAAGAAAGCCTCGTTATATAACAAAATATTGCCTTTAGGCTCAGTTAAAATAATAGGGGAAGTTGATTGTTCAAATAGAGTGCGAAAATGCCGACTTAGCCGTTCAACTTCATCCCTTAAGTTGCGCTCTTGCTTGATTTGTTCCGCCGTTTTATCGAGTAACAGGTTAATATCTACGACTAAGGAACCTAGTTCACTGTGTTTATGATTGACAGGGATCCTTACTCGTTTTTTTGTCCCTGGTGTGATGTGGTGCAACCTATCTGCAATCTGGATAATTGGACGAGTTACTACCACATAAGCAACAATGATAATAATTAACGTGACGATGGCCGTTTGAATACCAATAATAAAAACATTATCAAAGCTGATTTTATTGGCCCGTTTGGTGATCTCAACTAAATTAGGGGTTATCGATAGTGTGCCAACTACACGATCTGGTTCAAAAGGGGAAAATATTTTAAATTCTAAGGTATCTTTCGTTTTCTCATATAAGGGGGATGTTATCTTAAGTGAAGGGGAGACTAAGTCGACGCCTTTTACTATATCGTTAGTGAGTAAACCATTGACAACCTCCGTAACCATCTCTTGCTCTTCAAGATAAGTTGCGATCGAAGCCGTAGGCGATATAGTTGAGTGTAATTGTGTCAGTTTAGTTTTGCTAAGTGCTAACTCATTGAGGTAAGTGATACGATAAAAAATCAGTGTTGAGAGAAACCCAACAGCTGAAGCTGCAAAAATAACGACAATCGCAAGTCGAAACACTAGAGCACTTTTATTCATTTAATTGATATACCACTTTTAATTGCTTAGTTAGTTTGGATATTGGGATATAACCAATCGCATCGTTATTGTTAGTAATGTATTGCACCACTTGTTGTTCAGTATTTTTTTGTATTGACGGCTTCACTCGACCAGTAAAACGCAGTCTTGACCAATAGGCATTTATACTTGCCAGAGAACGCCCTACCAATTGATGATAAAATTGTTGCTTAATAGGCTGTTCGCCATCTAAATCAACAGGGACAGCTTTTTCACCATCCGGAAAAGCAACATACTTTCCCATAAATAAATCAATGACTTCAGAGCGTGTCATTTGTTCAATTGGGTTTGCACTATTAACCACTACAACAATAGCTTCTTTTGCTGAAACAGCGTGTTGCCATAACGCAAAAGCAAGGCAGAGCAGGATTGAGCGATAGTAACAACGAGTCATAATGAGAAACTCATACTTAGTAATAGAGTATTAACATGGTCTTTTGGAGAATTATCACTATTATCAATCCATAAGGTGCCACCTTGTTGTTTAATATTACTATGGCTCCACTGTAAAGACAGTGCCATGTTAGCACTGATGTCCCAACGTAACCCCAAAGAAATAGTGTTCTGATTAGTGGCATAAAAGTTCATGTTACCTTCAACAGCATTAATTAATTCAGGAATGGCTGCTTCTATGACATTTGTTTCATTAAACTGATAATTATCTGATTGTGAAAATGCTGAAACCCCATAAATAGTATATTGATCGAATTGATAGGAAAGACCGAGATAACCACTGTTTATGGTTGGGATAACTGGAGAGTCATTGGCTTTAACTTGTGAAAATTCCGTCGTGAGTAACCAGCGATTAAAATATTGTTGATAGCTTAAAGATAAATATTTAATGTTTGTATTCAATACGCGTAAAGTCTGCGAAAAGCTTGAAGCATTAGGCCAGATAGTAACTGGCACAGTGTTGATAGCACCTATTAGTGCTAATGTGCTTTGGGTTTCATTGGCAAGCTGGGCTGCGGAATAGCGTGCTTGGATGATCCAATCGCTTTTATCATAACTAACAGAAGCCCCTAAAATATTATCTACTTGAATTTTCTCGGTGATATTACTTGTTGATAGGTAAGAGTCAGATTTTCCGGTAAAAATTTTGCTCGTTAATGTACCTTCATTTAAACGAAGCTGATAATTGATATCTGCACCATCAACAAAACGAAACGGTATGATACTGTAGACCTCATTTGGTACTGTTGCCCATGGATTGGCAATCCCAATATCGCGATATTCAGTGATCAGAAAAATATCGATGGCAGTTCTGCCAACTCTAATTGCCCATTCTGGCTTTGGAGCGTAGCGTAAAAAAGCCATGGTTAGGTAGTTATCAAGTGATTTTTTGGCCATATCTTTTATGACTGCTTGGCCAACAAAATCAAATTCATTGGAGAGCCCGACGTTGACTTGCCCACCTATAAGCGAATGTGACAATAAATCCAGATCACCAGAAAAAACCCCCTTATCATAGCTAACATCCTTACGATAACCATAGGTATCAGAATCAGTTGTTGTCAATGCAAGGGTACCAAAGGCACTAAATTGCATATTGCTATTAGCGAAGCAACTGAATGAAGTTAAAGACGAGACGAGTAGAAGTACTTTTAACAACATAAATTTCATTTAATTTTTTAGGTAGGCTAGTAATTTAAAGTTAGAAGGTAACGTACTAATTATCAAGCAGATCAAGGAAAAATACTGATTGTATATGTATTGTAATTAACGTAATGATTATGTCTTGGAAGATAAAAAAACCACTTAATTTGCAAAGTGGTTTCTCGATTAAGCTAAAAATGCTTGATACGCTTGATTATCGGTTTCTTCCTGCCATTGGTAAGCTAAATCTTTTAAGTGATTGAAAAAATCAATGGTGTCATCATTATCCACGCCAAAACCTGCTAATACTTGCCCAAATGCGGCACCGTGATTGCGATAATGGAATAAGCTAATATCCCAGCGTTCGCCTAAGGTATCGAGAAATTTCTCTAATGCTCCGGGATATTCAGGAAATTGAAAACGGAAGATGCGCTCTTGTGTTGCTGCCGGGTTTTGCCCGCCGATCATATAACGCACATGTAACTTAGCAAGTTCATTATCGGTCAAATCGTTTACTTGATAATGCTGTTGCTCTAATGAATGGATCAATGTTTGCCTATCTTCAGAATCTGTCACTCTTACCCCAACAAAAACATGAGCATCATTGCTTTTGGGGGAATTTACCGCGTGACGATAATTAAATTCGGTGATCACTCGCCCTTGTAAGCTGTGGCAAAACTTCCTGAAACTTCCTTTTTGCTCAGGAATGGTGACTGCGAGTACCGCTTCTTTTTGTTCACCCAGTTCACATCGTTCAGAAATATAGCGCAACGTGTGAAAGTTCATGTTGGCGCCGGATAAAATTGCGACTAACGATTCATCCCCTTTACTTGTTTGACAGTATTTTTGTAAACCTGCTAATGATAATGCCCCCGCCGGTTCAGCAATAACACGAGTATGTTCAAAAATATCTTTAATGGCGGCACAAATCTCGTCGGTATTGACTGTGATGACATCATCACAATATTGTTTGATCAACTCAAAAGTGTGATGACCAATACGTTTTACTGCAACGCCATCTGCAAACAATCCTACTTGGTCAAGATCTGTCGGCTGGCCTGCAGCCATTGCCGCTTTTAGGCAGGCAGAATCCTCAGCTTCCACACCAATGACTTTAATGTTTGGTTGTAACTGTTTTAAATACACCGCCATACCGGCTAATAAACCACCACCGCCAACAGGGACAAAAACTACATCGGTTTTCGGCTGTTGTTGTAATAACTCTTTTGCGACTGTGCCTTGGCCAGCAATAACATCGACATCGTCAAAAGGAGGGATAATGGTTTTATTTTCTTGTTGGGCAAACTGGAGCGAAGCTGCTTGTGCTTCGTTGAAACTTTTTCCTACTAAGCGTACCTCTGCGCCAAAACGTCTGACATTATCTACTTTTATTTCAGGGGTGGTGATCGGCATCACGATAGTGGCTTTAATGCCGAGCTTATTAGCAGCAAGCGCTAAACCTTGAGCGTGATTACCTGCCGATGCCGCAATGACCCCATGAATACATTGTGCCTCAGTGAGGTTAGATAATTTGTTATAAGCACCTCGTAACTTAAACGAGTGTACTGGTTGTTGATCTTCACGCTTTAAATAAATTTGATTACCTAAGCGAGCGGATAGTTTACCTAATAAGGTGACATCACTTTCAACCGCCACGTCATACACGGGTGCCAGTAAAATACGCCTAAGATAGTCGAGTGCTTGTTTTTGACTTGCCTGAGCAAGTTGTAGGGCTTGTTGCTCAGCTTCAGTCATTGGCATCACCATCAAGTAATGCTCTATTTCTCACTGCCCCTTTATCTGCACTAGTGGCTAACATGGCATAATTTTTTAGTGCGTAACTGATAGGGCGTACGCGATCCACAGGTTGCCATGCGTCTTTGCCTTTGGCGATCATATCAGCTTCACGCTGCGCCATTTCAGCCGCAGACACTTGTAACTCAATGATGCGATTGGGAATATCGATATGAATAATATCACCTTGCTCAACTAACCCTATCGCACCACCACCTGCTGCTTCTGGAGATACGTGGCCAATCGATAAACCTGAAGTGCCGCCCGAGAATCGACCGTCGGTGATTAAGGCACATTTTGTGCCTAAGCCCATTGATTTTAAATAGGTGGTTGGATATAACATTTCTTGCATACCTGGGCCACCTTTGGGCCCTTCGTAGCGAATCACAACCACTTCACCGGCAACCACTGAGCCATTTAAAATACCTTCAACCGCAGCATCCTGACTTTCAAAAATATGTGCAGGGCCAGTAAAAGTTAAGTTTTCATCCGCTACCCCGGCGGTTTTTACGATACAACCGTCGAGGGCGATATTGCCAGAGAGAACAGCTAAGCCGCCTTCTTTGGAGTAGGCATGCTCAAGTTTACGAATACAACCATTTTCACGATCGTCATCTAAGCTGTCCCAACGGCAATCTTGGCTAAATGCTTTTGTGGTGCGAATACCTGCAGGACCTGCGCGATAAAAATCTTTCACCGCCTGATCTTGGGTTAAGGTAATATCGTATTGTTGTAATAACTCTTCCAGCGTGGTGCCTAACACGTTAACAACCTTGGTATTGAGTAAGTTTGCTCTTGCAAGCTCGCCTAAGATAGATACGACACCACCCGCACGGTGAACATCTTCCATATGATATTTTTGCGTAGAAGGTGCTACTTTACATAGTTGTGGTACTAAACGTGATAAACGATCAATATCTTCCATAACAAAGTCAACATCTGCTTCTTGTGCCGCCGCTAATAAGTGCAACACGGTATTAGTTGACCCGCCCATGGCAATATCTAAACACATCGCATTTTCAAATGCCGCTTTGTTAGCGATATTTCTGGGTAAGGCGCTTTCGTCATTATCACGATAGTAGCGCTGCGTTAAGGCTAAAATTTCACGACCTGCTCTTAAGAAAAGCTGCTCACGATCTGCATGAGTTGCTAGCATTGAACCGTTACCCGGCAAGGCTAAACCTAATGCTTCGGCTAAACAGTTCATTGAATTTGCGGTAAACATACCTGAGCATGAACCACAAGTAGGACAAGCTGAACGTTCCACTTGCTCACTTTGCTCATCTGAGACCGTTGGATCAGCGCCTTGGATCATGGCATCGACTAAATCCAGTTTGATTATTTGATCTGAGAGCTTGGTTTTACCTGCTTCCATCGGGCCGCCAGAGACAAAAATTACGGGAATATTCAGGCGCATGGCAGCCATCATCATTCCTGGCGTGATTTTATCGCAGTTTGATATACACACCATGGCATCTGCGCAATGGGCATTGACCATATATTCAACCGAATCGGCAATTAAGTCACGCGATGGAAGGCTATAGAGCATGCCGCTATGTCCCATGGCAATACCATCATCAACGGCAATGGTATTGAATTCTTTTGCAACACCACCTGCTTCTTCAATCGCACCTGCTACTAGCTGGCCCATATCTTTTAAGTGCACATGACCCGGCACAAACTGGGTAAATGAGTTAACTACGGCAATAATTGGTTTACCAAAATCATTGTCGGTCATTCCGGTTGCACGCCATAACGCACGTGCCCCCGCCATATTGCGGCCTTGAGTAGAGGTTGCAGATCTTAATTTAGGCATAATAGTGTCCATGTGAGCATTTCAAGTGTTAATGTGAAAACCTATTTCAGCTAATCGGTTTTCATATTAATACTTAGGAGCCAAAGTATGGCTCCTAATGGATAGATAACGTTATTTAACTGGCGCTAACCATGAATCATCAATATCTGTACTGCCATCAAACATGCCAAAAAACGCTTGTTGCAATGCTTTGGTGACAGGGCCTCGAGAACCTGTACCGACAGGCATACCATCAACGGTTTTAACCGGTACCACTTCTGTTGCCGTTCCTGTCATGAAAAATTCATCAGCAAGGTATAAGGATTCACGAGAAATTGGTTCTTCACGCACTTCATACCCCAGTTCTTTCGCTAATTGCATTACGGTATCACGAGTTAGACCTGGTAAAATTGATGCTGTGCTAAACGGAGTGTAGATCACGTTATTACGTACTAAGAACAAGTTTTGTCCCGCACCTTCACTGACCATATTATTAACATCTAAGGCAATACCTTCGGTGTAACCATGGCGGCTTGCTTCCATTGAAATTAATTGCGAAGACAAGTAGTTACCACCCGCTTTTGCAGCCGTTGGCATAGTGTTTGGTGCTAAGCGATTCCAGCTTGATACTCCCACGTCAACACCATTTTCAATTGCTTCCGCGCCTAAGTATGCTTCCCAGCTAAAAGCCGCGATCATTAAATCTGCTTTTGCATCGGCAGGCGGACGTAAGCCCATGCCGACATCCCCTAAAAATGCCAGTGGACGCAAATAAGCAGCATCTAAATTATTTTTTGCAACGGCATCTTTACATGCTTGCATCACTTCTTCCGGAGTGTATGGAATATTCATGCGATACACTTTTGCTGAGTCGAATAAGCGTTTGATGTGTTCTTCTAAACGAAAAATACAGGTGCCCTTGTGAGTTTTGTAGGCACGAATACCTTCAAAAACTGATGAACCGTAATGTAATGCGTGACTCATTACGTGCACTGTGGCATTTTGCCACGGCATGAGTTCACCGTTAAACCAAATGAGTTCTGCACTTACTTTAGCCATGTTTATTTCTTCCTAATTCTGTTTGACTTACTCACGAAAAATTCGCCAATAAGTTAATTAAATATTTGTGCTTGTCGTATATTAGTATAACTATTTTGCGCTACGTTGGCGCGACCGCGTTATTGTCTACCGAGACATCTTTGATGTCGATCAGTTTATTAATTTGATCAATTAAAAGTTCAATGGGACGATCACTACTAATTTGTAATTTGATAGTGCCAATATGGGTACCGGTATTGACCTTGGCTTCGATGCCATTAATTAAAAAACCACGATAGCGCGTCACTTGTAAAATACGCTCAAGTACCACTTGCTTGTCGTCAACATGGATTATCAGTTGGTAATGATTCATCTTAGCTGTTCTCCATCATTTTATCGTTGGCAGTTTCAGGTGGGACAAGCGGCCATACATTCTCTTTGGCATCGATTTTTACGTGTAATAAGTAGGCACCATCATGGTTAAACATCTCATCAATTGCTGCCGATACCTGGTCTTTGTGATGTACTTGTTTTGCTTTAATATCAAAAGCTTGTGCTAACATTAAAAAGTCAGGGTTGTCTGATAAATCGGTTTCACTTAAGCGACCATTAAAAAATAAATCTTGCCATTGGCGTACCATGCCCAGTTTCGCATTATCAATAAGCACAATTTTAACGGGTAGTTGAAAACGTTTAATGGTGGATAACTCTTGTACATTCATCATCAAAGAACCGTCACCAGAGACGGCGATAATACAATCATGTGGACGACTCACTTGTGCGCCAATGGCTGCAGGTAAGCCAAAACCCATGGTACCCATGCCACCACTGGATAAAAAGTTGCTTGGATCGTTAAATGCCATGTGCTGTGCCGACCACATTTGATGTTGGCCAACGTCGGTGGTGACACAAGTATTTTTTGGCATTTTTTCACTGATTTCTTTGAGTACCGCCGGGGCAAAAATAGCATCACCTGGGTGATCATAGCGCCATGCAAAATCGTTTTTCATTTGCTGGCAATGTTGTTGCCATTCCTTAATGGCTAATGGTATCGCCAGAGCAGGCAAATTGACTTTTAGATCACCTAAAATAGCAGCATCTGCTTTGCGTCGTTTGTCTATTTCTGCGGTATCGATATCAAAATGGATCACTTTGGCATGTGGGGCAAATTTTGCTAATTTTCCGGTAACGCGATCATCAAATCTAGCACCAACAGCAATCAATAAATCACATTGTTGAACAGCTAAATTTGCCGCTTTAGTTCCGTGCATCCCTAACATCCCGAGATAGTGCTCATGATCTGGGTCGATTGCACCTAAGCCCTTTAATGTCGAAACACTCGGCATATTGGTTGTTTCAATAAAGGCACGTAATTCATCGACCGCATTCGCCATGCCAACACCACCACCAACATAGATCACCGGTTTTTTTGCCTTGCTGAGCATAGCAATTGCAGAGCCAACATTGGCTGGCGGCAAGTTGACTTTATTTTTCAATCGGGTGACTTTAGGGTGGGTACTTTCAACATGCGCCAGTTGAACGTCTTTAGGGATGTCGACCAATACAGGGCCCTGGCGCCCTTCTAATGCGATAGCAAATGCTTGATGCAATACTTTTTCTAATTCATTAATATTGGTTACTTGAAACGAATGTTTGGTACACGCAAGTGATAAGCCAAAAATATCGATCTCTTGGAAAGCATCTGATCCCATAGCAACAGTAGGTACTTGACCGGTAATAGCAACAACAGGAATTGAATCGGCGAGGGCATCGGCAAGACCCGTGATTAAATTCGTTGCGCCAGGTCCAGACGTTGCCAAACACACACCAACTTTTCCAGATGCTCTAGCATACCCTACGGCTGAAAATGCCGCTCCTTGTTCGTGTCGGCAAAGAAAGTGGTTTACGTCACTGTCATATAATGCATCGTAAATTGGCATAATGGCGCCACCGGGGTAACCAAAAATATCGGTTACTCCATGTTGCTGCATTACATCAAATAATAATGAACCACCTGTGTGCTGCTTGTCATTTGTCATTTTTAATTAACTATTCAAAATTTCAAATTGCTCAATTTTAAATAGTGTGCTCCTTTCGTGTTGCTAACCTTTACGTTTAGGTTAATTAATGCCGATAAACGAAAAACCCCCCGGTCCTTTCGGAGCGAGGGGTTTGTTTGTTTTTCTTTCGTAAAATTTAGCTTAACAAACGCCCTCGCGATGATTTAATAATCACCACGACGAGAATGTTAATAATTACAACGCTAAATTTTTTCATGTTAGTTATTCAGTTACTTTGAAAATTTATTAAATATTTTTGGCATTTGCCAGCCTTATTAAATTAGTATCATAGCTCTAATTCACAGTGCAAGCTTTTTTATTAGCGTTTTTTTATTACATGAAATTTTTTTGGTTATAAGCGGTTTAGAAATATCCGTACGTGGCTCGCAAATCTGGGTAATTACGACTACGCTTTTTATATGATGGACTTAAGTTTTAAATGGATGTTATATGTCTCTTGCCTGTGTTTATTCTCGTGCCCGTTTAGGGTTAGATGCGCCACTTGTCAGTGTTGAAGTACACTTAGCTAATGGTTTACCGGCTTTTAATATCGTCGGTTTGCCCGAAACATCAGTACGAGAATCAAAAGACAGAGTGCGTAGTGCCATTCTCAATTGCGGCTATGAATTTCCTGCTAAACGCATCACCATTAATCTTGCTCCGGCTGATTTACCAAAAGAAGGTGGGCGATTTGACCTGCCGATTGCCGTTGGCATTCTTGCCGCATCAGAGCAAATTGTTAGTCAAGGATTGTCACAATATGAATTTGCGGGAGAGCTAGCATTATCAGGTGAATTACGACCTGTGATTGGCGAAATCCCGATGGCGATAGCCTGTAATAAAGCAGGGCGTGCTTTAATTATTCCAGCGCAAAATGCCGAACAGGCAAGCTGGGTAAAAGATGCCAAAATATATGAGCTTAAGCATTTAAGTGAACTTTACGGGCATTTATTGCAACAGCAAAGCTTGCCTTTAGTGGCAGCTAAGCCCAGCACTGCATATCAACTCGATTATCAACAAGACATGAATGATGTGATTGGTCAACCACTGGCAAAAAGGGCGTTAGAGCTGGCGGCTTCAGGTGGTCATAATTTGTTATTTATCGGTCCTCCTGGCACAGGAAAAACCATGCTTGCCAGTCGTTTGCCTGGTATTTTGCCTCAAATGACTCAAGCAGAAGCGTTGGAAGTTGCCGCGTTACAGTCGATCAGCCATGGGGTGATTGAGCAAAAATCGTGGCTAACACGCCCATTTCGAGCGCCTCATCACACCGCATCATCTGCGGCATTAGTGGGAGGAGGTAGTCAACCCAAGCCGGGAGAAATATCATTAGCGCATCATGGCGTATTATTTTTAGATGAATTACCTGAGTTTGAACGTAAAGTGCTTGATGTATTGCGTGAACCCATGGAATCTGGCGAGGTTACTATATCGCGAGCATTACAAAAACAAACTTATCCAGCTCAATTTCAACTGGTTGCCGCGATGAACCCAAGTCCGACCGGTTTTTATAATGATAACCGCAGTAGTCCTGAACAAGTGTTACGCTATTTGAATAGACTGTCAGGGCCCTTTTTGGATCGTATTGATATTCAAATTGAAGTTGCTCGTTTGCCAAGAGGCATGTGGAGTAAACATTTAGCCGATAGTGAATCCAGTGAGCAGATTCGCCAGCGGGTTCAACAGTGCCGTGCTGTGCAATTGTCTCGTCAAGGAAAAGCAAATGCACAATTAACCAGTACGGAACTGTTAACGTATTGCAAACTCTGCAAGGATGATACTGAGTTTCTCGAGTTAGCCGTAGAAAAGTTAGGTTTGTCGACCAGAGCCCATCACAAAATACTTAAAATAGCGCGTACCCTTGCTGATATGGAAGGTGAGCAAAATATTTTACATGCTCATTTGATTGAAGCGTTATCTTATCGCGCAATGGATCGAATATTACGCCACTTAACGGATGCCGTGACAGTTTAAATGGCCCGCAAAAACGCTTGGATCAAGCTTTGTTCACGGCTTTGATTTAAACAACAGATACCAAGTTCAAATGGTGCAATATCTCCGACCCCTTCAAGATACTGTACTCTGTCTTTAACGGGGCTATTTTCGACAACGACTTTTGGCGCAATGCCGACACCACAACCTAAGGCTACCATACTGACAAGGGCTTCATGACCAGCAACGGTGGCGTAAATATTGGGTTTACCTTGTTGCTTGCGGCGATACCAGTAGTCAAAGCGTTTTCTGGCAACCCCATGCTCAGGCAAGATCATCGGTATATTAGCCCAAGGGATCACCGATTGGTTCACCGCTTGTTGTACCTGACAAGCCATGGTTGGTGCAATGACAGCTAACGGAATTTGAGCAAGGGCTTGAAAATGAAACATCCGTGACAGTGTTTCGGGCTTTACCGCAATAGCAAGATCAACCGCTTGTTGCTGAACTTGTTCAAAGGCATCAGCGGCATCACCTGTGGTGAGCATAATCTCAACTAAAGGGTGCTGTTGGCGAAAACTGTCTAATAACGATGGTAAGTGGCTATATGCAGCGGTTACCGAGCAAAAAATGTGCAGCTTACCTTGTAACTGGGTTTGTTGATCATTTAATGCTAATTGCAGGGACTGCCACTGCGCTAGTTGTTGTTGAGCAAACTGTAAAAACTGCTGACCAGCTTCGGTTAACACTACCGAACGATTATCACGTAATAGCAATTCACAGCCGAGCTCTGTTTCTATGCGTTGAATGGCACGACTTAAAGTCGAGGCACTTACATGATGAGCTTCAGCGGTTTTGCCAAAATGTAGTGTTTGCGCAAGGTGGCAAAACATTTTCAGTGATTTTTGTTCCAATATTATCTCGATTTCGCTTGTGTTTAATCGTTGTTGCAAATTTTGCAATGATACGGTGCAAATATATCATTTTAAGCAATGTTAAACTTGCGCTACCATAGATGCAAGTCAGAAAAGCTGACCACAATCAGATAATTTACTTACAGTCATGATAACTGTGGGGATTTAAGGAAAAGAGATGAGCAATTATTTTAATACGTTAAGTTTACGTGAAAAGTTAGCCCAGTTAGGCAAGTGTCGCTTTATGAAGCGTGAAGAATTCAGTGATGGTTGTGAGTTTATTAAAGACTGGAATATTGTCATTGTTGGCTGTGGTGCTCAAGGTTTAAACCAAGGTTTAAACATGCGTGACTCTGGCTTAAACATTTCTTATGCCTTACGTGAAGCTGCCATTAAAGAGAAAAGACAATCGTGGCAGTGGGCGACTGAACACGGTTTTACCGTGGGTACTTATGACGAGTTGATCCCACAAGCGGATTTGGTACTTAACTTAACGCCAGACAAACAACATACCTCAGCGGTTAATGCGGTAATGCCGTTAATGAAACAAGGCGCAACTTTATCATATTCTCATGGTTTCAATATTGTTGAAGAAGGCATGCAAATTCGCCCAGATATTACTGTAGTGATGGTGGCTCCTAAGTGCCCAGGTACTGAAGTACGTGAAGAATATAAACGTGGTTTTGGTGTACCAACTTTAATTGCGGTTCACCCAGAAAATGATCCTCAAGGTAATGGTTTAGCCATTGCAAAAGCTTATGCTTCAGCAACTGGCGGGGATCGCGCTGGCGTACTTGAATCGTCATTTATTGCGGAAGTGAAATCAGACTTAATGGGTGAACAAACCATTTTATGTGGCATGTTGCAAACAGCTGCGGTTTTAGGTCATAAACAATTATTAGCTCTTGGTGTTGATGCAGGCTATGCCCGTAAATTATTACAATACGGTATCGAAACCGTCACTGAAGGACTAAAACATGGTGGCATCACTAATATGATGGACCGTTTATCAAACCCAGCAAAAATTAAAGCGTTTGATATGTCTGAGCAGTTAAAAGGTATTTTACGTCCGTTATTTGAAAAGCATATGGACGATATTATTGAAGGTCATTTTTCTGCCACTATGATGGAAGATTGGGCAAATGACGATGCTAATTTGCTAAAATGGCGAGCGCAAACGGCAGAAACATCGTTTGAGTTAGCACCAGATTGTGAGAAAGCCATTGCTGAACAAGAGTATTACGATAAAGGTATCTTTATTGTTGCTATGGTTAAAGCGGGCGTTGAACTTGCTTTTGAGTCTATGGTTGCTGCCGGTATTATCGAAGAATCTGCTTATTATGAGTCATTGCACGAAACGCCGTTAATTGCTAACTGTATTGCCCGTAACAAGTTATATGAAATGAACGTGGTTATTTCAGACACAGCAGAATACGGTAACTATTTGTTTACTCATGCTGCACAACCTATGTTAGAAGAGTTTGTCAGCCAGCTAAGTTTAGAAGATTTAGGTGAAGGCTTAGCGCAAAGCGATAACGGCGTAGATAACGTTAAGTTAATTGATGTTAACGAAGCTATTCGCAGTCATGGCGTAGAAATTATCGGCAAAGAATTACGCGGTTATATGACAGATATGAAACGCATTGTAGAGTCAGCGTAAATACACTTATGTGGCCTATCGGCTGAGTCAAATACGAAAAATCGACAGTGCTAAGCATTGTCGATTTTTTGTTTTTTGGTTTTAAAACTACTGTAAAGTGTTTGATAACCAAAGCGCAATATCATTGGCAAGAAACTTTTTGGACCTGAGTAGTGATTGCCCGAGTAGATCACCTTTATAAGCTCTGGCTAATGTATGATTATCGCCATTCCACTCGAATAACTCTTTCGTTGTTTCAAAGGTACTGGTGTGTTGCGTTGAAGCGATGAAATAGATCGGAATATCAATTAAGTTTTTAAAGTGTTCTTTTTCCATATAATTGAGTATAGGCGTTAACATAACAAAGCTGTTGATACGAATATCTTGTGCGAGATAGATTGCTTGGGCGGCTGAACAACCAGCAGAGACAACCGCAATGTTTTTCATTTTATCAATTCGCTTGCGTAAATATTGGTATGCCGCCATGACATCATCTTTCCAATATGAGGTAAGGAGGGTCACTTCTGATTCATAGCTGCTAATATTTTTAGCGCCTTTTTTGATATTAGTGTGGGAAAAATCATCAGAAACACTATCACCATAACCACGTAAATCAAGTGCTAATGCATGAAGGCCATGTTCTGAAAGTTTTTCAGCTAATTGGCTATAGGCGTTACTGTCATGACTACAATCATGCAGTAATAACACTCCTGCTTGTGCTGCATTTCCTGCGTAGTATTTTCCCGCTAACATAAAGTTTTGTTTGGTCATAAACTTAACTTCGTTCACATCAACTTTTTGCTCTGGCTCGACAACTTTTGTTGCCAGCTGTTGTGAAAAAGCTGGTGTTGCTAACAAGCAGCTAACACACAAAAGGCTAGCGATAATGGCTTTTTTATTAGGGGAAATTAAGGTAGTTATCAAAGTTATTCCTAAGGTTATTTCAGCACACACATCATTAGGTTAGCGCAATCTTAGTAACTCGGCTAGTGCCTTAATCATTGTTGTCTAAATCGCTATTGTCGTATACTAGCGAGATAACTCAAAGAAATTTAGACCTGTGCATCATACATTCGCCTTATTTTGTTACCGTTTAGTGTTGTTATTACTATTACCTATAGTGTTGCTTCTACTCGTTGCTCGTTCAAAGAATCATCCTGAGTATCGTCAACGTTTAAATGAACGCTTAGGCTGGTTGAAAACGCCGTTTTCGCCAAATGGTATTGTTATTCATGCAGCCAGCGTGGGTGAGGTAATTGCGTTAAAAGCATATATTGAAAAAATTTTGCAGACCCAGCCTGAGTTACCTGTAACGGTAACAACATTTACGCCAACGGGCTCTGCACAAGTGAATAAGTTGTTTGCTAATAGAGTACAACATTGTTATTTACCACTCGATATTTGGCCTTGTACTTGGCTATTTCTTAACGCGTTAAAGCCTAAGGCTTTAGTGTTAATGGAAACTGAATTATGGCCTAACTTAATTGCTCAATGTCAGGCGAGAAACATAGGTTTGCAGTTAATTAATGGCCGCTTGTCTGATCATTCGATGAAAAGTTATCGTAAACTTAACTGGTTGATAACCCCTTGTTTGCAACGCTTTGATAAAATATTGACGCAAAGTGATGACAATAGAGAAAACTTTCTTCGCTTGGGCGCACTACCAGAACGATGCCTGGTCTCAGGAAACTTGAAATATGACATACAACTGAGTGATGAAGTCATCGCTAAAGCGCAAGCATTAAAAAACATGGTGCCTGAAACAAGAAAGGTGTGGTTGGTTGCCAGCACTCATCCGGGGGATGAAGAATTAGTGCTATCGAGTTTTAAGGCGCTTAAACAACAGCATGAAGCATTGTTGCTAGTGCTTGTGCCGCGCCACCCTGAGCGTTTTACACAAGTATATGAATACAGTGTTGAACAAGGGTTTAATACCATAAAACGTAGTGAGAAACTCACGGTTGAGAATCATCATGATATTTGGTTAATTGACACTTTAGGTGAGTTATTAGCCCTGTGTGATCTCGCAGATATTGTCGCTATGGGAGGAAGCTTCTCTACTATCGGCGGACATAATCCGTTAGAGCCAGCGTTATTTAAAAAAGCCATAGTGGTTGGTCATGATATGAGTAATTTTAAACAAGTGATGGCACAATTAATTAGCGCGGGAGGCATCAAGCAATTATCGACAACATCAAGGTCCTCTTTTGCTCAAGTAGTTGAACAATTGACGCTAGAAGTTAATGACTTATTAGCTGATCACCAAGCGCGACTAACCCTTGGTCAACACGCCTATCAAGTAGTGCAAGCTAATCAAGGGGCGAGTGAATTATCAGCTCAGGCATTAAGGTCTTTATTAGCCACAAAGCAATAGTTTCAATAACATTAAGCGAATAATTGTCGTTAACTTAATTCTGGGTAGTGCTCTTTGAGTAAAAGACTAATTTTATCTTTTACTTGGCTAAAGGTGATTGCACGCATTAGTTCGCTGCCTTTGGCGCGGATCCCCCAAGGTAGTTCCTCGATAGGGGCATTATGTTGCTGTTCGATCGCTTCTTTATAGCAGCTCACCACATAATTTTGATATAAATAAGGGCCTGTGCGAGCAGGGTTAGAATGTGCATATAAGCCAATGACCGGCGTACCAACGGTGACTGCCATATGTGCGGGACCTGTATCTGGGGCTATTACTAGATGTCCAAGTTGTAGTATCGCCAGTAATTGTTTCAGTGATGTTTTACCAACTAAGTTAAGTAATTCATGCTGACTGCGGCTGGTGATTTCTTCTGCCAATAATTTTTCATGCGTTGTCGGGCCACCACAAATAACGACATCAAAGCCAAGTTCAATCAAATAATCCGCTGTTCTAGCGTAGCCTTCACTGTGCCAATTACGTTCTGCTTTACTGGCAGAAGGGGCAATAATGGCGATAGGCCTGTGACTATTCACTGCTTCACTTGCCCATAAAACATCTTCATCACTGATGGGCATATGCCAAGTAGGCGGTTCTGTTTTAATACCTAATGCTTGAGCAAAGCCAAGGAAACCCTCTAACACATGAGGGCTTTTGAGAGGCGCGACTTTTCTATTGGTAAAAAGCCATTGCCCTTCTTTCGCGCGAAAATGATCAAAGCCTATTTTAACTTTCGCTGGCACACATAAACTAGCGAGGCTGGCTCTTAATGCCACTTGCATATGCAGTAACACATCAAATTTTCGCCCTTTTAATGTCTGGCGTAAATCCTGATAACCTCTCAAGCCCGCCTTTTTATCAAATACGATAAATTCAACACCTGGTAAGCCCTTTAATAATGCGGCTTCAATTTTACCAATGATCCAAGTGATTTTGATCTGCGGCCATTGGCGTTGGATTTGCTGCACCATTGCCACGGCATGACAAACGTCACCAATCGCTGACAAGCGTAAAATACATAAATTATTTGGCTGAGTTAATTGACCCGACTTCAAGTAATCACCACAATATAGACAAAGAATGATATTAAAAACTAGGCGCTATTATCTTGAACTCCTCAGCAATTGTAAAACCTTGTCAGCAAAAAGTTTTTCAACAAGATAATTTATATTGTGTTTATGAGAGCAAATTGCTTAAAAATTTTCACCCACAAGTGTTTGTACCTGATTATTGGCAAGCTCAGCAGGCGATTGAGGGAACGGCGCAGGGAAGAGGCACGACTTACTTTATTAAACAGGGTAAACATCACTGGGTATTAAGGCATTATTATCGCGGAGGTCTAATTGGCAAACTAGTAAATGATCATTACCTGTTTACTGGTAATCATGCGACTCGTGCGGCAAGAGAATTTGCTTTATTAACACAATTGCGTCAATTAGATTTGCCTGCCCCTAAACCGGTGGCCTTTTGTGTTAGGCGATCTGGGGTAAGTTATCAAGCGGATATTATTACTGAGCGTATTGAACAAGCCAGAGATTTGGTGGCATTGCTGAGTACTGAATCTTTATCACCTGAGCTATGGCGAGATATAGGTCGCTGTATTCAAGCATTTCATCGCCACGGAATATATCACCATGATTTAAATGCTCACAATATATTAATCGATAATGACAATAAGGTTTGGTTAATCGATTTTGATCAAGGTGAGCAACGAAAACCTGCACAACATTGGCAGCAGCAAAACATGGATAGACTGTTACGCTCGTTTAATAAGGAAAGTAAAAAACTTGCTCAGTTTTATTGGCAGGCAGATAACTGGCAACAATTGATGGAAGGTTATTTGAGTTAAATAAGTGAAATTTTCGGCGTGTATTTGAAAATTACACGCCGAAAACCAGCTAACTAGGCGGCGTTCAACGCATTTTTATGGCGCTGTTGGTACATGCTACGCGCTTCTAAGAAATCGTTCATCGCTGATTCGGTGATATAAGGACGTAATAATACTAAAATTTTCAAAACCCCATCAAAGAATACTGAATCGTTAATTTCGGTGTTTTCGTTTTGCGTTTGATAAAAGCTTAACCAGAAGGTGTTAATCAAGCGCAAAATACTGACGATATCGGCTAGCTCATCATCTTCAAAAGTCATCATATCTGCTTCACGCAATGAAATGAGCATTTCACTTAAACGTTTTGAGATAGTGTGTTGAACTTCAACGTATTTTTCATGTAGTAGTGGGTTTTTTGCCAGTAGTACCGGTAAATTTGCGTAGAAAAAGCGAAATTTCATTAATGCCTGAAATACTGCATCCATGTAGAGAATGATGGTATCAAGCGGCTTTAATTCCGGACTTACCTGCGGGAAAGTCTCTAATAACAGGTTACGGGCATATTCTTCATAGATCGAGAGAATAATGTCTTCTTTATTGCGAAAATGATAATAAAGATTGCCGGGGCTAATACCTAAATGAGCAGCGATATGATTAGTTGTAACGTTTCGCTCACCTTGTTCATTAAATAACTCGATACTGGCTTGAATTATTTTATCACGGGTCTTCATGCTCTTTTTAATTTCCGCTTAATTAGACAGTTTGTTTATCATACTATCAAAATTCACCTGATTAAAACCTTTTTCGAGTAAATACTTTAACGTATCTGGCACTAACATAGTTGTCTTTCTACTAAGCTCGCCATTACAATGGTGATTATTGATAGATGAACTAAGTAAAAATAATGTCAGTTAAAGCTATTTATCCTGGAACTTTTGATCCTGTGACCAATGGTCATACCGATTTGATTGAACGCGCTAGTCAATTGTTCACTCATGTTATTGTTGGTGTTGCCGCCAGCCCCAGCAAACAACCACGATTTGATTTAGCACAGCGTGTTGCTATGATTGAAGAAGTTACCAAAGAGTTATCTAATGTTTCTGTGGTGGGGTTTAGCGGTTTATTAGTCGATTTTGCGAAAAAGAATAAAGCGAATGTGTTGATTCGTGGGCTGCGAGCAGTATCGGATTTTGAATACGAGTTTCAACTGGCCAATATGAACCGTCGGTTATACCCTGAACTAGAAAGTGTCTTTTTGACACCTGCCGAAGAAAACTCGTTTATTTCTTCGACCTTAGTGAAAGAAGTGGCTTTACATCAAGGGGATGTCAGTCAATTCGTCCATCCAGTGGTTAAAGCGGCGCTTGAGCAAAACACTGCTTAATGGATGGTAAATAGGATCAAGTAACAATAATTAATGAAAATGGATATTGGAGAGGGAAGCAATGAAATACATTATGATAATTATTATCGCCATAACGCTTTTGTTTGGTTGTGCGACTAACCGTTTGACTACCGAAGAAAAAAATACTGCGATACGTGATTATATTACTAATCACCCGTTAACTAGCGTGAGTAAAATTACCTCATTTCGCTTTCATGGATGGCAAAGCATTAGTGATGACTTCTTAATTATTTCATCCTCTCCGAAACATCGTTACTTAATTGAACTGGGCGGATTTTGCCGAGATATCAGCTGGACTCAATCAATCATTATTAATCGCGACCATAGTTCAAGCTTATATGCCCGTTTTGATTCAATTTCTAGTATTAATGCCCCTGAAATTGAATGTATGATCAAAACTATTTATCCGCTCGATAAAGCACAATATGATGGTATTCAAACGGTTATCCAGCCAGCTGAGACGACTGAGTAATTCAAGGGCCGTTAATTCGTTTGGCAGCTTGGGCAAAACACTGAGCTGCGGTTACTTTGCCTAACTTCTTCTAGCGGTGTTTGACATTGAACACAGGGTAAGCCAGCGCGACCATACACCATTAGCTCTTGTGCAAAGTAGCCGGGTTTACCATCTGATTGGGTAAAGTCTTTTAAGGTGGTGCCGCCTTGTTTAATCGCTGCTGCTAGCACGTCTTTAATGGTATCGGTTAAGCGATTAAAGCGCGATTCGCTAATAGTGCCAGCTAAACTGGTCGGTAAGATAGCGGCTTTAAACAAGGCTTCATTGGCATAAATATTACCGACACCGACCACCACTTGATTATTCATAATAAAAGTTTTGATTGGCACTTTTCTATTTTGCGCTTTATTAAATAAATATCCGTGGGTAAAGTCATCGCTTAATGGCTCAGGGCCAAGCTTAGTTAAAATGCCTTGTTCGTCAATATGTTGTTCAAACCATAACACGGCGCCAAAACGTCGTGCATCATTGAGCCTGAGGGTTTTTCCGTGAGCAAATACTAAATCAAAATGATCATGTTTTTTTAACGCCACGCTTGATTCAACCACGCGAATTGTACCTGACATACCTAAATGTAGCACTAAGGTGCCACTGGCAAACTTAATTAATAAGTATTTTGAGCGCCGTTCAACTGCTTCAACTTGTTGGCCTGTTAATTGTGCTACCTCATCGGGAATAGGCCAGCGAAGTTGCTTTTGGCGTACCACTACATCAGTGACTTGTTGGTGTAAAATATGGGGTGTTATCCCTAATCGGCAAACTTCAACTTCAGGTAATTCAGGCATAATATCGGCTTTTTACAGGCTAAGGTGATGGATACGTTGAACAAAGGCTTGGGCAAAGCGTTCGGCTGAGTGTTCATCCATATTAAAATACAGTGAAGGCTCAATCAATTCTGCTTCCATTAAGGCAAATTGTTCATTATCGCGCACAAAATCAACCCGAGCATACAGTGGCATTTGATGTTGCTGACTGATCGCATGCAGGCAGTGATCGGCTTGCTCCAATAATTTTGCTTCTGGTGTGATGGTTTTAAGTTGTCCGCCATGCTCTTCTTGTACACGAAAATCATCTTGTTTTGGGGTTTTTAAAATGGCATGGCTGTACTGGCCATTAAAATAAAACAGTGAGTACTCACCCTCGTTGATAATACTTTGCATAAAAGGCTGGATCATAAAATTCCTTTGCTCAAATGCTTGGTTGATTGCTGGCAGCATTTCGCTAACGTTTGCTTGATTGAGCCAAAAGGTATTATCGGCATTGGCACTAATTCGTGGTTTTAAAATCAGTTGTTGGCAGTTTAACTTTTTGAAATATTGAATTAAATCATCGGTAGATTTGGCTTGACCAGCGAGACGTTGATGCCAGAGCGTTGGCACTAAATTTACCCCGTTATCGGCAAGGTCTTTTAGGTAGATTTTATCAATATTCCAGCGAACAATTGCAAGGTTGTTCTCTAGATGAGCTGTTGATTGTTCTATTTCTTCGAGTACTTGCAAAAATGCCGTAGCATCATCTTGATAATCCCAAGGCGTGCGGATAATGACGGCATGGTAGTGATCCCAATTAATATTTTTCGCTCGCCAAGGCACGGTTTCTGTTTGCCAGCCCAAAGCTAACATAGGTGCATCAATTAGTGCATCGTAGCTTTCAAAGTCGTCCAAACAATCCATAGACAAAATAGCGCATAACTTCATGAAAATACCTGCTCAGGAATAAGTTGTTGATATAGTGGTAAAGGTAATTGATACCATTGAGATTTTTGCTGATGATATATTAATAATTGCTGATCATCGACAAATAAACTGATTACCACAGGACGGGCCTGTCCGGCTAATTCAATGGTAATGGTCAAACCAAGCTGTTGATCAATATGAGCTTGTTCAGGGATTTCGGCGGCAGATAATTGCTGCCATGAACGCATCATTTGTGCTAATGCTTGGCCGGACAAATGGTTTGGTATGGCGCGCCATGTATTGCCAATGCGTTCAATTTTTATTTGTTGATTAATCGTTAAGGTTAACATAACCGCATTATCACCAAATATTGCTTGCGAAGCATTATCTGGCTCATTAGCAGTAAACACATTTTCATGGGTGGCATTAATTAATAATATAAACCCCATTACGCCAAAGATGATGATATTGTTCCAGCCAGCACGGGATAACTTGATCATGGATGTTAATCTTACTGTTGCGAATGAGCTGTTAAAATACCATAAAGCGATAGGGGGATCATCGGCTTGTTGAGTTACCCGTAGAAAATTAGACATTTTCACCCGCGATTCATTACACTATACGCTCTGACAATAATAATAGGTGTTGCGATGAAACATAGCTTGATCAAATCAATTGCCCTGAGCCTGAGCGTATTTTACGCAGGCCTTAGTGGTGCATTTCAATTAACTGCCAGTCAGCAATTTGAACAATTAATCAAAGAGCATTGGCAAACGGCAAACAAAGAGCAGATTTTTTTTCGTAAAGACCCTGATGCTTTTCGTATGAATGGACATTTGCCTGAGATGTCGCAGCGTGGTCGTGATCGTCGGGAGCAATATAATGCCTCATTATTAAAGCGTTTAGAAGGCATTAAGCTAGAGGATTTGAGTGATGAAGAGCAGATCACTTACCGTTTATTTAAGTATGAACGTCAAGCCGAAGCAAAAAGCTATCAACAGCTTGATCATTTTTATCCGTTAACCTACTACAGTGGTTTTCACAGCTATTTTGCTGGCGCACCTGCCAATATGTCATTCTTAACAAAACAAGATTATGACAAATATTTGATCAGCCTGGCGGATTTTCCTCGCTATAACCAAGAGCACATTGTCGATTTAACCGCAGCCATTGAAGCCGGACATGTGCATTATTGTGAAAGTTTTAAAGGGTATGAAAAGAGCATCAGTAAACATATTGTTAGTGATGTGACTAAAAGCGCATTTTATGGTCCTATTGCCAACTTTCCGGCCAAATTTTCTGCGCAAGATAAAGCGTATTTTACAGAAAAAGCGACGGCACTGATCAAAGAAAAAGTGATCCCTGAGTATCAGAAGTTTTATGATTTTTTCACTGAAGAATACATGGCTAATTGCCGTAAAACAGTGGGTATTAGCGCATTACCTGGCGGCAAAGATTATTATCAATATTTGATTGAATTTTATACCACAACAGGCATGAGTGCCGATGAGATCCATCAATTAGGGCTTGATGAAGTCAAGCGTATTCGCCAAGAAATGCAGACTATTATTGAGCAAGTTGGTTTTAAAGGTGATTTTAAATCCTTTATTGAATATTTACGCAGCGATGAAAAATTTTATACCACAACTGAACGGGATCTGCTGGAAAAAGCTAGCTATATCACGCGTAAAATGGCGGCACAATTACCTAAATGGTTTTCAGTGTTGCCGCGTCAAACCTTTGATATCAAACCAGCACCTAATGGCGGCGCCTATTATGTCGCTTCTGATGGCAGTGGCACAACATCAGGTACTTACTTTATTGATACGCAAGATCTCAAAAGCCAACCGCTTTATACGTTAGAAGCATTAACTTTTCATGAAGCTGAGCCAGGTCATCATTTCCAAAGTGCTATTGCCCAAGAAGTGGATATGGCTGAATTTAGAAAAACCTTATACCACGCGGCTTATGGTGAAGGTTGGGGCCTTTATTCAGAGCGTTTAGGGAAAGAGATTGGTTTTTATCAAGACCCTTACAGTGATTTTGGCCGTTTAACTTATGAAGCATGGCGCGCTTGTCGTTTAGTGGTTGATACGGGTATGCATGCTAAAGGTTGGTCACGTCAGCAAGCGATTGATTACTTAGCCGATAACACTGCCTTAAGTATGGCGGATGTGATTGCTCAAATTGATCGTTACATTAGCTGGCCTGCGCAGGCATTGTCATACAAAATTGGTGAGATCAAAATTCGACAGCTAAGAGCGCTGGCTGAAAAAGAATTAGGCGATAAATTTAATATTCGCTTGTTCCATGATCAGTTATTGAAAAATGGCTCGTTGCCGATGGCGTTGTTAGAAGAGATCACTAAAGACTGGATCAAACAGCAAAAAAGTTAACCGATACAAGATATTTTAACCGAAAAAGCAGGCTAATTGATGCCTGCTTTTTTATGCACAGCCCCTAGAGTGTGTTGACACTAGAGGTAAAGATTAGCGTTCAACAGCCTTAAGAGCTTCGATTAATTTTTGTTTTAAGAGCTTATCGTCATCAGCCTGAAAGCCTTTGTGTTTATATATTATGTCACCATGGTGATTGATAATAAAAGAGTAAGGGAGCACAGTGGCCTGATAGGCTCTGGCAACTGTTAAATCTTGATCATATCCAACCGCTAACGTGATATTTAGTCTTTTGAGAAATGACACCGCCTGTTGTTCATTTTCATCAACATTTATCGTTAATATTTTTAATTTCTTTGGAAATTGGTTTTGCCACTGCTCGAGCATAGGTAATACTTTTACACAACTGGGACACCAAGATGCCCAGAAATCCAGATAGACGACTTTACCTAGAGAATTAGATAATTTGATGACTTGACTACCGTTAAGCTGAGGTAGTGAAAAGTCTGGAGCTTTTTCTCGGCTATGGGCGATGTTACCAATCATTAGACTGGAAATAATAAGCAATCTAATTAGGTTTGAGTTAAAACACATAGCTTATACCTAAAGTGATAGCATTAGAGGTGGTAAACTGCAGGGCACCATCGAGGTTTTTGTCGACGGGAATACGCCCACTAAGGTTTATTGCGAGATTGTTTTCGAAGCGATACTGTATACTGGGGACGAAATCCAGCCACTCGCCGCCAGTATTGGGAATGTCATTGCCGGCACGTTGATCGGCTGAAGTTGTGCGATATCTTAACAGAGCAACAGCCCCCCAGTTTTCTTGCATAGTATAACTTATACCTACAGAGGCATTTGTTTCGTCGCCTAATTGATATTGTCGATCATTTTCCCTGTTATCACTGTAATTAGCTGATATAAAGGCTTGTAATTGACCGGCTTGATCAAATCTATAACTGCTGCTAAACCAAGCAAGCGAACTGTACGCACCACTCCCCGGTTGCATATCTTCCGACACGATAAAGCCATTGCGCATTACATCATTTGCACCGGTAGGAAATTTGATGCCAAAGCCTAATGATAATTGCCAAGGAGACAGTAAGCTCATGGTGACGGGGGTATATTTTATTAGTAACAAGCTATCACCTAGTCCAGAAGTATGTATTTTACTGTTGTTACTGGAGCCTATTTGTCTTTTATGGCTTATATGACTGATCATGCCTGTGATTGACCAATGTTCGTCAATGCCATAATCCAGCTGACTAATAATGCTATTGCTCACTCTTTCTCTGAAAGTTTCATCATTAACTTGTTGCGAGCCCGAATATAAATCGTTGATCTCATGGTATTCGTAGTTAATCGATAGTAGCCAACTCTGAGCGTTTACATTTGTGGCGTTCATACTATTTAATAAAGGTACGCCAGCACAACTACAGGTTGCAGCACCTGTGAAGGTGCTAAAACAAGCCATGCTGCTGGTGATAAGTAATTTTTTGATAGGCATCATGATCAATAGATACTCGTTTGTGGAAAGAAAGAGGCCCAGGCATACCAATATGCCACGTAGCTAAACGGTATATTTAATCGATTGTTTTCTCTCGGGCCAGAATGTGCGATACCATTGATATCCCACATGTTTCCTTCTTGATCTGACATAATAATTGGGTATTGGCCATACTCAGGTGTAAAGGTCAGCATAGTCCCATCGCTGAGTTGATTGTGAAAAGCTACCGCCATTTTTTTATCACCGCTGCCGGCTATAGTGATCTGCTCGCCACCCACCTCGATCGTGATAAGTTCATGATCTGCCATTAATAGGTCAATTACAATGGCGATATATTCGTCGCCAACATTTATGCCTAATACTCGTTCTTTTTTGTGTAATCTATCGTCATCTTTGTTGTTTACATTAAAGAGCAAGTTATTATCGGTGCGAAAACTACCGTAGGGGTAAGCTTGATAATCGCGACTAAAGCCTTGATTCTCGTCTAGGACTTGGGCATTCGGGTACATAGTTTTGAATTGCTCCCAAGTGGTTTCAAATGTAGTTAACTGATTTGCCTGAGTGCCTGATTTACTGCCGTTAGCTGATGTCATGAGCATTTGAGGCCAATTGCTGTCAGTATTTCTATCATATAAGATTAAGTTAGAATTATAGAGTAAACCTGATACGCCAAATTCGGTGTCACCGGTTTGACTGTCAATTGCCCAAGCCATGGCGGAACCGGTTAAAGGGCAATAGCTTAAGACAAACTTATTACCTGCAACGCTGTCATTAACGATTTCATGCCAGTCTAGCACCTTATGAGGATAGCCCTTAATTTGTCCTTGATAACTGATGCCGATAATGAGTTCTTGGCTGTCGATGTAGTTTAGCTGCTCTGCGGGTGTAAATTGCGGCGAGTCCAGTGATGGAATACCGTCCTTACCAGGCCCACCATCCATTAAGTAGTTAGTATTAATAGCCCATTCAGTGGAGTCATTGCCACCAGTTGAGCTATTATTGTTAGTATTACTACTGCCTGATGAGCCACCACCACAAGCTGTAATGACTAGGATGCTAGTGCATAAAAGTAAACGAGCAAGCATAACTCCTCCGCTCTTGGTTGATTTTTATACAATGACCCTGATAGGTTACAAGTTATTTCAATATAGGTAGCAATTTTTAGCTTTTACAATTGAGAAAATTGCACAAAGCTATGATTAAAAACAACTAAATCGTTTTCGATTAGCATTCACTCTTTATTTCGGTGTAGAGGGCTTGGCAGTGGGACGATAGCAAATTAATTATATCAATTGATGCTTTTAATCAAAGTGAATGGTTTTGCTGTCACAGGTGAGTAGTTCTGCTTTCACTATATCTGCATCATTAGTTAGGGTGATGCGCCCTATGCCACTGCCGTTATACAGTTGATCTTGTTTATTGGCGTCAGGTTTTCGCACGATTATTTTCATCCGTCGTCGTTTTGTGAACCAGTTAAGTGGTGAATACGGGGCATAAAGGTAACGATTTAGCGTATCTAGCCATTGCAACAAGCCTGCTGGAAATTCATTTTTAATCCCGCTGCAGGTTACTTGCACTATTTTAGAACTATTACGACGAAAACGATGAGTAACATCATAAACAAAGGAATAATGGACATCGCCCGAGAGAATAATAAACTCAGGTGGTGTTTTGATATGGCGAAAAATATTGAGTATGACATTGGCTGTGCCTGAATGCGCCATCCAGTTTTCCGCATCTACCATCAAAGGTTGACCAAAAAACGTAAAAATCTTTTGAATGGTTTCGATCATCTTAACCCCGTAAATTGGGGCGGGAGACACTAAGATCACCCGAGGTTCGTTGATTAACTCCTGCTGCATTTCTGTTAATGCTTCCCAATCCATCAACCCTGAAGGTTTTGATGCCCGACTCTCTGAACGCCATCGTTGGGTTCGGGTATCAAGTACGACTAATTTAGGGGTTGTTGCTAAGCTATAGTGCCAATCTTGCCATGCTAATAACTGTTCAATTAACTGATCTTGTTCTATCAGCGCTTGTTCATTAAACCAATCATTACTTTGCTCCATTAATGAGGCAAATTTTTTCGGTTGATTACCCCAGCCTTGGCATAACCAATAACTGATCAATGAGTTACCTATGATGCGCTTGGAAAATGGATGACCATAAGCAGCTTCTTCCCAGCCGCGAGTTAAATTCCAATCGTCGGTGATGTCATGATCATCAAATATCATATAGCTGGGAATATGCGCTAATGCGCGCCTGACGCTGGTTAGCCCCTGCACGAATTGCTTAATAATGGTTAATTCATCTTGATATTGTTGTTGATAGTCATCGGGAATATTGGTGCCAGTAAAATCAATAAATTGCCATAGCTCAGGTGACCACACAAGTAGGTACATGGCAATGTTTTCAGCAAAAGTGACTAAGTGATTTTTAGCATTTACTGAGGTAAAAATCGGTTTTTTGCTGGCGGCAAACAGTTTCTCATACACCGCTTTATTGGCCTTGGTACGAGGAAGTAATTTGTCACGTTGATAATAGCAAAATTCACTGGCTAGCAGGCTGTCAGTGTTATTGACGACAGCTCCTTGCCAGTTTTCTGTATGCAGCCCCAGCAGTTCAATAACTTGATGAATGGCAACCAGCATAGGTCCCGCTACATCATCAGCGTAAACCTGATCACCCGACATCATCACTAAGGATGGGCGTTGCTCCGCGCTAAAACCATCAGTGGCTAGTAGTTGATCGATTTGTACCAAGCCATCACCACTTTCAAAGTGCGGTTTGCGACAAGAGCCATGCAGCATATTGTCTATATTTTTAGAGATTTTAAAACTTGGTAACTTTTCGGATGAATAGACAAGATCGGATAACACCTCGGTTAATTGATAGTGATGTTGCTGATAGCTTAAGGCTAAATCGTAGTAAATCAGTGTGTTATCGGGTAATGCTTGTTTAACATTAATGGAAATACATTGAATAAATGCATTTCTTCCTACTGGGATTACCTTCACTTGCTCCGTTGTTAAGGTTTGCTCAAATAATGGCGTTAACTGTTGATCAAACAGTGAAACAGTAATTTGGTAGGGTTGAGTGGTCACACACCATAGGGTGACGTTATGGTGATCAACATGGCGAACAAGTGGCCCTGCAACAATAGGAGGTAAAGAAGACAATGTTATTATAATGCTTATTATTGTTAATTTATTGTAATTAAAGCAGTGTATACACAGGCAGCTTGGCTTTCAATAGTTAAGCCGTTGTTAGTGGCCTAACTATACAAAAAGTAATTGTGAAGAAATTACAAGTAATTGCAGCGAACTGTCGCAAAGTATTTGCTATTTTACGTGAATAGAATGGTTATAACAATTATGGCTGTGGCTAACAAAATCGTGCGAATCGTTTTTTGATGTTGCACGTGTTGTTGCTGTTGTAGCGCTTTTAAGACTTGTAATTGTTGCTGCTGACTTTCTTTGCCTGTTTTTAAATAGTCATACACTAAATCAGGTATCTCAGGCAGTTTTTCATTCCAAAAAGGCAGGTTTTCTTTAATTTTGCTAAATACGGCTTTGACGCCCATTTGCTCTTTAACCCAATTCTCAAGAAATGGTTTTGCTGTTTGCCATAAATCTAACTGTGGATACAGTTGACGCCCTAATCCTTCGATGTAGAGTAAAGTTTTTTGCAGTAAAACTAATTGAGGCTGCACTTCCATATTAAAGCGGCGTGCGGTGTTAAATAAGTTGACCAGTACTTGGCCGAAGGAAATTTCTGCTAATGGTTTATTAAATATTGGTTCACAGACGGTACGAATGGCAAATTCAAACTCATCGACACTGGTGCCCGCAGGTACCCAACCAGAATCTACATGCAACTGGGCAACTTTACGATAATCTCGGTTGAAAAAGGCAACAAAGTTTTCAGCTAAGTAACGTTTATCTTCTCGGTTTAGTGTGCCAACAATGCCGCAGTCAATTGCTATCCATGTGGGATCTTCAGGGTTAGTGGCATCAACAAACACATTACCAGGATGCATATCGGCATGAAAAAAGCTGTCACGAAATACTTGAGTGAAAAATACCTCAACCCCGCGTTCAGCGAGCAATTTCATATCCACGCCTAAGTCATGGAGTTTATCTACTTCACCTACTCCTATGCCATAAATGCGCTCCATTACTAAGACATTTTTAGTGCTGTATTGGCTATAAATTTCAGGTACGTAAATAATATGGTCAAACTCTCGACCTTGACTGAAATTACGCTGCAGTTGAATGGCGTTGGCGGCTTCTCGATTAAGATCAAGCTCGTCTAAGATGGTTTTTTTGTATTCTGCTACCACTTCTTTTGGGCGCAGGCGTTTTCCATCTGGCAACCAGCGCGATAAAATCTTGGCAAATAATGCCATCACTTGAATATCCGCATTGATCACTTTTTCGATTTTAGGCCGTAATACTTTGATCACCACTTGCTTATCAGTGCCATCAAGCGATAAATCAGCCGTATGTACCTGCGCAATAGATGCCGAGGCTAATGGTTGTAACTCAAAATTGCTAAAAAGTTCATCAAAAGTTTGTTGACCAATCGCCTGTACAATAATCTGCTTAGCTTGTTCACCATCAAATGCAGGGACTCTATCTTGCAACATCGCTAGCTCATGAGCAAAATCTTCAGGCAGTAAGTCTCGCCGAGTAGAGAGCATTTGACCAAACTTAATAAACACAGGGCCTAGTGATTCAATTGCCAAACGAAAGCGTAATGCTAATGGCTGGTTTTTATGCTTATTTCTGATCCAAAAGACACTTAAACGGGCAAATTTTACGTACCAAGGTAAGGTGTTCTTTGGTAATAGCTCATCCAGCCCGTAATTGAGGAAGGTTTTGACGATGCGATATAAGCGAAAACTACTCAACAGTTTGCCCTTTATTGTTTGCTGCCGCTAGTGCAGGGTCGGTTGAAAGTGTTTTTTCCAGCTGATTCATCTGCGACTCTAGTTGCTGTAAACGTTGTGATAATTGGTTAACTTGCGTGGAGAAGTCTTCAATTTGATCGCTAGTAACGGCAAGTTGTTTTTCATGAACTAACCATTCGCTGGCATCGGCTTGGATTTGCTCAGCAGCAAATTTAAATTTAGCGGATAACCATAAACTAAACTGTTCAATTTTGTAGGTGGGAACATCGCCAATGTGTTTGGCAAGTTCGGTTCGCCAGTCAATAGAGATATTTTCAAACAAGCTTGCGTAGCGCTGAGCAACTTTTAAATCTCCTTGAATATCGAGTTTGTCTTGTTTGATCAATTCAGTCAGTTGCTGATGCCGCTGTAACTCTTGTAGTGCTGCAATGTTAGCAAATAATTGACAATCACTCTCTCCATCTATACTGGTCACTAATAGTTGCGTGTCGTTAGCAGTTAACGTAATAGGAAAATTTAACTCACTGAGCTTAATGGTTAAGGTTTTGCCAGCAAGATCTCGCAAAGCATTGTTATGATTAATATTTAATGCTAATGCGTTATTGATAATTTTTTCAATGATCAATAACAACATTTGTTGCGGCAAATGGAGCGACGACATAAGTTAAAATTTATACCCTTTATGTAAAGCGACAACGCCACCGGTTAAATTGGTGTATGTGGTTTGCTCAAAGCCTGCTTCTTCCATCATGGCTTTTAAGGTCTCCTGATCAGGGTGCATTTGAATCGATTCAGCAAGGTATTGATAACTTTCGCTGTCGTTCACCACTAATTTGCCTATTTTAGGCAGTACATTGAAGGAGAAAAATTTACCGGCCTTATCGAGTAGTGGGTATTCAGGCTTAGAAAATTCTAACACTAATAAGCGGCCACCGGGTTTTAACACACGGTGCATAGAACGCAACGCCATTTCTTTATCAGTGACATTCCGTAAACCAAAGGCAATGGTGATAATATCAAAGGTGTTGTCTTCAAACGGAAGGTACTGAGCATTCGCTTGTACATATTCAATATTTTGCACTAGCCCTTGATCACGTAACTTATCACGACCAACATTGAGCATTGAGCTGTTGATATCTGCCAGTATGACTTTACCTTCACGACCGACTAATTTAGAAAATCTTGCGGTTAGATCGCCTGTTCCACCTGCTAAATCCAAAACGGTGTTACCTGGGCGGACACCACTGGCGTCTATGGTGAATCGTTTACATAAACGGTGTAGGCCAAAAGACATTAAATCATTCATTATGTCGTATTGTTGCGCCACAGAATGAAAAACACCGGCAACTTTCGACTCTTTTTCGTGCTTTTCGACCGTTTGAAAGCCAAAATGTGTGGTGTTATCAGAATCAGAAGATTCTTTGGGGTTCACAGGGGCTTGTTCAGAAGATGACATAACACTTTCACTATACTAAAAAATTAATCGTAGTCTACCGTATTTTTTGGCAATAATTAACTATTCAGATCAAGTTATCTGAATGGCTGTACGATTTAACGGCGGCATTTATCTTAATTGTGAATAAAGATAAATGCACATCGAAGGTAAAAGTGAGGGAATGACTTAATATCTCATTGATATAATAAATAAAAAGGGATGTTTCTGACTGTGTTCAGATAGAAAAGGAATTTTTTTCTTGGTGAGTTATAAGAGTCATTTTTTCAGTTGTTAACGGCCTCTTCAGTATGGCAATATTAATAAACTGAAAAATAAAAGGAATTATTATGAAAAAACTGATATTAATTTTATCACTGTGCTGTTTTTCTTTTGTTTGGGCTAATGAATTTTCAGGCTCAATTGTGGCGAAACAGTGGCTTAAAATAGTTGATGCAGGTCAGTACATTGAAAGTTGGCAGAAGTCGGACTCTTTCTTTAAATCACAACTTTCTCAAACAAAATGGAATACTGCGCTTAAAGGCGTTCGTTCTCCTTTAGGGCATGTTATATCTCGCGAAGAGGTTAGTGAGAAAGCGTATACATCTCTTCCTGGTGCTCCAGATGGCGAGTATCTAGTGATTCAATTTCAAACTGAATTTCAAAATAAAAAACTAGCAATAGAAACATTAACACTGAGTAAAAATAGTGGCCAATGGCTTCCTATTGGTTATTTTATTAAGTAAATTTACTCTGATCAGATGAAGTTACTATTGATGTAACATACTATTACAAACTTGGTGTTGCTTGAAAAATATCTCGCATATATCTTTAACTAGTATGTCATTAGTTTAATCAGAGGGATTTATGAACATATTACATAAATGGATAATTCTAGCTTGTTTATTGCTAGCGGCTTTAATTTCTTATGGTTATGGCCTTTCTCAAAGTGCAGCTTTTTTCGTTTTCTTGGGTATGGTGTTAGAGCTGACGTTTTGGTTTGGTATTTTTGGACAAAGAAAACAATATCACGATAAACCTCATCGTTAACCGACGGCTAATAAGGATGGTTACGTGAAGTATTTCATCTTAGTTTCAGACACTGTTTGTCTTTTCTATGACTTGTAATATAAAACCTTGCCCAAAACCACCGCGAAATAATAACGAATAATTAGTTACTTTTGAGCTAGGTATTAGCTTTAATTTAATATCCCCCAACACTTGATGAAATAGCCGTTGACTACTCACCTCAAAGAGGTTTTGATGTGTTAACGGTATTAAAGTTTTTGCGTACTAGAGTGATAATATCAGGTTGCTTCTCGTTATCTGATGTCTATTGTACTGAGAGAAAAATAAGGATAAAGAGGTGTTTAATAGGCTGAAAAAATTCATGTCAAAAGGAGTTTGGCATTCATTAGCTGTGATCATTGTTGCATTGGTTGCTGGGCCAGAGCTTATGATGAGCATGGAACTTATGGCCATGATAGAGCTACTAGGGGCTTCAACATTCGTATTAATGTACTTTTCAGGAGTAAAATTACTGTTTACTAAGCTTATGGTTAAATATCAAAAGTTTGAACGTCATTCCGTTTTATTTGTGCCGTCGATATCAGCGTTAAGGCAAATGCCTTCATTAGCGCTTCATGCCATACCTGAACGTACTGTTATTATTGGTTTTTTAGGTTTTATCATCCTTGGTATGTCATGTCTGATAATCAATATGTCTCTTGGTATATGAGATAAAACGTGCTGCAATTTATTCCTATGGATATTGAAATAACGATTTAGCATAACCTAAACAATGTTAGCGCTTGAGTTTGTGGCACATTTGACAATATGATCTTGCCTCATAATGAAGTGTTGTAAACCAAGGAGGATGTAATGAAAATATATGGCGATGTTCACTCTGGTAATTGCTATAAAATAAAACTGTTAACCGCGTTAGTTGACATTGAGCATGAGTGGATTGATGTTGATATTCTGGCAAATGAGACACAATCTGAATCATTCCTTGAGAAGAACCCTAACGGCAAAATACCATTACTTGAATTAGATGATGGTCGTTACCTTTCTGAATCTAATGCTATTTTAAATTTTCTCGTCTCGGGAACTGCATTTGAACCACAAGACGCTTATGAAAATGCAAAGATACAACAATGGCAGTTTTTTGAGCAATACAGCCATGAACCATTTATTGCAGTTGCCAGATTTATTGCGAAATACCTTGGTTTACCTGAGGCTCGTAAAGCCGAGTATGAAGCCAAACAGGAAGGTGGTCATAAAGCGTTAAAAGTCATGGAAGAGCAGTTAACTAAAACGCCGTATTTAGTTGGTAATAAACTAACCGCTGCTGATATCTCTTTATATGGCTACACACATGTTGCACATGAAGGTGGCTTTGAATTAGATAGCTACCCTGCTATTCAAGCATGGTTAGTTCGTATTCAGTCTCACCCTAACTATATTGGTATTGCGTAATTGGAGCAAATAATGTCATTAGCACAATATTTACAGCAGTATTTTGTTGAAAAAAGTGAGTTTGCCGCGCTAGCTGGGCTGTCTGTTAGTCGGCTTGAGCAACTCATTGACATCAAAGCGATACCTAGCGCCACCTATATTTGTGATGATGATTCAGTTTACTCAGCAATTTTTGGTAGCACGCAAATCGAAACACTGTTAACAGGAGAGTATTTCAGACCTGAGTGTGTGCGATGGGTGCACATTGCTCATCAGGCTCCCTGCGGAGCTGAACGTGCAGCTGTTATCACACAGCTAACCAAAGAGTTTAGAGCTGCACTCGCAAGCTATGGACAGTCTGAGCAAGCGGTTCACGCTAAAATACAAAGTTACCTACCGTATTTTTTTAATGGCACTTTTGGGCTTTGTGTCGCCGATCCTTCCTGTGGAGCCAGCATAATCAAGAAAGAAATGCTGCAAGAGAAACTGATAGCCATCACTGATAATGGGAATGTATCGTCACCAGTAGGTACTTCAAAGGATGCACTGCTTCAGTTAATCGATGATTACGCAGCATCGGCAATGCCATTTTCGCCTGCGGAGTATGAACGCAGCAGTCGAAAGCGGCTGGTTGATGATTTACGCTCGGTTGTGGCAGCAGCCTGACTGAATCAGATAACTCAATAGCCTGACAATATATGTCACGCTGCATTTATGATAGCCAGTATGTTAGTGATAATAACTATTACTTTTCATTCAGCAGTTAAAGGATAGAGGATGAATAATCAAAAAGTCGCAATCATTACCGGTGGTGGCCGAGGCATAGGAGCTGCGACTGTCAGGCTTTTTGCCAAAAATGATTATGCCGTATGTATTAACTACCAGTCTAACGTTGAGGCTGCTAATCAATTAGCGCAAGAAGTCAAAGCTCAAGGCGGTCAATGTATTACTGTACAAGCGGATGTTTCTAATGAGTCTGATGTGGAACGTTTATTTGCAACGGTTGAGCGAGAATTAGGTGCGATTTCTGTGCTGGTCAATAACGCAGGCATATTAAAAAAGCAGATGCGTTTAGAAGAAATGAGTGCAGAGCGGATCAATGCTGTGCTAATCAACAATGTCACCAGTTATTTTTTGTGTTGTCGAGAGGCAGTCAAGCGGATGTCAACTCGCCATGGTGGGGTGGGTGGCGTTATTGTCAATGTCTCGTCAGGTGCAGCTTGCTCTGGCTCTCCCAATGAGTATATCGATTATGCTGCATCTAAAGGAGCAGTAGACACATTAACTAAAGGTCTATCGTTAGAAGTGGCCGCTGAAGGTATAAGAGTTAACTGTGTTCGTCCGGGATTAATTTATACCGATATGCATGCCAGCGGCGGTGAACCCGATCGCATTGCGAGGTTAGCAAAGAACATTCCATTGCAACGAGGCGGTTTGCCTGAAGAAGTTGCTGAAGCTATTTTTTGGTTAGCGTCTGATAAATCGTCATTTGCTACAGGGAGCTTTTTGAATGTATCTGGTGGTTTATGATGGACTTAGGTTATTAATATATGGATCCTAATGATATTGGCACCGCTTACGATCAAATTACCCACCTTTGGGAAAGAAGTACATTTGATCGACAAAATGGCATGGAACAGCATAGGCGAGCTTTGGCGTTTGCCAAAAATAAAGGTAGCGCTTTGGATGTCGGTTGTGGCTGTACGGGTAGGTTTATTGACCTGCTTAAGAGTGAAGGCTTTATACCTGAGGGCGTAGATGTATCACAAAAGATGGTAAGCCTTGCCAGAAAGCGCCATCCTGAGGTTATTTTTCATCATCAAGATATCTGTGAGTGGGAAATTTCAGCTAAATATGATTTTATTACCGCATGGGATAGCATCTGGCATATTCCTTTGTCACAGCAAACAAAGGTGATGGAAAAGCTTGTCTCTAGTCTCAACCAAGGCGGTATTTTAATCTTTTCTTTTGGGGGAACTAATCAAGCTGATGAGCACTCCAATAATGCCATGGGACCTGAAATTTCATACTCAACTTTAGGTGTTAATGATTTTGTTAACTTATGTATAGGTTTAGGTTGTATACCAAGGCACCTAGAATATGAACAATTTCCAGAATTACATGCATACTTGATTGTCGAAAAAACTTAGTTTTTATTGCATCATTAGACTAAGATTATCAGTTGAGTCAAAGGAGATTAGCTATGTCATATGTAGATGGTTTTGTTGCTGCTGTGCCAACAGCGAATAAAGTGGCGTACCTTGAACAAGCGGAAGTTACGGTGGAAATGTTCAAAGAGTGTGGAGCATTAAAGGTAGTTGAAACTTGGGGAAATGATGTTCCTGATGGAGAAATCACATCATTTCCGATGGCGGTTAAAGCAAAAGATAATGAAACTGTGGTATTTTCATGGGTTATCTGGCCATCTAAAGAAGTAAGGGATGCTGGTTGGCAAACAATGATGGCAGATCCAAGAATGGATCCAGCAAACAACCCTATGCCCTTTGATGGAAAAAGGCTGATTTATGGTGGTTTTGATATCATTTTAGATAAGTAGAGTATAGAGTTCTATTAAGCTTGAAATGATGCTGTAATTTGCATCTAAGCAAGAGCTGTTGGTGGAAATAATAGTCTGTGCGGTTTTATTGCGTGCTGACAAATAGGATGTTGTCTTACAAGGAAGGAGTCAATGATGACGAATACATATAAAAATATAATTTCATACTTTTTAGGGAGTGCTTTCTGTTATTTATTTGTTTGGTTCTCTGGTATTGTCGCCGCAATGCCGGTACCTGAACTTCTCAGACCATACCACCACTTTGTTATTTCATATTATTCAAATATTTTGCTAGTTCTTTTGGCGGCCACCTTTTCATGTGTGGTAATCGTTGGTGTGCGTAAGGTATTTTCTTTTTTTACTCGGCAAAACTTGTTTTATTTTGCATTGCCAATCATTTTATTTTTAGCTTATTTGATGGCTTTTTTCAGTTTGGCAGTAGTCCCTTTATTGTATGCAATCGTTCCAACTTTGCTCGTTGCGCTGTTATTAGGTATTCGAGTAGAAAAGACTGAATAATGATTCTAGAACGATAATGAAACGCTCGAGAATACATTTTACATTTAGTTCAAGTTAATATATTTGTTTAAAACTTAGCAAGGTTGTTGAAATGCAATGATATTGGAAATAGATAAAGTGCTAAAATGCTTAATTGGCCTAGTATTAATGATGAGTATGTGCTCACTTCATGCTCAAAATCAGTTGGAGATCTCTACTAAAGCTGATTTTTCTATCGGTGAAATTATTGAGTTCGATTCGGTCGTGCTTAATGAAAAACGACAGCTTAATATTTATCTGCCTCGTAGCTATCACGGTGATTCCAAGCAAAAATATCCCGTGATTTATCTTTTAGATGGCGGTGCGAATGAAGACTTTATCCATTTGGCTGGGCTGGTGCAATTTGGCTCTCTGTCGTGGATAAATCAGCTACCTGAAACTATCATTGTTGGTATCGTTAATGTTGATAGAAAACGCGATTTTACTTACCCAACTAATAATCAACAAGATCAACAGGACTTTCCTTCTAGTGGAAGGTCAGAGCAATTTATTGAATTTATCGGCTCCGAACTGCAACCCTTAATTGAAAAAAATTATCGTACCCATTCAGTTAGAACCCTTATTGGTCAATCGTTAGGTGGCTTACTTGCAACAGAGGTATTGTTTAAATCGCCGAACTTATTTGATAACTATATTATTATTAGCCCAAGTTTATGGTGGGATGATGAGTCGTTATTCTCCTATACGCCATTAACATCATCCAAAGAAAAATCCATTTATATTGGCGTAGGTAAAGAAGGAGCAATCATGGAGCGATTAGCAAAAACCTTGTTTGAAAAAGTGAATACCAAAAAGCCTGCTAATTATTCTGTTAATTTTCAATTTTTCGAACAACTGAATCATGGCGACACCTTACATTTAGCTGTGTATGATGCGTTTGAGCGGATATTTCGCATTCAAAAAAAATAACAATGTATATACGTTGATAGATTGGATACATGCTCACTGATAGGAGATTGTGAATACATGAATATCTTTTTAATGGCTGCAGGCGCTTTAAGTGCGATTGCTGCTCTTTTACATCTAGGCTGTATTTATTTTGGTGCTCCTTGGTATCGTTTTTTTGGGGCAGGTGAGCACATGGCGCAACTTGCTGAACAAGGTAGTTTGCAACCGACTATTGTTACTAGTTTTATCGTGTTGGTGTTAGGAATTTGGTCAATGTATGCATTTTCTGCCGCCGGTCTTATGGTTAAGTTGCCATTTATGCGTATCGTATTAGTGCTGATCACCATTATTTATTTAGCACGAGGCATTATCGGCTTTTTTCTGATAAATACTCCCATGGGGCGCACGCCAGAATTTTGGTTTTGGAGCTCAATGATCTGTTTATTCTTTGGGGTTATCCATTTGATCGGGGTTAAACAACAGTGGGCAAACTTATGATTTTGGCATGGGTATCGATGATAGGAGTACCTGCGTATTAAATTGCTTTGGAGTATTACTTTCATCGTTGTGTTGATTTGGTCTGGGATTAATCCAAAGGATCAATTTACTTGGTTCTTGGAAGTCGCCCCCGCGATAATTGGCGCTATGATACTTGCGTTAACTTATCGATCGTTTCGGCTAACTGATATGCTATACGGTTTTATTTTATTGCACTGTATCGTGTTGATGATTGGCGGGCATTATACCTATGCCGAAGTGCCCTTTTTTGATGGCTTATTTGGTGCAGAACGAAATAACTACGACAAAGTGGGGCATTTTTTTCAAGGGTTTGTCCCAGCACTATTAGCAAGAGAAATATTGATACGTAAGCAGGTGGTTAATGGTGATATGTGGCGTAATGTTATCATCATTTCAATTTGCTTAGCATTTAGTGCCTTTTATGAATTAATTGAATGGTGGGTTGCTATTGCCACCGGTGAAAATGCCGAAGCATTTTTAGGGACTCAAGGTTACATCTGGGACACTCAATCAGACATGGGCATAGCATTACTTGGCGCTATTAGCTCATTAATCGCATTATCTTTTTGGCATGATAAGCAGCTATCAATGCTGGCTAATAAACCAGAGAGTACAAAAGTATATCGTTAAAATACCTCGTATTGCCTTGTAGCAATTTGCTAATGCTAAGCGAAAGTTATTGCCTAGTTAATTGAGTGTAATTAGGGCGTTTTGATCTTTGTTATTTGATTTTTGTTCGAGACAAAAGCGTTTTAAACGCGGCGTGAGGAATGACGCTTAGTCATCTAAGCAAATCTCCTCACAACAAAGAATAAAACGCTTTTAACCGAACCTTTCAGGCAGTGTTTGTTGTCATTTCTACTATGTTGCCCCACATGGATGTGGGGTAAGGTGATTTTGCAGGAGCACAAAATCTTTAGTGCTTTATCATGTGGAACAACCACACATCAAAAGCACTGCCTTGTATAAATTTCCAACAAACTGCTGCAAAAACAAACTTGAAAGTTCAACACGCCCTAATTGATTGTCATACTTTTCAATAGAAATTTCTTGGTCTAGAGTAATAATGATGAGCCAAGCTTTTTTGACTCAACGCTGTGGAGTATCAAGCTTTGAATATCGATTTACGACAGATGGTTATTGCTATCGAAACGGCAGTGTCTTTAGTGGGCATGAATGATACCAATCATGGTAAACGAGTGGGTTATATTGCCAGTCAAATAGGTAATCAGTTAGGTTTCAGTGATGAAGATATCCAGTTTGCCTTTGAGCTAGGGCTGTTGCACGATTGCGGTGTATCTACTGAACAAATGCATTCAAGCTTAGTGAATCATTTTGACTGGAATGATGCTCATATCCACTGCCGTATTGGTCATCAGTTATTAAAATCATTTGAACCGTTAGCAAAGTTTTCAATCCCCATCCTTCATCACCATACTCATTGGATTGATTTATCAAATGAAAATATTAGTGCGCATGATGCACTGATGGCTAATTTAATTTTCATCTCAGATCGTATTGATGTGCTGGCATCTTCACATTATGAAACAGATATTTTGCTGGCAAAAGCACAAGTTGTAAAAGCTATCACTGATCATTCGGGCACTTTTTTCAAGCCGGAGTTAGTGCAAGCATTTGAAAGTGTAGAGTGCACAGAGGCGTTTTGGATTGCACTGGAAGATAGACACATTACCCGATATACCTGGGATATGGGCAAATACTCGAGTGATTGTCCTTTATCGCTTGAGCAAATAAAACATTTGTCATTGATCATGGCATATATTGTTGATCAGAAAAGTCCTTTTACTGCACTGCATTCGGTAAGGGTGGCAGATGTTGCCAAATTTATCGCTACGACTTGTGGTTTGTCAGAAGCGCAATGTCACAAGGTTGAAATTGCGGGGCTACTACATGACTTAGGTAAACTGCATACACCGGATGATATTCTTGAAAAAGCAGGTCCGTTAAATGATACCGAGCGTTCGGTGATGAACCAACATAGTTATGAGACCTTTGAAATATTGCGCCATATCGAAGGGCTTGGCGAGGTGGCTCGCTGGGCAGCTTATCATCATGAAGGGCTCAATGGAGCTGGCTATCCGTTTCATCCAAAAGAGCGTGATTTAAGTACCGAAGCAAGAATTATCGCTGTTGCTGATGTCTTTCAAGCATTAGTGCAAGATCGGCCTTATCGCAAAGGGATGACGCTTGATGAGGTGCTAGTGATCCTTAGCAAAATGGTTGAATCTGGAAAATTAGATAACACAATCGTTACCCTTGTTGAAGGGGTTGCCGAACAGTGTTTTGCCATAGCACAAGGCAGTGATCCTAATGAGAATCAAGCTTATTTAAATTTATTTTCTTTGTAAGCCTTGGGGCGCTGCCTAAGTATTCATCACAGCTTTTACGCGTTGGAGTAGTGTTCTCGGCTGCCAAGCCAGCGGTTAATTAATGCTAAGGCATTTTCTGGGTGCTGCTTCCATAATAAGAAGGCATGTTGTTGTACTTCGGGGATCAAATCAGCATCTCGCACTAAGTCGGCAATTTTTAACTCAGCTAAGCCGGTTTGTTTAGTGCCCAACAATTCACCCGGCCCTCTAATTTCTAAGTCTTTTTGTGCGATAACAAAGCCGTCGTTACTCTCTCGTAAAACGGCTAACCGTTTGGTGGCGGTTTTTGATAATGGACTTTTATACATTAATACACAGTGCGAGGCGACGGATCCTCGTCCAACTCGACCACGAAGTTGATGCAACTGCGCTAAGCCTAATCGCTCGGGATTTTCAATCACCATTAAGCTAGAATTCGGCACATCCACACCCACTTCAATCACTGTGGTGGCAACCAGTAAGTGCAGCTCCCCGTTTTTAAATGATTCCATCACGGTTTGCTTTGCTTGCGCTTTCATTCTGCCATGTACCAGCCCTACTTTTAGCTCTGGTAAGTGTGCTTGTAAATAAATGGCGGTATCTTCAGCCGCTTGACACTGTAATACTTCTGACTCTTCAATTAGGGTACACACCCAATAAGCTTGGCGGCTTTCTTCTAAACAAGAGTGTCGAATACGTGCAATGACGTCATCTCGACGACTGTCAGGTAAGGCAACTGTGGTAATAGGCGTACGTCCAGGGGGTAATTCATCTATCACTGAGGTGTCGAGATCAGCATAGGCGGTCATGGCAAGTGTCCGTGGGATCGGCGTAGCCGTCATGATCAATTGATGCGGATAATTGCCTTCAAACGCGCCCTTTTCTCGTAATGATAAGCGTTGATGCACACCAAAGCGATGCTGCTCATCAATAATAATCAGTGCCAGTTTGTTGAAAGTAACATCATCTTGAAACAGTGCATGGGTGCCGACAATCATTTGCATATCACCATTTTCAATATGGGTTAATGCGTGTTGACGTGCTTTACCTTTAGTTTTACCTGCGAGCCACCCTACTGATATCCCCAGCGGTTCAAACCACTGTTGAAAGTTGATGGCATGTTGCTCCGCCAAGATTTCGGTGGGCGCCATTAACGCCACTTGATAGCCTTGGCTGATTGCCGTGATTGCGGCGAGTGCAGCTACTAAGGTTTTGCCTGAGCCAACATCCCCTTGAACTAAACGCATCATTGGCATTGCTTTTTGGAGATCAGCTCTGATTTCTTTTACGACTCTTGCTTGTGCGTTTGTTGGTGAAAAAGGTAAAGAGGTTAAAAATCTCGTTTCTAGTTGTTGATCAACGCTTAACGAAGTTGCTTGATGAACATCACTGGATTGTCTGAGTTTGAGCATGCTGAGATTATGGGCAAGTAACTCTTCTTTTATCAGGCGTAATTGAGCAGGATGTTTTCCGTCCTCTAATTGGGTAACCGAAGTATCTGGCGTTGGTCGATGAATAAAAGCTAATGCCTCGGCTAATGAATAGGGTTCATTGATAAAGTTCGCTGGCAATAATTCTTCTACTTGTCCGCGTTGTAACCTTAATAGCGCTTGATTGGTTAAATTGCGCAGGGTAATTTGTTTCAAACCATCAGTGGTCGGGTACACAGGGGTTAATGTTTCTTCAACGGCAGTGAGTGGTTTGTCTTGATCTAGTGGCTTGTATTCTGGGTGGATGATTTCATAGCCACGTGCACCTCGTTGTATTTCACCATAACAACGAATACTTAAGCCGACGCTGAGGTTATTTTTTTGTGCGGCCGAAAAATGAAAAAACCTAAGGTTAACCGTGCCAGTGCCATCATTGATAGTGACAACCAGCATCCGTCGCCGCCCTTGAATAATTTGGCTTTGGGTGACTTCACCAATGATGTTAGTGTAAATGCCAGGTAAACAATCTCTGACCGCTGTGACGCGTGTTCTGTCTTCATAACGAAGTGGCAGGTGGAACAATAAGTCTTGCACAGAAACTAAACCGATTTTTTCTAGTTTCAGCTTCATGCTTGGACCAACACCTTTTAGCGTTGATATTGCAATACGAGCAAGATTTCCTAATCCCTGTTGTGTGCCTGACACTTGGTTAATCCATGGTTAGTTGTCGATTGCTTGCCAAGCTTCTTGGGTCATTTGCATTTGTTGCCACCACTCCTGCGACGCAATGATCTGACCGTGCTCGTCGATACTCGGGTAAGGTAAGCCTTTACGCTTACAAGCTTGGGCAAATATAGGATGGCCACCTTCAAATAAGAATCGTTGACGACGTTCATATGAAATGCTCGGAGTGTCGTACATGCCAGCTGCTTTACGTTGTCTTTGCGCTTCATAGAGTACAACCGCATTTGCAACCGATACATTCAATGACTGCACCATGCCTACCATAGGGATGACAATATCTTGGTCGGCAAGCGCAAGGGCTTCTTCAGTCGCACCAAATTTTTCTTGCCCGAGGATAATTGCCGTTGGCTTGGTGTAGTCAATTTCACGAAAATCAACAGAGCTATCAGATAAGTTAGTCACTAAAATCTGCATATTTTGCTTTTTTAATTCAGCAATGGCGTCTGTTGTGCGGGAATAATTATGAACATCTACCCAATTTTGGCTGCCCGCGGCGCTACCGCCACGCACTTCCATTTCTTCGTTTTTCCATACCGCATGCACATCGCTAATACCAATGGCATCAGCGGTACGTACTACAGCGGCTAAGTTATGGGTTTTATGTACACCTTCCATGCAAACGGTGAGATCAGGTTGGCGCTGATCTAGCATGTTATTAATGCGTTGTAACCTTTCTGGGGTCATTCAATCAATCTCTATCTGTGATGCGATTAAGCAACGTTAGGTAATTCCATTACCCCGTCAATTTCAATAGCAACATCTTTGGGTAAGCGTGATACTTGTACTGCTGCACGAGCCGGATAAGGTTGTTCAAAATACTGGCTCATTACTTCGTTGACAGTGGCAAATTGGCTTAAATCTATTAAAAAGATATTTACTTTTACCATGTCGTTTAAGTTGCCACCGGCTGCTTCACATACGGCAGATAAGTTTTTGAATACTTGGTGTGCTTGTTCGGTAAAATCATCCGATACAATTTCCATTGTGCTAGGAACCAATGGAATTTGACCTGAAAGATAAACGGTATTTTTAACTTTCACTGCTTGGCTGTATGTACCGATGGCACTGGGTGCATTCTCTGTATTAATAATTGTTTTCATGTGCTTCCTATAAATTTTACTTGTTTCGGACAACGCGCTGTACGTCAACCATCACTTTAATTTTACGAATAATGTCGGCTAAATGGATACGATCTCGACAAGTAATTTCCATATCAATTACGTATAAGCCAGATTCTTTTTCACCTGAATTAAGTGAATGTACGTTAGAGTCACATTTAGCAACGACATTGGTTAACTTAGCTAACGCCCCTTGGTGGTTGAGGATTTCAATACGTAATTTTGCAATAAAATCGCGATCGATATCACTGTCCCACTTCACCGGGAATAACTGGCTCTCTTGAGAGCCTTTAATATTACGACAGCCTTGTTGGTGAACGATTAAGCCTTTGCCTGGGCTTAAGTAGGCTAGAATGCTATCTCCTGGGATAGGTCGACAACATTTTGCATAGCTGACCAACATACCTTCGGTGCCTTTAATCGGCATTTTGGTTTTACTGTTGGAATGATTCAGTACTCTGTCTTCGGTAAATTCATCGGTAAGTCGGCGGGCAATACCTATGCTAAGTGCGTTACCTAAGCCGATATTCACCAGTAAATCATCAAAACTTGCATTACCTGTTTCTTTGACCACTTGCTCGATTTTTTCTTGGCCGATTTCTTCTAATTTTGTTTTACCCAATGCATGACTTAATAATCGTTTACCTAATGAGTGAGACTCGTTTTGTTCTTGTGAGCGTAAGTAGGTTCGAATTTGTAATCGTGCTTTGGCGGTGACAACAAAGTTTAGCCATGTCGCGTTAGGACGAGCTGCTGATGAGGTTATTACTTCAATGGTTTGGCCTGAATCAATAGGTTGGCTTAATGGGTAAGGTTTTCTGTCTACCTTGACCCCAACACAGGAATTACCCACATCGGTATGAACGGCATAGGCAAAATCAACAGCGGTAGCCCCCATAGGCAATTCAATGATGCGACCATCTGGGGTAAATACATAAATTTCTTCAGGGAAGAGATCGGATTTAACGTTTTCAATAAACTCAAACGAACTGCCGGCGCTTTGTTGCAACTCTAGTAAGCTTTGCATCCAACGTCTTGCTTTCATTTGTGCGGTAGTGCCGCTGTCATCCCCGTTTTGTTTATAGAGCCAATGAGCGGCAACCCCTTTGTCAGCCATTTGGTCCATGTCATGAGTTCGAATTTGAATCTCTACAGGGATACCATGAGGACCAATTAGTGAGGTATGCAATGACTGGTAACCATTGGTTTTTGGAATGGCAATATAGTCTTTAAAACGTGTCTCTATCGGTTTAAATAAATTATGAACAGCCCCAAGTGCTCGGTAACAGTCGTCGAGTTTATTATCAACAATCACGCGAAAAGCATAAATGTCCATGACTTCATTAAACATCAACTCTTTATTAAGCATTTTTCGGTAAATAGAGAACAGATGTTTTTCTCGACCAATTACTTGTGCTTCGATGCCATGCTCTGTCAAACGAGCAGAAATTTCTTCTCTAATATTATTGATGATTTCTTTTCGGTTGCCACGTGCTTGTTTTACCGCAGATTTTAATGCACGAGAGCGCATTGGATAAAGGGCTTCAAAGCCCAACACTTCCAATTCATTTTTAATATTATGAATACCCAGACGATTGGCAATGGGCGCGTAAATATCCAGGGTTTCACGGGCAATACGGCGACGTTTGTCGGGGCGAAGTGCGCCTAAGGTGCGCATATTGTGCGTACGGTCAGCCAGTTTGATCAAAATAACACGGATATCTTGCACCATGGCCAATAACATCTTGCGAAAGTTTTCCGCCTGCATTTCCGCTCTATTATTGAATTTTAACTTATCGAGCTTACTAACCCCTTCAACCAATTCTGCAACGGTATGGCCAAATAATTCTGCTAATTCATCTTTAGTAACTTCGGTATCTTCAATCACATCATGTAGTAGCGCTGCCATTAAAGTTTCATGATCCAAATGCATTTTGGCTAGATTTAATGCTACGGCAACGGGATGAGTTATGTAGGGCTCACCACTCGAGCGCATCTGCCCTTCATGGGCATCTCGGGCAACAATATAGGCTTGCTTTAGCAAGTCTACTTGTACTTTAGATAAATAACTTGATACATGTGCTTTTACAGGTTCAAAAAGGTACACGTAATACTTTCCTTCGAGAATGGTGAAATTAACAGGCTGCAATAATAAGAATACGTCGAATTGTTTGGAAAGCCAAACAGTTCCTACACTTGGCGGTGCTAGTTAGAAAAAACGCGTAATTATGATGTCATAATTACGCGTTTTTTAACAAGTACTGCTGTTGAGTTATTGTTGGCTATTTCCACCAACAATGGCTGCTACTGCAGCAAGCTCAGCTGTTTCTTGCTCAATTTGCTCATGACGATCTGTGTCGTCCATCACTTCAGTTGTGATTAACCCTTCCTCTATTTCACGTAATGCGATAACAGTAGGTTTATCATTTTCTAACTCAACCAAAGGTTCTTTACCACCCGTCGCTATTTGACGAGCACGACGAGATGCAATTAACACCAAGTCAAAACGATTACCGACTTTATCTACGGCATCTTCAACAGTTACGCGAGCCATTTGGTCACTCCAACGATTAAAATTTACAAAATAGTTGCGTAGTTTACTATGTGCTTAATCGTTAGCCAATAGATCTTTGAATAAAAGTTGATGATTTTCGACTTGTTGGCTACGTTTTAAACGTTGATTTTCGACAATCGTGGTTAAATCAGCCAGTGCCTGATCAAAATTATCGTTAATGATGATGTAGTCGAACTCTTGATAATGGGAGCACTCCGCTTGTGCTTGTGCCATTCGTTGTTGAATGGTTTCTTCGCTGTCTTGTCCGCGACTGCGTAGGCGGTTTTCTAATTCTTGTTTAGAGGGAGGGCTGATAAATATGGTGGTAACACCCGGTTTTTTTAATCTCACTTGTTGTGCACCTTGCCAATCAATATCAAGAAACACATCAATTCCCTGTGCTAATTGTGCGTCAATTGCCGTTTCAGAAGTGCCGTAATAGTTACCGAATACTTCTGCGTACTCATAAAACTCTTTTTGTGCGATTTGTTGTTTAAATTGCTCTACTGTAACAAAGTGATAATGCTGACCATCGATTTCACCCGGACGAGGATCACGCGTGGTATGAGAAACTGATACTTGCATTACCCGTGCGCTGGGTTGCTTTAATAGCGCTGAAATTAAACTGGATTTACCAGCACCGCTAGGAGCTGAAAGGATAAATAAGTTGCCTGTAACCGCCACGACTAACCTCAAGTAGTTTGTATTAAAAAGCGAACTATAGCTGAAATCGTCAAACGTTGCGATTATCTCTGGGCACTTGTTGTTATTTTTGACTTAAAAAAAACCGCGCCTTAATTAGCGCGGTTTTATTAAAAACACAACAAATGGTGTTTACAACACTTTTGCAATAGATTGCGCTAAGTAATCGACATTTGAGTTTGCAATGCCGGCAATGCTCATGCGGCTTGAACCCACCATATAAATGCTGTATTCGTCTTGTAATTGTTGTACTTGCTCAGGTGTTATACCTAAGAAAGAGAACATACCTTTTTGACGAGTGATAAAGCTAAAGTCACGAGAAACACCTTGTTCTTTGAGTTTATCAACAATCAACTGGCGATTGCCGTTAATGCGATCACGCATTTCTTTTAACTCGCCGTACCATTGATGACGCAATTCATCAGAATTCAAAATGGTTTCTACTAAGGCTGCACCATGCGCTGGTGGCATTGAGTAGATACAACGAACCACAGAGAGTAAAACCGAGTTTGCAATATCAGCGGCATTAGCTGATGAACCAATAATGGTAGTTGCACCAATACGTTCACGATATAAACCGAAGTTTTTTGAACATGAACTACAAACGATCATCTCGTTAACACTTTCGGCAACTAAGCGTAAACCGTAGGCATCTTCATCTAAACCGCTACCAAAACCTTGGTAAGCCATATCTACAACAGGTAAAAAGCCCACTGTTTTTGCAACTTCGGCTACTTGCTGCCATTGCTCTTGATTAAGATCCATACCACTTGGGTTGTGACAACAAGCGTGTAACAACACGGCATCATCGGCGCTAACTTCTTTGAGAGCGGCAAGCATGCCATCAAAATCTAAGTCTTTATTTTCGTAATCATAATAAGGGTAAGTTTTTACGGTTAAGCCAGCCGCCTCAAATAAACCAGTATGATTCGCCCATGTTGGATTACTGACCCAAATAGTAGCACCGGCTTTACAAGATTTGATAAATTCAGCTGCAACACGTAATGCCCCTGTGCCACCTGGAGTTGATACGGTACGGGCACGGTTTTCAATAAGTACTTTGTGATTACCAAAAATCAATTTGCTCATTTCGTCATTAAATAAAGGTGAGCCTGTTGGGCCAATATAGACTTTGGTATCTTCGTTATCGTGGCGATATTTTTCTGCCTTTTTCACACAATCTAAAATGGCTGTGTGACCAGCTTCATCTTTATATACACCAACACCCAAATCAATTTTTTGTGGGTTTGCATCTTCACGATATTTAGCCAATAAACCTAAAATAGGATCGGCTGGCAAGGCCTTTAAGCTACCAAACATGTCTCCATTTACCTTATTTAAATGTGGGATTTCACTAGATTTTACGCCGTCGCAAAATTAGTTGATAAAATCCGCAATGATTAAAGCGCCAGCATAGCTTTAAACTGGGTAAAATTAAAGCGCTTTAAATGAAAAAAACCGAGAAGATATAGTACTTTTAGCACTATTTAATAGCGGAACAAATTTTGTGGTTAACCATGAAAATTTACGCAACGAATTCTATACAGCTAAAGAACGCGTTGCGTAGCTATGAAAAAATCATATATTACCTGAAACTGAGGCGATTAAGCCGATAACTCCGCCGAAAACACCTCCCCACACAACTAACCAACCTAAGTGTTTGCGGATCATGTCTTGGACAATTTCCTTTACAACTTGAGGGGTGAGTTCATTTAGGCGCTTTTCAATAATATCACTGACTTTTAAACGCATGCCGGTGATCACATTAGGTTGCTCTAATTGATCGCGTAGAATGGTATTAAATTGTTCACTTTGTGATATATCGCCCATGGTCGCTTTCATTTTCTCAATAAAGGGTTCTCGTAATGGTTGTAATGCTTCTGCGCCACCGACCATGGCTAACATACCGCCAAATGAAGATGATTCAATTACCTTGATCAGCTCATCAAAGGCAGGCGATAAATCGACTTTTTCGATAACAGGAGCTAAATCGAGCGTGCTGGCATTGCCTGAGCTGTCAGACAGAAAGCGATCAATATTTTCTTCCGTGAAAAATTGCTCCATCATTAAGTTGCGAATACCGTGTTTGAAATCTTCAAACCTTGCCGGAATGACACCTGAGCCATATAAAAAAGGCACTTTTTCAAATAGCATATGCACGGCTAACCAGTTTGTAATTGCGCCGGATAGGGCAAATAACCCAATCGCATAAATAATTGCTTGATTTGATAGATAGCCGCCTAAGGTTAAGGCAAATGCGATCACATTCGTGATTACACTTTTATTCACTGTTTTACTCCACGCTGTTATGGTATTAATGCGGGTTAGTTTACCAAGCGATAGCTATTGCGCCAACAGCCGCATAAGAGAAAAATAAGGATAATCAATGAACAACAAAGTATTTATCAGTTTGGCATTAATGCTTGCGGTCGTCATGACCAGTGCTCAGGCAACATCGTCTGTTTGGCGTGAGGTTAAGCCAGAGAATATGGTATTAATGACATTACCCCATGGCAAGGTGGTGATAGAGTTAGCACCACAATTTGCGCCTAACCATGTAGAGCGCTTTAAAAGTTTAGTGAGTAAAGGTTTTTACGATGGCACCGAGTTTTATCGGGTGATTGATGGTTTTGTCGCCCAAGGTGGGCCTAAAGATGGTAGTGCCAAAGATAAATCGGTCTCGCCTTTAGCCATAGAAGGGGATTTTACTCCAGAAAAAAATTGGTCTTTTACCTTAGTGCAAGACAAAGATATGTTTGCCCCGCAAACGGGATTTAAAGCGGGATTTGCGTTAGGTTATAGCCCAAATGAACAAAAAGCCTGGATGTTGCATTGTCCTGGGGTTATTGCCATGGCACGCGAAAATGGCGCTAATACGGCAACCAGTCACTTTTATATCACTAATGGTCAAGCGCCCCGTTACTTAGATCGTATTATGACAGTATTCGGCCGTGTTATTTATGGCATGAATCATGTGCAAGCGATTACCCGGACATCGGTGATTGATGGAGAAGAGCCCGTTGATAAGAGTGATTATACACCAATGGTGTCGGTACAATTGATGTCAGATGTACCGAAAGAAAAACAAATTCATTTAGCGGTTAAAAATACCGAACACCCAAGCTATGCAAAAAAATTGGCAGATCGTAGAAAGCGCGAGCATGCGTTTTTCTATAAGAAGCCACCACCGGTGTTAGACATATGCCAAACGCCTGTCGGGGTGAAGCTGATTAAATAGTTAACTTGTTTGATGAAATAGGCAAATGAGTTGCATTCATTAATGTGCAACTCATTGAAAGTTTTTTTATGAGGGATCTTTGAGTAGTTCGTCAACCAGCCAAGTATCACCTTGCTTTAATAACCTGATGCGTTTCATTTCTTTATAGGTTTTACCATTGCGGTCACCGGTAAATAAAATGGTGAGATTTCCTGAAGTATTAAACTCTTCACGTACTTTAAAGTCAGCTAAAGCGGCATTTATCGTGGTAGAATCGAAGGTCATATTGAAGATTCGTCGAGCAACATTTTTTGCTGTGTGGAATTGCTTTATTTCTTTTGCAAAACGAGGTGTGCAATACTTCAGGGCTTGATCAAGATCTTTTTGATTGTATAAGGCATCGAAAAATGCGACAGCAACTTGATCAGCAGATACTTCAGTATTCTTGTTGCAAGCGAAAAGTGCTAATCCCATAAAAAAAGTGAAAAAAATAGATTTCATTTTATCTACCTGTTGTTTACTGATAGTTCCCAATATAGTTGGATTCAATAAATTCAGTGATTGCGCACAGTGCTAAAAGTGGCTGTGCTTCTGACTCAGTCAGATAAAGTGGTTGACTATTAATGCCCGCCACAAAACTTTTATTATCAATTATTGTTATCCAATTAGCAGTATAGGCTTTTTTCTGTTCATCACACATAATTTACTCGCTTATTTAACATAAGTTACAAGGTTTGCATGCTGAAATGTGTAGAAGAGAACTTCTAAAGTACCAGGGGATATTGACATGGTTATGATTCAATACTCCAGTGTTGGTAGCTACGCTATCATAGAAGCTAGATTGTGCTTCCTTAGATCGTCGGCTTTGCGTCCTAGGTTTTCACCTAGTTTGCCATTTTCAACTGATGCATAATAAATTTAACTGATTTTAATACAAATGTACAGAAAGCAAACAACAGCCGGTAACTGTGTATAACCATTAAGATATCAATAGTTATTGCACGCCTTGCTCTCTTTCCTCAAGATCATTGATTCAGTTATCGTATGTAAGATGTATTTGCTTAAAAAGTTAGTCTTTGTTTAGTGGTTAATACCAGATGTTAACCACTAATAACTCGCGTTCGCCTTCAGGGGTTTTTACTATCACATCGTCATCAACGGTTTTACCTAACAGAGCACGAGCCATGGGAGAGTCTATGCTGATTTCTCCTTTTTTGACGTCCCATTCATCGGGGCCAACTAAGCGGTAAGTGACTTCTTTATCTTGTTCATCGAGCAAGGTTACCCAAGCGCCAAAATAGACTTTACCTTCTTGTTGCTTTTCTGGGTAGACAATTTGTAAATCGTCAAGACGCTTCATTAAAAAGCGTACTCTTCGATCAATTTCGCGTAAACGCTTTTTACCATAGATATATTCGGCATTTTCACTGCGATCTCCTAAGGCTGCCGCTTCTGAAACGGCTCTGGTGATACGCGGGCGTTCGTCTTTCCATAAAAACTTAAGTTCTTTATCGAGGCGATCCCAGCCTGCGCGAGTGATGTAGTTGGATTTTTTCATAGGTTTTATTTTATCGGTAAAGCGAGCAGGGAACAATATTGAAATTTATTAGTAACTAGCTGCAACTTTTTTGGCTCCCTGTCGTAATTGCTATTGAGACCTAAATATTTTTTTGGGAGAAAAAAATGAATAAGTTATCCAATTTTATCGTATCTGTATTCATCATTGTTGGGCTTTGCGCTTGTGGAGGCGGGGGCGGAGGTGGCGGCAATAGTAATACCCCTTCAGATCCTTATACGCCAGATCAACCCGATAGCCCGTCCGTTGTCTTTCCGAGTCAAAGCAGTACGCCAACCATGGTGACCTTAGCTGAGCAAGGTGTGATATACACTACAGATTCAGGCTTATCACTGTATTTTTTCGATAATGATAGCGCGGGCAGTTCAGCGTGTAATGCCGAAGATGGAGCACCTGCGGGAGGGAGTAATGATAGCAATAGTTGTGCTGCACTTTGGCCACCTTTGTTAGCAGATAGTGGTGCGCAGGCAAGTGGCGACTTTACGCTAATTACAAGAGCGGATGGCACTATGCAATGGGCGTGGCATGACTATCCACTGTACAGCTATATCAATGATAGTGCAGAAGGCGACACTAATGGCGATGGGTTGAATGATATATGGCATTTAGCCAGACCAATACCGGTCACTACCTCTGATGATATGGTCATGGGGCAGCTTGTTGCCAGTAGTCAGGTATTAATGGCAAGTATGAGTAACAATGTTATCGCTATTAACCGAATGAATAAAGACGGCTTTAGTCTTTATACTTTTGACCAAGATAGTATTGATCAAATTAATTGTCTCAGTGAAAACTGCATTAACAACTGGCCGCCTTTGGTCGCCGATCAAGGGGCTCGTACCTACGGAAAATTCTCAACCATAGACCACGGTGAATATTATCAGTGGGCATATAATGGTATTCCACTTTACTTGTTTGCCAACGACAATGCTGCTGGCGACATGTTAGGAGATGGTGTCGCTGATGTTTGGCACTTGGCAAGTACAGCCCCTGCTATTTTCCGTATGAATCAAGCAGGTACATTACTCACATCAACAGGTATCACTCATGTGTTGGCAGAAGATAGCGAAGGTTCTGGTAATTTTGTTGATAAACAAACAAATCAAGACCAGTTCACTCTGTATATCTTTGATAATGATGACACTAATGTATCAAATTGTAGTGGCAGCTGCGCAGTAAACTGGCCACCTTTCTTAGCCCAAGACAGTGACAGCGCCATAGGTGATTTTGATATTTTCACTCGGGATGATGGTCATCGCCAGTGGAGCTATCTAGGTGATCCCTTGTATTTTTACATTGGTGATACAGATAAAGGACAAGCAAACGGTGATGGTATCAATGGTGTTTGGCATGTGATCGATCCCATCATGAAAACCCAGTTTATGGCACAAAGCAATACTCTTGGTGAGGTGTTAACCGTTAAAGGCATGACTTCTGTACTGATGAGTGATGGCAATGGCGGTTTTGAAGCGATGACTGAGGATAAAACTGGTTTTGCATTGTATATTTTTAATCAGGACACACAAGGTGTTTCAAATTGTAATTCCGATTCTTGTATTGCAGCTTGGCCGCCGTTATTAGCGACTGATGATGATACGGCGATGGCACCATTTAGCATTATCAACCGCATGGATGGCAATAAACAATGGGCAATTAATGGTAAGCCGTTGTATTTCTATACTCCTGATACCAGCGCCACAGATGTTAGTGGTGAGGGGGTAAATAATATTTGGTATGTTGCCAGACCAGCCCCCGTTCGTGTGTATAGTCATGATCCCAAAGGTGATATTTTGGTGGCCAATGGTGAACTGCAACCCAGTATGGGAAAAACAGCTGACGAGTTGAAAGAGTTAACCCTTTATACCTTTAATTCAGACGTTAAGGACTCAGGTGAATCTGCCTGTTTTGATGATTGCGCACAAACTTGGCCGCCCCTATATGCAAGCGACAATGATCAGCCGTATGGGTTGTTTACTATCATAGATCGCGTCGAAACCGATAATACCAACACTAGGCAATGGGCCTATAAAGGTAAGCCTTTGTATTTCTATACCCCAGATAGTCAGCTTGGAGATACTTATGGTGATTACCCTGGCTGGCCGTTAGCTCGTCCATAGCATTAAACCGTAGTCAAAGCTGCCGGGCTGTGCCCGGCGGTATAACAGGATTAGTATCATGAATGTAATTGTGTGTTTTTGTCTATTGTTGTTGCTCAGTGCTTGTCGAGCAGGAGATGGTAGTTCACTCGATGTAAATGGCCAACCATTAGCAGAGAATGATGAGCAGCCGATGAACCCTAATGAGGGGGATGAAGCAATTCAAGCCAGTTTAACTTCTTTGCAGCAACACGTATTCACACCAATATGCTCGGTTTGTCATATTGGTGCGAATGCGCCTTTAGGTTTGGCACTGGATACGCTCGAACACAGTGCTAATAACTTAATCAATGTGGCTGCTGAGGGGAATACCGATTTCAAACGCGTAGCACCCGGAAGCAAAGAACAAAGCTTTTTATACTTAAAAGTGATTGGTGATCCGCGGGCTGGTAGTCGAATGCCATTAAATCAGGCTCCGCTATCTGACAGTGCTATTGCAGCGATAGGGCAATGGATTGACGATGGGGCGAATATTGATAGTAATCAGACAGCGTTGTTTGTCAAACAACTATCTCACATTAGTCATAAGTCTACTCTAACCTTGACCATAGAATTTAGTGTTGATGTTGATCCTAACAGTTTGCAAGCGGAACAAATATTGTTAACAACGAATAGCCAAGTATTACCTCCGCCAGATGGCATCATTTGGCAAAACCCAAGAATACTGACGGTAATGATTAATAAACCTAGTGATGCAGAACAAATGGTTATCACCTTTAATCGAGCAGCGATCAGTACGATAACCGGAATATTTGGTCAACAATTGGACGGCGATCGAGATGGCTGGCCTGGAGGAGAACTCAGTTATGTTGCAACTTTTTAATCTCAGTTTACTTATCGTCTTGTTGTTGATAAGCCCATCAACCTACGCTGAACCATTACTTGCTTATCTTAATAAGCTGAAATGTAGTGCTTGTCATGTCAATCCCGATGGTGGCGGCTTACGTAATAGTTTTGGTAATACTTACGGTTATTCCGTGCTGCCTCAAAAACGACTTGGCACTGATAGTGCGGACATCGGAAAAGTGTCCGATTATCTTAGGTTGGGTGGCAATTTCCGCAGTAATGCTGAATATGTTAAAGATAAAGCCGATCAGGAAAGCACCACATTTAAAGTTGATTCTGCCCAGCTATATCTTGCTTTTAATATTAACGACACCCTTACCTTTTACCTAGACCAAAAACTTGCGCCAGGCTCTGCCATCAATAGAGAGGCGTTTGTCATGTATCAATTTAATCATAATGACTTTGTTAAAGTGGGGAAAATTTATGTCCCGTTTGGCATACGGTTAGAAGATGACAGTGCCTTGGTAAGGCAAGCAACTGGATTTAATTTTGACAGTAGTGATAACGGTATAGAGCTTGGATTTGAGCAAGACCACAGCACGCTGAATATTTTCATGACCAATGGTACCAGTGCTGTCAGCAATGACGATAACAACTTTTTATATGGCCTGCGAGCCGAATACTTGTTCGGTAACGCCAGAGTAGGCACAACGTTCACCTTCAATGATCGCGAGCAAGGTAAACGTCAGATTGCCAATCTGTATGGTGCTTATTCGCTGGGGAAATTCACCCTGTTAACAGAGTGGGACTGGATTGAAAGCGAGCAAACAACGGGGGAAACGCAAGAGCAGCTAGTTGGCTTGTTTGAACTTAACTACCAGTGGATGTCAGGGCTAAATATCAAACTGACTTCCGAGTGGCATGATCCTGATAGAGAGATAAGCGAAGATCAAGAAACCCGTTATTCATTGGTGACTGAATATACGCCTTTTTCTCATATCCAGCTTAGGGCTGGCATAAGAGTGATGGACAGTATTCCTCAATTCGAGCAGCGTAATAATGATTTGTTGTTTATTCAAACCCATTTTTACTTTTAACCTATACTGATAAGTATATGAATTTATAAGTAAAGGATAAATGAATGCCAAGGGTATTTTATGGAGTCTAAAGAATTAGCAAGGTTATTGGCAAAAACTGCGTTGCGTGATCAACAAGCATTTGAGCACTTATATTTATTGACGGCAGCTAAGCTAAATGGCATCGCTTTTCGCATCTTGCATAATTCTGATCTGGCGCACGAAGTATTACAGGAAGCATTTATCCAAATTTGGCACAATGCGATTGAATACCGAATCGACAAGGCAGAGCCGTTTACCTGGATGGCCTCTATTGTCCGTTATCGCAGCTATGACCGGGTGAGATGCGAAAAAAGACGGCTGGAAAACAAGCAGATACAAGAGCAAGTGGAAAGCATTGAACAAATAGCAGCAACCAATCAGTCAACGACACCGATGTGTGAAATAGATCAAGATTTAACCGATTGTCTGAACCAACTCGAAGACGTTCATCGGCGTGGTATTTTGATGGCATATTACTTTGGCTTTAGCCGAGATGAAATTTCTGAGTACTTAGAAAAACCGATAAATACCATCAAATCGTGGCTAAGACGGGGATTAGCGAGGTTGCAACAATGTCTGGAAAAATAATGCGCTATCAACAGCCTGCGCTGATAGAACAGCTGGCGCATCAATATGTCTTAGGTACCCAGTCAATACGTGTACGTCAAAGAATTGCTAAGCTCAGGCTTGAGTATTCAGCAATTGATGAGCGAATTTATTTTTGGGAACAGAAATTAACGGTACTACACGACAAAACGCCGGAAATTATGCCAACCAATGATAATTGGCAAGCTATTAAGCAAAAACTGGCTTTTACACCGAAAAAAAACAGTGCAGGTGTGCGTTTTTACCAATGGCTAAGTGGTGTTTCCATGGCATGTTTGGCTTTAGTGTTTATCTTGTGGTGGCAAGCAGTACCACAAGATAACTTAAGCTATATTGCGATAATGAAAGACAATCTCAAGCAGCCACAATTAGTTGCTGCCACTTATGGTAAAAGTCGGACCTTGAAAATTGAATTACTGAGTATTCCAAAAGTACCACAAGATATGAATCTTGAGCTTTGGGTGAGATCTAAAACCGACAAACAAATTCGTAGCTTAGGGGTTATTTCAACTTCTAGTAACATTTTTGATAGGCAATTGACAGAAGCCGAATGGCGACTGATTAAAGACTCAAAAGATTTATTATTAACCATGGAAGAAAAGGGCGGTTCCCCTATTGGAGAACCGATGGGAGATGTAGTATCCCAAGGATTATGTATTCGTATGGCCAGCTGGCAGGATAAGGTTTAATGAGAATAATACTAATCATGTCTTTAGTGCTAATAACGACTAAAGTCAGTGCCGACATTTGGGATTATGATGTTGCTTTTAGATTGCGCCATCAGCAAGTCAATGATCACTGGTTACCTGATGCGACAGCAACCACTTTACTTGGTCGGGGAGAAGTTCATTGGCAGTCTGAGCAGGATATAAGCTTTCTGGTTCAATACGATCAGGTATGGGCTGTAGATAAAGAAGACTATAACTCAATTGCTTATTGGAACAAGCACTCCCCTATCCCTGATCCGCCAGGAGGAGAGCTGAATCAGTTAAAATTTGATTGGCAGTTTGCTGCGAACTGGCGTGCGATTATTGGTAGACAAGTTATTTCCTTTAATAATGAGCGCCATATTGGGAATGCGGCTTACTGGCAGAACGATCAGACTTATGATGCGCTGAGTTTACGCTTTAACAATAGTTTTGATTTAACTATTCAATACAGCTATGTCGATAAGGTACACCGTATTTTTGGTGATAACAGTCGTTCAACCGTGCCTAAGTCTGATTACCGCTATCAGTATAACCCCGTTCGTTCGCCTGAGCAGTGGGGTAATCATCAACACCAAAGCCATCTGCTCAACGCTGAGTATCATCCGGCGCCACAATTAACCTTAAGCGCATTTGCTTATTTGTTAGATAATCGATCATTACCCGCGTGGTCAACCGATACCTTAGGTTTTCGCATCGAAGGAGCAGAAAAGCCTAATAAGTTAAAATATAATTACCATGCTGAACTTGCCTGGCAACAGGCGGGTAAAAATCACCCCGAACAATATCATGCCTGGTATCTAGCGGCGGAAGTTGGTTTACAGTACCGCAGTCATCGATGGGATTTAGGTTATGAATATCTCGGGCAGGATAATAATTTCGGCTTTAATACTAATTTAGCAACTAATCATAAATTTTTAGGCTGGGCCGATATTTTCTCCAGATATAGTGCAATGGGTGGAGTAGAAGATATCTATCTATCGTATGCTGGACGCAATGGCAAACTGCGTTGGAAACTGGTTGGCCATCATTTTAGTGATGTAGAAAGCCACAGTGATATTGGCTATGAATTCGATTTTGAGTTGGCATGGCGCTACAGCCGAAAATTAGAATTCAAATTACTCGCTGCAAATTATCAAACACGATCAGGGCTGGCAACCGCTGCCGCTACTCAGTACGATTTATCAACTTGGATGCTATCTGTCGCTTATAACTTATAGCTTATTTCCAGTCATCAGCATTACCGTCGTGACTGATCACTATGCCGTCTTGTTCATCATAGAAATCGTAGAGTTCGTCCGGCATCGGATTCTGGCGCACATCAAGAAACTCCAGTTGTTCGAGCCCGGCTATGGATAAATCTTTAAGTTTGTTATTGAACAAATAACCGGTTTTTAAGCTAATTAATGGGGTGATATCCAGTTTTGTTAATTGATTTTGCATTAATCTGATTGTCTGTACTCTATCTAGTCCGGTTAAATTAAGCGTGGTTAACTTATTTTTAAATAAATACAGTTTACTCAGTTTCGACAAGCCATGTAGCTGCAAAGTCACTAATTCATTATTCGCGAGGTTAACTTCTGTTAATTGCGTCAACGGGGTTAAATTTAGTGTTGAAAGCTGATTGTTATATAAAGATAAATAGCCAAGATTAGTGAATAGTTCTACTTCTTGGGCATGCTTGATTGCCATGCTATGACATTTTAGTTTGTTAACCTCTTCAGCATTATGCCAGTTATTTTGTTTAGCTGTTTGATGGACACATGCTGCAAAAGCAGGGTCTTTAAATGTTATGTCTGCAATAATAGTTTCCGCTGGGGCAAAAAATGGCACAAGCAGTAGCCAAGCCCATTGTTTTATTCTTATGTTTATCATGTACTCTACCTTTTAAACGACGCTAGGTGCGAAATGCCGTAGATCAATTACCTATCTTAATTAAATCTCATGTTTGTAAACAGCTTTTTATCTTTAAATGCTGTGGTTAAAGCGTGTTGACCTTTAACGTATTCTTCAGCAACAAAGGTCAACATGCCCTAGATAAGTCAGGCGCTTTTGGTTGATTAAGTTGCGTAAATTTGCGATATCCGATGAGTAATGTGCTTGTTTTTTGTGATCTCGCCCCAATCTTGAATTGACGAATAAAAATTTTTGGAATGGCCTTGATGACACCCATTGCAGAGCAGTTAGCTCAAGAACTTAATGTAAAAACTAACCAAGTTAATGCCGCAATTACTTTACTGGATGATGGTGCAACTGTGCCATTTATTGCACGTTACCGTAAAGAGGCAACTGATGGATTAGATGATAATCATCTGCGTCAACTTGCCCAACGTTTGAGTTATTTACGTGAGCTAAATGAACGTCGTCAGGTGATCATCACCAATATTGAGCAACAAGGTCAATTAACGCCTGAGCTGAAAAGCCAGTTATTGCAAGCAGACAATAAAACGCGTTTAGAAGATTTATACTTACCTTATCGTCCTAAAAGACGTACTAAGGGACTGATGGCAATTGAAGCGGGATTAGCGCCACTAGCGGATGAGTTATTTTCAAATCATGCATTACAACCTGAGCAAGCAGCAAGTGCTTATCTAAACCCATCGGCTGGCTATGAAAATGTCGAACAGGTATTAGAAGGCGTTAGCTATATTCTAATTGAACGTTTTGGAGAAGATGCGGACTTACTACAAAAACTACGTCGTCACTTGCAAAAACAAGCCCATTTAGTGAGCCGTGTTGTTAAGAAACATCAACAAGAAGCAAGCAAATACCAAGATTATTTTGACCATAGTGAATTGCTCAGTACAGTGCCTTCTCACCGAGCTTTGGCAATGCTAAGAGGACGCAATGAAGGCTATTTAAGCTTGTCATTAGCTGTAGACCCTGGGCAAGAAGATAACGCCTATTCGAGCGCGGAACAAATTATTACTGATCATTTTAATTTACGTCTATCCGGTCAAGCGGCGGCATCATTTTTAACTAAAGTGGTGATAATGGCGTGGAAAATTAAGTTAAGTACTTCACTGGAAACTGAATTACTGGGCCAATTACGTGAACGTGCCGAGCGTGAAGCTATCAATGTATTTGCGACCAATTTGAAAGATTTACTGATGGCGGCACCGGCGGGCGCTAAAGTGACCTTAGGTTTAGATCCCGGTTTACGTACCGGTTGTAAACTTGCCATTGTTGATAGCACCAGTAAGTTAGTACATACGGCGACTATTTTCCCGCATGCTCCGCAAAATCACTGGGACAAATCAGTCCGTACCTTAGTCAATTTATGTCAGCAATATAAAGTGGAATTAATTGCCATTGGTAATGGTACCGCTTCGCGTGAAAGCGATAAATTAGTGGCTGAAGTGTTAGCTAAATGCAGCGATTTATCGATAAAAAAAGTGATGGTCAGTGAAGCAGGCGCATCAGTGTATTCTGCTTCTGAACTTGCGGCGAATGAATTTCCTGAACTCGATGTGTCATTGCGTGGTGCTGTTTCTATTGCTCGTCGCTTGCAAGATCCATTGGCAGAATTAGTGAAAATTGATCCCAAAGCCATTGGTGTTGGTCAGTATCAGCATGATGTCAGCCAAAGCCAGTTAGTGGCGATGCTTGATAATGTGATTGAAGATTGTGTGAATGCCGTTGGGGTAGATCTTAATAGCGCATCACCTGCCTTGTTAATGCGGGTGTCTGGTTTAACTAAAACAATGGCGCAAAATATTGTGACCTACCGTGAACAACAAGGGCGTTTTAATAATCGTAATGAATTGAAAAAAGTGGCGCGCTTAGGACCAAAAGCATTTGAACAAGCGGCTGGTTTTTTACGTATCGCAAATGGTGAAAATCCGCTTGATCAATCAGGGGTTCACCCAGAAACGTATCCCGTTGTTAAGCGAATTCTCAATGCGTTAGGTTGTGAGTTGTCACAGGTGATCGGGCAAAGTAATACGCTTAATCAATTAGAGATAAAACAAGTTACCGATGAGCAGTTTGGTGAGGTTACGGTCAAAGATATTGTACGTGAACTGGAAAAGCCAGGACGAGATCCTCGTCCTGAATTTAAAACCGCTAACTTTAAAGAAGGCGTCAACACCATCAATGATTTACAGCTTGGTATGGTGTTAGAGGGAGTTATTTCAAATGTTGCTAACTTTGGTGCTTTTGTTGATTTAGGCGTACATCAAGATGGTTTAGTGCATATTTCTGCCATGACGGATAAGTTTATCAGTGATCCGCACGACTTTGTCAAAGCCGGCGATATTGTCACGGTGAAAGTCACGGAAGTGGATGTAGCAAGAAAGCGTATTAGTTTAACCATGCGATTAGACGATAAAGTGCAGCCTTCGGCTTCGACTTCTAAACATCAGCCAAATAAAGCAGTAACTAAACAGAAGCCAACCAAACACGCTGCTAAAAAACCAAAAAATAAAGTAAAAGATCCTGCGAATGCAGTAATGGGCAATGCCTTTGCCGATGCTTTTGCTAAGTTAAAGAAGTAATATTACTTCAATATCTAGCGTATTATTGTTCGTTACTACCACTAGCTATGTTAGTTAAAACATAGCTAGTGGTACGTTGTGTTAATTGCCAATTATGTTGTGGAGTAAACTCATCTATATGCTCACAAGATAACGTCACTTGCCCTCATTCGCCAACTTATATTGTTTTGATTTTTTAAAGCTGACCTCGTGGTTGGTTTTTTGTCTCATATCATAATTTTTCACTGTGTTTTCATTTGTGTCTGATAAGTCTTTTATTATTAAGTATTTTCATTGCTTTTTATTGCTGTGATCTATTAAAAAGTTAGAACATTTATTGACCATTTGGTTATGTTGTGGCATTTTACTGTGTTATAAAAATGTAAATAAATATTAAAAAATCGATAACAAATAGCTTGCATACTTTTTGTATTCATCAAAGTGTCAAACTTTTGTGGAAGAATCTCTTGCGATAACACTAGCTAAGGAAAATATAATGGAAGTAAAACCTCTGATACTTCTAGCCTCTTTGTGTGCTTTACAGCTACAAGCTGAAGAAGTGACAAACGCGTGCTTTAATTGCCCGCCTTTAGATACGGTTGCTGATGCCAGCACTTTTGATGATGCGAGCTACTATGCTGATGCGTTAGCAGCGGTTGCCAATAATCAAACTGCGGCAGCAATCAAAGCGGCTATCACAACGAGCATTAGCCAACATCATAAAGTACTCACCTATTCAGAAGTCTGGACGGCATTGACCGAGACTGATGAAGATCCAGCCAATAGTGCCAATGTTATTTTACTTTATAAAGGTACTTCTTTGCCGAAAATGTCAAATGGCAGTGGTACGCAAAGTAGTGATCCAGATAATTGGAATCGTGAACATGTCTGGGCGAAAAGCCATGGATTTTCGAGCTCAAGTAACGAAGCCTATACTGATATTCATCATTTAAGACCGACAGATATTTCGGTTAATTCATCACGTGGTAATTTAGATTTTGATAATAGTGATGCTCCGCTATCAGAAGCACCGAGCAATAGGGTTGACGATGACTCGTTTGAACCCAGAGATGCGGTAAAAGGTGACGTTGCTCGTATGGTGTTTTATATGGATACACGATATGAAGGCTTAGGTGATATTACTCCCGATTTAACAGTATTAGATCGATTAACTGCTAGTGGTGAAGCGGCGCTGGGCCGTTTATGTCGTTTATTAGAATGGCATAGTAACGATCCTGTCGATGGAACAGAAATTAATAGAAATAATCGTATTTATGAATTTCAGGGCAATAGAAACCCATTTATCGATCACCCTGAGTGGGTCAATGTGTTGTACGATGCGCCTGCATGTAGCAACGATACCGGTGGCGGAGATACTGGCGGCGGAGATACAGGCGGCGGAGATACAGGCGGTGAGTCTCCGGTAGCAACCAGCGTTATGATTTCAGGTGTTATTGATGGCCCATTATCTGGCGGCGTACCTAAAGCCGTTGAGTTATATATCGCCAATGATATTACGGACTTAAGTGTTTGTGGTATTGGCTCAGCAAATAATGGTGGTGGTACTGATGGACAAGAGTTTACTTTCCCAGCAGAATCAGCAACAGCGGGATCATATCTTTACGTGGCATCAGAAGCCACAGGTTTTGAAGCCTTCTTTGGCTTTGCTCCAGACTATACTGCAAGTGCAGCCAATGTGAATGGTGATGATGCCATTGAACTGTTCTGTAATGGTGAAGTTGTCGATACCTTTGGTGATATTCATACCGATGGTACGGGACAACCATGGGAATATAAGGATGGTTGGGCTTATCGTAATGACAACACGACAGCAGATGGTGCTGATTTTAACCTTAATCATTGGACATTTAGTGGTAAAGACGTGCTTGATGGTCAATCAAACAACGCGGGCGCAGACACACCTTTTCCCAGTAAAAGTTTTACTTTGGGTGAGCCGTTAATTATTACCGGTATTTTCGATGGGCCATTATCAGGTGGCACGCCTAAGGCAATTGAATTATACGCGCCGTTTGGTGTTGCTGACTTAAGTGCTTGTGGTATCGGTTCGGCTAATAACGGTGGCGGTAGTGATGGTGAAGAGTTTACATTCCCTGCTGAAGCAGTAGCTGCCGGTAGTTATATATATATCGCCACGGAAACAGCAGGTTTTGAAGCGTATTTCGGTATCTCTCCTGACTATATTACCGGTGCAGCTGGCATCAATGGTGACGATGCTGTTGAGTTATTCTGTCACGATCAAGTGATCGATACCTTTGGTGAAATTAACCAAGATGGTACTGGCCAATCATGGGAATACAAAGATGGATGGGCATACCGAAATTCTGCTACAAGCAATGATGCCAATGTATTTGATATTAGCCATTGGAGCTTTAGTGGTAAGGATGCCAATGATGGTGAGTCTAGCAATGATACCGCGGCCAAGCCATTTCCTATCGCCAGCTTTGCCGATGAGCAAGATCCTAGTGAACCACCAGTGAGTGCCCTTGGTCAATGTTATGATCAGGCAACACTAATTCATGAGATCCAAGGTGAAACGAACATTTCCCCCTTAGTTGATCAATCGCATGTGGTTGAAGGTGTGGTTAGCGCGGTATTTTCCGATCTAAACGGTTTCTTCATGCAAGAAGAACTAACCGATCAAGACGATAACTCATTGACGTCTGAGGGCATTTTTGTTTATCACAATCAAAATACTGTTTCGCCAAATGTTGGTGATGTAGTACGTGTGATTGGTGCTGTGAGTGAGCATTATGGTAATACCCAAGTCAGTGCCACAGAAGATTTGTTAACTTGTGGCTCAGACACTCTAGTGGCCAGCGAATTAACCTTACCTTTAACTGATGATAGCGTGTTAGAAACCGTTGAAGGTATGTTAGTGGTACTTTCACAAACGTTGACGGTTGTGAATAACGACAGTTTAAGCCGTTATGGTGAAATTACCGTCGCATCAGAGCGCCTATATAACCCTACGCAAATTGCTAGCCCTGGTGAAGCGGCGATGCAAGTTAAAGCTGATAATAAGCTTAAGCAGTTATTAATTGATGATGGTCGAACCGTACAAAACGCAGACTCAGTGCCTTATCCAGCACCTGAATTAAGTGCTGATAACAGTTTACGTGCTGGTACTCAAGTTGCGGGGATTGAAGGGGTCATTACCTATGCTTATAAACAATATCGTTTACAACCGACCCAAGCACTTAATTTTATTGATGCTAATCCACGTTTAGCGACACCTGAACTAGCAGCACAAGGTGATTTAACCCTTGCAAGCTTCAATGTTTTAAACTTTTTTAATGGTGATGGTCAAGGAGCAGGCTTCCCAACGTCACGTGGAGCAGATACTGCGGAAGAATTTGTTCGCCAGCGTGATAAGTTAATTTCAGCGTTACTTGCCATGAACGCAGATGTTGTTGGCTTAATGGAGCTAGAAAACGATGGCTTTGGTGAGTTTAGTGCCATTCAGGATCTGGTGAATGGGTTAAACGCCAATGCGGCTGAGGGTCAATGGGCATTTGTTAATTTACATGTTGATAATGTCGGTACCGATCAAATTAGCTCAGGCATCATCTATCGTAGCGATAAGGTGGCTGAAGTCGGTACGGCAACATTTACCACTCAAGCTCCATTTGATTACGGTAACCGCCCTCCGGTTGTACAAACATTTAAAGATTTATCTAATCAAGATGAGTTCAACCTTGTAGTGACTCATTTGCGCTCAAAAGGCAGCTGTCGAAAAGCACAAGGTGATGATAAAGACTTAAACGATGGTCAAGGATGTTGGAATGCCACCCGCGTGTTGGCAGTTAATACGTTATTAGCATGGCTAGATACTCAGCCAACAGGGATTGATGAAGCAGATACTATTATTCTTGGGGATATGAATGCTTACAGCATGGAAGACCCTATTAATACTTTTAAAGCAGCAGGCTTTGCACATTTAATGCAAGAGTTTCACGGTGATCAATCCTATTCGTATGTGTATCGTGGCGAATCTGGCAGTTTAGACCACGCCTTTTCATCCCCGACAATGCGTAAGAAAGTAAAGGCTATTACTGACTGGCATATTAATGCCGATGAGCCGCGAACACTTGATTACAATATGGAGTATAAGTCTGACTATCAGTTGGCAAATTTGTATGCCAACAATGCTTATCGTGCTTCTGATCACGACCCAGTAGTGATTGCGCTCGATACTTATCAAGAATTTGACGTGACTTGGGATAATTTGTCAGGTAATCCAGGCTGGAGAACCTATAGTTTTGATTTGCCCGCTGGAATGAAAATGTTAGAAATCACCACACAAAACGGTAGTGGTGACGTACAGTTGTTTGTTGAGCACAATAAAAAGCCAACCTATGGTCACTTTGATTGTCAATCAACAGAAAAAGGTAGCACACAATCTTGTGTGTTTGATGCGCCACAGGCAGGTACTTGGTATATCCGTATTCGTGGTGGCCGATATCAAGGCGTGGATATGAAAGCTTATTATCATAATTAGTTCAACTGATATTATGAGATAAGCATAAAAAAGGGGAAGCTAAGCTTCCCCACAAACAACCTCAAAAAACGAGGTTAACTAACGCAAGCACGTTACGTGAATAATGTCATTACAAGACATATTTCACAGAAAATTGCGCATAATCAGAATCTGCCGTTAGATCTTTTGCTTCAAAATTACCCACTTCTAGCCCATAAGACAGTTTTGGATTGATTTGTTTGAAGATATTGATGCCCCAGTGAGTACGGTCACGATCTGATTCATCCGTTTCTTGGTTACCGTAGAAGAAATTAGAACGTAAATCTTCTGTCCAGAAATGACGATATGATACTAATATTGCGGTGGATTCTTCGACTTCTTCGCCAACTAAATCAGTTGCTGCTGCTGCACCTACGTAGCGACCCGTATTACCACCGTGGAATTGAAAGCGTAAATCATCTTTACCGACGGTTTTGATACGACCAGCAATACCGTAACCTAAAGCAGATTCTGATTCACCCATCGCGGTTTCAAGTTGTTTAGCTACTGCAGCAACAGATACATTACCCCAATCACCTTTAAAGGTATATTTACCGATAACATCAGGCACAGAATCTTTTGAACCATAGCCCCCAGCGCCTACATAGCCGCCATATGATTCTGGGTTTTCAATTGCCACCTGAAAATTACCGTTAGTGTAACGTACTTGATCTTGACGAATAAACGCTGAGGCAACCAGTGGGCCACCAAAATCAGCAGCTTCAGCTATGGCACTGGTATTAACAAAGGTTGACCAAGTTTGTCCAACGGTCCAGTTTTTATATTTAATGAAGGCATGGCGTAAACGCGGATGTCTTGAGTTGGTAAGTTTTTCATTGCCGCCACCGCCAAATAAGTCAAACTCGATAAAGCCAGTGACATCACCATGAACATACTTAGTATTGATACGGGTAGAATCTGCATGGAAACGCACATTCGAAATGTCATCTTTAACCACATGACCAATCCAAAAATCGTCATTAGTGAGTGTTGAAGCGGCATTACCGTCAATGTAACGGATATCACCTTGAATATAACCGCCAAAGGTGATGGTGTCTTGATCCGACAATTTAATTTCATAGCCGGCGTTGGCACTGCCAGCTATGACCAATAAACTAGTAGCCAATAAGCTTTTTTTACTGTTAAACATTCTACTTTCCCCGTGTGTTAGCCGTTGAACAACAACCGAATATTCGTTGGCTAGAGTTATCTTTGTTTTTGAAATTTATATTGTTATGGCTATTAAGGTAGATGGTTTACTTTGATTAAGGAATTAGACCTAAGTCTAAATTATGAGCAAATTCATTAGACTTTAGTCGCGTTTTGACGCTAAATCGGGATTTCACCGCGTAAATACTTTCACTCAACGTGAGTTAATTTTCTTACTGAAAAGTTGTGGTAGAATCGCGAGAATTTTGACAAATAGCTGATGGTATCGCCAAGTTGTTTGGCTATATATCGGTAATTACTAATAATAATGCAAGGTTATTTTATGAGAAAGCTCCTTTCTGCAACGGCAGTGTTAGCAATGCTAGGCCAAGTAAGCCATGCACAACAACTCAGTGTTGATGATTATAAACGTGCTGAGCAACAGCTATCTGCAACCACAAGTCAATTAGTCACTGGTACTGTCGACTATCCTCATTGGTCCGGTGATCAGCGGTTAAGCTATCGCAGTCACACAAGTGAAGGAAATCGTTTTTATCGCTTTGATGTTGCGACGCAAAAAAAACAACTAGCGTTTGATCATCAAAAATTGGCTGAAGCGTTAGCGCGTATCACAGAAAGTGATGTGGATAAAAACAAACTGCCATTTCGCACCTTTGAGTACCTTGACGATAATCGCATTAGCTTATTGATAAAAGATGCAAGCTATCGTTGTGATCTAAGTCGTTATTTATGTAAAAAAGACAAGTTAGCAAAAAAATCCAATGAATTGTTATCACCTGATGGTAAGCGTGCCGTCTTTATTCGTGAACATAATTTATGGGTACGTGATATAGCCTCTGATCAGGAAACGCAATTAACCACAGATGGTGTTGAAAACTTTGGTTATGCGACCAATAACGCAGGTTGGGTACGTCGCACAACACCTGTCGTGAAATGGTCGCCTGATTCCAAAAAGTTAACCACTTTTAAGCATGATAGCCGTAACGTTGGTGAAATGGGGGTTGTCTCTACTAAGGTTGGTCATCCGAAAATTGATGTGTGGAAGTATCCATTGCCAGGCGATGAGCATATTTTCAAAATTCATCGTGTCGTAATTGACCTTGAATCGGCGAAGGTGATCCCATTAGAAATGGCTCCAGATGATCATCGCTCAACCATCACCGATCATGTCGCTGACCGTGATGGTAGTCTTTTTGATATTGATTGGGCACAAGATAGCTCACACTTTGCGTTTGTTTCTTCATCAAGAGACCATAAAAAAGCCACATTACGCATTGCTAATGCCACGACAGGCAAAGTTAATACAATTTTTACAGAAACCGAAGAGACTTTTTTCGAATCGGGTGTCGGAAGTGTGAGTTGGCATTACTTAGATAAGAGCAATGAAATTATTTGGTTTTCACAACGCTCTGATTGGGGACACCTTTACTTGTTAGATGCTAGCACTGGCAAGGTGAAGCAGCAGATCACTCAAGGTGATTGGACAGTGATTTCATTACTCAATGTTGATCATGATAGTGGTAAGTTAATTTTTACTGGCGCTGGTCGTGAAGGTGGTGATCCGTATTTTCATTACCTATACAGTGTGAATAAAGATGGTTCTGATCTTAGGTTACTGACGCCTGAAAAAATGCATCATCGCATTACTTTGTCTGACAATGGTCAGTATTTTGTCGATCGCGTTTCAAGTTATAACCAAGCGGAAACTACCTATGTCCGTAGCACAGACACTGGCAAAGGTGCGGTGTTAGAGCAAATGAATATCGAGTCGTTGTTATCAACTGGCTGGCAAGCGCCAACGCCGTTTGTTGTTAAAGACAGAAACGGTGAACATGATATTTATGGCTTGATGTATTTACCAAGTAATTTCGATAAAAATAAACGTTATCCGGTAGTCAATTATTTGTATCCAGGCCCGCAAGTAGGCAGCATTCGTGGTCGTCATTTCCGCAGTGCGCGAGGAGATAATCAAGCGATCGCCGAATTGGGCTTTATTGTCATTGAGATTGACGCATTAGGCACACCAGGTCGTTCGAAAAGCTTCCATGAGTTTTATTATGGCAATATGGGCGATAGCGGTATTCCTGATCAAGTGTCAGCAATTAAGCAGTTGGCACAAAAGCACCAATGGATAGATGTAAACCGAGTTGGTATTTGGGGACATTCGGGAGGCGGCTTTGCGTCAACGCGCGCACTGTTAACATATCCTGATTTTTATCGTGTTGCGGTTTCACAAGCAGGTAATCATGATAACCGTCTATACGCCGATGAATGGGGTGAAAAGTGGCATGGTTTGGAAGTAAAAAATGAAGACGGCACCAGTAATTATGACAGCCAAGCGAACCAGCTAATTGTTGATAAACTAAAAGGCAAGTTATTAATAGCTCACGGTACTATGGATACCAATGTTCATCCTAACAATACCTTAGCGGTGGTTGACGCCTTGATCGAAGCGAATAAAGATTTTGACATGTTGATCTTGCCTAACCGTGGCCATGGCTTTGCCCGTGAACCGTATATGATGCGCAAACGTTGGGATTATTTTGTTAAACACTTACTAGGGGCAACCCCACCAAAAGAGTTTAACTTTACCACGTTAAAATAATCGTTAACCGATATTAAAGATTAAGGAGCTTCGGCTCCTTTTTTTTACCGATGAGTTATTCATTGTGCTAGATCAATATATCAGTTATTCCTTTGGTTATGATAAAGAAAACCAAGGAGGTAATTGCCATGATGAAAGACCAATTATCACAGAGTTTACTCAATAAAAAAGCTGAATTAAGTAAGCGCATTGCTGCAATAGAAGCCGACTTTAAAAAGGGGCGATCGGCAGATTTTTCAGAGCAAACCACCGAGAGTGAAAATGATGAAGTGCTAGACGGTATTCATCATGAGGCAAAAGTGGAACTTTCATTAATCTCTCATGCCTTGGAACGGATAGAAAATGGCAGTTATGGGGTATGTGAACAGTGCGATGAAGCAATTGCACAAGAGCGATTAAAAGCGGTGCCATACACCACAACTTGTATAGATTGTGCACAATAAAAGGATGACGTTATGACGATTGAAAAACACGACTTACATCATGAATTTCCTGAGTTTGAGCAAGAGATCCGTCAATTAAAAATGTCGAATGCACATTTTGCTCGGTTATTTAAAGAATATCACGAGAAAGATCATGAAGTGCATCGTATTGAACAAGGGGTAGAAAATACCTCAGATGAATATTTAGAAGTACAGAAGAAGCAAAGATTACTCCTAAAAGACCAGTTATTTACCTTGTTAAAACAGGCGCAAGCAGTCGCCTAATACTGCACCTTGATACACTCCGTTGTTTTTGGCTGATGTTCTGCATCAGCCTTTTTTTATCTGTTGTGTTATTGCCTGCTGGGTTCAAAGCCATCGTATCGTGGCAAATCTGCATCTAAATCATCCCAACTGGCTTTGGAGCTGACAAAATTATGAGAGATTGGACGTTCGTTTATCTCTGAATCCAATAAACCTAACCTGAGGCGAATGCGATTTGGATCGTCATCATTCGAGCTGTAAATAGGTGAGCCACAGGTTTGGCAAAAATGACGATATCGGCCCGCTTTAAACGAAAAATGTGATAAGTTTTCTTGTCCTTGGCTGATGATAAAATCTTTGGTCTTAACAAAGCCATTGGTTGCATAAGCGGTGCCGCTGTTTTTACGGCACAAAGAGCAATGACAGTGAATGATTTCATTAATTGTGCCTGTGATGGCAACATGTACCTTGCCACATAAGCACTGTCCTTTATACATAATATCCTACCTTAAATCCTGTGTTACGCTAAGCGTGTGCCATTAGGCACTAGTTTGTCTGGTACCGCAAGCACCACGGCATTATCGTCTCGGTGAAATCCTGTTACTAAGCATTCTGACATAATTGGACCGATTTGCTTGGGTGGAAAGTTAACAACTGCCATCACTTGCTTACCGATGAGCTCTTCTTTTTGATAAATATCAGTGATCTGCGCACTTGATTTTTTAACCCCAATGGCGTCGCCAAAATCAACTTTTAGTATGTAGGCTGGGTTACGCGCCTGAGGAAAATCATCTACCGCGATTATGGTGCCAGCGCACAGTTGCACTCGTTGAAATTCATCCCATTGTAATTCCTTCATAGTAGTGTCCTTTTTATTTGCATGTTCGGTTCGTTCTGGTCAATGACTATGACAGCAGAATTTGGGTTAATCAAGACGGTAATCACGTTCTACTTTGGCAATACGAACACTGAAGGATTGATACCAAAGCTGGCGCCCAGTTTTTTGTGCGCTTAAATGCTCTGTATTGGCTTTCCACTGTTTTATCGATGCGAGATCTTGCCAGTATGACACTGTGATACCAACCGCTTCTCTGGCTGATTCAATCCCTAAAAAACCGGGTTGTTGCTGGGCAAGTTCTACCATGCGCTTGGCAGTTTTTTCGTAGTTCTCTTGTTGCTTCGATAGTGTCGAGGTAAAAATTACGGCGTAATAAGGAGGTTCGGGGGTTGATGCAATTAATGACATTGATGAAATTCCATTGTTAGACGAGTTGTAGGGTCATAAAAGTGCTGTAAGGGTCTGCTTGGTATGGAGCAAATGGCGCACAAGAGGTAAAGCCAAATGACTGATAAAGTTTATGGGCCGGTGTAAATGCTGCCATAGTGCCCGTTTCAAGACTTAAACGTTGATATTTTAGATTTTTAGCTTCATTTATCACGTGTTGAAGTAACTGACGAGCAACGCCTCGACGGAGATATTGCTTAGCCGTTTTCATTGATTTAATTTCACCGTGATCATGTGCTAACGCCTTTAATGCACAACATCCGGCTAGGTTGTCATTATCCCACAAGCTCCAGAAGCGAATATTAGGGGATGATAAGGCTTCAAGATCAAGCGCATGGACACTCTCTGGTGGAGAATGACGCATCATTTCCTGATGATGGTCGGTCAATAATTGCATAACAGCCGGATGATTTTGTAAGCCTATTTTAATTTCCATTGTATACTTATCCGTTGTTGAAATGTTACCGATGGCATCATCGCTAAAAACGGGCTTAAATACTAGTTTGTTTATATTTTATATATCAAGGAAACCTTGGCTGTTGCTTAATGCTTTCTTCAATAAATGCATACAAGTTATATAGCTAACCGTAAATTGCCCGTTCACGGCTCTCTCGGTGTTTGTTGCTATCGAAAATCGTCTTTACCGCGTGAATTTTTTGTAGATATTCTAGGGGTAATCCTGACTCTTTTGCACCAACCAGTACGTGGTTAAGGTACCATGAGTAGGGTTGTAAGCTTGGATCAATCTCGGTGGCATAGTACGTAAAAGCTTCAACACTATTACCTTTAAGATCGTTGACTGTGACTGACTTTATTTCATAGCCGTGACCTAAGCCTTCTATTTGATCTAATTGTGGTTTTTCATGACTTTTGATTTGATAGATCACACCAAAAATCTGCTGATTGTGGCAAACACTTGCATGACCTTTCCCAGAGCCATCAGCGCCTACTTTGTCAAAGCGTAATTGATGATCCGCTAACATATACATACCTAGTTTTTGAGCGCTAGGTACTCTTGCCTGCAACCTTAACAATGACATATTGGAGCCATAGGCGAAATATTTCATCTGGTGACCCTGATTTATTAGACCTATTTATTACAATAGCACTTGCTTTAATGGTGTGCTATCTGGGTAGTGTGCGGTTTGTGCTAAGAATAGCTCTGCGGTGGCAATGGCATCATTAAGGGCGTTGTGGGCGGAGTATTGTGGTAACTGGTATTTTGCTCGTAAACTGGCTAAACGTAACTCAGAGGGATCGTAAGCGACATCTTTTTTATCCAATCTTCGTTTGGCAATGACTAAGGTGTCAATCATAGGAAAAGAGGGAGCTACTCCATAGAGTTCTAAACAAGCCTGTTTGAGAAATTCTCGTTCAATACGTGCAAAGTGTACTAGCATGACTTTTCCGGCTAATGCTTTAAGTAAGGTTTCTATGACAGTTTCTAACGGTAGCCCTTGTAATTGTTGTTGATCGGTAATTTGATGGATGATGACATTATCAGCTTTTAATTTTTGTTGGGTATTGATGATTTGATGATAGCAACTACCAAGGTGAATTTGTTGTTGTTGTACTTCGATAAAACCGACACTCAGTAATTTATCTTGTACGGCATCTAGGCCTGTGGTTTCAAAATCAACCGAAACAATGTTAGCTTGATTCAGCAAGCTGTTGACACTGGGAAAAGGCACGGAAAGAAACTCTTTTAACGGGCCTTCAGGCGCTCGTAATAAATCACGTTTACGCTCGATTTCATAACCGACGAGCCATTTCAAAAAAGGATGATGAGTAAACATTATGACATCCTTAATATGTTGCTTGTCGGCTGTCTTGCAAGGTTTTTATTACCTTGAAGGCATCTTTTAAATGTTCCCGTTCCAGTTTTGAAATGTGCTTGGGCGCTAAATAATTATCCGGTTTCTCATTAGCCTGTAATAACTTTGCCTGATGCTCCATACGTAATAGTCCTAAAAACTCATAAGCATCAATTAAATTTGCCGCTGACGATTTAGTTAATGAAGGTGTTCCTGCCACTTGTTGTAAGCGTTCGATAGTGTTGGTAGCAGCCACTCCTTCATTGAGTGCATAAATACGAGCAAGATCAACAATTGGGGCAATTCCGTTATGTTTAAGATCCAGCACATTCTTATTTTCGCCATTTTTAATTAAGACAAAGTCGCGAAAAAAACCTAATGGCGGTCTGAGTGATAAGGCATTTTTCGATAAATGGGCGAGAAACAGGCTATTCCCTTTGGTATTTTCTAGTAGTTTTTCTCTCACTTGCGCCAGTAACGATGGTTCGCCATGTACTGTGGTTAAATCAAAAAAGACACTACTGTTTAATAACGCTTTAGGACTGGGTGTGTTCACCCAACGTTGAAAATAACTGTGCCAAACATGTTGCGGTTGGCGCCACTTGGGGTTGGTTGCCATGATGTCACCCGGACAGTAGACAAAACCGCACCGTGCTAACCCATCGGAAACAAATGTAGCCAGTTGGGCAAACCATTTATCATCATCGGGTTGCATATCATCAGCAATGATAAGGGCGTTATCTTGATCGGAATGTGCAAATTGTTCTTGTCTGCCTTGAGAGCCAGCGGCTAGCCAAGCATAAGCGACAGGTGCTTTACCAAGCGTTTGTTCTGCCAACTCAATTAATCGAATGGTAAAGGCGGTGGTAATGGCGCTAATACTTTTCCCCGCATGATCTGCTGTGGTACCTAATTTTGCCATTTTTATCTGTAATTTAGGTAGCATAGTGCTAATACTGGTAAGTTCGTCGACATCTTTTGCTTTGCGAATAATGTGAATGACATTAACTGCATTTTGACTCTCGTTATTCATTAAGTCAGTGATGGTGACCATGGCATGTGGTTTGCCTTTTTTCATTACTGGCAGATGATGTACTCGTTTGGCGGTCATTATCATTAATGCCTCGTAGGCATTACTTTGACTGTCAATGGTCAGCATATTGGTGGTCATCACTTCACTGACAGGTAATGAATAGTCGAGGCCTTGTGCAATACAGCGTCGACGTAGATCTTTATCTGTGACAATACCTAAAGGTTTGCTGGTGGAACTTTGATCTTCGGTGATGATCAGGCAAGAAAACCCTCGTTCGGTCATTTTTATTGCCGCTTGTTGTATCGAGGCGCTTTTTTCGATAGTTGTTACAGGGGTGTGATAAAACTGCTTAATGCTAGTATTCATTAACGAGGAAGCGATGACCGCCTCTTCATTAATTTGGCTCATCTTGCGCTTCAGGCGCTGTTCAGCACTTTGGCTAAAAAATTCGATCACCGCTGGGTAATTAATCACTATGGTATGCAGTGTCTGATAGTCGATACAATAGAGTAAAGTATCTTCTTCTGCCTGGACGTTGGTGTCACCTTCATTTTCTTGCTGGCAAAATAGCGTACAAATATCGGCTTCGCTGTATTTACCCAATAATTCATCATTATGATCGGTATGGGTCAGTGCGCCTTTTCGTAAAATATACAGCTTATTGGCACCACATTGCTTGGGAGGCATCGAATAACCTTGCTCGACATAGCAGATAGTGCACGCACTGATCACCTGTGACAGTAAATTGGGTGGTAGCTGATCAAAGGGTGGGATTTCATGTATGAAAGCTGAAATATCGGCTAAGTCGTTGTCCATGACATTTCTCTATTAATTAAGGTACACCTTGTTTGTAGAGCATTTCACACCCTATCGTCAACTCTATTTCACCTTACCTAGACTAAAGTGTAATACCTGAATTTCAAATTCCTTGTTAGTGTTTATTCTAGCTTAGATTCATTATGGATTTATGTTCTTGCTTAAGCGCTGACATGGTTATGTGTAGAGTAAATCATTAATCAATCTAGCTAATAACATAACAGGTATAAGAACACGTATAACAACAACAAGCGTGTATTAATGGGCAATACAGCCCAATGCTAGGAGAGAACAATGGAAGACAATACGTCATATTGGCAAGAAAATATTCGCCTAATATTCATCTGTCTTGCTATCTGGTTTGCAGTTTCATTTGGTTTAGGTTTGCTGTTAGTTGAACCGTTAAATGCAATTCGTCTAGGTGGGTACAAACTGGGTTTCTGGTTTGCACAGCAAGGCTCTATTTATTCATTTTTAGGTTTGATCTTTTGGTATGGTGCCAAAATGAACAAGCTTGATAAAAAATATCACTCGGAGGGCTAAAAATGGATGAGTTAAAGCTTTATACATACATCGCCGTTTTTGGTACTTTCGCACTTTATTTTGCGATTGCATGGTGGGCTCGTGCAGGTTCTACTAGTGACTTTTATGTTGCTGGTGGTGGCGTAACGCCGCTACAAAACGGTATGGCAATTGGTGCAGACTGGATGAGTGCTGCATCTTTCATCTCAATGGCAGGCTTAATCGCGTTTTTAGGTTATGGTGGCTCAGTATTTTTAATGGGTTGGACCGGCGGTTATGTATTACTTGCAATGTTGTTAGCGCCTTACATGCGTAAACACGGTAAGTTTACTGTACCTGAGTTTATTTCAGATCGTTATTATTCAAAAACCGCTCGCATTGTAGCTGTTATTTGTTTAATCATCGCATCGGTCACTTACGTTATCGGTCAAATGAAAGGTGTTGGGGTTGCATTCTCACGCTTCTTAGAAGTTGATTATGATTTAGGCCTAGTGATCGGTATGGTTGTTGTATGGGTTTATGCGGTTCTAGGTGGTATGAAAGGTATTACCTATACACAAATCGCTCAATACTGTGTGATGATTTTTGCTTACACCATTCCTGCGGTATTTATTTCTTTACAGCTTACAGGTAATCCAATTCCACAATTAGGCTTAGGCAGTACGCTTGCTGATGGTAGTGGTGTCTATTTATTAGATAAATTAGACATGGTGGTTACTGATTTAGGCTTTAAAGAATACACCACGGCTAATTTAGGCGGCACATTGAATATGTTTGCTTACACTATGTCGTTAATGATCGGTACTGCGGGCTTACCTCACGTTATCATGCGTTTCTTCACTGTGCCTTCGGTACAGGCGGCACGTTCTTCAGCTGGTTATGCCTTAGTATGTATTGCATTACTTTATACTGTTGCTCCAGCAGTTGGTGCTATGGCTCGTTTCAATTTAATGAACACAATTGAACCAGCAGCGGGTGAGAACCTAACATATGCCGAACGTCCACAGTGGTTCAAAGACTGGGAAAAAACGGGTCTATTGCAGTTTGAAGATAAAAATGGTGACGGTAAAGTTCAGTACACTGCGGATAAAGCAACCAATGAAATGGTAAAAGTTGACCGTGACATTATGGTATTGGCTAACCCTGCAATTGCAAACTTACCTAACTGGGTTATTGCATTAGTGGCCGCCGGTGGTTTGGCCGCAGCGTTATCAACGGCAGCAGGTTTATTGTTGGCGATATCTTCCTCGGTTTCACATGATTTAATGAAAGGGGTGTTTACGCCTGATATGTCCGAGAAGAATGAGTTGCGGGCTGGTCGTATCACCATGACCATAGCCATTCTCTTTGCGGGTTATCTGGGAATGAATCCGCCTGGATTTGCCGCAGGTACCGTTGCCTTAGCCTTTGGTTTGGCAGCATCAAGTATTTTCCCAGCATTAATGATGGGCATATTCTCTAAGAAAATGTCAGGTAAAGCTGCGGTGTCAGGCATGATTGCGGGTATCAGTGTTACTATGCTGTATGTATTCCAACATAAAGGTATTATGTTTATCCCTGGTACAACATTCTTAGGTGACATGGGAGAAAACTGGTTCTTCGGAATTTCACCTAATGCCTTTGGTTCAGTTGGTGCATTAATTAACTTTGCTGTGGCATTTGCTGTCCTAAGAGTAACAGGTCCTGCGCCAGCGCATATTCAAGACCTTGTTGACCATATGCGTATCCCAACGGGTGCTGGTGCAGCAGCAGCAGATCACTAATTGGGTTTACTGAACAAGTAAACGCAGTTTAAAGGCTCCATTTGTAGTACATTGGAGCCTTTATTTTTTAATTATTATTGTATTATTTTGCTTAGTTCTCTTGTTTTTGAGTTTGTTAAACAAAATAATACCAGCATAAAAAACATTGAATTTTAAAGGAAAAACCATGAACCGACACGTCAAGGTTGCTATTTTTGTTGCCCCCATTCTTCTTTTGTGTGGTTATATTTTATCGGATATGTATTTAGAGCATGAAGCCAGCCAAGCTAAGATCATCGAGTTAGTGCCTTTTGGTCATTGTGATGTCAAGAATGAAAAATGCATTTTAAAGTCGGGTGAATTTGAAGTGAATGTAATGGACAGCAATGGCATTACTACGGTTAATGCCACTTACCCATTAGATACCGCCACTATATTTATTGTTGATGAACATGATCAACCTACTCATTATCAGCTGGGAATGAAAGATAATCCTTATTATTGGAAACGTGAAACACCGCTGGGCAGTTTAATTGCGGATAAAGGTAATAGCCAAAAATTGCGATTAATTATCGAGATTAAAGGCGGTAAATATTTTGCGGAGTTTTATACACAAACGATAAAATAACGGTCAGTTATTTGTTTAAGGTTTCATTACATAAGGAGGTGAATAATCACCTCCTTTTTATTGCTTATTAGCTAAAGATACTGAATGTAGGTTGTGGAGCAAATTCCGACCAAAGAACAACACGCCCTAGTATTTAGCAGGCGTTTGTTGACTAGGCAGTGATGCCTTCATAAAGGTACGAATATCTTCATTCGCAGCTTTTAAGTCTTGTTGTCTTAAATACATCATATGACCGCTTCGATAGCCTTTAAAAGATAAGCGGTCTTTCATTTTGCCACTCGGGTCAAGTTGCCATAAGGTATACTTAGCATCAAAATAATTGGTTGCGCCGTCATAATAGCCTGCCTGAACCATGACATGTAAATAAGGGTTTTGCGCCATGGCTTGGCGCAACTGTTCGCCGGTGTGGTTATTGGTGCGATCCCAAGGATGGACATTACCAAACATGTTGTATTTAATGTCAGTTTTATAGTCGAGTTCTTCACGCAAGTAGTAATTGATCGCTGGGGTAAAGCTGTGAAGCCACGAGGTTAATTCCGCGTAGTAGTCTGGGCGCGAGCCTGCAACTTTTTCATCAATGCCCAAATAACGTGAATCTAATCGACCGATAGTTTGCTCACGCTCACGTAACAGCTCTTTCCAAAAATAACTGGTCTCTATGGCTAAATTATTGCGTAATACTTCTTGTGTAGATAAACCAGAGTATGTGGCGACTTGTTCGGCAATTGTCTGCTTTTCTTGCTCGCTTATAAAAGCGCCCTTGGCAAGTGCAGGTAAATAGTGATTAATGGTAAATTGTTCAACTTGCGGTAATAATTCAGCCAAATCTTGCGCTTGAAGATTTTGTGCTAACGCTTTGTGGTACCATGCGGCAGCGGTAAAATAAGGTAAACGATTAGCGGCTTTTACTGGGCCGTCTCGTTTAATGCCGATGTCGGTTGGAGACACTAAAATGACACCGTTTAAATACATCCACTGACGATTTTGTAATTCTAACGCTAAGCCTGAAACACGGGTAGTGCCGTAGCTTTCGCCAATCAGATATTTAGGCGAACGCCAGCGATTATTGCGGGAAACAAAGGTGGTGATCCAATCGGCTAAATATTTTATGTCAGCATTAACGCCAAAAAACATTTTCTTTTGTTTGTCTTTTGATGGCATTTTGCCTTCTTTATCAGGTAATACCCTTGAATAGCCGGTATTGACTGGGTTAACAAATACGACATCAGCTACATCTAAAATAGAATAAGGGTTGGTTTTTACCCCGTATGGTTGTAATGGATAGCCTTCACTATCGACATTTAGCACACGCGGTCCTGTATAAGCGACATGCATCCACACCGAAGCTGAACCTGGTCCACCATTAAAAGAAATCAGTAAAGGGCGTGTGCTGCTGTCTTTAATGTCGCTACGCTGATAATAGGTATAAAATAAACTTGCGGTAGGTTGGCCTTCACTATCCCATACTGGTTGGGTGCCCGTTGTTGCTGTGTAGGCGATTTTTTTTCCGTTGATCTTAGTGGTATGTTTAGTGGTATTACTGGTATCGATTGCTAATTTTCGTTCATTAGCAAAAGCAGTACTTGTCGCAAAAAATAATACCAGCATCACAAGCTGGGCTAAAAACTTTGTTTGCATGGATTTTTCCTATTATTGTGGCAGACAAAAAACTAACTATACACTAGCGTATAGATAATTTTTTGTCAGAGATTTTAGTTCAATATGGGGTTATATGCGTTGGGCAGCAATATAACTAACCCCAGCTTTGCATAAGTCATGTGTTTCTAGCAGCTATTCCTGCTCCAAAAAGCCTTGAATTCAAACAATAAGATAAAGCTAGAAATTTAAGATACTGTTAAGTTATTCTTTTATTGAACATAGCACTATTTGTTATACAAACCTGAGGTTAACTATCTGATTTATTAAAAGTTGCCGACCTTAGTCGAATACCTTTTTACTTTGTCTCTCGATATGATGAAAGTGTATCAGTTAGAGAAAAGTTATGCTTGCAATGAAACCTGTCGTTATTTTAGTTGCTGCCATGATGGCTAGCTTTGCTATGTTGGTAAATTACATTGTTTCACCACTACTGGGTGAATCCTTGTTGGGGCAATTACTGTTGTTCTTTATTCTCTTTCTTGGAGCGATAGTCAGTTATCAATTACTCTCACTTAAGCGGTCGAAAAATCATCAATATACAGCAATGAGGGTATTGGGAGTAACGCTGACTGAACAGAATATTGCTGAAGCGATTGTGCAATTAAAAGATAACATTACTCAATCGGGCGAACGTATTGACAAAAAGGCCAGTGAGTTAGCGATAAATTCTGCTCAGGTAAGCTATTTTCTTGGTGAGTTGGCAAAAGCGATTCAGGCATCAAGTGATGATGTTGACCGATTGGCAACCGCTGCCGAACAAATGTCTTCAAATACTAACCAAATTAATGATAATGCCTCGATAGCATCACAGCAGGCAAATCAAGCAATGACCTCAACTCAGCAGGGGGTTGAACTATTGTCTGGCAATGTCGTTACCATCAAACGGCTAAATGAAGATGTGGCTGTTGCGTCAGATAAAATTACTTCTCTGGCTGAAAAAGCCACTGAAATTCAAAATATTACCAATGTGATCGATGCTATTTCCGAACAGACGAATTTACTCGCCTTAAATGCGGCGATTGAAGCGGCACGTGCGGGTGAACAAGGGCGAGGTTTTGCTGTGGTTGCCGATGAAGTTAGAGCGCTAGCGGGTAAAACGGCAGATGCAACAGAACAAATTGCGCAAATGTTAAAGCAAGTGAGTAGCGAAACACATGCCAGCACGCAGGTGATGAGTGCGGTAGTGAAACAAAGTGAACAAGTCGTTGAAGAGATGGAAAATTTATCTGATTCATTGCTGCAAACCAATCAAGTGATGGCAGAAGCCTCATCGGCAAGTGATCAAATTAGTTTCGCGCTACAAGAACATAATGCCACCACTGATGAAATTTCTTCGGCAATTACTAACATACATGATTTTTTATTAACCAAAGGCCAAGAAACGCAACAGGCGTCTGAGCAAAGTGAGCAACTCGCCAATTGTACCGAAGCGATATTTGTTGAACTGACTGATTTTGATACTCACTCTATCACCGATAAAATGGCAAAGATTGCTCAGCAATCTGCATCAAAGGTTGGCCAATTATTTGCTGATAAAATTAAGAGTGGTGAAATCACCGAACAAGCGCTGTTTAATTTTAACTATCGTAAAATTGCAGGGACGGATCCGCAAAAATATAGCACGGATTTTGACCGTTTTACCGATCAGCTATTACCTAACATTCAAGAGCCGATTTTAACTGAACATAAACAGGTAATTTATGCTGGCGCTGTCGATATTAACGGTTATTTTCCTACCCATAATAACTGCTTTTCACAGCCACTGACTGGCGATTATCAGATCGATATGATCCATAATCGTACTAAGCGAATTTTTGATGATGCCACTGGACGGCGCTGTGGTAGCCATCAACAGAAGTTTTTATTGCAAACATATCAGCGTGATACTGGTGAAATCATGCATGATGTCTCGGCTCCCATATTTGTTAATGGTAAGCATTGGGGCGGTTTTCGTTTAGGTTTTAAAGCAACTTAGCGGGTTAAAATTTAGTTTGGCTGACAGTCGCGTACCTTGGTTAATGCCGTTGGCTGCTTGAATTCGGCTCTGCTTGCTAATACCTCTTCATTAATTTGTTCGAACAGCTGTTTTGCGTGGCATAGTTTGTCTTGTTCGATCAACACTTGTACTAAACGAAATCGTGCCATATTCGCTTTGACTATATCTTGCGCAGTGAGTGCTAATTCGAGTGCTTTTTCATAATGTTCAGCCGCCTCTTGGTATTGTTTCAGCTGCATATAACTGTTGGCGATATTAAACCTGACCACCGCAATTTGTTGTGTATTACCATAGACTTCACTCCACGTTATTGCTTTTAGCCAATAGCTAACGGCTTCTTCATGTTTGCCTAACTTGTCAGTGACATGGCCAAGGTTGCCAAATAACTCCAACATAAAGTGGCTGTCTGGGCTATGTTGGTATTTTTGGGTGAGGCTAAGTAATAACTCATAGGCTTGTTGATGTTCTTTAAGCACCATTTGTAAATTAGCAAACTGTACCAAACGAATGGGTGAAGGGTATTGCTCATTCAGTTGCTCAAGTAACTGTTTAGCTTTTAAATACTGTGCTTTACTCGCTTGTTTATCTCCCATCGCGATGGCAGTTTTGGCAAAATATATGGCATTGGTAATTTGAAATAAAACGGGTAACTGTTCGTTATTTATCCATTGCTTGGTTTCATCATAAAGCTGTTGATCATATTGTAAATTAAATAATGCTTCGTATTTATACTGTAAAACATCAAAAAAGATTCGACTTTTTGGTGAAACCGTCTGTAAAAAATCATCTGCCTTAGCAATGCAGTCAAAAGGGGATTTCTGACAGACAGACTTAATCATCGTAAAGTTGGTATTTGCCGATGTCTGAGCACTAAACATTAGTTGGCAAAGACATAACTTAAATATAGCTATATATTTAAAATTAATGTGTTTTAGTCTGCGCATTTACTACTTTTGATGGAAACGACTCCGTACCGTTAATAATATGGAAGTAGGGGAAATTAGCAATAATAAAAAGCACTAAACTTTACATGTTTTTGTACATATGTGTTATTAATTAATGAAATCAAAAGGCTATATGATAAAACAATGAATGAGTTTGTGTATTTTATTGACACAATGTGAGTTGACTTTGGATAGATGTAAATGGATAGATAGCTTTATTAGGCAAAATGTTTACATCGATACTTTGATACAAGGTTTTTGCTTGGCAATATTGCCTTTGTTTAATGAAAACCCGCACTAAATGGTAATTTGCTTGATTTGCTTTAATTGTATCACCTGCTTGTGTTGCTATTGTATTTGCTTTAGCAAATGTATTCGCAGCTTTGGGGTATTGCTTTAGTTGCTCATAAATATCGGCGAGATTAAATAATACAACAGCTAATTGTTGTTGATTACCATATATTTCTGCCCACTTCACTGTTTCTTGCCATTGTAAAAGTGCTAGCTCTTTTTTGCCCAATTGATTTGCTGCATGCGCTAAGTTGCCATTAAGTTCAAGCATAAAGTAGGCATCAGGACTATTAGCATACTTTTGTTTTAATGATGATAGTAATTCATATGCTTGTTCGAATTCGTCAATTTGCATTTGTAAATTGGCAAATTGCACAAGCCTGATAGGGGATGGATACTCTTTATTCATTTGGCCCAGTAACGACTTAGCAAACTGATAACTCTCCATTCCTTCTTCTATTAGTTCCAGTCTAATGGCTGTTTTGGCAAAATAAATGGCATTAGAAATCTGGAATAAAAAAGGTAGCTCAGGTTGGTTAAGCCATTGTTTGGTTTCTTTATATAAACTTTGAGTTTTTTGTAAATTAAATAGTGCTTCGTATTTGTACTGTAATAGTTCAAAAAAAATCCGACTATTGGGTGACGTATTATCTAACAATCTATCGATATTTTTCAGGCAATTATAAGGCGAATTTACACAGGTTGCGGAGATTTTTTTCAGTGTAATTTCGTTATTATAAGGGGGGGTTGCGATTGCATAAGCATGAAATGTGTTAAAACAAATTAAAGTAAATATGATATTGATAACATGAGCTTGCTTATGTTGTTTCATCTACTATCGATACATTTCGTATGTTCATTTAAATATCACTCAAATAGCCTTATAGTTCAACAAAAAACATTGGATTAGCAGTGATTTCGGTTCAAATGTTGTGAGACAACTGAATTTGAACCGAGAGATAAACGAAACTGCGCTAAGTTTATTGACAGTGGATACAGCATCTAATGGAGATCCGCCTGATAGATGCTGCAATCATTTTCACCTGTTTTAACTATTTCCTTGCAAGTTTAAGGTCGAGATATAAAAATTACTATCGATAGTAAAGTTGTTCTCACTAACCTGCGTTTCAAGTTCGTTCCATCTAGTTGTCGGTGTTATCCAGGTCGCTTTGCCATTGATAAAGGCGCGCACAGGCATATTAAACCCTGGTTTTACGTTGCTCCAACGGAAGCGGATGCTATCTTTTTTCAGGTAATACTCCAATGTTGGAATACGGTTATCTCGTAAGTATTGATCAAAAAACGGGCTTAAATCCTGTCCGGCTTTTTCACTGATAAAGTCTTCAATTTGCTTTGTTGTCACCGTTTGATGATAGAAAGTTTTACCTATGCCTCGTAAAATATTGCGCCATTTTTTATCGTCATTGACAATTTGGCGAATGGTATGAAGCATGTTGCCACCTTTATCATACATATCACTGGAGCCTTCGCTATGGATATTGTATTGACCGATAATCGGTTGTTGGTTAGCAATATTGATACGTTGACCACGAATATATTTGAATGCGGCTTCTTTGCCATAATGATATTCAAGAAATAAACTTTCAGAGTAGTTGGTAAAGCTTTCATGGATCCACATATCAGCAATGTCTTTGCTGGTGACATTGTTGGCAAACCATTCGTGGCCTGATTCATGGACAATGATAAAGTCAAATAACATGCCGGGGCCTGCATCGCTACGGTCACGCCCTAAGTAACCATTTTGGTAACCATTACCATAAGTGACAGAGCTTTGGTGTTCCATGCCTAAATAAGGGGCTTCAACTAACTTATAGCTGTCTTGATAAAAGGGGTAAGGGCCAAACCAGTATTCGAGCGCTTCTATAGTGCGTTTGGCATCTTTAAATTGCTTTTTCGCTTTGCTTAAATTGTCACGTAACACCCAATAATCCATATCAAGTTGACCATTTTCACCTTGATACTTTTCACCAAAATGCACGTAATCGCCAATATTAATGTTAACGCCATAATTATTAATTGGGTTCACTACTCGCCAGTGATAGGTCTTGGTTTTTGCGGCTTTATTATGTGTGGTGTTAATTAATCGACCATTAGAGACATCGACTAAATGTTCTGGCACTTCTACGCGGATATCAACACCATTATCGGGCTCATCATAGCCATGATCTTTATTCGGCCACCAAATGCTGGCACCAATGCCTTGGTTGCTGGAGGCAATAAAGTCGAGACCATTTTCATCTTTGCTCCAGGTAATACCACCATCCCAAGGTGCGCGTTCTGCAACTCTTGGAGTACCCGAAAAATGTAGTGTGATTGTTTGCTCAGAACCTATTTTTTGCCCTGTTAATGGTTGAATGAAATAACTGTAGCCATCTTTTTTAACGGTGAGTGTTTTACCATTTTGAGTCACTTTATTCAGCGTCATTGGCGCTTGTAATTCAATTTGTAAATCTTTTTGCTGTGCCAATACACGGTAGGTCATGGTATTGCTACCGGCAATGGTACGCGCTTTCGGATCAACCTGAATGGCTAAATCGTAATGACTTAAATCCCACCAGGCTCTTTCAGGGGTAATAGCGCCTCTAAGTACATCTTGGCGAGAACCTTTATTAGCGGTGCCCAATAAATTATCGGCAAAACTTACAGAGCTAAGTTGTGAGCAGACGAGAGCCGCACCGATAACAACTGATTTTGATAGTAATTTCATGGTAATTCTTCTTATGTTGAACTTGGCTTATCAGTACAATAAAACGCGTATAATGTATATCGTTATGCGTTGGATGAGCAAGAATTGTCGCTTATTTACTTGCATCTCGGACAATATTCTCTTAAATTGTCGGCCAACACTTGTCGGAGTGCTTTGTGTTTATTGATACATTCATCAGTATTTTATGGATGTTGATAATAAAGATAAAGCTGAGATCGCATTAGCGGGATCCGTAGAACCTGATCAGACTAATATCTGCGTAAGGGAACAAAGTAAAGCGCCTGAAATCATAGGGGGCTTTTCCACTCTACACTCCGTCTTTTTATTTGTAACACTTTTGCATTCTAAAAAGGCAATACCATGAAACAACAAGCTACACCACTTTCGCGCCGTGAGCGTCGAGCACAAGCACAAGCATTTATTCAAAACGTCTCAGGACAAAGCTATCCAAACTCTCAAAAAGTTTATGTTGCTGGCCAGCAATATGATATTCAGGTGGCAATGCGGGAAATTTCCGTAGGTGACACCTTTGTCGGTGGTAGCGAGGAGAACCCTATTTTCGAGCCGAATGAGGCGATACGTGTTTATGACACCTCCGGTGTTTATACCGATCCGAGTGTGACGGTAGATGTTCATCAAGGGCTACCTAAATTAAGGGCTGACTGGATTGCTCAGCGTGCTGACACTGAAGTATTAGAAGGCGCGAGTTCAGGTTACTCACAGCAACGACTAGCAGATGAAGGCTTAGATCATATTCGCTTTGAAAATTTGCCAAAGGTTCGCAAAGCAAAAGCAGGCAAAAATGTCACGCAAATGCATTATGCAAGGCAAGGCATTATTACCCCTGAAATGGAATACATTGCCATTCGTGAAAACATGAAGCGTGCCGAATTAAAGGATGAGGTGTTAATCCAGCAACATCAGGGGGAAGGATTTGGCGCGAATATTCCAGAGGAAATCACGGCTGAATTTGTTCGTCAAGAAGTAGCTTCAGGTCGTGCCATTATTCCTGCGAATATCAATCATCCTGAAAGTGAACCAATGATCATTGGTCGCAACTTTCTGATCAAGGTGAACGCCAATATTGGTAATTCAGCCGTCAGTTCATCCATTGAAGAAGAAGTAGAAAAACTTGTCTGGTCAACTAAATGGGGAGCCGACACTGTGATGGACTTATCGACGGGTCGCTATATTCATGAGACACGTGAATGGATCATTCGAAATTCTCCTGTACCTATTGGCACTGTGCCCATTTATCAAGCGTTAGAAAAAGTGAATGGCGTGGCTGAAGATCTGACCTGGGAAGTATTTCGTGACACCTTAATTGAACAAGCAGAGCAAGGTGTCGATTATTTTACCATTCATGCTGGGGTGTTACTACGTTATGTACCTATGACGGCAAAACGCGTGACGGGTATTGTCTCTCGTGGCGGTTCGATTATGGCGAAATGGTGTTTATCGCACCACAAAGAGAATTTTTTATATACTCACTTCGAAGACATTTGTCAGATTTGTAAAGCTTATGATGTGGCGTTTTCATTAGGAGATGGTTTACGTCCAGGATCAATTGCCGATGCCAATGATGAAGCACAGTTTAGTGAGTTACATACCTTAGGTGAGTTAACTAAAATTGCATGGCAACATGATGTGCAAGTGATGATTGAAGGGCCAGGCCATGTGCCAATGCACATGATCAAAGCCAATATGGAAGAGCAACTTAACCATTGTCACGAAGCCCCTTTTTATACGTTAGGGCCGTTAACCACAGATATTGCGCCTGGTTATGATCATATTACTTCTGGCATTGGTGCAGCAAATATAGGTTGGTATGGCTGCGCTATGCTGTGTTACGTCACCCCAAAAGAGCATTTAGGCTTACCCAATAAAGAGGACGTAAAAGAGGGATTGATCACCTATAAAATTGCTGCTCATGCAGGAGATTTAGCGAAAGGACACCCTGGTGCGCAAATTCGTGATAATGCCTTGTCAAAAGCACGTTTTGAGTTTCGTTGGCATGATCAATTTAATCTCGGTTTAGACCCAGAGCGTGCTCGGGCATATCATGATGAAACCTTGCCACAAGAGTCTGGAAAAATCGCCCATTTTTGTTCAATGTGTGGTCCCAAGTTTTGTTCAATGAAAATCACCCAAGATGTTCGTGATTATGCCGCTAAATTGGAATTAGATGAGCAAATTCAAGTGAAGATATTGGATGAAACGCTATCAACAGATCCTCAAAAATTAGAACAAGCAATCGCTGGCATGGCTGAAAAATCGGCAGAGTTCAAAGCCACAGGTAGTGAAATTTACCAGCAAGTGAAGTAATGCCATGGGCAACGATAGTCAAGCAAGTGTGAGTGTTCGCACTCACTCTTATCATATCGCTATAGTTGGTGCGGGATTGTTAGGGCGTATGCTGGCAACTGAATTAGCGCGTTCTGGTCATCAAGTAACATTACTTGATAAAGACAACCGCTTAGCTAAACAGAGCGCGGCTTATGCAGCCGCAGGCTTGTTAACACCTCTGGGTGAAGCGATGCACTGTGAAGCGAATATTGTGGCAATGGGGTTTGAATCACTTAAGTTATGGCCTAAGTTGTTGGCACAGCTAAGCGGTTACACCTTTTTTCAGCAAGCAGGCGCGTTGATGGTGAGTCATGAACAAGACGCGGATCATTATCAGCGTTATGTACGCTTTTTGGCAAGTCACTACCCTGAGCATCAATGTCAATCATTAAACCGAGAGCAATTGCTCGCATTAGAGCCTGAACTTGGGCGCAGTTTCCATCGAGGGCTTTATTTACCTGAAGAAGGGCAAATCGGTAACCGGAAGTTATTAATTGCTTTAGCACAAGAGTTGCAGCATTTGGGGGTCACTTGGCATGAGCAGGCCCAAGTAGACGGTATTCATCAGCAAGGCAATCATAGTTTAGTACGCTACCAACAAGGTAAGCAGCAACAGTTGTTAGAATGTGATTATGTGATTGATTGTCGTGGTTGTGGTGCACGTGCATCGCAAAGCACCGAGCGTGCACTGCCATTAGCTGATTTACGTGCCGTTCGCGGCGAATTATTTCAGTTATTTGCCCCAGATGTACACCTTCATCGCCCTGTTCGATTAATGCATCCCAGGTATCAACTGTATATTGCGCCTAAAACTCACGGCTATTATGTGGTGGGGGCAACCGAAATTGAAAGTGAAGACAACGCGCCGATGACCGTTCGCTCATCGATGGAACTACTGAGTGCTGCCTATAGTGTGCACCCAGGATTTGCGGAAGCCAATATCAGACAGCATGTTAGCCAGCTTCGCCCTGCTTTTAGTGATAATCAGCCTAAGGTGCTAGTGAATGAACGTATTTTGCAAGTCAATGGCTTGTATCGCCATGGTTTTCTAATTGCCCCTGTAGTGTTAAAGCAGGTGCACTATGCACTTAATCAAATGTTTAACAAAGACAAGATTAGCCAAGCCGATTCGCCTTATGGCCGTTGGCTACCTATTAATCAAAGTGAAGCGAGTTTCAATGAACATTTATCTCAATGGTCAATTAACTAAATTAGCCGAGCCGCCAATGACGCTCGAGCATGCGTTAGCGCTGTATTTGACCGAAAATGATCAGCAGCAAAGCTTTGCTGTGGCAGTGAATAGTGATTTTGTTGCCAAAGCGCAATATGCCCACACTCAACTACAAGAGGGAGACAGTGTGGATGTGCTGTTTCCAATTCAAGGAGGTTAGTGATGTCATTAACCATTTATGGCACATCAGTAAATAGTCGTTTATTGATTGGGAGTGCCTTATATCCATCTCCTGAAATAATGAAACAGGCAATTCTTGCCAGTGGTGCGCAAGTGGTTACCTTATCATTGAAACGGCAAAATCCTGCGCAACAAGCGGGAGCCAAAATTTGGCAATATATTCAGGAAGTTGTTAATCAACAGCAAGGCTATCTGTTACCGAATACCGCTGGTTGTAAATCAGCAAAGGAAGCGGTTACCTTAGCGAAAATGAGCCGTGAAATTTTCCAAACCAACTGGATCAAGCTGGAAGTGATCGGTGATGATTATAATTTACAGCCCGATCCCATTGAGCTTCTAAGTGCCACCGAACAGCTATTAGCAGATGGCTTTAATGTCTTGCCCTATTGCACCGATGATTTAGTGTTATGCCAGCGCCTGTATGATTTAGGCTGTCAGGTTATTATGCCATGGGCTTCACCGATAGGAACGGGAAAAGGGTTAATAAATCCATACAATCTTGAAACTATCCGTTTGCGCTTACCAGAGGCGACATTGATTTTAGATGCTGGTATCGGTAAGCCATCAGACGCCTGTTTAGCCATGGAAATGGGGTATGATGCAGTACTACTTAATTCTGCCATTGCACTGGCAGATTCGCCTGTTGTGATGGCAAAAGCATTTGCTTTAGCATTACAAGCCGGAGAGCAAGCTTATGTGGGCGGAATCATGGAACAACGGCAAACCGCGCATCCAAGCACGCCTACCTTAGACACGCCCTTTTGGCATCAATCTAGGGGGTAGTGCTATGAAGCAGACGAAAGTTATTATTTGGTCAATCTCTGGAGCCGATTGTTCAGGTGGCGCCGGTATTGCCGCTGATATTAAAACAGTTCATAAATTAGGAGGAGAGTTGTGCCATTTGATCACTGCTAATACGGTACAGAACTCCACAGAAGTGACAGCCATTCATCCCGTAGATATTGCAATTTTGGCGCAACAGGCACAAGCATTAATCGTAGATAAGCCGCCACAAGCAATAAAAATAGGCTTAGTGGCGAACAGCTCGCAACTTGATTGGTTAGTCACCTTACTTAAGCAATTAAAAGCTGATATACCCAACCTAGTGGTGGTGTTTGATCCTGTCGGTCAAGCTAGTGTCGGTGGACAATTGTCGACATTATCGCCGACTGAACTATCAACATTGTTCCAGTATATTGATGTATTAACACCAAACATTGTTGAAGCAAAAAAAATCACACAATCTACCAGTAACGAGATGGCTCAGTTAGCACAACAGTTACAACAGAGTGGTATCAAACAGGCGGTGATAAAGGGAGGGCATACATCAAGCCTGCAGTGCCTTGATTATGCATATACTACGGCGCCTTATGCCGTCTATCAGTTAGTAACTGAACGATTAACAACTGATTATAGTCATGGTAGTGGTTGTAGTTTTGCCAGTGCGCTCAGCACATTTTTAGCGCAAGGTTACTTATTGCGAGATGCCTTTACCTTAACTAAAGCATTTATTCAGCAAGGGTTGGCATATCATCAAGGACGTATTGGCTATTATGGTGCGTTTGAGCAAACTTTATGGCCAGCAGCTGGTGAATACTATCCTGAGGTGGTTACCCCATTAATGGAGCAACACAGCGGTCAGTTGAACTTTCCTCGTCTAGGTATTGAACGTGATGGTGAACAAGCATTAGGCCTATATCCTGTGGTCGACTCTGTTCAGTGGCTGGCGCGTTTAATGCCATTAGGTCTTAACATTATTCAATTGCGTTTAAAAAATCGATCGGATACCCAGCTGCGAGATGAAATCAAAGCGGCGGTTGAGTTAAGTCATCGTTATGATTGTCGTTTGTTCATTAATGATCACTGGCAAATGGCAATTGAATATGGGGCATATGGTGTTCATATTGGCCAAGAAGATCTGATTGATGCCGATTTGCCTGCGATTGCTCAGGCTGGATTACGTTTAGGGATCAGTACACATGGTTGTTATGAGTTTTTATTGGCCCAACAGTTAACACCTTCTTATTTAGCGATTGGCGCAATTTTTCCGACAAAAACCAAAGATATGACCGGACAAATTCAAGGGCTGGATAATTTGCGACAGATTCTATCATTGGCAAGCGATATCCCTATTGTCGCGATTGGCGGTATTAATCTTTCACGCGTTGCTGACGTTTGGCAAACTGGGGTTGATTCAGTTGCGGTGGTCACGGCGATCACCGAAGCTGAAAATCCCGAAAAGGTGGTTCAGGATTTTCAGCGTATGCTGATTTAATTGGCTATTTTCATCGGCTGTAGGCGTGCATAAGTACAACTGCGCCATAGCCACTCAAATGGTCCAAAACGAAAGCGATTCATCCAAAATGTCGAAAATGCAATTTGGAATATCCAGATGGCAAATACCACCAGTATTTGTGTGGTGCGATCCACTGTGCCATACAAGCCCAAGCCCCAACCATAAAAAATAAAACCACAAATAATTGTATGAGAAAGGTAATTAGTTAATGCCATTCTGCCTACATTTGCTAATGCATTTTTGACTTTAGGCAAAGCATTTGAGCGGCAAAAAATCACTAATAACGCCATATAAGCATATGCGACTAATAAGCTGCCCCAATAATTAAATTGTGAGCCAATGAACATGCTTTCTAATTGCCAATTGGCAGTAAAATTTAACTGATTGCCATACACTATTAGACTTAAGCCAGTCGCCAATGCTAAAACGGCGGTTATTGTTAACGATGAATTGGAATAGCGTTTACCAAAAAAATCCATTTTGAAACAGGCCATACCAATTAGCATGATACCTATGACACGCGTCAGATAAAAAGGCAGGTTAGCTTGCATTTCAGCCGCCATTGCATGACGTTTGTCCATTTGATCAAGCCAAGAAGATTGATACGCTAACATATCTTGTTTGATGGCTTCGGCCGTTGGCGACCAGAAGTGCTGCATTTTTTCCAGATCAGCTGCCTCCCAATAAGGCAAGCTAGCACCCGCCGCATACATGATTAATGAGCATAATGTGATTAAGAAAAAACCTAAAATAATTAAAAAGCGTGGAGACTTATGACGAGCCGTGTAGGCAATCATACCGCCAATGGCATACGCAAAAAGGATATCACCATACCAAAGTAAATAAGCATGCATCAGCCCTGCAACCGCTAAAATTCCCATTCTTTTATAATGAATTGCGGTTGGATTTCCTTGCTTGCTAGTGACATTATTCGCCATTAAGACAATACCTGCACCAAACAATAGTGAAAAGAGCGTCATAAACTTTTGATCGGCAAACAAGTGCGATAAGTAGTAAACGTAGAAGTTTGCCCCGGTTAAGTCACCGAATACAAGAGGGTTACTATACGTAGAAAAAATCATTGAAAAAGACTGGATATTCATAATTAAAATACCGAGCAATGCTACGCCCCGTATAATGTCTATGGTAACTATCCTTTCGGATTCGTTAATAGGCTGAGTTAGTGTTGTTGTCATTTTTTATTCTTATTTTAATGGTTAAAAGGGATGCGAAAGTGCAAAAAATCAACACGCGCTAGTCAAACTGTATCAAAATGAACCACTTATAACTTAATAAAATTGCATCTAAATGTAAACATAATGTAAGTTAACGGGTGTTTTATTTTGGCTCCCCTTTATTCTGACTATTGTTTTAACTGAATTTTAGGGCTCCATGCTAACCAGCTTGCTTTGGGTTGCGCGTATAAGACAAAACGGTTTAATTGTTGCTTCTTGTCAATTGAACTGGCAGGAGCTGGCGTTGCAAAAGCAATACCGCCGGTTAAGATGTTTTCGATTGACTCTGCTTTTAATTCGATACCTGAAAAAAAGCCTGCCTCAAGTTCAAAGCCGCTGACTCGCCAAAACTTACTGTCAGGAGAAACTAATGCTCGATAGCGTTCGGCAATATTAATAAAAATGTCTACCTGATCAGCAGATTCAGCTAAATCAATACCAATTACTTTGCCAACCAGCACTTGTCGATACATCACCGGAACTCCCACTTTTATCGCCCCTAATTGTTGGGCCGATAATGTTAAGTTCAAACCATAACTTAATGAGGATATTGCGGGAGGAAGATCGAGTGCTTGGAAGTGTGTTTGTTGTTCGCCATTGCCTGGCAGGGCTTGGATAGTTGTACCTGCTAATATTTGCTTCACGGAGGAAGGATTTATCAGATTTAATTTTGGGCTGCTATGCCAAAATTGACTGCCACTTACCGCAAAATGTCGGTAATCATCGGCAAGATAGCCGTAAGCTGTTGCTCCTACACCTTGTTTATCAAGGGCTATGCGCTCAATATGCCCGATGGTTTGCCCGTGAAATTTGATTAACTGCTCAGCGGCTAAGTCTTGGATATCATTGAAATGAATACTAATGGCGGTTCCTGCTTTTTCTGCTTGTTGCTGATTGGCAAATAAGTGGAAAATTTGCCCTTCATCAACCGGAGGTTGCGAGGTAAATTGTTTTGGAGTAAAGAAGCTTAAGCCACCTTTTAAAATAGTATCTAGGCTGTCAGCTTGTACCGAAATTTGATTTAAACTCCCTTTCACACGAATACCGCTGGTATTATAAAAGCGCGTGTAGTGATTCACTAAGTGTTGATACTGCGCATCAATGGTGAGCGTGATGGTCACTTTTTCGCCATTTGAGTTCAGTGCTAAACTGTCAATTTGGCCCACTTCAATGCCTTTAACATTAATGGTGCTACCGGGTAAAAGACCATAACTTCGATCAGCAGTTAAAGTAAGTTGTAAGCCCTTGGCACTGAGATGTTTCGCCCTCGGAGCACTTGCCAAAGTAAACTCAGTTTTTTTCTCGCCACCGCCACTATTAACTAGGATATAACTACCATTGAACCACATGCTGGCATCGGTAATATTTACTAGCGATAATCGCGGGTTAACTAAAGTAAAATGCGTATTTTCACGCAAAATGTCTTGGTATTGATCAAAGATACCGACATTTAATTTTTTATGTTGGCTTTCCTTGATGATGTGGTGTACCTCACCGATTAATTGTCCTTGGTGGAACAGTTTAGTACCAATATCTACGTTAGCGTTTAACTGAGCCAGTATGGTTAACTTAAGGTGCTGCATTGCTTGTGTTTGGTTAAGCGCTAGAGCGAAGGTATCGCCATTTATCGCATCTTGTTCGGTATCACCACGATTAAATGCAATTGCGCCATTAAGCGCACTTTGTAATGAGTGAGTTTGTAGCTTAATTCCCGTCAAATCAGCAGATACCTGTACGCCGCTCATTTGCCAAAACTGACTGCTTTTTGAGACAAGATGTTGAAATTGCTCTTTAATATGAATGTGAATTTGTGGGCTGTCCGTACTCGAATATGCAATGGCTTGTATGGAACCTACTTTTTGTTGCTGGTAATAAATGCCCGTACCAACCTTTAATGAGGCAATATCGTTAGTTGTTAGTGTTAAGTGTAATCCAGGTGTTTCATACGGGTACGGCGGTTGTTGATTATAGACAGTAAAGTGATTGGTTAATTCTCCTTTGGTTGCTGGGCGTATGCCAATATAAGGGCCAGTCAGTATACTTTGCATATTGCTAGTCCCCGTTAAATTAAGCTTAGGTGTCATAACAAAAAACTGAGCGTCAGTTGTTAAGTATGGGGTTAACCGAGGATTGATTAATGCTCGCGCAATTATTTTTCCTGTGTTTGCATTAATGTCGTCAACTGTCAATATTTTACCTACGGTTAAGCCATGCAACCGGATTGGGGCACCATTATCAATTCCGGCATCCATATTGAGGGTGAGTGAAATAAGATATCCCATCTGGGCGCTTTGAAAACCATCGTGCAGAATATATTTTTTCTCTGGTTGATAGTCAGTTGAATTTGCTTTTTTTATCGGATTATCAAAAGCGATCCCACCAGAAATCATGGTTGAGAGCGATTCGGTTTGAATATTAACCCCAGCGGTAAGTGAGCCAGAGATCTCGATACCACTCGAGTGCCAAAAACGAGTGTCAGCATTCACCAAATGGGCGTATTCAGGTTCGATAAAAACACCAATTTCCACTTTGTCGCTTTCTGATGAATATTTAAAACCTGAAACCCGACCAACGGTAATTTGTTTGAAGGTTACCAAAGAATCTTTATTTAAAGAGCCTAATTGATTGGCTTCTAAGGTGATGTGTAAGCCTTTGGTCGACATATCAAGCATGGGAGGTTCTTTAATGGCAACAAAGTGGCGTTTGGGTACTCCTTGAGAGTGAATATCGGGCTGAATATTGATATAGCTGCCTGAAAATAACGTCTCTAAACCACTGACCCCTTGAAATGAGACATCGGCAGTGACATACCAGAATAAGGTATTATCCGTTAGCATGTTGCTGGCGTTAGCGATCATCTCAACTTCTACTATGATACTTTGTAAGTCCTCACTGACCTCTACACCTCGCACAATACCAGCGGTTAATCCCTTATATTTCACTTCTGTTTTGCCGACAACTATGCCACGGGCATTATCAAATTGAACGGTGATCATGGTGCCTTGCTCTTGATAGGCTTTGATTAACAGCCAAGCACCAAAAATTAACGCGATTGCGGGTACTAGCCAGATAGCTGATACACCTTGCTTACGTTGCACTAGCGCTTTTGGTGGTTCCGAACTGCTTGGCTTAGACATGGATGTTCCTTCGTTCAATATCCCAAAGTAGGCGAACATCAAAACTGTGAGCTGCCAACATAGTAAATATCACCATTAAGGCAAAATAACTTAAGCCTGCTGCTGCTTCAATGGAGCTAAAGAAGCCTAAATTAACCAGTGCTGCCATGATGGTAACGACAAATACATCTAGCATGGACCATGGACCTAACCACTCTATCATGCGATAAAATTGACTTTGTTTTGTGCGTGAAATATTGGAATATCGTCGTGTATTATATAGTAGGAAGAATAGCCCAATAATTTTAATAAAAGGAATAATAAAACTGGCAAGAAAAATAACCGCAGCAATAGGGTAAAGGCCATTTTTAACTAAGGTTACGATACCGGTTAAAATGGTATTTGCTTCAGGTACTCCCATTTTATAAATCAGCATGATCGGGTAAATATTTGCAGGAATAAACATCAGCAATGCCGCGATAGTCCATGCTAATGTCAGCTGTTGACTATGTGATTTTCTAAAAGATAACTGTGTATGACAGCGAGCACACCTTGCATTTGGCTGAGCAAGGTAATTGAGCTTTTGACAGCATGGACATGAGCTTAAGCCCAGTTTACTCGCGCGATATAGCAAGGGCTTGCTCCATTTTTTCCCAGACATAGTGATGATCTAACGTACTGGTAATTAAGGTTGAACATAATAGCAGTAAAAATAGGCTGATTAATCCGCTACCTATGGTTAACGTTGCCATGGTCAGTAATTTATAAATAGAGATAATGACACCAAGAAAAAATACTTGCGTCATCCCCCAGTGATCTAATTGATGATAAGAGCGGAAGAAGGTTAATAAACTGGGGGTGATCTGTTGTCGTTTTAATTGTAAAGAGAGATAAAATGTCGAGAATAAGCGTACCAAGGGCACGGCTAAGGTAAAGATAAACACACAAAAAGCGACTAAGTAAAACTCATCTTCAATCAACAGCAAAATACTCTGTAGCAAAGAAACTTCGTTATAAACACCTAAGGCCCTAATGCTGAGTAAAGGTAAAGTGATAGCGGGAATATAGATTAACAACCCTGCGGTTGAAATAGCTAAAGTGCGCTCTATTGATTGCTTTTTTCGAGAAAATAAGGTGGCACCACAGCACGGACAAATTGCACTTTCACCTGGTGAAATTGGTGGCAAAACCGATAGCGTGTCACACTTTAAGCAAGCAACCCAATTGTGAGGGGGATAACATGAATTCATATTCTAAGTGTAAGATAAGATGACATTTTCGCCATTAATTTTACGCAAAAAAAAAGCAGCATCATGCTGCTTTTTACTTGGGCTTTTACTGGCACTAGCTTGGGGAATGATGAGCCGTTAAGTTAGCTTTATCTGTTCTTTCTGCTAGTAAGGGTTGCCACTTTAAATAGGTCACAGAGCGCCATAGCCATTCTAATGGGCCGAAACGGAAATAGCTTAACCAAAGATGACAGAATATTGTCTGCGCGAATAAAATACCAACAACAATCAACACTTGTTCACCACGGGCTATTTGCTCAAATTGTCCGCCTGCATAACCATAGAAAATACTGGTTAAAATTATTGAGTGACTAATATAGTTTGTTAATGCCATTTTCCCTAAAGGAGCTAACCAGGCAAAAGCCTTTAAAAACCATGATTTTAGGGACAATTTAACAAACAGGCCGATGTAACCAAAACACAAAAGATATTGACCATAGAAGAAAATGTTATTGCCTGCTATTTGTAATATCTGTGTTTGTTTCGCGGCGGGATGAAGCGCAATAAAGACGCCACATAAATTCATGATCACACCTAAAATTAAGCCGCCATAACACAGCAAGTTAAATAGACCTTTGTTTGCTTCAGGGTTCTCAAGCTTTTTACTGGCAACTAACCAATAACCGATCATAAATAAAGGTAAGCTGATAATAAATGCCATGATGGGGGTTTTAGCTAATTCGCCGATGGCATGTTTTGTGCGGTATTGAGTGACCTGCCAATAACTGGCTTGTGAGAGAATTAAGCTTTCTTTTCGTAATGCAATGGCTTGTTCTTTTTTTCGTTCAAAGCGCTTTTCAACTCGCGTTGCAATAGACTCTTCATCGCTTTCTGCAACTTGTTCATCGTCAGCGTTACTGACATCAGTTGTTTCAGTTGTGCTTATTTGTTCGTTATTTTCTGTCTCGGTAGTCGCTTGTTCATCTACAGTAATCGACTCTTCAACGGGTTCTTGGTCAGCAGCTAAAGCATCTTCTAAAGTAATTGATAAATATTCATCGCTTTGTTTAAAGGCATCGAGTTTCTCTTGTGTTTGACGTAGCACTTCAGCGCGTTCTTGCCAGTTGGTTTCTATGGTTGGGCTAGTGTGGGAGACACCATAGTAAATTGAAAAACTGCTCGCAATAATGATAGGCAGAATAATAATGGCTAAGCCTGTTTTGAGAAAGGCTTGAGGATGATTGAATTTTGCTAATCGCTTAGTACGAAGTAACAAAATAAAACCAAGCAATAACATACCACCAGCGGCATAATCATGGAGAATATCTCCTCCCCAGAAAAAGATCATATGCGCCATACCAATGACGAACAAGGCAAGCATCCTACGAGTAAACCATGCGCCAAATGGACGGTCTGCTTTTTGCGCATTAATCAGCATAACGGCAAAGCCCATACCAAAAAGTACAGAGAACAGTTTGTAAAATTTACCTTCGATAAATACTTTGATTAACCAGCTTGCTCCCCAATCAATACCTGTTTGGCTATGGTCAAACATCATAAGTGAAGAGATTGGTCGGTTAAACCATTCAATGTTCATAAAAATAATACCGACGAGGGCAAACCCTCGCAAAAGATCCATGACTTGGATACGATCTTTGCTGGTAATGGGTTGCAAAGGCTGTGTGTGATTTGTTTGATATTCCGAGGCACTCATAAGCGCATACCTATTAACTATTGTTTATTGACTATAGTTGGTTAGCAGTATTTGTACCATTGTTTATCTTATTGAATTTATTGTGTTTTTAATGTTTTTGATTTAATGGAGTAATTAAGTTGTGTGAAATTAACAACTTATCAGTGAAATTGACGACAAATTTTGCGTATAAAAAAAGCAGCTAAATGCTGCTTTTTTTGAAGTGGAAACATAACTTATTTTAATGCGGCCATGTAATCAGCTAAGGCAGCAATATCTTTGTCAGATAACTTAACGGCAATATTACGCATGATGCCATTGTTGTCATTAGCGCGAGTGCCTGAGCGGAATTGTTCAAGTTGAGACTTGATGTAAGCTGCACTTTGACCTGCTACGGCAGGGAAGCCCGCTTTATCCATGCCACCACCATTAACGCTATGACAAGCAATACAAGCGCTAATGCCACGTTTTGCATCGCCACTTACGTATAATTGTTTACCCGCTGCACTGGTATTCGCAGGCGCTGGTTTCAATGTTTGTGCAGCAAAATAAGCAGCAACATTTTTAATGTCTTCATCAGATAATGCCGCAGCCATACCCGCCATTACGGCATTGTCACGAACACCAGATTTAAACTCGTGTAATTGCTTTGCTAAGTAAGTTTCACTTTGACCGGCTAATGAAGGATAAATAGCAACAGTTGCGTTACCATCAGCGCCGTGACAAGCGATACACGTGGCTGATTTTGCTTTACCAGCATCAACATCGCCAGCAAAAGATTTAACCGCTACTTTACCTGCAGAAGCCGCAACCTCACCCACTGCTGATGTATCATCAAAGTAAGCAGCAAGGTTAGCAATATCTGCATCAGTTAAGTTACCTGACACTTGGTTCATTGACGCATTGTGACGTGATTCAGCTTTGAATGCTTTTAATTGCTTGGCGATATACTCAGGGTGTTGGTTGGCTAAGTTTGGATTGATTAATACTTTGCTGTTACCTTCTTTACCGTGGCAGTCTACACATGCTGTGATACCGCGTGCTTGGTCGCCGTGTTCATAAAGTGCTTTACCTGCACTTGCATCAGCAACAGGGGCTGCAGCTACGGTTGCCGTAGGAGCACTAGGGGCTGCACTTTCATCTGCTGCTGCAGTTGCGCCCGCTGGTGCAGCACCATCACGACCAAAGCTTGCAAAATAAGCTGCAACATCTTGCATATCTTGCTCAGAAAGAGCAGCTGCCATTGGCGCCATTACTGGGTCAGCACGATCACCTGCTTTAAATGCTTTTAATTGTTTAACGATATAATCTGCATGTTGGCCTGCCAAGTTGGGATAAGCACCCATAATGCCGATACCATTGGCTCCATGACAACCTGCACACGTTGCTGCTTTGGTTTTACCTGCTGCAGCATCACCTTCAAACGCATTAGCATGTGACAACATACCTAATCCGATGACAATAGACATTAAGACGTTTTTCATGAGTCGCTCTCTGTGTTTTGGCGCTTGAATTGTTGCCAACCAAGCAAATTTTAAAGTTATTGATTAACGCGGCATTTTACACGAATACACTAATTATTTAATAGCGCTTAACAAAAAAACACCAAAAAAAGCGTGGTTTTTATTAATTTTGCTCAAAAAGAGATATAATCCGCTTTTATGTTTACCAAGATCGGAAAAAAAATTGTCTACTGATGCTGTTAATTTAAATCGAGCAACCTTTACTATTAGTGCGCCTGATATACGACGCCTACCTGATGATGCAGGAATCGAGGTGGCGTTTGCTGGTCGCTCAAATGCGGGAAAATCTAGCGCATTAAATGCATTAACCAACCAAAAAAGCTTAGCTCGAACCAGTAAAACCCCAGGTAGAACGCAATTGATCAACGTGTTTGAAGTAGGCGATGGTCAACGCTTAGTTGATTTGCCGGGCTATGGTTTTGCCAAAGTACCATTAGAAATGAAAAAGAAATGGCAAAAAGCCCTTGGTGAATACCTAGAAAAACGCGAAAGCTTGCAAGGGTTAGTGGTGCTGATGGATATTCGTCATCCGCTCAAAGATCTAGATCGAGATTTAATTGAATGGGCGGCAGATAGTGAGCTGCCAGTGTTAGCCTTATTGACGAAAGCGGATAAGTTATCGCAAGGTAAAGCCAGTGCGGAAGTATTGAAAGTGAAAAAATCACTGAAAGCACTGAATGCTGACATTAAAGTACAAGCATTTTCATCGTTGAAAAAAACAGGCGTTGAGCAAGCTAACACAATTATTTGTCAATGGCTTAGTACCATGGAACAAGCTCCTGTAGACGCAGAGTAATTTATTCATTTTAAATAAAAATAGGCAACTTATCTGTTGCCTATTTTTTTTAAGTAAATTTTACCAATAAGCCAGCCAATGCAAAGCCCAGTACCAACACCACCATAGGTGTTTTGTATTGCTTTAATAAGAACAAACCTACTATCACAATAGCCATATCAACTTGATTAACAACGGCTGATTGGAACACTGGCACATAAAGCGCAGATAAAAGTAAGCCAACCACTGCGGCATTGACGGCTTGAATAGCACCCGCTAGACGAGGTATTTGTGCGATACCTTGCCAATGCTTTAAAAAGGTCAACATCAATAAAAAACCGGGTAAAAATATGGCTAACGTTGCAATTAAGGCGCCTAATACTGGAAAGCTGGGCGATAAATGAAAGCCTAAAAAAGTGGCTAAGGTAAACATTGGGCCTGGTACTGCTTGCGCGGCGGCGTAACCCGTTAGAAAAGTGTCGGTTGAAATAGAGTGTGCAAGTAAATTTTGCAGTAAGGGTAACACCACATGACCACCGCCAAACACTAAGCTTCCTGCTTGATAAAAATCTGAGGCGAGCTGCCATTGTGAAGATACTTGCGCCAAACTTGGCAGTAAAACTAACAAGGTAATGAAGCCGATTAAGGGCAGCCAAGCTATTTGTATTTTTGAAGGTGATATTATCTCTTGATTAGTGAGATACTTAATACCGATAAATGCGGCAGCAACTAGTACTAACATTTGCATTAAAATACCGCCAAATAACAATAGCACCATTGCAGAAAAAATAGCGATTGCCCGAGTTATTTTATCGCGACAAAAGCTTTGATACATAGAGAACACAGCATCTGCAACTACCACTACGGCTAATAATTTTAATCCGTGGGTGATGGCATAAAAATAAGTGTTATCAACTAATTGGTAACTCAGGCTCGCTAATAAAATCATGAGGATCACTGATGGCAAGGTAAAGGCAAAAAACGCCGTTAATGCCCCCGCTAATCCCGCTTTTTTATAGCCAAGAGCAAAGCCTACTTGGCTAGAGCCTGGCCCAGGTAAAAATTGGCTTAACGCGACAATTTGCCCATATTCTTCTTGGCTGAACCATTTTAACTGTTGAATAAATTTTTGATGAAAATAACCAATATGTGCTGCAGGCCCGCCAAAGCTAATGCAGCCTAACCAAAAAAAGTGTTTAAAGATTGATACAATCATATTGTTTGTTGAGGTGGTCAATGACAATCATGCTATTTTCAATGGAAGCGCTGTGCTAGTCAAAATAAGTTTTCATGACACTACCAAGCAAGCTTTGATGTAGACCGTAAAAATGTCAGCTTTATTATTTATTGCTTTGCTTTTAATCGTTAAATTGATACAAGAATAATCAATTTTTCTATTTTATTCATCCTGAATAAAAAGTAGACGCAGCTAATATTTGAAGTAAGAAAAGAGGTTCTAATGAAAAAGTTTTGCTATGCATTAATAGTTAGTTTAACCAGCATTTTGGCGATCTCCGGTTGCAGTAAAGTGGTTAATATTGAATTAGCGCCTGAGGTAAAAGTATTCCTCAGTGATGACAGAGATAAAACCATTTATTTAACTTCAGCCGATCAAGCATACCAAACATTGAATGCATGGCTCAAAAGTCATCAAGATGGTTGGTATCCAACATCTGGCACATATTCAGGGGGCATTTATGTACGTTCTGGTGACAAAGGTATTCAGGTAACAGAACGACGAGTGATTATCTATTCAACCGAAAAAGCAAAACCTCAAGCGATATTTGTGCAAGAAATTAATAACAGTGATTTACTGGTTGTAAAGAACATCGGTAAACAATAACACGGCTGTTTTTTGGGTAAAAAAAAAGCCGAAGATAAAATCTTCGGCTGGATAGCTTTGGGGAAAGCTAGAATATAAAATTATTACAACAGGCGTTCGCTAAGGAACAATTGCATTATAGAGTAACAACTCTACAAAAGTAAAGTGTTTACTCTAAAAAAATTAAAAAAAGGTCGGATGAGTGGTTTATGGTTATGTATTGATCTGTAACTGAGCATAATGCTTGAGATTATTTCATCAATTGAGTTAGTACTGCTCTGGCTTTGAGAGTAGCTCAAAATTGAGTTTTTCGCTTTTTCAGTCACATTATCTGGGATTCAGTCATTAATTATAATATCTATCTAACGAATTTTATCAGTTTCAGAAACTCAACTAAAATTTCGGTACTTATTAAGACTCTGTTCGATAAAAACTTCTTAACAAAGATCCTGCCTTCTCCAAAGGTAATGCGTTAATTTCCTTATTGAGCATTATACCTACTGTACATAACTTCTCAGGATCTTCGCGATATTTAGATGGATTGCTAAGAACGTCTCCGTATGAACTATCTACTGCTATCATTTTGTCAACAACACCCGTGATGATCGCTGTTTGTTCTTCTTTATCTACAATATAATTGTCAGGCGATAATGATTTAATTAATGAATTAAAAGCAATGGTCTCTTTTTCACTTATTTCTGAAGGTATTATAGTAGGTATATCATTAGTAATATTAACTTCGAACACTTCTGGATAAGTATAAGCAGCGCATTTAGCAGGGTAATCGTTCTTCAAATATTCCATCTGTACTATTTGAGATTCGATATATTGAATGACTTCCTCATCCCCACCCAATTGCATATAGTGATTTAGCCTTTCAATATAAAGGTAATGGTTAACACCAGTAGTAAGGGTATTTAATGGTGTTCCATCTTTTATTGCTGTAACCATCTTTTGTCTTACAACGTTATACCCTTCTTTATCAAATTGGTTGAGGCTTTGATAAACTTCATGCTTTTGTAACTCTTGGTCAATTGTTGTGGGGTTTTGCCAATCGCTAACTCCGCTATGAGCATAGTTTCCCGAATCTACCACTTTATCAATAACACCAGCTTTAATAAGCTCGTCAGTTGATGGAGTCCACACATCCTCAGAACTTATTTTCGATACTTTTTTAACAAACCACGATGGGACTTTGGCTTCTTCAAGTTGGGAAAGTAAGGACTTGTTCAATTCTTCAACGTCACTACCTGAAACACCTCCAAACGAAGCACTGTGAAATCCTAATTTGGCAGAATCTCCTAACAACTTTTCTTTTCCAGCTAGAAATACTATAGGACAAGCAGATAAACACTGCGTCTTGCTATATGTTATCAACTTATTCTGCTTCACTAATATAGCTAGCTTTTTAGCTTCCGCTATACGCCCACCCTGACTATTTAAATGAATTATTCTAATCGAAGGGTTATTAACTAATACTTGAGACAGGCGGTTAGATGCGCCAAATTCAAGTCCTCCCTGAAGTTCTACTTCTGTACCCTGATTCATTACACGGATAGATAATGGTGGCAACTTTGATTCTCCAATTATAAGTTTGCCACTTTCTAAAATGAAAGGAATTCCAGTTTGATTCATATCATAGCAATATCGACCAATACCAATCAGAACCATTAGTTTAGCTATCATTGCCCAGCCAGAGGAGCCGCCTCTGGTGGTATGCTTATCAGCAGAGCGATAAAGCCCAACCAACTGCCATATAGATACGCCAGTTATTACCACATAAAATGCAATAATAAGCAGTCCTCTAACTGTGGAAGAAGCATCACTATCAGCCAAGTATTGAAATAATGGGGGTGTGATAAACAAGAGTGCTAGACCAATAGCAAATACATTAACCCAATAGCTAAGATCCAATGGTAAGAGTCCTTTCCAATGCAACTTAAACCAATTTCCATCAGGTGCTTGGTATTCGCTTATATCTTTATAAGAATCGTGCTCTATAAACTCTTTGTCTGAAATCAAACGGGATTCGATTTCTTTCTTTAGTTTTTTCGCTCGTTCTGGATAAGCTTCTTTATTGATATGACAATACGTTTCTTGAAGCTCGTTGAGTGTATAACTCTTATAATCTGGTTCTTCCAAAAATGAAATCCTTTTACTTAATTTTTGAGGCTCGTTTAATCTATTGATTATCAATAGCAAACAGTAACTTTACTTGATATATTGATAAACATAAAACGATAATATAAACAAAGGATTGTTATGAAAATACTTACCCTCATATTTGCCATTTTTGCAGCACAAGTAAGTGCCAGTCAAGAAGAAGTGATTTCCAAATTACAAACCCTTAACTGGAAACAAGAGCCTACTACTTACTCTATCGCTGATGATAAAGCGACTGTTACTACGACAGAAAATGACTTTTTAGTTGTTGGAGAAGAGGCAAGCAAATATATGTTTATTGTTCAGGGACATAAAAACCATAAGCCTGATGCAGCAATACTTAGAGTAGATGGGCCAGAAGTAGACTCACAAGTAATTTATACCATAAATAAGGTTGGCTACCTAACTCAAGATGATTGGGCTGAAAACATCGACAAAGATAAGATGTTAGAAGAGATCAAAGAGGGAACCATCGAAACTAACAAGCAACGAGGTGAGGGATATTTAGACATTTTTGTTGACTCATGGGCACAAGAGCCATTCCTAGACAAAGAAAATAACACCGTATATTGGGCTATTGCTGGGCATGATGAAGAAAACAGTAAATTTATTAATGCCAAGGCATTAAAACTTGGTCGAGAAGGTTATACAGAAATACTTTGGATTGGCTCTCCCAGCCAATTTACAAGTTCTGAAGTCGTCCTTGAACCTATAATAGCCAATTATGCTTATAACGAAGGATTCCAATACGCTGATTACATTCCGGGACAAGACAGTGTAGCGGCAGCAGGTGTTGGTGCATTGGTATATAAACTCGCTACTGGCAAAGCAGCAGCAAAAGCTGGAATCCTAGCTGCGGCAGCTATTTTTGCTAAAAAATTCTGGTTTATTATCTTCCTTCCATTTGTATATGGCTGGAAGTGGATAAAGAAAAAATTTTCAAAAGATTCAGAGTTAAAAGACAAGGAAAACTAAATGGATTTGTTAATGCACCCAACAGCAATTACGCTGTTCTACTTTTTAGGTATGCTAGTTGTAGGAAGTGCTATTCAGTGGACTTTTTTGATCAAATTGAAGAAACATCATTCAGTGCAATGGGAACACGCTGGTAAGCCCACAATTTTTAATAATGGCGACCTTATCAAAGCATGGCCCACTACAAAGTATCTCTTAAGAAAATCATATCTGGACTCAGGATCAAATGAAGGGATTAAATTTTGTAATTCTTACAGAACATCGATGATTTATGGGTACTTTTTAACTGCCAGCACCGTTCCATTATTTCTAATTAGTATGCTTATATTTGGTTGGCCACCTAGTTGGGCTTAGTGCGCGATGTGGCTTATTTATATTTTTATTCCGCACATCATTTGTTAGGTAAATACGGAGAGTTAGGTGATTGGTTTAGTTTTAGCTTCAGTAATTTTATATTTAATTATTTATCGAATAGTTGAAGATAAAGTATCTGTAAATTTTAAGGATGTATTCTTATTCGTTGCTTTGCCGTGCATTATTCTAATTTCGTTGCGCTTTTTGCTAAAGGCTGTTGAATTAAGCGCACTAAATAGTTTGATATTATTGTTATCCGCACTTGCATTATCAGTTATTTATGTCTTTTTTAAATCAAAAGCTAAATTCAGGCTATCAACTGTTCAGGCCACGGGGGTTTCAACAGCCTTTTTCTTAAGTATCTGGTTTTCAGAGATATTGCATGGTTATCTAATGATGATAATGTTTACCTAACAAGACTATGGCGTTGAATGTCTGTTTCTGGCACTGTGATCTTCCCCTGAACAACTAGACTCTTTTATTTTGAATTTAAGACATCTATACAGATTAGAGAAATAAAGACTCTATTGCATATATGTCTGTTAGGGAGATGTTATCCCACATTTTTAAATACTTGTGTTGATGGTTGATCAATTAGCTGTGAAGCGTTAACTAAAAAATCAATATTGCCTTTTAATCCGCAGAAAGTCTATTTGCGTGATATGGATGATTCAGATCACTGTAACAAATTCACTAGGAGTTTTACTCATTTTTTAATGATTTAATAAATATTACCTTCATTAAAATCATGCCTGTTAACACGGCTAATGACGACAGTGCGAGTAGTGGGTCAATTGTTTCCAAAGACACAAATTTACCGTAATACAAAAACAGCCCAACAACAACGCCTACCGTTCCTATCTGGTGAATGTAGAATTGCGCTAATGACAGTTTTGACACTAGGTTGTTCAACCATAATTTATGGCAAAGCCCATAAATAAAAGACACCACAAAGCCGATAAGTAAAATATGTGCGTGGGTGACTAATTGGCCGTGATCTTTCGAGGCGGCCATAAATATGCCTAGAGACATGCCAACAATGGCGTAACCCAAAGCCGTGAGTATAAATTTTTTATCCACTGTCATTGCTCCTTATTATTTTCTATACCTATTGACTAATCTGCATAAACCTTACGTTTTAAGTGCTTGTTCATTTTTGTTGGATATTATTTTTAAGGTTTGCAGTTTCATTTGGTTAGGCGATAAACATACGAATAAAGTGTAGTGCTGAACCACTGAAAGTGCCATTTATAGGTAGATTCATCATCGATGACATAAAATTATGAAAAGGTCATTAATCTGTTGACCCGTCTATAAGGCTAGGGTTCAAGATGCATTTTCGGTCAAACAATGGAGCATAGATATGCTAACTGTCACCCAAATCGCAAAACAGTTTGGCGTTTCACGTACAACTATTTTGTACTATGAAAAAGAAAACCTTTTGATGCCAGCGTACCGTTCTGAGAATGGATACCGTTGGTATGGTGAAAATGAGGTAAAACGCTTAGAAGCGATTACTTCCTATCGCTCGTTTGGGCTATCAGTGTCTAGTATTCGTACCTTGTTGAACCGAAATGGAGAGTCTCAAACCCAGATATTGAAAGATCACTTTAATCAATTGGAAAGAGAAATCCAAAACTTACGTGCACAGCAAAAGGCTGTTGTCGTATTGCTTCAAGAACCAAACTTATTAGAGGAAAACATTGTGAATAAACAACGTTGGGTAGAAATCATGGTTGCCGCAGGATTCACTGAAACAGATATGGTCAAGTGGCATCAAAAATTTGAAGAACTAGAGCCAGTAGAGCATCAGAAATTTCTTGAATCATTAGGTATTACGAGCGAAGAAATTACTCAGATCCGAGCGCTATAACAATCAAACAGCCTCATGGACGAGGCTATAAGGCATAAAAATACATGTTCTTTATATCTTCAAGTCAGCAATCGATACCGACTCTACTCGTCTGATGAAACGATTAACTTTGCGAATTGACTGACGAAATCTGCGCATTATTTGAAAGAAGATTCATAATGCGTTGTTTTTGATAGTCTTTCATATTCATATAGATAAAAAAGCTAAGCAGTAGAATAGTGATTAAGGAAATCATGACTGGTTTAAATAAGAAGGTAGCAAGTCGGCTAATTTGTACTTTTATCACGCTAGAAACGTGGATTTGTGCAGCACTTAGTTCATGTAAATAGTTGTAAAAACCTCGTCCGCGAATCGCATCAATTAATAAACCAAAAACAAATGAGTAAAATATCGCACAGGTTATTGCTAAGCTCGTTGACGCCAACCCTATAGGCGAAAAGATGGTAAATATTACGCTGCCCAAAATAGCTAATGTGGCACATAACGTTTTAGTTGAATCGCTGAGCAGGCAAAATTGTGGAATATTATCTTTTTTCTCTAATGAAGCTTCATTGGCATACAGATCTGAGACTTTGATATTAAAAACTGCCGCTAACGCTTTTGCTGACTCTAAAGAAGATTTACCATCTTTTTCAAGCCGTTGTACGGTACGTAAACTAACGCCAGAAGATTCTGCGAGTTGTGATTGACTCCAAGCACGTTGTTGTCGTTCTGATTTTAATTTGTCTGTATCAAGTAACATAATCATTTTAAGTTTTTCCTCAAATTAAGCAGCGCTCAATATGAGGAAAGTACGGTTTAATGTAAACGTCGCAACAACGTCAGCAATGCGTCACCGATGTGACACTGTATGAAAATAAAGGGCTATCGGTTAGTAAAAATATAGAAAGCCTGAAATTAGCCCATGTATTTTATGATAACTTTGCCATATGTTGTTAAGCAATAATCGACTTATTCAGTGTTTAACTTAACCGCGGTGCCAAAAACCATAATTTCAGATGAGCCATCCATTATTGTACTTGTGGTAAAACGAATACCAACAACCGCATCTGCGCCTTTTTGGTGAGCATTTTCAATTAAGCGTGAAACGGCAATATCTCGCGCATCAGTTAGCATTTCTGTATAACCACGAATTTCACCACCAACAATACTTTTTAAACCTGCCATAATGTCACGCCCAATATGTTTAGCTTGAACAACATTGCCTGTAACTATGCCTACTACTTCTTTAATTTCTTTACCTGGAATTGACTCTAGCGTTGAATAAATCATAGTACTTCCTTGAAAATTATCATGAATGATATGGATTTTACACTCAGCATTAATCGTTAATAAGAGTGCTATAGTGACGTTAATAAAAAGCTTCAATTGAGCAGAGCTTAATGTCACTGATTAAAGTAATTGGCATTGATATAGCCAAATCTGTGCTTAGTATCCACAGTGTTGATACACATGACAAGTGCCAATTACTTAACATTGCTCGGCAAACATCACTGATAGTTAAGTAGAATTAAATACTACTTTCTGTGCTTAGATATGCGGTTACAGAAAGCGTCAATAACTCGTAATGAGTTATTGACGCCATATTGTGATGTGTTTTTTCTTAGAAGAAATACACTGCTGATACAGAAATAGCATCAACATCATCTGATTTGCTAAAACCTACACCAGCTGAAAATTGCTCTGTAAAATTATATAAAGCAGTTACACCAAAGGCTGTTTCCGTTTCATCTGCAATATCGATATATTTAATTGAGCCGCTTAGCTCAATCTTTTCAGAGAGCATAGAACGAACGCCTAGCGCTAACCCATAACCGTTTTCACTCTCACTTTCTGAATTACCTTGATATGAGGCTTCTACTTCCATATCTTCGTATGAAATGACACCGAAAAGATCTGTCGTTTGAGAAATAGCAGAACGATAACCTAAACCAAGAGATAATGTATTAAAATCAACATCTACACGTGAGTTATATATTTTTACATCATCAGAAGCATTGCCGTAACTACCCGCAATAAAAAAATCTTTATTGAGTAACTTACTTCCTGAAATAGCAAAGCCTGTTAATTTATCTCCATCGATATCAACCGATTGATAAGAAATAGAAGCATAATCCCAACGAGGTGACTCTACTGCGTGAGCCGTGCCAAGGGATAATAATAAGGCTGATGCTAATACTACTTTTTTCATTTTAATCTCCATGCCCATTAAAAAATATCGTTAGAGTCGAGGGCTGCGAAACTAACGTCCCAACAAGGGATTGATAAATGCTTGATTTTACTGTGTAGCGAAACGGAATTGAGCTAAGCGCTGGTAGTCCTGTACTTTATTGCTTGTGAGTACTTTTACTTCTTAACCGCTATTGTTGTTAACGTTTTGCTTAAATTGCAGAGCAAGTTCGACGCTTATTGTGTTACTAAAAACGACCAACTTGCTCAGTTTAGGTTAATGCGTTTTTAGGCACCTTTAAGTAATTTGGGAAAGCTTTTATTCTGAACAATTTTGCCAATCAAGTTTTGCACTGCCGGCATCAAAGCTTGGGCTGTTTGATTACATGCTGTTTCACCATAAAAACTACTTGTAAAAGCGTAATTTTCTCTAACCGATATAGACTCACCATTAGAGGAATTAACGGTCATGGCAATATCCCATCTACCTGATGCAGAGGAGAAATCGATAGAATCTAATATGCCTGTGAGGGTTACAGGAGCATTATCGTCGAACGCCTCTGCCATTTTTAATTCATCAATAAATGCTTTACGAATGAATCCTTCAAATGATTGGCCATCGGGAGTTTTGATTGGCCCAACACCTCTACACATAATGCTTGTTTGGCTTTCTCCAGCAGCACGGAATTCACCAACATTAATATTAGAATCCGTCATGTTCTTTAACGACGAAATATTGTCTACAGACACAGCATAGCGATTAACTGAGTATGTGGAACACCCAGTAAAGCCTAAAAGAACTAGAGAGATTACAGCTACTTTTTTTAACATTTTTATGTTTCCTTTTTATATTTTTATATCCAACTTACTTTGAATTTTTGTTTAACAACCCAATCAGGGATTGATAAATGCTTGATTTTACTGTGTAGCGAAACGGAACTGAGTGTTAGCAGTCCTGCACTTTATGGGGTTGATATCGCTACTGATATGTTTTGCCTCTGTGCTTTAACCAGCCTCCAATATGGCGACCATTTGGATCATAGTGTGTCCAGTGAATAACACCGCCTTTATTGTTCCATTCATATTCACCGTAAAACTGAACATTATCGCCATTTGATATAGAATTAATTCTTGGGGCTAAATCTATATTATGTGCAATCAATAACGTTTGGCCTGAAGAAAGCCGCAAAATAAACTTTTGATGACGAGAACCTTTATTGTCATCAGGTAATATCTTAATTACGGTTCCTTCACCTTTAATTTGAATGTTACTAAGTCTATTTTTATAGGCATTTTGAATTTTATCATTATCTAGATAGCTAGCGGTTTTTGCTTGATTAACAGGTGTTGCCACTGGAGCTACAGAGTTACTTTCGCCTATTGACCACTGATAAAACCCAGTAAAAATTAGCATGATGACTAAAAGCTTTTTCATACACCGTCCTTGATTTAGTTTTACGTGCTGCGTGCCTTTTTACGCCAAGACGAATCTTTTTCTGCTAGGTGATTGATTTAAATGGATAAAACGTCCATTGTCTAATTGAATTTTCATTGTCTCTCCATGAACAAAGCGGGAATTCTTTTAGTGAGAATTTCTTATACCTTATTAAATATTATTTGAATAATAATTTCTACCAAAAATTAATTACTTACCATTAGAATATATCAGAAAGCACCCAACCACTCAAAAACAAGCGAGATGAAATCAAAGGCTGATTTTTGGCTGATAGCTTTATTCTGTATGCAAATATTAGGTTAGTTTTTTTCAGTTTCGCCTTGTTTTAAATAGTGTTTTATCGCATCAAGCTTTTCTGCATTTTCATTATCTTGGTGAAATGCGATATAAACATTGCGTTTGAATGTGGGGACGCTCGATACTTGATACAGTTGTTCTTGTTCAATAAATGGTAGCGCAAGTACGTCAGGTAAATAAGCACTGCCACCGCATTTTAACATGAGATCAAGAGCGATTCTGGCGGTACTGGTTCTCACATTGGGTGCGGGGAGTTTTTTGAGCTCTTTAGCATGCCAAGCGTTAAAGCTAGTGCCCCAATCAACCATGATATATCGCATGGATGCGCTATTTGTGACATCAAGATCCTTTATTGTCGACACAAGCATCAGTTCAAAGGTATGCAGGTGCTCAATTTTTAACTCTTCAACTTTGGGAGGATCAAATAAAATAGCTACATCAAGTGATCTTTCGAGTAACTGCCTAGTGATTTGTTCTCTTGCTAATATTTCGGCGACTAAGCTTATTTCAGGTTGAATGGCATATATTTTAGAAATAGCGTCATGAATATAGGTATCCCAAGTATTTGGTGTACCAGCAATAGAAAGTTGAGTAACTTGCTCAGCACTGAGGGCAACATCTTGCTTTGCCATACTTAATGTTTGTAGTAATGATTCCGCATAAGACACTAACCGTTCTCCTGATGGAGTCAGCTGGATATTGTTGCGAGTGCGGGTAAATAGCTCAACACCAAAGTATTGTTCAAGGTGCCTTATCCTAGCGCTCACCGCGGCTTGAGTTAAGTACAAGTGTTCGGCAGCTTTGCCAAAGTGCCTGCAATTTTTCACCTCAATAAAGGTTTTGATCAGTTCTATATCCACAGTTTATCTCTTATCGTTACGATAAATTTTTATTGTTTTACACTATATAAAATTGACAGCATACTTCCTGAAAATCTAGCTATCTGTCAATGGATTTTACTAAAATGAATTTAATACATGGTTTTGTTCAAACAAATAAATTTTATGATGATGTGCACTTCCCCCGTGGATTTAGTCGCAGTGGTAAGTTTTCTATACGTGAGTCTGAATTGTTAACCTTAGTTGGCAGACGTCTTTCAGACTTAGAGCATGGCTGTGCAGATGCTGAAAATCAAGTAGAAGAAAACTTTGTTAGTATGTGTCAATCAAGCCGTGAAGCAGAAACGCTTATTGAACGACTTTGGCTCAAATATAAAGATGCTATTAAAGTGAAAAGTTTTCATACCTTAAATAGTAGTGCTAAAGTGCATGTAATTGAGCATGAAGAAGTAGAAGTTGAAGAATACTAATGCCCAAATGAAGTAAACAACACAGCTAGCGTTTGTTTACTTCGTTATACTTTAACATTCAATCACTAAATACCTTTCACTAGAGCATTTTGGAGTGCGAAAGGTGTTTTAGTAATCCATATCCCTCAGTGTTTTCTTGTATTTATCACGTTAATTTTGTAACCATTGAGCGCTGTTGTTCGTATTTAGTCAATAGATGACTAATAGGTAGGTGCTATAATGTACGGGCATAGCTTGCAAAGTTTCACACAGAGTATCTTAGTTAAGATTGCTTGCTTTCAAACGCATTACTTTGGTAACTTAGTAAAGCTACTGTGTTGCTTTTTTACGTGTCAATTAGGCTATTTCAGGGAGATAAATATAATAACAATGACATCTCAACCGTCAGATAGTACACGTTGGTCAGCGCTTATGGTAAAAGCTCAAGCAGGCAGTGAGCATGACTATCAACAGTTACTGACAGAATTAGCGAATGTTATTCATGCCTATTTACGCAAGCGCTTTGGTAATCAGCTTTTTTTAGAAGATTGCGTACAAGAGTCTTTACTTGCTATTCATAACGCTCGTCATACCTATGACCCTAATCGCCCCTTTAGACCATGGCTGTTTACCATTGTTCGCCATAAAGTGATTGATTTTTTACGACACAAAGATGCTTGCCAACGCATTGTTGAACAGCAAAGGCAAGTACAAGAAGTGCTAGCACAAGGTAATCAAGCTCATGCTGTGGAAGATAGTATGAGTAATGATAGTTTATTAGATGCCTTATCAAGCCAGCAAAGAGAAGTTTTAACATTAACGAAAATGTTAGGGTTTACCAGTGCGGAAACTGCTAAGCAGTTAGGTATTTCAGAAAGTGCCGTGAAGGTACGAGTGCACAGAGCAATAAATAAATTGAAACAGATTTTGGAGGCTGAAAATAATGGCTAACCGAGCAGCATTGATTGCAAAATTGAGCCAAGATCTTGCGCCGGTAAAACGCGCACCGAATGTTAACCTTGTCGCTAGTGCGTGGTTTATGGTGAGTGCAATTTATGTGGTGGCGATAATACATATATTTGGTCCAATTCGCCCAGGAGCTTTTGCTCAGCTTAGCGAATCTCCCCGATTTTTGTTTGAAATGCTACTGGGGCTGGTGGCAATATATTGGTTGAGCTTGCAAGCATTTCGTGATGCAGTGCCAGGCGTTTTAAGCCAACGTTTTATGATGTTTGGTTTTGGGCTGATGCTACTTTGGTGGACACAGTATGTTATCGGTTTAGCCGCGCCAGCATTGGAGCCTTCAAGCCTAGGAGTACGTCATTTTTGTCTTTATGAAACTATGCTCTATTCAATCCCTCCTATTTATTTTGCTTGGTATCTTGTACGTCGTTTCTATCCTTTAAAGCCAATGCGTACTGCTATTTCGTTGAGTCTAGCCGCTGGTATGATGCCGGCGTTTTATATGCAGTTTGCCTGCATGTATGCACCTGCACATACGTTGAAATTTCATATCGCGCCTGGGCTTGTCATGATGCTTGTTGGTATTGGGTTAGCGTGGCGTTGGCGACCAGATCAGCAAGTGTCTTAATCCCTTATTTATCTTGGCTTGCAGCGTTTGTGTTGTTTATTGTAAGTGATGAGGTTTGAAGAAGAAGTGAAGAACATAAGGTAGTGATCAACACAGGTTGATCACTACATGTGCGTATGAGTGGATAAGATTATGGGTTAGCTCGACCAGGCCCTAATAGTGGACAAAGAAAATACACATCTTCGTCATCCATCATGTCATTGTTATTTGCGTCTACCCACCAACGTCCACCATAGTAACCGGTATCCATAGGGCCAAATTCTGTTTGTACGCCTGTTGGGCCAGACATTTCTAATTTTTGAAAATTATCCGTACCGTTATAAGGTAAATCGCCAAGTAAAAGCGTATCGTAGTAAAGATGTTGAGAAGTCACATAAATCACCGGAGTACCCGATGCGCCTCTACCGTTAGTGCGTTCTTTGGCTTGTACAGCATAGGTTGACGTAGCAAGTAAACCGATTAGTGCGATTGCTGTGATTGATTTTAAGCTTTTCATAATAGTGTATTCCTCTTTGTTTATTAATGTGTTTGTCAATAAACCACATTAGGTATCTAGGTGAACCACTGTCAGCAGTTGCTGCATCACCAGCCCATTATTGGGTTGATAACGAATACGAGAGTCATACAGAAATAGTTACAGGTAAGTTAAAATATTTTTTTACACTAATTTGATTTCGTGTTTATTGATGAACTTTTTATCTTCACACTGGATATGAACAACTAGCCAATCTAATAAAAAGTGTAATAAATCTATTGATACTGGCTCTTTTTTAAAGTTGTCCAGTTCTTCAAGAAAGTGTTTATGTTGCAGTTTATGTAGCGCTAGATCATTGTTACTGAGCGTTTCAAAATAATGTTCTTCACTGGCAAAATGATATTGTGTGTACTGTACAAGTTGCGAGTAAATCTCATCTAGCTGAGTGTGATCTGCTTGATTGTCAATAAGGGTTGCAAGTTCATTGATATAATTCACCAACGTTTTATGTTGTTTATCAATATGCCTAATCCCTACACTCAATGTTTCATCATCCCATTTTATTAGTGTCATAGAGGTAATTTCATCAGTGTCATAGAGCTAGTTAATGCAAAGATTATTGAAGTAAATCTGAGTATAATCACAATGTGAGCTGCTTGCAGTTACAAATTTGTAAAAGTGTAAGCTCTATTGATATAGCGCAATTTTTAACCGAATTTACCTTTGTTACCCATCCTTTTTTCGATAAAACCTTTACGCTTGCTCACTTGTTTTTTTCAATGCTGAGGTTTTCCATGTGGTGTTAGTTACTTTGGCGTGCATCAGTTTTTCCCTTTGAAAAAGCACCCTTTGATAAAAAGTGATAATTTAGTAAGACTATTTCAGCGAAAACAAGGATAATTAGCTTAGGGCGTGTTGCTCATTGCTGTTTGAATTTTGTTCAAGAGAAACTTGAAAGATCAACATGCCCCAATTAAATAGTTGTTAATCATCAGCCATTATGATCGTTATTTGGTGTAAAATGGCTGTTAACTGCGTTAACTCGAAGGTGAGTACCTAATCAATGGAAATTAAAGTTAATTATCTCGACAATCTCAGACTTGAAGCTAAGTTTGATGATTTTACTGTTATTGCTGATCAGCCTATTCGATACAAAGGTGATGGTTCTGCGCCTGGTCCATTTGATTATTTCCTTGCCTCTTCAGCAATGTGTGCCGCTTATTTTGTTAAAGTGTATTGTAATGCTCGAGATATCCCTACCGATAATATTCGCTTATCGCAGAACAATATTGTCGATCCTGAAGATCGTTATAATCAGATTTTTCAAATTCAGGTTGAATTACCTGAGAGTATTTCAGAGAAAGATCGTAAAGGCATTATCCGCTCGATTGATCGCTGTACCGTAAAAAAAGTGGTGCAAACAGGGCCTGAGTTTAAAGTTGAGTTGGTCGATAGCTTAGAAGAAGATGCCCAAGCCATGCTGATGGCAAAACCGTGTGACGATGCCCATACCTATATTCTTGGCAAAGACCTTGCGCTAGAAGAAACTATCGCCAATATGAGCGGTATTTTGGCTGATTTAGGGATGAAAATTGAAGTGGCGTCTTGGCGTAATATTGTGCCGAATGTTTGGTCGTTACATATTCGTGATGCTGCTTCGCCTATGTGTTTTACCAATGGTAAAGGGGCAAGCAAAGAAAGTGCTCTTTGTTCTGCGCTAGGTGAGTTTATTGAGCGCCTTAATTGTAATTTTTTCTATAACGATCAGTTTTTCGGCGAAGAAATCGCCAATAGTGATTTTGTCCACTACCCCAATGAAAAATGGTTTGCTCTGCAAGACGACGATGCACTGCCAGCAGGCTTATTAGATGATCACTGTTTAGCTATTTATAACCCCGATGATGAATTGCGTGGTTCGCATTTAATTGATACTAACTCCGGCAATGTTGACCGTGGTGTTTGTGCAATTCCCTATACCCGTCAGTCTGATGGCGAAACTATCTATTTCCCATCAAATTTGATTGAAAATTTATTTTTAAGTAATGGCATGAGTGCAGGTAACAACCTTTATGAAGCACAAGTGCAGTGTTTATCTGAAATATTTGAACGGGCAGTAAAAAGGCAAATCATTGAACAAGAGATTGTGCTACCTGATGTTCCACAGCAGGTGCTGGAAAAATATCCTAGCATTTTAGCTGGTATTCAAGGTTTAGAAGAACAAGGTTTTCCCGTCGTTGTTAAAGATGCTTCTTTAGGCGGGCAGTTTCCTGTGATGTGCGTCACCTTGATGAACCCTAGAACAGGGGGCGTCTTTGCCTCGTTCGGTGCCCATCCTAGCTTTGAAGTGGCACTGGAGCGAAGCTTAACTGAGTTATTGCAAGGCCGTAGCTTTGAAGGACTAAATGACGTACCAAAACCAACCTTTAATAGCATGGCAGTCGCCGAACCGGAAAATTTTGTTGAGCATTTTATTGACTCAACAGGGGTTATTTCATGGCGCTTTTTTAGTGCTAAACATGATTATGATTTTTGTGAATGGGACTTTTCCGGTACCAATGAACAAGAAAATGCTTGTTTGATGGGCATTTTGAAAGACTTAGGAAAAGAAGTGTATGTGGCTGTTTTTGATCAGCTAGGTGCAACGGCTTGTCGTATACTGGTGCCAGATTATTCAGAAGTGTATCCCGTGGAAGATTTAATATGGGATAACACCAATAAAGCGCTTGATTACCGTGAAGATATTCTCAATATTCATGCTTTAAGTGATGATGCCTTAGTGAGTTTATTTGAACGCTTAGAAGACAGCCAGCAAGACAATTATATTGATATTCGCACCCTAATTGGTATTGAGTTTGATGAAAATACCGTGTGGGGGCAATTGACCATTTTAGAGCTTAAAATCCTGATTTGTTTAGCATTAGGAGCGTTAGAAGATGCCATTGAGCTTGTAAGTGAGTTTTTACAGTTTAATGATAACACGGTAGAACGCGGCTTATTTTATCAAGCAGTACACGCCGTGCTTGAAGTGACTTTAGATGACGAGCTGGAACTGGAGCACTTTATTGCTAATTTTGAGCGCATGTTCGGCACAGAGTTAATGAACAATGTCGTAGGTTCAGTTAATGGCGAGGTTAGATTTTATGGTTTAACCAAAACCAGCATGAAACTAGAAGGGCTGGACAAGCACTTAAGATTGATTGATAGCTATAAAAAGCTTCACCAAGCCAGAGCCGCGATAGCAAACAAGCCTTAGTGGTAAAGAGTAAAAGTTAGCTTATTAAGCCCGCCGTTAGCTCGGGCTCAATAAGCTAGATTAACAGTCCCTAGCCTGTGTTTCGCATCCCTGTGGCGATACCCGTCATAGTAACCATCAATAGTTGTTCACATAGCGGGTGTTCAGGTTGTTTACGCAGTCGCTTTAATGCTTCAATTTGCATTAAATGTAACGGCAGTAAATAAGGCTGACGTAACTGGAATGAAGTCAGATTCCATTGATCTTTTTCTAAGGATTGAGTTTGCCCCAAAAGCTTAAGCAAGGTTTGCTTGTCTTTGGTTAACTGAGATCTTAGCTCATCACCTAAAGATTGTAGTTCTGGCTCAACCAAGCTTTGATCATACAGTTTGGAAATATGAGGTTCAGACTTTAAATACACCATTTCTGTCAGTGAAATCCTCGCGCGAAAGTAAGGCCAATTATCGAGCATATCAACAATGGTGTTGATTTGATTGAGCCCAACTTCTGCAATCGCCTGACCAAACCCCAGCCAACTCGGTACAACTAACCTGTTTTGACTCCAAGCAAATATCCACGGAATGGCACGTAATGACTCGATGCCACCATCCGATTTACGCTTGCTTGGGCGTGAACCAAGCGGTAAAGCCGACAGCTCTTGCTCTGGTGTTGCCTGACGAAAATAGGTGACAAAGTCTTCTTTATCACACACGTAACCTCGGTAAATATCACAGCTATGCTTCGCCATGGCATCCATCAGTTTACGCCATGATGCTTTAGGTGCAGGTTGTGGATTCACTAAGCTGGCCAGTATGGCACTGGCGTATAAATGTAAACTGCGCACTGCAAGGTTTGGCAAGCCAAATTTAAAGCGAATCGTTTCTCCTTGTTCTGTTACGCGTAAACCACCATCAAGTGTGCCAGGAGGTTGAGAAGCAATCGCGGCATGTGCAGGGCCGCCGCCTCGACCAATAGTACCACCACGACCATGAAATAGTTTCAAGGTAATGTCATGATTATTTGCTACAGCAACTAGTGCTTCTTGCGCTTGGTATTGCGCCCAAGCGGCGGCTAATACACCAGCGTCTTTGGCAGAATCACTGTAGCCAATCATAACGTGCTGAGCACCATGTAAACGCGTTTTATAACTGGCATCATTAAGTAACACATCAATAACTTGAGCGGCATTATTGAGATCGTCTAGGGTTTCAAATAATGGCGCAATCGGCATATCCCAACTGATACCCGTTGCTTTCATGAGTAAGTTAACCGCTAATACGTCACTTTGGCGGCTAGCCATCGAAATAATATAGATCCCAAGCACTTCTTTTGGCTGCTCAGCAACAAAATGGAAGGTATCTAATACTTCTTGCGTTTGTGCTGACCAGGTGACTTTGGGTAATAATGGTCTTGGGTTGTTGATTTCTTGCTGTAAAAATTCACAACGTTGTTGTTCATCCCAAGCAAGATAATCACCTAAACCAAGCTCAGCGACAATTTCGGCAAGGGTTTGATCATGAAACTCACTGTGTTGGCGCACATCTAATTTGACCAGCGAAATACCAAAGCAATGGACTTTGCGGATCACATCAAGTAACAGCGAGTTGGCGGTGCGGTTCAATCCAACCGCGAGTAAGCTATCACGGCATCGATACAATGGCTGTAATAGCTCATTAGGTGATGAAATAACCCCTTGGCTGTTATCGTTTTTTAACTGACCGATACTATAAGATAACTTATTGATGGTCTGCTTGAGTACATTACGGTATGGGCCAATATTATCAACATCGGCATTAAGGAGTTCATCATTTGCTTTATCCATTGATAACTCTAAATAGAGTGCTTGAAAGTCAGCCAGATATAGCTCAGCTGCCATTAAGCGTGCCTGAATAATTGCTTGTCTACTCAGCTTTGCGGTCACAAATGGGTTGCCGTCGCGATCACCCGCCATCCAACTTGCCATAGTGATTGGTGTTGCATCTAGTGGTAAGGGCTGGCCTGAGATTTGTTGGCATAGCTCATCTAGCTCTCTGACAAATTTAGGTACTGCTTGCCACAGGCTATTACTAATGGCATTAAGCCCCCAGCGTGATTCATCTAATGGTGTCGGGCGTTGATGGCGAATTTCATTGGTATTCCACGCTTGCTCAATCAATTCTTCAATGCGGTTATTGAGCGCGGCACCAGAGTCTTCAAGTTGCTCGGCAATTTCATGGTATTTATGTATAAAGGTGCGTCGATTCACTTCCGTTGGATGGGCAGTCAGTACTAACTCAATGTGCAGCTTTTGGATTGCTGTGAAAAAATCTTCTGCTGAAGTATCACCAAGTTGCTCTTTGAGAGAGGACAGCGGATGGGGCAAGTCCAGCTCTGCTAAGCCTTGTTCACTGGTGGTATGTTGTTGCTCAGCAACATTGGCTAAATTTAAGAATTGGCTAAAGGCACGGGCATACACTAATAACTTTTGTTCATCACATGACTGGAATAAGGTTTTTAATTCATCAATGGCTAAATCATCATTGGCAACGCCGTCTTTTGCTAGCAAGCGAACGCGTTCAATATTGTCTAACCACTGCTGATCTTTCTCATCGGCAATGGTGTTGCCAAGGCATGAGCCAAGGGCACGAATATTTTGTGAAATGGTTTCTAACATAGTTATCTTCCTGTATTAACAGATAACACTATCCTAGAAATGAATCTAAATAGAGTCTAATATATATTTTAAATGTAAATTATAGATAAAAGTCTATAGATGAGTGTGAAACAACCGACAATCAGGCAGTTACAATTGATACAAGCTTTGGCTCGCTACCAAAGTTTGTCCTTGGTTGCTGAAAAATTGTACATTTCTCAACCGTCAGTATCTATCCAATTAAAAAATTTGAGTGACTTGGTTGGCTTACCGGTTTATCACATGAAAGGGCGTACAGTCGAACTGACTGATGCGGGTAAAGCGATACTGCGCTGTGCGAATCAAATATTTCAATCGTTAGATAATTTAAAAACTGATATTGATAATTTACAAGGAGTAGTAACAGGGACATTGTCTATTGCTGTAGTAACAACGGCACAGTATTTTTTACCCGTATTATTGGCAGCATTTGCTAAGCGCTACCCCAGAATTGAAGTGGCATTAGAGATTGCTAACCGTGAAACTATCCATGCTAGATTACGCGACAATAGCGATGATTTTTATTTATTTAGCCAAGTGCCGCCTGGCGTAGAAGTCGTAGAAACGCCTTTTCTCGATAATGAACTGGTAGTAGTGGCACCAGAGCGGCATGAGTTATCGTTGCAATCATCCGTGAGTTTAGCTCGTTTAAGTCATTATCCATTTATTCTTAGAGAACATGGTTCAGGCACAAGAGCAGCGACCCAGAAGTTGTTTCATCAACAGGGGTTTGTCTTAAGTGAGAAAATGACAATTGCCAGTAGTGAGGCGATAAAGCAAGCGGTTGCAGCAGGGTTAGGTTTGGCAGTGTTAAGTCGACACAGTTTAGACTTTGGTGTCACCCCTGGCTTAAAAATATTGCCTGTCGAGCATTTTCCGATAAAAAGCCAATGGCGTTTAGTGCAAAATACTGCGCGCAAGCCAAGTTTATTAGCGCAGGCATTTCAGCAGTTTATGTTAGAAAACGGCATGGAAATTTTAGCGAATGCGGTAAATCGTTGCTAATTGTCTTGGGTTAACCAAGCTAGTGCCGCATCTCTATCGGGAAAAACCTGCATATCGATACCACATTGTTTATAAATAGATTGATATACACTGGGCATCATATTGCTGCCTTCTACATTACTTGGGATCCAAAAAGCTGATTTTTTGGGTGCAATACCATTGTTATTCATCTTTGTTAGATATTTTTTATGCGCTGCTTGGGTTTCGGGGGTGATGATGCATGAATGTTCAAATTCAACTAACTCGGACCAATAGCCATAAGTGTCTATTTTATCTAAAATAATATCTTTTTCTATGGTGTTTAACGCATCAACAATTTCTTTATTAAATGGTCCGACGGCTTTAATAAAAAGTAAGGCGTGTTCGCTATAGATTTCAATTCGGCCATGAGGGCGAAAGATACTGGCATTTACCGTATCGGTAGAAAGGGGTTTATCCATTTACATATACTCCATACTGAAACTACATTAACTATAATCGAAAAACTCAGCTTAGTGATTAAATTTTACTGGTATTATTAATAACCATCATCGAAGTTAATCAAGTACTCTAACGGTTGTTGTTGGGTAAAACGTAGATAGTTATCGCAAAATATTTTATAGATATCTTCTGGAAAACTCACCGCAGCGTTGTGTGGTGTGATCAATACATTATCTAAGGTCCAAAATGGACTGTCGTTTGGCAAAGGTTCTGTTTGAAAGACATCCAATACTGCGCCACGTATTTGTTTATTGCGTAATGATTCAATTAACGCTTGCTCATCAATGATTGCACCGCGGCCAACATTCATCAATACGCCGTTACTGCCAAGTGCTTGTAACACTTTCTCATTGATCATGTGTTGCGTGTGCTTGGTGTGAGGTAACACGGTTATTAGGTAATCGACTTGCTGAGCTAATTCACAAATGTTATCGGGTGAATACACCTTATCTATGTATTGCATCGGCTTTGCTGTGCGGCTTAAACCTAATACTTTCATCTGGAAATGAGCAGCTGTTTTGGCAATCGCTTGCCCGATAGAGCCTAGTCCACATATGCCTATAGTTAAGCCAGTTAAACTGCGATAGGGTAAGCTGTGCCAGAGCTGATTATGTTGATGTTTTTGTGTGGTAAAAATATGGCGCTCTAGTGCAAGTATATAGGTAAAAACGTATTCACTCATCAAGGGGCCCAACACGGCTTTGACACCGGTTAAGCAATAATCTGTGCGAAGCTTTGGCTGACATAAAGCTTCTACACCGGCAAACGTTGACTGTACCCATTGCAGCTTTGATGCATATTTAAGTAATGGTGCTATTAAAGCCGGTTGTCCTAAAATGATATTCACATCGTTGATAACGTCTTTTGCTTGTTCAGTATCTTGTGCCAGATGAATATTTAGATCGGGCAAAGTTTGCGCTGTGATTAACTTTTCGTATTGTGCGGCTTGTTCTGAAATTATCAGTAAATTATTCATTGAATTAGGCTACTAGAGTTACCTGTTTACCATAGGAGGGCTGGAGGTTTATGTCAATTGGTCAAAGTTAACGCTTGGTAAGCTTTCAAATCCAGGTTTAGCAAACAGATAACCTTGCATTAACTCAATACCTGCTTGTTGCAAAAAGCGCATTTCATTGATGGTCTCTATCCCTTCTGCCAGCGGAGTGACATTGAGATCGTTAAATAAATTGAGACAATGCTTTAGTATGTATTGTCGAGGTTTATCTTGGTCAATATTGCGGATTAATTCCATGTCAATTTTGACAATGTTGGTCTGAAAATCGGCAATTAAGCCAAGCCCAGCATAGCCTGAACCAAAATCATCTACGGCTGTTTTAAACCCCGTTTTTTTGTAATATTCGACAATGCTTTTTATGAAACCGCTGTCGTTAATCTTTTCTGTTTCGGTGAACTCAAACATGATTCGCTCAGTGGCAAAACCATATTTTTCTGCTGCAGCTAAGGTAGTGCGAATACAGCGCTCAGGTTGATAAATGGCGTTTGGCAAAAAGTTGATACTTAAGATTGACTCCAGTTTTAATTTTGCAGCCAATGCTATTGCTTTTACCCGACAGCTTTGATCAAATAAGTACCGATTTTCGTCATTCACTTGGTTAATAATTTCAAAAGCGGGTTCGTTGTTTACTCCCCTCACCAAAGCCTCATAACCAAATATTTCGCTGGTTTTGCAATTAACTATAGGCTGAAATGCCATGGTGAAATCGAAATCTAAGCTGCCTTTATCAGCACAATTACTACAGGAAAATCGGTCAAATATCTGAGTGTCTTCATTCATTAGTGTCTTTAACTTTCACTTGGTTGAGGTAATGAGCTTGTTGAGATCAGTATAGTACTAAATTGAAATAATGTTGTTTTTAAACAAATTAACATTTATTGGCAATACGCTTACTTTTAGTATGTCGACAGCGCCAGAGGTAAATGCCTGAAATGATGAAAAAACAAGGTAATAAGCTCAATAACAACCATAACATTTTTATTGGCCAGCCAATAAATTCACCAATATGAAACTTGTACCTGAAATTCCATACTTGTGTGGCGAGTGTCGTAGTGGATGCATTAAAGGTTTGAAGTACGTCGCCAGTGTATGGATTTGCCCAGCTCCAGCTATAGGCATGACTCTCATCGGGCATTTGTATTCTGAGTGCTAAAGCAGATGTGGGTTCTTGGGGTAAATAAATACGATATACCTCGCCCGTTGGTAATGCTTGAGCAGCATTATAATACGCTTGATCAAGGGATGAGTTTAACCATTTACCTTGACTGGTTGTGACAGTGGGTATCTTTATTGGTTGTTGTATTTGGCTAAAGGTGACTTGTTCAACGATTTTTTGACTGATTTCTGGCCAATAAAATGAGATACCTGAAAAGGCGATTAGTATCAAAGGGAAGGCTAATAACAGCCCAAGACTACCGTGTAATTGGTGAAATAAGATCGACTTTTTAGCATGCCAACGCACGCGTAAACGCTTTAATCTGTGCTTGGGTTTTAACCATAAGTATACGCCAATAACTACTTCGATGATGAAGATCAAACAAGCAATTGACACCCAAAGTTGTAACGGCCTTTCCCCATGGTCATTACTGTAAAGCAGCCAGCGGTGCCATGCCATGATAAAACCATAAAAGGTATCGTAAAAAGAATGCCTGAGCAGTATGTCGCCAGTGTATGGGTTAATATTTAGGTATTGTTTATTACTGAGTCTGACTTGCCATACTTTGTTAGGATCAGGATTTCGTTGAATAAATTGTATTTTCGTATTGGTTTCTTGTTCGATATGGTTGACCAATGATGACAACGGTAAGGGTTGCTGGTGTAAGAGATGATCTGCGCTATTGACTTGCCAATACTGAGGACTAAGCCATGCTTGTATCTCTTTTGCGTACAGGAGTAATGCCCCAGAAAGGCTCAAACTTATGAGTAAACCGGCACTTAATAGTGCCAATATTAAATGGATGCGCCTGATGAAAACTTTCAAGGAGTAAGACCTAACATAATGATTGTCAAAATGAAGTTTGACGAGATCCAAGTGACCTTTTACGGTTACGAGAACCTCGTCATGGGGGACGGTTTAGCAGCTTATGTGGTTAAAACTGGTATTGCACACCAAGGTTAACCGTGGTGCCTAAGCCTTTAACATTGTAGCCACTGTAGGTATATGCCTGAGATTTAGCTGGGTAGTAATCTTGATTAAACAAGTTCTCAATACCGATGAATGCTTGCCAATCTCGATTCAATTGATATTGGCCACTAAAGTTAACTAAGTGGTAGCTATTGATCGGGCCTTTATCACCGACATGCTCACCTGCAACCGTATCAAAGCGTTTGCGGTTACCGACATATAAGTAGGTTAACGACATGCTTGATAGCTCATTTGGTGACCAATTGATGTTGATGCTGCCTTTAGGGGCGCTAATTTGTTTTGCGCCTAAGTAAATGTCATTTTTAGTGTCCTTGCCTTCAACCCAAGCATAGGTAGCGGTAATATCAAAGTTGTCAGCCAATTGATAATGAGCCAGTGCTTCATAACCATATATTTCTTGAGGTGCGCGAACCGGCATATAAACGCCAGTAGCAGGATCGTATTTATTGGTGGTGCCTAATTCTGAGGTGCTTCGGTAAGCTGAAAATTCCATTCGAAGGTTATCAACTACGGAAGTAAAACCAATTTCATAGTTATCAATAATGGATGCTTGTGTTTGAATATCGGCGATGTCGCTGACGGTCGCGGTGCGAAGTAGTCTGCCAATGTCTGAAATATCTGAACCTTGTGAATAGTTTGCAAATGGCTGGAAGTATTCGGCGATGTTATAACGCACGCCTACATTATAGGTGGTTGCGCTATAGTTGAGGGTATCGCCTTTTACCGCCATTGGTATTGAGCAGATATCTACGCTTTTGCACAGCCTTAAGGTTTTATAATCTTGTACTGCTAAGTCAATATTTTCACGTCGAACCCCAGCTTTTACAATTAAGTCTTCCTGTATTAGCCATTTGCTTTGCAAAAAGCCGGCAACGTTTTCCATGTCCATTTCCGGCACCCATACCCGACCATCAACCATAGGCTGAGAAGTCACATCGTTTAGTGCGTCAATCCCGTAAATGATGGTTGCCTCTAGGTCATCCCACTCAAATAGGCTATTAAAGGTAGCTCGTAAGCCTTTTTTGTCAGACTTTATCACTGATTGACCACCATCGTAGCCCTGCTCTGGGTTGGCCAATACCGGAGAATAAAAGAAAGTGTTCTTCACTTTTTGCGCATAGGCATCAAGTACTAATTGGGTATTATCAAACAGCGCCTGATCGGTATATTTCAACATCACATTTTGATTATTCGGCCCTTGTGGTTCGCCAGGAGCATCGGTGCCAGCAGGTGCTTTAATGGCATAAGTTTTTTCACCACTATTAACACTACCAACAACGTCAACAAGATTACTGTCTTGCTCTGACTGGTAGTGGTTAATGACCAATTGCATCGAAATATCATCATTAAATTGATAACCAAATTTGGTAAAATAATTGTGCATTACCGCGTCAGATAAGCCATATTTTAAGCCGATAACATCGCCTTCGGCGTCCTTTTGTAGGCCATTTTCTTCGAAACTTGCACTGGCAACATAGCTGAAATTATTGAGCTGACCGTTGATCATCCCTTCAATACGCTGACCTGTACTGTCTTCAAATTTTGCGGTGCTAAAGCGGCTGGAAAGACTCACTTGACCATTAAATTTGCTGTCTGCATGGGCTTTTTTTGTAATGTAGTTAATAATGCCGCCAGCTGCGCCATTACCATAAATCGAGGTCGCCCCTTTAATAACTTCAATACGCTCGATGGAGTTTGGGTCAATGGTTCTGATACCAAGCGCGCCATTACGTAATGGTGTCGATTGTGGAACGCCATCAATCATGACCAATGGAGAACGTCCTCTTAAGGTTTGGCTGGAGTTGCTTGACGTGCCAGTACTTGGCGCTAATCCCGGTACTAAGGTTGCCAGTATTGTTTGTAACTCAGGTGATACTTTTAATTGCTTTTCAATTTGTTGACGATTGATGATGGTAATTGTCGCGGGCACTTCGTCAATGCTTTCGACAATGCGACTGCCAGTCACCACAATACGTTCAATATCTTTGCTATCAGCCATTGAATTTTCTGTCAGTGTTTGTCCCTGTGCATGCCATGCAGTGAGTAGGGCAAGTAAAGTTATTCGAGTTTTCATGAGGTGTTTTTTGCCTAAAAGTCAGTGAGAAATAATTTGATGCGGATCTTAATGCAAATTATTATCATTAGCAATAAGTTTGAGGTAGAAAAATATGAAATTTTTAACCGATTGAAAAATGATGATTTGATCGCGGTCAGTGAAAAGCACGCCCTAGTTGTTACAAGTATTTTAGGTGTGATGGCGGAGATGATGTATGAAATAGGTTAGTTTGAAAAGGCACTCAATTATCGTGAGTGCCTCAGCAAAAAGGTCAGCCGTTAATGAGTTATTTACGGCTGAGGTGTTGCCACTAGTTAATGGTATTAAAGTGAATGGCACTAGGGTATTGCTTGTTGTGATAGATTTTATGCGTTGCTTTGACATAATCGTCTTGTGTCGCATGAAAAATATTATCAACGTATTTTTGTGGGTTAATATCAATAAACGGGAACATACTGCTTTGAATTTGGATTTGTAACTTATGGCCACGTTTTATGGTATGTAACACATCATAAAGTTCAAAATTGACTTTAGTTGCTTTATTGGGGGTAAAAGCTTTTGGTTCGCTAAAGCTATCACGGAAGCGACCACGAATTACTCCCCAGCGCACTAATTCATGGCGGTTACCGGTTTCTTGATCCACCTTGTCGTTATTGACGTCTTTACCCGGGAAGACATCTACTAGTTTAACAACGATGTCAGCCGCACTTTGTGTGGTTGAAAACCACAGGTCAAGATCGATGGCGCCAGCGATGGTCATATCATCTTTCATGATGTCGGTTTCAAACACTAGTACATCAGGTCGACGAGCGGCAAAGCGCTGATCTTCAACCATATAAGGTCTGTCCCATCCTCTACTGATATTGGCTGAATGCGGTACTGGCTTGTTAGGGTCACTAATGAAATCACTGGCACCTTTGTTGTTTGCTGTGGTTTTAAGTGATTCACTTTCGGCTAAAAACAAGGTGTGTTTACTTGATTTTTTTGGTGGCCAAACATCAAAATGACGCCAGCGATTACTACCTGTTTCAAACATAGTCGCTGTGGCTAAGTTAGCTTCACCTTCGCCTTTTAAATGCTGTTTAAAAAAGGGTAGCAGTACTTCTTTTTGGAAATATTGACTGGTGTTAAAGCCGAAATCTGCCTCGCCTAACTTTTCACCTTTACCACTATTCCATTGTCCATGATACCAAGGGCCCATGATCATTTTAATATGATCTTGTTTATTGCCATTTGACATTGCTTGGTAGGTCGCAAGTGGGCCATATAAGTCTTCAGTGTCATACCAGCCACCAACAACTAAGGTAGCAGGTTTGGTTTTTTTCAAATGAGGTAAGACATTACGTGCCTGCCAATAATCGTCATAATTTGGATGCTCAGTTAATTCATTCCAAAAAGGGCGGGTACCGTTAAAGTAGTTTTTATTGACGTTAGATAATGGCCCCAGTTCACGGAAAAATTGATAACCGTCAGGTGTTATTGCGTCCATACGTTTTGGCCAATGGGCATGTACATCTTCTCGTACTTTGTCAAAAGAGTCGAAAAAGATAAACGCCATCGGTAATACAAAAGCTCCGTTGCGATGAAAATCATCAAAGAACCAGTCAGCAATCGGTGCTTGCGGTGAAATCGCTTTCAATGCGGGGTGACTGTTGATAGAGGCTACCGATGTGTAATAACCCGGATAGGAAGTACCCCACATACCCACTTTGCCATTATGGTTGTCAATATTCTTAACAAGCCAATCGATGGTGTCATAAGTGTCAGTCGCATCATCAGTGGCTTGTTTGCCTTTTGTGTATGCATCTTGCGGGCGCATATTAACATATTGCCCTTCAGACATGAATTTGCCACGTACATCTTGGAACACAAAAATAAAGCCTTCTTTTTCAAAGCTTGCACTTGGCCCTAAGCGTGTTTTGTATTTATTGCTACCGTAGGGGGCTACTCGATAAGGCGTTCGTTGCATCATTATCGGGTATTTTTTCGATCTATCGTTTGGTAGGTAAACAGAGGTAAATAGTTTGATGCCATCACGCATGGTAATTTTATGTTCAAACTTGGTGTAATTAGCACGAATATATTCAGCTCGCTCATCCACTTTTTTATCTTTTGCAATGCTCAGCGTACTGACGCAAAGTAAAAAGATAAAGGTGATCGAGCGGCTTAACCATACTTTTTGCATTGGTCACTCCTTGGATAAAATATTGTTAGTATTATTATTTTGCTAATTGATATTATTCGATTTTTTATTAATCACCAAATGCATAGAACGCTTTTTTATGGGCTTTCACCGAATTACTTTACATTCATTTCTGTACTTTTAGAGTAATGATCTATAAGCATGAAGTACTAACTTAGCGGGGCTTTCTATTGACAATAAACAAAGCGATGCCGCCAAGTACCGCTACTGAGGCTAAGGTAAACCTGAGTGTGATGGCCTCATTTAACCAAAATATACCAGCAAATGCGGCGATAATCGGCACGCTGAGTTGAACCGTTGCCGCTGTGGTTGCCGCTAATGCAGGTAATACAGCATACCAGAGCGCATAACCTGCGCCAGAAGCGAGAGCACCAGAGGCAACCGCATAGCTAATACCAATAGAACTGGTGTGTTTAACGTTGTCGAGTATCAAAAATAATATAACTGTCAGAGGGATCGCCCGAATAAAATTACCTGCAGTAGCTAAGGTAGCATGCTGACTACCTCTGCCAAGTAAGGAATAGACGCCCCAAGCACAACCGGCAATAACCATTAAGCTAGCATCTAGCAATGGTGGAGCAGTGACTCCGGGCAATAATAATGCAATTAATCCCAGCGCTGCGATGATAACACCGATAGTTTGACGAAGACGCAAGCGCTCCCCTTGCCATAAGCCATAAATAATCATGGTTGCTTGCACAGCACCAAATAATAACAAGGCACCTGTTCCTGCACCTAAATTAAGATATGCAAAGGAAAACCCCGCCGCATAAATCAGCAAAGCTAAGGCTGATAACCAGTTCCCGCCAAGTGAGTGTGAGCGGTATTTGCATAACCAAAATAAGCCAAGCATGATAGCGCCTGAGATAATACGAACCAAGGTGAAACTTGCCGCGTCAATATGCCCTGATGCTAAAGCTTCGCGACATAACAATGAATTTGCGGCAAACGCTATCATCGCTAACGTGGTGGTTATTCCTATTTTAAGGGATGATGTCATGCTTTTACTCTGATTGGTCGATACAAACTGGCAATGCCAAGTTAATACCAATAATAGGCTTATCCGTCCGATAGGCTAGTCTTATTCTAGCATTCGCTTTTGTAATATTACATAAAAGCGAGGTTTACTAGACACTTAAATTGCAAGAGGCTATGCTCAATAAAAAGTCATAATGGCATAATTAAGTAATGGTAACTTATAGAATTAATAAAAGAATAATAGCAGTGTTTATATTCTACATCGTTAGTTTTGCCAGTACCGGACAAGGCTTAAAATTGCGTATTGTTGACCATAATCTGCAGCCGTTATCGGATGCTGTTATTGAAATACTTTCATCACAAGCAAGCCAGTTACCATCGCCAAAAAACGGTATCTATGTCATGGATCAAGTGAACAAAACTTTTCTCCCTAATGTCTTGCTTGTCCCCAAAAATAGCGCTGTTAGCTTTCCTAATAGTGATAATATTCGCCATCACGTTTATTCTTTTTCCAAACCTAAAGTTTTCGAGCTAAAACTATATGCGGGAAAGCCAAAAAGTCCGATAAGCTTTGATCAATCAGGTGTGGTGGTACTAGGGTGCAATATACATGATGAGATGGTTGGCTATATTTATGTTTCTGAGTTTGGCAACGCGTATAAATCGGATGTTCAGGGGTTAATTAGTCTAGATGAATCGTGGGATGATTTGACTAAATTAACCCTATGGCATCCATATCAAAAAGCTGGTGTTGGACAAGTTATTACAATTACCAAAGAGCAAATTCAACGAATAGATGGCGAGCTTGGTGTCGTGATAGAAACAATACCACCAGCACCACGAGATAGCTTTGAAGATGTTTTCTCAAATGTTCACTAAATATAGTTTTAAAGCACAAATAACTTGGTTATCAACCAGTTTGATCTTAGTAACGGTTGCTTTATTGACCGCAAGTTTTGGCTTTAAAGTAGCAAGATATATTGATAATCAAATAGAAAATCAAATGTATTTTGCCGAAAATGTCATTCGACAAAATTTATCTTCTCAGGAGAAAGTGCTTATTACGGCCGCTCGAGTATTAGCAGCTGACTTTGGTTTTAAGCAAGCAGTAGCTACCAGAGATAAAAACACTATTAATAGCGTTTTAAATAACCACGGTAAACGGATCAATGCCGATTTAATGGTGTTGCTTGATACTGAAGGGAGGGTTATCACTTCCGGTAGTTTTCAATCTTTCTCAGATAAAGTACTAGAGCAAAATATTAATTTGTTGCCTTTAAAAGGTGTACATGGGCAGGTAGTTAATATTCAAAATAAGGTATTTCAAATTATTGTTGTTCCTGTCAAGGCTCCGAGACTCATTGCTTATTCAATCATTGGTTTTGAATTTGATCATCAGGCTTTATTGGAACTAAAAGAGCTTGCCTCGGTTGATGTTACTTTTGTCAAAAATAAACAAATTATAAGTTCTACCTTTACTGAACCAACCACTGTTGAGGGGCTATTAACCAGTAAACAAGCTCGAACGGAAAAACTACTATTCACCTCTGTTGACTTCTTTCATAAACAAGTAGCGCTGGGGGATTCCTTTAAAGTATCAGCGATACTGTCAGCTTCATTAGTGGCAATTCACAATGATTTTATACAATTAATTTCATCTATTTTGATTATTTCTATATTAGTCATAGTGATTGCTGTTGCACTTTCAAAGCTATTACATCGAGGAGTGACTATACCTTTAAATCTATTGAGTAATCTTACTAAAAAAATTAGTGCCGGTAATTTATCTGTACCTAAACTTAAAGACGAGATGCCGACTGAATTTTTTGAGCTTTACCAAGGCTTTAGTGTTATGGGTACTGCAATAGAACATCGAGAACAAGAAATTAAGTATCAGGCAGAACGAGACTTATTAACTGGCTTATATAATCGTCATACCATGCACCGCGTGATAGCAGATTATCTTGAAAAGCACATTGAGTTAGTGCTTATCACTTTTAATATCAAAGGCTTTAAAGTGTTAAATGACACGATTGGTGTAGCAAATGGTGATGCTATCTTAAAAGAAATTGCACGCCGTACTACTAGGTATATAGATAGTATAACGGTGACACCACCTCTAGAGGTGATTGCTGCTAGGGTAAATTCTGATGAATTTATGATTGCCATTCCAATCACGCAAAGTGATGAAATTGAAAATTACATCGAGTTATTACAAGACGAGCTTGATAGACAGTTTTGGCTCGATGATATTCGATTAAATTTATCGTTATATTTTGGTGTGGCAAACTCTATCGAGCATAGTGCAGATGGTGAAAGATTAATGAGGCGCGCAACCATGGCTGCAGTCTCAGCATTCAAAGAGCAAAAAGTATTACGCTTTTATCAACAAGGTGAAGATGAACAATACCTGTATAAATTAAAACTAATCGAAGAGTTAAAAGCAGCACTTGAGAGTGAACAAAGTCCTATGTTTATGAACTATCAGCCGAAATTGAATTTACAGACGGGCAAAGTTGATAAACTAGAAGCATTAATACGTTGGGTTAATAAAGATGGGGAATTTGTAAATCCTGAGTTGTTTGTTAGCTTGGCTGAAAATGCCGGGTTAATTGTGCCTTTGACGCGTTGGGTTATCGCACAAGTTCTCAAACAAATAGCGCAATGGCAAGAACAAGGATATTTCTTCAATGTGTCTATTAACTTGTCAGCTCAAGATATACAACATGAAGGATTTATTGAATACCTGATTGAGCAAATCAGTCGCTTTAACGTTAATAGTGAACAAGTCACACTGGAGTTAACCGAGCGTGATTTAGCCGATAATGAAGAATTGGTTGCCGCTCGTTTAACCCATTTAAAATCCATCGGTTTTAAGGTTTCAGTTGATGATTATGGCATTGGGCAATCATCACTAGCAAAATTAAAAAACTTACCAGTGGATGAGCTAAAAATTGATAAATGTTTTATTTTGACATTAGATCAATGCGAACAAGATCAAGACATTGTTGCTTCAACTATTTCATTGGGTCATAAGCTTGGCTTAAATGTGGTCGCGGAAGGAGTGGAAAACTTAGCGAGTTTAGATTTACTTCGCCAATTTAACTGTGATTATGCTCAAGGCTATTATTTATCTAAACCGATCACAGCAGAGCAACTTGTAATATGGTATCAAGAATATGATTCGCCAGTTTAGCTTACTATTTTTTATTATCTCATCCACGTGCTTGGCTGGAGGAAAAATTCTAGCAACCCCTGGCGTTTCTCAAGTAGAAGGTGCTGGCGGAGGTGGGCTGGTGCCTTGGGCACAACTTGCGGGTTATGCAACTGAAAATACTATAGCAGCTTCTGCATTTTGTACTCAAGCGACAGTGAAGGACTTTCAGCTTGACAGTTGTGGTGCTCAATTGAATTTCTATGATCGCCTTGAGTTATCTTTTGCCCAGCAAAATTTTGATGTTAATCCGCTCAGTCTTTCTCTTTCTCAGCAAATTATTGGAGTTAAATATAGGTTGTATGGTGATGTTGTTTATAGTCACTGGCCGCAATTGTCGTTAGGGATACAACACAAAACCTTGGACACCCCCGACATTGCCTTCGCCCTTGGTGCCCAACACGATTCCGGTACCGATATTTATATTGCAGCGAGTAGGTTACATTTAGGCTTAATTGCTGGTTACAACTTTTTATGGAATGCCACTATTCGTTATACCGAAGCAAATGAAATGGGATTACTGGGTTTCGGCGGTTCGAATGGTGGAGGTGGCTTTGAAGCAGAAATATCGGCAGCGGTGTTAATTAATAAACACTTTGCTATAGGTGCTGAATATCGACAAAAACCTGACAATTTAGGTCTTGGTGAGAGTGATTGGTCTGATATATTTATCGCTTGGTTTCCTAATAAAAATGCCAGCATTACTCTAGCATATGTCAATTTAGATGTGATTGCGGCTCTACCTAATCAAGATGGCTGGTATCTATCAGTTATGGGGTATTATTAATGAATAGGTGTAACGGTGTTATTTTTACTGTGTTGTTGGTGTTATTGTTGGCGGCATGCAGCACAAAAATTGATAGTAAGCATCAAGCGACATTGTATGAACAATTAGGTGCTCACCAAGGTATGGAACGCTTAGTGAATACTGTTATAAAAAAAATTGCCAAAGATGAACAAATTTTTCCCTATTTTGCAAAAGCTAGTGTGAGTCATTTTAAGCAAGGTTTTATGAGTCATTTATGTCAGACAACGGGGGGGCCTTGCCAATATACAGGTGATACTATGGTTGATATTCACACTGGGATGAATATTAATGAGGCAGATTTTAACCGTGTGGTGGAACTATTGATTGAAGCAATGGAAGAAATTGACATAACTTATCAAACACAAAATCGCGTATTGGCAAAATTAGCACCGTTAAGAGCCCAGATTATTAAGATATAGTCTGATGAAGAAAATTATATGTTGAGGATAGTGATCTCGGGTGTTTAGGTAACCGCATATGGTGTTTTTTGCATTGATAAAAGAGCAATTGAATTGAAATTATTATCGTATTATATAATCAGTGTTGTTTGTTTCTTGTTCACTTCTAGCGTATTTGGCGAGGTGGTCATTGGTGTGATTGGTAAAACGAAGAATGATAGTTTTTATCAACAATCATACAAAGGTTGTTTAGCATTTGCTAAGCAACATCAAGATATGCGTTGTATTTATGATGGACCGCAAGATTACCAAGATATTCGCTCTCAGGCTCAAGTGATTAATGCCATGGCGAAAAAAGGTATTGATGGTTTATTAATTTCAACCACTGACTCAGGGTTTATCGTCAGCAGTGCTTTGGCAAAGCTACAGCAAGATAATATCCCGGTAATTACCTTTGACTCTGATTTACTGCCTGAACATCAGCAATATCGTTTAGCGTATGTTGGTACTAATAATTATGATTATGGTATTGCCTTAGGTGAATATATTAAACAGTTTGCTGACGATGAAACGAATATGTTGTGTTTACAATCCGGGCATCAAACCACGCCGAATTTAAATCAGCGTATCGCTGGGATTCGCTTTGCTCTTTCTGGACAAAGCACTAAACGTTTAACCGGACAAAAGGGTTGGAGTGAGTATGTACGTTGCCCATTATACAGTTTAGGTAAACGTGCTAAAGCCCTAACGCAACTTGAAGCCGTGGTGACATTGGCAGAACCGCCCATTTTTCTCGCAGTGGCGGGGTTTGCGCAGTTTAATCCTGATTATATTAAGCGAATGACGCCATTTAAGTCGATGATTGACAAACAAGAGCTAATTATAGTGTCGGCGGATACTGAAGAAATACAGCTACAGGCGCTTAAGCGTGGTTTATCCGTGGCTAATATTGGCCAGCGCCCTTTTGAAATGGGGCATCTCGGCGCTGAGCTGTTATTTCGATATATTCAGTTTAAAGAACGGCCAGCTAAATTACATTACTATTTAGATTATCATTATTGTACGCAAGAAAATGTAGAGAAGTGCACCACTAATTTCTAATGGCGATTGATTAAAAGTGTAATTTATCATGAAATAATCGCGTTTTATTTCAGCTGATGCTAACGTTTACTAAAACAAGTATTTAGTTGTGATAAAGAGCATAATGTGAATATTCCAGACATTCCTAACCACCACGCCCTAGCCATGCTGGTGTTAACTGTAGTGGCTCTGTACTTTTTTCGCCGAGAAGATATTCCACTGGAAACCTCATCACTGTCGGTATTAGTGATTTTATGCTTGATCTTTACGGTATTTCCTTTTGAACATGACGGAAAACACTTAGAACCCTCGTCGTTGTTTTTTGGCTTTGGTCACGAGGCGTTAGTGACTGTGTGTGCATTAATGATCATTGGTCATGCTTTAGTACGTACCGGAGCGTTAGTGCCGGTCGGACGTAACTTAGCTAAGCTGTGGAAAATTAGCCCTACGATTTCGTTACTGTTCACCTTGATTATTGCCGGTGCCCTGAGTGCATTTGTCAATAATACCCCTATTGTGGTGTTGTTGTTGCCAATTCTCACCAGCGTCGCCTTGCGTACTCATTCAGATACTTCTTCGATGTTACTCCCCATGGGATTAGCAACACTAGTGGGCGGTATGACCACAACCATAGGAACCTCTACCAACTTATTAGTGGTCAGTGTAGCGAGCGATATGGGGCTGCCGCGTATTAATATGTTTGATTTTAGTCTGCCTGCATTAATTGCTGGGGCGATTGCGATTGTTTACCTCTGGCTGATTGCGCCAAAATTATTGCCCGCGCGTGAAGCTTCTTTACCTGATACCTCACTGCGCTTGTTTAGCGCGTACTTGAATATTAATGAAGACAGTGTGGCTAACGGTAAAACCGTGGCAGAAATTTTTAAGTTAACCGATGATCAAATGACGATAGAGTCTATTCAGCGAAGTCCCGATTATCGCAATATCATGCCGTTTCCTGATACGGTGTTAAAAGAGGGGGATCGCTTACATGTGAAAGATACCCCAGATCAACTCAAAGAATTTGAATCTGTTTTACAAGCAACGTTATTTTCAGGGGCGCATCGTGTCGATGACGAACATCCGTTAAAGGCAGAAAAGCAGAAATTAGCCGAAATTGTGGTGATCCAGTCGTCTGAATTAGTGGGACGTACCCTCAAAGACGTTCAATTTGCCAGACGTTATGGCATTTCGGTATTGGCGTTACACCGCGATGGTAAAGCGATGGAAATTGGCCGACGAAGTATTGGCAATATTGTTATCCAAACGGGTGATGTTCTGTTAGTGCAAGGGGATGGTCGACAAGTTGCTGAGCTTAGAGAAGCGCAAGGCTTTTTGATTATTGATGGCGCTTCTGATTTACCCCATTCAAAAAAAGCACCCGTGGCATTAACGGTATTATTTTTAGTGGTTGCCGTTGCCGCCTTCGGTATTTTACCTATCGCGATAAGCTCCATGTGCGGCATTTTAGTATTACTGGCCACTAAGTGTTTAGATTGGGGCGAAGTGTCTGCGGCACTCAGTAGTCAGGTGGTGTTAATTGTAGTTGCTTCACTGGCGCTAGGTTCGGCTATGATGCAAACAGGGGGAGCTGAGTATATTGCGCAATTGTTTGTTGCTCTAGCGTTTGATTTACCGCCTGGTGGCATAATATCTGCGTTAATGCTAATGCTTGCGGTGTTAACTAATGTGGTGTCAAATAATGCGGCTGCGGTTATCGGTACCCCGATTGCGGTTTCGGTGGCAACACAGTTGAACTTGCCAGTTGAGCCTTTTATTTTAGCGGTATTATTTGGTGCTAATTTAAGTTATGCCACTCCTATGGCATATAAGACGAATATATTAGTGATGAATGCCGGAGGATATCAATTTTCAGACTTCATCCGTGTAGGAGTCCCCCTTATTATTTTAATGTGGATATCGTTATCTTTTCTGTTGAGTTGGTTTTATCTATAAAACAGATATCGTGCGAAAGGGTATTCACGGTTGGGTTTTATTGACCTTTAAAATACACGTTATTAAAATGGGGTTTTATTGATCAATGCTTTTCTTATGCTCCTTCGATTTATTTATCTGTTTATTGGCTTATGGTTGCCACTTCTTGCACATGCTTTTGACTTAAACGAGTTTAGTGAATCGTTTACCCGCCATGTTGCGAAAGAACTTGATAAGCATAGTGTACCAGGCGGGGCGTATGCCATCGTCAAGGACAATGAAGTCGTTGCGCTAAATACCTTTGGCTATACCGATAAGAATAAGTCGCAAGCGATTAATGAACATACCATATTTCGGTTAGCTTCAGTGTCAAAACCTTTTGCTGCCACGTTGACGACTATGCTTGCACAAGAGCACCGTCTGAGTTTATCGGATCCCATTACTAAGTATGTGCCTGAGTTTTCACTGGCTAAATCAGGCGCAGCTGAGAAAATTCAGCTACATCACCTATTAAGCCATTCCAGCGGTTTGATGCCCAATGCATATGACAATTTACTGCATGAGAATTGGAGCATGGAAAAAATCATTTCACGCTTTAAACGTATTAAGCCTATTTGTCAGCCAATGCGATGTTACGGTTATCAAAATATTGCTTACGGTTTTTTACAGCCGGCAATTGAGGCAAGCCAAAGCAAAAGTTATGAAGCGTTACTTGATGAACGCATATTCACACCGTTGAAGATGGAAGATGCCTCAACCGGTATCGAAGTGTTTTTAACTGAGAATAATACCGCTAAGCCACATATTTTAATCAATCGAATTAATACCGGTAGAAAAGACCAACAAGGTAATACTATTAAACAGTATGTATGGCGTACCGTGGATGTTGAGCCGGATTATTATAAAGTAGCGCCAGCGGCAGGTGTGAATGCCAGTATTAATGATATGGCAAAGTGGTTAATTGCCAATTTAGGTTATCAACCTGAGGTATTAACACCACAGTTAATTGAACAGCTAACCACGCCTAGAATTAAAACGCGGAAAGAGTTAAGGCGAAAATACTGGCGAGAATATTTAGATGATGCCCACTATGGCTATGGTTGGCGTATTTATCAGGTAAATGATCACACCATTATTTATCATTCTGGTTGGGTGGCAGGCTTTCGTGCTGATATTGGCTATGCACCAGAGTTAGGCATTGGTTTTGCTATGCTGATTAATGCAGAATCAAATGTCATCAACAAATTATCAAGTCAATTTTGGTCACAAGTGCACCAGCTAAGCAGTAAAACTTAAGCGCCGAATACGGGGGGTATTATTGAGTGATAAGCAGTTTTTCAATGGTGACAATAATGTTGATAGAAAACAGCTTAACTAACTTTAATGAGGTTGGTGTTAGTTCTCCAAGCCCCTTAACAACAAAAGTACTTTCAGTACCTCTGGCAGAACGATAGTAATGACAATAATAAGGTGGCTTAATTAAGTGATCTTTTTGTTGAAAACACTGTTGGGCAAGTTTGGCGATCGGCTCTTCCGACTTATTGTTATCTGCTTCTACAAAAGATGCACAAGACTCGCCGATAGAAATGTTCCAACAATGTTCGTCAGTTTGTACTAAAGAAAAAGCCTCGGTTTCTTTAACCAGAAAATGGGTGTTTTCAGCATTTAGCACTGACTTGATTTGCTCTAGTACCGCATTGGATAACTCCATAATATTATCAATTTGGGTAATATCAGCAATGGAGTGGATCAGGGCTTCTAACCCTCGTTGGTAACTTTGAATACGCACTAAATCTCGATATGAACGCAACGTAAGATAAACGGTATGATTTAAAGTGTTAGCGGTAATTTGAGTCTTGGTCTTATAGCCGTCAATGTCGTATTGTTTAATGACTTCGTCTTCTGGAGCGGTGCCTGGCTGACCTGTGCGTAAGATTATGCGGGTGTAATGATTATGTAAAGTCTCTCTGACATATTTGACCACGTCAAGTCCCGCACTGTCTGACTCCATGACAACATCAAGAAATACCATGGCGATATCATGATGATTGGCAAAGTAGTCTTTGGCTTCCTGACCGCTGTATAGGTTTACAAACTCCAGCTGGCGTTGTTCAAATTCAAAGCTTCTTAAAGTCATCTGAGTGACTTTATGTACCTCTTCATCGTCATCGACAATGACTATTTTCCATGGTGTTAAGTAGTGTTTTTTTTCTTCAGGGGCTTCGTCTGCTAACCAATCCACAACGACTCTCTTTATACTCTTTTATAAGCTCTGATTAAACGCCAAAATCGCGCTACCCATTCTCCTATCATAGAGCTTAGGTTTATTTTGTACAGCAGTTATTTTGCTAAGTGCTGATATCAGGATCGAACAGCCCCTGCTAGGGGTAAATTGCTTGAATTGGCCAGGTTTGATACACGCCGTCGCTGGTGACGGTTGCAAGCGTGTTATGATTAATAAATTCAATGGCGATCACTGAAGCTCGAATACTATCTGCTGGTTTAAACGCTTGCCATTGGCCGAGTAGTTCCCCTGTTTTCGTTTGCCATAATTGGATCTTTTGTTTGGGAGAGGCGCTGGCTAACCACTTTTTGCTGTCAGAAAACTGTGCATCATTAAATTCAATAAACTTGATATTGTTTTTTAATTCAGCAAAAGGCGCCCCTATTTTCAGTAACCAAAAAGATCTATCTCGAATGGCATCTAAGGTAAAACCTAAGCTAGCATCGTCACTCATGGTGACATGATTGACGCGTGTTTGATGTTCAAAACGGTGAATTGCTTTACCGGTATTAGTTTGCCATAACACGGCTGTTTTATCACTTGAGCCGGTGAAAGCTTTGTCGCCCTCATCTGATATAGCAACACTGTTTATATCTAATCGGTGAGGTTTGAAAGTGGCAATTTGATTATCCAGTACCGAAACAATACTTGCTTGGCCGCTTCGAAAGCCAAAAATTAATTTGCTCTCATTGGCTGACATTGCAATATCATTAATAATATTGTCACCGGCGCTCCATACCGTGACTAAACGCCCTGAGTGTAAATCGTATAAATGTACATTGACTCGGTTTGAGGTGTAAAAATATTTATTCGATGATGAAATTCCCAATAACTCGATCATTTGAGCATCAAGGCTGTTAAGGCAAGGATATTGTAGTTTGTTTTTGTTGTTATTCCACAAACACACTTGGGCATTATCACTGAGTAAAGTGAATCGGCCATTATCAGAGATATCTGCTGCTTTAAGCGAGACCTGACTGTAGTGTTGCTCTAGGGTTGCATTGGAGCTTTGTACCTGCGTATCTGAGCAGGCTATTAAAAAGGTAGATAACAGCAGGTAAGCAATTCTATTTGTCATATCCAGCGTTTTACCTTAGCGCAGTATTCGACATATTGTTGTTTAAATAATGCTTTTAGCATTTTTTCTTCGGGTTTTATTTGAAAATAGGTCATATAGACAATAAAAGCTACTACAAAAATTAATGATAGCGGGTTATGAAGAAAAAAAGCCCAGCCTGTTAACGTAAGTGCCATTCCTACGTACATAGGGTTTCGGGTGAGTCGGTAAATCCCTGTATTAACTAATACTGAACTCGTCTCAGGTTTGATCGGATTGACTGTTGTTTGCGCCCGTTTAAATGCCACTACACCTACTATAGTGAGTACTGCGCCTATTGTTACTAAAAGAATAAATATACTTAGGCTTAACAAATCATTCAAAGGAACTAACGGTAAGAAAGTGCTGCTAGCCCACATTATAACGCCAAAGAGCAACACTAAGATAACCGGAGGTATTTTAAGTTCAAGATGATACATGACGTTGATGTTTGATAAGACAACTTAACGATAAATCAATTATGTCATTAATCTCATTACTTGCCTACTGGACGAACTGGAGAGTTGCAATCAAAAAGAGAGATAAAAAAAGCCTGATGGCATATGTCAGGCTTTATTTGAGAGTCGACTAAAAGGGTTTAATCTTGTTCATGTAACCATGCGGCGTGCTTGGGGGCACGTTTGGTTTTGGACCACTCTTCTATCATTAATGGCGCCACTTCATTTAATTGCTTGTATTGCTCTGGTGTACCTATATCGGCAGCTAATTCAAGGCGGTGGCCATTAGGATCAAAAAAGTAAATGGACTTAAACACCCCATGATGAACAGGGCCTAATACCTCTACCCCTTTGCTTTCTAATGACTCTTTTGCCGCGACCAAGCCATCAAAGTCAGCGACTTTTAACGCTAAATGCTGTACCCAAGCCGGCGTGTTTTCATCGCGGCCCATTTCGTCTGAATTGGGTAGCTCAAAAAAGGCCAATACATTACCCATACCCGCATCGAGAAAGATATGCATATAAGGGTCGGGGGCTTTAGTTGAAGGTACTTCGTTTTCAGCGATTGCCAATACCAGATCCATATTCAGTTTATCTTTGTACCACTCAACCGTTTCTTTTGCGTCTTTACAGCGATAAGCGACATGATGGACTTTTTCAATTTTAATCATAGTAATACTTCTCTTGGCAATCGTTGGAAGAACCATGCTACCTTAAAGTAGTTAAAAAGTAACTTTTGTTACTACTTTAAGGTGGCAGCAGCTTTGGTATTTTGTTATTAAATATTTACACCTCTATTTTAAATATTTAATTTCAATCACTTAGCTTTGATTTCTAACTGATGATAGTACGCCATGATTCGCTTAATTGATGGTCTGTCTCCGTTAGTGTGATACTGCATAAAGGGGAGTCGATAAATTGTAGTGAGGAAGTGAGCAACTGATCATCACGGAAGTAATGACATGTTACCGCTTGGTTTGCCGGTAAGTGCTCGGCGAGCGCTTGCAGAGATTTTTCATTTACCTTGACGTTATCTACGGCAACTAACATATCGTTAACCGCTAAACCTGCATTTGCCGCTGGTGAGTCTTCTATTACTTGAGTAATTTTTACCCCCATAGGTTGAGCGCTATATTGTGCTCCTAAGTAAGGAATATAGTCACTGGATTCAATCGTTTCTAAACCATTTAATTGTTTAAACTTGCTTGGCGTATAGGCAATTCCCACTTGTTTTAAGAGTGGTGCTAAGTCTACCCGTTTCGCGTTATCAAGTAATTTGCAAAAGCTCTGGCTGATATCTTCCCCGCATAAAATGTTGGCGATGTTAATAAAGTCATCCTGCTCAGTACCGATAGCTGGGCGGCCAAAATGTATCCAAAGTTCGCGCATTAAGTTATCAAGGCTATAACGACCTGCTGATTTTTCACGGATTGTTAAATCAAGCCATAACGCAATTAAGGAGCCTTTAGTGTAATAGCTGACAATATTATTAACGGCATCAGCCCCTTGCTGATAAAACTTAGTCCAAGTGAAAAAGCTAGACTCAACCACGCTTTGTTTTAACTCTCCTTTACCGCGGTATACCCGTGTTGCGGTTTTACTAAGAATTTTCAAGTAGTCGTCAAATTCAATAATGCCAGCACGGTAAAGTGAAAAATCATCATAATAGGAAGTGATCCCTTCATAGGCCCATAATTGTTCTGTGTAAGATTCTTTATCAAGCTGATAAGGCATAAAGGCTTTAGGCTTAATACGACAAACATTCCAGGCATGAAAATATTCATGAGAACATAGTGATAAAAAGGTTTTGTAGTTATCCGACAACTCTTCTGGTTTACTCGGATTGGGCAGATCAAAGCGACTCGCCTGTAATATTGTTGAGTTTTTATGTTCTAAGCCACCAAAGCCATCGGCCAATAAATGGGTGATAAACCAATATTCTTTAAAAGGTGCTTCACCAAATAAATTGATGTGGTGCTGACACAGTTTACTGATGTCGCGGCTCAGTCGTTCACGGTCACCATAATGGCGACTGGTAAACACCATGTGATGAGTCACTCCTTCAACGTCAAATTCAAAGCTGTCAAAGTCGCCAATCGCGACAGGACAATCAATAAGGTGTGCGTAATCGTCAGCCTGATAGTGACCAAAGCTGTATTTTTCGGTGTGATTGCTTCTCGGCAGGCCGGTTGCTACACGCCAATGGCTATGATGATTAGGGGCGATAATTTCTAACTGACATGGACAGTCGCGTAACTCCTCAATAGCAAGGAAAGTTGAGCTGCCATTGAAAAAGCCTCGTTGATCATCTAAATAGGCGGTGCGTACCGAGAGGTCAAAAGCAAACACTTGATAGCGAATATGAGTGGTGTCACTTTGCGCCTTAAGTTGCCATGTTTGTTTGTCAACGGCATCTATTTTCAGTGCTTGCTGATCATCATCTTGAGCGGTTAATTCAATAATGTTTTTTGCAAAATCGCGGATCATATAACTACCAGGTAACCAGGCTGGTAGTGATAAAGTATATTCTTTGTTTGGTTTACTTTGAAAGTGAATACTTACTTCAAAAAGATGGCTGTTTGGCTTAATGGCTGATATTTGATATTTAACATGCATAATGAATGAACTTTCGGCTAACAATGTAATGACAATAGTGTCATGTTAGCGAAAATCCATTCATTCGTCTTGTCGTTTAGTTCAAGATCACGGTTTTATCACCATTTAAGCAAATGCGCTGTTCAACATGCATTTTAACCGCATGACATAAGGCCGTTGCTTCAATATCATGACCTAAATGGACCATTTGATCGATAGTGTAAGTATGATTGATCGGTTTGACTTCTTGTACGATGATCGGCCCTTCATCGAGGTCAGCTGTGACGTAATGTGCGGTGGCACCTATTACTTTGACCCCACGTTTATGTGCTTGATGATACGGCCTAGCGCCTTTAAAGCTGGGTAAAAAAGAATGATGAATATTAATGGCATGACCACGTAACTTCTCACACATATCATCCGAGAGTATTTGCATATAACGGGCGAGCACGAGTAAATCGGCATCTGTATTATCCATCACGGATAAAATTGCCGCTTCTTGCTCAGGCTTATTGTCATTGTGCATAGGACAATAATGAAACGGAATTTTGTGCCACTCGACTAACCCTTGACACTCTTGATGGTTTGATACCACTGCCACAATATTCGCGGGTAATACGCCTGCTTTCCATTTGGTTAGCAGAGACACTAAGCAATGATCGTATTTAGACACAGCGATCACGATATTAGGAAAGTCGTCTTTTTTTCGTAAGCGATATTGCATGGCTAATGGTTGAGCGAGTTCTTCAATGCCTTGAGTAAATTCTTCAATCGGTACTGTCATATTGCGATCATCAAAGGCAATACGCGAGAAAAAGGTGTCGGTATAAGGGTCACTGTATTGTGAGGTTTCTGTGACAAAAGCCCCATGTTCGTACAGGTTTTGTGCTACTTGAGCTAATACGCCTGTTGAGTCAGGGCATTGCCAAGTTAAAATATAATGATTCATTGCTTGCATAGCATCTTTGTTTGTTTCTGATAATGTGAGCAGTTTGCCAGTATTTTGATGAAAAGTGCTAGTACAAAATTGCTATGAATTAGATATTTGTTGCATATCAGTGCCATGCTACGTAGGTAAACGATCACTGAGTTGAATGATGTACCAAGTGTTTGTGCTTGATATAAAAGGCTTCAACTTTTTCTCTTGCCCATGGCGTTTTACGTAAAAAGGTCAGACTTGATTTAATGCTTGGGTCATTGCTAAAACAGCGAATATTAATGTGTTCACTTAAATAAGCAAAACCGAAATGGTCGACTAACTCGGTGAGTAGGGTTTTTAAGGTGATACCGTGTAATGGGTTATAGGGTTGCTGATCCACAAACAATGCTCCTCTTGGTTAACCTTGATAGTTTATCAATTAACTGTGAATTTTGCTGTACATATTATTTGCTGTAGATATCAGTTAATAATCAATCACATGCTTGGATATTGAACAGGGCAGTGCTAAGGTGTTAATAAAAATATAATAACAAGAGAGTTTAACGTGTTACAGCTCAAATTCGCCCATAAAATCATTATGGTAAGTGCCATCTTATTGTTATTGGCATTAGCCGTTTCTACCAGTATTAATTACTTTTCAATCAAGCAAGATACCCAAGAAAACCTTAATCGTGCCATTGATGAAATTGGTAATTCAGTTGCCAGCAATATTGCGAATTGGTTAAACGGTAAATCACGCATTATTGATTCTATCGCTAAGGGGACGTCAGCAAACCCTCAAAAAGATATTGTGTTAAAAGCGGTACGACAAGCAGCAGAAGCGGGTGAATTTAAAAGTGCTTATGTTGGCGTAGAAAATACCGGCGAATTTATTTTGGACGATCAAAGCCTTGTATTACCAGAAGGTTATGATGCGCGAAAACGCCCTTGGTATACCCAAACAAAACAAACTAAAAAATCATCTTTTACTGAACCCTATATGGATGTCACTATTGATAAATTAGTGATATCCCCTGTTGCCCCGATAGAGGTTAACGGTGAATTTATCGGGGTTGCGGGCGGTGATATTTTACTTGATGACATCTCTGATATTTTAAATGCGATTGATTTTCTCGACATTGGTTATGCCTATTTGATGACATCAAAAGGCAAAATATTGAGTCATCCACAAGCCCAATATGTGGAAAAAAATGTCGAAGACTTACTTGGTGTTCAACCCAAATTTTCTAAAGATCTCAATGAAATCAATGAACAGAGCATAGTGTCCTTCATTCCGATTAAAGGCATAAACTCGGTCAACTGGTATGTCGGAGTGGTGCTCGATCGTGAAAAGGCCTACAAGTCGTTAGTGGCGGCGCGAAATACAGCGATTATTGTCGCGCTGATCAGCTTGTTGGTGACGGTTGGCTTATTACATCTGTTGTTTAATCATTTAATGAAACCAATTTATCGTTTAAATGATGCCATTAAAGATATCTCGCAAGGTGATGGTGATTTAACTCAACGTTTAGTGGTTGATACTCGGGATGAAATAGGAGAGTTGTCGGAGAATTTTAATGGCTTTATTGAGCGCATTCATTTATCGATGCAACAAGTTCAGGCGTCTGCGGATGCGCTGGAACAACATATTGCGCAGGTGAGACAAAGTGCGCATGCAGGGATTGAAATGGCTGATCAGCAATTAAGTCGAGGCACAAATGTCTCTAGTGCCATTACCGAGTTAAATAGTTCTTCGGATGAAATTTCTGTCAATGCAGCCAATGCCTCTGAATTAACCTCAGCAATGCAAACCCAATCACAGGAAGGAATGAGTGCCTTAAATGATAATATTAGTTCTATTGAACAATTATCAGGCACGATGGAAAGCTCCAGTGGCGATATCGAAAAATTACGGGCTGAAGCTAATAATATTGCCAATATTTTGGATGTGATCATGGGCGTGAGCTCGCAAACTAATTTACTTGCTTTAAATGCTGCTATTGAAGCAGCACGAGCGGGTGAAGCGGGTCGTGGTTTTGCGGTTGTTGCCGATGAAGTCAGACAGTTAGCGCAACGTACGCAAGAGGCGGCAACTGAAATTGAAACCATGATAGATAATTTACAACAGGGTACTATTTCGGTGGTAACAGCCATGGAAGAGAGTCAGAAAAACAGTCAATCAAGTGTCGAAAAAGCAAATTTTGCTGATGAAAAAATGCAAACTATCGTTAGTGCGCTAAACAAAGTGGACAATGAAAATCATGCGGTGGCTGAAGCGACGCGCCAACAAAGTGATGTGATCAAGTCAATTGATGAAGATATCTTACAGTTTATGGAATTGAACCAGCAAGGGGTCAGTAATTTACAACAAACAGAAAGTGCCTGTGACAGCTTGCAACAAGAATTCAGTGATTTAAATAAACTAGTGAGTCAATTTAAAGTATAAATTTTAGTCGCTCATATCTGCTCTTAAAGTGTTTACGGTTAGGTTTCGAGTTCATCTAATAGACAGCTATAAGTGAAAACGTGCGGCGAGAATTAAAACCGATCAGTAGTAGAAAGTCAGTGAAACAATAAAGAGGGAACTATGTTAATTAATACGACAAAAATTAGTTTATTGATTGTTGTGTTTACCTTTCTAGTGGCAACCAATTTTTATCAGTTTACAGAGAATAGAGAACTTGACGAGGACCTAGCTTTATTAAATAAAAATCTGCTCCAAAAACAGAATGAAGTCTCTGCTATTTTAAACTCATTTAATGAGTTTAAAAAGTCAGTTGATCGTCAAATTCACGATATTAAAGCTTTGGAAACAGCCCATGCCAATAATGAAAATATTAAGCAAAGCAATAGCGAATGTTTTTTAGAGCCTGATAAAATATTAGAAATGGCAATAGAAGAAAACGCTCGCAGAAAAAAAGAAAAAGACAAAAAGATAGAAGAGGAAAGACAATATATTTTATCTGAGTTAGCGATGTATTTAGACCAAGATACACATTCATTATTGCAGAACAGAGGACTAGGATTATTGAAAGACGTTTATAAAGTGAATTCAACTTCTAGAAGTTCTGACCACAGTATAAATCTTGAAAATTCAATAGTTAATGAGTTATACGAGCATTCCAATGGGATTATCGAGCAAGATGTTAATTGTACTATCGAAGGCTGTGTTATAAGAATTCTCATCAAAAAAGATTACGGGAAAGAGCTTGATATCCATAAGTTAATTAGAAAGCTTGATAAAAAATTACTTGGTACTTCATTTAGTAAAACGACGGAGAAAGGCTATCAGGACTTTAATGTATATGTTTGGGATAGAGGTTAAAAACATTTGAGTTGAGTAATGGGGAAGCCTCTCATGTTTAAAATCACTAGACATTTTTGAGGGCTACATGCGCTCCCCATATCAAGAAAAGAACACCAAGTCCTGGCCATTTATTTCATAGCCATCATTAATTCTCATTTTTTACTGTACATTTTTTCACAACTTGTTACTATCGCGGCCAAACCAAGGGGTGCATGTTTGTTTACATGCTGAGAACTATTACCCTTATTACCTGAAACGGATAATGCCGTCGTAGGGATGGTTAGTTAGTCGCTAAGTGGTAATATTGCATGCTTAGTTGGCTAGTTTGGCTTTCTGCGGTGGTGTGTATGTGAGAGTCAAATGAAATTTGTAAAAACGCCTATTGCTATTGCCCTATTATTACCTTTATCTCAAAGCTTTGCCCAAGCGACTCCAACCACTACTGAAGAAAACGATGTTGAAGTGATCACGGTCAAGTCTGGTTATCGTGTCACTAACATCCAAGAAACACCAACGTCATTGTCTGTGCTGACTGAAGATGACATTAATACTCGTCACGCACAGAATCTAGAAGATGTCGTGGGTGCCGCAGCAAATATTAATTTTTCCAGTGGTTCTCAGCGTGCGCGTTATTACCAAGTGCGAGGTATAGGTGAGCGAAGTCAGTTTCAGGAGCCGATTAACCAGTCTGTTGGCATCATAGTCGATGATATTGATTTTTCAGGAATTGGCAGCATTTCTTCTACCTTCGATTTAGGGCAAATTGAATTTTTTCGCGGGCCTCAAGGGACGCAATTTGGCGCTAATGCGCTAGCGGGGTTGATTTATATGTCGACCAATCAACCGAGTGATGAATTTGAAGGTGCGGTTAAGTTAACCGCAGGCAATTATGACAGCTATGGTGCAGGGATTGTGCTATCTGGGCCAGCCAGTGATACGGTGAACTATCGTTTTTCTGTAGAGCAGTATGTCAGTGATGGCTTTATTAAAAACACTTACTTGAACAAAGATGACACCAATAACCGTGATGAGTTGTTATTACGCGGTAAGCTAGCGATTGCCGCCAGTCAAGATCTACAAATTGATATCACTATGGTTCATGCCAACTTTGATAATGGTTATGATGCATTTTCGCTTGATAATGATCGTACCACCATGTCTGATCAGCCGGGCTTTGATCATCAAGAAACCACAGCGGCAAGTGCGAAGTTCACCTACAGTTATTTTGATGGCTTTGATTTAGTCTCAATTTTCAGTATTGCTGATTCTGATTTGGCTTATGGTTATGATGAAGATTGGAGCTATCAAGGATTACACCCTTGGGAATATTCTTCAACCGATCATTACTTACGAGATCGCACTAATGTTACCGCGGAATTTCGCGTGGTTTCTAACGACAAAAATAAGCTTTTTGCTAATACTACTGATTGGGTAATTGGCGCCTACTTTAAGCAAGACAGTGAAGATCTTAAACGTCAATATACCTACTTATCAGAAGATTTTTTATCGGAATTTACCGCAAAAAATACTGCGTTTTTTGCTCAATTTGATACGGCATTAACGCAAAAGTTTACCCTGACCTCAGGCATTCGTTATGAGCAGCGTGATACCGATTATGATAACACCCAAGGGATTGCTTTTACCCCTAGCGATTCTATGGTGGGCGGTAAATTAGTGTTAGCGTATCAAATGACACAAGATGCCATGACTTATGCCGCTATCCACAAAGGGTTTAAAGCGGGGAGCGTAAATAGTAGTGGTAGCTTGCCAAATGAACAGCGTGTGTTTCAACCAGAATACTTATGGAATTACGAATTAGGTTATAAAACCAGCTTGTTCAATGATAATGCGTATTTTAGAGCCGCAGCGTTTTATATGAAACGTGATGATATTCAGATCAGTAGTTATCATCTTAATGAGCGTGAAGATGGCAGTGCTGAATTTATTAGTTACTGGGATAATGCTGCTCGAGGTCACAATTATGGAGTTGAAGTTGAAGCGTCATGGCAAGCTAGCCAATCAACACAATATTATGCCAGTGTTGGCTTTTTAGAAACGGATTTTGAAGGTTATACCTATGCCGATGGTTCAACTGAATTAGGCCGAGATCAGGCGCATGCTCCTAAATATCAGTTTAATGTTGGGGTAAATTATCAAGTTGATAATCAATGGCATTTCAATGTGAATATTGATGGCAAAGATGATTTTTATTTTTCGGATAGCCACAATGAAAAGTCAGAAAGTGTTGTCATCCTGCATGGTTCAGTAAACTATCAGCAAGAAAGCTGGCAGTTAAAACTGTGGGCGAGAAATATTTTTGATAAAGAATATGCCACTCGAGGTTTTTATTTTGGTAATGATCCACGAGATGGTTACACCGCCAAGGCTTATACTCAGTTGGCTGAGCCTGCGTTATTTGGCGTGACCTTTAATCACCAATTTTAATCGGTGTTAACGGAGGAATAGTAGGATGGAAGTATCGATAGAAATCAGTTTATATCCATTAGCAGAGCAAAAGTTTAAGTCAGAAATTTGGGCGTTTATTAAACGTTTACGTCATATTGACGGCTTGCAAGTGGTGACCAATGGCATGAGTACCCAAGTCTTTGGCGAATATGACTTAGCGGTTAATCACGTGATGGCTGAAATTAAACATGTGCATCAAACGCTCGACGCTGCTGTTTTTGTCTGTAAGTTTATTGGTGGTAACCGTAGCCAAGTTGAAGCAGAAAGCTAATGACTGAAATATGGCAATATTTTACAGGTATGCCTTTTTGGGAGTGGCTCGCTGTTATTAGTGCCTTGCTTTATGTCATTTTAGCGGCGCAGGAAAATATTTGGTGCTGGCCAGCTGCCCTAGTGAGTACCGTAATTTATACGGTGATCTTCTATGATGTTTACTTGTGGATGGATAGTGTTTTACAAGTCTATTATTGTGCCATGGCTTTATATGGCTGGTATTGTTGGCAAAATTTTAGTGAAACTAAGCAACAGGCCTTGAAAATACAGTCTTGGTCTTGGCAAACGCATTTATTTATTGTGACGGCGCTCTCAGTGATCTCATTAATTGTTGGTGAATTGATGGCACGTTTTACCCCTACTGATTTTCCTTACTTAGATTCGGCAACCACAGTGTTTGCCGTCTTCTCAACCTATTTAGTGACTAAAAAGGTAGTAGAAAATTGGTTGTATTGGATTGTTATTGATGCGGTTTCAATTTACCTGTACCTCGCCAAAGATCTACAAGCGACCGCAGCTTTATTTGTTATTTATGTCGTGATAGCTATTTATGGCTACATACAATGGATAACACGCTATCATCGTAATAACGCTATATTGCAGGCCAATTAAGGTAAACGCATGGCTGAACTTGAATCAGTGATTGCAGAGGTTAAGCAACTTCCCTGTTTTGTTGGTCGGCAATGTCATGTTACAGCGATTGAGCAAGGGTTAAGTCATGCTTGCTTTAAGGTTGAACAACTAAACTCTACTGGCGAAAATATTGCGAGTTATTTTGTTAAGTATTTATCACCTATTGAACAATGTTTAAGTAATGAGCGGCAGGCGATGCAATTGGCTTTTGAGGTGACGCTCAGCCCTCACATTGTCTATAGCAATACCACTTGGCTGGTGACAGCGTTTATTGATGGCGAACTACTGGCGCAAACATCAATAACAGAGCAAGCAAAAATTGATATTGCGGTTAAACTGTTAAATCGCTGTCATCAGATACCACTCAATGGCGAAATATCTTCTCTGACAGTAGATGAAATTATCGAACGGCAATTGGTTGAAGCGCCATTGCAGGCTAAACAACGAGCAGTGTTAAATACCATATCGCAGCAAATTACCCAATTTCAAGAACAAGGTGAGCAAGTGCTTTGTCATGGCGATATGAATTTTTCGAATATTATTATCGATCACCAGCAAACACCTTGGCTGATTGACTTTGAATGTGCGTTCCTTGGCTTTAGAGAATTTGATCTAGCCATGCTTATTGCGATCAATCAACTGCCGGTAGAGATAATGGCAGTGAGCAAGAGTTATCAATCAATTAGTGGTAAGCCTATCAATGAAAAACTGGTGAATCATTATCTCCCTTGTTGTTATTTTATTAACGGCCTTTGGTTTTATCAGCGAGGTCAACAAAGTAATAGTTCATTCTATTTGCAATTAGCAAAACAACAATTTCAATTATTTGATCAACTCAAACGAGTACCAAATTCACTCACTAAACTGATGCTAGCTTAGCATATTGCATTATTATCATTTGTAGTGTTATTCATACACTATACTTATTATTAAATCCTTGGGAGTTTTTCAAATCAGTCATTGAGAAACTTGCCTGCAATAATTGGTGAGTCAGATGGATAGCTAGGCTCACAAGAGTCTTATAATTATCAAGGTAGATAACACTATGATTAAAATCATTAAGTATTGCCTCATTGCTCAGTTGATTCTGTATTGCAAGCTAAGCTTTAGTGTTGAAAAACACACCTTGATAACCGATCAGGTACAACATATTGATGTCAATTACCGCTATCAAGACAAGCAATATCAACTGACGGGTACCTTGGAAAAAGGTCGCTATATTTTCAATAAAACGGGCAAAACAACGTTAAATTTGGCAACGCTTGACTGGCAGCCCTATGTTGGTCGTAACTTATGTAATTTAGGCTGGAGCTTACAATTAGCAATAGCTGTGTTAACCGCAAAAGATTATCGCGTGCAGGTTAACTTTTACCCGTGGATCCGTGCGGTAAAAATGGTGGAGTCAGGTGCGATGGAAATTTTGTATCCTGAATACTTTATTGAGGATTCGGCGGCTTCTGATATTTATCCCAATCGCAAACGGCGTGAATTACTTGTTGAATCCAATGAAATGATTGGCGGTAACCTTTCTTTGTTTAAACATAAAGAGAGTGATTTTGAATTTAGTGGTGATTTAAAAGAAATTCAGGGGAAAGTCGTTGGTGTCGTGCGTGGCTATCAAAATACACCTGAATTTGATGCCTTGATGGATAAAGGCTTAATCAAAGTGGTTGAAGCGGTCGATGATGAACAGCAAGTAAGGTTACTGTTGGCAAAGCGAGTGGAGTTGATTATTGGCGATCCTGATGTTTTTCAGTATGTGATCCGCTCACTTGATGCCAGTGATGATGAAAAACAATATATACAAACACACCTTGAAGAGCTTGAGCCCGCAGTTAAATATAATCACCTGTACTTCGCTGTTTCCACTAAATATGGCAAATGGCAACAGTTGCTCGAAGATATTAATTTATCATTAATTGAGTTTACTACATCAGGCGAAGCAGACAGGATTTATCAACAAGGCAGTCATTGTGCTTCAGAAAACGACGAGTTATCCACTCGTCGTCACTAAGTTAGGCTTTTTATTTTGCTGCTAATTGTTCTTCAAATTGCGCTGTGCGTGCGCTGCCCATTTGTAACAAGCTGGGTAAGAAGATTAAGGTAAAGATTGTACTAATACTCATACCACCAACAATTACCGCAGCAATCCCACGATAAAGCTCAGCACCCGCTCCAGGAATAAGTAACAAGGGTAACATGCCACAGATACTGGTTAGCGTGCTCATTAGGATAGGTCTTAAGCGTAATCTCACTGCTTGTTCAACAGCATCGCTGCGAGATAAGCCGTTATCCTCACCCATACGCGTTTGATAAACTAACAGAATGGCGTTGTTGACCACTAATCCAAGCAAGATAATAAAGCCTATCATGGTTAATAAATCAAGCGGCTGGAAAATTACTAAGTTGGTCACTTGTAATACCGCAATACCGCCAATGGTTGCCAATGGAATGGTCAATAATACCAACAAGCTATCTTTAAATGAGCGGAATAAAGCAGACATTAATAAATACAGGATGATCAATGCGAGAATGAAGCTTTGGCTCATATTAGCCAATGCCTCGGTTAATGCTTCTGCCGAGCCACGATAGCTGATGGCGCCATTCTCCGGCAATTGTGCCATAATAGCCGGTTCAGCCTTTTCTTTAATTGTATTGATCGCATCTTCCAAACTCATTTTGTCAGGTGGTGTGACTTGTAAAGTAATGGTTCGTTTTCTGTCGATACGGCGAATTGAGCTTGGTCCGGCAGTCCTTACTACATCCACTAATTGACCGACCGGTTGTACACCAGCTTGCGGGGTGTAAAGTGGTATATTGGCCAATTCTTCTGGGGTATCCCAATCCGTTGAACGTAAAAACACGTTTAAACGTTTTTGACCATTAAAAAAGTCGCCGACATAAAGTCCTGTCCCTAACGCGCGAGAAATTGATGAAACTTGCTGTCTACTCCAGCCCGCTTCGGCAATGCTACGTTCATTGGGTAACATACGAATTTCAGGTTCAGCTAAAGTTAAGCCTGGCGTAGGCTGTATTTGAGCCCCTTCTAGTGCTTGACTAATAGCGCCATAACCCACTTGTGCCGCACGAAGTAACTGATCAACTTCATTGCCTTGAATATCTATGTCAATCCGACGGCCGCCACCTAAGTTGCCAAACAGTTCTTCTTGCGAAGCAAAAGCGATGGTATCGGGAAAACCAGAGAGAATTTCTTGGTTGACGACGCCAACAATAGCTTGAATGTCATCAGCATCATTAGCTCGACCGCCCATAAAACCAAAGTTACCAAAAAAACCCAGCCATGAATGCTCTATTTTTGGCGATTTCTCGCCAGTTAGGTAAGGTTTTAATCGGCGATTGATTTCATCAGACATTTCAACACGCGCGGCAAGATAACTTTGCCCCGGAGGCGGCAGTAAAAATGCGTTAAATGAATTTTGATTACCTTTAGGTAGGTAATCAATTTTCGGGAACATAATAAAACTTCCGAGAAACGAAAATAGCATTAAGCCAACCACCCATGAAGCACGCTTAGCGGGAGTGGAGGTGATACGCATGATGACCTGAGTGATATTAGACCACCAATGTTGGTGCGGATCATCGGAAGAAATATCGGTTAATAAACGTCTGGCCGCAGTTGGCAGCACAGTTACCGCAATCAGCAATGAAGCAACAATTGCAACGGCGATGGTGATCGCTAGATCGGCAAATAGTTGCCCAGAAACCTCTTCTAAAAAAGCAATAGGTAAGAAAATGGCTACCGTTGTTGCTGTTGATGATAAGAGAGCTCCCCAAACTTGCGAGGCGCCTTTAAGAGACGCTTGCTCAGAGTCCGTGCCTTTTTCTCTCAGGCGAACAATATTTTCCAGCACTACAATGGCAGCATCTAGTACCATACCGACGGCGAAGGCTAAGCCCGCCATTGAAATAATATTTAATGTACGCCCTGTGATGTGCATGACTAACAAGGTGACAATTAGTGAGATAGGAATCGATAAAGCAACGATTAATGTTGCTCGAAACTTTCTTAAAAACCACCACAGTACAATAATGGCGAGAACGATACCCAGTAGTAAATTATTTTTTACTAGGCTCATAGAGCGACCAATGTAAATGGTTTCATCATACATTTGGATGATTTCTAACTGTGCACGCTTTAGTGAACCTTCATTCAATTCTTTCAAGGCGGCTTTTAGCCCATCCATCACTTGAATAACATTGACGCCTTGCTCCGCTTGTACATTCATTGCGATGGCGGGATCGCCATCAAGCGTAAGTACGCCCGTGCGATCTGCTAAGGTTAATTCAACTTGTGCGACATCTTTTAATAGAATTGGTTGACCATCACGCCAATCGAGGACCATATTTTGTAATTGTTCAACCCCGTACTTACCCGAAAAGCGTAACGTGTATTTACGACGACCCACTTCATTAAAACCGCCTGAAGTGTCGGTGTTATTGGTGAGCGTACTGGCAATAGCTGGAATATTTAACCCTAATGAAGCCGCTTTATACGGATCAAAAGTAATGCGTAATTCTGATGGTAGACCACCAAAAGCGTTGGTTTGAGAGACCCCTTCAACTCGTTCAATACGGGTTTGAATAACTTCTTCAACATAATCTTGATAGCTGGCAATATCGTTAGTGTTGTCACCTGTCGGCTTAATTGCCAACCAAGCAATGGCATTAAAGTTACTGGCACCACCCACTGCGATCACAGGCTCAGTCGCATCAGGTGGATAACTAGGAACTTGATTAAGCGCATTCATTACATCGATAAGAGCTCGCTGTAAATTAACACCAGTTTTATATCGCAGGGTAATACTACCATTCCCTTGACTTGAGCTTGATTCAAGTAACTCTAGGCTTTGTAGCCCTTTGAGCACATCCTCTTGGCGCTCAATGATTTCCGCTTCAATTTCTTCAGGAGCCGCCGCTCGCCAACCGGTAGAGATGACAATTTGTGGCTTACTAATATCAGGTGTTAATTGTATCGGTAATTTAAAAAGACTGATGGCACCAAATAAAGTGATCAGTAAAACGGCAACGATGACCGCCGTAGGGTTTTTTAGTGAAGCTGAAGTTAACGACATTATTGCTTTCTCGCTAATGTTTTACCAGAAACAAGGGCATCATTATTGTTTTTGATATTCACTGATTGGCCTGCGCGTAGGCGTTCAGCGCCACGAATAACTACCTTATCACCCGCATTGATATCACCAATGACTTCCACTAAATTTCCTTCGCTAATGCCAATTTTAACTTCGACTTGTTGGGCTTTATTTTCATTGTCGATGATAAAAATGCTGGTAGCATTGCGACGTAATACTAAGGCATCTCGAGGAGAAGCTAATACTTGCTTGCTTTCACCTGTTGCCACTGCCGCTTTGATATCCAGACCAATTGGCCAGTCAAATGATGACATATCAAGGCGTACTTCCATTAAATGTGAACGGGCATCAGAGACAGGTATGATGGTCTTGATTGGTGCATGACCATTGCCAAGGGGAGATTTGATCGCTAACTGTTTGCTTTGCTTCAAATATTGATAAGCCGTTAAAGGGGCAAAAAGTGCAGCTTCAATGTTGGCTGTTTCAACTAAACGTAGAATCGCTTTACCATTGGTGACATATTCCCCTTGATTGCTTAAACGTTCGGCCACTATGCCATCAAAGGGAGCTTTTAATTGAGTGTAGTTAAGATCTTGTTTTACTTGGGCTAGTTTTGCTTTAGCCGCGGCTAAATTCGCTTCGGCAATGTTAAGATTTGCCATGCTTTCATCTAACTCTTTGGCAGAAATTAGCTTCTGCTTAACCAGCGATTTTTTACGTTCAACCTCTGATTGTTCAAAGGCAAACTTAGCCTTAGCATTGGCGACTAATGCCGTTTCCTCTTGCAACTTTAAGGTTAATTGCTGCTTATCTAATTGAGCGATGACTTGTCCTTTGGTAACGAGAGTACCAAGTTCAGCAATACTGACTAAACGCCCAGAAACATCAGCCGCGATTTGTGAGTTGTTGCGACTAACAATAGAGCCTGATACCCATGCCACAGGTGACAGGGTGGTACTTACAATAGGTGTTACATTGACATTTGCCGCACGTCCTTGCTGAGCAAGTGCTGGGAGAGTAATTAATGCAAGACCTAGTAAAACAATACGCGGGTAAAATGTTTTCATAATGATAATAACGGTTCCTTAATGCGCTAACGTTTAAGTCTAAGCGAACTTTAAAAGATTTGCTGTGTAATTTACCTGAATCTATGAGCATTGAGCAGTGATATTTATCACAAATTCGCAACTATAATGCAACAAAATGCAACAACAAGGTGTGATCTACAAGTGTGTTACGACACCTTGTTGGTATTTTGAGATAAATGGTTAATCGACAGAAAAATATTGCTCTGCTTTGGTTAATACTTCAATCAATACTGTAACGCTGTCAGTAACTTGGTTGTTTACTCGCTTGGGGAAGATCTTGGATAATTTTGTCAAGTTATCAAATTCTGTGTGCCAGATGTTGCCCCATTTACTCTCTGTCTGCCGATTACACGCTGTATTGTTTGCTTCATCAAAACAATCCCATAACGCAGGATGAGTGGACTGTGAGTAGCCATCAAAGCCATTTTTGCCATTAATAGTAAAGTTAGTCGATTCAACATAGGCGATGGGAATGCCTGCACAAGCAAAAGGTGCGTGATCTGACCAAGCGCCGGTAACACCTGCTGGATAACCTGGGTATTCAGGATGGATAATATATTGTTTTTTCTCACCTAATACTTTTTTAGATGCGCTTAATAATGCTGAGCGAATATGGGTGTCAGCGTTATAATTTGTTTGGTTTTTTGCGCATTGGTAAGGAGTGGAATGGGCACTGTGCACGTAAACGAAATCGCCACCGGCAATGGTATCGAAATTAATCATGGCGATCATATTGTCTAATTGATCATTTGATAAACTTTGCACATAGTGTTTTGAACCTTGTAGACCAACTTCTTCGGCGCCAAATGCGATAAAGCGGATATTATAATCAAGGTTGTTATGGTTTTTTATCGTTTTGGCGATAGCAAGCATCGCGGCGACGCCAGCGCCATTGTCAGTTGCCCCTAAAGAGCCTTTTTTGGCGGCTGTGGAGTCATAATGTGCACCCAGTACAATGGTGTTTTTCTTATCGATATCACTGTTGACGATGATATTTTTAGAGGTTTTGTTATTGCCAAAAGTAAAGTGTTGTTCAGTGACTTGATAGCCAATATTGTTGAACGTTTGGATAATATAATCGGCAGTATCTTGTGCTTTTTTAGATCCAGCTTCGCGTGCACCAATGCCCGTTTGACTATCGGTAAGCTTCGTTAGGTAGGTTAATGCTTGTTGTTGAGCTATCGTTGCCGCTGTAGCAAAAAAGCAACTTAAACTAAGCAACACCGCGAGTGGTAATTTGATCACAATAATTTCGTCCCATTTTTTGTTATAGTAACAAAGCACATACTAGAGATGAAGATTATAAAATGAAACGTGGCTTATACGCAGTACTATTTTTACTATTGTTTTCCATTAAGGCAAACGCAAGCAGTTGTCCTGATTATCTTAAGGTGAAGTTTAAGCAATTGCATGCCAGTCAACAGGTTGACTTGTGCCAATTAACGCAAGGCAAGCCGGTACTTATTGTTAATACCGCCAGTAATTGTGGGTACACACCCCATTTTAAGCAATTAGAAGCATTGCATAAGCGTTATAAAGAGCAAGGCTTAGTCGTTATTGGCTTTCCATCAGATGATTTCTTTCAGGAAGAAGATGAAGAAGCAGACACCGCTAAAATTTGTTATATCAACTATGGCGTGACTTTTACTATGCTAGCCCCTACCGCCGTTTGGGGGCGAAATGTTAATAGCGTCTTTAAATTTCTCGGTGATAAATCGACTTCGCCTAAGTGGAATTTTTATAAGTATTTAGTGGATGGTCAAGGTAATAAAGTGCAAGCATTTAGTCCGAAAGTCGCCCCTGATGATGACCAGTTTATTCGCGCCATAGATGCTTTAGTTGCTAATGAAAAGATCAGCGAATAAAGCAGACAACCTTATCTATTACAACTAGCTATTAACCGCATTGTCTAAAGCTTGTGCTGTGGTGTTTAAAGAACTTGCTTGCTCATTGTGAACTTCAGGGCGATATTCTAACGGTGCTTGTTGTAATATTTCCCTGAGTTTATTGTTATCTTCTGCGCGCATTGCATCTGTCAGCTGATTTAATATTACTTTAACATCAGGCCAACTGAGCGAACGTTCATTTGCCGTTAAAATACGCTGGTGTTTGGTTGGCTTAGCGTGATCGTCGATCAGGAGTTCTTCATATAACTTTTCACCGGGGCGTAAGCCACTGTAGACGATTTCAATGTCACCGTCTGGGCAATCTTCGCTTTTTACCGTTAAGCCCATTAAATGCGTCATATTATACGCAAGGTCTACGATTTTAACCGGATCCCCCATATCGAGTACAAATACATCTCCGCCGGTTCCCATAGCCCCCGCCTGGATAACCAGTTGAGCCGCTTCTGGAATGGTCATAAAGTAACGGATAATATCGGGATGGGTGATAGTGATAGGGCCACCAGCTTTAATTTGGCGTTTAAACAGCGGCACAACTGAGCCCGATGAACCAAGCACATTACCAAAACGAACCATAACAAAGCGTGTTTGATGATCTTGTGGCGCTAATGATTGTAATACTAATTCAGCTAAGCGTTTGGTAGCACCCATCACATTGGTGGGGCGAACCGCTTTATCCGTAGAAATTAAAACAAAGGTTTCTACTTCACAATAGATGGCTGCTTGAGCAATTTCGTAGGTGCCAAGCACATTGTTTGAGATCCCCGCCATGACATTATTTTCTACTAAGGGTACGTGTTTATAGGCGGCAGCATGATAAATGGTTTGTACCTTTTCAGCATGGAAAATACTGGTCATTAATATGCCGTTTTGCACATTACCAATTAAGGGCTTTAATGGGATATTACTCCCTGTTTCTTGCAGGTATTGGCTTAATTCCTGATTAATTTCATAGAGTAATGCTTCACTGACATCTAATAACACTAACTTGCTTGGGTGTTGATCAATGATTTGTCGACAGAGTTCTTTGCCGATTGAGCCACCAGCACCCGACACCATCACGACTTTATTAGCAATGTTATCGCTGAGTAACTCAGGGATAGGGGCAACGGGATCTCTACCGAGTAATTCATCCACAGAAACTTCCCTAAATTGGTCTATTTTTCGCTTGCCAGAAACAATGTCAGCCATACTTGGGATGGTTAATAATTCCAAGGCATAAGGTTCAAACATAGTGATGATTTCTTGCATCTGGCTGTTATTGAGCTTAGAGACGGCAATTAACACTTTAAATGGGCCGAAGCGTTCGATTAAGTGGGCAATTTTCTCGGGTGAATAAATATTAACACCAAGTAATTCCCGATTTTGGTAACGCCGTTTTTGATCAATAAACGCCAGCGGTTGATATTGCTTGCCAAGCATTAAGGTATTAGCGAGTTGTTGTCCTGTGTTACCTGCGCCATATATCACTACACCTTCACGTTCATCAAACCATTTTCGGCCAATCACCAGGCCAAACATTGAACGTGCGCCAGCAATGAAAAAACAGGCAATGGTAAAGAATACAATAGGAACAGAGCGGGGAACAAATGCACCAAATATCTGACCACTTAAGTAAAAGACAAAAACAGAAATAATGAGTAAACCAGCAATTTTAATACTTGATTTTGCGGTGAAATAACGGATTACGCTGCGATAGGTACCGGCAAAATAAAACAATAACATGGTGGATAATACGACGGTGGCTAATACTGTCCATTCGGTGGCGGTAAATTCAATATGTGAGGCACCTAAACGCAAAAGATAAGCGAGAAAAAAAGCAAAGGTTAAGGCTAATATGTCATAAGTCATTGCGAACAATAACTTGAACGAACTGGGTATTAAATCAATTTTACGGATCATCTTACGCACCTTGTATTTTGTTGTTCAAAATACACATTAATTATTATTTTGCTGTCCGAGCTTAGTTATGGTGCAATCCGTGCAATTTCATCAAATAGCGTCGAAATTTTATCAGTCATTTGTGTCATTTCTTGTTGGCTTAATGTTGGATGAACTAAGAACATTAAGCTGATCTCCCCTAATCGTTTGGCATTCGGTAACGACGCTACAGGCTTATAAGGTTTATTTTCAAACGCCTTTTCTAAGTATACTTCAGAGCAGCTGCCCGAAAAGCACGGTACACCTGCTTGGTTTAATGTATCAATGATCCTATCGCGATGCCACTGTGCTGGTAATTGTTCAGGCTGAACAAAGACATAACATTTATAGTAGGCATGACTAAGGTATCCAGGGAGTTGAGGAACATGAATAAAAGCATATTTTGCGCATGCGTTGAAAATTTGTTGCGCGTTGTCGTTGCGCTGTTGGTGCCAGATTGGCATGTTGCGCGTTTGTATCCGCCCAATAGCAGACTGCATTTCTGTTAAACGCCAGTTGGTACCAAAGGATTCATGAAGCCAACGATAACCAGGCGGATGCTCTTTTTCATAAACTGCGGAGTAAGATTTTCCATGATCTTTAAATGCCCATGCGTTGCGCCAGAGTTGTTCATCATTGGTGGTTAACATGCCGCCTTCACCCCCTGTGGTCATAATTTTATCCTGACAAAATGACCAAGCACCTATGTGTCCAATGCTACCGACGCTTTTTCCTTTATAGGTGGCGCCATGAGCTTGGGCACAGTCTTCTATGACATAAAGCTGATGTTGCTGTGCTAATGCCATAATCTCATCCATTTCACAGGGTCTACCGGCAAGATGGACGCAAATGATGGCTTTGGTTTTATTGGTGATCACAGGGGCAATGGTGTCGGCGCAAATGTTTTGACTGTCGAGGTCGACATCGGCAAAAACAGGAGTAGCACCACAATTAATCACACAACTAATCGAAGCAATAAAGGTACGGGGCGTAACGATTACTTCATCACCTTGACCTATGTTTAAGCTTTTTAGGGCTAAGTCTAACGCTAAAGTGCCATTGGCAACGGCTACTGCATATTGGCAGTGGCTAAATTGAGCAAATTCTTGCTCAAATTTTCGACCTTCTTGTCCTGTCCAATAGTTAACTTTATTCGAGCGAAGCACTTGAGCAACGGCGTTAACTTCTTGTTCAGAAAAACTTGGCCACGGGGATAATGAAGTATTTAACACAAATTTGCCTTTTAATTAGAGATCTTTAATACGTTTTGCTGGTACACCCACATATAAGCCATTGGCTTGTGTGTTTTTAGTGACAGCCGCTCCTGCGCCAATTTGACAGTTTTTAGCAATATTTATTGCTTGTATGCTGCAGCTGCCAACACCAAACCAAGATTGTTCGTCAACGTTAACTCCACCTGCTAAGTTTGCACCGGGAGAAATATGCACAGCATCAGCAAGTTGGCAATCGTGATCTATGGTGGCACCGGTGTTGATAATACAGGCGTTAGCTATTTTTGTTCCGGGATTAATCACCGCATTGGCGAACACTACATTACCACTACCTAAACTTGAATGATGACTGATGACAGCGCTTGGGTGAATAATGTTTGGTAAGTGAGCATCTGCGCTAGTAAGCGCTTGAAAGAGTGCAAGTCTTGCCCGGTTATTACCAATTGCAAGGGCAAAACTGTATTGCTCTTGATAACATTTCCATAAGGATGATTTGTCGATAATTGGCCAGGCTAAATTGTCGGCTCTTTCGGGATAACTATCATCTAAAAAGGCTATTTCACTGAATTGCCTACTGGCGTCTGCGCAATCAGCAATCACTCGACCATGGCCGCCTGCTCCAATAATTAATAATTTACTCATGATGGTTCCCCCTAAATTTTGTCATGGTCGCCTCACCATTGGCATTGATATCAGCTTTTTGGCAGACCTTTTTAACCGTGAGTAGGATAATTTTTATATCTAACCATAAAGAATGATTATCGACATACCAAGTGTCGAGTTCAAATTTTTGTTGCCAGCTAATTGCATTTCGTCCATTGACTTGTGCCCAACCGGTTAGACCCGGCTTAATGTCATGTCGTCGAGCCTGTTCTTTTGAATAAAGCGGTAGATATTCAGCTAATAAAGGCCTAGGTCCAACAAGGCTCATATCGCCTTTTAATACACACCACAAACTAGGTAACTCATCTAAGCTTGTTGCCCTAAGTGTTAGACCAAATGGACTTAAGCGTTCACTGTCGGGCAAAAGCTTCCCTTGTTTATCTTTAGTGTCACGCATTGAACGAAACTTATATAAAGCGAATAGCTTGCCATTTTTCCCCGGTCGTTGTTGGCTAAATATAACAGGTGTACCGAGCTTAATTAGCACCAGCAGTGCGATGACCAGCATAGGTACAGCGAGAATGAATAAGGCTGATAGCGATACTATGATGTCGAATAGTCGTTTGATCATGTTAACTTTACTGCCTTGCACTTAGCACTTGTTGATAAAAGTCAAATACCTGCTTGGCATTGTGTTCAACATTCATGACCTGTCGCACTTTGCGGTAGGCATTATTGACCAAACGTTTTCTTTCTATCGGCTGCTCTATCGCTTGAATAATTTTATCTGCCAGCGCCTGCGGGTTTTGTTTTTCTGCGAGATAGCCTGTTTCGCCATCGGTGACCAGATCGGGAAACCCTCCCACATTAGTGGTTAATGTGGGTACTTTGGCATACATAGACTCGACCGCACCCCCGACATTTTCAGAATGTGAGGGGTGTACAGCTAAGTCACATTGTGGGTAAAGTTGGGCAACATCGGTGCGTGTACCTAAAAATACGCCGCTGGCGCCAATCTTTTTCGCTGAATATGATTTAACGGCATCAAAATAATGAGCCGCATTGCCCCATGGGCCGCCAACAAAAACACATTTAATGTTAGGATATCGCTGCTGGACGATGGCGACAGCATCGATTAAATCTTCATGACCTTTTAACCCACGTGTTTGTCCTAAATAGCGTTTTGGCGCATAAAAGTAAGCAACCATAATAATGAGAAAATCTTCTTGCGCCATAGCAAGTGACTCTTTCAGAAGATTGTCTGACGGTTTTTCAAAAGCAAAGTCATCTTCATTCACGCCATAATAAGCTAAACCCACCCGATGCGGTTTAATACCTAATTGGTGATATTTTTCGCGTGTCCATAAACAAGAAGCCAGCCAATAATCTTTTGAGCTGGCGGTTATTTTATCTAAGGTGCGAAATAACCAATGCTCCAAATGTAAGGGGCCAGGCACATGAAAAATTTGCGGTATATTGATGCCCTTTAAAGCAATGCGCATCAATAACGAGGTGGCAACAAAATGGCTATGGATAATATCCGGTTGTACTTGCTTAACCAGTGCTCGTAATTTGAGCGCACGAGAGATATTTAACCAAGGCTTACTGACTGAAAGTGCAGGGTCAAAGGTGTAAGTTTTCACCCCGGCTTGTTGGTATTTTTCAACCATAGGGCCATGAGGTAAAACTAAGTGCACATCCACTCCTAGTTTTATTAGTTGGGTCGTTTGTCTTAGCGCCCAACTGGCACCAATCGACGTTTTAAGAATATGGAGTACTTTCATCAATTTGGACCTTGCTCAGCGCTCAATAATGCTTGATACATGGCATGTCGTCTAGTACTTAGCTGTTCATCTCCATATGCTAATGCTTTTTGATAATTCTGTTGAGAAGCAGACAAACGCTGTTGTTCCGTCATGTGTACAACTTGCTGAATTTTATCGGTTAGTTGAGTAATGTTATCTCGTTCAATAATTTTATCTACGGGTAATAATTCGTTGACACCGCCGACATTGGTTGCCAGACAAATTACGCTACGTGCCATGGCTTCAATAACGACTCTTGGCAAGCCTTCTTGTCGTGAGCTTAGAACAAAAATATCGCATTGGTCGAGGTAGCGGTGAATGTCAGCCCGATCACTGACATTGCCAATGAAACTGACGGCTTCTGAAATAGCGAGATCATCAGTGAGTTGCTGCATTTGTGGTAATAATTGCCCACCGCCAATCCAAATTAATTGGGCATCCACTCCGTTACTTCTCAGTTGCGCCAAGGTGTTTAACATAAAGTCGCAGCCTTTATAAGGTTGCGACAAGTTGCCAATACAAAGTAACTGGATATTGTTGGCTAGTGGATAAGCCATGCGCTGATGGTAATCATGTTCGGTCAATTGAATTGATGAATAATGGCTTTGAAAAGCGTTAGCTGCAGGCGGGTATTTAGCTTGTAAAGCATACTGGGTAACGTAGGCAATAGCACTGGCGTGTCGGCATTGCCAAGCAAGCATTTTAACAAATGCATTACGGAGCAATGGCCGTAAACGACTATTACTGGCGTTGGAGGAAAAAGTATCCTCGGGATCTCCGACAACCTCAGCACCATAAGGTTTATGCCATGGCATCGCAAATATTCTGTACAGTAAAGACAGTACACCTGGAATTCTAAAGATTACCGCATGTTGGTGTTTCCGTCTTAACCAAAGGGCTTTGAGCAGCTTAGGTAGTGTTAACAAAAAAGCGTACAGCCCAACGTAGTAAGGTAAAGGATAAAAGTTTACCTTCTCACCATCGACCCGATGCCAGTGAGCTTGAGCTTTTGCCACTGGTGCTACTCGCGCAATAATATTGACTTGGCAGAACACGGTTAAATATCTTTGCCAAAACGGGTAAGCAAAAGCGTTTTCTGTCCACAAGTGGCCATCGGAGCATTGGTAAAAGCGTTGCTCTATGACAACGTCTAGTGAGGGGTTATTTTTTAAAATAAAATTTACCTCTTTGAGAGACATACAATAGAAAAAAGAAAATGATGCAACAATAACTGAATGATTTAAATATGATCAATGATTCACCGCGAATAGCATAGATGAAATAGAATAAAATAAAATAGGTCATTAATGTGCCAAAAGGCTTATCGTTACGATAGCCTTTAAATGCTGCGGAAATCAAGATCCCTATTATGGCAAAAACAATAGGAATGCCAATCACACCAAAGTTAAGTAACACTTCCGCTTCTAACGAAAAGCCATAAGCACCATCATTAACAAAAGGTGAATATTCACGGCTAAACCAAATCGATAAGGGAAGCGTGATTTTCAATGCACCTAAAGTGAGCATATTAAGCAAGCTTGATAAGTAACTTTCGCCCCACCAAAGCTGTAGGTCATGCTCTAGCCAAAACAAGATGTTTGAGGTTACCATCAAATTACTGCCTTGATTAAGAAATGCCCCGATACCGCTAGAGTCGATTTCGACCGAACGACCCGATGACATTAAAGTAAAACCAATAGCCCCAAGGCTTAACATTAAGCATAATTTAAACATCGAGACCCGCTTATCTTTATGTAACCAAAAATAGATGGGCACGAAAATCAAAGCAAAATCCCGCTCACCCATGTATAAGCAGTAAAAACAATAAATTAAGATAATTGAAGCAATAAATAGTTTCGACTGTTTGGTGATTTGTCCGTACGGGGAAATGGTCATGTAGCAGAAAAGAAATATTGGCCATAATGTCAGCAAGACGTAATGGAAGATCCCCACTAAACGAATTTTTTCTACTTTATCGAGTGGATTAAACCCTATCAGTAAAAAAGCGTATATAAAGATGACGATAACCGGGATAGTCATCGTTAAAATGGTGATTTGCCGAAAAAATTGTGGGCGCTTAATGACAATTTCGACATTACTGGTAATTCTGCTCATTAAATTAGATGGCACCGCACTTAAGGTGAGTATCGCCAGAAAAAAAACAAAAGCCGATTGAGGTAACATGGCTTTATTGATCCCGCTGTAGATAGGAATATCCAGTAGAAAAGCAATGTAAGGTCCATAACAAAAATAGAAGTAGCAAATGGAATAAATCAGTAAAGGACTGATCCGGCCTTTAAAGTATTTAACTTCCCAAACTCCCCGCAGTGTAATCGCCAATATTGAGGCATATAAATAAAGATACTCAGCCATTATTTTTCCAGTGGTATGTAAACGCTAGCCACACTGATATTAGGTGTAATAGGCAGCCAAGATTAAAGGCCATTAACAAGGCAAAGAAGCCAAAAAACTGAAAAGCAAAAAAGCATAATAACGCTGTGATTAACAGGTTGATACTGGTGAGGATAACGAGCGTAATATGTTGTCCTGTCAGCATCAAAATATAATTACTGGCTGAGAACAGAAGAGGCCCCCACGCCATTAATAGTGTTTGTTGAAAAACTAAAGAGAACTGGGCTTGTTGGCGTTGAACATTATTATGTAATTGCCAGAATACATCTGAAAAAAATGGCCACTGGGCGATTTGGATGATAATAAATATCACCATGATCACCGCCAATATTGTCAGCAAATGCCAGTGAAATTGCTTAGCGTGTTGAACATATAACGTTTTTAATAGTGGTAATTTGGCCTGCACAAATATATTGGCTAATACCACGGCAGCCATCACCAAAAAGCTGCTGATGGAAAAGATGGCAAGTAGCTCTGGCTGCTCAAATGATGCGATGACATAGCGAGGAATATTAAAATGAATAGCAAATATCAGTGTTGAGATACTTAACGGCATTGCTTTTATCAACATGGCAAAACAACGGGGTAGCTGTAACTTTTTACTGCTTTTTTCTCTAGTTAACCACGTGATCATCACAAAAATGACAAAGCCAAGTACAAACAACCACTCAAGGGTTTCACTGAAATAACCGGTAGCAGCAAGTACAATGATCACCGCCCATTTGCTGAAGTTAAGTTGCCATAATTTTTTTATCTGGTGGTGAGCCATGGCAGAGCTTATTGGTAAATCATAGAGTAACTCAGCTGATTTAAAGAGAAACAGCGCACAAAACAGCAGTAAGTGATGGTAGTAACTGCCAATGATTGCTACCACGATTAATCCTAGGATCAGTAAAAGCAATCGACTTGCAAAGGCATCGTTAAAGGCAGCTGTTTGGGTCAACAAAAAGTTTCGGGATGGAGACGCTAATAACAAGCTTATCGGTGCAATAATCGCTAAGGCAAAGGTAAAGTTACCAACAGCTTGCAAGTCTTGTTGGTGTGTGTACCAAATGGTAATGAGCCAAGGAAGGATAAAGCTGGTCATTTGAAACGAGATCAATGGCATGATACTCGTATTCGTCAGCTTACGGAGCATGGTGCTGAGCAACTTCATTCGGCTGGTTGTACCTTTTTATTTTTATTATTTAATGGCTTTACTATTGAATAACGCTGTCGTTTTTAGCAAGGCGTAGATTATGGTACTACTTTATTCGATTGAATGCATAGTGAAATGTACTTGGCTGTGATTGTACGAGTGAGGTTGATAATTATCAGCAATAACTCCAAGTAAAAATTGTTAGTTGCAAGAACAGCACAGTTAAGTTTTTTTCTCCCATTCATGCGCCCACGCTAATATTTGTGGTGCAGGTAGTGGGTATGAGATGAAGTACCCTTGTGCGATATCACAGTTTAGCTCAGCTGCCAGTGCCATGGCTTCTTTGGTTTCAATACCTTCGGCACAGGTGGCAATATGCAAACGCTCAGCTAATGCCATACTGGTTTTTAACAAATCAACTTGATGGCCAGTATCTGATTGTTCGATAAAATAACTTTTATCGAGTTTTACGTAATTTAGAGGTAGGCTCCTTAAACGATCGATTGTCGCATGCTCTTTACCAAAATCATCTAAGGCGATTTTAATACCATGCATACTGAGCCGGCTGATATTGCTAAGTTCTTGTAGATGATCGTCGGCTAAGATATGTTCGGTTACTTCTAAGCATAACTTGTTAGCTGGCATGTTAGACTGCGCTAATAGCGTAAGAATATTATCAGCAAATTCAGGCTGTTGCATATTCATTGGCGAGACATTTACCGATAAGGTGATATCGAGCCCTAACTTCTTCCATTTTTGCCAATCTGCCAATGCTCGTTTAAAAACGGCAATGGTGATATGAAATATCAACTCGCTTTCTTCAGCTTTATCAATAAAACGATTAGGGGCAACCATACCAAGTCGAGGATGATTTAACCGACAAAGCGCTTCGACACCTAAAAATTTTCTATCTGAAAGTGACACTTGCGGTTGGTAGAGTACTTTTAAGTCATTGTTTTTCACTGCACGTACTATTTCGTATGTTTTCAGTGATTGTGATTCAATACTTTTTGGTCGAGACTTACCGATACGATTAAATATTTTTTCAAAGTCACTTTCATGTAATGGTTTGATCAATGTGCCAATGTAATTGAGCTTATATTGCTTTGCTAACGACTCAACCGAAGAAATTATTCTAATAGCGATACCGCTCATAATGGCAATATAGCCTTGAAAATTGAGATCATGAATTTGTTCAAGTAGCTGAATGCCATCCATATTAGGCATGTTTAAGTCAACGAACACTAAGTTAAAGTTTTTGGTTCGTCGCATCACTTGAATGGCTTCTGTCGCAGTGGTTGCTTGATAGATATTGTCAATGCCATAATTTTGTTCAAGTACAGAAGAAACAAAATCTAAGATCGATTGGCTGTCATCAATTAGTAATACATTTAACCAACTGAAGTTTTGATCTGGCATTTTCACATCCTTGTTAGTGCTCGTTAGCTGCTTAGTTTTTTTCATACGGCATAAAAACTACTGACAATATCTTAAACAAGTATGGCAAAGCTTTTTTATTGTGCAAACTGATAGTTAATTAAAGTATTCATTTTTTGAATGTGTTAATAAATATTAACTAATTATTGTTATTGATTAAAAATCAGTACAGTCATTTTCCTACTACAATAATAAATTGAAATAAATCACGGTAGGAACACCAATGGAGAAATTGTCACAATTACATTGTTATATTAATGGTGAGTTTGTTGCCAGCACGCACTATTTTGACAATATTAATCCAGTTAATGGACAAGTCATTGGTCAAATTGCGGAGGCAAGCCCTCACCAGATTGATGATGCCGTGCAAAGTGCGCATAGTGCGTTAAATGGCGAATGGTCAAAAATGTCTGTTAATCAGCGTTGCGACTTACTTCATAAAGTGGCAGATCGTATGGTTGAGCGTCAGCAAGAATTTATTCAAGCAGAGATGGCTGATACCGGTAAATCTTTGCATCAAGTGAGCACTATTGATATTCCTCGTGGCGCTGCAAACTTTCGCGCGTTTGCTGATATGGCGCGCTATCACCATGGCGAAACCTTTCTCACAGAAACCCCCTTAGGTGAAAAAGCATTAAATTACAGTGTGAATAAACCGTTAGGGGTTGTCGCGGTTATCTCTCCATGGAACCTCCCTTTGTTGTTGGCGACCTGGAAAGTTGCCCCTGCATTAGCCTGTGGCAATTGCGTTATTTTAAAACCGTCTGAGGAAACATCATCAACCGCGTTTTTATTAGCGCAAGTGATGGATGAAGTTGGCGTACCTAATGGCGTGTTTAACCTCATTCTAGGGCGAGGAAGTCAAGTCGGTGACTATATCACGCAACACACGGGTGTTGATGGCGTCACTTTTACCGGAGCGAGTAAAACGGGTCAGCATATTATGCAGTCGGTCGCACAAACGGTAAAACCTATTTCATTTGAATTAGGAGGTAAAAATTCAGCGATTGTTTTTGCTCAAGCAGATATTGATAAAGCGGTCGCCGGAGTGGCAAGGTCAACCTTCACTAACTGTGGGCAAGTGTGTTTGTGTACCGAAAAAGTGTATGTTCACCGCAGCATTGCTCAGGCGTTTATTGCAAGGTTAACGGCAACAGCTCAACAGATAAATATTGGCTACCCAGAAGATCCTGATGTGTTGATCGGTCCGTTAGTCTCAAAAACACATCGAGAAAAAGTACTGTCATACTATCAACTAGCACGCGATGAAGGCGCTCAGTTTCTTTGTGGTGGTGGTGTACCTAACTTTGATGATGAACGTGATCAAGGTTGTTATATCGAGCCAACCATTATTACTGGCTTGTCTGATGATAATCGTGTGAATCAGGAAGAGATATTTGGTCCCATTTGCCATGTCAGTGTTTTTGATGATGAAGATGAGGTGATTGCGCGTGTAAATAACACCCCTTATGGCTTAGCAACGGCAATTTGGACAGAAAATTTATCGCAAGCACATCGAGTTGCGCCGCAGATCGATGTTGGCCTTGTCTGGGTAAATACTTGGTTTTTAAGAGATCTAAGGGCTCCATTTGGTGGTGTGAAACTTTCAGGTATCGGCCGTGAAGGAGGTAAACATTCACTGAGTTTTTATAGTGAGCCCGTTAACATTTGTATAAAGGTAGATTAATGCAATGACTACGCAAGCAAAAGTATTACAAGATAAAGCCGTGCCCAGAGGCAAGTTTCCACATGTGAAGCGTGCTGGTGATTTCATTTATATTTCAGGCACCAGTTCTCGTTTACCCGATAACAGCTTTGCGGGTGTTGAGGTGGATGAATTTGGTGCGACGAACTTAGATATAAAGGCACAAACTCGTGCTGTAATAGAAAATATTCGAGACATTCTTCATTCGGTTGATGCTGAGCTCACCGATTTAGTCGAAATCTCTACTTTTCTCGTCAATATGAATGACTTCAAAGGCTACAATCAAATATATGGGGAGTATTTTGATTTTGATGGCCCAACCCGCACGACTGTCGCGGTACATCAATTACCTCATCCGCATTTACTGATCGAATGTAAGGCAGTCGCTTACAAACCATTATCTGATCGTTAAACGATGTAAGGACAATATGATGAAAGCAAATTTATCAGCTTTTAATTTTAAGCACTGGATTGAAGAACATCAGCATCTACTCAAGCCACCCGTTGGCAATGCGGTCGTTTGGGAAAATACTGACATGATGGTTATGGTGGTTGGTGGTCCTAATAAACGTACCGATTTTCATGATGATCCTGTGGAAGAATTCTTTTATCAGCTCAAAGGCGATATGGTGCTAAAAGTGATTGAAGAGGGAGAATGTCGGGATGTTTTTATTCGTGAAGGGGATATTTTCTTTCTCCCAGCTCATGTCCGTCACTCACCACAGCGCCCCATGGCCGGTAGTATTGGTTTAGTGATAGAGCCTAAGCGTCCTGAAGGGGAAAAAGATGCCTTTGAATGGTACTGCTTTGGCTGTGGTGGGTTAGTGCATCGCCATGAAGTGATATTGAATTCTATCGTGGATGATTTACCGCCAGTCTACCAAGGCTTTTATCAGAGCGAAGCGGCTCGCACTTGCCCAAGCTGTGGAGAAATTCACCCAGGCAAAGAACCACCCCAAGGGTGGGTAACGCTTGATGAAGCAGGAGCCGATTAATGCAGGTCATTGATATACATTCTCACTTTTTTCCGAAAACATGGCCAGATCTAGAAGCAAAATTTGGCGGTGGAGATTGGCCTTGGTTGAAGCATTTTGCTAATGAAACCAATGAGCAAGGATATAGCAAAGCCATGCTGATGAAAGGTCAGCAAGCATTTCGACCCATTTATTCAGCCTGTTGGGATGCTGAGGTCCGTTTGGCACAGATGGATGCACAAGGCGTTGACCAGCAAATTATTTCTGCCACGCCGATTTTATTTGCCTATGAAAAACCGATTGAACAAGCGTTATATTGCGCACAGTTATTTAATGACGCTGCCCTAGAAATTTGTGCTAAAGATAACAAGCGTTTATTTGCTATGGCACAAGTACCATTACAGGATATTGATGCCGCCTGCAAAGAAGCAAGTCGCGCAATGAAGACGGGCCATGTCGGTATTCAAATAGGTAATCATGTGGGTGAGAAAAATATGGATGACGAAGGGGTGCTGACGTTTTTGCAGCACTGTGCGGATGAAGATATTCCCGTATTTGTTCATCCATGGGACATGATGGCAGCGGATCGCACCAAAAATTATATGATGGGTTGGACTGTTGGCATGCCGGCAGAAAGTCAGTTATCGATTGTCTCGATGATTTTAGGTGGTGGTTTTGATCGAGTCAGTAAACAGTTAAAAATTTGCTTTGCACATGGTGGTGGCTCATTTGCATTCTTATTGGGGCGTTTAGAAAATGCCTGGCTACATCGTGACATTGCCCGAGGTCATTCTGCTCATCCTCCAAGCTATTACCTTGACCGTTTTTATTTAGATACCGCGGTGTTTGACCATGATGCTTTGCATCTGCTGGTACAGAAAATGGGGACTGAGCGACTGTTGTTTGGTACGGATTATCCTTTCCCTTTAGGCGAACAAGAGATGGGGAAATTGATTAAAACCGCTCCTCGCTTAACCAGTGAAGAGAAACAATTAATGCTGGCAGATAATGCTAGGCAGTTTTTTAATTTGTCGGTGTAGCCGGACAAAACGAGAAGATAATGATGATGTTTGAAAATACTTTAGCCTTTGCTAAGCAACTAGATGCACAAGATGAATTAGCCAGTTACCGAGATCGGTTTCATCACCCTGTGATTAATGATAAGCAAGTCCTTTATTTTACGGGGAATTCATTGGGCTTAGCCCCAAAATCTGCGAAAGATTATGTCAATGCTGAATTAGAGGATTGGGCTAAATGGGGCGTAGAAGGACACTTTCATGCAACGCATCCATGGGTGAGTTACCATGAAATATTAACTCCCGCGATGGCAGAACTTGTTGGAGCTAATCAATCGGAAGTGGTGTGCATGAATTCATTAACCACTAATTTGCACCTGCTATTTGTTTCATTTTATCGTCCGAGCGCGAAAAGATTTAAAATCATCAGTGAAGCTAAAATGTTTCCATCTGATCGTTATTTACTGGAAACACAGGTAAAACATCATGGCTTTTCTCCCGATGAAGCAATTATTGAAGTGGCGCCACGAAGTGGAGAGTACTTGATCCGTGAAGAAGATATTTTAGCGGCAATTGATGAGCATCAGGATGAATTGGCGTTAGTATTTTTTGGCGGTGTGAACTACTTTACCGGGCAATTGTTTGATATGGAAAAATTAACCCAAGCAGCTCATACTGTTGGCGCGCTGGCGGGATTTGATCTGGCACATGCAGCGGGCAATATTCCGGTCAAATTACATGATTGGGATGTCGACTTTGCGGCGTGGTGCACATACAAATATATTAATGGCAGTGCGGGTAATGTTGGGGCGATATTTGTCCATGATCGTCATGGCGACAATACTGACACACCGCGTTTTGGCGGCTGGTGGGGACATAATAAAGAACGTCGCTTTTTAATGGAGAACACCTTTGAACCGATGACAGGTGCAGAGGGGTGGCAACTAAGTAATGCGCCAGTCATGGGGATGGCGGTATTAAAGGCCTCGTTGGATATTTTTCAGCAAGTGGGTCTGACAAACTTACGACAAAAAAGTCTGAAACTAACGGCATTTTTGCAGTATGTTTTTAATGATGTCGTGGCGCAATTTCCCGACATTGATTTACAAATCATTACCCCGAAAGAACCAGAGCGTCGAGGGTGTCAGTTATCCGTTAAGCTTATTGGCACAGATAAAACATTTTTTTCCGCGTTGACTGACGCTGGTGTGATAGCTGATTTTCGTGAGCCGGATGTTGTACGTTTAGCGCCAACCCCTTTATATAACAGTTTTGAAGATATTTATCAGTTTGGTCAAACCTTAAAAACACTGCTTGCGGGGTGGCGTGATGAGTAAAGCGGTAACGAATATTGCAATCAACGGTGCAGGCCCCGTTGGGGCTTTATTAGCGGTGATGTTGGCGAAAAAAGGTTATCAGGTAGACTTATTTGAATCGCGACCTGATTCTCGAAAAACCAATATTTACCAAGGAAAGTCAATTAACTTAGCTTTATCTGATCGTGGTTGGAAAGCACTACAGGCGATCGGAGTTGATGATGCCATTCGTCAACAAGCCATCCCGATGTATTGTCGGATTATGCATGATGAACAAGGCCAATTAACTCAATTACCCTATGGCAAAGACGAGCAGGCCATTTGGTCGGTGTCTCGTTCGGGCATTAATGAACAACTCATTGATTTGGCTGAACAAGAAGAGAAAGTGAGTATTCACTTTGGCCATCGATTGCACCAGATAAACTTTGAAGATAATACCGCGGTTTATATTAAAGAAGATCATCATCAGAAAAATCATCAAAGCGATTTGATTTTTGGTGCTGACGGTGCGTTTTCTAAGGTACGCCGCTTAATGCAAGAGCTACCAAAAGAACGTATTAGTTATAGCCTTGAATATATGCCGCAGAGTTATATGGAGTTGACTATTGCAGCTAATGCAGATGGTAGCCATAAACTGGAAAAAAACGCGTTACACATCTGGCCAAGAAAAGATTTTATGCTGATAGCTCTGCCCAATGTTGACGGTTCATTTACTTGTACATTATTTATGAACCACGAGGGAGAGACCTCTTTTAGTTCACTTAATCATGCTGATGATGTGAGTGCGTTTTTTCAGAAAAATTTTGCCGATGCTATGCCGTTACTTGAAGATCCTGTTACGGACTTTTTAAGTAAACAAGCATCGCCGCTGTGCTTAGTGCATATTTATCCGTGGTTGGTAAATAGTAGTGTGGCATTGATTGGCGATGCTGCTCATGCCATGGTGCCATTTTATGGTCAGGGCATGAACTGTGGCTTTGAAGATTGTCGAATTTTAGCCGAATTGGTTGAGGAGCATGATCACCAGTGGTCAGAGATACTTAATGCTTATCAAGCGGAGCGAAAAGCCAATGGTGATGCCATTATCGAATTAGCTAAACGTAATTTTGTTGAAATGAGTGATTTGTCAGGGGAAGCGAGCTTTTTGTTGAGAAAAAAAATAGAAGCCAAGTTTCATCAAATGCACCCAGAATTATGGACACCTTTGTATTCCATGGTAACGTTTTCGCCAGATCTCCCATACAAAAAAGCACTGGCCTTTGGTGATGTACAGCAGGAAATTATGGATGAGATAATGCGCATACCTAACATTGAACAAGAGTGGCAGCAAGCACATGTTTATCAAACCTTATATCAATTAAGCCAGCAAAAATTACTGCCCTTAGGAGAGCAATTATGACCTGTCCGTACCATTCAGATCCCGATAGTCGTAATTACCGTGCCATGGAAGATGGCATACATACTGATTTTAACGATGATATGTCTTATGGAGATTATTTGTGTTTGGATCAGCTGTTAAATGTACAGAACCCGTTATCTGATCAACATGATGAGATGTTATTTATTACCATCCACCAAGCCAGTGAGTTATGGCTAAAATTAGCGGGGCATGAATTGTCAGCTGCGATAGATAATATTCATCAGGGAGACTTTGGTCATGCGTTTAAAGTGATTTCGCGGGTGAAGCAAATCTTCAATCAATTAACACAATCATGGCAGATATTATCAACCCTCACGCCTGTTGATTATCTGAAATTTCGCGATGCTTTGGGTCACTCTTCAGGTTTTCAGTCATATGGCTATCGAAAACTTGAGTTTTTATTAGGCAATAAAAATGCATCGCTGCTTGAAGTACACAAGGCAAACGATAGGGTGTATCAGGAGTTAAAAGCTGTGCTTCAGGCGCCTAGTTTGTATGATGAGGTGATCAAATTGTTGGCTGAAAAAGGCATGGCAATTGATGATGGTGTGTTAAATCGTGACTTTGCCTTACCTTATGAAAAAAATGATTCGGTTTTAGCTGCATGGCTAAAGGTATATCAAGCTGCTGATGAACATTTTGAGTTGTATGAGCTAGCCGAAAAGTTGATAGATATTGAAGATGCTTTTCAGCAATGGCGCTTTAAGCATATGTATACGGTGCAACGTATTATTGGCAATAAAGTGGGAACCGGTGGTTCATCTGGTGTTAATTTTCTCAAAAAAGCACTCGATATTAGTTTTTTTCCCGAATTATTTGATTTGAGAACACATTTATAAAGAAAACCATCGACGGTGTACTTTTATTTATATTAACATTATATTAACCAACTTATTTTTTGAGTTGGTTTTTTGTCATTTAATGCTGTTGACTTGGCATGAAGGGATGTAACTTGGAGTAAATGCAATGAAATTTAATAACTATCTAGCCAGCGTGTCTTTACTTGTTGGCTCTGCCATCTTAACTGCATGCGGAGGCGGCGGTAATCCGCAAACAAATTTTAATTATAATAACAACACTGATACTGAAACAAGCACAGAGGTTAAGTGGGTTGCAGGTGAGTTCACTGATTATGATCAGTTAGCTAAGCAATGTGAGGCAGATGGTACCGGTAGTGCATTAGCGGAAAAGCTGTGGCAACGTTCATACAGTAATGATACCTACTTGTGGTATGACGAAATACCTGATGAAGATCCAGCGCCTTATAGCATACTCGAGTATTTTGATATCTTAAAAACTAGTGCGTTAACCCCATCAGGTAAGCTCAAAGATCAATTTCACTTTACCATGCCAACGGAAGAATGGGAGCAATTAACCTCATCGGGTTCATCTGTTGGCTTTGGCTTTAATATTAAAATTGAACAAGGGAGCAATATTGATCGTACCATTACTGTTACCTTTAATGAGCCTGACTCTCCTGCGTTTGAAGCGAATATTAATCGCGGTGCCAAAATCATTGCCATTGATGGCGTTAATGTCGCTACGGCGAATGATCAAGCCAGCATTAATGTACTGAACAATGGTTTATTTCCAAGTGAAGCAGGACAAGAAACTATTTTTGTTATTCGTGATTTTGCTGCTGAGCAAGATCGTGAAGTGACATTAACGGCGCAAAGCATTACTTCAGATCCTGTGCCTTTGGTTGATACCATTGACTCACCGACCGGGAAAATTGGCTATGTGATCTTTAATGACCATATTGCCACCGCAGAAAAAGGTCTGTATGACGCGTTTAATGAGTTAGAGCCGCAAAATATCGATGAACTGATTGTTGATTTTCGTTACAACGGTGGTGGTTATTTAGCTATTGCTAGTCAATTGGGTTACATGGTGGCAGGCGCACAAACAGAAAACAAAACCTTTGAAACTACTATTTTTAATGATAAATACCCTAATACCAACCCAATTACTGGTCGTGCGTTATCACCTACGCCGTTTTATGATGAAACTCTCGGTATCAATACCTCGGTGATTTCTGCGGGACTAGAATTACCGACACTGAATTTAAATCGGGTCTTTGTGTTAACTTCTGCTAATACTTGCTCGGCAAGTGAAGCCTTTATCAATGGCTTGCGCGGCATTGATGTTGAAGTGATCCAAATTGGTTCAACTACCTGCGGTAAACCATACGGTTTCTATGCGGCAGATAACTGTGAAACGACTTATTTTACCGTACAGTTTAAGGGTGAAAATAGTAAAGGCTTTGGGGATTATGCCGATGGCTTTAGTCCTTCAACTGTTCCTATGCTTGATACCGAAATTCAAGGCTGTGCTGTCGCAGATGATTTATCAAAACCACTTGGTGATGTGAGTGAAGGCATGTTATCAGCGGCGCTTTATTATGCTCAGAATAATGCTTGTCCGGAAACGCCTATACAACAGGGGTTATCTCGCTCTGCTCCTCAGCCGATATTAGGGTCTGAATTTAAAGTACAAGATACTCGCGCCCGCGCTCAGCTATTGTCTAACCGCATTATGACAAAATAATGCTCTAGCCTTATTCTGGCAACCAACCGAATAAAAGATAACAAATGTTACTTTTATTCGGTAAACTGATTCAAAATTTGTATCAGTAAGCGTTGAACACACTGCAAGCTGTTTTCAACGCTATTTGGGTGGTTATATTCACAATGGATATTAGTAAAAGCCAGTTGTCGGTGAGTCATCTTAAAATGATCTGTGAATTGGATCGCTGTGAAACGGTAAAAGAAGCAGCACAAGCCTTGTTTATTTCGCAACCTGCGTTAACTAATCGAATTAGGGAAGCCGAACGCCGTTTGAATACGCCATTATTTTTTCGCCGTGGTCGTAAAATTATTATGTCAAATGCGGGTAAACGTTTGCTGTATTCGGCGAAAAAAATTTTACAAGAATTGTCACGTGCGGAGCATGATATAGCGCGCTTAACTGATGGTATCGAGCAGGTGTTACGGGTGGGATTACCTCATTATGCCTCGTTTCAATGGTTGCCTGCGGTAATGAAGGGGTTTCATCAACGACATCAGCAAATTGAGCTTGAAATCAGTGCACAGATGCAAGAGCAGCCTCTCAATGCCTTGTACAATCATGAAATTGATATTGCCATGGTTTCTACAGCAGAGCCGAGCTTAGTGGTTGATGATAAGCAATTTGGCAGTGTGTGCTTAGTGGAGGACGAGCTAGTGGCTTGTTTGTCTAAGGAGCACCCTAAAGCGCAACAAGCATTTTTGCAAGTGGAAGACTTTGCCGATGAAACCTATGTAACCAACTCAACTGTGCCAGAAAAAGATCGCGAATATGAGCTGTTTTTTAAACCGCGTAATGTTCTGCCTAAGAAAGTACTGCAAGTTGGTTTTAATGATGCCATTATCGAATTAGTTAAAGCCAATATTGGTATTTCAATATTTTCTAAACGGCAAATCGCTCACTTTGTTGATAATCGTCAGCAGCAAGACATTGCAATGTTACCTCTAGATCAACAAGGCTTAACCTTGTATTGGCATTTAATTTATTTAAATCAATCACCTATTGCAGAACCCGCACACTCATTTGCAGAAATAATCCAACAAGAATTAGCTCAGGTGATTCACAAATAATAACGGTTTAATCATTGAATCATCCGGTAATTAATGTTGATATTGCCGAAAAATAAGGCTATTGCAGTTAACCATGCTGATTGAAGTCACTGTGAATAGCAAAGCTAATTACAACGAAAGAGTTTTTATATGTTAAAGCACTTCATCACTGTTTGTTTGATGATCGTCAGTGTCAATGCTGTCGCGCAAGCTGTTCCCTCTAGGCTGTCAATGATGCCTTATCCATTATCTGTACAGTTTCAAACGGGTGATTATTTATTGAAAAATAAAATGGTTATCACGCTTAGTGGTGTAAGTGCTGAGCGTGTCCCTGTGATAAAGCGATCACTCAATAATTTACTCGCGCAGCATAATATTGAGTTGCTGAGTGAGCAAAATGAGCAACCTGATGAACTGGTAACTCAGCTGTTTATTGAGGTTAATCTGGGTCGTATGACCGATTATCAATTGCCCTCATTAGGTGTAGATGAAAGTTATCAATTAAAAGTAAATGAACAAGGAATAGTGATCCATGCTGCTAATGATTTTGGTGCTTTGCACGGTATGGCAACCTTACTGCAATTAATCGCTTTTGCGGCTAACTCCCCAGAAATTCGCTTGCCGTTGGTAACGATAAACGATATGCCTAGGTTTACTTGGCGTGGTCTATTGATTGATAGCGTACGGCATTTTATTCCAATCAGCGCGATTAAACGCCAGCTTGATGGCATGGTGGCAGCCAAGCTTAATGTTTTTCACTGGTATTTAACCGGAGATCAAGGGTGGCGAATTGAGTCGACCCGTTACCCTAAGCTTCATCAGTTAGCTTCTGATGGTTTGTATTACACGCAAGCGCAAATTAAAGAGGTGGTAAGTTATGCTGCTAACCTAGGTATTCGGGTCGTTCCAGAATTTAATCTACCTGGTGGCGTTTCAGCTATCGCGGTAGCCTACCCTGAACTAATGGCAGTAAATAAACCCTATTTCATGGAAAAAAAGTGGGGCGAATTTATGCCGATTCTTGACCCGAGTCAGGCACAAACTTATCAGTTTATCAGTGATATTGTCGCAGAGTTAAGTGCCTTATTTCCCGACCCATACCTTCATTTAGGGGAAGACGATATCAATCTGGCGCAATGGCAAGAACATGAAGCCATTGAGCAATATAAGACCACAAATAATCTAGCGGATGAGCAACAGCTATACGAGCATTTTATCCAGAACGTACAGCAACTATTAGCGGCGCATGATAAAAAAATGCTCCGCAGAGGTGACGGTTATTCTGCATCTTTAACTCAAGCAGGGGAGCAGGTGATCTTATCGGCAGGCTTTAATCTTGCTCAGGCTCAAGCAAGTGCCTACCACTATCAAACTGCGCTGGGAGCAACTCATGCTGAGCAGCCGATTAAATTGAGCAAAGATGATCAAACGGCTGCTTGGCAATTTGACATGACAGCCCAAAACGGCAGCCAAGTTAAGGGTGAATTGGTACTGGTCAAACGAAATGGTTATGTCATTTCTGCTTATGTGAATTTAAGTGAGCAAGGCTTTGAAAAGGTAGCGGTTGATCGTGCATTAGCGTTAACACCTTCACAGGTTAATTTTTCAATGGATACCCTGTTGGGACCAATGCGTGGTGAATTTGTATTGCGTGATGGTCAAGCCTTGAGTGGCAGAATACGGCTAGGAAACACTTATTTCCCCGTAGAGGGAGAGCAACTGCAATCATTTGATATCAGTCAGATGCAACTATTGCCAAATGTTACCAAAGCACAGCAAGGAAAAATTCTCGGTGGCGAAGCACTGTTATGGACAGAATTAGTCAATGAGGACAATATTGATAGGCGCATTTGGCCGAGATTATTTGCGATTGCTGAACGCCTATGGTCCCATCAGTCCGTTACAGATTCACAAAATATGTATCAACGCCTTGGGCAAGTCAGTCAATATGCTGAGCAAATAGGCATTTTATCAAATGTTCAACAACAACAAGGTTTTCAGTCATTAATTGCAAATGGTACTGATATTAACCCTTTGCAGATATTTGCTCAGCAGGTTGAGCCCGCACATTCTATAACGCGTCAAAATATTAAATTTAATCAGGGGTTAGCTCATCAACAGGCACCACTTGATCATTTTGTCGATTTTTTGCCGGCTGAAAGTTTATCGTTGGTCACCTTACATCAACATTTACGCGCCTATCAACAAGGAAACATTAGCGGCTTACAACAGATTGTAAATACCATGAGAGATTGGCATGTGAATTTTCAACCGTTAGTTAAGTTAGTGAAATCTAATCCCAAATTATCGTCAATTGCCAATGTGGTTAATGATGCTCGTGTGATCAATACCGTGGGCCTCACTATTGCACAAAGCTGTTTAGCTGGTGTGAAGATGACGAAAGTGCATACTAAACGGATCAAACACACTTTAGCTGAGTTACAGCAACCAGTGCGTGAGATTGCCCTGAGTTCTGGTTTACTGGTGCAAGCATTATTAGAGGTGTGCCGGCAGTAATATGAGACTGCTTTGATTGCTGAAAACGGACAGGTACTATTGTCATATGGTCAAATATCAACAGTATAAAATCTATTATGTCATTTGCTGTTGCACTTGCTGAAAAAGCCATGATTGGCTATTGGCTAAATCGAGTATTACATCAAAATGGTTGCGTTTAGCTATCTCTTGACATGAAGTGCTGATCGCGTGTGATTGCAATAACTGTTGCATTGCTTGTGTTTGACGCTTGAATTCACTGGTTTCATTTTCACCATAGGCTAAGGTTATCTGGCATTGTTTAACATGCGCAGTGTTTATCTCCATTAACAGGGGGCTATTATTGTCAATGTCTGATTGAGTTAGTTGCAAAGGCTTATTGATGTAGGTTTGCTGAATTGGTGTCAGATCATAGATACCACTAACTGCGCAAATACCGTTAATGATTTGGCTCGGGCAATCAAATAGCTTTGACCAATCTGTTAATGCCATCATCATGGCTAAATGACCGCCAGCAGAGCTGCCCGAAAGATAGATTTCATCTTGGTCATAACCATATTTATCGGCATGTTGAAAAAGCCAAGCTAAGGCTTGTTGACACTCTTTTACTATCTCACTTAATGATGCGTGTGGTGCTAAAGTGTAATCTAAAACGGCAAAGTGATAACCATGACGTTGAAAGTTGTTTGCGGCAAAACATGATTCATTCTTACTGAGTTCTTGCCAATAACCGCCATGAATATATACATGAAGTTTTTTCTGTGGTTTTGTGTTGTCGTCAGGTAAAAATAGATCTAGTACATGACTTGCAGAGTGACCGTAAGCTAAGTCAGTCAGCACCTTTTCGTTTTGCTTGGCATGCTTGAGTGTTTGCTGGCTCATCTGGCAATAAGCCTGAATAAATACCTCAATGTCTTCAACACAGCTACTGGGAGAATATTCGCGCTCTAAATTTTCTAAATCAAAGTCTCGGTACATGATGCGTAGATTATTTTTATATGCTTTAAATATCACTATAAGAAACCATGCGCGAGAAAGTAAGTCCATTTTTTGCCGTTTAACCATTCATATATCTGATATTTTCTACCGTCTGTCGTATTCCATTGTTAATTGCTGTGATTTTTAAGACGATATATTAAATATATGATATATAGTTCAGTTAACAATTTTGTTACAAGTTTACATGTCGAATAGAATAAAGGGTTATTACTGCAATGAAGTTTATGAAGTCCGCACTGAATCAAGCATTAACGATTGCTTTAGCGAGTTCCGCTATTGCCTTAACTGCTTGTGAGAAACAACCAGAATCAGCAGCGCCAGTTGAACAATCACAAGCTGCAAGTGTTACACGCCAAGCAAGTGAGTCTTTGTTTGAAGATTATGCAAAAATGCGTGCTCAGCAAGTCAGCAATGTAAGTTATAATTTGCAAGTAACCATTGATAATAAAGGTGAAACTTTCTCTGGGGTTACTGAGCTTAATTTTGATCTTGCAGAAAATAATCAAAACGACTTAACCATAGATTTCGATGAAGGCACAGTGAACAGTGTTAGTGTTAATGGTAAGCCAGTTAAGTTTGACTATGAAAAGTGGTTTATTACCATTCCTGCCAGTGAATTATCTGCGGGTAAAACACAAGTAACGGTAGATTATCAACGCCCATATTCAACCGATGGTTCAGGTTTACATCGTTTTGTTGATCCAGAAAATGGTGAAGTATATCTATACACAGATTTTGAACCTTATGATGCAAACCGTTTGTTCCCACATTTTGATCAGCCTGACTTAAAAGCAACTTACACCATGCAAGTAACGGCACCTGCTCATTGGCAAGTGATCACTTCGGTACGAGAAACCAGCATAGATGAAAAAGGTGAGACTAAAGTTTGGCATTTCCCTGAATCAGCGAAGTTTTCGTCGTATATATTCTCGTTACACGCGGGGAACTACGCAGTTTGGGAAGATAAATTTGAAGACATTCCATTACGATTATTTGCTCGTCAAAGTTTAGCGAAATACGTGAAAACCGAGGAATGGTTTACACCAACCAAGCAGAGTTTCAAATTTTTCAATGAATACTTTGGGGTTCGTTATCCGTTTGTTAAATATGATCAGGTAGTTGCGCCAGACTTTAATGCCGGTGCGATGGAAAATGTCGCCGCGGTGACGTTCAATGAAAACTATATTGCCCGTGGTGAAAAATCAACACCAGCAAAAATGCAGTTAGCCAATGTAATTGCTCATGAAATGGCGCATATGTGGTTTGGTAACTTAGTAACGATGCGCTGGTGGAATGGCTTGTGGTTAAATGAAAGTTTTGCCACTTATATGGCAAACCTAGAAGTGAATAAAGCCAGTGATTTTGAAAACACCTGGGATGTATTTTATTCTGGCACCAAACAATGGGCGTATCGCAGTGATGATTCTGTTAATACACATGCCATTGAATTACCCGTGGAATCAACAGGTACCGCATTAACAAACTTTGATGGCATTACCTATGGTAAAGGTGCATCAGTATTGAAACAGTTACCGTATTATTTAGGTGAAGAAAACTTCCGTATTGGTGTCAGTAATTACCTGAAAAAATTCTCTTATAAAAACACAGAACTAGATGATTTTATTGGTGAATTAGGTAAAGCGGCAGGCAAAGACATGAGCCAATGGACACAAGATTGGCTGTACAATGCTGGCTTAAATACCATTAAAGTGAACTATCAATGTGATGACGGAAAAATTACTGAGCTAGCCATTAATCAATCAGCGCCAGCTGATTATCCAACGCTACGTGAACAACGTGTACAGGTGGGCTTATACAACTATGCTGATGATGTGATGTCATTAAGCACAGCGATCCCTGTGACATATAAAGGTGAAAAAACACAAGTTGTTGAAGCGGTTGGTCAAACGTGTCCTGATCTTGTTTATCCTAATGAAGCGGATTGGGGTTTTGTTAAAGTGGATTTAGATGACAAGTCGCTTGATTCACTGCAAAAACATATTAATGCGATTGATAACACGACAACTCGCTTGATGTTATGGCAAAGCTTGGCTGATAGCGTACGCGATGCCAACTTAGCGGCAGATAAATTTGTTCATTTTGCTATCGATAACATTGCCGCAGAGAAAGACTATAACGTGGTTCGTAAAATTGCCAGCAGCCTGTCTACGGCGTTACGCTATTTAGCAACGGCAACACGTTTGGAGCAGAAAGATTATTCTGAGCTATACCGTGAAGTTGAAGATTTATATTTGAACTTGTTAGCGCAATCTGAAGCGGGTTCAGATTTCCAAAAGCTTTGGTATGGAAGTTATGTTTCATTAGCTAAGTCTGAAAAGCATTTGCAAAACTTACAAAATATTTTACATGGCGAGCAATCATTCGATGGCTTAACCATTGACCAAGATAAGCGTTGGGGCATTGTAGGCCAATTAAATCGCTATCAATTTGGTGATTATGCTGCGATGTTAGCTGCGGAAAAAGCGAAAGATAACTCAGATACCGGTGTTAAAAATGCCATTTATGCAGAAGTTGTTCGCCCAGATGAAAAAGTGAAGGCAAAATGGTTTGATATTCTTGTCAATAATCCTGATGAGCTTAAATTATCAACGCTTCGCTACATCATGTGGGGATTATTTCCAGCTGAGCAGCAGCAACTAGAAGCACCTTATAAAGAGAAAATTTTAGCGCAAATTCCTAAACTGAATGAAGGTAGCGACTTAGGGTTGTTAGGTGCATTTGCTGGCAGCATGATCCCAAGTCAATGTACTGCTGAAAGTGAAGCTGAATTAGCTAAGTTAGTTGAGTCTTATAGCTCAATGAAACCTCAAGTAGTTAAAACAGTGAAAGCACGTCATCAAAATGTTGGCCGTTGTGTTAAGGCGTTAGCTTTGTTGAAGTAAACGTGTTAGCACCATTAACTGGTTGCAAATAGCATGGCGTAAAGGGCTTCATTTGAAGCCCTTTTTGTTTTTGCCATATTTTTATTGGCTAAATCTTAATGTTTTGTTTTACTATCAGTTTGATAGAGCAGTTTGATAGAGCAGTTTGATAGAGTAGGTTAAGGAGACGTTGTGAGTATTAAACTTGATTATGTTGAGTTTCCAGCAATTGATTTAGATGCAACGAAGCAATTTTTTAGCTCAGTGTTTGGCTGGGATTTTCAGGATTTTGGCCCCGAATATTCCTCCTTTACTAACCAAGGGCTAAACGGTGGGTTTTTCCAGTCAGATCTTACGGGCACTACTGCGACAGGCTCAGCTTTGTTAGTGTTTTATTATGCCGATTTAGAAGATTTGCAAGCCAAAGTGGTTCAGGCAGGTGGGCAAATATCGAAAGACATTTTTTCTTTTCCTGGTGGGCGCCGTTTTCATTTTATCGAACCTAGTGGCAATGAGTTTGCGGTCTGGACCGATAAATAACCGAAAAGTGTTTGGCTTATTTTGTCATTCATTGCTAGCGGATGTCACACCGCTAGCGGAGTCAAAAAGGCTGGAATTATTTTGTCTTTGAACGATCAGCACGCCCTAGTCTTTGTTAATTAGCGCGAGAATTTCAGCTTGATATTTTTGCTTTTTCTTTTCAGTAAAACCAACGTGACTACTGACAATCTCCCCTCGTTTATTGATGATAAAACTACTCGGCATGCCTTTTAATTTAAATGCTTTGGCAACCTGACCTTTAGGATCATAAAAAATAGGAAATTGCGCAGGGACTTCCTTTAAGAACTTTTCGGCTAAGTCTGGTTGAGCATCTAAATTCACACTTAACACGGTGAAGTTATTATTACTATGCTCGGTTTGCATTTTATTCATCCAAGGGAAGGATTTTCTACATGGCACACACCACGATGCCCAAAAATCAACATAGATAACTTTGCCTTTATGATCGGCAACTAATTGTTCAAACTCAGTCAGTTTATCGTTGGATAAACTACCGAAGGAGGCAGAAAGTAACATCACTATGCTGGCTATGAGTGGTAATCGTTTCACGTAATTTCCTTGCATTTTAATTAAAGTAATGGCGTATTAATCACTTTGTTTGTTCACGATAGCATAATGTAGAAATATTAAAACAACCTTAACAAAGGGATTGTTAAGCTAATTTTCGAATCATTTTTACTAGATTGATGACATGCTTTTATTTCTATGTAACAAGTTATGAATGGTTTGTTGTTAATCGCAAAAAATTACGTTTAAATCGAATGTAAGAGGACGTTGGATGAAATTTAATCTATGCTTCGAAGAGTTAATTATGATGATAACGAGTAGGTACTATGGATAAATCAATAACAATAAATGGTAAAAAATATGCGATCGATGTCGACAAGGATATGCCGTTATTGTGGTTCTTGCGTGATAGGTTAGAAAAAACGGGTACCAAGTTTGGCTGTGGCGCTGGATTATGCGGTGCTTGTACGGTTCATGTTGACGGGGTTGCTACGCGTTCATGTGTTACCCCTGTTGGTGTGTTAGCGGGTAAGTCAATAACAACCATTGAAGGACTCTCTGAAGATGGTAGTCATCCATTACAAAAAGCCTGGCTTGAGAATAATGTCCCTCAATGCGGTTATTGTCAGGCAGGACAAATTATGAATGCGGCTGGCTTTTTAGCTCAAAACCCAACACCGAGTGCTGATGAAATAGATAATGCTATGCAGGGCAATATTTGCCGATGTGGCACCTATCAACGCATTAAAAAAGCAATCGCGCAAGCTGCCGATGAATTAGCAAGGGAGGTGTCATAATGTTAGTTGAAAACATTAGTCGTAGAGATTTTATTAAAACCTCAGGGCTTGCTGCTGGCGGTTTAGTGATTGGTGTCTCAACTCCTATGGGGGCAATGGCATTTGAACGTGAAAATGATGCCGAATTTAATCCTAATGCTTTTATTCATTTGCAAGACAATGGTGATTTAATTCTTTATTGCGGTCGCTGTGAAATGGGGCAAGGGATCAGTACCGCATTACCTTCGGCAGTCGCCGATGAGATGGAAGCCGATTGGTCTCGGGTGACAGTTAAGCAAGGGGATGCGGACGCCAAGTATGGCCCTCAGGCAACGGGAGGTTCAGCCAGTATTGTTCGAATGTTTCAACCGATGCGAGAAGCCGGAGCTGCTGCAAAAATAATGCTGGTTGCCGCCGCGGCGAAAGCTTGGAAAGTGCCTGCCGAACAATGTGTTGCTAAAAAACATTTTGTTTATCATAACGATTCAGGTAAAAAGCTGTCTTATGGGCAGTTAGCCAGTTTAGCGGCGCTGCAAGCAGTGCCTGAAAAGCCACCACTCAAAGAAAAATCTGAGTATAACTATATTGGTAAGGCGCTACCTCGCCATGATCAAGGGCAAGTGGTGGTTGGTGAGCGTATTTATGGCGTGGATACTAAACTGCCAGGGCTAAAATATGCTGCTATCACCCACTGTCCGGTATTGGGGGGCAAGTTAAAGTCGGTTGATAAAACAGGTGCTTTAGCGGTGAAAGGTGTGCTTGATGTGGTCGAAATTCCACGTTTCGAAGTGCCCTATGGTTCAATTGGTGGTGTGGCAGTGGTCGCTGATAATAACTGGACCGCGCAACAAGCCTTGAAAAAACTTAACATCGAATGGGACCTTGGTGAAAATGCTAATTACGATACGGTTAAATATAAACAGCAATTAGTGAAAAATGTTGAAAATCCTGCTCAACTGGCAACCGAGCGTGGAGATTTAGCCAAGGCGTTTGCTAATGCTGAAAAAGTGTTTAAAGCAACTTACACTGGCGGGCATTTATCTCACTCGCCGATGGAGCCCAATGCCAGTGTGGTTTTTGTTGAAAAAGACAAATGCGAAGTGTGGGCTGCTACCCAAGCGCCAGTGGCGATTCAGGAAGTCTTAGGGCAATATTTATCACGAGACCCTAAAGATATTATTGTTCACGTGACTATGGCAGGCGGAGCATTTGGTCGTAAATTCAAATGTGATTATGTGCAAGAAGCCGCGGCAATTTCACAAAAATTAGGTGTGCCGATCCAATTAACCTGGTCACGTGAAGAGGATATGCGCACTGGTTTTTATCATTCGATTAATGCACAACATATCGAAGCTTCATTAGATGCCGAGGGTAATGTGACAGGTTGGTTGCATCGTGTGGCATTTCCACCGATTGCTTCATTGTTTGATCCATCGGTAGTTAAACCCAGAAAAGGAGATTTACAGGCGGTTGATGATTATCCTTTTGGTTTACCTAATTTTCGCAGTGAGATAGGTGATGCAAAAGCGCATACACGTATTGGTTGGTATCGTGCGGTTTATGCAATTTTTTATGGCTTTTCATTCAGTACCTTTGCTGACGAGCTGGCGCATCAAGCAGGCAAAGATCCTTTCACGTTTTTAACTCAGTTGTACGATGCGAATACTATTAAAGAGCAACAGGAGCAAGCTGCTCGCTCAAAACATGCGTTGAAAGTTGCAGCCGAGCAGTCTGGTTGGTTTGAGCGTGATAACTTACCCAAAGGGCAAGGCATTGGCTTAGCAGTCCATTATAGCTTTAGAAGTTATGTTGCTATGGCGGTGAGAGTTGAAAGTGATGGTGACAACATTAAAGTGTTGCAAGTGGATGCTGTTATAGATTGTGGTCAGGTATTAAATCGTGATGGCGCAACAGCACAAATGGAAGGTGCGGTTGTTATGGGGATGTCGTTAGCACTTAGCACCGAAATTACCTTTAGAGATGGTGCGGTAGTTAATGGCAACTTTCATAATTACCCTGTGATGCGCATTAGTGATATGCCACAGGTGAATGTGCATATTATTGAATCTGAACATAGTCCAACTGGCTTAGGGGAACCAGGCGTTGCGCCATTTGCTCCTGCATTAAGTAACGCGGTATTTGCGGCATCGGGCAAGCGCTATCGAGACTTGCCTTTTAAACCTATGTCAGTTTAATCACTCGCCTTTGCGTAACAAAGCAACTTCATAGCAAGTTGCTTTTTTTTATGGTTCATATTCTGATTAAATTCATCTATTATAGTTTTCGTAGTTAAATAGATGTCAGCCAAGGGAATTTTTATGTGGGGCAAGTTGATTGTTTGCTGTTTGTTATGTGTTGGCATGCCACTAAAGGCAGAAGAAATTGCGCCCGAACATCAGCAATGGTTAAAAGATAAATTCAGTCAACAACATGAAAAATTGATCCCAGTGGTGGCGGTTGCTGACATGTTTTTTGCCTGTAATCAAGCACGTAAATTTGATAAAGAAAACTACACCGTTAGGGCTTTAGTGACAGAAATGGATCGAAATGAGTTAGCATTAAAGTTGAGTGATTGTTTAAAAGGTGAATCGCCTAAGTCAGACACGGCACTAAATTTTGGTTTAATCGGTTGTTTTCATGAACAACTGCAGGGATTACCTCAAGAAGAATTCGAGCTGAAACAAAAGTTGGTGCGTCAAGCCATCGCAAAATTATCAAAAGTGGAACGACAAAAAAGTTTTACTCAGTGTGTGACCGATCAGGCGATTGCTTATTTGAAGTAAGCTGAGTATGACGTCCCGCTTCGTTAAACGAACTGGGGAGAATATCAACACCGACCCATTTGCCTAATTTGATCGCCAAAGGAATGGTGAGCGGGGCAAAAGGTAACACCGCAAAGACGCCAATACCTAACCCTTTAAGCACATCAAAAAATTGCTGATTGGCGAGTTTCATTTCTTCCGGTGTTGCTTGTCGGATGGTATAACGCCGGTAGATGCTTAACATCTCTTTGGTTTCAGCTTTTTCTTGGCTCAGAGCAATTTTTACCCGTATTAATTGACGCTTAACCTTGATCGTACGTCGCCGGCGACTAATTGAAAGCACGCGTCTGGGGGCTTTAAATACATAGATCCAAATCTTCATGTATTTATTCTACCTTATATTTCGTATTTTTTTCATGGGAATTTGCTCTTAGGCACAAAATGTAACGTTTCATAAATATTATGGGCAGGATCCGTAAGGATTATTTATAATTCTAGAAGTTATATGGGTAAATAGTTAATATCTTGTAACAAAAGACGAACAAATGACACAGACTAATTTTGTTAAAGCAGCTATGAATGCTTTATAGTAGCGACAACAACAATATTAATAAAGGTGATATATGGGACACGAAACACCTAAGATCTTAGTGGTTGATGATGATATGCGTCTTCGAGCCTTGCTTGAACGCTATTTAGTAGAACAGAGTTTTGTTGTACGTAGTGCATCGAATGCCGAGCAAATGGATCGCTTACTTGAGCGGGAAAACTTTCATTTATTAGTGCTTGATTTAATGTTGCCTGGAGAAGATGGTTTATCCATTTGTCGCCGATTGCGCCAAGCATCGAATGACATTCCTATTGTGATGTTAACGGCAAAAGGTGATGAAGTTGATCGTATAATTGGCTTAGAACTAGGTGCCGATGATTATATGCCAAAACCTTTTAATCCACGTGAATTACTTGCGCGTATTAAAGCAGTGTTGAGACGTAAAGTGCAGGAAGCGCCGGGTGCACCATCGCAAGAAGAAAATATTATCGAATTCGGTGATTATACGCTTAACCTTGCAACGCGGGAAATGTCAAAAGGTGATGTTAATATGCCGCTAACCAGTGGCGAATTTGCGGTGTTAAAGGCGTTGATCACTCACCCAAGAGAGCCGTTATCGAGAGACAAATTAATGAATTTAGCACGAGGCCGTGATTATTCTGCATTAGAGCGTAGTATTGATGTTCAGGTGTCTCGCTTACGTCGCATGTTGGAAGAAGATCCGGCAAAACCACGTTATATACAAACGGTATGGGGTTTAGGTTACGTATTTGTGCCAGAAGGTAAAGCTGTCGCATAGACTATAGAGTTTAAATGAAAATATTGCCACGTAGTGCTTTTGGCCAAACAATATTACTGATAGGTGTATTGTTACTCATTAACCAAGCGGTGTCTTTGGTTTCTATCATGATTTATATTGTGCAACCGAATTCGCATCAGGTTGATCAATTGTTGGCTAAACAAGTGCGGGTGGTATTTATTGATGTTAAAGAGCCTGTATTAAGCCCTGCCATGGCGGTTGCATTTCAGCGTGAAACGGGGATCGGTGTATATACCGAGGAAGATGCGTTAACGCTTGGTTTGCAAAATGCCTTGTATTATGAGTTTCGTTCTCAGGAAATGTCTGAGCTACTCGGTGGTCCAGCCGAAGTGCGAATTTCTCAAGGGGATGAATATCTTTTTTGGATCCGCCCTCCTCAAGCGCCTAATTATTGGGTGAAAATTCCGTTAAGTGGTCTAGAAGAAGCCAATTATACGCCATTAATTATTGTGTTATTTATTCTTGGCGCACTTAGTGTGATTGGCGGATGGCTATTTGTTCGTCAGTTAAACCGCCCATTAAGAGCGTTACAGTCTGCAGCTCATGATGTTGGTCGCGGAGATTTTCCTCCACCTTTGATTGAGCGAGGCACCACAGAAGTTGTATCGGTGACTCAGGCTTTTAATCATATGTCTAAGGGCATTAAACAGTTAGAAGATGATCGCAACCTGTTAATGGCGGGTATCTCTCATGATTTAAGAACACCATTGACGCGTATTCGTTTAGCGACTGAAATGATGTCGAAGGAAGACGAGTTTTTAAAAGAAGGGATCGAGGCTGATATCGATGATATGAATACCATCATTGATCAATTTATCGATTACATTCGCTATGATGCAAAAGATATTGCTGAAATAGATGATTTAAATATTTTATTACAAGAAGCTGTGCAAGCAGAGCAGGTGACGGGGCGTAATATTACCTTTGAGGCGGGAGACATCCCTAAAATTCCATTACGTTATGTGGCGATAAAGCGGGTGGTTGCCAACTTGATCCAAAATGCGATTCGCTATAGTGATGCTGATATTTTAGTGGCTTCAGGTAAAGAAAAATCAGGACGTTTTGTTTATTTTACGGTTTGTGATTCAGGCCCAGGTATTCCTGATGCCGATATTGAACGATTATTTCAGCCCTTTACTCAAGGTGATAAAGCGAGAGGCACTGAAGGTAGTGGCTTAGGATTAGCAATAATTAAGCGTATTGTTGATACCCATGGTGGCCGTATTCTCCTTAGCAACCGTGATGTTGGCGGCTTGTCAGCCAAAGTGATATTACCTGTCAGTTTAAAATAACTTGCTAAGTCATACGACAATATAAAGGATAATAAAAAGCCGAACATTAAAAATGTTCGGCTTTTTTAATCTAAATTACAGGCGTTACTATTAAAGTAATGGTCCTGCTTTGACTAATGCTTTACCGTTGTCAGTATCGGTAAACTTATCAAAGTTAGTGATAAATTTATTGGCTAAGTCTTTCGCTTTTGCCTGCCAGTCACTTGCATCAGCATAGGTATCACGTGGATCTAAAATACCCTCTTCAACCCCGTCAATGTGTGTAGGAACCGTTAAATTAAATAGCGGTAACACTTCTGTGTCGGCAGAATCGATAGAGCCATCAAGGATCGCATCGATAATGGCGCGTGTGGCTTTAATAGAAATACGCTTGCCTGTACCATTCCAACCTGTATTAACAAGATATGCTTCAGCACCAACGGCTTGCATGCGATTGCGTAAAACTTCGGCATATTGTGTTGGGTGTAAGCTCAAGAATGCCGCACCAAAACAGCTAGAGAAAGTCGGTGTAGGCTCGGTGATACCGCGCTCTGTACCAGCCAATTTAGCGGTAAAACCTGATAAGAAGTAATATTCTGTTTGCTCAGGCGTTAACTTAGCCACAGGTGGTAAAACACCAAAAGCATCTGCGGTTAAGAAAATCACTTTTTTGGCGTGACCCGCGCGAGACACTGGTTTGACAATGTTATCTATATGGTGAATTGGATAAGAAACACGGGTGTTTTCTGTTTTTGAATTATCATCAAAATCAATGGTACCATCTGCTGCTACCGTAACATTTTCAAGTAAGGCATCGCGACGGATAGCATTATAGATATCTGGTTCATTCTCTTTGCTTAAGTTAATAGTTTTGGCATAACAACCACCTTCAAAATTGAACACACCGTTATCGTCCCAGCCATGTTCATCGTCACCAATCAATTCACGTTTTGGATCCGTTGACAGGGTTGTTTTACCTGTACCAGATAGACCGAAGAAAATAGCCACATCGCCGTCTTTTCCGACATTTGCACTACAGTGCATTGAAGCAATGCCTTTTAATGGTAATAGGTAGTTCATCATTGAGAACATACCTTTTTTCATTTCACCGCCGTACCAAGTACCACCGATTAATTGCATTCTTTCAGTTAAGTTAAAGGCAACAAAATTTTCAGAGTTTAACCCTTGTTCTTGCCAGTTAGGGTTGGTCGTTTTTGCACCGTTCATTACTACAAAATCAGGCTCATAATCGGCTAATTCAGCTTCTGTTGGGCGGATAAACATGTTCTTCACAAAATGTGCTTGCCATGCAACTTCAGTAATAAAGCGTACTTTTAGGCGAGTGTCTTCATTCGCACCACAAAAAGTGTCAACAACAAATAAACGTTGACCAGATAATTGCTCGGTGACCAAACCTTTTAAGTGATCCCACGTCTCTGGTGTCATGGGCTTGTTATCATTTTTACCTTGATCTGACCACCATACGGTATCGCGAGTGACATCGTCACGTACAATGTATTTATCTTTTGGTGAACGGCCCGTAAATATGCCAGTATCAACCGATACTGCACCGAGTTCTGTTTCTATACCTTTGTCAAAACCTGTGAGCTCAGACTTAGTTTCCTCTGCAAACAACACATCATAAGAAGGGTTGTAAACTACTTCTGTAGTGTTATTGATGCCGTATTGAGATAAGTCGATGTTTTGTTGCAAAACTGTCATAGCGGGTAAGCTCCTAATATATGACGTTAGTATAAAAAGGTATTCGGTGTAAATTAGGGCGCAATTCTAGGTGATCTTGGAACAAAACGAAAGAAAAAATTGTTTCGTTCTGAAAGTTTTCATTATAAGTTACATTTATAGTGGTGATAAAATCATCGGATTTACGGCAAGCCAGATTTTATCTGACTTGCTTTGGTAACTGGAATAGCGGCTAATTGAGGAAATAAAACAACATTTAGCCGTTTTTTTGCTGTGATTTATGGTTTATTTGTAATATTAGATTCGAAACGAAAGAAACTTTCTACATTGTCGATATTAGAAAATTTCTTCCTCAGTACTGTTGTTATTATCAAATATTTCTAAGCTATTATCTTGGCTAACATATTCTGTTGGCGCTGTGCCAAGTCTGAAATACTCAAAGATACTGCTTTTGTCAGTTCGTTTGGTTAACTTGCCTGTTTTTTTATCAATTCTGACGGAAACAATGTCATTTGGTTGTACAAATGGCTCAACTGGCAGATCTTCTAAAGCAACTTTCATAAATGAAATCCAAGCCGGCTGCGCAGACTTTGCGCCAAATTCTTTTCCGGTAATTTGATTACTCGTTAAGTTACTGTTGTAAAGTGTTTTACCCAAATTACGTGATGGATCGTCAAAACCGATCCATGCGGTAGTAACAAGCCGGCGGCTAAAGCCAGAAAACCAAGCATCTTTGGCTTCATTGGTGGTTCCTGTTTTACCTGCTATATCTCGCCTGTTAAGTTTTCGAGCCCTAAAGCCTGTACCTTGCCAACCAGGTTTTGCTGACCAATCTGCGCCCCAGATGGCTTCATTAAGTGCCTGTGTGATCAAAAAGGCATTTTGCGCACTAATAACCCTTGGAGCGTAGTTGTTAGAGGTTTTTTCTTGCAATGCTTGTGCGCTATTCGAGTCATCACTCTTTGTTGTGTTTAATTCTTCCGAAAAAAGTGATGAACTTTCATCTTGTGATTCAGTTTGTAAACAAGCGTCACAGGCAATGGCAGGATCTGCTTGATAGACCACATTTCCAAATGAATCTTCAATACGTTCGATTATATAAGGTTTAATTAAGAAGCCGCCATTAGCGAAAGTAGCAAACCCAGTAGCAATTTCTAATGGGGTTAATGACGCAGAACCGAGGGCAAGCGATTCATTATTGGGTAACTCATTTGGATTGAAACCGAAGGCGGCAAGGTGCGGTATCAGCCTTGATAGCCCTACTTCTCTTAATAATCGCACGGCGACAACGTTTTTAGATTGCGCCAATGCGCGTTTGACGCGAATCTCACCATTATATACTTCTGGCGAGTTTTTCGGACGCCAAACAAAGCCGGACTTTTTATCCCATTGGTTGATTGGTACATCATTGACGAGTGAGGCTAAAGTAAAGCCATTATCAAGTGCAGCAGAATAAACAAAAGGTTTGATATTAGAACCCACTTGTCGTTTAGCCTGAGTAACACGGTTAAACTGTGACTGGGCAAAGCTAAAGCCGCCAACTACCGCTTGTATGGCACCGTTGTCTGGAGATAATGCAACTAGTGCCGAACTTGCTGAAGGTAACTGACTGAGTTTATAAAGCCCATTTTGATAGGTAACGTAAATAACATCACCGTAATTAAGAATTTCACTGGCAAACTGTGGGGGAGGTCCTTGTTTATCATCGTTAATAAACTCACGCGCCCATGCTAGGTTTAGCCAAGGTATAGTGGCTACTTGATTATCTCTGAGTGTGATCTCGACACTCTTTTCATGCACATTTGTTACAATGGCGGCAAGCAATGGTTTGTACTCAACCGTGTTGTTCAGTGCTTGGCTGATCTCTTCTGTGGTTAACGGTGCTATTTGATCGCTGCTAGATTCATCATTGCTTGGTGCTTGTGGGCGTAAAGAACTAACTACCCCACGATAACCGTGACGTTCACTGTAATTGAGTAAATTTTGAATCAGTGCATGTTGAGCGGCATTTTGTAGCTTTGCGGTGACGGTAGTGTATACCTTGTAACCTCCAGTATACGCTTGCTCTTTACCATAGCGTTCTATCATTTCTTGATGCGCCATTTCCGCGGCATAGGGGGCATCTAATTCAATTTCAGAGCCATGCTTTTGTGCGGTGATCGGTGCATTGACCGCTTGGTTATATTGCTGTGGAGTAATATAACCTGTCACTAACATTCGATGGAGTACAACGGCTCTACGCGCAATGGCACGTTCAGGTCTGCTAATGGGGTTCATGGTAGAAGGTGCTTTTGGCAAACCTGCTAATACTGCAATTTGTGCTAGGTTCAATTCTTTAACGTCTTTGTTGTAATACACTTGGGCGGCAGCACCAAAACCGAAAGCGCGGTGACCTAAGGGAATTTTATTCATGTATAACGCAAGAATTTCATCTTTGGTTAATAATTGCTCAATATGAAAGGCGGTAAAAATTTCGCGTAATTTACGGATATAAGTTTGTTCGCGAGTTAAAAAGAAATTTCGGGCGACTTGCATGGTAATGGTACTCGCCCCCCCTTTGTTTTGTCCCATTATTTGCCCCATAATGGCGCGTAACATGCCGATAGGGTCAACACCAAAATGGAGATAAAAACGATCATCTTCGGTGGCAAGAATGGCATCAATGAGCTGTTGAGGCATTTCATCTAAGGTGAGCGGGATGCGTTTTTTCTCACCAAATTGATTCATTAAGTGGCCATCAGCGCTGTAAATTTGCATGGGTGTTTGCCATTTTACGTTTTTTAACGATTCAACACTGGGCAAGTCACTGCGCATGGAGATGTATAGACCAATAAGGATTACAATGCCGAAAAATCCGGCAAAAATGGCCACTTTTAGTATTTTTTTCAACGAAAACAAATTAAATTCTCAATAAATTTAGAAAAATTGCTCAATACTACTAGTATATCTTGTAAAAGCATGTAATAAATGTATTTATAAGGAAATTATATCTATATTATTATAATAAATTGTTTTAGTAGGAACATATGCTGAAAAATCTCTGGAACAAAAAAACATCGGCAATAGTGGGAATAGATATTGGCTCTCATTCAGCAAAGGCTGTGTTAATCGGTCAGGCTGGTGATGGTTACACCTTAAAAGCAGTGGCAACAGAACTAATGCCACGGGGTGCTATTGTTGATCGTGAAATTCAAGATATTGAAGCTGTGGGGAATGTTATTGCTAAGTTACGCAATAAGATCACCTCTTCTGTTTCAAATGCCGCCGCCGCCGTTTCTGGCCAAACAGTTATCACTAAAGTGATTTATATGGATGTTGCACTCACCGAACAAGAGTTAGCAAGCCAGATTGAAATCGAAGCTGATAGCTTAATTCCTTATCCTTTGGATGAAGTTAGCTTAGATTTTGAACGACTGGATGTTAATGAGTCGGATCCGACGAAAATTAATGTTCTGCTAAGCGCAGCTCGAACTGAGTCGGTTGAGGCTCGCGTGGCTGCATTAGAAGCAGGCGGCTTTAATACCAAAGTGATTGATGTAGAATCTTATGCAATTAGTCGTTCTTACGATTTAGTGTTACCTTTATTGCCTGATGATGCTATTGATAAAACTGTGGCTATTGTCGATATCGGTGCGTTAATGACATTGTTTTCCGTGACACAAGGCGGAAAAAATATTTACAGCCGAGATCAATTATTTGGTGGTGAGCAATACACTCGCTCCATTGTGTCGTATTACAACCAGTCGTTTGAAGACGCTGAAATTGCCAAAATAACCGGGGACTTACCGCCTAATTATACCTTTGAAGTCCTCGCGCCGTTTCATACTATTTTGGTGCAACAAATACGACGTGCTATTCAAATGTTTTTAACCTCAAGTGGTAAGGATAAAGTAGATTATTTAGTGATTTCTGGAGGCTGTGCACAAGTAGAAGGTTTACATGAGTTGTTAACGGAAGAGCTTGGTATTCATACAATTATTGCGAACCCTTTTGCCAACATGAAAATTGATTCGTCGATAGATGAACAAGAGTTGAATAAAACCGCTTCACAATACATGGTCGCGGCAGGTTTAGCGTTAAGGAGTTTTTCACCATGGCACATATAAATTTACTTCCATGGCGTGAAGAAGCTGAAAAAGCTAAACAACGCGAATACTTTACCATACTGACCGCAGTGGCTTTTGGTGCCTTGGCTATTGTCTTTTTAGTGGGACAGTTTTACCAAATGCGCATAGATGGTCAGGTTGCCAGAAATCAATTCTTGAAAACTGAAATTCAATTACTTGATAGCAAGATTGAAGAGATAAAAGAATTAGAAGCTAAAAAAGCTGAATTGCTTAAACGTACAGCCGTTGTTGAGCAATTACAGCGTAGCCGTAATGTTGGCACTCAGGTCTTGGATGAAATCACTAAAATTGTACCTGCAGGTATTTATTTGACTAAATTAGAAAAGAAAGGCAATACCTTACAGCTAATGGGAAAAAGTGAGTCAAATAACCATTTAGCGAACATGATCCGTAATATTGAAAATTCAGACTTTTTACTAGATGCAGTGCTTGAATCTATCACCTCTAATGATGCTCAAAGTAAATTATTAAGTGATTTTAAAATGCGGGTGCGCATAAAAGGCATAATTGAACATAAAACTGCTCAAGGAGCCACTCCGTGAATATAGATTTATCTCAATTTGATAATTTAGAATTAAATAATATTGGCAACTGGCCACCCTTGGCCAAAGGCGTATTTGCCGCTTTTCTTGCTATTGTTGTGCTAGGATTAGGTTATGTTGCTATTGTCAGTGACAAAATCAAACGACTTGATACGGTGACTGCCGAGGAAGCAACGTTAAAAAACCAATACCAAGCAAAATATCATTTGGTGGCTAATTTAGATTTATTTAAACAACAAATGATTGAAGCAGAAACGCTGTTTGCGGAGCAATTGAAAAGTTTGCCAGAGAGTCATGAAACTCCAGGCTTACTTGACGATATTACCTTTGTTGGCACAACAAGTGGTTTAGATTTTGTTAAATTGAACTGGCAACCAGAAATTACTCAAGAAATATATATTGAACTACCCATCGATATTGAGGTGGTTGGCTCATATCATGAATTTGGTAACTTTGTCAGTAAAATTGCAGGTTTGCCTCGGATTGTGACCCTACATGATTTTGATATTGATATTCAAGAAGATATCAAAGGGTTATTAAACTTTAAATTAGAAGCTAAAACTTATCGTTATCGCGAGGCTAGTGAACAATGAAGAAATTAGCCAGTATTTTTATGATATTATCTCTGTCGGGATGCTTTGATGATACAGCTGATATCAAGGCGCATATTGCGAAAGTGCAAGCGGATACACCAAGGCATATTGAGCCTATTCCGAGCATTCCAGAGTTTAATCATTTTGATTATTCTGCTGGTTCATTACGTAGCCCGTTTGATGCCCCTAGGCCAGAAGCTATACAGGAAAAAGTACAGCAGATGTCTGGCTGTTTAAGTCCAGATCCACGGCGCAGAAAACAACCGTTAGAAAAATTCTCATTAAGTGATTTGGTGATGAGAGGTACGCTGGGGGAATTAGGTATTACGTGGGCATTGGTTGAAGCATCTGATGCAACCTTGCATCGAGTAGCCGTGGGTAATTATTTAGGGCTATACAATGGTCGAATTACTGAAGTTAATCAAAATAATGTCAAAGTCATAGAGCTGATCCCTGATGGTGCTGGGTGCTGGGTAGAGCGAGAAACAGTTGTCGCTATGGTAGATTCAAATGCAGAGGGGCAAAGGAAGTAATGTTGCAATTTAATAAAATGAATAAAAATATTTTTTACCGCATGAAATGGTCATTAATATTAGGGGTCGTTACATCAGTATTTTCATTATCGTCATTAAGTAATGAATTAACTGGGGTAAGTTATAACACTATTCAGAATGATGAAATACAGTTAGTGTTCACACTTTCAGAAGACATTACCACTCAGCCTGAAGTAAAGACATCAATGTCTCCTGCACGAATTGATATCACCTTTGATGCCACTGAATTTTCGGATCAACTCGTTAAAACCGTGGTGTCACATGCCGGCGTTAATGATGTTACTGTGCAAAAATTAGCAGGAAAAGTGCAGGCATCGGTTAATTTAGATCAACTATCGGTGTTTGATGTTAGCCAGCAAGATAATGAATTTTCGTTAACGTTGAACAAAGGGGTTTCACCAGCGGTGATCAACAAATTAACCCCCGTTGGCGGCAGCTTTATTAATAATATTGCGTCGATAGATTTTCGAAAAGGGCAGGCAGACGCAGGTCAGGTCATTGTTAACCTTGATGACAGCATGGTTGCTGTAGATGTGAGTGATCGTCTAGGCAAGCTTTATATCGAGTTTCACAATACACAAATCATCGAAGATTTACTGTATACCTTAGATGTGAAGGATTTTGGCACTATTGTTAACAGTATTGAAACCTTTAGAGAAGGTCAAAACGCCAGATTAGTGGTTGATATTGACGGTGAGTTCACCTTTGAGCATCAACAACTCAATAATGTATTCTCATTAACCGTAGTCAAAAAAGAGATTGAACCAGGTTATTTAGGTGATGCGGAAGATTTCAGTGGGCGTGCTATTTCGCTTAACTTCCAAGATATCCCTGTGCGAACCGTGCTACAGATCATTGCTGACTATAATGGTTTCAACTTAGTCACCAGTGACACCGTTACTGGCAATATCACATTACGTTTAGATGGCGTTCCTTGGGATCAGGCGCTCGATATTATTCTGAAAGTGAAAGGGCTAGATAAGCGCATGGAAGGCAATATTTTAATGGTTGCTCCAAGTGATGAATTGGCTGCCCGAGAAGCGAAAGAGTTGCAAGCTAAACAACAAGTGGCGGATTTAGCGCCGTTATATTCTGAATATGTACAAATTAATTATGCTAAAGCAACCGAATTTGCCGCGTTAATCAAGAGTGAAGAGAATTCTATTTTATCAGAGCGTGGTAGTGTAAGCGTTGATGAACGTACCAACACTCTGCTGATCAGAGATACTGCTGACAGTATTGAAGATATTAAGCGAATGGTCAGTGTGCTTGATATTCCTGTGCGTCAGGTGATCATTGAATCTCGTATGGTCACAGTCAAAGATAACATCAATGAAGAGCTGGGCATTCGTTGGGGAGTGACAGATACTGATGGTGAATATGCAACATCAGGTTCGTTACAAGGTGCAAATTCTGCCAATGCTGGTGTAGTACCAGGGTTAGCTGATCAGCTCAATGTAAACCTTCCTGCGACTAATCCAGCAGGTAGTATTGCCTTTCAAGTAGCTCGATTAGCAGACGGTACCATCTTAGATCTTGAGTTAAGTGCCATGGAAAAAGAGAACAAAGGTGAAATTATTGCCAGTCCTCGTATTACCACTGCTAACCAAAAAGAAGCCTATATTGAACAAGGTGTTGAAATACCTTATCAAGAAGCCGCATCAAGTGGTGCTACTGCAACACAGTTCAAAAAAGCGGTATTAAGCTTAACGGTAACACCACATATTACGCCAGATGATCGTATTATTTTAGATCTTGTGGTCACCCAAGATACCGTTTCAGATGTGCAAAGTGGTTCCGCTCCTGCGATTGATACACAACGTATTGGTACGCAAGTATTGGTAAATAATGGTGAAACCATTGTCTTAGGTGGTATATATCAACAATCTATTATTAGTAGTGTTTCTAAAGTACCAGTACTTGGTGATATTCCTTATTTTGGTTGGATGTTTAGAAATAACAACAACTTCAATGAGAAAAAAGAGCTATTAATTTTCGTTACACCACGTATTGTAACTGAGCGATTTTAAATAATTTGCAAGTAAGCCGTATTTTCCAGCATCGCTTACTTGCAATCTATACCCAACAATTGCGATAATTACGCCCTTAAAATTTTCGAGGGAGGTTCCCTCTTACCTGTAAACGCAATTTAAACGAGTATATAAGTTAATCTCATGGCAGAAAAACGTAACATTTTCCTAGTTGGCCCTATGGGCGCAGGCAAAAGCACCATAGGTAGAGAATTAGCAGATAAGCTACATTTAGAATTCTTCGATTCAGATCAAGAAATAGAGCGTCGCACAGGTGCTGATATTGCTTGGGTGTTCGATCTAGAAGGTGAAGAAGGCTTCCGCAAAAGAGAAGAAGCGGTAATTGAAGACTTATCTGAAAAGCAAGGTATTGTACTGGCGACAGGTGGTGGTTCTGTTATTAGTAGTCAGGTTAGAAACCGTCTATCGGCTCGCGGTATAGTGGTATACCTCGAAACGACTATTGATAAACAAGTTGCACGTACTCAACGTGATCGTCGACGTCCTCTACTTCAAACATCGGAAGATCCGCGTACTGTGTTAGAAAAATTAGCAGTAGAAAGAAATCCATTATACGAAGAAGTGGCTGACGTAATCGTTCAAACTGATGATCAAAGTGCGAAAATCGTTGCGAAAAAAATTGTCGATTCATTAGATTTTTAATCTTATGTCCACTCTTAAGCTCGATTTAGCTGAGCGTAGTTATCCTATTTATATCGATAGTAAATTATTAGCAGATAATAATTTACTATCGCAACATATCCGCGCTAAACGTGTTTGTATTGTGACTAATACGACAGTCGCTCCTCTTTATTTAGCGACTGTGAAGCAGCAATTAGTCGATTTTCAAGTGGACGAAGTGATTTTAGCTGATGGGGAAGCTGAGAAAAATCTCAGTAACTTTGATAAAATCATGTCGCATTTACTTGCGAATACCCATGGCAGAGATACCACATTGATCGCACTAGGTGGTGGGGTTATTGGTGATATTACTGGCTTTGCTGCCGCGTGTTATCAACGTGGCGTCGATTTTATTCAAATTCCTACCACATTATTGTCTCAAGTAGACTCTTCTGTTGGTGGTAAAACTGCGGTTAATCATCCTCTTGGTAAAAACATGATAGGTGCATTTTACCAACCAAAAGCCGTTGTTATTGATATTGATAGTTTACACACCTTACCGGCCCGAGAGTTTTCTGCTGGCATGGCTGAAGTGATCAAATACGGAATTTTAGGTGATAGAGAGTTTTTTGTTTGGTTAGAACAAAACTTGGCGCAAATTAAATCTGCACAGCCCAACGTATTGATTGAAATGATTGAGCGTTGTTGTCAGTGCAAGGCTGACATTGTTTCAGCTGATGAAACAGAAGCAGGTGTTCGGGCATTATTGAATTTAGGTCACACTTTTGGTCATGCTATTGAAGCGGAACAAGGCTATGGTAATTGGTTACATGGTGAAGCCGTTGCGACTGGTATGGTTCTTGCTGCAAAGCTAGCAGTAGCAATGAATTTGTTGGAAGTGTCAGAACTTCGTCGTATTGAGCATTTATTGGCTGCGTTTGATTTACCACTTGAAGCGCCTAGTGATATGGGCTTTGAGCAGTTTATTAAACATATGCGCCGTGATAAGAAAAACATAGGTGGAAAACTACGTTTAATTATCCCGACCGTGATTGGCCATGCTGTGATGCGAGATGATATTAGTGAGGACATGCTTCAGCAAATTCTGTAAAACAGAAAGGTGATTCATGTCTGCGCTCGCGCAAAATATTAACAATCAGGTATCTTCGGAAAGTGTAACGGCCATTAGTGCAACTGCACGTGTTGATTATATTCTACGCTTTTCTAAACAAGCCGTATTAGTTGTTGATGATGACATCTCGATAAGCTCAGATGTTGGTCGTCAGTTTCTTAGCAATCTTACCAGCGAACAAAATGCCGCCTACGTCACTATGTCATCCAAGCTCAATGACGTGCAAGTGCGTTGTCGTTTAATTGAGCAGTTATTTGGCAATATCCTATTTGATCCTGAGCAATCAATTGCTGTCAGTATTATTAATATTGTTAAACAGCAGCAACAGCCAGTTACCATTGTTATTGATAATGGCGATTACTTATCCTTGCAAATTTTACATGAGCTGACACAGTTGGCAGAAATTGCCAAAAAAGCGAATTATCAAATTAGTGTATTACTATTAGCAACGCGAAAATTAGCGCAGCTTGTCTATCAAAACCAAGTACTGTTTGAAAAGAAATTAACTATCTTATCAGCTGAAAATGGTCAATTAGTACCGCTTAACGCGAAAGAGTTTAAGGTAGACTCTTCATTGTTCAGCATCACGCCTTTTAAAAAATGGTTCGCTTTTTTTACGGTGCTTTCAGTACTGTCTGCAGCCGTTATTTATTATTTATACCAGCAAGATAGCCTAAGCTTTAGTCAGCTAAACTCTGTGCCTATTGAAGCCATTGATACTAATAGTGCCAGTTTAGCAAAAGCGACAGCACCAAAGTTTGTCAGTGAAGTGTTAGAAACTAACATTGAGCACTTTGCTTCAAGCAAAGACGTTTTATTAGCGTTGACTGCGCTTGGTACAGAACAAAATACTAAAGAAAAAGCGCCAGTTAAGGCGCAACCCATCGATATTCTTGGGGCATTACAACTCGATACTGCTGTTGAGTTACCGGTTAACACTGGCGAATCACAACGCGATACAGTGAGTGAAAAAACTCACACAACGAATACCCCAACAGCACAACATACTGATGAGTTAAAAGTTACGCCAATACTTCAGCTAAGCAAAAACGAGGCTGTAAGCCAAGCGCTTGCTGATAAGATAACTAAACCACAAGTCATAAAAGCCAGTAAATTTTTAGATCGTACACAAGGTTTTGTTATTCAAATTGCCGCATTTAGCCAGCAGCAGGTGCTAGCAGAATTTATTGCTGAATATCCGTCGCTGAGCTTTGAGCAATATCAAAAGAATGTTAATGGTAGCGTGATGACAATCGTCACGACAGGGATTTTTGATACGCAAGCAGTTGCAGAACAAGTGATAGTTACTCTACCAAATACGATCAAACAACGATCACCAATGATCAAAGATATTTCTGTAATTAATCAGGAAATCAACGAGTTTAAGCTCTCCCAATCAAAGGGAAATAACGTTACAATTGCCAACTAATAAAAGTAAGCGGTGAGTTCACTGCAGTTGGATTACAAACTCGATGGTAAAAAAGCACCGTGCATTTTTAAAGTGGGCTGGCGGAAAATACGGCTTATGTGATGTGATTAATCAAATGCTACCGAAAGGTGAGCGATTAATCGAACCTTTCGTTGGTGCTGGCTCAGTTTTTCTTAATAGCGATTATCAGAATTATATACTCAATGATATTAATAAAGATCTGATCAATCTTTATCAAATCATTCAAATGAAGCCGCAACGCTTTATTGATGATGCTAAAAAGCTTTTTTGCCAAGCCAATAATGAAGCAAACGCATATTATCATTTACGAGCAGAATTCAATGCCAGCGTGGACAAATACTACCGTTCGTTACTTTTTCTTTATTTAAATCGTCATGGTTATAACGGTCTGTGCCGTTACAATAAATCTGGTGGTTATAACGTCCCGTTTGGTAAGTATAAAAAGCCATATTTTCCCGAAGAAGAGCTGTTATTTTTTGCTGAAAAAGCGCAAAAAGCGATTTTTATTTGTGAAGGCTATCGCCAAACCTTTCATCGGGCGCAAGATGGCGATGTTATCTATTGCGATCCTCCTTATGTGCCTTTAAGTAAAACCGCGAGTTTCACCAGTTATGCAGGTAATGGTTTTGGTTTAGATGAACAAGCTGACTTAGCTAATGCTGCAGAAGAAGCTGTGAAGGAACATAAAGTGAATGTGTTGATCAGTAACCATGATACGATTTGGACGCGTAAAATTTATCAAGGTGCCAGTAAGCGTAAGTCGATTCAAGTTGCCCGAACTATCAGTCAGAAAGCGACCAAGCGAAAAAAAGTGGCAGAGTTATTAGCGCTTTACTAATTGGTTAAGCGAGTACCATTGAAACAATACTGACTAAGCCTAAAATAAAGAGGATAACGGCAATTAATCCAATCACTACAAAGTGAGAAAATTTGCCTTGAGTAAAGTCTCTTTCACGATTTTTTTCACTCTGAACCCCTAAAAAGGCAAAGGCTACGCTTTTAATCGTTTGTGAAATGGGTTGTTTGTCAGCCATATGTTAACTCCCTAAATGTTAAAGCTAACTTAGCATGGCAAAAGCCTAGAAAGCAAAAATCCAAGCAGTTACTTGGATTTTTGTTAGTAATTCAGCGTTTACACCAAGTACTAGTAGGTGAACCCCTCTCTGGTGTGATTACAAGTCAATATCTACTGCGTATGAGACATAAACTTTAACATCGCCTGCTGCACCATCTAGATCCGTTGCTGATGCTCCAAGAGTAAAACCACTTTTGCTCAGGCTAATGCCATAATCAATCGAGTCTTCTGCCAGCCAATCACCAGAATAAGAGCCTAAGTGCAATGCAACTTCAGCATCATTTGCCAGTGCAATTGCATAATCTGCTGATGCATAAATGGTGTCACCCGCGTCTGCTCCTTCACCTTCGGCTAATACGGCAACTCCTAAGGTTAATGCACCAAATGAGATGTTGGCATACACTTCAGAAAAATCTGCATCACCAGTAAGTTCATCAGGGTAAGCATAATAAATATAGCCGATGTCGTAAGCGAGGTTATCATTGATTTGACCAGCAAAGCCGCCATAAAAATCCAGCTCATAAGTCATGCCTTCTGCCCAATCAGCATTTGATGCCCAGGTACCTAAGTAGAAGCCTGAATCATTAGCGTAATCAATACCGCCTGATATCGCAGCTTTGCCACCTGTTTGTTCGAAACCACGCCATAAATAGTTACTGGTTGCTGCCACATTAGCAGATAATTCACTAGCGGCAGATGCAAGCATAGGTGTTGTTAATAATGTAGATGAGAGTGCGATTGATAAAAGTGTTTTTTTCATGTGTTACTCACTTAGTTAATTATTGTTATTCACTAATCTGCAAGTAAAGTGCCCCATTGTATTAGAGGTGAATAAATAGGGTTATTTACTTTAAATACAATAGGATATGTTGATTTAGTGAGATTTCTTTAAAAGAGGAACAGACTGATTTGAACAAAAATGGTGCATTATTATCTACAGATGTGCGATCTGAGTGCAGCGTTTTCAGGTCGATTATTTAGCCAATTTAGGGTAAAGTGGCGCAGTTTTTAATTTGGTCGGATTATTCCATGTCTTCATATTTAATTGCTCCTTCAATTTTGTCAGCAGATTTTGCTCGATTAGGTGATGATGTTGCGAAAGTTATCGCTGCAGGTGCTGATGTTGTTCATTTTGACGTAATGGACAATCACTTTGTCCCTAACCTAACGTTTGGCCCTATGATATGTCAATCATTACGCGATTATGGCATCACAGCTCCTATCGATGTGCATTTAATGGTAAAGCCAGTGGATCGTTTAATTCCCGATTTTGCTAAAGCTGGCGCTGATATTATTACTTTTCATCCTGAAGCCAGTGATCATATTGATAGAACATTACAATTGATCAAAGATCATGGCTGTAAAGCGGGTGTCGTGCTCAACCCTGCAACCCCATTGCATTGCTTGGAATTTATTATGGATAAGTTAGATATCATTTTATTGATGTCGGTAAACCCTGGCTTTGGCGGTCAATCGTTTATTCCAACCACGTTAGATAAACTTAAGAAAGTTCGTCAGCTAATTGATGACAGTGGACGCGATATTCGTCTAGAAGTTGATGGTGGTGTCAAAGCCGATAATATTGCAGACATTGCATCAGCTGGTGCTGATATGTTTGTTGCTGGTTCGGCAATCTTTTCTCAACCAGATTATAAGCAAGCGATCGACGCTATGCGTGCAGAGTTAAGCAAAGTATAAAATTTAACGGTAACCGATAAGGTTGCTTGGTGTGTGAATTTAATTAGGTAAAAGATAATGTCAAAACCTGTTGTTTTAAGTGGCTGTCAGCCATCAGGTGAATTAACGATTGGAAATTATTTAGGGGCGATTAAGCAGTGGGTTAATATGCAAACTAGCCATAATTGCTATTATATGTTGGTTGATCAACATGCAATTACGGTACGTCCTGAAGCAGAAGCTTTAAGAAATGCGACCTTAGACGGTTTAGCATTATATCTGGCCTGTGGAGTCGACCCTGAACAAAGTACTATCTTTATTCAATCGCAAGTGCCAGAGCATGCACAGTTAAGCTGGGTGTTAAATTGTTATACCCAAATGGGCGAATTAAACCGCATGACACAATATAAGGACAAGTCGAAAAAATCTGAAGCCAATATGAACTCAGGTTTGTTTACCTATCCAGTGTTAATGGCGGCGGATATCTTATTGTATCGTGCGAATCAAGTACCCGTTGGCGATGATCAAAAGCAGCACTTAGAACTTGCTCGTGATATTGCAACACGGTTTAACAATATTTACGGTGATATTTTTGTGGTACCTGAGCCTCATATACCGGAGCATGGTGCACGTATTATGAGTTTACAAGACCCATTAAAGAAAATGTCAAAGTCAGATACCAACCCAGGTAATTTTATTGGTTTATTAGAAGATCCGAAAAAAATCACTAAGAAAATCAAACGCGCAGTCACAGACTCTGATGAGCAAGCGCGCATATACTTTGATGTTGCTGAAAAGCCAGGTGTTTCTAATTTGTTATCCATGCTGTCGTGTGCCACAGGTCAATCGATAGCTGAGTTAGTGCCGCAATATGAAGATAAAATGTATGGCCATTTAAAAGGTGATGTTGCTGACGCTGTGGTTGCTATGCTTGAGCCTATTCAAGAGCGTTTTCATCAATATCGTGAAGATAAAGCTTACATGGAACAAGTGATGCGTAATGGCGCAGACAAAGCTTCTGAGCGTGCTAGCAAAGTTTTGTCATCTGTCTACGATGCGGTAGGTTTTATTGCGAAGCCTTAAGCTTAACTGAAAAGGCTAACCGAATGGTTAGCCTTTTGGCTTTATTCTTTATCTTTCTTTGCTTTTTTTTCTACTTTGTCAAAGAGTTTATTTGAATCTTCGATAAATGCTTCTACCGTACTGCTTTTGGCAATAAGAAAGTCAGGCGTTAATAAGGTAGAATCAAATTTAGGTCTAATACTAAATTCTGGCTTTTTACTGAGCTGAACTAAGAAGCCTCCGCCAAAGAGCAATCCTGTTAAACTGGCAGCTATTACTATTCTTCTTGTTTTTGATAGATGAAAACCAATATAACCATTAAGCCAGAATAAACAGAAAGCGATCACTATCGGTAGTAATTTACTTAATGTGGGTAAAACAGAAGCACTTGAGGTGTTGAACTGAAGAAATGCTTCTAAAAAATCACTGACCCAAGTTAAATTATAAAAAATAAAGCAGATGCCTAATTGAGTAAATATACGAGCATCATGTTTGGTTAAATGGGAGACCAGCGAAACAATGGCTGGCCAAATAGCAAAAATTAAGCTCAAGCCAACCGCAGGTACTAATAACTGGGTAAAGTTAACTTCTTTCGGATTATTCAAATAGAATATCCAACCCGTTAATAAAGCGAAAATTAAAATATTAACGCTTAACACCACAGGGTGTTTTGCTAAATTAATTAAGTTTTCAAATGGGCTTAAGGTGATACTGGTTGCCACGGGATGATAGGGAAACACCACACGTATTTGGCTTTTGCCTAGGGTGATAATATCTCCTGAGCGGACGATGTGACCATCGGCTGGTTTTTTACCCTCATCTAAAAAGCAGCCATTGATACTGTCTTGATCGATAATACGCCAGTTCTCACCATCAAATTCTATGGTTAAATGCTCAGCACAAACATGGGGATCCGATAAAATAATATCACTGTGGTAGCCCCTGCCAATACTGACTGTTTGTTGAGCAAATTTGTGGCGTCCAATTAACTTATGACCTCGGCTGATTTCTTCAATGATTACTTCCATGATACCGACTCCATAAATTGCTTAGTGAACGCTTGAGCACTCTTTTGTGAAACACCTGCTAAGGTAAAGTGACTTAATAACGCCTGGTCGTTTCTATCTACCGAAATACTGAGGTATAAAGCGTCATAGAGCCCATCAAAATCTTTATAGGCACGGGTACAGAAAATCGATTTAGTGGTCATTAATTGATGGCTTGGCATGACGATATCATGTTGACATTGAAACTCGGTTACATCGTCCTTGCCCGCTTTATTTCCGGGCATAACACGAGCAATTTGTCGCTGGAATAAACGATAAAACTTAGTGTTGCTGAGTTTTTTTGCTTGTAGGTATCTAAATTCCATTTCTAAGGAACCAGTAAAAAAATCACTGGTAATATAAGTGTTTTCTTCTAAGGAGCAATTAGCGACGGCTAGCATCATTAACGCGTCTGATTTATCAGCATTTGACTCACCCCAGCAGCGGATAAATGGCACATCGATGGTGGGGATAATTCCTTGGCCAAGTTTTTTTAGTTGCCAGTCACTTTTAAGTAAGCGATCGATTAAATTGGCTTGATATTCATTGAGCTGCTTGCTCATTTGTTGATCTATAGTGAGTGAGTTATCTTGGTGATAGTTGTTAACTAAATCGATTAATTTATCATGAGGCACTAAAAAACCGATTTGATTGCCAGATGTCGCGACATTAATACCAACAACTTGGGCATCTTTATTGACTACCGGCCCACCACTCATGCCGGAGTTGACCGAACCAGTAAAATGAATACGATCATTAAATGACTCTTTCTTGAGTCCATTGTATGTGCCTGGCACAACAATCATGCCGAGATCATGAGGATTACCCAGAGAAAACAACTCTTCCCCTTTTGCAGGGACAGAATCTGAAATGGTGAAATACGCCATAGGCTGTTGCACCTCACGCTTTACTAGCGCTAAATCATTAATCACGTCGATGCTTTCAAGTGTTAGCGTTGATTTTTTACCTTGATTATCTAAAAACTCAATGCGGTATTTTTCAGGGTGACGTGCATAACTTGAAACAACATGATAATTAGTGGCGATTAAGCCATCGCCGCTGATTTGAAAGCCCGATCCAATGGAAGATTTTTCACCACTTGCTTTATCAATTAACCGAATTTGATATAAAGATGGGGCAAGTTGTTTGAATAGGGTTTCAGCTTGTTCGGCTGCTGAAGCGATACTACTTATGATGATCAGCCAAACGCCGATAAAACGTTTCATTTACTATCCTTTTAATTCTTTATTCCGCTATTGTGCCATCGCGTGATTAATTGTCATCAATTAATCAGAAAAAATGCTCACATAGTGTGTAACAAAGCATTTGAACTTTCACTACTTTTTGTAAAAGAATGTATAAAAACTGATATCTGTCATTAATTATTATAAAAAAATACGCTAAGGTTTCAGCTAAGATATAACTTCTAGAATGATGATTAAAAAGGAAATGCAGTGAAGCGCTTAATTTCAATAATGGTTATGGTGACAACTATGATGTCGCTAAATATTAGTGCCGCGGATAATAATCTTTGTTTAGCCGAAGATAATGATTGTACTTTTGTGTTATTGACCCATTCGAGCAATGAATTAGTCATAGTTAATCAAGCAAGAGCTGAACAGGCATTATCGCCTTTCTCTACGTTTAAAATTGCCAACTCGGCAATTGGTTTAGAGACTGGGGTGATTAACGATGCAGGGCAGACCTTATCTTACGATGATACAGCTTACCCGCCCCAAGCTTGGTGGCCAAGCGTATGGAAACTGCCTAAATATAACTTAACCAGTGCTTATAAGTTTTCCATGGTGGCTATTTATCGTCAGTTAGCGAAAGATATTGGTGATAAACAGATGCGCCATTATTTGAAAACGTTTAATTATGGTAATCAAGATATTAGTTCGGGTCTGGATAACTTTTGGCTCAATGGCAGTATGAAAATTTCTGCCCTTGAGCAAGTGAAATTTTTACAGCAACTACATCAAAATCAATTGGCGTTATCCGAGAAAACGCAACAGGAATTACGTAAAGTCATGTTAGCTAAAATGACGGATGATTATCGTATTTATGCAAAAACAGGGGCAGGTAAGGTTGATGATGGCAGTATGTTAGGTTGGTATGTTGGCATTGTTGAAACTGCCGACGAAAGTTATTACTTTGCGCTCAATTTTAATCGTCCTACTTATCAGCAGATGAAAGCTGATCGTATCGCGTTAGCAATGAATCATTTAAAACAAGCTGGCGTGATTGATTAAGCTACTGTGTCGATAGCAGCGCTTTTTGACTTAGGTCAAACTCAGTTAGGATGAGTTGCGACATATTGTCGCAGTTCGTCACTTTCCTTTTGTTCAACTTACTTATTTCACTGAAAATAAAGCTAATTTTAATAGTTAAGTAAGTTGGTACTATGTCTTTTTCTCTTAAACCCTGTGCGTATGCCGTAAAATTAATGACATTGGCGTTAGCAGGATATTCTCTCGTTGCTACGGCCAATGATTCAGGTGATCCTACGATGGATTTTGAAGTGATCACCATTACCAATCAGCGCTTACAAGGGCTAGAAAATAATCATGAATATGCGCAAGGTAAAACCAGTGAACCTGATTTAGCCAATTGGTTAGTGTCAGTGCCGGGGGCAAATATTAATGCCAATGGGCCGGTAACAGGAGTCGCACAATATCGTGGTTTATATGGTGACCGACTGGCGATTTCTCTTGATGGTCACCCAGTGATCGGCGCGGGGCCGAATGCCATGGATACCCCGTTAAGCTATTCAACGCCATTAATTGTTGATTCGATGACGGTTTACCGAGGTGTAGCACCTGTTTCAGCCGGCGTTGATACCTTAGCTGGTTCAATTGAAGTCAATATGCGCAAAGCAGAAGTGTCGCATCAAAGCCGTTTAAATACGTTTGGTGATTTACAAGCGGGCTACCGCAGTAATAATCAGGCAAAAACCTTATCTACCGTGATGAATATAGCGCAAGGCGACTACGCCTTTATGCTATACGGTAATTTGCAATCGGGAGATGATATTGAAACTGGTGATGGTCGTCATGTATTACCTAGCGAATTTGAAAAACGTCAATTTGGCGGTGATCTTCGCTATATTTCATCAGAGAGTGAATTAGGTATTAGTTATCATTATACCGACACGCAACACTCCGGCACCCCAGCACTACCGATGGATATTGAATATATTTTTAGTCATAGAGCCAGTATTGATGGGGCGTTCAATTGGTTAGACTGGCAAGGTGAATGGACGTTAGGTTTTGTCGATGCAGATCATGGCATGACCAACTTTTTAATGCGCCAGAATAATAATCCAACCAAGTATCGCCGCAATCATGCAACGGCTGAAACGGTTGACTTTAGTGGCTCAATCACGCGTGAATTTTCATTAGGTGAAATCGATTTAGGTGTTGATGGTTATTTAGCGGATCACCACTCTGTGATATCCAATCCCAATAATGCCATGTTTGAAGTGGTTAATTTTAATCATGTGCAGGATGATAGGATCAGTGTTTATGTTCAGTGGCAACAGCAATATGACAAGACCAGTGTGCAGCTCGGTACTCGTTTAAAGCATATCGTTGCCGATGCTGGTACTGTTGCCACATCAATGACGATGATGGCAATGCCGAAAATGGCACAACTTGCGACTGAATTAAGAGATGGTTTTAATCATGCGGATCGTTCGGTATCGGATGATTTAGTCGATGTTGCACTTAATATTGATCATCGTATGGCTGATTGGTTGTCACTTAATCTCGGTTTAGGGGTGAAAACGCGTGCGCCTTCCTATCAAGAGCGTTACTTATGGACTCCGATGGAAGCAACAGGGGGCTTAGCCGATGGCAATAACTATATAGGTAATATCGGGCTTAATGAAGAAACGGCTTATCAAGTGGATTTAGGTGCTAATTATCAAACACAAGACTTTTCAATTGCGCCACATGTGTTTTATCAGCGTATCGATGATTACATTCAGGGCACGCCATTAGGTATGTCACAGATGTCAGCTAAGATGATGGCATCTATGATGTCAGGTGATGATAACCCGCTACAGTTTACCAATGTTGATGCCAAGTTATATGGCGCAGATGTGAATTGGCGTTATCAAGTAAACGATGAGTGGTCTATAACAGGTGTTGCCAGTCATGTGCAGGGGGAACGCCGTGATATCAATGATCACTTGTATCGAGTCGCACCGCTAAATGGTCATATTAAAGTTACCTACAGTGGTGAAAACTGGTTAGTGAATTCAATGTTCGCAGCGGCGGCTCGTCAGGGCAATGTCGCCAAAACCAATGAGGAGCAAACAACGGCAGGTTACGGCGTGTTTAATGTTGATTTACAATATTTCATTAACTCAGCGCTTACTGTGCGTGCTGGTGTTGATAATGTGCTGGACAAAAATTATCAGCGTCATTTAGGGGGATATAACCGAGTCGAAGGCAGTGATATTGCACTTATGAAACGTTTACCCGCAGAAGGCATCAGTGCTTGGGCAGAAGTCACTTATCGTTTTTAATGAGTTATCGCCAACTGGCGGTGAGGTAAATGGTGTACAGGATACAGCCAGCAAATGCTGGCTGTATCCTTTGTACCGAGTAGATCAGAGTTTAAAGCGATTCACTATGGTTGATGCATTATGACTGCTTTGGGTTAAGTGATGACCAATTTGGGCAATTCCTTCTGCATTCGCTAAGGATTCATTAGTCATAGTGGCGAGTTCATTGGCACGTAAATTCACCTCACTTGCCGCATCTGCTTGTTGCTCTGTTGCTCGGGCAATTTGTGAATTCATATCAAAGATTACTTTTATCTGTTCATTGATTGAGCTAAGCACTTTATCTGCCTCGTTTGTGCTTTCAACCGTATGGACTGACAGTTCTTTACTGGACAATACCGCCTGAACCGCTTTATTTGCTTCGGTTTGTAGACGTTGGATCATTTGATCTATTTCATCGGTACTTTGCGCTGTTTTACTGGCCAATGTTCTAACTTCATCAGCGACCACTGCAAATCCTCTGCCTTGTTCGCCTGCTCGGGCAGCTTCAATCGCGGCATTGAGTGCTAGTAGGTTGGTTTGCTCGGCGATACCTCGGATAACATCTAATACAGCTCCAATGTTTTGGCTTTCTTGTGCCAGCTCATTAATCACACCATTAACCGTATCGATGGCTTGAGACAGGCTTTCTACTTCTTGAATGGTGGTCGAGAGCACTTCTTTACCCGAAGTCGTGTTATTTTGCGCCTCGCGCGCCGCAGACTCAGCAGATTCCGCATTATGAGTGACCTCACGAATATTGGCTGTCATTTGTTCCATTGCGGCAGCGACTTGGGTGGTGTTATCGCTTTGTTGTTGAATGAATGCAGCGCTCTTATCACTGGCTATTTCTAATTCTTTCGCATAATTTAAAACATCGTTGGCTTGTGTTGAAACCTGCGTTAATGAATCACGAATTTTGCCAATAAATCGGTTGAAAAAGTGTGAGATATCGGCAATTTCATCTTTGCCATCTGCATTGAGTTGCTTGGTCAAATCACTTTCACCTTCAGCAACATCTTCCATCATCTCGGACGCTGCCTGCGCTGGACGGCGTATGCTTAAACCAATGAAATACGTGATTAAACTAAGAATGATTAATACTAGTAATGACAGTGAGACGATGGTGTTACGTTGGCTGGCATATAATTGCTCAACATTATCAACATACATGCCTGAGCCTAAAATCCATCCCCAATAGGGAACACTTGTGACATATGAAATTTTATCAACGGGTTCATCAGCACCAGGTTTCGGCCATTTATAGGGCACAAAGCCTGCTTGTTGAGCTTTGACTACTTTAACCATGTTGACAAATAAAGGCGTTCCATCTGGATCTTTCGATGCAGCTAACGACTTACCATTCAATTGTGGTTTAAAGGGATGCATGATCATTCTAGGCTCGAAGTCATTGACCCAAACATAATTGCTATTGTCATAGCGAAAGTTAGTTAATATTTCGAGAGCCTGAGCTTTTGCTTGTTGCTCTGTGAGCTGACCTTCAGTTTGAAGTTTATGGTAATGATCAACAATACTTTGCGCTGCTTGAACAACCTTTTGGACTTTTTCTTGTTGCTGAGAGTAAAGCACTTTTTTGACATTAATAAGGCTCATAGTACTGATGGTGATTAACCCAACTACTAATATTGCAATCATGGCAATTAAGCGATACTTGATGGAGATCGATCGTAAATACTGCATAACTAACCCCTGTTTGATGTAATGACTTCAGTATAGAATAAAATTGTCATTTTCAATTAATTGACGAATACTTAGCCACTTTTTATTAGTGTTAATTTTGCTAACTGACAGAGCGTACTTGTTGGGTGAAGAGACTAAAACTCGTTGATTACAGATGATAAGCTTAATATTTAACCATTTTGTTGATTTCACTCAACGTTCTGACTAAATACTGAACTACTTACCTGCACAGTTTAAGGTTAATATTTAGCTAGCTTACTCTATTGCTTGCTATAGAATGTTACTATCACTTAAGTGAATGTTTTATTGTGTAAAGGAAGTGATTATTATGGATGAAACAGCAGTAGAAGCTTACCTATTAGCAAAACCAGAGTCTTCATTGTATTACCCGTTTGGTGAAGACGTTAAAGTCTTTCGTGTGAAAAAAAAGATGTTTGCCACGCTTTCTCTAGGTAAAGGTAATGAGAAAGGCACTGATGGTAAGATGGCAGGTTATTATTGCATCAATTTAAAATGTGATCCTGATGAAGCTGTGATGCTACGAGATATTTTTGAAGCAGTGATACCGGGTTATCACATGGGAAAAGCACAGTGGAACACAGTGATCCTTGATGGCTCAATTCCACAAGGGGAAATTGAGCGCATGATAGATAATTCATTTAAGTTAGTTGTTGATAAAATGCCTAAGAAAGACCAGCAATCTATTTTGATGCATTTGTAATAAATCTAAGAGAGTGTTATTCGGCTATTTTTTCTAGAATCATTTTGTGTGAAACAATTTGAGTGAGCGAATTGATATCAGAGCTAGCATGGCTATTTGCAGCACTAATTAGACATATAAAGACGGTAATCAATACAGTAATTAAGGTGTGTTTTTGTTTTTGATTAGTGTTCATTTTATTTCTCTTTTTTAAGTTTATGTGTAATTTTTTCGGTCTAGCGATATTCGGTCTAGCGATAAATGTAAGCTAAATTATCATAAGGTGAGCAAAGTGATTGATTAATGAGCAATGTAATAAGGCTAGTGTTGGCCAATTTCTAATAGTTGTTGGTTTATTTTCGCTAATAACGGCGTGAATTTTTTCTTTGCCGCGCGTTTATTTAAAAAATAAATACCCAAAACTAGCAGTGTTAAAAAGCTATAATAAATAATCAAAGAGTAGTTGAGATGTGGGATACCCTTTGAGTCAACGGTTCCCCCAAGTGTGATCAATATAATACTGACCGTTAGTGGGGCTATATACCAGCTTACAATAGATTCAAGTAAAAGCTTTTGCTGTAAAATCTTTTGCTGTTCGTTTTGTAAAAAAGCTTTGATACTCGTATCTTTAGGAGCTTTGACTTTCTTTGCTTTGATTAAACGATAAGGGATAAACAGGCAGGATAATATTGCGATAAAGTAGCCAGTGGATTGTAATACGCCTGCACTGATAAATAAGCCATACAGCCAAACAGGAATTAACAGTAAAGCGATAGATATTTCAAGCATATCTCGACGCTTAACTTCTTTGTTTATCTTAGTTGTTTGTGTTTCTAACGCAGCAATCACTTTTGTTAAATCAGTGGCAGTAGTCGGCGTTGTAATGCTCTCTTGCCAGTCTTGTTTTAAGTCATCAAGTTTCATCATTATTCTCCTACGAACTGACGTTCAAATTCATTTTTAATTCGTTTCACCCGTGATCGCACGGCATTAGCACTAATGCCAATCACATCGGCACTTTCTTCGGAAGATAAACCATCTAAATACATCATTAAGATATTTGCGTCAGTATCACTTAACTGGTTCATGAAGTTGTTTAATATTTCGGCCTGACAGTTATTTTGTGCTGGCTCAATCAAGTTGGTCATCACTTTCGATATAACTTGTTTTAGTTCTTCGTGTTTAATGGTTTTTTTCACAAAAGAACAAGCCGTATTTAATGCGACTTTATACACCCAGGTTTCTCGGCTTGCATTCCCTTGAAAAGACTCAAAACTGCGCCAAAGTTGTAGTAATATTTCTTGATACATATCGTCGAACTCACCATCGTGGCAATAACGTGAAGCGATGTAATGTATCCGCCCTTGGTTATTGATAATCACCTGTTCAAATTCTTTATGCATGTAAAAACCCAGTTCAACGTTATGTATTAGCTATTATATTAGTCGTTAGTAAAATACGATTGTGTCATCGCGGATAAAAAATGAATTGTGAAGAGATAGATGATCAGATTATTGAACTGAGTTTGATGTCACAAGAAGAATATTAAAGGAAACTGGGCTAAATAATGAATGCTGGCTGCCGTTGTACAACGTTCGTTATCTTGTTGGATAATTTAACCCCTTCGATCACTATTGCACGGTAATGGGTGACTGATGCGCTGAAATCGTCTCTTTTAGCTGATTTAATGCTCCGACAGAAAATCCTCGATCATAAAAATACAGTATTTTGCCACTATCATTTATAAGCACAACGCGTGTGTTATTTGGGTTTTCGTTACCGGTAAAAGCTTGAACTTGTTCACCATGTTGATAGATAGTAATGACACCTTTCCACAGCTCTTTAGGAATGCCTGCGCGCATGCCATTATCGATCATGGTGCTAAACATACGTGGAAACATGCCGCCAATAGTAGGTAATTCGTAAACCGGAATGTTGGTCTGAGTCATATCTAAGCCAATTAGCCAGCGATCAATGTCAAACTGTGAATTTTGTTTGTAGCCAATTAATAATAGCGTAAGTTCAGTGTTGAAATCTTTAGGAATATCAACGCTTTTTTGGGCTAAACTTTGACCGCTAACGGATGGGAACACTTTTCCTACGACATTCTGGTTTGGATAGTGGCTACTACAGCCAGTGAGTATTAATACCGTGATAGTTATCATTAGTAATCGCATATTAATGTCACACCTTCTTATTGATAATTAATTGTTATACGTAGCATTAGGTGATTGGGTTCATTTTATTTTTTGGTTTTATTCTTTGACTGTAAGCTGCGTTATACATCTTATTAATTCGTTTAAATGATAAAACACGCCTATAGTGAAATGAGGAAATATGATGAAGGAACGCCGTTATGCGTCACTTACCTGTCGTTGGATTTACCTCAATTTTTCTTTTGTTCATTATGATTGCCGTCTTTGATAAAACGTCTTATAGCGACTCTATAGTGGCTATTTTTCCTCCTATTATCGCAATTTTAGCAGCATTCATTTTGAAACAGGTTGTGGTCGCATTATTCATGGGGATTTGGTTTGGTGCATGGTTAATTAATGGTGGTGATCTACAAGCAGTTATTTTAGCTCTGATAGATGTCTCAAATAAATATGCCGTGAATGTGCTTGTCAATGAAAGCCACATTGTCATTATTTTAGCTTCTCTTTTTATCGGTGGATTAATGAATGTCATTTCCTTTAATGGTGGCATGAGGTGTGTTGTTAAAGCTATTTCACGTAAAGTTAAATCGATAAAGCAAGTGCAACTGGCAACCGTGGTGATGGGACTTGTTATATTTTTTGATGACTATGCCAATACGTTAGTGACTGGTAACACCATGCGACCAGTGACGGATAAAATGAAAATTTCGAGAGAGAAACTAGCGTATATAGTTGATTCTACCGCAGCGCCAGTGGCATCGGTTGCAGTTATTTCTTTATGGATTGGGTATTTAGTCAGTTTAATTGAGCAATCTATCTCCTCGATTGAAGAATTAACAGAGCCTTATGCCATGTTTATTCAATCATTGTTTTATAGTTTTTATCCTTTTTTAGCCATTATTTTTGTCTTGATTGTTATCTTAACGGGAAAAGATTTTGGTCCTATGTATCGCGCCGAACAAAAGGCATTTTCATCTCATTCGTCAGTGTCAAATGAAAGTGATAATGATGCAGCAAATAGTGAAAATAATGTCGTCAAAGGATCTGTTCACATTGCGCTGATCCCGATTGCGACTTTGATCCTTACGGTGATTTTAGGAATGTGGTTTTCAGGTAGTGGTGAAACGCTTCAAGATATTATTGGCAGTTCTGATTCTTTAGCTGCTCTAGCGTTTGGGGGGTTTTTAGGATCTATAGTGGCTATTTTACTGTCAGTATTGACAACATCACTGACACTAACTCAGGTATTCGATGCGTGGTTGTCAGGTGTTAATTCGGTGATGGGGGCTGTTGTTGTGTTAGTGCTCAGTTGGTCATTAGCTGAGGTGACAACTGAAATGCAATCTGCAAATTACTTAATAAGTATCATTGGCAATGATATTTCGCCTGCTCTTTTACCTAGTATTATTTTTATTTTAGCCGGCATCATTGCATTAGGCACAGGTACCTCATGGGGAGTGATGGCGATTTTAATGCCTCTAGTTGTTCCACTCAGCTGGAGCTTGATCTCTAATCCCGAAAATTCAGCAGCTTTAATGGATATACATATTTTATATGCATCTATTGCTGCTGTGTTAGCAGGGGCTGTTTGGGGAGATCATTGTTCACCTATTTCTGATACTACTATCTTATCGTCATTGGCCTCTCAGTGTGATCATGTCGAGCATGTGAGAACGCAAATGCCTTATGCTTTGGTTGTTGGTAGTGTCTGCATTATTTTTGGCACTCTACCTGTAGGCTTTGGACAACCTTGGTGGTTGTGCTTTCTTATGTCAGCTTTTATTTTGTGGTTAGTATTGAAAGTGATCGGCAAAAAGCTGATTAAAACTTAGTCGAATTCCCCCCAAATGTGGGGTTAACTATTCACTGATAACAGCCGATAATATCTGGTTTACTCGAATCGTCGACCAACCCCTTTGATAATAAACGTTAATACAACGAACCAAATGATAAGGGGGTAAAAGGTTGTGGTAAGAAAAGCCGCAGGATCGGGTAATTCGACAAACGGGTACTTCTCTTTAAGTGACTTAGTGGTAATTATCATTAACATAGGCCAAATGTGCCAGGGCATAAAAAAACTAAAGCTATTGGCGGTAGCATCTAATATGTTGGCTCGTCGAACAGGATGAATATTTTGTGCTTTACCTAATGCATTAACAATTGGTCCGGCAATAACTGTAATTCTGGCAACCAATCCAATGAATAAGAAATTAAACATCCAAGTGATGCCGAACATTGACAGCTCTGATTGTCTGGTTGTTTTGCCAAATACTTGTCCAAGCTTGCTTACTAAACAATCTAATAGGCCATAACTTTTTAATATGCCATAGGCTCCCATCATTAAAATGATCATTATGATGGTCTCAAGGTTCTTAATCACGCCTGTGATTAAAATTCCTTCAGGCTCAGAGCCTTTAATATGAAATAGTTGTTGTAGTGTGAAAAGTTCAAACCCCAGTCCCAAAGCTAGAGCCAGAACTATGCCCCAGGTAAGTGCTTCAAATATACTTTTGCCACGAACGGCGTAATAAACTACGACTAACATAGGAAGTAGCATTATCAGTCCTAATGCGTTGGAAGAGTTTTCGATGACGACTTTGGTTTGCCCATCATTGCTATATAAAAAGCTTGCGACAATATAAAGAATACAGGAAATTAAAAATGCTGGAATGGCATAAATTAACCTTCCTTTTACTACCTCACCTACTTGGGCACATTCATTTTTTTTGTAATAGTGCTGAGTACTTGATGAAATAATGGTGGTGTCAGAGACTGGGGCAAAATGATCTCCAGTCGCCGCTCCACTTAATATTGCACCTAATACTAACGCTGGATCTGCGCCAATAACATAGGCCGTAGGATAAAGGACAGGTGTCATCACCATAATCGTACCTACAGATGTGCCCATCGCGGTACCTAAAATACTACAGACGAAATAAACGAAAACCGCATAAAACTCGGGACCTAAGGCTAAAGTCTCTGATAACCAAACGATCCCTTCAGGCAATTGCCCCTCGTTTAAAAGCTCACCATAAATTCCGACGAGCAAAAACAACTTGAATACCAGAAGTCCTGTGTAGTCTCCTAGAGCGTTAACCGTAGTTTTCCAATATTGCGTTTTATCCTTTGCTAAAAGTGACGCCAGCATTAACCCAATAACGCCACTAACCATCATGATTTTAGTCGATAATATTCCTTGAGTACTAAAATAAATAGTTGGTAACATCATTGTTAGCAAGGGCAATAAGGATACATAGCGAGTCAAATAAAACCCATATTCCCTCTTACTAGAATTAGACATCACTACCTCTCTTGTTAATACTCATTATTGCTTAATTGACTTGGCGTTCGTTGCAGTTGAATAAATATTTATTAAGTCTTACCCTTATTGTTTAGCTTTTGTTACTGTTAACGAGTATTTGTCTTCACTAAACAGTATGTAGTAGTCTGCAAAAATACGATTACTGATTGTGTGTTAGGAATTTGATGAGCACCATGACGTGATAAGTCCGGGTCGACAAGTACGCACTTTACTACCAGTAACTAAAAATCTAAAGTGTAATTTAATATGAGAAGCGTGATATGAGCGATAGCCGACATGATAATGGCTTTGGTAAAACGTTAAAGTTTTGGCGTAAGGTGAAAAGCGTTAGTCAGGAAGAACTTGCTTTTCGAATCGAGTCAGCAGCTAGACATATCAGCCGATTAGAAAAAGGTGACGCACGACCAACTAAAATAATGGTTGAAAAAATTTCTGAAGCTTTGCAGCTCAGCGATCGAGATCAGGTTAATCTTTTATTTTCGGCGGGTTATGCCACAGGACGAGTGGCTGAAAATATTCATTTACCTGAGTATGCCTCTAGAAAAGCGGAAATCATTCGCTTTCTGTCCCATAACGATCCTTACCCTTCCTTTATTATTGATTTAATGACGGCCAACTTTATCGCGATTAACAAATCTTGGTTGGGGCTTCAAAGTATTATGCTACCAGATAGAGATCAAACGAAGATCATGAATATGTTTGATTGTTTGTTCAGCTACGAAGAGAAAGAGCTTTTGCCACAAGCTTGGCAATCATCGTTATGTAATATCTTGTTGTCCATTTATCAAACCACTCTGTACGATGAAAATGAACAAAGGAAAGCATGGTTTGAAAAATTAATCTCTTCAAAATTTGTTCCGAAAAATTGGCAACAAATCGCTGCCAGTCAACCAGCTGCTGGTCTTTGGAGTATTCATGTTCTCCTCAATGGTAAACCTGTTAAATTTGAGACATTTTCACAAAGTATTGGCTTAAGAGGGCCACTAACATTTTCTTCATTACCCGACATGATCAGTGTCATTTTATACCCTGAAGATAAAACCGTAGATTTATCTATATTAAGTAAAGATCAAACACACCCGTTACTTTTTTATTAACGAATATTTCTAGCAACCGGACTTGTTAAGTCGTGGTGAGCGACAAAATTGCCTCATATATTGGATAACCTGATTAGAATTAAAACACTTTAGGGGTATCCATGTCTTTGGTTGAATATACGTGCAAAGATAATATCGCCACCATTACGTTAAACCGTCCAGATGCGATGAACGCGTTTAACCCCGACATGTATCTCGCATTTAATGCGGCGACAAATCGCTTCAAAAATGACAACAATGCATGGGTTGCAGTAATTACATCTAGCTCTGAAAAAGCATTTTCTGCAGGTGTTGACGTTAAAGCACTTGACGCCGCTATGTCTACCACCACTGATATTAAAGCATTAGAAGCCATCTACACAATTGATTTAGAAGAAGAATATTTTTGTGACAAACCTATTATCGCGGCAATTAACGGTTATTGTGTGGGCGAAGGACTTAGTCTGGTATTAGGTGCTGATATTAGAATCTGTGGTAAAAACGCGAGCTTTTGTTTACCAGAAGCAAAAGTAGGGTTGCCAACACTTAATGCCGCAATACATGGCACCAGATTAATTGGTTCCGCCTATATGTTGGAGTTGTTGCTTACGGGTGAGCATAAAGATGCCAACTGGGCTGCTAAAACCGGCTTAGTAAATTGCATGGTAAATGACGATGACGTCTATGACACAGCGCTCGCCTGGGCAGAGAAAATTGCCGCTTTAAGTCCGCTGGCAATTCAAGCAACTAAATCCGCAGCCGTAAAAAGTCATTTTATGAGCTTCGCTGATATCTGTGCTGAAATGGCGATCAAGCGAAAGACAATTCTGAACTCTAAAGATGCAATCGAAGGTCGACAGGCCTTTATCGAAAAGCGTAAGCCCAAATTTATCGGCGAGTAATAGCAAAGGTATAAGTGATGAATGACGAGTTATGGTCAGAATGGACCAAATTACCAATTGATTCAGATGAGCTGAAAAAATATCAAGCAAGTAAATTAAAACAATTACTCATCAGATGTTATGAGGACTCGCCGTATTATAAAGAAAAGTTTGATAAAGCGAATGTGAATCCTTATGAATTTGATGATGTAACACAACTTAGCCAGTACCCTACTTTCGATAAATACGAAGAGCGAGAGAGTCAGGCTCAGTCCAAAGAACACTTAGGTCACCCGTTGGGTATGCATATCACATGCGATGAAAAAAAAGTAAATCGTATGAGTGCGTCTTCCGGCACCACAGGTACGCCAAGTTTCCAAGGCCATAGTTATACAGATCGTCAAATTATTTTTAAGCATATGGCACGTTTGGCGGATATCGCAGGTATTCAGCCAGGCGATAAAGTACTGATGGCCGGCGTTATGAGCATGTGGGTAGCTGGCATTCCTACGGTTGATGCGCTATTAGATTTTGGTGCCAACGTGATCCCAATAGGTGGTCTTGTCGGAACAGCAAAAGTAGCAGAGATGATTGAATTAACTCATCCTGATGTCATTATCTGCACGCCTTCATTTGCCCGCATTTTGATTAAGAAATGTAAAAACGAGTTAAATATAGACTTACCTTCCATGGGCATAAAAAAAGTCTTTGTTTATGGTGAACCGGGGGGCAGTGAAGCCCAAATCATTAAAGAAATAGAAGAGGGGTTTGGTGGCGCGACCTTATTTGATATGGCTGGAGGCACCGGAGCCTTAAATCCAATATTTACCTCGTGCACGGAACATGACGGTCTACATTTTATCGCCCAAGATTCCACATTTATTGAATTATACGATCGTGAAACTAACACTGTATTGCCATGGCAAGATGGTGCTACAGGAGAGTTTGTCTATACCGCATTGGAGCGTGAAGTAGGACCGCTTATTCGATTTAAGGACGGTGATTTAATTCAAATAAACACTAAACCATGTAAATGCGGTTTTCCTGGAATTCGAATTAAAATTTTAGGTCGTGTTGATGACATGTTGTTAGTGAAAGGTGTAAACGTTTTTCCTTCGGCAATTCGAGATTTAATCATGCGTTTTGCCGACCAAGTAACCGGTAATATTAAGGTGATGAAAACATCAGAATCACCTGTCGTAGCCCCTCCACTTCATATAAAAGTTGAATGTAAAGGCTCATTAAGTTTAGCAAGCAAACAGCAACTAGACGAAAAAATCTGTGAAGAAATAAAACGAGTGCTGCGTTTCCAAGCGAAGCTTGAACTGTTCGATGAAGGTGAGTTGGTTATGGAATATGGTCCTACTGGCAAGGTCAAACTGATTGAAAATATTAACAATTAAATATCGACTGAACATCATAACAAGATATTAAAACAACAATTAAAACTAAAAATATAACATAAAATTACAACAGGAATTGGAGAAGTGAATATGAAGCGTCATCCATTACATACGGCTATTATAGCAGGCATTACCATGCTCAGTGTAACGTCTACCTACGCCGCTGAAGAAAAGAAAGTAGAGCAACTTGAGTTAGAAGTAATAGAAGTTACTGCGCAGAAGAAATCCCAAAACCTAAATGAAGTACCTATTTCTGTAGCTGTGGTAGGAAGTGAGTTTGTTGAAGCTATGAACATAAGTCAATTAGACGACCTATCTTCCTATGTACCTAACTTTAATATTACTGAAGGCGCAAGTGGTATGAATATCGCTATGCGTGGTTTAGGTTCCGGCACTAATAAGGGATTTGAGCAGTCGGTTGGAATGTTCATTGATGGAATTTATAGCAGTAGATCTAAACAATTTGCGATGCCATTTTTTGACGTGGAGCGAGTCGAAATATTACGCGGACCACAAGGCGTATTATTTGGTAAAAACACCACAGCAGGTGCCGTAAATATTGTTTCGGCGAGGCCAAATGATCATTTTAGCGGAAAATTTGGTGCGGATTACGATGCCGAGTATCAAGATCTACAAGTCACAGCCATAGTGAATGGCGCTCTTTCTGATAATTTAAACGCAAGATTGGCGACAAAGGTTAGACAGCAAGATAAAGGTTATTTAGAAAATACCATAACCGGTAAAGATGAACGCCTAAGAGATGAAAAAATTATTCGTTTGTCATTAGATTGGAATCCAACGGACGAGTTAGAACTCTACTCTAAATTAGAGTACTCGAAGCAGGATTTACAAGGTGGGCTTTACCAACTTTTTGACTTTGGAAGTTATGAAGGTTTCATGAAAATGGTCGACCCTGACGCTGAAAATAAGGTGGATTTGCAAACTTCAACCGGTCGTCTGGGAGTTGAACACCACGTTATTACCGAAGCGATAAATGGCGTCGTTGAAGCATCTTATGAAATGGAAAATTTACGTATCGTATCGGTAACTGGCTATTCTCAGTACGATGCAGAAATTGAGAATGAAGACAGTGACTTCACCCCTGTGCCTTTAATTTGGTTTGATACCAATGATGAATTTGAACAGTTCAGTCAGGAGCTCCGTTTTGAATTGTTAAATACTGGCAATCTAGAATATATTGGGGGATTCTATTTCCAAAACAGTGAATACCTAACAACACCAAGATTGGCTGCAGAGCTCAGTATTGTGGGTTACCCTGATACAGAAAATGAGCGTTCGTTTGCACAAGATACCACTACCTGGAGCGCATTTGCTCAAGTAGTATGGAATATCTCGGACAAATGGCAACTACAAGGTGGTTTACGTTATAACGATGAGAAAAAGGACGTAAAACGTGCACTTGAAATTCAGGAATTTAATACTGATATCCCAGAGATGGATCCAACGACTCTGTTTATTAATGCCTATGGATTAGGTATAGAGAATTATGCCGATAAAGGCAGCCGCAGTGAGAAACATTGGTCTCCTATGTTTGCATTGCAATACAATATCAATGATAAAGCGATGACATACGCTAAATATACCAGAGGCTTTAAAGGGGGCGGTTTCGACTCTAGCGACCTAAATGGTAGTGCAGGGGACTTCAATGAAGAACAAGTGGATAACTATGAGCTAGGTACTAAATTGCTATTTTGGCAAGGCAGAGCGGCATTAAATGCAGCGATGTTCTACTCTGAATATCAGGACTTGCAAGTTTATTCTATGTCGGGAGTTAGGTTTTTAACCACCAATGCCGCTGAAGCGACTGCAAAAGGTTTAGAGGTTGATTTAAGAGCAAAATTAACTGAAAGTTTATCTTTAAATACTTCTTTTGCTTTGCTTGATGCTGTTTACGACGACTACCAAGGTGGTAGTTGCACCTATGAACAGCTAACGCAACACAATGCATCTGGTGCTGAAGGGGCGTGTACACAAGACTTAAGTGGTCGTTCTTTCATAAGAGCGCCTGAATTTCAGATGAATGTTGGTTTAACGCATGAAGTGGATTTTAGCAATGGTGCATATATGGTGTCAGGTATCTCGGTTAATTATACCGATGAGCAATATGTAAAAGATTCTCTACCTGAGTACTCTTTAGTATCAGGTTATACCACAGTTGATGCAAGCATGAGTTTTACTACGGCCAATGAAGATTGGATTTTTAAAATTTCAGCTAGAAATTTAACCGACGAACGAGTGCCGACCCTGATGCAGAGCCCGGTATTTTTTGATGACACGGTAGTAACAACGGTAAACACACCACGCACTATTTCGTTTGGTGTTGAGTATAAGTTCGACTAATGCTCATATAGCAAATAAGCTCCAAAACTGCTTTTGGAGCTTAATTATTTATTAGGCTGATATTATATGAACATATGTATACCCTACCTTCATTTGATGAATAGTAAATCCATTGTCGCCATTGTGTTCAGCGCTATTTTCTTAATTTTTAGCCCCGTCAGTAGTGCGCACAATAAAACACAACTAAACCAAGCCTCGTTAGATAAGGCAGAACTTAGGGTAACAACCGCAGGCCAAATTAGCGGGAAACTAATAAAGGATAATGCGGTTATTACTTGGCTTGGGGTTCCTTATGCTCAAGCGCCAATTGGAAATTTACGCTGGAAAGCACCTCAACCTGTCATACCATGGAAAGGTGTTCGTTCAGCAACGCAACACCCTCAAGCTTGTCCCCAATATACCGATGAACTTGATTCGAAAAGATACATAGGCACTGAAGATTGTTTGTTCTTAAATATTTGGCGACCAAATAACAACCAACCCCAACTTCCTGTGCATGTTTATATCCATGGTGGCTCAAATGAGCAGGGAATGATAAACAATCCTGCACGTTTGGGCGATGTACTAGCTCAGGAAGGGGATATGGTCGTTGTTACCATGCAGTATCGATTAGGTTTTTTAGGTTGGCTTTATAGCCATGAAGATAAGTCAATCGATGAGTTAGATAACTCAGGTAACTTAGGTTTATTAGATATTATTGAAAGTTTAAAATGGGTCAAAAATAATATTCACTCTTTTGGTGGGGATCCTAATAATATCACGCTTGGCGGCTTATCCGCAGGGGCACAAAACATTTTTAACCTGCTGGCGACAAATATGGCTAGTGGTTTATTTCACAAAGCCTTTATTCAATCGGGTATTCCGATCGACTATTCTAAAGAACAAGCAAAGCAGGCATCTGTGAAATTAGAACAGACCCTGCTTGGCAAGAAATATCTTCAAATGAGTGCTAAAGATATTGATAAACAAATGCTAGATATCCCTGCCAAGGCAATAGTAGATGCTGGTATGAAGATAAACCCAGATTTTAATGCCGTAAGAGATGGTGTCGTCATGCCATTGACGCCAACAGCACAACTCATTAGTGATGGTAACCTGATAAATAAAGTGCCAATAATGGTAGGGTTAACCAAGGACGAAGCTAAAGCTTGGACTTGTGATCGAGCCTATAATGTTTTTAATTGGCTCAGTCCGGCAGATGCAAGCTTAGTGGGGCAATATGCAACAGAATTGCTGACAGCGTTAACGGTTGAGACTTTTTATCATGCAAGTCAACACTCGTCATCGTGGCCGATATACTTTTATGAAATGGGCTACGGTTCGCCTGATGAACAAGGTCGCTCTCCTTTACCTGATGAACTTGGCGATTGTATCGGCGCTTTCCATACAATAGATACCTCATTTCACTTTGGCCGGTGGCAACATATGGTACAAAGCTTTTGGCAACAGTTAACCTTCTCGGATAATAATGACATTGCACGAAAAAACCTTAGTAAAGAGATGATGTTACGCTTCGTTCATTTTGCCAATCACTCGCACCCTAACTATAAAGGCGCAGTTGTATGGCCGAAAATTTCTACTGGAAGTAAAATAAATAGGCTGTTATTTGATGTAGACGTCGAAACGAGTGCTGTAAAAGCGAAAAGTATCGACAGGCTAAAAAGTATTGCGGAAATAAAAGCAGAAATTGACCAAACATTTTCGCTAGAACAGAAAAAAACACTGTTTCCTTTGATCAATGCCTTTGTTAGTCAATTTCAGGGGCCTGAACACGCTTTATTAAGTTTACACGCGAGTCAAAATTAATTTAATCATATTTAATGATTTAGCATTTATACATGATCCGAGATTGATTCTAGCTCTAAGCAAATTGCCTAGTCCAATGATGAACAGTGCTTAATTGAACTTTTGATTAATGTGTCTTGTGAAATTAAGCTTGGACTATGAATACTTATACGCGGCGTTAGGTATCTGGGGTCACTCTATTTTATATTTTTTATTATCAGTTTTTGTTGTGGATAAGCGCTTTTTCGTATCAGTTACTGCGTGTTGGTTAGTGTTGAAAGTGAGCGGCAAAAAGCTGATTGAAAAGCCCAAGCTAGCAAATACTCGCTTGGGCGAAAACACACGGCTTAATGATTAAAATAAAGGTTGTTTACGAATTACCGCACATGCGGTGCGATCCCAACACTCAGTGTTATAACTGTGATAGAGATCATGCTGCACTTTATTAAGTAATGCGATATTTTCTTCCGTTAACTGTAAGGCCGTTAAGTATTCACGTTTTACCACGATAAATTGTTTTTTATAAGGCACTAACCAAGTGTTTTCTGGGTTAGTGGTTAATGCTTGTTTTGCTTCTTGATAATCAGAAAACCACAAATTCAAAAAGGTGCTACATGTCCCTTTATAGAAGAGTGTTCCCATATCAGGCTGATCGGCAATAGATGCTTTACCTGAAAATAATTCCTGCGCATGATGCCAACTTGCAAAGCCTAATCGTTGAGCAATCAGCGCTAAACAGTGTTTAAGTTGTAACTGTGTAATTGATGTTACTCCTAACTTTTTTAGCATACCTGCGATTTCATTTGGCAGAATCTCTGTACTCTTAAGCGATTTCAATAACCGTTTTGCTTGTGTTTTACTTTCATTTAATGCCAAGTTCATCAGTTACCCCTGTTTGATATCTAGTTGTAACTGCACATGTGCACTATCTAATGAGAATGACAGTGATGCATGAATTTGCGTGGTCACACTCGGGCTAAAATAAGTGAGTACAAATATACAACCGAACAATAACGTGAGTTGTGTGGATTTTGTATAAACACAATGTTTTAGCTTGGGTGTTGGGAAGCGACTGTTTGCCAGCTGTCGTTTGATAAGGATCATATTCAATAACCTCTAAGTAAATTTGGCACTCCGCAAAGCCTACTTAGTTCGTACTGAACTGATTAATATGTTGATATCAGAGTGAATTCATCTTTAGCGGAATAGGCGTCTCTGCAACCTGGCAGTTATCCTAGGGTGAAAGGTAAACAAAGTCAATTGTCAGAGCTTACAATAGGTAATATTTCAAATGGCTAGAATTCGGCAGCAACTTGAAAAGACATGAGTTTTTTTGTTACAGGGTGCATAAAACTCAGCTGCTCTGCGTGCAGGTGTAATCTGTCAGCACTTTTACCATAGAGGCCATCCCCGACAATTGCGCTGTTTAAGCCGTGCGGATGTGCGCAATGCACCCTTAGCTGATGTGTTCTACCGGTGACCGGGTTTAATTGGACACGCGTGGTATTTTCTGTGCTTGATAACACTTGCCAGCGGGTCTCTGCAGGCTTGCCATGTTGGTAGCACACTTTTTGTCGGGGGCGATCATTAATGTCTGTGATCAGGGGTAAAGCGATCACTCCCGTTGGTTGTGATAACTGACCTTCAATTACAGCAATATAGCGTTTGCGAATGTCTTTATTGATAAATTGCTGCTGTAAGTGTTTATGCGCGCGTTCATTCAATGAAAATAATAATAAGCCCGAAGTCGCCATATCAAGACGATGCAATACTAAACTGCCTTGGGCATTTGGGCACATGGATTTTATCCGAGTATAGGCTGAATCTTTAATATGCTTACCAGGTACCGAGAGCATGCCTGCGGGTTTATTGACCACGACAAGGTGTTGATCTTGATAAATAATCTCTAGCTGCTTATCTTGTGCCGGATTTATTAATAATGGATTTTCTTCAACCTCAAGCCCAGTTAACATATGATTTAAAATAGCCTGACACTTGCCCTGACAAGCGGGGTAATAATGTAAATGTTTTCTTACTTCTGACTGCGCTGGTTGGCCCCACCAAAATTCGGCCATACAAATAGGTATTAACTGATGAGTATAGGCATAATGCAATAGTTTGGGGGCCGCGCAATCTCCAGCTCCTGCTGGCGGCGTTATTTGAGCGAATTCATGGAAGATATCCATTACGTTTTTCACTTCGCCCTTGGCATTTAATAAACGGTATTGGCGAAACAATTGTTTTTGTAAGCGGTGGGAGATTTTCTGTCTTGATTTTTTTAACTGTTTAATCGCGTGTTCATATTTGCTCAAGCATTGCTCTGCCTGATTAATTCTTTGTTGCCAGTAGGCTTTTAGTTGCGCTAATTGCTTTTTATCGGCAACACTTTGACGGGCAAGTTCAATGCTTTGTTTGGTCGCTTGTGCAAATTGGAAGGGGCTATCCTGCTCATTGATTGGCTCAAGTAATGGAGCCAGCTTTTGGCGTACTTGTTTGCGTAATTGTCTATTGTTGGCCATGACAGCTTGCGCCTGGCTTATTTGAAACTGTGCCGCTGACTGTTCACTGACTAAGAGTTGTTTTTGTTGTTGGTAGACTAAGCTGGTTTGAAGCTGGCTTATTTCATCATTGATTTGATTAACCAAGCGTTGTTTTTCAAAAAATTCATGGCTTGGTTCAAAGCCAGTAAACACTGGTGGTACCAATAGGTTGTTTGTATTGTTAGCATTTTTGGCAAGTTCAGTGCCCGATACAGCACTAATAAAACCAAGCTGTTGTTGAGCGTTTTTAACCACTAATACACCGTACATTCTTCCTTGTTCATTTGTGCTTACTGGTTGCTGGTTGGATAAATGTTGCTGTAATACCTGAGCTGCCCTTTTGGCAAGGGGATGAGGCTGATAATAAAATGGAAAGGTAAATTGTTTAGGTAATTGTGCTAAGTACTCGTTGTGCTCAAAAGCCGTGAAATGTGGAACTTGTGTGGATGCAGACATAGTGAAGGTTTAATGTAAAATAATATGATATTGGGCCAGTGAACTCGGAGTATTTTACACGGTTTGCTTGAATAAATCGTGGTTTTGTTTATTACGAGCAATAAAAGTAAGTACTTATTTAACGTAATTCATTATTTGGTCATACACGCCGTTATGTTTTATTGTGGCTAAGCTTTTTTTCAATGTTTCAATAATGGGTTTTGGGGTTGTTAAGCTGCAAGCTAAATATAGATCGACAGGGTTTTCCGTTATTTTATAGTAAGCACGGAACAGATTTGGGTCCATGCCGTTGTATTTTGCTCGATATTCAACATTAATGGTATCTGCAATGATAAAGTCGATATTTTTTCTGGTCAGTAAAAGTTTTAATAAAGAGTAGGTATTGTTGATCACATAAAGATTTTTGTGCTCTTCGAAGCCTTGATCAAGCAACATATAATAGGTTCTGTCATCTTTTAACACCGCAACATTATAATTTTTTGCATCTTCAAGAGAATTTAGCGCAATACCATCACGATCAGCTAAACCAATTAAGTAGTCATTGACCGATAAAATAGGGGCAATCCACTGAAAATGTTTTTCTCGTTGTTCATTTCGAGACATTAAATAGATACAGGTATTAGGTCGCTCTTTTGCCATCATAAATGCGCGTGACCAAGGATAAATGTTGATCTGGTAATGATAAGGTGTTCCTGCTAACACGGCCTTCACTAATTCGGTGGTTAATCCTTGAACTGGTCTATTTCTCTTTTGTTCTTGGTAAGGAGGAGAGTGCTCGGTAACGATATGGAGAAACACTGGCGAAGTTATTGCCCAAGTTACACTAGGCAAAAACAATAAGATCAACAAAATAATAAGAGAATGCCTACCTAGCATAGCCAACAACAAAAATACGACAATGCATTAACTATAGCACAGTTAAATTTTTATGATGTTTATCAATGATAACGGTAAATTATGTTGTAACGGCAACACTGTTTACTCATGATATAAATCAATGAATTGTCAGTTTTGTATTGCCCAACTAAAAGAACTATCGTAGAATAAATGATAATCATTATCACTTAGCGAGTTTGGTATGACATTACATCAGCTAGCGAAAGCGCAACGAGCAAAGATAAACTATTTACCAGATAGTCTTGAATTGTCTACTAAATTGATTGAACAGGGCTTTTTTTTATCGTCAGAGGTCACCTTAGCGCACAAAGCGCCTTTTAATGGGCCGTTAGCCTTTTATTTACATGGTACAAAAGTCTGTGTGCCTAGCGACGTTGCCAAGCAAGTTGGTGTGCAAATCATTTAATGAAACAAGCTAGTCAAATCGCATTAGTGGGCTTTGCTAATGCAGGAAAAACAACGTTTTTTAATACCTTAACTGGACAAAAGCAAAAAACGGGCAATTGGACCGGTGTTACCGTAGATATTAAGCAGGCGCCACTGTCACTTGATAATGAACAGGTACAACTATCTGATTTGCCGGGAATTTCTTCGTTAGCCAAACGCGAGCAACAGAGCAAAGATTTATCTATTAGCCAGTCTTTTTTGCAAGAACATCAGGTTGACTATCTTATTAATGTTGTAGATGCCACTCAGGTAAAACGTCAGCTTTATTTAACAACCCAACTTAGAGAGCTGGCGATACCTATGCTAGTGGTGTTAACTAAAGCAGATCGCAAAGAAGCTCAAACGTTGAATGTGGATAACTTAGCGCAAGAGTTAGGGTGTCCAGTTATACAAGTTAATAATTTTGATAAACAGACCAAAGAGCAAGTCAAACAAGCACTTGCTGGGTTAAAACAGCATACGCAGTATCCGATAAAGCTACCACTACCCGCCAAGTTACAACAAACATTGACAGATAATGCATCGTCATTACTTGCATATGAACAAACGTTACAAAGTAGCCAAGAAAACCAATGCCGTTGTTCAGGCGATGTTGCCGCTATTATGCATGCCCGCCATCAGTTTATTCACCAGCTGCTTGATAAAGCGAATATCAGTGATAGTGATGTCAATCGGATCAGTGACAAAATAGATCGTGTTATTTTGCATCCGTTACTTGGCTTACCAATCTTTCTTGGCATGATGTATTTACTCTTTATGTTTGCCATCAATGTTGGCGGCGCATTTATTGACTTTTTTGATATTTTGGCAGGCGCAATTTTTGTTGATTATCCGACACAATTTATTAGTCAGTTTGGTTGGCCTCAATGGCTGTTAACTTTGATTGAAGGTATTGGCATTGGTATGCAAACCGTGGCGACTTTCATTCCTATTATTGTGAGTTTATTTATTGGCTTATCATTATTGGAAAGCAGTGGTTATCTTGCGCGAGCGGCTTTTGTTGTGGATAGTTTAATGCAAAAAATTGGCTTGCCGGGTAAAGCATTTGTGCCTTTGATAGTTGGTTTCGGTTGTACGGTACCGGCGGTCATGTCCGCTCGAATTCTCGATAGTGAACGTGAGCGTTTAACCACTGTGATGATGTCACCATTTATGTCTTGTGGTGCCAGATTACCTGTTTATGCCTTATTTGCCGCGGCGTTTTTCCCTGAATCAGGGCAAAATCTGGTATTTTTATTGTATCTGATAGGTATTTTTGCGGCGATATTTACCGGCCTGTTATTAAAGGCAACCGTACTGCAAGGCAAAAGTTCATATAATATTATGGAATTGCCATTATATGAGCTGCCTAAAGTGTCTTACTTGATACAGCGTGTCTCTAGGCGTACTTATTCGTTTATTACTGGCGCGGGTAAAACTATAGTGATAGTAGTTTGTTGTTTAAACTTTTTAAACTCTTTAGGTATGGATGGTGAATTTGGTCATCACGATACCGACTCTTCTATCTTAAGTCAGGGAGCGCAGATAGTGACGCCGTTGCTAGCACCAATAGGTGTGAAAGAAGATAATTGGCAGGCAAGCGTCGGCATTATCACGGGTATTTTTGCTAAAGAAGCGTTAGTCGCCACCTTTAATAGTCTTTATTCACCAAAAGAACAAGGGGACGTTGAACAAGTAACACTGTTGGATAGATGGCAGCAAGCAACGAATAGTATTCGGGAAAATTTATTAGGCATTGCGCCTGATGATCCTTTAGGTACTGATATTGGTGATGTCTCAAGTGTTGAAGTAGCCGCACAAGAGCAAGCGGTTGAAGTGACCACATTAACAACCATGCAAGTGGCATTTGCAGGTCAGTTAGGTGCTTTTAGTTATTTATTATTTATTCTGCTGTATACGCCCTGTGCCGCAGCTATGGGAGCGATAAAGAATGAAGTGGGTAGTAAATGGGCAGGCTTTGCCGCGCTTTGGAGTTTTACGTTAGCCTATCTTGTTGCCAGTGCATGTTTTCAGCTCGGTAACATTGCTGTTCAACCGCTGCGTTCGCTGATCATATTGGCTGTAGTACTGATTATTTTTACCTTGATTTATTACTGGCTTAAAAATGCTGGTAGTAAAATTTTAACGATCCCAACGAAAGTTTATTATAGCTAAACAACGCCTTTCAAGCTGTTTACAGCAATTAGCATTCGCTTAAAATGAGCACTATGCTTTAATTGTGTTAAAGTGATGTAACATCAATTAAAACAAATGATAGTGACAGGTTAAAAGGATATTATGAAGCGAATTATTCTGTTGTGTGTGGTGTTATTATTAGGGGCTTGTTCGCCGCAATCGAGTGAAAGTTACCTTCAATCTGCTCAACAACTGATGGAAAATCAGGACTATCAAGCGGCGGTCATTGAGCTAAAAAATGCCATCAAACAGTCACCTGATATGGCACAAGCGCGTTTTCTGTTAGGTCAGGTTTATCTGAGCCAGGGCGCTTATGAAAGTGCGGAGAAAGAGTTAAATAAGGCATTAGCATTAAAGTACCCAAGTGCCCAGGTATTGCCTTTGCTCTCGCAAGCGTATCAAAAATCTCGTTCAGATGTGGCCTTGCTCGACTTAGATCATCAAGATACAGGCTTATCACTCGCGCAATCAGCTCAAGTGGCTTTTTATAAGTTACAAGCCATGTTTCGCTTGGAGCAAAAAGAAAAAGTAAACGCACTGATCGAAGAAATTCAATTATTAGATACAGACTCAGTATTTAAGCAGCTTGCTTTTGTTTATTCATTGGTGATGAATCAACAAGTAGACGCAGCGCTTGAGCAATTGGATAGCATCATTGCTGCGCATGAGGATCAGTCTGATGCCTTAAAATTAAAAGCGATTTTATTAGCTCGTTCGGGAGAATTAGCAGCAGCTGCCGATACTTATTTATCCTATGTTTCTTATTTTCCAAATGATTTAGAAGTGAGCTTTATTACCGCTCGGCTACTAGTTGAATTAGATCGAACAGTAGAAGCTGAGCCGTTAATTGATACCTTGTTAACGGTGAATGAGGATAATGGCTTGCTCAATCAATTAAAAGGTATTGTGCGTTATAAAGCTAAAGACCTTGAAAATGCCTTAACATATACCGAAAAAGCGATTATCGCTGACCCAAATGATCCGGCATTACGATTATTAGCAGGCTATTCGGCCTATCAGTTGGATGATTTTGAAAAAGCCAACCAGTATTTATCTATGATAGCGCAAGATTTACCCCAAGATCACCAAGCGTTACGTATGTTAGCGGTTAGCCAACTGAGACTAGGATTAACTGAACAAGCAGGTGACACCATCGCTGCACTCGATGGTTTATCAGATAAAGACAATGCACTAGTGTCAACCATTGGCTTAGCGTTAATGCGCCAAGGCGACATAGATAAAGCACGCTCTATGCTTACTAAATCAGATGAATTATCTGCTCAAACGGCAGAAGATTTAACGCGCCTAGGTTTGTTGAAATTGTCGCTAAATGATGTCTCCGGTATCGCTAAATTAGAACAAGCGCTTGATAAAAAACCCGATCAACCATTTACTCGTCAAACGTTAGCAACGGCTTACTTATCAAGCAAAAAATATGATAAAGCATTGGCTTTAGCCAAACAGTGGCAAAGTGAAAATGAGCAAGATATCCAAGCGATCACCTTAGAGGCGAGCGTTTATGCTCATCAGGGTAAGTTAGCACTTGCTAAAAAAACTTTTCAACGTGCGATAACCTTTGCTCCTGATGATGCGAATGCTTATCTTGCATTGGCTCAATTAGCTATCTCTGAGCAAGACTATGCTAACGCCACGCATTATGTGAACACTGTCTTAAAGCAGCAACCATACCATATGGGGGCGTTAGTGAAATATTACCTTTTGGCGGTGGCAAATAATAGCGCAGAACAAGCGATGCAACTGCTTCAACAGCGCTTTGATGAACAACCTGATCACCAAGGATTGAGGCTGTTATTAGCCAAAGTGTACCTGCATGAAAAGCAATACCAAGATAGTATTGAAGTATTGACAAATTTTCCTCAAGAGAATGCTCCGCAAGTATATTGGAAAACGCTAAGTCAGGCTTATTACGGAAATAAACAGTTCGAGCAACTGACCAAGCTGAATCAACAATGGTTGGAGCAACGACCGAATAATAAAGAAGCGGTGATCAGTAATTTGATCTTGCTAAACAGCCAGCGAGAGTATGAGCAAGGATTAGCATTGAGTCAGCGTTTTCTCGAAAAAGATAAAAATAATATTGCAGTGCGATTGTTTTATACGCATTTCTTGCTGATCAAAGGGGATATGAAATCAGCAAAAGCAAATTTTACCGCTTTACCTGAACAAGCGAAAAACTCTGCCTTTGCCAAGGGCATATTAGGGCAGTTACAAGTGGCTGATAAACAATATGCCAAGGCACTACCCAATTTAGAAACTGCTTACAAAGCACAGCCATCTGCGCGCAATATGCGTTTGGTTTATCTTTGTTTGAACCGTATGTCAAAGCAGCAGGCGGCGGATGATTTTTTAAGAGCCCATGTCGACAACTTCCCTAATGATGGTGAAAGTTTAATGCAATTTGCACAATTGCAATTAGCCACCGATATTGATGGTGCAATTAAGAGTTATCAACATGCGTTAACCATCAATGACAAAAATTTTATTGCGTTAAATAATCTCGCCTATTTTTCCTTACAACGAAATGATATCGATAAGGCGCAACAATATGTTGAACGAGCGCTAGCGATTCGCCCTAATATGCCCGACGTGTTAGATACGGCCGGTAGAATTTATATGGCTAAAGAAGAGTATTCCCAAGCGCTGCAGCATTTGACCAAAGCCGTTAACCAGTCAACGGGAGTGGTGAAGGAAGAGATTTATTTAAATTATGTTGAAGCATTATTACTCAATAATGAAGTCACACTGGCTAAGCGCAAATTAAACCAACGAGAATTTGCAGAACTCAAGTCTAAAACGCGAGCTGAGCAGCTCAGAAAAACCTATCATTTATTACCTTAAAAGCACCTGATAATGAAAGAAGGGTAAATTTTTTTGCCCTTCTTGTTATGTGACAAGTTATCAAATGGTCGATAATTTCTGACAACTAAACCACTTGTATTTCATCGACTACCGCTGTTTTTCTTCGTTATTTATAGTCAAATCATACTGTTAGATCGAACTTTTCAGTCTATACCAAATTGTTATCCTTCAATTTTTGTTCTAAATCAACAAATGGGTATATTATTCTAAATAATAGTTATTCGCATTTGCATTAGTGTTTTTTTATGGTAGCATGCTCACCATTAAATGAATAACAATAGATTTTACACTTGGAATCGGTATGACTTTTAACAAAAGCTTATTAGCAACAACAATAGCAACATTATTTACCTTAACTGCGTGTGGCGGTAGTGGTTCTTCTAGTAATAAAAATGAAGACGTTGTCAAAAACTCTGCGCCAACAGATATCACAATCAGTAACGACAGTGTTGACGAAAATGCAGTTGCAGCAGTCGTCGGGACATTATCAGCAACAGATGCTGATGCTGGTGACACCTTCACTTATACGGTGGATGGTGACATGTTTGTGGTAGATGGTGATCAGCTCGTATTAGCGGCCGATACCCAAGCAAACTTTGAACAAGCAGTATCACATACGGTCAATGTTACTGTGACTGATAATGGTGGTTTATCCTATAGCAAAGAAATCACGGTTAATGTCAATGATGTGCTAGATACTTATAGCTTTGATAGTAAGTTTATTGATGGTTCCAGTGTTTCTTACTCAGGACAAATTGCGCGTCATGTACTAATCGCTGAATTAAATCATTATATTGGCAACACCTTAAAAGGCGAATTAGACGACGGCACATTAACCTCAAAGCAAGATGTTTTAGATAGATTAAATAAATTTTTCCGCACTACTGAACTGCAATACGATAACTTTGAATTAAAATCTTTTGATGCAAATACTAAGCAACAATACATGGCTGATATTTCAGGTAGCCATAAAAATTTGGTGGGTAAAATTGCAGGTAACGATACCAAAGGCCAGCATAAAGATTGGAACAATGGTGATTTCGCTGGTTGGGGCGCACAAGGCAGTTACACACCTGAAAGCCTGATTGACATGTTCTTTGAGCAGCTAGCGGATAATGCACAGCAACACTTAAATGGTGTGGTTCGCCAATCTGCAACCGGTGATGATATCACGGCAATTTATTTGAATACTGACGGTACCGATCTTAAACAGCTAATCCAAAAGTTCTTATTAATGAGTGTTGCTTATTCACAAGCTACCGATGATTACTTTGGTCATGAAACCGAAGGTAAAGGATTAACAACTGACAATACCGGCGCCGCTTCAGGCAAACCGTACACTAATCTAGAGCATCAATTTGATGAAGGTTTTGGTTATTTTGGTGCAGCTCGTGATTATATGGAATACAACGATAATGAAATCGCTGGTAAAGTGAAATCGACCGAAGATGGACGCGAAGACTGGAATGGTAAGCATGACAGCAATGGTGATGGTGAGATTGATTTATTAGCTGAGTATAACTTTGGTAATTCAACCAATGCCGCTAAACGTGATCGCGGTACTAAATCAAATACTAATCCGACTGACTACACTACTGATGCGATGGCGGCATTAATTGCTGGACGTGCCTTGATCAATGACAATGCAGGTAATGCGCTTACTGCTGAACAAATGGAAGCATTGAAAGGTTATCGTGATAGTGCTGTTCAAGCATGGGAAAAAGCGGTAGCTGCGACAGCGGTTCATTATATTAATGAACTAACTGCTGACTTATCAGCGTTAGACACCAACGATTTCAGTTATTCAACTACTGCTAAGCATTGGTCTGAGTTAAAAGGTTTTGCTTTAGGTTTACAATTTAACCCTTACTCACCTATTTCCGCTGAGCAGTTTGTTGAATTACATCAACATATTGGAGAAGCACCAGTGTTAGACTCAGTAACTGTAGAGCAATACTTGACTCAACTTGCTAGTGCGAGAGAGATATTAGCACAAGCGCTTGATTTTGATGCTGAAAACGTTGCAAATTGGTAAGTTCATTTGCCCCAATTGAATGAGTGTTCAATGAATAAAAAGCTTGACTGTGACTAGTCAAGCTTTGCTGTTTTTAAGAGTAAAAAGGTCATCATGATAAAAAACGTTAAGCAAAAACATTTAATCACCATTGCCATAACAACAGTCCTGTTAGTGAGTGCCTGTGGTGAAAGCACTAGTAGTTCATCTGGCGAAGGCTATGCTGATCAACAGCCGATAGAAACAGGTTTTGACGAGCAAGCATTAATTGCTAATTTGGTAGATAATGTCATATCCCCGACATTTGATCGCTTTGTTGACGAATCTAACGAACAAACACAGCTAGTTGATGCTTATTGTCAGGCTGAACAAAGTTTTGCTGATGGTTTAAGCGATGCTTCTGCGGTTGCACAGGCTAAAGATGCTGCCCGTGAAGGCTGGAAAGTAGCAATGAGTACCTGGCAACAAGCCGAAACCATGTTATTAGGTCCATTGCTTGAAAATGATAACTTACTTCGTAATAACATTTATTCTTGGCCGATTGTAAATTCCTGTGCGGTTGATTACGACGTAATGTTTTTCCAAACGGGAGAGGTGAACGGCTCTCCCTATGACATCACCAAACGAACATCATCTCGAAAAGGTTTAGCGGCGTTAGAATATCTCTTATTTAATGATGATCTCGCAACGAGTTGTGAATCGGCAGGTCCTGATGGCTGGCATAATCAATCTGAGAGTTATCGTAAAATTGCGCGCTGTCAGTTTGCTGTGGAAGTCGCACTAGATATTCATAATAATGCTAATGATTTAGTCTTCGCTTGGAGTAATGTTGGAGGCTATGCGGAGCAATTAAAAACAGCTGGTAGCGCCAATAGTGTTTTTAATAGTGAACATGAAGCGGTAAATCGGATAAGTGATGCGATGTTCTACCTCGACAAATCAACCAAAGACGGTAAATTGGCTGAACCTTTGGGCTTGTTAGTTAATGAATGTGGAACCGGTGCCTGTGTCGAAGCGGTTGAGTCAAGATATGCGCAACAATCCATTTCACACATTATTAATAATTTAATTGGCTTTGATCGCCTGTTAACGGGGGACAATGGCACAGGTTTTGTTGATTTTCTTATCAACAATGATGCCAGTGAGGTTGCTGATGACATGACCAGTGATGTGCAAACAGCTATCAGTGGTGCCCAAGCGTATCAACAAAGTTTATCTACTACCTTAATTGAAAACCGTGAGCAAGTGGTACAAACCCACACTGATATCAAAGCAATAACGGATAAACTAAAAACGGATTTCATCAATAACCTTGCCCTTGAATTACCGAAAACCTCAGCAGGAGATAATGATTAATGATGGCACCATCGACTTTTAAAAAGTGCGCAATAGCACTTGCCGTATTATCTGTTGGCTTCAATGTAAATGCTGATGATAGCGCCAAGGATCTTGATATAGAAAAAGACTATTTAGAACGTATTCAGATCATAGGTCATGATGAAAAGTTACGTACAGAATCAGGTTCAGCAACCTTAATTGGTGAAGCGGAATTAGAAAAATTTAAGTTCGATGATATTAACCGAGTATTATACAGTGTGCCAGGGGTTAATATTCGTGAAGAAGATGGTTTTGGTTTACGTCCTAATATTGGCTTTCGTGGTGCAACGCCTGAACGTAGTAAGAAAATAACGGTTATGGAAGATGGTGTATTAATTGGTCCTGCGCCTTATTCTGCTCCAGCCGCCTATTATTTTCCCATGATGAGTAAAATGACGGCTTTAGAAGTGTTTAAGGGGCCAGCGGCCGTCAAGTATGGGCCCAATACTGTTGCAGGGGCATTAAATATGACCACTCGTCATATACCCGATGGTAGTGAAGGAATGATTGATCTTTCGCTTGGCACCGACGGTTATGTGAAAACTAAAGGCTATTATGGCAACACGAATGGCAATTTTGGTTATTTACTCGAAGGTACTCATATTCAATCGGATGGCTTTAAAGTGCTCGATGGCGGTGGTGATACCGGCTTTGATAAAAACGACATCATGGCGAAGTTCAATTATGACTTATCTACTAACGACTATAGCCAAATTTTTGAATTAAAACTTTCTTACGCGGATGAAATCTCGGATGAAACCTATTTAGGATTAACCGACGATGATTTTAAACACAGTGCTAATCGTCGTTATGTCGCCAGTCAGCTGGATAAAATGGACTGGCAACACCAACAAATACAACTGACACACTTTATTGGTAATGATGCATTCGATATTACCACACGGTTATATCGTAACGATTTTGAACGTTCTTGGTTTAAAATTAATGGTTTTAAAAATGGCTTGGTGCATCGTGACTTGCAAGAAATTTTGTTTAATCCAACGGATGAAATCAATGCTAGCTTTTATCAACTGTTAACTGGTGAGCGTAATACTGGAAAAGAATACGAAAAAATCATGCTAGGTGATAATGCTCGTGAATATTATTCTCAAGGCATTCAATCGGAGCTTTATTTGGATATTGAAGTTGCGGGATTGATGCATGAATTTAATGCCGGTTTTAGGTTTCATCAGGATCAAATTAAACGTCGTCATACCGAAGATGCATTTTTGATGCAAAGTGCGCAATTAGTCTCAGATGGTAGTGCAACGGTAGCGACTACGACGAATTTAGAAGAAACTGATGCTGTGTCGATTTTTATTAAAGATCGAATTTTTTGGCATGATCTTGAAATGACTTTTGGTTTGCGTGGCGAGCTGTTTGAGTCGCTATATCAGAATCAGGCTGAAGGTAAAGCAGATGATTGGTTGAAAAAGCAAACCGATATTTGGTTGCCCAGTTTTAGTGCGTTTTATAAATTATCAGAGCTCTCTGGACTATTTTTTGGTGTACATGAAGGGTTTATACCGACTAGTCCAAAAGAGCATCCGTCTGTATCGGTAGAAAAGAGTGTTAATTATGAATTAGGTGCGCGTTATAAAAATAACGGTAGCCAAGCGGAGGCTGTGGTTTTTTATAATGATATCAATAACCTCAAAGAAAGCTGTTCATTTTCTGCCGCTGCAAGTTGTGGTGATAATTTAGATGCGGAATTTAACAGTGGTGCAGCGACAGTGTATGGATTAGAACTTACTATGGCTCATACTTTTGCCGTAAGCCGTATTGTTGATATGCCGCTTTCACTTACCTACACCCTGACAGAATCCGAATTTGATGCCAGCTTTGCTTCAGACTTTCCTATGTGGGGAAGTATAGAAGAGGGTGACACTTTACCTTATCAACCGGAACATCAACTGACGGTTAACGCTGGCTTAGTCGCCAATAACTGGCAGGTTAATTTCATTGCTCGATATGTTGATGATATGCTGGAAGCCTCTGGTGATGGCGTGTTGTTGGCAGGGGTTAAGACGCAAGCTCATACCGTATTAGACTTTTCGGCAAGTTATGAATTGGGCGATATGGGCAACGTTTATTTAAAAATAGATAATGTGTTAGATGAGCAAGAGATCATCAGTCGACGTCCTTATGGAGCAAGACCTAGTAAGCCACAACAGGTGTTTATCGGTTATCAATATAGCTTCTAAATGACAGGTAGCTTTGTATTGAGGAGTAGCTCAAATGACTCCTCTTTATCTAGCGATATAATGGCAACAAGCAGTTCAAAATAATTGAAGGTAGTGATGTGATCGATTTTTTATTTGCTAATGTACAAGAGCTCTCTATGTACTTGTTTGATGCAAATAAGAGAATTTATTGGGGGTATTTGTTGTCGGCAGTAATGCTGGCGGTACCAATATTTCTGCTGCAATTGAAGCAACAAGAGAAACAGGCGTCAGTCGTTGGTTTTCTCTCTTTTTTATTTCCGAAAAGCATCTATTTGTCGCAATCTGCACGTAATGACTACTTCCTATTTATCGTCAATAAACTGTTAAAGGCGGCATTGTTTCCGTTAATCATTCTCACGATGGCACCCATTGCTCTTTGGGTGACAAATAGTATGGAGAATTTATTTGGTACAATAGAACATCTGCAATTATCAGCTAGCTCCGTAATGATCGTTTTTACGCTTGTACTATTTCTTGTCGATGATTTTACCCGTTTTTATCTTCACTATCTCTTACACCGTATCCCAATATTGTGGGAATTCCACAAAGTGCATCACTCAGCGCGAGTATTAACGCCATTTACCATCTACCGCTCTCATCCTGTCGAAAGTTATTTGTATGCATGTCGCATGGCACTTACTCAAGGATTTGTGGTGGGTGTTTGTTACTACTTTTTAGGGCCAACGTTGAAAATGATCGATATTGTTGGCGCTAACATGTTTGTCTTTGCTTTTAACATTATGGGATCTAACTTACGTCATAGCCACATTTGGCTATCATGGGGTGATAAAATAGAGCATTGGTTTATCAGTCCAGCACAACATCAAATCCACCACAGTGATAACCCAAAACTATGTCATTCAAATTTCGGCTCCGCCTTAGCTATCTGGGATAGAGTGGCAGGCTGTTTTACCTTGGCTTCGCAAGTCAAAAAACTATCATTTGGTATCGGTGAGCAAACGGCAGAACACGATAAATTGCTCAATATTTATATAGCTCCTTTTAAGCATGCATGGCGGCGTATTAAAGGTGCGCTTGTTTTAACCAATAAGTAATCAGCGCAAGCCGTTTCTTGCTAAAAATAACATATTTAACTTTATCTGCTTGCTACTGATGGCATCTACTTTAAATATTTTTGAAAGCAACAATTGAATTTTTGTGATCATGATCAAAAGAAATGTATTTTAAATATAAATAATAACGATTCTTATTTGGTTGTGTGTTTTAATAGCACCAATTCTATTTCAGTAGTATTTAATTAAGGTTTTCTATGAACGTTTTATCTTCTTTCAAACCAGCGTTGTTATCAATTGCGGTGTTAAGTGCAATGAGCTCTATTGCTTATGCAAACGATAATGATGATATGGAACATCTGACCATTTTTGGTTCTGATGGCGTTGTTAATGATGTGCCAGGAAGTGCTCATTTGATTTCTCAGGATGAGTTAGAAAAATTCGACTTTACCGATATTATGCGCACCTTAACTTCGGTACCTGGTGTTTATGTATTAGAAGAAGATGGTTATGGACTTCGCCCTAATATTGGTATGCGTGGCACTGGGCAAAACCGTAGTGAAAAAGTGACTATTATGGAAGATGGGGTTTTAGCAGCTCCAGCGCCATATGCTGCACCGTCAGCTTATTATTTCCCTACTGCTGGTCGTATGCAGCAGATTGAAGTGTTAAAAGGCACATCAAGTGCAATGTTTGGTCCACGTACTACCGGTGGTGTGGTCAACCTACTATCTCGTCAAATTCCTGAACAATCATTAGCAGGTCAAGTCAATGTTAATGTTGGTCAAGATGGTTATGCCAAAGCTCATGCGTATGTAGGTGGCTCTGGGGATAATGTTTCATCTGTTTTTGAAGTGTTTCGTTATCAAGCCGATGGCTTTAAAGATATTAACCATAGTGATCGCGAAACAGGGTTTGTGAAAAATGATGTTTTAGCAAAAGTGCTAGTGCACAGTGATAATAGTGCAAAATATTATCAGGAGCTTGAATTTAAGTTGAAGTTTTCTGATGAAGATTCTGATGAAACCTACATGGGATTAACTCAAGCAGATTTTAAAGCTGCTCCGTATACGCGCTATTCTGCATCGCAGTTAGATAATATGGCAACAGAGCATAAACAAGCACAAATTAACCATCATATTCAATTATCTGAGCGCTTCACTTTAGGTACCTCTTTATATTACAACGATTTTAGCCGTAACTGGTATAAAACGAGTAAAGTCAATGGTGATAGCTTAAGCAAAGGTGGCATTGAAAACGCCGCAGCGTTTGATGAAGGGGCATTGCCTTTTGATGAAATCTCAGTGGATATCAAAGCCAATAACCGTAATTACTTATCAAAAGGCCTACAAACAACATTGGATGCAGACTTAAATGATCATCAAGTGAAGTTCGGTGTTCGTTTACATAAAGATGAGATGGATCGTTTTCAGTGGGTAGATAAATATGCGCTTGATTCAACTTATCAAATGAGCCAAACAAGTGCAGGCGTGCCTGGTTCTGACTCAAATCGTATCGACAGTGCGGAAGCGCTTGCGGTATTTGTTCATGACGAATACACCATCGGAGAGTTTATTATTAATGCTGGTCTTCGCTATGAAGATATGACAATAGAGCGACATGACTGGGGTAAATCAGATAGTGCTCGCGATAATGATCCTACACATAAAAAGAATAGTGTTGATGTCTTACTTCCTTCACTTGCGTTAACTTACCGCGTCAATGATGAGCTGATTATTTTAGGTGGTGTGCAAAAAGGCTTTGCGCCGCCAGCACCAGGTAATGAAGACAGTGATAACGAAGAAAGCGTTAACTATGAATTAGGTTTGCGTTTTAATCGTGCAGCCTTCAACAGTGAAGCCTTATTCTTCTATTCAGATTATGAGAATATGCATGGTAACTGTACGGCAAGTCAAGGTTGTGAAGATGACAACATAGGTAATCAATATAATGCGGGTGAAGTAGAAGTATCTGGTTTAGAAGTAAAAACAGGCTATGAATTTGCTGTAAGTAACTTGCTTGTACCTGTTAATTTGACTTATACCTTTACAGAAACTGAGTTTTTAAATAGTTTTTCTTCAAAACTTGATACTTGGGGTAGTGTGGTAAAAGGTGATGAATTACCTTATGTGCCGCAAAATCAGTTGCAATTTACTGTTGGCATGGTTGGCGAAAACTGGCGCAGTGATTTACTTGTGCGCTACATGGATGAAATGCGAACAACTGCGGGGCAAGGCAGCATTATTTCATCCCAAGCTATCGATAGCCGTACTGTGGTTGATTTAGCTGCACATTATAATATTGCTGACAATCAAGAAATCACATTAAATGTCGATAATTTACTTGATGAAGAATATATCTCAACCAGAACTCATGGCTCAATCATGGTGGGTAAGCCAAGAAGTGTCACCTTAGGTTATAAATATAGCTTTTAAGATTAACTAAGTATTGAGAAAGCGAGGTATCACCTCGCTTTTTTTATGCGCCGCTAACAAACTCTTGTACATTTATTTGGCTAAGAGATAGCGCTGAGTTGTGAGGTAATGGTTGATGCCCCGAGAGAAGGTAAATAATTTTGTTGCCTGCCTCGGCTAATTCTAGTGCGTGTTGAAAGTTTATTAACATAGTCGAAGGAACCGATTGAGGGAATTTATCAGCGTCTCTTCTGACATATTCAATGAGGTTTTCATTGACAAGTTCGTCATAAAAAACCGCATCGGCAAATTGCATTTCTCGATGCGCGGCTAGGGTTAACTTATCAGGATCGCCATCTAACGTATGTATAAAGGTTATTTCTCCGAGCGGCGGCGGTGTTTCTTCTTTTAAGCTGGCAATTAACTGTTGCTCTGCTTGTTGGGTGTTATCTTGTAAAATGGCATTGCCAATAGTACCTCGCAGAGTGTTCTCCCAGAAAATCCGTCTATTTCTGATCCCTTTAATACGGGCTTTAACATGATCACGAAATTTGAAGGAGAATTCGGCTAATTTGCCATAGCCATCAGGCAGAATTTTTTCAACTTGTTCGCGCAGCATTCTTAATAGAATGGGGGCGCTGCCAGAACTCGACATGGCAATGATCATCGGAGAACGATCGATAATAGCTGGTGTGATATAGCTGCATAATTCAGGTTGGTCTACCACGTTGATCAGAATGTTAAGATCATCAGCCTCATGATAAATAGCTTTGTTTACTTGTTCATCATCGGTGGCCGCTATCACTAAGTTATAGGGTGCTAATAAACCAGGCTGGTAGTTATGGGCTAAGCGGTGGAGCCCGTGGCTGTCTATCAGGCGTTCAACACTTTCAGACACCTGTTCACACATCACAGTGATCTTGGTGGTGGTTTTTAATAACAATTCAATTTTTCGTGCAGCGACATCCCCACCACCAATAATTAAGGTGTTAAGTTTGCTGCCAGTAAGGAAGATTGGGAAATAATTCATAACGTTGTCGTTTATTTGTTATTTTAAATGCCATTTTTCCAACAGCTTATCATAACGTCCATCAGCTTTTATTGATGTTAAGCTGTTTTTCACTTTTTTTATTAATTCAGGGTCAGTGTGTAAGTTCGCTGCTAAGTACATATCGGAAGCAAAGTCAGGAATATCAAATATTAATGATAACATTGAAGCATCTAATCCTGTTTTTATTATTTCATGTTTCCATATTACGCTGTTGGTAAAGGCAATGTCGACTCGGCCACTATATAAGGCTTCCCATAAAATGGAATATTTACTACTGAGGTATAAATTTTTGTTAAGGGTAAAGCCTTTTTGCAATAAATAGTCCTCCGCTAAATCATGGCGGATTGAGCCTACCGAATACTGTTTAGCATCATCAATAGAATTAATGGCAATATCTTTTCGTGTTTTTAACGCGGCGAAATAAGAGCGAATGGTATATAACTTATCGATCCAGATAAATTTTTGTTCGCGTTCTTCACTTCTTAACATTGAAAATATAAAAGTATTGGGTTGTTCTAGTGATAAACCGTAGCTTCTTGCCCATGGATAAAATTGAATTTTGCCATTAATCTGACTTTCTTTAATGACAAGTTCCATCAGTTCAACTAATGCGCCAGAAGTGTTGTGCTGCTCATCGTTTGCTATTTGTAATGGCGGTAGATCTTCAGTGAAAAATATGACTTGTTGGCTATGTGCATAAAAGGATAAGCAAACAAAAATAAATAGCGAGAACAATTGACGACTTAGGTTCAGCATTTTTTTCCCTCTTGCTCGTTTCGATGATTCAGTTTGTTGTGTTAACCATGAAATTGCAATGAGTTTTGTTGATGAACAAGGTAAACTACCACTAAAGTATAGCGATAGAGACAAAAAATGCCTTGGATACAATTAAGATTGAGCGCAGATGAAGAAACGGCTGAGAAATACAGTGATTGGTTAAGCGCTTGTGGCGCACAAGCCGTAACCTTTATTGACGCGAAAGATACGCCAATTTATGAACCTTTACCGGGCGATGAAGTGACCTATTGGTCAAACACCATTGTGATGGGGCTTTATGATGCCTCGCATGATATGGATAAAGTGTTAACTTATCTTAAAAGTATCCATCCTGATGGCGAGCAAATGTGCTATAAACTTGAGCAGCTTGAAGATAAAGATTGGGAGCGAGAGTGGATGGACAATTTCCATCCGATGAAATTTGGCAAACGTTTGTGGATCTGTCCAAGTTGGCGTGAAGTACCTGAGCCTGAAGCTGTCAACGTGATGTTAGATCCTGGTTTAGCCTTTGGTACAGGTACACACCCAACTACGGCATTGTGCCTTACATGGCTTGATGGCTTAGATTTAACCGGTAAAACCCTTGTCGATTTTGGTTGTGGCTCGGGGATTTTATCATTAGCGGCATTAAAACTGGGGGCAGAAAAAGTTATCGGGATTGATATCGACCCTCAAGCACTACAAGCCAGTCAGGAAAATGCCAAGCGAAATGGTGTCGAAGACAGATTAGAATTGTACTTACCCAAAGATCAACCTACGTTAACGGCTGATGTGGTGGTTGCAAATATTCTGGCTGGCCCATTAAAAGAATTAGCACCTACCATTATGTCATTTGTTGGTGAGCATGGATTACTTGCGTTATCAGGGGTACTTGAGGTGCAAGCGCAAGAGTTACAAAACTTATATGGGCAATGGTGTCATATGGATCCGATCATGGTGCAAGAGGAATGGGTGCGTCTTTCAGGCCAGAAAAAATAACTTAAAAATTGTGCAGACTTTGAGACTAAATTGTACAAAATCTGCACGCATCAATAGTTTGCAAAATGTCAATAAAAAAATATTGAAAAAAAGCCGCATTTGTACAATTTATATGCTTTTCAATCGCCCAAAAAACGCGTAAACTTAGCGCCCTTTTGAAAGGTAGCTCAAAAAAGCAACAGTGTGAAGATAGGTTCTTATACGTTAGCAAGTAATACTATGCTTGCCCCAATGGCCGGAATTACCGACCAACCATTTAGGCAATTATGTTGCCAGATGGGGGCTGGATTAGCGGTATCAGAAATGGTATCTGCCAACCCTAAGGTATGGAATACTAATAAATCTAAACGCCGTTTAGTGCATAGTGAAGATGCTGGTATTCGCTCAGTGCAAATAGCAGGGTCTGATCCACAAGAGTTAGCCTTTGCCGCCCAGATAAATGTTGATAATGGTGCACAAATTATCGATATCAATATGGGTTGCCCAGCAAAAAAGGTAAATAAAAAATTAGCGGGTTCAGCGTTATTGAAAGAGCCAGCCTTAGTTGAACAGATAATTCAAGCTGTGGTTAATAAGGTTGATGTACCAGTAACATTGAAAATTCGTACAGGATGGTGCGAAAACTCGCGAAATGGTATTGAAATAGCAAAAATTGCAGAAATTAATGGCATACAGTCCCTTGTTGTTCACGGTCGTACTCGCAGCGACTTTTACAAAGGGGATGCTGAATATGACACGATCAAAGCAATTAAGCAGGCTGTTTCTATTCCTGTTGTCGCTAATGGTGATATCACCAGCGTAGAAAAAGCATCACAAGTGCTTAATTACACAGGAGCTGATGCCATTATGGTTGGTAGGGGGGCTCAAGGGCGTCCATGGTTTTTTAGGGAAATAAATCATTATTTGAAAACCGGCCAACAGTTAGCGTCACCCTCAATGGAAGAGATCCGCTCAATTTTAATTGGGCATGTACAAGAGTTACACAAATTTTATGGTGACTTTATGGGTGTTCGATTTGCCCGAAAGCACGTTTCTTGGTACTTGCAAACGCTAGACCCAGAAAAACAGTTTCGTTCTATTTTTAATGCGTTAGAGTCTGAACAACAACAGCTCGAAGCATTGACTAGATATTTTGATAATTTAATTTAAGAAAGAGTCTGAACTTTATGTTTGAACAAAATATTTCATCTCCATTCGTTACAGGTAACATGCAAACTCAAACTGAGGCATCTCCTTTACGCAGCCAAGCAAAGATTGCTATTAGCAATTATTTATCTCAATTAAATGGTAACGATGTTGACGATATGTACGACCTTGTCCTATCTGAAATCGAAGCGCCAATGTTAGAAGAGGTGATGAAGTATACCCGCGGTAATCAAACACGTGCCGCTAATTTATTAGGCATTAACCGTGGTACTTTACGCAAGAAGCTTAAAAAATACGGTATGAACTAAAATGACGCAGGTTAGCCTGCACTGAAAAAGCACCTTAGGGTGCTTTTTTACTTATGATAGATTGAATATGTTTGTAGCGATAAAAACTTTTAATTATCTCTACAAATAATCAGGACAAGATAATACCCTAAGTTACGCGGCGTATTATCAGCCAAGGACATATGTCAAAGGCCAGACATTATTTTAAATTTAAAGGTAACTGATAAAGCAATGGATACTCCACGCCCGATCAAACGTGCACTGTTAAGTGTATCTGACAAAACTGGTATTGTAGATTTTGCTCGCAATCTTGCGCAAAAAGGCGTTGATATTTTATCAACAGGTGGTACGGCTAAATTATTAGCTGATAACGGCATTCAGGTGACAGAAGTCTCTGATCATACGGGTCATCCTGAAATTATGGATGGTCGTGTTAAAACACTTCATCCAAAAATTCACGGTGGAATTTTAGCGCGTCGTGGTACTGATGAATCAGTGATGGCAGAAAACAACATTGATGCTATTGATATGGTCGTTGTGAATTTATATCCATTTGCTAATACCGTTGCTAACGATGATTGCACGTTAGAAGATGCTATTGAAAATATCGACATCGGCGGACCTACTATGGTGCGTGCGGCGGCAAAAAACCATAAAGACGTCACTATTATTGTCAATGCTTGTGATTATGATCGTGTATTAGAAGAAATGAATAATAATGGTGATTCATTAACTTATAACACGCGTTTCGATTTAGCGATTGCGGCTTACGAGCACACAGCTGCTTACGACGGCATGATCGCCAACTACTTTGGCAAAATGTTATCGGCGCATGCTGATAACAATCAAACGGTAAGCTTTGAAGAAAAAAACAAGTTCCCACGTACCTTCAATAGTCAGTTCATTAAAAAGCAAGATTTACGTTATGGTGAGAATTCACACCAAGATGCTGCTTTTTATGTGGAAGCTCAACCAGAAGAAGCATCGGTTTCAACCGCCAGCCAACTTCAAGGTAAAGCATTATCTTATAACAATATTGCTGATACCGATGCAGCATTAGAGTGCGTGAAAGAATTCGACGAGCCAGCTTGTGTGATTGTTAAACATGCCAACCCTTGTGGTGTGGCTATTGCTGAGAATATTTTAGCGGCATATGAAAGTGCTTTTAAAACCGATCCTACTTCTGCTTTTGGCGGTATTATCGCCTTTAACCGTGAATTAGATGCAGATACTGCCGAAGCTATCGTTTCTCGTCAGTTTGTTGAAGTGATCATTGCACCACTTATTTCAGATGCTGCGGCACAAATTGTTGCTGCTAAGCCAAATGTACGTTTACTCGAGTGTGGTCAGTGGGATACTCAAACTACAGGTGTTGATTATAAACGCGTCAATGGTGGCCTATTAGTACAAGACAGAGATCAAGGTCGTGTAGCTGATGCTGATTTAAAAGTGGTAACTAAACGTCAACCAACTGAAGATGAAATGCGTGATCTTAAGTTTTGTTGGAAAGTGGCAAAATTTGTCAAATCCAATGCCATTGTTTATGTGAAGAATAACATGACAATCGGCGTGGGTGCGGGACAAATGAGCCGTGTATATTCTGCCAAGGTTGCTGGTATTAAAGCGGCCGATGAAAACCTTGAAGTGAAAGGTTCAGTAATGGCATCTGATGCATTTTTCCCATTCCGTGACGGTTTAGATGCAGCAGCTGAAGCTGGTATTACTGCGGTTATTCAACCAGGTGGTTCAATGCGTGATGAAGAAGTGATTGCCGCGGCCGATGAACACAATATTGCTATGGTGTTCACAGGGATGCGTCACTTCCGCCATTAATTACTACTGTGACTTGGCTTGACCTTTCACATCGTGAAAGGTCAGTTGATGCAATGAGTTTAAACGTTAGAAATATTTTCTGACGTTTTTTTAATTGTTTTCTTGGTAATGAATATTGTTTCCTCTGTTTTCGGTCTTATATTCTGTTATAAATACAATGTGTCAATTTTATGGAAGAGTGTAATGAAAACAATAAGAAATAAGTTAATCAGTGCAATTATTGCTTCAACGGCAACAATTGGTATGACCGCAAGTGCTACACCAGTCAATGAAACTTCACAAGTCGCGAAAGCGCATGAGCTTGCGTTAGTTAAAAAAGCAATGTCAGGTGCGCACCGTAGTGCAAAAAGTAAGGCGCGTGATCAATATCGTCATCCCGCAGAGACCTTAGCTTTTTTTGGTTTTCGCCCTGATATGACGGTGGTAGAAATTACCCCTGGTGGTGGCTGGTATACTGAAATATTAGCTCCCGCATTAAAAGGAACAGGCAAACTTTACGGTGCTCATTATCCTGACACCGGTGAAGACAACTATTACACTCGTTCGCGTCGTAATTTAGAAAAAAAGCTAGCAAGTGATATGGTGTTCAATGAGGTTGAGCTAACTGATTTTGATCCAAAAGCTGGCAGTGACTTAGCTCCTGCTGGTACTGCTGATTTAGTCTTAACGTTTCGTAACCTACATAACTGGGGCGAAGCAGGCATGGCGCAAGTATTCAAAGATGCTTATAAAGCGTTAAAAAAAGGTGGTGTATTAGGGGTAGTTGAACACCGTATGCCAGCGTCACAACCTTGGCAAGAAAACCAAAAGAGTGGTTATGTGCCTCAAGCTCTCGCGGTAAAATATGCACAAGCTGCTGGTTTCACCTTAGCGGCAACGAGTGAAATTAATGCAAATCCAAAAGATACGGCGACACATCCTAAAGGTGTTTGGACGTTACCGCCAAGTTTAGCCTTGGGTGAGCAAGACAAAGCAAAATATTTAGCGATAGGCGAAAGCGATCGCATGACGTTAAAATTTGTAAAATAAAACATAGTGGATAGTTAGCGCTATTTACTTCGACTTTTTAGGAATTAAAAAATGAAGGTATTAGTCATTGGTAGTGGTGGTCGTGAGCATGCATTGGCATGGAAAGCGGCGCAATCAACACAAGTTGAGCAAGTGTTTGTTGCACCTGGTAACGCGGGAACGGCCACTGAGGCGAAATTAGAAAATGTTGATATAGCGGTGGGAAACATACCTGCACTTGTTGATTTTGCTAAAACGAATGACATAGCGTTAACTATCGTTGGACCTGAACAACCATTAGTGGATGGTGTGGTTGATGCTTTTCAAAAAGAAGGGCTCAATATTTTTGGTCCATCAGCTAAAGCTGCTCAATTAGAAGGTTCAAAGTCGTTCACTAAAGATTTTTTAGCACGTCATCATATTCCCACCGGCGCTTATCAGAATTTTACTGAAATAGAACCTGCAATTGCTTATGTCAGAGAACAAGGTGCTCCCATTGTTGTCAAAGCGGATGGCCTGGCGGCAGGTAAAGGGGTTATTGTCGCAATGACTCTGGCAGAAGCAGAAGATGCAATTAAAGATATGCTTGCTGGAAATGCCTTTGGTGATGCTGGCCACCGCGTGGTGATTGAAGAATTCCTTGAAGGTGAAGAAGCAAGTTTTATCGTAATGGTCGATGGTAAAAACATCTTACCGTTTGCGACTAGCCAAGATCATAAACGTGCTTATAACAACGATGAAGGTCCAAATACTGGTGGCATGGGAGCATATTCTCCTGCACCTGTCGTAACACCGGAAATTCATAATCGCATCATGAATGAAGTGATTGTGCCTACGGTTGAAGGTATGGCAAAAGAAGATGCACCATACACGGGCTTTTTATATGCCGGTTTAATGATCGCCGCGGATGGCACACCAAAAGTGATTGAATATAATTGTCGTTTTGGTGATCCAGAAACACAGCCTATTATGATGCGTTTACAATCTGACTTAGTTGAATTGTGTTTAGCTGCGTGTCATCAACAGCTTGATAACAAAGAAATTAGCTTTGATTCGCGCGCTGCAGTGGGGGTTGTACTTGCGGCGGCAGGTTACCCTGGAAGCTACCCGAAAGGCGATGTAATTTCTGGGTTAGAGAGTAATACGGCTGAAGATCGTAAAACCTTCCATGCTGGTACCGCATTGAAAGGTGAACAGATCGTCACGGCAGGCGGGCGTGTGTTATGTGCGACAGCATTAGGTGAAAGCGTAACATCAGCACAAAAAGCAGCTTATGAATTATTAGGGCAAATTACTTGGCAAGGTGTTGAATATCGAACAGATATTGCACATCGAGCAATTGCCCGAGAGCAAGAATAATTTAATACATTCATTGTAAAAAAAGCCTGAAGCCATAAACTTCAGGCTTTTTTTTAATGATTCTTGGTCAGTTTTTCTAACTTTGCTCCACCAGCAATTGCCGCATCGATTGCTGAGTTTTGATTGAGCCCTGCTTTTATTGCACTATCAACTATGAGTTGGTCATGTTTAGCTTCGCTTGAATGTACTGCCTGAGTCACGACCTCTTCGCCATTGTCGGGAAATAAATTAATTGTATCCATCACGAATTTGGCGATTTTATCCGGCACGGCTTTGATTGCGCCAGTTAAAATACCTAAAAAGCTGTCTGGATAATGAGTGAAAGTGTTATCAAGTACCGCTTGTGAAACTACCGGCTCGGTTTGGATAGCAACTCTGACAATATTCTCGATATTAGCAGGATCGTTTTGTATGGCAATATTGACAATTTCCTGAGCATAGGCTGGCTCAGTTTCAATCGCAATGGCAATAACTTCTGCAGGATCAGCAACTTTTTCAGCAAGTACTGTTGAAATAACATCACAAGCTAAGACGGGTTCGGCTTGAATAGCACCGATCATGATCGCTTTATATTGCTCTGGATATAAGTTAAGTGCCACTTTTAACACCAAATCCACTTGTTCAGGGTATCGGGTCAGAATGGAACTAACACTATTTTTAATTGAAATTTGCTGTTTAACTTGTTGGCTTAACAGTTTGGCGATCAACTCTTGTTGCTTAAACTGCGCGATATCCTTCGCAAATACACCGGTGCTTAGACCGCAAAGTAGTAACAAAACAATTAATCTACTCATTGTTTATGCTCTCTACATTAAATTTTATCAGTAACTTGACTTGATAAACTATCGTTGTTGTTTTTATAGACAAACTACTATAGGTGAAATCATCTGGCATATCTCCTGATCATTTATACAGAAAAATATGCCTCTGCCTTAACTATTAGTGCATAAAACAGACCAAAAGTTCAATAAATAATCGAACAGTA
>NZ_JADNYL010000005.1 GCF_017168195.1 Thalassotalea sp. G2M2-11
ATGATAAAGTAACTGATGACTGCTTCATCATTTACTTTATTTGTGCTTGTTAACATAACCTAGTTATGATCTTAACAAAACGCTCTTGCTAGTTTAAATCGAACAAAAGATTTCATAGGTTATTCAATGAATCGCATTATTAATTAATTTCATGATCTCGCTAGAGTTAGCGATATTTTTATTAAGAAATAAATAAACAGGCAGTGAGTCTATTTGATGGAAATAGAACTTAACATCTTGATGTATTGCCTTTTCAACAAGAAAGGGCCCCTCATAGCCTAAAACACAATCTGCTCTGTTGTGGATAAGTGCTTTAATAGCACTTTCATGGTTTTGTGCCTGTAAAACGACCTTATAGCCTTCTGTATTATCGATCTTTTTATCTAGACCGTATGTGTAGCCGGATAATAGGATGAGTTTTATCTCTTTTAGGTCATCGATAGTATTTATCTTGCTAATTTCATCAAGGCAAATTGCCCCTAATGTAATAGTGTAGATAGGCTTTGTACTCCTTAAATATAAAGAACTGTTTTTAACGAAGCTTTCTATTACGGTTGTGAAGCCTATTCTTCCTTGATCTACATAATACTTTGCTCTTTTATTGGGTAGTTTAACTGTTGAGTAGTTTAAGTTAGCATTAGTAAATATTTGCTCAACAGTTTCAGCGATTTTTCCTTGTACTTTGTTATTAACACTATAGTGATATGGCTTAAAATCTATGTAGCCCCAGCTAAGATCGGTAGTGAATTTCGCTGCCGCTACATTAATATTTAATATCACCATCAACAATATAGTGATCAAATTTGTACGCATGATTATAGGTTTGAATTTTGTATTATTATCTTCTTAGATCAATAGTTGCATAAATTTGAATATTTACAAGTTTTGTCAGACAAAGCGATGATTTACTCGTTCGATAAATAATAGTGATGATATATAAGCAGGTGTTACTTTGGAGTGGGTATATGGCTGAACTATAGAAAATATAATTAACTTAATTGTTTTTTTAAGATTTTTTAATTATTAAAATGATAAGAGTATAAAAAAGTGGTGGACGATACTGGGCTTGAACCAGTGACCCCCGCCTTGTAAGGGCGGTGCTCTCCCAACTGAGCTAATCGTCCATATTGGATAATTCTTTGGATTAAAATGACTGGTGGACGATACTGGGCTTGAACCAGTGACCCCCGCCTTGTAAGGGCGGTGCTCTCCCAACTGAGCTAATCGTCCAATCATTTTGTTACAGAGGACTTAAAAAAAGTGGTGGACGATACTGGGCTTGAACCAGTGACCCCCGCCTTGTAAGGGCGGTGCTCTCCCAACTGAGCTAATCGTCCGTCTCTGTGGGGGCGTATTATAGGTGGAACACAAAAACTGTCAACTAAAACTAAGCTATTTTTTCTTTTTTTTTCACTTATTTGTGTCGAATGATTATATTTCGTTCATCATGGTGTTTTTGTGAGCTTTTTATTATCAGACATTCAAAAAATATCGTTAATGATTTGATGTTTTCCGTGAAATAGCCTGATAAAATGCGTCTAATTTTTACATTTGATTATTAGTGATTATTCATTAATACATAATCTTTTATTACAGCGAGTTTTATATGAGTTTGACAACCCGTTTCGCACCAAGTCCAACAGGGTATCTGCATGTCGGTGGAGCGCGTACCGCTCTTTATAGTTGGTTATATGCCAAGAAGAATGGTGGAGACTTTATTTTACGTATTGAAGATACAGATCTTGAACGTTCAACTCAAGCATCAGTGGATGCCATTATGGATGGTATGAACTGGTTAAATTTAGCGTGGACTAAAGGGCCTTATTTTCAAACTGAGCGCTTTGACCGCTACAAGGAAGTTATTACACAACTTATTGAGTCAGGTCATGCATATCGTTGTTATTGTACTGCTGAAGAAGTTGAGGCAATGCGAGAAGAAGCTCGCGCAAAAGGGGAGAAGGAAAAATATAACGGCATGTGGCGTGAGCGCACTGATCACCCCGAAGGGAAACCTTATGTGATCCGTTTTAAAAACCCACAGTCAGGAAATGTTGTAATTAATGATATGGTTAAAGGCGATATTACCATTGCTAATGAGGAATTAGATGATTTGATTATTGCTCGTTCCGATGGTTCTCCAACATACAATTTAACCGTGGTGGTTGATGATTGGGATATGAAAGTAACCCATGTGGTTCGTGGTGATGATCATGTCAACAATACGCCCCGTCAAATTAATATTTTAAAAGCTTTAGGTGCTCCACTTCCCGAATATGCACATATCCCTATGATTTTAGGTGACGATGGCAAGCGTTTGTCAAAACGTCATGGTGCTGTCAGCGTGATGCAATATAGAGATGATGGTTACTTACCAGAAGCATTATTAAACTACCTAGTTCGTTTAGGTTGGTCGCATGGCGATCAAGAAATTTTCTCTCGCGAAGAAATGATCGAGTTATTTGATTTATCTGGGTGTAATCGTGCTCCATCGGCTTTTAATACCGAAAAGCTTATTTGGGTAAATCAACATTATATGAAGACGCTAGAGCCAAGTTATGTTGCTGAGCATTTAGCCTGGCATATGCAAGATCAAGGAATAGACGTAAGCAATGGCCCTGCACTAGAAGAAATAGTAAAAGTACAAGCAGATCGTGTTAAAACATTAAAAGAGATGGCGGACATTTCTCGTTATTTTTATCAAGAATACAGTGAGTTTGATGCGACTGCATTAAAAAAACATTTACGTCCAGTAGCACAGCAGCCGTTGGAAGTTGTTAAAGAAAAATTATCTCAATTGACAGAATGGAATGCAGAAGCTATTCATCATGCTATTAATCAAACTGCTGAAGAATTAGAAGTCGGTATGGGCAAGGTAGGTATGCCATTACGAGTTGCTGCAACAGGCGCAGGAAATTCACCGTCGCTGGATGTAACGCTTGCATTGCTAGCAAAAGAAGATGTGTTAAGCCGTATCGATAAAGCATTAGCTGCTATTGCAGAGAGAATTGCTAATAGTTAGTAGGTTAGTTTTTCGATAGGTTACAAATAATAAAAGGCATGTTAGATAGCTAACATGCCTTTTTGCTTTTAGTGCTAATAATTTTGTCAGTTTCGCTACATATTCGTTATTATTAAAAATGAATTTTCAATAACTTACTGATTATTAATGTTTTTATTTATGGTCTGAATTGTGCTTAATATACGCCGGTAAGGTTAATAAATAATAGAGGAGTGAAAGGATGCCAGTAGTCATTGAAGATAGGCCGATAGAAGCTGTTAGAGAAGAGGTGATAGATCAACTAATAATGAACTATAGCCATGGCAAGCTTTCTTTTGAAGCCTTTGAGAGGCGCTTAGATTGCGCTATGGCGAGTCAAGATAACAAAGAGATAGCTGCGCTGGCCGAAGATCTCGAGCTTGATGTTGATCAGGATTTTGTCGAAAGTAAAAGAAAGGACTTTCATGCAAATGTTTCTCCGTCAAATTTTCAAGAAATCGATTATTTAGTGAATATTTTCGGTGGTAGTGATCGCAGTGGCTATTGGACTGTAGCTAAGGAAATACGTTCAATTAGTATTTTTGGTGGTAGTACTATCGATTTTTCTGAAGCAAAATTTTCACAACTTGAAACGACAATAAAAGTATTGTGCTTATTTGGTGGTGATGATATTTACGTTCCTGAAAATGTGAATGTAGTGTCTAAAGCGTTTTGTATTTTTGGTGGTGTTAATAATAAAGCACCTTCTATTGCTGATAGAAATGCACCTACCATTATTATCGAAGGGGTTTGTATCTTTGGAGGCTTAAATATAAAGCTGAAGCGGACGATAAAAGAAAAGTTTGTTGCTTTTGCTGATAGCATGAAGAAGATGTTCAATTAGCTTAAACACATTACTAGCGGCAAATAGACACTCTGGCGAGTGTCTATTTGCTACTTTATTATTAAAACATTTTTCTGTGGATCACTCTGCCGAGTATAATAATAGTAAATAAAGCTGTATATAAGCCATAAACTACGACCATCCATTGAGGCATGCTCAACCCTAAAAATTGCCAATTAATCTCACCGCAATCTCCAGTTGCTGCAAATAATGCGGGTATCCATTCATGGAGGGGAGCCCATTGTGGAAAGTTAGGGACAAATTCACAGCTGAACAAAAATGACATGGTAGAGGTTTGCATTTCTACATGTTCTAAGGCGATCAATAACCCCCAAATAGCTCCTGTTGCCCAAAAGCTATAGGAAAATAGCCGGCCTAAAATAAATTGATTACTGAAATATCCGATGAGCCCAGCAAAGAAGATAGCCCAAATTGCAACACGTTGATAAATACACATAATGCATGGCTTCAAGTCCATTACATATTGAAAAAATAGGGCGGCAAGCTCTAATCCTAAAGCACTCGCTGCTAATAAAAACCAAGCATTCTTGTTGGTTGAAAGGTCACTAATAAATTTCACTGCTAGTCCTAAAATGTTGTTATTCTTGTGAGTAAGATTATAAAAGTAAGAAAAGAATTACACTATTGTTTTTGTCACTAAAGGTTAATTTTAACATTAAAAAAGCGCCTTAAGTATTGCAATTTAAGGCGCTGTTTAACGATTAGTTATTTTTAATGGTGAGAGGGCTCTGGAGCTCCTTTACCATCAGTAACACTATGATGCTGGATAACTCCTGAATCATAATAATCCGCTGTTTTAGATTCAAGGAAACCCGTTGAAATCGCGATCAAACCTACAATCGTTAAAACAATTGTATAAGGCAGCGCCATAAAGACCATTCTACCATAGGACAAGCGAATTAACGGAGCAAGTGCAGAGGTTAATAAGAATAAAAATGCTGCCTGACCATTTGGAGTTGCAACACTAGGCAAGTTAGTACCTGTATTAATCGCTACCGCTAATAAATCAAATTGATCACGAGATATTGTGCCTGCTGCTAAGGCTTTTTGAATTTCAGTAATATAGACAGTACCAACAAACACGTTATCACTTACCATAGATAATAACCCGTTAGCTAGATAGAACATAACAAGTTGCATATTCCCTTCGTAGGTTAATACCCAAGTTATCACAGGTGTAAATAGTTGTTGGTCAACAATGACGGCAACAACAGCAAAAAATACAGCAAGTAATGCCGTAAATGGCAATGCCTCTTCGAAGGCGTGCCCGATTTGATGTTCTTCGGTTATACCAGTAAAAGTTGTCGCTAAAATGATAACCGATAAACCTATCATACCAACAGGCGCTAAATGTAGGGCTAAGCCAATGATGAGCCATACAGCAATAAAACCTTGCATCACTAGTTTTACATTATCGCGAGTATTGCGCTTTTTACTTTCTTCTACATCAAATTCATGAAGAATATGATGAACATTTTCGGGTAATTGAACGCCATAGCTGAACCACTTCATTTTCTCCAAAAACACACAAGTTAACATGCCGCAAATAAACACAGGGATAGTGACAGGTGACATCCGAATGGCAAATTCTACAAATTCCCAGCCCGCCTGTTGTCCAATGATTAAGTTTTGTGGTTCACCGACAATGGTACAAACACCACCCAAAGCGGTACCAACACCAGCATGCATTAATAAGTTGCGTAAATAACCACGAAATTGTTGTAAATCATTGCGTGAGTATTCAGTCACTTCGTTATCGGATGTATGATCATGATCATGGTGAGTTTCTTTACCAGAAGCTACTTTGTGATAGACAGAGTAGAACCCAACGGCAACACTGATGATAACGGCGATAACGGTTAATGCATCTAAAAAGGCAGACAAAAATGCACCTGAGAAACAAAAGAGTAGAGATACTAGAGTTTTAGAGCGAATTTTTGTGACTATCTTCGCAAATAAAAACAGTAACAAGCCTTTCATAAAATAAATACCCGCGACCATAAATATCAGCAGTAGTATTACTTCAAAGTTGATCACCATTTCATGCATCACTTGACCAGGTGAAGTCATGCCGATAGCTACGGCTTCAATGGCGAGTAAACCGCCAGGCTGCAAAGGGTAACATTTAAGTGCCATTGCGAGGGTAAAGATAAATTCTATTACTAACGCCCAGCCTGCAACGTAGGGGTTAATAAAGAAAAATATAATCGGGTTAATAATAAGAAACGCGATTATGGCCAATTTATACCATTCTGGTGAATTACCCAGAAAGTTTTTATAAAATGCACTGGTAAATGATTGTTGCATAAAGAACCTTTTGGTTTAGTACGACAATGTTTAACTAAGATGTTGTCATTGTTATTAATTATTAAACAATAGTCTTTAGTGTAAGCATTAAATGGAACCTTGTAAATTAGAATAGAGTGATCGTGATCACAGCAAATGCAAATTTTTCCAAAAAGCTTAAAAATTAATTAAAAATATAAGATGATACTTATGTGCAAAGTTTATTCAAACGTGCTTGTACCAAATAAATCTTCTGGTACAATCAGTTTCAATTTCCCATTATCTAAAGAGTCTCGTGGAGCCATATGGTTATTAAAGCACAAAGTCCTGCAGGGTTTGCAGAACAGTACATAGTTGAGTCTATTTGGAATGGCGGTTTTCCTCCAGGCTCTATTTTGCCTGCTGAACGAGAACTGTCTGAATTAATTGGTGTTACACGAACAACCCTAAGAGAAGTATTGCAAAGGTTGGCTCGCGATGGTTGGTTAACCATTAAACATGGTAAACCGACTAAGGTGAACAACTTTTGGGAAACTTCAGGTTTGAACATTCTTGAAACATTGGCGCAGCTAGACCAAGAAGGGATCCCTGATCTTGTTGACAACCTGATGTCTGCTCGCACCAATATCAGTGCAATATATGTACGCGGTGCAATAAAAAATAATCCTGAGAAAACCATAGAGCTGTTAAAAGCGTATGAAGAGATTGCCGATACAGGGGAAGCTTTTGCAGAGTTTGATTATCAATTAAATAAAGAGCTTGTCGTTGCTTCTGGTAACTCTATTTATTTGTTGATTTTAAACGGTTTTAGAGGATTATATTCTCGTTTAGGTGCTTTGTATTTTTCTCACCCTACAGGTCGTGAAATATCTCGCCAATATTATCAGAAGTTGATTGAACTTGCGCAAGCGGGTAAACATGACGAATCCGTATTAACTGTACGTAAATATGGTATTGAATCTGGTAAATTATGGGCTGAATTGAAAGATGATGTATTGAAAGAATTATCTGAGTAGCATTTTTGTGTTTAGTAATATTCTTACTTATAAGGCAAGCAGTTAGCTTGCCTTTTCTTTATCTTCTGCTGGTGGTGGACATTGCGCAATAATTTCATCATGACCATTTTGGTCTTCTTGGATCAGTTTTACCTCAAATTGCCATAGATAATACAAATGTTTTAAAACCTCATCTTTCGACTCTGCTAATGGTACCTCGTTGTGCGGTGTATACTTAAGTGTTAATGAACGATCTCCATTAATATCTGCTTTAGTAATTTGAATATTTGCTTCTAGATTACTTAGATTATATTGGTTTGATAGTGTTGAGCGAATATTTTGGTAGCCTTTTTTATTATGTATGTCAGAGATTTCGATAAAGTTCTCTTTTTCATCATCATGAATATGAAAGAGTTTAAAGTCTCTGATCAGTTTGGGTGATAAAAACTGGCTAATAAAACTCTCATCTTTAAAGTTTTCCATGGCAAAATGAACGGTATCTAACCAATTACTGCCTGCAATATCAGGAAACCATTGTTTATCTTCTTCAGTAGGGGATTGGCAAATACGTTTGATATCAATAAACATATTAAAGCCTAAAGCATAGGGATTGATCCCTGAATAATACGGACTATTGTAGTCAGGCTGAGCAACAACATTTGTGTGGTTATGTAAAAACTCTAACATGAACTGATCACTGACTAGGCCTTCATCATACATATGATTTAAAATGGTGTAATGCCAAAAACAGGCCCAACCTTCATTCATTACCTGGGTTTGTTTTTGTGGGTAGAAGTATTGAGAGACTTTACGCACAATTCGTACAATTTCTCTTTGCCAGGGCTTGAGCAATGGCGCATTTTTCTCGATGAAATAGAGCAGGTTTTCTTGTGGTTCATTTGGAAAGTTATCTTGCTTCAAAGCACCTTTTTTTTGGCTTTTTGGAATAGTTCGCCACAGGGAATTTACTTGTGATTGTAAATATTCCTCACGTGCTTTTTGACGTTCTAATTCTTGTTCAAGAGATATTTTCTGTGGGCGTTTATAACGATCAACACCATGATTCATTAATGCATGACAAGCATCCAAACACGCTTCTACTTCATCGATGCCATATTTATGTTCACATTTAGCGATATAGTTTTTGGCAAATAGCAAATAGTCAATAATGGAACTTGCATCTGTCCATGACTTGAATAAATAGTTGCTCTTAAAAAATGAATTATGACCGTAACAAGCATGGGCCATCACTAATGCTTGCATAGCCATCGAGTTTTCTTCCATCAAATAGGAAATACAAGGGTCGGAATTAATGACAATTTCATACGCTAATCCCATTTGTCCACGTTTATAAGTTTGCTCTGTCTGAATAAACTTTTTACCAAATGTCCAGTGGTTATAACCAATCGGCATGCCTACACTGGCATACGCATCCATCATTTGTTCAGCCGTAATGACTTCTATTTGGTTAGTGTAAGTATCTAGGCGATAATGTTCAGCAATACGGGCAATTTCGTGCTGATATTGCTCGAGTAATTCAAACGTCCAATCAGGACCATCAGACAACATTTTATTTTTTTTTGCCATATTAACTCCCTAAGCGCTGTGCTAAGCAACTTGCTTTTGGTTCTTTTTAAACAGTTCTCTAAATACCGGATAGATATCTTCAACCGATTTGATGTGTTGCATGGCAAAGTGCTCATGAGTACTTGCAACTTGTGAATAATATTGCCACAGCGTTTGATGGGCGCGTTGGGTTATTTCTATATAGGCAAAGTAGCGCGTGATGGGTAATATTTTTTCTACCATTAATTCGCTACAGTGAGGTGAATCATCAGCCCAATTATCACCATCTGAAGCTTGTGCACCGTAGATATTCCACTCTCTGGGGTTATAGCGGTCATTCATAATTTTTACCATTAACTCCAGCGCACTTGATGCGATCGTGCCGCCTGTTTCTTGAGAATAGAAAAACTCCTGCTCATCTACCTCTTTAGCTTGAGTGTGATGGCGAATATAGACTACATCGATGGTTTTATAAGTACGCGTAAGGAAAAGGTATAATAAGATATAAAAACGTTTAGCTATGTCTTTAGTGGCTTGGTCCATCGAACCAGAAACATCCATCAAACAGAACATCACCGCTTTTGATGTTGGCACAGGCTGTTTGGCGTAATTTCGAAACTGTAGATCAAAGGTATCAATAAAAGGCACTTTTTTGATTTTCTCTTTCAGTGCTTTGATTTCTTTTTTTAGGCCTTTTATTTCTTTGATGTGTTCATGTGTATCTTGTTCTAAGGCTAGAAGTTGTTGTTCTAACTCTTTGAGGTGCTTTCGTTTCCCTGACGTCATGGCAATGCGTCTGGCGATAGACCCTTGCAACGATTTTACAATATCAATATTGGCAGGCATGCCTTCGGCACAATAACCGGAACGTACGGTTTTATAATCAATCAACTTGTCTAGCTGGTTTTTTTCTAAGTTTGGTAATTCAAGATCTTCAAACAATAAGTTCAAATATTCATCCTTTGATATAGAAAAAACGAAATCATCTTCTCCTTCACCAGAGTCACTTGCTTCACCTTGTCCACTACCTTGACCTTGTTGTTGCGGTGGGCGTTTAATTTTATCTCCTTCACTGTATTGATCATTACCTGGATGAACGCGATCTTTTATGCCTCCTTTTCCTTGATGGAAGATTGGCTCACTAAGATCTTTTTTTGTAATGGTAATACTTTCACCACTGTCAACATCAGTAACGCCACGCTTATTCACCGCTTGTTCAACTGACTTTTTTATCTGTTGCTTATAGCGTCGAATAAAGCGCTGTCGATTAACGGTGCTTTTATTCTTACTGTTTAACCTTCTATCGATAAAATTGGCCATGTAGTTACCTCAAATTAACCAGGTTAACGCGTATCATTAAGAAGATTTTCGAACACGTAAGTACCATTCAGATAATAAACGTACTTGTTTTTTGGTATACCCTTTGCTCATCATACGTTCAACAAAATCATCGTGTTTTTGTTGATCGTCATTGGATGTTTTGGTGTTAAAAGAAATAACTGGCAATAAGTCTTCAGTATTAGAAAACATTTTTTTCTCGATCACTGTCCGTAGTTTTTCATAACTGGTCCAGAGTGGATTTTTGCCGTTATTATTGGCTTTCGCCCGTAAGACAAAATTGACAATCTCGTTGCGAAAATCTTTTGGATTACTAATACCAGCGGGCTTTTCAATTTTTTCCAACTCGTTATTCAGTGCTTCACGGTCGAATAATTGCCCGGTTTCAGCATCACGGTACTCTTGATCTTGGATCCAAAAGTCTGCGTAAGTGACGTAGCGATCAAAGATGTTTTGCCCGTATTCTGAGTATGACTCTAAGTAGGCGGTTTGAATCTCTTTACCGATAAATTCAATGTATTGTGGAGATAGATAGCCTTTAATAAATTCTAAGTAACGTTCTGCTGTTTCTTTTGGTAATTGCTCGCGTTCAATTTGTTGTTCTAACACATAGAATAAATGAACAGGGTTTGCGGCTACCTCCATATGATCGAAGTTGAATACCCTTGATAGAATTTTGAAAGCAAAACGAGTTGAAAGCCCTGACATGCCTTCGTCTACTCCTGCATAATCTCGATATTCTTGATAAGATTTTGCTTTGGGATCTGTATCTTTTAAGCTTTCACCGTCATAGACGCGCATTTTAGAATAAATGCTTGAGTTCTCAGGCGCTTTTAATCGCGATAATACAGAAAATTGCGCGAGTGTTTCTAAGGTGTCTGGGGCGCATTGTGCACCAGCTAATTCACTATTTTTTAATAGTTTTTGATAAATTTTAACTTCTTCCGAAACACGCATGCAATAAGGCACTTTTACAATATACACCCGATCTAAAAAGGCTTCGTTGTTTTTGTTATTTCGAAACGTTTGCCATTCGGATTCATTGGAATGAGCTAGTAATATACCGTCAAAAGGTAAAGCTGAAAGTCCTTCGGTTGGGTTGTAATTACCTTCTTGAGTTGCCGTTAACAAAGGGTGTAAGACCTTAATAGGGGCTTTGAACATCTCGACAAATTCCATCAGCCCTTGATTAGCCCGACATAAAGCGCCTGAGTAACTGTAAGCATCTGGATCATTTTGTGCAAAATGTTCTAACTGCCTTATATCAACTTTACCAACGAGCGCTGAAATATCTTGGTTATTATCGTCACCAGGTTCAGTTTTTGCGATGGCGATTTGATCTAGAATTGACGGAAAGACTTTCACCACATCAAATTTGGTGATATCACCTTTAAATTCATGTAATCGTTTAGCCACCCAAGGCGACATAATAGTATTAAGATAACGTTCAGGAATGTTGTATTCATCCATTAATATTTTTCCATCAGAATGTTTATCAAACAGACAGAAAGGGTGGTCATTTACTGGGCTTCGTTGACCATTTGCACTTAATACATAAATAGGCTCTTGTTGCATCAATGATTTTAATTTTTCAGCTAAAGAGGATTTACCGCCACCAACAGGGCCGAGTAAGTAAAGAATTTGTTTCTTTTCTTCTAAGCCTTGTGAAGCGTGTTTGAGGTATGAAACGATTTGTTCAATCGCTTCTTCCATGCCGTAAAAGTCTTTAAATGCAGGATATCGTGCAATAATACGGTTAGAGAAAATACGACTTAAGCGAGGCTCTGTTGATGTGTCGATCATCTCTGGATCGCCAATCGCATGTAAAAGACGCTCAGCTGCACTGGCATAGGCAAAGCGATCTTTTTGACAAATGGTTAAAAAGTCCTGTACTGAGCAAGTTTCTTCTTGCGCTTGATCATATCGTGATTGATAGTGCTGAAAAATACTCATAACCGCCTCCACAGCAAAATTGACTATCGGAAGAATAAGAGTGAAATATAGTGTTGTATTACATTGTGAGCTATCTTATTCAACCTGATTAATCATATAGACCGAAAATTTAACTTATCTATTTATAAGCTTAGTCTTTATTTTTTATTATGGTGAAATTATTAGTAAATATTTTTTACAACGGCAGTTTAAGGTTAAGTGAAATATCTAATTGATTTTTATTAATAAGGCATAAAAAAAACCAGAGCAAATGCTCTGGTTTTTTCATTTATTTACTGGTGAGAATTAAGCGAAATTTGCTGATGCAAAATCCCAGTTCGCTAATGCCCAAAATGCTTCCATGTAGCTTGGACGTAAATTACGGTAGTCAATGTAGTATGCATGCTCCCATAAATCTACTGTTAAAAGAGGAGTTACTCCCTCATCTGTCAGTGGTGTTGCCGCATTTGAGGTATTAACAATGGCTAAACTGCCATCATTTTTCTTCACTAACCATGTCCAGCTTGAACCGAAGTTATTTACTGCGCTGTCGGTAAATTTCGCTTTGAATTCAGCAAATGAACCGAAGCTTGCGTTAATAGCTTCAGCTAAAGCGCCAGTTGGTTCGCCGCCACCATTAGGGCTTAAGCTGTTCCAATAAAATGTGTGGTTCCAAATTTGTGCTGCGTTATTGAATACACCACCTTCAGATGACTTGACGATTTCTTCTAATGATTTACCTTCAAAGTCTGTACCTTCGATTAAACCATTAAGCTTAACCACATAAGTGTTGTGGTGTTTGCCGTAATGGTACTCCAAAGTTTCTGCTGAAATGTGCGGTGCTAAAGCGTCTTGTGCATAAGGTAACGCTGGTAATTCAATAGCCATTATATTCTCCAGGAATTGATTAGAAATATTTATTTTGCCCAAAATAAAAGAAGTTGTTTGATTTTATAAAAATCCGAGTAAAATACTCAGGTATTAACAACTTTGCATAGTTTACCCAAATATATAGGTATTGCCAGCGTAATTATCAAGGTTAATATCTTTTAACATAGAACGAAATATTAATTAGTTAATGGTAATTGCATTGAATAATGTATTGGTTGTCTCCATTATTCAATGCAATGGCTATTAAAATAGAGGTTTATATGGATACTATTGAACGTATTAAACAACAAATTGCAGAAAACAATATCTTATTATATATGAAAGGTTCTCCTAAGCTGCCAAGTTGTGGTTTTTCTTCTCAAGCATCTCAAGCATTAATGGCTTGTGGTGAAAAGTTTGCTTATGTTGATATTTTGCAAAACCCGGATATCCGTGCAGAGTTACCTAAATATGCAGATTGGCCAACATTTCCGCAATTGTGGGTGGAAGGAGAGCTAATTGGCGGTTGTGATATTATCATGGAAATGTATCAGCAAGGTGAATTACAACCTTTAGTAAAAGAGGCTGCAGTGAAAAACACGACTGAAGAGTAAATTTATTTTACTTTTTGGTTGAAAAAACAAGTAATGCCTCAATACTTATTGAGGTAAAAATAATATATTAATCACGACAACAATCGGAGAAAAAAATGAGTGTATTAGTGGGTCGTCCAGCACCGGATTTTACCGCAGCAGCAGTACTAGGAAGTGGTGAAATTGTAGATGGTTTTAACCTATCTGAAGCAATTAAAGGTAAAAAAGCGGTTATCTTTTTCTATCCATTGGACTTCACATTTGTTTGTCCTTCTGAGTTATTAGCATTTGATCATCGTTTTGAAGAATTCAAAAGCCGTGGTGTTGAAGTGATCGGTGTTTCTATCGATTCTCAATTCTCACATAATGCATGGCGAAATACTCCAGTAAATGAAGGCGGTATTGGTCCAGTTCAATATACTTTAGTTGCTGATACTAAACATGAAATCTGTCAAGCATATGATGTTGAACATCCAGAAGCTGGCGTTGCATTCCGTGGTTCATTCTTAATTGATGAAGAAGGAAATGTACGTCACCAAGTAGTGAATGATTTACCATTAGGTCGTAATGTTGATGAAATGCTTCGTATGGTTGATGCATTACAATTCCACCAAGAGCACGGTGAAGTTTGCCCAGCAGGTTGGAACAAAGGTGATAAAGGTATGACAGCTTCTCCAGAAGGTGTTGCTTCATACTTAACAGACAATGCTGACAAGTTATAATTGTTGAGTAATTGTGTCCTGTAAAAGCCGCTTGTGCGGCTTTTTTATTGCTTATAAAAAATAAGTGATTGAATAGTACAGAACAGAATAAAATTTAATTATTACACTTTTCAGACTACACTGAGATTTATCAATAAGGAGATGGTTATTGTGGTGTTGCCTAAACCGATTTATGAAAACTTACCTTATCTGTACTTTTTAATAAGCGGTGCTTTACTCGCTTATGGAAAAAGTTGGCACTTTATATTTTCAGCGTCAATTTTTTATATTGTGGCTTGTGTTGTCCTTGTCACTCGCTCTGCGCATCGACGGTTAGATAAAACCCCCCATCTTAAAACAAAACATGTCATCCCTGAACTGATATACGAATACTTACCATACTGTTATGGTGCGATCGGAATTTTTATCTTAATGAGTACCGTACAACCGATATTACAGTTTATTGCATTTGCGTTATTCGTCTTGGCTTTTCGTAATTTAATGTGTCGAAGAGCGAATAGAAGTAAAGGTAAAACGCTTTTTTAATTATCTTGATCTGTGTCTGTTATCAGAGGCCAACCACCAAGTGTTTGCCATTTATTAACAATATGGCAAAACAACTCAGCCGTTTTTTCTGTGTCATATAACGCTGAGTGAGCTTCTTTATTGTCGAAATCTAATTGAGCAACCTGGCATGCTTTGGCCAATACGGTTTGTCCAAGTGCTAAGCCTGATAAAGTTGTGGTGTCGAAGCTGACAAAAGGGTGAAAGGGGGAACGTTTAATTGAGCAGCGCTCGGTTGCTGCATTGACAAAGCCCAAGTCAAATGCTGCATTATGGGCCACCATAATGGCTCGTTGGCAACCTACCGCTTTCATTTTTTTTCTGATCAGTTTAAAAATCGCTTTTAATGCTTCTGCTTCAGGGACAGCTCCTCGCAGCGGGTTATTAGGATCTATGCCGGTAAATTCTAGCGCAGCAGGCTCTAAGTTAGCGCCTTCAAAGGGCTCTACATGAAAGTGAATCGTTTCATCTAAACTAAATAATCCTGAATGCTCATCAAGTGTTAATGTGGTTGCTGCAATCTCTAATAATGCATCCGTGTTGGCATTAAAACCAGCTGTTTCTACATCAACAACTACGGGAAAATAGCCTCTAAATCGCTTTGCATATTGGTGTAGATTTTTCGTTTGTTCGCTGGCGTTAGTGTTTACTTCTGTCATTTTGTTTTAAGGTAGATAATTTTTGTTAGCTGAACTGGAAAGGCATTATCGCAGATTTTTACTAGTAAAACTAAAGCGTTTCAGTAAAAATAATTAATAATGAGTAAATTTAAAAAAAATGCTTAAGTTATTGGCTGATTTGTCGATAGTTATAATGAAGTTCTTAAATGTAGATAAGATCGTGATGAAAAAAACTCTAATAGCTTTATCGTTATGTGCATTCGTTAGTCAAAGTCATGCAGGGATCAGACAGTATCAAGCCGATCTTGGTAGTGCTAAGTGGCAATTAACCAATGACTCTCGTCTTGAGTGTACTTTATCGCACCAAATTCCAAATTATGGTGAAGCCAAGTTCTATAGCCGTGCTAACCGCAATACCAACATGGAATTTGAGCTAGACATGCTTCGTCTGCCAGATAACTATTCCCTTGCTCAGGTAAAATCGGTTGCCCCTAATTGGAAACCCGGTGTTGCAGGGCGAACTCTCGCTGATATGAAGTTGCATAAGCAGTTCTCCCCAGATCTGCCGAAAAAAGTCGCTTGGACTATGTTATCAGAGCTAGAACAAGGGATGAGCCCAACTTTTTATTATGATGATTGGTACAATGATAACGATCAAATTACCGTTGGGTTATCAACTTCGCGTTTTCATAAAGCGTATCAAGATTTTGTTGCTTGTGTGGGTAATCTACTCGATTATAGTTTTGATGACATTGCCTATACGGTACTTAATTTTAAATTTAACAGTGATGAATTCACTAAAGCGTCCAAGCGCCGTATCGCCATGATACGTGAGTATTTAAGCTTAGATACCGAGTTGGAGTTAGTGTTGGTTGATGGCTTTACTGATAGCTACGGTTGGAAGTCAACTAACCAGAAAACTTCAGAAAAACGTGCCAATAAAATACGTGATTATTTTATCAAGTATGGTATTGATGCGGGTCGCATTGAAGCGAAAGGTTATGGTGAAAAACGCCATATAGCCTCAAATGAAACGGTACTTGGTCGAGCGAAAAACCGAAGAGTGGTTATTCGTATGGATAAAGAGTAACGCGAGTGATAAAAAGCCAATTTACTCTTTGGCTTTTTTATTGTCACCTTGTTGGCTGGGAGCTACTGAATCAATTCGATTGCTTATGACGAAGAAATAGCAGATACCGGCAATCACTCCCCAAAGATGTGCATCTATGGCTACATTTGCATTAATCAAAGCGGCTACTTCTTTGCTGGCGCCAAAATACTGCTCATGGGCGACTTTTAGCAATACCCCAGCGAGTAATAAATAGCCGGTTTTTTCTTTCGCTTTGATATCTTGCAGTGCTCCCCAAATAAAAAGCGAATGTAATACCCCCGATAGTCCGACATACTCTTCCATCTGGGGATCAAATATGAAAATAGCGCCGCTGATCATTAAAGCACTAAACAACAGTAAAGTAAGATATTGTGTTAGCGAATAATATTGACCGTGAATGCTCCACAGTAAAATGATTGCTGCACCATTAAGTAATAAATGGACATTGTTGGTGTGAAATAGGTGCCCAGTGAGCAATCGCCATAATTGAAATTGTTCGATAGTGTTTCGTTGATAGATGAAAAGTTGGCTGAATTGGTCATTAAAAACATGGCAGCCTAAGGCTAATACCAGTAAAATTAATGGACCAGCGTAGGCGCTGCTTTTTGTTGGTAATGATTTTATTTGTAGCATTATTATTTAGGTCATCAAAGTCCATGTCACGTCCGTATTGTAACTCATGTCATCGCCCCGAAGTTAGTTGTATTTGCCATTTAATGACAAGGGTAAATAATGATATTGAAGTGGTGGTGTTACAACACCCAAGTGAAGTGAAACAAGCGAAAGGAACGGTTACGTTATTATCGCAATCATTGAGTTTATCACATGTGTTTGTCGGGGAAACTTTTGGATCAGACCCTAAGTTACAGCAATTATTGACCAAATATCATGGTAAAACTGCGTTACTGTATCCGTCAGCACAGGCTAAGCTTATTGATGGTAATTATCAGGCAAGTGTTGATGAGCTGGATGTTCGTTGTTTGATCTTGCTTGATGGTACGTGGAAAAAAGCATACCGTTTATTCATGGTTAATCATTTTTTACAGCAATTGCCGCATATTGTGCTAGCTGACACGTTTGAAAGTCGATATCAAATTAGAAGTACCAAAAAGCAGGGGGCACTTTCAACATTAGAAGCTTGTTGTCATGCATTGTCTTTACTAGAGTCAGCACCTGCAAAATATCAGCAGTTGTTGGAAAATTTTGATAAATTTAACCAATTACATTTGTCGTATCATTCTCAAAATTAATCAAGGAGTTTTATGTTAGGTCCTGTTTGGCAAAAAATTGTTATCACTCTGCTGTTGATTATATTGCAACCAAAGGGGTTAGCGCAGCCAGTAAAACAAATTCAAGAAATCCGTGAACCTGAAGCTGCAACAGGAATTGAGCAAAAGCAAGGTGTTAAAACGAAAGAGTTTATGGTCGTTGCTGCTAATCCATATGCCAGCCAAGCGGGTTATAATATTTTGCAGCAAGGAGGTAGTGCCGTAGATGCAGCAATAGCTGTGCAGATGGTATTAACGCTGGTTGAACCTCAATCTTCAGGTATTGGAGGCGGTGCTTTTATTCTTCATTGGAATCGTAGTGAGCATCAGTTAACCACTTTTGATGGTCGAGAAACCGCTCCTAAAAAAGCAGACTCTCGGCTGTTTCTTGATGAAAATGGTCAAACTATTCCTTGGATAAAAGCGGTTGTTGGTGGTCGATCTGTCGGTGTGCCTGGGGTACTGTCTGCATTAAAAATGGCGCACCAAAAATATGGCAAACTTGCGTGGGAGACACTATTTCAAGATGCGATCAAGCTGGCTGAACAGGGTTTTATTGTATCACCGCGTTTAGCGAAATTAGTGAGTTTAAGGTTTAATCCTGGTATCACAGAACTTCCTGCGATTAGGGATTACTTTTTCCCAAATGGTCAGGCGGTTAAAGCGGGCGATACGTTAAAAAACCCTCAACTAGCTAATGTACTGAAAAGTATTGCTAAGCAAGGTACGGCACCTTTTTATCAAGGCTGGATAGCAAAAAAAATTGTCAACGCAGTACAATCATCACCAGTGGCGCCTGGCAAATTATCGCTTAACGATATGGCAAGTTATGCTGCTGTTGAGCGACCTGCTGTTTGTGGCCCGTATCGTCATTATCAAGTCTGTGGCATGGGACCTCCTAGTTCAGGTGGTATTGCTGTGTTGCAAATATTAAAACAATTAGCGCCTTTTAAGATGTTTGAGCGCAAATTTGATGATGCCCAAACCTTGCACCTTTTTACCCAAAGTTCCCGTTTAGCTTTTGCTGATCGTGCCCGCTATTTGGCTGACAATGATTTTGTATCTGTGCCAGTTGCCGGCTTATTAGATGATAACTATTTGAAGCAAAGGGCGAGCTTAATTGATGTCAATCATGATGTTCAGCCTGCTTTAGCTGGTCATCCTAAAGGTGCTGTCGCCTTAGCTGATGATTCTGCAATGGAGTTACCCTCAACCAGTCATCTTTCTATCGTTGATGCTCAAGGGAATGGCGTGTCTATGACTTCAAGTATTGAGATGGGCTTTGGTTCAGCAGTTATGGTTGAAGGGTTTATTTTGAATAATCAACTGACAGATTTTTCATTAGCTCCTCAGGTTAATGGAAAATGGGTTGCCAACCGGTTAGAACCGTTAAAAAGGCCGAGAAGTTCCATGGCGCCTATGATGGTATTTCAAGACGGTAAGTTGGATATTTTACTTGGATCACCTGGTGGTAGCCGAATTATTAACTATGTTGCGCAGACTTTATTCGCCTTGCTTGATTGGCAATTGACACCACAACAAGCAATAAACCTTCCTAAGATCACGAATCGTAATAAAGTGACGACCTTAGAAAAAGGCACATTGCTTGAGCAATATAAACCTGCACTAGAAGCAAAAGGTCATCAGGTTAAAATTCGAGATCTGAATAGTGGTTTGCATGCCATTAAGATCACCCAAGACGGTTTACTTGGTGGGGCCGATCCGAGACGAGAAGGAAAAGTGATGGGAAACTAAGTATCAATCCACTCGTCACTTTACCCCATAAAAATAGGTGTTATACCATTTTTATGGGGGATAGCTAAAACGGGTCTTTTAATATTTTGTTTATTACCCAATGATCATCAAGCTGGATCAGGGATATGCGTTTTACATCTTTTAGTCGTTCTTCGTTGTAATATCCATCGAAATAGATGGTGATCACTGCTTTGTTCTTAAATTGTTCTCGAACTTTGACACCAGTTGAATCTGGTTCAATGACGACATTGTCGTACGGCATGTTAAATATGTGTCTCGCTACGGCATTGGGAGACTTATAATGCAATAGGATCCTAGACAGTTTGGGGCTACAAACAGAAGCAGCCTTTTCTAAGTCTTTTTCATTATATAAAGCGTGAAAAAATGCTACAGCGACTTTTTCTGGGTTATCAATGTCTTTAATTTTATTTTCATCTTGACCACAAGCGGTTAGTAGTATGAGTAAAGGGGCAAGGATAAGGTAACGGATGCTTTTCATAAAATTATTCTGTAACGGCAAAGATATCGACATAATACATGATTTTAGTGAATAAAAAAGGCGCATAAAGCGCCTTTTGTCGTTTGGCTATCAAAGCCAGCTTTTGTGTTTAATTACTGTACAAGTTCTTTGTCAGAAAAGGTATCAGTAAATAAGGCACTGGATAAATAACGCTCAGCTGAACTTGGTAAAATGACCACAATATTCTTTTCGGCATTTTCAGGTTTTTCGGCTAAACGTTTGGCTGCAACAACTGCTGCGCCGGAAGAAATACCAGCAAGAATACCTTCTTCTTTCATTAGACGATGTGCCATTTCCATCGCTTCTTCATTAGATACTTGCTCAACGGCATCGATAATGTCGAGATCTAGGTTACCAGGAATGAAACCAGCTCCTATGCCTTGTATCTTATGAGGCCCAGGGGTTAATTCTTGACCAGCTAGTTTTTGAGAAATAACCGGCGAATCTGTTGGTTCTACCGCTACTGATAGTACATCTTTACCTGCAGTGTGCTTCAAGTAACGACTCACACCAGTAATTGTACCGCCAGTGCCGACACCAGCAACAAAAATATCAATATTGCCATCAGTGTCTTGTAAAATCTCAGGCCCAGTGGTTTTTTCATGAATTTCTGGGTTTGCAGGGTTATCAAATTGACCGAGTAACACATATTTATCAGGATCTGAATCTTTGATTTCTTGTGCTTTTGCGATGGCACCGCCCATACCTTTCGCACCATCGGTTAATTCTAACTTTGCACCAAGTGCAGCAAGAAGTTTTCTGCGTTCAAGGCTCATTGTTGCTGGCATGGTTAACGTGATTGCATAGCCACGTGCTGCGGCGACAAATGCTAAGGCAATACCTGTGTTACCACTGGTTGGTTCAATGATTTCTTTACCCGCTGAAAGTTCACCTTTTTTTTCAGCATCCCAAATCATATTTGCACCAATGCGACATTTCACGCTAAAGCTTGGGTTTCTTGCTTCTACTTTAGCAAAGACATTACCACCAGTGACACGATTTAGTTTAACCAATGGCGTTTTACCAATAGAGGTCGAGTTATCTTCAAAAATATTTGGCATGTGCAAATCCTTTGATAATTAAATTAGTTAACATTCGCGAGTAATTAACGTTTAATCATTATTATTCTCACGATATAGTGATAATAGTAATTCTTATTTCTATAAAAAGAAGTTCCGATTCGTTATATCTTATATTACAAAAAGTAATAAGAAGCTAAACTAATGCTACCTTTTAGCAAGTATGGTGAATTTTATTACAAGAAGATCAGCTTTTGAGGATAGTTTGTGTTGGAGAAAAAGCAAATAACGGCCGAGCCCGATCGTGGCGATGTAAATAGGCTGACTAAAGAAGAAACTAAAAAAATTCTTACTCCTTTTGCATTTGAAATTGATAAATCATTGTTTGGCTTACCACTAGCTGTCCCTTGGAAAAGAGCCGTTGCTATCAGCGTTGATTTTATGTTGATCGCTTTGCTGGCAGAAGCGCCTGGTGAATTACTTGCGTTTGTTGTTGCGCTGACATTTTTCCGCCTGGGTAGTAAAAAGCGACTAGAAAAACTTGGTAAACCGTATGGCATTAGAAGGCGAATGTTACGTTACTTAGGTGGTGTGATGTTATTTGTTATTTTGGTGGATTTCCTCTCAGAGGTTAATTTCGAACTGTCAACTCCCATAGCTGATACAAGCGGTGGAAAACCTGAACTTATTATTGACAACTCGAAGCAAGTTAAGGTTATTACTGAGCATTTACCTTTACTTGATGAGCAGAAGCAAAAGCAGGAACAGGAGCATGCTCAGGCTAGCTCATCGTATTATAAAGGTGTTCAGTGGCTCAAGGGGATTATTGACGATCTCGGTTTAAGTTTTGGCTGGGCGGCATTTTATTTTAGTGTCTTAACTGCAGTATGGAATGGTCAGACGCCGGGCAAAAAGTTAATGAAAATTAGGGTAGTGCAGCTTGATGGTACGCCGTTATCCGTTTGGGATAGTTTTGGGCGTTATGGCGGTTACGGCGCTGGATTAGCAACAGGTTTATTAGGGTTTTTGCAAATTTACTGGGATCCAAATCGACAAGCTATTCATGATAAAATTTCAGCAACTGTTGTTACCGATTTAACTAAGCAAGTGCATCAGTAAGGCTGCACTTGTCAAGCAGGCTAATGATAATGTCTATGCCTGCTGCACTTGCTGCAACAGGCACATTTGTTATTTTATAAAAGGAACCTGAGTTTTCTGCCTTTTGTTAAGGCATCCAAGCATAGCTTATTTTAGTAAAAAAGGTGCGCTGCTCTCTGGTTAAATCATTAAGGTAATCATCTTGATAACTGCTATCAGAGTAACCTAAATAAAATACGGTTTGAGGGTTTAATTTATACGCGTAAATAAGCTGTGTTGATAAACTTTTGTTGGTGTTTGATACTGCTGAGTATGGATTGTTGTTGGGGTTTCTATCCACATCACTGTGTACTAAATTCAGTTTTAAATAACTGTGCACATCGAATTGATAGGAGACTCTTAGCTCAGATAAATTAGCCTTATAAACATAAGCATGGTCTGCTGATAACTGACTATGAGTAAAGTTTAAATCGGCTTGTAGATGCCGAGTGATGTTATATGAAACGCTCGCATAAAGTTCGTCATAATCACCTAAACGATCATTGCGATAGTCAATTTTATCACCCGTTCTAATTTCTGCTTCAGCGAAAATACCTGGGGTTAATTGTATACCACCATAGACAGTCAATATTTTTTCATTGAATAACCTAGTGTTGTTATCGATTGCTAACAAGGATTCATCATGTCTTAAACCCACTTTGTCGGCAAAAGTCGTAGAGGCTTCAAAATATGATTGCATTGGGCCATCGATACCAAAGCTTGATGTTAATGATTTCTCGAGTAATTCACCTTGTTGATTATGTTTGATTTGCCATTGCCCTGATATTTTCATTTCTTGCCATAAAGAATCCCGCTCACCATAAAAAAGGCGATCAACTAATAGGCGGTTTGAGCGAAAATCTGCTCGCGGCATAAAGCCTAAATCAGCGCGAAAGCCTTGATTAATACTTTGATGCTCAGCAGTAAAGTTCCAAAACTCAGAGCTATGTAGGTAACTGGCTTTTAGGGCATTACCTGAAAATTCATCTTGCTCACGTGTTCTATGCACTTGTTCACTATAGGGGCAATTACCAAATAAACAGTCTTTGCTTTGGCTTTGATCGCATGAGGTTAATTCATCGCCGTAGCAAAAGTCCTGGTAAAGCGTATTAGGGTATTGAGTTGATGAATTCAATACTTGCCCGGTAAGGGTATTTGACTCATCGATCCGATACTTTGAATCTAAACCAAAAACATAATTATGGTAATCATCGGCTTGTCGTAAGGTGCTGATGGCGCCAATGGAAAAGTCATCATTAAAATCATAACGGTATTTCAATGCTGCGGAATGACTTTCGGTATTGAGCGAGGCAATTTCTGAGCCTGTATTGCCTGGAACAATAAAGTTTGTTTCGGTATCGTTAGTAATGAAAAAAGCATAATTATGCGCATTTTGAGTGCCAGTTAACTTCGCGCCATAGTCTGGATCGGCAATATTTCGGGTATATACCAGATCATAATTACTTGAGAAATAGTCGGCATTATCAAGGAAAAAAGGTCGTTTTTCTTGGTAAAATAACGAATAGGTTTTGTTGACACTTAATTGACCCGCATCACTTTCCACGGTGGAAAAATCAGGATTAAGCGTGACATTGAGTAGCGTATTAGCGTTAATGCCCCAGCGAAGATCAACGCCAGCTTCAACTTCTTTATCGCTGTGCCAATCATCTTGTGGTAAATATATATCTCTGGTGTCATTTTTATTGGCGACTATCGCGGGAGTCACTGTAATATTTTTGCCTGTTTTGGCTTGCTTAAAGCCTTTAAATTCAGGAATTTGACATAACCAACAATCATTATCTCTATCTAGGGCGATATGTGAGATACGTAATCGCGTATCACGAGGGTATAGGCGGATCAGTTCCAAAGCCCAGATTTTATCTTTATTGTTATCTTTAAAATTAAGCATACGATAAGGCAGTGCCATTTCCACCTGATAACCTTGCTTAGTAATTTTACCAAATGAATCCCAAATGCCGTCCCAAGAGTCATTGGTTGTCCCTTTCATCACATTTTTGATGCTGTCCATTTGCACACCAAACGGATTGACAAAAAGTTCATAATTTAACCGACGATTGTTATAAGTATCTAGCTTAATGCCAACGATATCGTCTGCCCAGCGACTATCGCGATCGCCTAAGAATGCTTGTATCTGTTCTGGGTTAGGATCGTGAGCCAAAAAACTGATATAAATGTATTCACCGTTTTCGATAATTTTGGCGGTGGTTTTCACTGGACTTGGTTCATTATTCCACGGGTAGTTAACTGTCTGTAGTGAAAATGATTTAGCGTGCAGCCAAATTTCATCATCAAGCTCCCCGTCTATGGTGGCTGATAATTTACTGTGTGGCATCTGTAATTGAGCAACTGATGAGGCACTTCCTGCATGTGAGATGCTTGTAAAAAACAGGGAGAGCAGTGTCAATAACGAAGATAATAGCTGGTAGCAGTAACAGCGTTTTAACTGCATAGGGGGCTCCAAATAGGTTATTATTATTCTCTGCAAAGCTGCAGTACATCCTTTGGGCGTGAATTTTTACAAATTTTATAACTGATTACAATTTATTCTACTGCTTTTAGCATAAAAAAACCGCGAAATATCGCGGCTTTATGTCTTGCTGTTCATTATAACGAAGAAGAATTTATTTTATCCAGGCATAGCTAAACTTCATAAAAACACTACGTTGATTACGCTCTAAATCACTAAAATTACGCTCAGCATCCTGATTATCAGAGTAACCTAAGTAGAAGACAGTTTGAGGATTGATTTTATATGCGTAAAGCAATTCAGAAGAGAGGTTCTTGCTGTGAACAGTAATATCTTCAGGTGCCGTATATAAATAATTATAAGGGTTTCTGTTGGTGTTGTTGTACACCATAGTTAAACGTAGGAAGCTATTGATATTAAATTGATAGGTTGCTCTGATATCAGATAATCGGGCGTTAAAGACATTGGCACCATCGGCATTTAATTGTCTAAAAATTTGTTTAACCCTGAACTCTAAATGCTTATTAATGTTCCAATTTGCTCCAAGGCGTAAAGAATTACTCTCCCCTAAACGGTTGCTACTATAATCAATAGCATCGCCAGTGTTAATGCGGGCGTTAAGATTGACTCCTAACAGAGGTTTGCTGTTTAGAGAAAGGTGCCATTGCTTTTCTGTAAATAACGTGGTGTTGCCATCAATGGCCAGAGAAGATTTATCGTGTCTGCTACCCACTTTATTTCGGTGAGAATAGCCTAAACGTAGATAAGTACCATAAAGGGCGTTCAGTTGGGCATTTATATCGAATTCTTTTTCTATTAATTCATTGTTATCGTTATGGAAAATGTCCCAATCAGAGTAAATTTTAAATTGACTCCACCACTGGCCTGGCTTGGCGTACCACTTTCTATCTCCTCCGATAGAAAATTTATTCTGGTCTACGCGAGAGATAAATCCTAGATCACCACGAAAGCCTGCATTTTGTCGGTCGTAGGTCGCTCGATAGAACCACTTACTATCATTGTGATAATAACCCACTTTGAATGCATTACCACTAAAGCTATCGCTTCCTATCGTTCTTAATAAAGGCTCATTGTATTGACAATCAGCATACTGGCATTCAATTTCACTAGGGTTTTGGCAGTTTTCAATATCATCAGCGCCGCAAAATTGCTGAAACATGTCATCTGGGTATTGGGTATTTGAGTATAATGACTGAAATTTAAATACATCGTATTGATTGAGGCGAAAGCGTGCATCAATACCATGAACACCATTATGATAGCCATCGGCGCTGCGTAGAGTTGAAATCCAGCCTAAGGTGATATCGTCATTGTAATTATAGCGATAACGAAATGCCGTTGCTTTTGATTCACCATCAATTTCAGCGATTGCTGAAGCGCGGTTACCTGGGATCAACACACTTGTACTGCTGTCATCGGTCACAAACAACCCGAAGGAATGATTATTCTGACGGCCCGTTAGCTTTGCACCATAATTGGGAGCATTAATATTGCGGGTATAAACCAGATTATAATTTGAATCGAAGTAATCCGCGTTATCTAAAAAGAAAGGACGTTTTTCTTGAAAGTATAAGGCAAAGTTATTGTTGATATTTAGTTGGGCATTATCGGTTTCAACGGTTGAAAAGTCAGGGTTGATCGTAGCGTTAAGCAATAAATCAGGTGTGATACCCCATCGCAAATCTAGGCTGGCTTCGGTATTGTTTGATGAATGCCAATCGCTATTATCACTGTCTTTTTCTTCATTTTTGCCGGTAACCACTGACGGTGTTATTGTTAAATTATCACCTTGTTTAGCGCCGCTAAAGCCTTCTGCGGTATGGAGTTGGCAAAGTTCACAATTATTGGCGCGATCAAGGTAAACATTTGAGAGTCTTAGTCGTTCATCGCGTGGATATAATCTAAGTAATTCAATGCCCCAATCCTGAAGCCCTTTTTTTTCAGTAAAGTTGAGCATACGCAAGGGTAACGCTAATTCGACCACATAACCCTCATCGTTAATCTCACCGGCACTGTCCCATATGCCGTCCCATGAATCACTTTCTTTTTTAGTGATTTCACTTTCAATACCATCAATTTGAGAGCCAAGCGGGTTGACTAGAAAACGATAAGCGGTGCGTTGATCATTATAGGTATCTATTTTTATGCCAACGACATCGTCGCCCCACGACTTATCTCGATCTCGTAAAAATGCGCGTATTTGCTCGGGGTTTGGATCATGTGCGATAAAGGCAAGATAAAAGGTTTCGCCATCTTCCATTAATAGTGCTTCAGTATTGACAGGGCTAGGAATATTATCGTGTGGTCGAGTGACATTATTCACTAATACTTTTTGAGCGTTTTGCCATTGGGGTTCATCAAGTTTTGCATCTATGGTGATATCACCACTCATGCGGGGAATCATAATATTTGTCTGTTCGGCAGCTTGTTGAGCGAAAGAGAGTGATGATGCTAAGAAAGCAATAATAAAAAAAATACTGTGAGTAAAAAGGAAGCGTGTTTTTACTGCAAACATGAATGCTCCAATTAGCGCTATAAGAAAAATGTGCGTCATTGTAGAAAAGGGTTAATTAGTGTCAATCAAATATCGATAAGCGGCGCTATTCATAGGATTAATGGTATATCACAATGATTTTGTTATATATTTGTTATCATAGTGACAGAAAAAGTTAACATTAATTGCAGCATTAGCCGTGGAATTGTCGTATTATATTTCACCTTATCAATGAAGGTGTTGGGTGTGTTTTTATGGAATTTCCCTTACTTAATATTGTCGCGCTTGCTTGTTTTATTGCGTGTTGGATGGGCTATACCGAATTTGCCCGCCGAAAAGCCAAAACCACTAATTGTATTGCAAGGTGTTTACACCAACATCGAATTCATTGGATGTATGAGGTGGTTACCCGAGATATTAAAGTGGGTGAAGCAGCATTGCTAGCAAACTTAGAGCGAAATATTGCATTTTTTGCATCATCAACCTTATTAGTGTTGGCGGGGGTTTTAACCTTATTCGCTCAAGTTGAAAAACTTGAAGCGGTGATTGCTTCGATACCTTTTACCGAAACGCCATATCATGGTGTAGTACAATTTAAATTAGGCGTACTTGCCTGTATTTTTGTATTGGCATTTTTCCAGTTTACTTGGTCTATGCGTCAATACGGTTTTGTCAATGTCATGGTAGGTGCTGCGCCGATCGGTGATCCCAATAAAAATGACAACTTAAAAAAATATGCTAAACAAATGGCGATTGTGCAGGATCAAGCGGCGCATTCATATAACTACGGCTTACGTTCTTATTACTTTTCCATGGCGGCAATATGTTGGTTCTTTCATCCCGCCTTATTGATAATTGCCAGTATGATCGTGGTATATACCTTATTTATTAGAGAGTTTAAGTCTAAGTCAGTGAAAGCAATTACCGTTGGCCAAGAATTATTATCGGTTGAGCGCCAAACACACCATTAATATTGTTTTTTTATGAGTCATCGATACGCTAATTATACACCGAGTGATTTTGATCATTTTGATTGTGTTAAAATATCTAAAGGAATTTATCTTTTATTGGCATTTGTCTTGCGTGGCTATTTGGTATGGATCATGTCGGTGACAAATATGAAAGACAGGGTGGGTGTTATTCAATGGGTTTATCCTGATCCGACATTATTTTATTTAAGTTTATTATCTGGTGCTGTTGGTTTATTTGTCGTGTTACTATTGAGTTTACGACGACCTGATGCGAGACCATGGGTGAAAATGAGTTGGCGGCAATTACGTCCTCTTTTATTATCGGCGTTATTATTTGATTTTATTGTCAATATATTTGGCTATATTTATTGGCATCATGTCTCGTCATCTTGGTTGATTACAAACTTAGTGATCATGTGCGGCTTTGTTTTATTTTTATTAACAAGCCAACGAGTAACCGTCAATATTGAAGAATTTCCAACAAAACTGCCTGAAAAGTAAAACAGAAAAGGTCATTAATTGTGAGTGAAGCGCAAGGTATACAACAAGAAGAAAGATTAATCATACTTGATACTGAGACTACAGGTATTAACCCCAAAGAAGGGCACCGCATTGTTGAAATTGGCTGTGTTGAAATGGTTAACCGACAGCTAACCGGCCGATCTTATCATGTTTATATTAAGCCGATGCAACATGGTCAGCAGATGGTGATGGAGCAAGAGGTCATTGATGTTCATGGATTAACGGATGAATTTCTCAGTGATAAGCCTAAGTTTGAGGAAGTAGCTCAAGAGTTTATTGATTTTATCAAAGGCGCTGAATTGGTTATCCATAATGCGAAATTCGATGTTGGCTTTATGGATCATGAGTTTATGTTGGCAAGACGCGGCTTACCAAAAACCGAGGATATTTGCACCATAACCGATACCTTAAAGGTATCAAAAGATGAGTTTGGTTCGCCCAAAACACTCGATTATTTAGCTCGATTTTATAAGGTAGATAAATTAGTCGATCGTACCTATCACGGGGCTTTGATTGATGCGCAACTGTTAGCTTTTGTCTACATTGAAATGACCCGAAAACAAGCGGCGCTAAATTTGACTGTAGGAGAGGGACATCAAGAAGGACAAGACGCTAATGCCATTAGGCGCTTACCTGATTCACGACAAAAATTAAAGGTTATACATGCAACTGCCGATGAAGAACTAGCACATAAAAAAAGATTGGCAATTATTGCTGAAGAAGGGGGCGAGCCAATATGGCAAAGTTGAGGTTGTTATCGTTATTATTGATAAGCGTTTTTGCTTTTTCAAACGAGTCATACGCCTATAGTGAAACCCCAAAAGTTAAATATTACGATCAGGATGACATCACGAATCAAATTCCTTTTTTTGATAATCGTTTTCACATTGATGCTCAATTAGAAGAAGTCACTTTGGTGTTTTATCGCAACAGAGGTTCCCAACCCGTTATTTTAGTGCGTCCTGATGGTAGTAAGCTTAAGATCAATACGGTACCTAAGGATAAGGTTAAGTGGTTTGATGATCAAACGTTTGACATGATACAAATTAAGCGGCCAATGCCGGGTCCTTGGCAAGCGGTAGGCGACATTTTACCGAATAGTAAAATTATGTTGGTAACAGATGTAAGATTAGAGGTAGAACCGCTTGCGGAAATTTTATTGTCTGGAGAGACATTAAAAGTTGAGGCGCAAATATACAATAGCGAAAAAGTTATCGACGATCCCTTGTTTAATGACGTGATAGAACTCGATATTGATTTTTATAGCACCAATAATTCTAGCTATGATAATTTTGGCGCAGAACCTATCGATATAGGTGCGTTTCGCGATGATGGCTATGACCTAGATGAGTACGCACGCGATAGTCTATTCACCGCTGAGTTTACCTTAGATTTTGCACCAGGAGAATGGATACCTATCTATCGCGTTAAAATGCCTATGGCTACGCGTGAGTTAAGACAAAAGCCTGTTATTGTTCACTCTAACCCTGTGAGTTTAGTGATTGAGACCTCAAAAGATGGTGAAAGTGAGCATCGATTGTTAATTAACATTGATGATAGTTATGTTGATGCGGATAGTTTGATCTTCCAAGGCAAAGTGACCTTCCCCGACAGACAAAGTGAGCCTTTTGCAATTATGGAGGGTAAGGGGAAGCAACGTATTAAAATGATCCGCTATACCGAAGGTGGCATTCATCGTATTCGTTTAAATGCATTTGGAAAAACGAAAAATGGTAGAGAGTTTCGTTTAGTGGTACCTGATTTTACTTTTAATGTTGAGCGAGTAGATGGGCCATTAGTTCCAACGTTGGACGGTGAAAATCAGGAAACTAAAGAAAGTGAAGCCATGCTAGCAGCTAAAAAAAGGGCAGAAGAAATTGCCCAAGAAAAAGCAAAATTTGAAATGCAGTTAGCACAAGCGAAAGCGGAACAAGAAGCTATCGCACAAGCGGAGCAACAACAAACACTGATCATGATAGCTATTGCTAATGGCATCATTGTTCTTTTTGGTATTGGTATGTTTATCTATTTACGTCGCAAAAATTAGGGCATGATAATTTCATCTAGCCATAATATTTAGCTTTAAGCATTTCTATAACGGGCTGGTGATATTAGCTTTAAGCGGCATTAATAGAGTGAATTGATACAATATTAGAAAAGTACAGGCTCTTTAGTTAGCTTCATGTAAAAAAGGCCTGAACATATAGTGAAACTTTTTAAGCGCTATCTTTTATTACTATTAGCTACTTTTTTATGTCGCTGCATTACATCACAAAGACGATACTTTATAAAAAAGGGTGAATTTTTGCTGTGTTTTTCTACTTATTGCTCACCAAATGCTCATATAGTTAATTATCGTAAAAAAGTGGTTGACGCATTCGATTGTTAACCGTATTATTCCCGCCGCATTCAACGACTTGTTGTTGAAAGCAGTAATTATACAGCGGAGTGGTAGTTCAGTTGGTTAGAATACCGGCCTGTCACGCCGGGGGTCGCGGGTTCGAGTCCCGTCCACTCCGCCAAATAATTATTGCATTGTATCTCTGCGGAGTGGTAGTTCAGTTGGTTAGAATACCGGCCTGTCACGCCGGGGGTCGCGGGTTCGAGTCCCGTCCACTCCGCCACTAGATACAAACAAGTTGCTGTATGAAATATTGCGGAGTGGTAGTTCAGTTGGTTAGAATACCGGCCTGTCACGCCGGGGGTCGCGGGTTCGAGTCCCGTCCACTCCGCCACTATTTCATTTGATTGCTCGAGTGTTTCACTCATAAGAAAAATACAGCGGAGTGGTAGTTCAGTTGGTTAGAATACCGGCCTGTCACGCCGGGGGTCGCGGGTTCGAGTCCCGTCCACTCCGCCACATTTTTCTCTTTCTTAAAATTTCTCAAACCCTTTATCTGTTTTACACCTGATATAAATGCAAAATCACTGGTATTTTGCTATTCACGGTAATGTTTAATCAATGCATTAAGTTCACTACGGGTATTGATCCCCAGTTTTAAATAAATGCGGTAGACATGGTTCGATACTGTTGATGGGGAAAGTTCAAGCGATTTGGCAACTTCCTTAAATGTCTTGCTTTGACAAACCAATGTTGCAACTTGTCGCTCTCTGTCAGTGAGCTCATCTAATTGATTCCTAGCTCGCACCGAAATTTTATATAGCTCACCACAGGGTACCACCTCAAATTGCAAATTCTTATGGCTAAAATTGCCTTCAAATGTTCGAAAATCCAGCGGAAAGCGCTGTGTCGGTGTCGGAGTAAAATTAGCGTCTAAAATATCAAGAAACTTTTGCGTGACACTATGATAAATGCCTTTCTCATCACAGAGGGCACAACGGTTTTCCTGGCTATACGGGATAGTCTTTTGGGTGATTTCATTAAATTGTCGATGCGATGCACTACTGAGTAAATGATAGAGCAAACGATTTTGTAGTGATTGTTCTTGCTCGGTAAAGCAGTGTTCACGATTAAAACGATATAAGGTCAATAAAGTAAATATACCACTGCGCTCGTCAAGATGAATTGAGCTTAAAATTCGCTCAATACCAAAAGGTTTAAAGCATTTTAAATATAATGCTGAGCGGTAAAACTCACTATCTTTTACCACACTACTCATATCGATAGCTTGCCCTTTATTTTGGGTTAATTTATCAAAGATAGGGTTTATATCGAGGTGCTTAATTAACTGACAAAAGATTTCATCAGACACATCAACGGATGTTTGTGTGTGAAAGTTTTGGCTCGAAATGTGACCGGTTCCCCAAATAGCACCATCAAAAGGGATCACTTGTCGTAATTGCTCTAATGCCCAGGTAGGGAATTCTTTAAGCGAAACATTGGGCCCTTCTTTATACAGTTGGCTGATCAGGTGTTCAGCCGATAAGTTAATCATAGAACTACGTTTAATTGTGAGCTATTGGGTCATTTTTACTATATTCAACCAAAGATAACTACTACAAAATGATGATAGTTAACAGCAATAATTCGTGGAGAGAGCATGAAACAAGTGCCAAATTACGATTGTGATACTGTGATTGCCGGTGGTGGGATCGCAGGTTTAGTCTGTGCGTTAGAGCTATTAAAACAGCAACAACAGGTGATTATTGTTGATCGTGATACACCTGAAAGGCTTGGAGGACTAGCTCGTTGGGCATTTGGTGGCATGGCGTTATGTCAAACAAATGAACAACAACGGATGAAAATTGCTGATAATAGCCAAAGGTTATATCAAGATTGGCTGAGCTTTGCGCAATTCTCTGCAAATGATTATTGGCCTAAAGCATGGGCTAAGGAATATGCAGAACATAATTATCAAAAGGTGTATTTGTGGCTAAAGCAGTTAGGCATAAAGTTTTTACCTGCGGTTAATTGGGTCGAACGGGGCTTATATACGCCGGGTAATTCACTTCCTAGGTATCATGTGATTTGGGGAACAGGTTGGCATCTTATTGAAACCATTATTGAGCAGTTAACCCCATTTATTGACAATGGCCAACTCAATATTTTGTATCAACACAAGGCGATTGAACCCGTGTTATCACAGGAGGCTCATAGTTTAAAAGTGCTCAATGAAGTCAATGATGCTGTTATCGACATCATTGCAACAAACATAGTGATCGCTTGTGGTGGTATCAACGGTTCACTTAAAAATGCAAAGAGTAATTGGTTAAGCCAATTTAATAACCCTAATGCTGCAATGCTAAATGGAGCAAATCCTATTTCAGATGGCCAGTTGCATCAGCAGCTAGCTAGCCAAGGTGTTAAATTGACTCATATTGAAAAAATGTGGAATTACGCTGCAGGCATTCCTCATCCGCAAGCAGAATTTGATGATCATGGTTTAAGTTTGATCCCGTGTAAATCTGCTTTGTGGTTGGATCATCAAGGGAAACGGATCGGTCCAGAGCCCTTAGTGACTGGTTTTGATACCCATTTTTTGTGTCAAAAAGTTGCCAAATTAGAGAAACCTTGGACATGGCAAATATTGAATTGGAATATTGCAAAAAAAGAACTGGCAGTGTCAGGCTCTGCGCACAATCCGTCGATTCGAGATAGAAAACTATTACAATTCTTACAAGAATTAGTGTTTGGCAATCAGCGCTTAGTTAATCAATTAATCGATGAAAGTGATCAGGTGCTTTGCGCAGATTCAGTAGAAGCTTTGGCGGCTAAGATGAATCAATTAACGGATAAAGATTATGTTGATTCAGCGCAATTGTCACAAGCTATTCAACAATATGATCAACAGTTTACCAAAGAGTTAGCATTGGAAAATGATGATCAGTTGCGTCGTATTCATCACGCAAGGCAATGGCGGCCCGATAAATTGAGAACCTGTAAGCCAGCTGCTATTTTGGCAAATCCTCAATCCAATAAGTTAATTGCTATTCGTTTACAGCTAATTGCGCGTAAAAGTTTAGGTGGTATACAAACAAACCTTGATAGTCAGGTGCTTGATCAACAAGGAAATGTCATTCCAAGATTGTATTGTATTGGTGAAGCAGCAGGCTTTGGTGGCGGTGGTTCTAATGGTGAAAAATCCTTAGAGGGCACGTTTTTATCCGGTTGTATTTTAACCGCGCGAAATGCCGCTGATGCCATGATTAAAAAAGAAAACAATAAATAAAACTAAAATGGGATATCAATTATGAATAAAACAGCTGCTTGGTTAGTACGCTATGCACTTGAACAACTTAATGTGCGCTTTACTTTTGGCATTCCTGGCGTACATAACACAGAAATTTACGATGAATTAGCTAAATCATCACTGATTGAGCCTATTTTAGTCACCCATGAAGGCTACGGTGCCTTTATGGCAGACGCGGTAAGTCGCAGCAGTGACAGTATAGGTACTTTAGTGATAGTACCAGCTGCTGGCGCGACACACGCAGCGAGTGGTATTGGTGAGGCATACTTAGATGGTATTCCTATGCTAGTAATATGTGGAGGTGTCAGAAATGACTCTCAATTTGATTACCAGCTTCATGATATGGATCAGCATAAAATGCTTGAGCCGATTACTAAGAAAACTTACAAAGTACATAAGCACAGCGAGGTGGTGGGGACTATCTATGATGCCTATCGTGTGGCAAATGAAGGAGAGCCTGGCCCAGTATTTGTTGAAATTCCTGTCAATTTACAGTTGGATAAAGGCAAGGTTGATGATTTACCCTTATACCAATCGACAAAACCTGAGTTAACTAACGAAGCTAAGCGGGCGATTTCTCATGCGGCCAAACTCCTCGCGCAAGCAAATAACCCTGGCATATTTCTTGGTTGGGGGGCGGTGCAAGCTTCAGAAAGCAGCATTTTGATAGCTGAGCAGTTGAACGCGCCTGTCTCAACAACATTACAAGGTTTAAGCGCTTTTCCTGCCGATCATCCTTTACATACTGGCATGGGCTTTGGTCCGGCGGCAGTACCCGCTGCAACCAATGCATTTAAGTCATGTGATTGTTTACTGGCGGTTGGAACGCGTTTTGCGGAGATTGCCACCGGTAGTTTTGGTGTTACTGTGCCTGAAAATTTAGTCCACATTGATATTAATAAACAAGTCTTTAATGCTAATTATCGTGCAAAAGTCACCATCGAAGCTGATGCAACGTTGGCGCTTGAAGCCTTAGCTACAGAGTTATCAAAACAATTGTGCCAAGCTAAAGCCGGTGATGTGATAAAGTCAGCTATTAAGCAGGATAAGCAAACTTACTTGGATGAATGGTTAGCCCATGACAGTGGTGAAAGAGTCAATCCGGCACTTTTTTTTCAGCAATTACGTCAACAGATCGATCAAGATGCATTTGTCATTGCCGATGATGGAAATCACACCTTTTTAACGGCTGAGTTAATGCCATGTTTTCAAGCACGACATTTTTTCAGTCCTACAGACTTTAATTGTATGGGCTATGCAATACCGGCGGTGATTGGTGCTAAATTGGCGAATCCAACCCATCAAGTTATTGGTATCATTGGGGATGGGGCGTTCTTAATGAGTCAAACTGAGCTCTTTACAGCTGCGCAAAGAAAATTAGGCGGTATTTTTGTTATTTTTAACGATGGAGAGCTCGCTCAAATATCACAAGCACAATCAACACCTTATAATAAAAAAACTTGTACTGTTTTACCTAATACTCAATTCAAAGCTATTGTGCAAGCAAGTGGCTGCCAATATTTGTCGTTAGAAAACAATGAGCAAATTGCTGAGAGGATTAACCAAGCACTGGCAATTGCCAAGCAAGATCAGCCAGTGGTGATTGATGTTAATATTGATTACTCGAAAAAAACACGTTTTACCAAAGGTATTATCGCAACAAACCTCTCTCGGATGAAGCTACCGACGAAGGTACGAATGATTTCTCGTGCCTTATGGCGTCGCATATAAATTTTCTTACGGGTAAACTGTTTAATAAAATAAGTGGTTAGACCAGTTGATTTTATCGCAATTCTGCCATAGTATGGCTATATTATAACAGGTCGTACCATTATGGAGTGTAGCTATGCTGACGTACAAAGCGCCGATTGCTGATATTAAATTTTTACTAGAAGACGTGTTAGGTTATTACCAACACTATGAAAAATATCCTGAATTTGAAGAAGCAACCCCAGACTTGGTGGATGCAATTATGCAAGAATGCGCCAAGTTTAGTGAGAATGAATTATTACCGCTTAACCAAAGTGGTGATAAAGAAGGTTGTACCTTTAATGATGGTGAAGTAAAAACACCAAAAGGTTTTAAAGAAGCTTATCAACAATATGTTGAAGGTGGCTGGCCGTCGTTATCTCATGGCTTGGAGTATGGTGGACAAGGTTTACCTTCTTCGTTAGGTATGATCAAATCTGAAATGATGGGTACGGCTAACTGGTCTTGGGCGATGTATCCAGGTTTAAGTCATGGTGCAATGAACACCATTGATGTACACGGTACAGAAGAGCAAAAGCAGTTATATTTAACTAAGCTGACTGAAGGTACTTGGACCGGCACCATGTGTTTAACTGAACCACAATGTGGTACCGATTTAGGACAAGTAAAAACTAAAGCTGTGCCTAATGGTGATGGCACTTATGCGATTTCAGGCACTAAAATATTTATTTCGGCTGGTGAGCACGATATGACAGATAATATCGTTCATATTGTATTGGCTCGCTTACCAGATGCTCCCGCTGGCACAAAAGGGATCTCATTATTTATCGTTCCTAAAATGGACGTGGATAGTGAAGGTAATATCCTTGGGCCAAACAATGTGAACTGTGGCTCTATAGAAGATAAAATGGGCATTAAAGCTTCTGTCACTGCGGTATTAAACTTTGATAATGCGAAAGGGGTTTTAATCGGCCCTGAAAATAAAGGCTTAGAATGTATGTTCACCTTTATGAACACTGCACGTGTAGGTACTGCATTGCAAGGTGTTTGTGCGTCAGAATTGTCGTATCAAAATGCGCTAACTTATGCAAAAGAGCGTTTATCCATGCGTTCACTCTCAGGTGTTAAACAACCTGATAAAGTCGCTGATCCAATCATTGTCCACCCTGATGTCAGAAAAATGTTATTGACGCAAAAAGCCTTTACTGAAGGTGGACGTGCGATGATTTATTATGCATCTAAGCTTGTTGATGTTATTGAAACGTCTAAAGATGAAAAAGAACGTAAACGTGCCGATTATCGTTTAGGTTTTATTACCCCTATTTTAAAAGCGTTTTTAACGGAAGTTGGTTCAGAAAGTGCTAATTTAGGGGTACAAGTTTTTGGTGGTCATGGTTTTATTAAAGAATGGGGGATGGAGCAGATTGTACGTGATACTCGTATCTCGACGCTCTATGAAGGAACTACTGGCATTCAAGCGCTAGATTTACTAGGACGAAAAATTCTATTAAGCCGTGGTAAATCATTAAAAAGCTTTACCATGGAAATTTTAGGTTTCTGTAAAGACAAGAGTATGCTTTCAAGTAACCCTCATAAGCGCCAAATGAATAAGTTTATTTGGCCGCTAAGTAAAGCCGTGGCAAATTGGCAACAATACACGCTTCGTTTGATGCTAAAAGCGAAAAAAGATCGCGATATGGTTGGTTCCGCATCAGTGGATTATCTGATGTATTCCGGTTATATCACCATGGGCTATTTTTGGGCACAAATGGCGCAAGCAGCCTATGAGAAACTTGCTGGTGAAGTAGAAAATCGTGATTTTTACCGCGCTAAAATTAAAACGGCTGAATTTTACTTTGAGCGTATCCTACCAAGAATTAAAGGACATGCCGCCACTATGATGGCTGATCCTAAATCCTTGATGCAGCTAGATGAAGAGTTATTATCATTCTTGTAATTTAGCCGGGTAGTTCGCAAAGAAAAGGCATTCAATTGAATGCCTTTTTTGTTCTGATAATTGATGCTTAATTAAAGGTGTCGAATCAACCGTAAAAATTTAAACTTTAATTTTGTATAAGGCGCAAACCTTACCGGTAAGTCTTTTAAAAATGGGCGTGTTAAAACGGACTTTAAGTGACTAAAATTATCAAAGCCCGCTTTGCCACTATATTGCCCCATGCCACTAGGGCCGACACCACCAAAGGGTAAATCGGGAACGGCATTGAACATGATAACATCATTAATACACTGATTTCCGGCACTGATCTCTTGCTGCCATTGCGTTAATTGCGTTTTATCTTTGGTAAAAATATAAGCTGATAGTGGCTTTTCTCGTTGCTTGATAAAGCTTTTCGCTTGCTCGAAATTTTCGATCGGCAAAATTGGCAAGATAGCGCCAAAAATTTCATCTGTCATTAACGGACTATCAATAGCTGGATTAGTAATGATGGTTGGTTCAATATATTTTGCGTCGATATCAACCGTGCCACCATGGGCGATTTCACCAGTATCTAGATATGATGCAATCCGTGTTGCATGTCGTTCGTTGATGATCCTACCGTAAGATTCGCTTTTACTCGCATCTTCACCAAACATATTTTTCAGTTGCTGTTTTAACGCAGTCACCAGTGCAGGAATAAGCTGCTTGTCAATTAATACATAATCAGGCGCAATACATGTTTGACCCGCATTCATCCATTTACCCCAAGCTAATCGTTGTGCTGTAATGTTGAGATCTGCCGATTGATCTATATACACAGGACTTTTTCCCCCCAACTCAAGTGTCACAGGGGTCAAGTGTTTAGCTGCGGCTGTCATCACAATGCGAGCAACTTGTCCGTTGCCTGTATACATAATATGGTCAAAGGGTTGAGTTAATAATGCGGTAGTTTCTTCAACACCGCCTTCAACAACTGAAATAGCTTGAGGATCTAAATATTGGGGAACTAACTTAGCTAATAGTGCAGATGTCGCTGGCGCTAACTCTGAAGGCTTAATGATGGCACAGTTTCCAGCAGATACGACCGCGACCAATGGTGCTAAAACTAACTGTAATGGATAATTCCATGCGCCAATAATCAGTACTGTACCTAATGGTTCTGGCAGAATATAGGAACGGCCTGGTTGAGCGACGACTGGAGTCGCTACTTTACGCTTCTTCACCCATTTATTTAGGCGCTTAAGTACATGGTCTACATCACCAGATAAATAAGAAACTTCGGTGATCCAAGCTTCAACAGCGGGTTTACCTAGATCTTGATGGAGCGCATCAAGCCAAGCTTGTTCATTTTCTTCAACTAATTTTTTTATTTGCTTAAGTTGCGATTTGCGCCAATTAATATCGTGAGTAATATGACGATTAAAATAATCTTTATGGCATTCTACCTGTTGTTCGAAATTCACAAACTTCCTCTGCGCGTTCAATGGTCGGATGAGATAATTTACCTCAAACAGTATTGATGTACAAAAAAATTTTGTTATTAGCGTGCTTGGGCTGAGTATGATGGATCAGTTATTGTCATAAGGTTCACTAGAGGGGGATACCTAGCCTATTAACAAAGTGGGATTAATAGGCATATTACTTGGTTTAGTATTTGACTTGTAAGATCCAGTAAATGAGACGCTGGACGCTGGCATGAATGGCTTTACTATCTAGCTCGTCTTCAGGTAACAAAATGTTGCGAAATTCCAGCTGCGTGAAAATCGTTAACATGATATCGGCATCGATAGTCGCGGTCTCCTTATTAAAGTACCGGCATAATTTTATGCAAGGCTCTAACAGTGTACTTTGGTGACTGGTTGATAATTCACGTAACTGTGGTGTATTTTGACTTTCTGAGAATAATAATTGCTTTACCGCTAACTCAGTTGCATTGTGTTTAATGTTGTCGACGATGTACTTTGTTGCCATATCGATCAATTTATCAGCAACTTCAGTACGAATGGCACTTTTTCTAAGTTCTGATTTCTTATATGACTCAACTAATTCAAATGCGGGTAACCATGCGGTATTTGCCTTAGAAATTGTCTTAGAAGCATTCAAAGTAAAGGCTTGATTCACTAACTCTTGTATATCTTTAAAGTAATATGTCGTTAACGATAATTGTAATTGAGCATGATCCGCAATAGCTCTGTGAGTGGTTTTTTTTATTCCTTGAGAAGCGAGTACTTCAATCGCTGCTTGTAAAATTTGATTGCGTGTCTGCTCTCCTTTAGAGCGGCGTTTAACGGGACGGTATGTTGATACTACTGACATAATAGAAACCTTGTTAAATATTAACAATAAATTAACGCAATTTTAAATTCTTTACAATAAGCGAAACTGATTGGAAGCGCTTACTTTGTAAGATATTTTGTAATTTTCTGATCGTTTCTTTGCCAGGTATTTGTTAACCAACGATGAAATCGCTTTTTATATTCGGTATCCTTGCTGTAGTCCCCTTGAAGTTGTTTAACATCATCAATTTGTTCAACATCAATAATAATCTCTTGTAACTTGCCTTTAAGCATGTCTTTCATTACGTGACCGGGGTTTTTCGGGTAGATTAATGTGATGTTTAAAATTTTATCAAATTGCTCACCCATCGTTGCTAAGGTAAAGGCGATACCGCCTGCTTTGGGGCTTAATAAATGATTGAATTGACTATTTTGTTGTTGATGTTTTTCTTTGGTGAATCGCGTACCTTCAACAAAATTAATGATAGTCGTAGGCTGATATTTGTATTTTTCACAGCTTCGTTTGGTTGTTTCAAGATCTGTCCCAATAAGGTGGGGGTTTTTCTTTAAAAATGACTTACTGTAACGCTTCATAAATGGCATATCTAATGCCCAACAGCCCATACCAATAAATGGGACTTTTTTTAGTGATTCTTTGAGAAAGTACTTGGGCTCTGGAATGCGAGTACGGCAAAAGTTGGATAAGACAAAAATATCTAACCAACTTTGATGGTTGGCAATTAACAAGTACCAAGAGTTTTTATTCAGGTTTTCATCACCTCTGATGGTCCATTTGATTCGATTAAACAAGCACATGATCAAAAAGTTATTTAACGCCCATAAACGGTAAAAAGCATGCATTGGTTTATATAAAATGCGATGAAAGGCTGACACAGGGACTAAAAATTTTAATAAGCCACCTAAAAAGATCAAGGAACCACAAACAGCCAGGTTTAAACAAAATAAAATAAAGGAAATTGGCATTAAGACAAAACTGGGAAGTACGGACAACATAAAAACAGGTTAACATTATAATTTATTACGATATTTTACGGGTTTTTAGCGCAATTTGGTATTGCTTTATTGGTTACACCTGTACGCTGAGTACTTGATAAATATCGAAATACTTCAAGAAAGTCCAATGCTAGAGTACCGAGGTGTTGCAAGATATAGAGTCAATGTTTGTTCGGTATACTTTTTAAGGGTTTTGTTGGTTTGCGGTAAATTAAGGTGACTTGCCATCCTCGCTTTCAATTGTTTGAAGTTTGGGGCGAAAAACTCTCTATTACCGCGCCATTTGTTGACCTTAATACTTAAATAAAAAAAGCAAGCCAATTGGCTTGCTTTTCTGTCATGCGGTGCATGCCTTAAGTGGAAGATTGAGCAAAATTTGCTGAAATTAATTCATCATTGTCAAAGTCATCAACATTTATCACGGCGAGCCTTTGTTTTTCGGTCACGGTGAGTAACTGTGCTTCTTCTTCAGTGATAATGTCAGCGGCTAAGCCTTTTTCTGCAACTTTATCTAACTGATAAAATGGCAGTTTTTCATCCAATGCTTGGCATATTTTATTAAATATAGGTTCGCACGCGAGAGTATTTGTTAACGCAGTCTCTAGTTGTCCTAAGACATTTTTGCCGTCATCAGTTAAGTATTGACCTTTTCCTAACCGTGCTCTGGCATCACTTGGTGTTTGCAATAATTTAGCTACCTGATGATCGGTTTTATCTGATGGTTTAGTTAACCATGTGCCAAGTGGGAAAATAACCGCGCGTAGGGCAATCGCAATCATTTTATTCGGGAAATTACTGAGTAATTCATCGATGGCTTGTTGCATTCGATACAATGAATCTTCAACGGCCCAAGCAACCAAGGGTAAATCACTACTTTGACGTCCTTCATCATTAAAGCGCTTAAGTGTTGCACTTGCTAAATATAAATAACTTAGCACATCACCTAAACGGGCTGAAATACGTTCTCTACGTTTGAGATCGCCACCAAGAGTTAGCATGGCAATATCTGATAGCATTGCTAGGTTAGCACTAAAGCGCGTTAATAATTGATAATAACGCTTAGTACCATCGTTGTATGGCGCATTAACAAAACGAGAGCCAGTAAATGCCATCCATTTGCTACGGACAATGTTACTGATGGCAAAACCAATATGACCAAATAATGCATGATCAAAGTCTTCTAAAGCTTGCTGGCTGTCATTATTACTTGCTGCTTCAAGCTCAGCTAATACGTAAGGGTGACAACGAATAGCACCTTGACCATAGATGATCATACTACGGGTTAAAATATTTGCCCCTTCAACGGTGATTGCAACGGGGGCTCCTTGATAGCCTCTGGCAAGGTAATTATTCGGGCCCATACAGATCCCTTTACCGCCATGAATATCCATCGCATCAGTAATTGATTGACGCATTTTTTCGGTTAGATGGTATTTTGAGATAGCAGAAACAACCGAAGGTTTTTCACCTAAGTCGATAGCTCCGGTTGATAACGTTGTAACCGCATCCATTAAATATGCATTACCACCAATACGCGCGAGTGCTTCTTCGACCCCCTCCATTTTACCAATAGGTAATTTAAATTGACGGCGAATGCGACTATATGCTCCAGTGGCTAAGGCAACCGACTTGATCCCTCCGGCACTGTTTGATGGTAAGGTGATTGCTCGACCGACTGATAAACATTCTACTAACATGCGCCAGCCTTGACCGGCCATTTTAGGGCCACCAATAATAAAGTCTAACGGCACAAAGACTTCATTTCCCTGTGTTGGACCATTTTGAAAAGGCACATTCAGTGGAAAATGACGACGTCCGGTGATCACACCGTCAATGTCTGTTGGGATCAAGGCACAAGTAATGCCTAAATCTTTAGTATCACCGAGTAAACCATCAGGATCGGTTAATTTAAATGCTAGCCCTAGTACAGTTGCAATAGGCGCTAGTGTGATATAACGCTTATTCCAGGTTAACTTCATTCCTAATACTTCTTCACCATTGAAAGTGCCATGACAGACAACGCCAAAGTCAGGAATAGCACCAGCATCTGAGCCAGCTTCAGGGCTAGTTAATGCAAAGCATGGAATTTCTTCGCCTTTTGCCAGGCGAGGTAGGTAATGGTCTTGTTGTTCTTTGGTGCCATAGTGTTGTAATAGTTCACCAGGGCCTAAAGAGTTTGGTACGCCAACTGTACTTGATAAAACAGTGCTCACCCCCGATAATTTTTGCAATACGCGTGATTGGGCAAATGCACTAAATTCAAGGCCGCCATATTGTTTTTTGATGATCATTGCAAAGAACTTATTGTCTTTGAGATATTGCCAAACTTCCGGTGACATATCAGCACGATCGTGAGTGGTATGCCAGTCATCCACCATGCGGCAAACTTCTTCTACCGGACCATCAAGAAACGCTTTTTCTTCTGCACTTAACCTTGGTTGCGGGTAGTTATGTAATTTTTGCCAATCAGGATCTCCACGGAATAAATCTGCTTCAAACCAGGTTGTTCCTGCATCGAGCGCTTCTTTCTCTGTCGTTGACATTTCCGGCATAATTTTTTGGAAAGCCGTGAGTAATGGGAGACTAATATATTTTTTGCGAACTTCAGATAAGTTAAAGGGCAGGGCGAGAATAGCAAAAATTAACCAACCAAAAAAAGATACAGCATTAAAAAAAGTACCAATTATCATTAAGATAGTAAATGATACGGTAAAGCTTACTAATGATGCCCGTTGATAAGACATAAAGCCTATTAAGGCGATGGCGCAAAGCCACCAAGTTAATATTTCCACAGTTATTCCTTTTTATTTAGAGGTCAGACCACTAGGTTAAGCTTAATGCGATTTTAGAAAATATTCAATCTAGTTTTAGTGTAATTGAAAATTTTCAAATAAACAGGATAGTGCTTTCTCGCGCTTTAAGCACTAACTAAGTTTTGTTGGACTGTTGTTTCTTTCTTTACCGATAACCTAGTTACTGATATAAGTATTAACGATAAATTTTAATTCTTTTATAGGTATACTCAATGATTAAGCTGAGGGATTTAGAATATTTAGATGCCATCGCTAAGTATCGTCACTTTGGCAAAGCCGCTCAAGCATGCTTTGTTAGTCAGCCTACGTTAAGTGGCCAAATCATGAAACTGGAACAGCAACTTGGTTTAACATTGATTGAACGGCAAACGCGCAACGTTATGTTAACGCCTATGGGGGAGCAACTGATTGTACAAGCTAGGAAAGTACTACAAGAGGCGCAAAACTTTGAACTCTCTGCAAAAGCGTTATTAGATCCATTATCTGGTGATTTACATTTAGGGTTGATCCCGACATTAGCGCCTTATTTGTTGCCTCATATTATGAAGGATTTAAATAACGCACTACCTAAAATTGATTTTTATTTATACGAAGATAAGACACAACATCTGTTGGAGCAACTTGCTCAAGGGCAGTTAGATGCGTTAATTTTGCCCTGGCTTGATGGTATGAATAAATTTGAACGCTATGATTTATTTGATGAAGCCTTTGTTATGGCGGCGCCTATAAATCATGAGTTTAGTCAAAAGCAGTCGATGCATCTCAATGATTTAGTGGATCATAAAATTCTAACGCTCGAAGATGGTCATTGTTTGCGCGATCAAGCGATGGGATATTGTTTCAGTGCGGGAGCAAATGAAGATCAAAGTTTTCGGGCAACTAGCTTAGAAACATTACGATATATGGTGTCGAGTAATCGTGGAGTGACATTAATGCCTGAATTGGCTGTTTATGGTCGCGTTAATGATGACATCAGTTATATTGAGTTTTCTTCACCTAAACCTAGTCGAAAAATTTCGCTATTAATACGTAGTGGTTATTCACGTATGGCCTGTATCCGAGAGGTGGTCAGTACAGTAAAGCAATCCGTTGCCAGTTTAGGATTGAATTTGTATTAGTAAGGGATAAAACTTAGATTAAAGTTTTATCCCATGCGTTGAGCTAAGTATTTAAGCCGCTTTGGAGCTTTGTTTTGTGCTCTGTGGTGTTCTGATCAGGTAATCAAATGCCCCTAAGGCGGCGTTTGCACCGCTACCCATGGCAATAATTATTTGTTTATATGGGCTATGGGTAACATCGCCAGCTGCAAACACTCCAGGCATGCTCGTTTGCCCATTCATTTGCGTGATAATTTCACCTTGTGCTGATAACTCAACATCACCTTGAAGAAATTGACTATTTGGCACTAAGCCAATTTGCACAAAGACGCCTGCAAGCGCAATATGATGATCGGTCTTGGTTTTACGACAAGTATAGTTCAGACCCGATACGCGTTTGCCATTGCCGACAATTTCAGTGGTTTGAGCATGCGTTACTATCGTTATATTTGGCATTTTATTCGCTTTATCTTGTAAAACTGCATCAGCTCTTAGTTTTTCATCAAATTCAAGTACAGTAACATGTTCAACAATACCGGCTAAATCAATGGCAGCTTCAATCCCTGAGTTTCCTCCACCAATTACTGCGACGGATTTGCCTTTAAATAACGGTCCATCACAATGTGGGCAATAGGCAACTCCCTTACCACGATAAGTTTGTTCGCCGGGAACGTTAATTTCACGCCAGCTAGCTCCTGTAGCAATTAACACTGAGCGACTTTGCAATTGAGCACCACTCTCTAACTCTATGGTGATCAATTCACCTATCGCTTGAGCTTCGATGATTTTTTTGACGCGTTGGTTATTAATAATATCGATATCATAATCTTTAACATGTTCTTCAAGGCTAGCGACAAGTTTAGGCCCTTCAGTGGCTTTTACTGAAATAAAGTTTTCAATTGCCATGGTGTCTTGTACTTGCCCGCCAAAACGATCTGCCACTAACGCTGTTTTAATGCCTTTTCGCGCACTATAAATGGCTGCTGATGCCCCCGCAGGGCCACCACCTACGACTAGAAAGTCAAACGGTGTTTTCTGTTCGAGTTGCTCTGCTTGGCGTTGTTTAGCATTAACATCAACCTTAGTGAGTATGTCATTTAAAGTTACCCGCCCTTGAGCAAATGGTTTTCCGTTAAGATAAACTGAAGGCACGGCTAAAATATTACGTTGTTCGACTTCATCGTTAAATAGCGCACCATCTATCATGGTATGACTGATGTTTGGGTTGATGGCTGCCATCATATTAAGTGCTTGAACGACCTCAGGGCAGTTTTGACAACTTAATGAAATATAACTTTCAAATTGAAAGTGGCCAGATAAGTTTTTGACTTGTTCAATGGTTTCTGCACTTAACTTTATTGGATGACCTCCACTGTGTAAAAGCGCTAGCACAAGTGAGGTAAATTCATGTCCCATAGGAATACCAGCAAAGTGCATATTACTGTTATTGGCAACAGAATGTACTCGCATAGAAGGAATGCGTATTTGTTCGTCACTCGCCGCTTCACTGGTTGTTAATGTGATCAAGGATGACAATTGTGCAATTTCTTGTGCAAGTTGTTTAAGCTCGGTTGATTTGGCGCTATTATCAATAAAGATAGTAAGCTCAACGGCGGTTTTTAATTGTTGTAAATACTGAGTTAATTGAGTTTTTAAATTTGCATCTAGCATAGTGAACTACCTTTAATATGATGTTATTGATCACATAGGTGATGATGGAGTGCTCAACACCGAGCTGGGTGTTGAGCGAATTAACTTGCCAAAGCGTTAGATTTTGCCAACAAGATCTAATGAAGGGGCAAGTGTTTTTTCACCTGGTTGCCATGCTGCAGGGCAAACTTCACCGTCGTGAGTGGCAACATACTGAGCAGCTTGAATTTTTCGTACTAACTCTGTTGCTGAGCGACCAATACCTAGATCATGTATTTCAGCTACTTTGATTTCGCCTTCAGGGTTTACTACAAAGGTACCGCGTAATGCTAAGCCGTCTTCTTCTATCATGACACCAAAGTTGCGAGTAAGGGTACCGGTTGGATCACCTATCATTGGGTAATTGATTTTACCGATAGTATCTGAACTGTCATGCCATGCTTTATGAGTAAAGTGGGTGTCGGTTGATACTGAGTAAACCTCAACCCCCATTTCTTGTAACTGCGCATAATGCTCTGCAAGATCACCGAGCTCAGTAGGGCATACGAAAGTAAAATCTGCAGGATAAAAGAAAAATACTGCCCATTTGCCAGCAATATCAGCGTCACTAACTTCAATGAAATCGCCATTATGAAATGCGGTGGCTTTAAATGGTAATAGTTTGCTATTGATAATAGATTGAGTCATGGTTTTCTCCGTTTGTGATTTATATGGTTTGGTGAAATTCACCGTTGTTTAACTTGGGGTTATCTTATAAAGCTTCTGTCGATTGGTTAAATTGTTTTTATTTATAAATTTAATAGTTAGTTCCTATTAATGTGTATAAAGTGAATCATTTCATTTATTTAACACTCCACAGTCAGGCGATCCTATGTATAATTAGCGTATGTTGAGTGAATAAAAGACAGTGTGAATGTGTGAATTACTGGCGATGAGTGCCAATGTACCTACAGATATTTGCTTTAGCTTTAGTGGTTTAATGCAACGTGGCGGTAATACAGGGCCACATAAAGATGGTTGGGGCATCACTTTTTATGAAGGGAAGGGCTGTCGAAGTTTCAAAGATCCGCTGCCTAGTGCACATTCTCCTATCGCTACGTTAGTCACTGAATACCCAATAAAAAGTGAAGCGGTGATTTGTCATATTCGTCAAGCTAACTCAGGTGAGATTTGTTTGGAGAACACCCATCCTTTTACGCGACAAATGTGGGGAAAAAACTGGACTTATGCCCATAATGGTCAGTTAAAAGACTTTAGCAACGAGTTGCCGGTTAAGTATCATATCCCGATTGGCACGACAGACAGTGAACACGCTTTTTGTTGGATATTAGATCAATTACATAGCAAGTTTGCTCAGCAACAACCTGCAGATGATGTCTTGTTTAGCTTTGTTGCGCAACTATGCGAGCGCATTCATCAATTAGGGGTGTTTAACTTATTGGTTTCTGATGGTGATTGTGTGTTTGCTTTTTGTTCTACAAAGCTGCATTGGATAACGCGTCGGGCGCCGTTTGGTGAAGCAAGTTTAATTGATGCTGAAATGGTGGTTGATTTTCAACAAGTGACCACTGATAAAGACGTGGTTACTGTGATCGCTACGCAGCCATTAACCGATGATGAGACCTGGCATAAAATGCAGCCGGGGCAATGGCAGTTGTTTCGCTTAGGGGAGTCTATTGCTCAAGGACAAACACAAGCGATCTCACCGGCTCCAAGTTCTGTTTAATTAGTCAGGTATTTTTGCTGATGTTGTTGTTTGCTCATCGCTAATGCTTAGTTTTGATAGTTGCGCTTCGAACTGTTCTACCCCACCTTTGACTTGATATAACTTAACTAAAAGATAGTTAAGTTCAGGGGCAAACCATGCATAAGTGATGCGTTTTTTCTCAACCACTTCGCGTTTTAATTTTACTGCTTTGACTAAACCATAAGGCAACATCACATCTTCTATACCTTCGTACTGATAGACGTAGTTTTTAATTGAGCCAGAAGTGCTTATTACAGGGTAAACAAAGAGCTTTTGCTCAGGGTTAGCAATTAAATTGAGACGATTTTGTAAATGATAACTTAATTTATCTTGAATATTTTCAGGAAAATTAACCGTCATTTTTCGATTTTTTTTCAGATCTTTTGCTAAGTTTTTCTCAATATCGTACTGCCAGTCATAGGCTTTATCGCGTCCAGTGCCTTCACGAGTAAACTGATATTGTAAAGGAGTTACATGATTATCATTGAGTTTGACTCGAGTGCTTTCTTTGCGTACATCAGAAAAAATTAACCACTCGATTTCTGTTTGGTAACTATATTGCACCTGATCATCGTTTAAATACTTTAAGGTTCTAATGCCTGTACCGACAGGCGATGATTTATGCAAAATGTTGTAGTGTGCCGTAAAAGGTTTGATCACTGTGCCGGTTTCTTTTTGCTGTGCTTGCGCTGTGTTATCTAGGGTTAAAAAAGCGACAAAAACGAAACAAAAATGACACAGTGATTTATTCATAGATTTTCCTTTCACACAATTATTTGAAGTTATTCTTCGTTAGCATAGCCATGTTCTGGCAGTATTTTACCGTCTAATACGGCGCTTTCATCTTGCATTGTCAAACGTCCATCACAGAACCATTTTACCACTAAAGGGTAAATACGGTGTTCTTGCTGATGAATTCGACTAGCTAAGATATCAGCATTGTCTTCTGCAAAAATGGGCACCTTAGCTTGTAAAACAACAGGACCACCATCAAGCTCTTCAGTGACAAAGTGCACACTAACACCATGTTCAGTGTCACCGGCATCAATTGCGCGTTGATGAGTATTAAGTCCTTGATACTTTGGCAACAAAGAAGGGTGAATGTTCAATAATTTTCCAGAAAAATGTTGTACAAAGGCAGGGGTTAAAATTCGCATAAAACCGGCAAGTACGACAAGGTCTGGTTGGTAAGCATCTATTTGTTTAATCAATGCTTGATCGTATTGCTCTCTACTATCAAACAGTTTGTGAGAAATTGCGTGATTGGCAATATTAGCATCAGCGGCACGTGTTAAACCATAGGCATCTGCTTTATTTGAAATTACAGCGACAACTTCTCCCGGATAGTCTGGTGTTTTGCAGGCGTCAATAATCGCCTGCAAATTTGAACCGCTACCCGAAATTAAAACGACAATTCGGCGTGGCATAGCAATTAACCTTGGTTGATGATAACTTGCTCTTGACCTGATTGCATTTGGGCAATTTCACCAATATGCCAAGCTTTTTCACCGTGTTCAGTTAAAATAGCGATGCTGTTATCAACTTGATCGGCTGGCACAGCTATCACCATGCCAACACCACAGTTAAAGGTGCGATACATTTCATGAGTAGTGATATTTCCATTTTCTTGTAACCAGTTAAATATTTCTGGCCATTGCCAGCTATTACCGTTAATCACAGCTTGAGCACTTTCAGGTAAAACACGTGGAATGTTTTCCCAGAAGCCGCCTCCAGTGATGTGTGATAATGCGTGTACGTCTACTTGCTTTAATAACGCTAATACTGATTTTACGTAAATTTTTGTCGGTTCAATTAAATGATCGGCGATTGATTTACCATTGAGTAACTCATTGGTATCGGTGTTATTGACTTCAAGTACTTTACGAATGAGTGAATAACCGTTTGAATGGGCGCCGGAAGAGCCTAAAGCAATTAATTGATCGCCAGCAGCAACTTTGCTGCCATCTAGCAAACGTGACTTTTCAGCAACACCAACACAGAAACCAGCGATATCGTAATCACCTTGATGATACATTCCTGGCATTTCTGCGGTTTCACCACCGACTAGGGCACATGCTGATTGTACACAACCTTCAGCAATACCTGAAACTACAGCAGAAGCAACATCTACATCGAGTTTTGCTGTGGCATAATAATCTAAGAAAAATAACGGCTCTGCGCCTTGGACGATAAGATCGTTAACACACATAGCCACTAAATCGATACCGACGGTATCATGCTTACCTAAATCAATAGCAAGACGAAGCTTAGTACCAACACCATCTGTACCTGCGACTAATACGGGTTCTTCATATCCAGTTGGAAGTTGGCAAACAGAGCCAAAACCACCTAAGCCACCCATAACTTCTGGGCGAGTTGTACGTTTTACTGCACCTTTGATATTTTCTACTAGGGCATTACCTGCATCAATATCAACGCCAGCATCTTTATAGCTTAGAGATTGCTTTTCTTCACTCACGGGGGGACCTCTGTTTGTTACTCACTATTAATTGAATTTACCAGAACACAAGCTATTTACTGGTAATAAAGGCGCATATTCTACCAGCGCAATTGGCTGGTGAAAATCTTTAAAGCTAAATATTTTATTTTAATTATTTTTAGTAACTTATTTCATAAAGAGTTATGATAATATTCACTTTATTAAATAATTATTTTTATCGATATTAATGATATATAGGTTTGTTTTTACAGTCGTTTTATTGATGTTCGCTGTTCAGCCTGTTGTGAATGCAGTAGAAGTCAAAGATTTATACCTTGCAAAGGTAAAAGTTGACTCGCAAAGTCAAAACGATCGTAATAAGGCGTTAAAACAAGCATTACGTGCGGTTTTAGTCAAGGTTGGTGGTCAACAACAAGTACTGTCACACCCAGAAATTAAGGCGCATTTGAACCGTTACAATCGATTTGTGACAAACTATCGGTATGAACGAGAACAAGATCAACAATTTCTGAGCGCTAGCTTTGATCAGGCTAAAATTAACGCGTTATTTGTCAATGCAAATTTACCTTTATGGGGCAGCTTACGACCTCAGATTGTTCTTTGGTTAGTGAATGAGCAAGGTTTGGTGCGAGAATTGGCCACTGAAGAATCGAGCCAAGCATTAATTCGCTCAGTCGACGAGCTTGCTGAGCTTAGAGGGTTGCCAATTGTGTTACCTAAAGGAAATGTTACTCAGCAAACCGTTAATATTTCTGATCTTTGGGGGCGCTTTCAACAACCAATTTATCAAGCATCTATTCCTTATTTACCTGAAGCAATCTTAGTGATTCGGATCTCGGATAATACCTTATTGTCTGAAGAGCAGCTATTAGTAGCAGAGCAATGTCAATTATTATGTCAGCCGAATATCGCACTCGATTGGAGTTTTATTTCAACTGCAACTCAAGAAGAAACACAACGTTTTAGTGAACGTTATTATGGTACGTCACGTAATGAACTAGTGTCTCAAGCATTAAATGAGATCGCTGACGATTTATACCAGCGCTACGCGCTGACCACCGATGTGAATAATCAATTTACCCTAGAAGTGGCAAATGTAGATTCGTTAACGGGGTATGTAAAAATTAAAGCCTTTTTAGAACAATTATCGGCGGTACAATCAGTTCAGTTAACCCATGTCAAAGGTACGGTTCGTCGTTTTAAATTAACTTTGTTGGGTTCTAAACAAGCGTTATTAGCGTCGTTACAGCTTAACAAAGCTCTGAATCAATATATCGATCCACTTGCACCTGTTGAACCTGATGCTGTGCCAATATTTTATTGGGAGCAGCAGTGAGTCATACTTCTCAACTAACTTTGTCTGTGCAACTACCAGATGATGAGACATTTTTAAGCTATCAGAGTATCACCAATCATACGGTGACAGATTTACTCAAGTCTTATATAGATGCTGCTCAGGCTAAGCCGCAATCAGGTGATATTCATGGTTTTTATTTATTTGGTTTAACTGGGGTAGGGAAAACACATTTACTACATGCCAGCTGTGCGTATGCTCAGGAACTTGGTTTATCATCGCTATGTTTATCTTTTTCTGAACTGCAACATTTGTCGGTCGAGGTATTTGATGGCTTAGAAACCATTGATTTAATCTGTTTAGATGATGTGCAACTAATTGCTAATGATCCGCAATGGCAACAAGCGGTATTTGATTTGTTTAATCGGGTGATTGAACATGATAAACGCATTATCATTACCGGAGATAAAAGTGTTAATCAACTTGGTTTAACTTTACCCGATCTGGGCTCACGTTTATCGTGGGGCTATGTTGAACAAGTGAAACCGTTATCGGATGAAGAAAAGCTAACGGCGATCCAATTTCGTGCTCAGCAACGAGGTTTATTGCTTTCAGAAGACGTGGCGCGCTTTTTAATGACGCGACTCTCTCGAGAAATGACTGATTTGTTGTTTGCACTGGATAAACTCGATAAAGCTTCAATAAGGGAACAGCGTAAAATTACTATTCCCTTTATCAAACAAGTACTGCTTGATTAAAGTTCAACAGCCCCTAGTTTTCGTTCTCTTTTTTCTTGCGAATACTTAACCCTAATTCTTGTCCACGATATTTAGCGTAATAGGTGCCTGAAATAAACATCATACTGGCAAATAATAACTCTAAACTGGCCCAAATAAGATCAGAAGCTGAGACCCATAACGTGGTTAAACTGTGTAAAAAATAGATCATCACAATAAAGTTTGACCAAGCGTAGGTATATGGATTGCCTTGAATTAATCCTTTGAGCGGGAATAGTAAAGGTAAAGTAAACAAGATCAGGCTCAGTATCGGTGGCAAGGCACTTGTTGGATTGATGACCAATAACCATAACGGCATAAAAATTAATAAAGAAAAATAGCCCGTTAAGGCTATTTTTCGATGACTGCTGGTGGAGAATATTCTTTTCATTACGTTCGACTTAGTTGAATAACGCTAGCACATTTTCTGGTGGACGACCGATCACTGCGTTTTTATCTTTAACAACAATTGGTCTTTCAATTAACTTAGGTGTATTTGCCATGGCATTGATTAAGGTTTCATCATCAGCGCCTTTTAAATTTTGTTCTTTAAATTCAGCCTCTTTGGTCCGCATCATTTCAACCGGCGACACTGATAAGTAGCTTAATAATTGTTTAATATCATCAACAGACAAAGGTGTTTTAAGGTATTCAACCACTTGTACATCTTGATTATGCTCTTCAATCAGCGAAAGAGTTTGACGGCTTTTTGAACAACGAGGGTTATGATAAATTGTTAACATAAATGAGCTTCTCTTTAAATGGTAAAGGGGGTTAATTTAATCGTTTGAGCTTTTGCTCTTGTTCCTGAAATTGTAGGATCCGAGCTTTGATCCGCTTTTTAATTAATGGCATATCGTTTGCAAAAGTATAGCCAGTTTGTAATTCGTCAACGGCGCGAGGAAAAGCACCTAATAAAGCATAAACTTCTGCTTTAGATGCGTGCATCATGGCTTTATTATTCTGTGCTCGGTACACCTGAGTCAGTAAATCATTGGCAAGGTAATTGGACTTATCAAGTAATAAGTAATCTTGTAAAATTTGCTCTGCCTGAGCATATTTTTCGGCTTTGATTAACGTATTGGCATAGTTAAGAGCCACCACTTGATTTTTCGGCATTAGCTTTTCTATTTCTGCTAGCATAGCAATGGCACGGTCAAATTGTTCTGTGGCAATTAACGTATCGGTTAATACATCAATATAAAACAAGTTATTGTTATCGTCTTTTAGTAGTCGCTCTAACAGGTCTTGCGCTTGTTGGTATTGTTTATTTTCAAAATATGAGATTGCTAAGCCATATTGCGTTGCGGCTTTAAAGCGATATTGTTGTTTGGCTATTTTATATTTTATTCGCTTAATATTGTCTCTTGGATTACCTTGATAACGTGCGTTTATTCGTGCTTTAGCCAGTTCGAATGTTAGACTTGGTGCTATGGTGCGAGGGCTATAGTTTTGCGCGCGTGTTCTAGCATCGGTAATCCGTGAGTCTGGTAACGGGTGAGTCAGCAACATCGCAGGCGGCTTACTTTTATAGCGAAATCGCTCAGACATTTTAGTAAAAAAGTTAGGCGCACCCATAGGATCAAAGCCGCTGTTTGCCAATAATTGAATCCCCACTCTGTCCGCCTCTTTTTCATTACCTCGGGTATAATTAATACCTGCTTGTTGAGACGCCGCCATACTTGTGCTTAATGCCGCCATACCTACCGTTGGGTTTACTAAAGAGAGCAATACGCCAGAAATCATGCCTGCCATGGTTAAAGGTTGGTTGCGACTGCCAGCTTCCATACGCCGAGCTAAATGCCGTTGAGTAACATGGGATATTTCATGGGCGATAACCGAGGCTAATTCACTTTCATTATCAGCGGTAATTAGCAGGCCAGTGTGAATGACAATATGACCACCGAAAAATGCGAATGCATTAAGTTCGTTGTTGTTAATTAAGAAAAATTTGAAGTTGTAATTAACATCATTCGCGTGTCGCACCATACGGTTACCAATGTCATTAATGTATTCCGTTAATACTGGATCGTGGACAATTGGTTGAGATGCACGTAAGTGACGCATCATGGCATCACCAATCTGACGTTCTTTATCGATCGATAACACACTGAGACCAGCGCCGCCAATTTCTGGCAGTTTATTTTTATTATCCTGCTGAGCATAACTATAGAATGATGAAATCAGCAGAGAGAATAGCGCCGCGGATGAAAATGAAATAATTTGAGAAAATTTATTAGTTTTTATAGTCATCGAGATGAGTTCAACTTTAGCTGTTGTTTTTTAATCGTAAATTGGGGAATTAAATTGTGCAATGTTGTAACCTTTGACGTCTACAATATCAAATGATTCAGTTAAATTTTCAATTAATTGTATTATTTTTTATTTATATGAGTCTGAATCACGTACATCAATGAAAAGGTAGTGTGAGTGACTTAGCGAGATTATTGTATCATGTTTGACTCAATCGCTCGTTTTGCCATACCACAGATACAAATGCTCACAAATAAACTGAATAACTTTATTGTAATCAATTGTCGCAGAATAGATAATTAAACAAAAGCGCTTAAATAGTTTTCTTTTATGATTTACGAGTATGACGCAACGGGTGATAAGTGTCCGCTCCCTTTAGTTAAAATGCGATTAATTTTGAAAAAGATGACAACCCTTGATAGTTTCGTGCTTCGTATAGCGGATAAAGGTTCAAAATCTGATATTCCTAAATATCTACAAGATAAAGGATTTCAATATTCAATAGCCAATATTACTGCTCAAGTGCAAGAGCTAGTGATCACAACAGGTAAATAACAGTATGGTGTCATTTTTTTCCCAATGGTATAAACAAAAGTTTTCAGATCCTAACGCGGTAACCCTTGTCTTTATTTTAGTGGTCGCATTTTTAGCGATTTATTTCCTTAGTGGCTTGTTAATGCCTGTTTTTGTCGCTATTGCGATAGCATTCTTATTAGATTTACCTGTTAACCGTTTAGGTCAATATGGCATTTCCAGAGCATGGTCAACAGTGATAGTGGTGACTTTATTTGTCAGTATTGCCTTAATGACCATGCTTGGTTTGTTACCCGTTATTTGGCAGCAAAGTAGTAACTTATTGCAAGAAGTTCCTAATATGGTAAGTGAAGGGCAGAGCTATTTACTGACCTTGCCGGAAAAGTACCCGCAATTTGTTAAAGCTGAACAGATCCAATCGGTGATTACATTAGTGAATGAGAAGATCATTGAATGGGGACAGGCAGCGTTAAGAGCGTCATTGGGATCTATTTCTGATCTGGTGGCATTGTTGGTTTACCTTATTTTAGTGCCTTTAATGGTGTTTTTCTTTCTTAAAGATAAAAAAGCTCTGTTGACGAGTTTTACAACGTTTTTACCTAAAGAGCGTCGTATGGCTAGCCAAGTGGGTGATGAAATGAACCGTCAGATCATGAATTATATTCGCGGTAAAGTTATTGAGATTTTAATTATTGGTGTGATCTCTACCGTCACCTTTATTGCTTTAGGATTAAACTACGCGGTGTTACTTGGTGTCTTAGTTGGCTTATCTGTACTGGTGCCGTATGTTGGGGCAACTATTGTGACATTTCCTGTATTATTAGTGGCGTTATTTCAATGGGGCGTTGGTGCAGAATTTGGTTATGTGATGATCGCTTACGGTATTATTCAAGCACTTGATGGTAATTTGTTAGTGCCGCTATTATTTTCTGAAGCCGTTAACTTACACCCAGTCACTATTATCATTGCTGTGATTTTATTTGGTGGTTTATGGGGTTTTTGGGGCGTGTTTTTTGCTATTCCATTAGCCACCTTAGTGAAGGCGGTATTAAATGCTTGGCCATCAACGTCTGAAGCAAATATTACTACGTAATTCCAAGTAACTTATCAATACAAAAAAGCCAATATTGCAGTATATTGGCTTTTTTGTTTATCTTGACCCGTCGTCACTTAGACGGGTAACTATTAGATATATTAACTATTGCTTAAAACATCTAATACAACTTGATGGTGATCTTTCGTTTTAAACTTATTAAAAACATGGCTAATTTTACCATCTAAGCCAATTAAAAAGCTTAAGCGATGAATACCATCATATTCTCGGCCCATAAATTTCTTCAAGCCCCACACTCCAAACTCGTCGGCAACTTTATGATCTTCATCGGAGAGTAAAGTAAAGTTGAGTTCATCGCGTTGACAAAACTTTGCTAAACGCTTTGGAGCATCCGGGCTAATGCCAAAAACAACGGTGTTATGTGTATTTAATGCGTCTTTACTATCTCGTAATCCTTGTGCTTGCACCGTACAACCTGGGGTCATTGCTTTAGGGTAGAAATAAACAAGCACCTGTTTTTTACCAAGGTAATCAGCTAAAGAAACGGTATTTTCGTTTTCATCTAATAAAGAAAATAATGGCGCGTTATCACCCACTTTAAGTGTATTCATATTCATCCTTCTTTAAATTAAATTTGAGTTGCACTTTGTGATAGTGCCTTGAACATCAATTTGCTCACACAATTCAAAGTAGTCTTTTTCAAGTTCTTCTATTGGTGTTTCTGCTGTTAAGCCAATACGAATGACGGCCCTAGTTTGATCATTTTCAGGATCAATTTCAGATTTCAATGACGATATATCGATATTACGCGTGGCAAAAAAAGCCGTGATCGCCTTTAAAATGCCAGGTTGATCAACACCTGCATATTCAACTAAGTAATGGTCAGTGACATTTTGCAAAGTATAACCTGAGGTGCGCTTCATCATAGTGATCAGTTCACGTTTGAGTGCGACAGCAGGAATTTTACTTTCAATTTGATTGATCGCCTTAGCGCTACCTTTTAGTAGCATAATCATGGTAAATTCGAGACCAAATATTGCCATTCGACTGTCGACAATATTACAGCCACATTCACTCGCAAGCTTAGTTAGGCTACTGACGCTTCCCGTTCTGTCTGCTCCCATTACTGTAACAACTAGGTATTGAGACATTATTTAACCTTCGAGTCTTAAAAAAAGGCGGTATTGTAACGTAAATAAACCGATATGGCATTAGCAATTATTCTTGTGTTTGTTTTTGCAGGGCAGTACCATGTGCCATCAAAATGGTAACGAGTGTGAACTTTTCCAATAATTTAGCGTCTATGTATCCACTTGAGACAATTACTATAATGACAAAATTTGTATTTTCACAATAAGAAAGATTCAGATGTTATCCGCGGGAGTTTTAATGAATCGTAAGGTGTTTTATTTTTCATTGCTTAGCATGGCTGTAGCAGGGTGTAGTTCGATTAACAATAAGCAGGCAAGCGGCGATTTCGATTACGCAAGTCAACAAGAAGCACAATTACTGGTTATTCCTGCTGGACTAGATAAACCAAAACAAGCGTCTGACTATTATATTACGGATAAAATTAATCACAAAGGGCCGATCGGTAGCGAGGTGGACGTCAGAGCGCCATCGTTAGTATTGCCTATTGCTGCTTCTTCGCGCGTTGAATCAAATAATGAATTAGCCAAAATTTGGTTTGATCAAGTATTAGATGATGTTGATTTACAATCATTTATTTATCAGGCACTTGAACAGCAGTTAGCTTCTGATGGTGTGTCGATGGACACAATAGATGCAGAAAACAATATTTATGAATCACAATGGTATAACAAAGAGAAAAAATCTGGTTTTTGGTTGTTTGAAGAAGTAGATTCTACAGAGAGTTTACGCTTTCGTTTTCAATTTGAAACTAAACCTCATGGCAGAAGTGTCGCGTTGATGGTTTCATTAGTGGACTATTTGCGCTCAGATGAGAGCGGTGAAAGCGCAGAAATGAACTTACTTGATAAACAACGTGCTGAAATGGCAATGCTGAATGAAATTGTTGCCCAAGTTGATTATGAATATCGTAAACTTCAACAAGAAAACAGGTTGCTAAGAGCAAATCAAAAATTGGTCAGTATCGGTCAAAATGCTGATCAACAGCCTGCTTATATTGTGCAAATGCCAATTGATTTATTATGGGCGAATATGCCGATATTTTTTGAAGACTTTGGTTTTACTGTCGCTGACTTAAATGAGACTAAGAAAATTTATTATGTTGATTTTGTCAAACCAAGTATGGGCTTATGGGATCGCATTTGGGGCGATGAAGTACCTGTTATCGACATTGCTGAACAACGCTATCAGTTTGTCTTAGCTGCTGATGAAAATAATATCAATAAGACCTCGTTAACTATTGTAGATGCACAAGGTGAACCATTATCCAATGAAACACTGACGAATATTTTTAAAGTCATAGAACCTGGCTTATCATTTAGAGAAGTGTATTAGCCGGTATTTCATTGTAAAAAGCCAGCGGATGAGCAAAATGTTGTTCTGGCTTTAACTCATGTATTAGAAACCCTGCGATTGCAGGGTTTTCTTTTTAGCAAAGTAATTTCAATGCTAATCGAGTTGAAAGCTTGATGAACAAAGCACTTTAGCAGTATTAGCTCCCCCAACGCGTAACATCATCTCAAATACTAACTTTTATTATGAACCGCTACATTATAGAGCGGCTGAGTTGCGTTATTTTCGAGTCAAGCGCCAAAAGGCGAAGCTGGCAACAAATAATAATATCATCGGGTAATATGCGCTAGAGACCACCTCGATAGGCGATATTTTCAATGTTGTCCCCAATAATAAGGCTTGTGCGCCATAAGGTAATAAACCTTGGTTAATACAAGCAAATATATCTAAAAGGCTAGCAGAGTGTGCGGGGCTTAGTTCGCCATCACGAGCTAAATCTTTCGCGGTTTCACCCGTGACTATGATTGATACTGTGTTATTGGCGGTAAAAAAATTACAGATAAATGCTAAGCTGGCAATACCTAAACCCGCTGCACGTTTATTGTTATTTGGATTTATTTTACGAGCAAATTTCTCTACTGAATGGGTTAACGCTGCTAAGCCTCCTTGGCGCTTGATCAGTTCACTTAAGCCGCCAATAAATAATGCCAAAATGAAGATATCTTGCATATTCGCAAAGCCTTGATTGATATCAGCGACCCAGTTAGCTAGTTGGTAACCATTGGTCAGCATGCCAACAGTGGCAGCTAAGGCAATACCGATCAATAAAACTAAAAAGACATTCACGCCTAATAATGCCAATATTAAAATAACCATATAAGGTACTAGGCCAATGATGTTGGTTTGTTGTGCTTCAGCAATAGGGATTGTCACCCCCATGCTGGTAAAAATTGCGATGCTGATCAGTGCCGCAGGAATGGCAAATTTAAAGTTGACCTTAAACTTGTCTTTCATGTGGGCGCCTTGGCTTCTGGTCGATGCAATGGTCGTATCAGAAATAATAGAAAGGTTATCACCAAAAATGGCCCCTGAAATGATCACTCCAGCGACTACACTGGCATCTAAATTGGCTGATTCAATAAAGCCCAGCGCTATGGGGGCAATTGCCGCAATGGTGCCCATTGATGTCCCCATAGCAGTAGAAATAAACGCGGCAACTAAAAATAACCCCGGCAATAGTAAATAATCGGGAAAAAGTGATAGGCCTAATTGCACACTGGCATCAACACTACCCGTCGCTTTAGCTACAACAGCAAAAGCTCCGGCTAATAGGTAAATAATGCACATGGTGATGATATTTTGATGACCTGCGCCTTGAATAAATTGAGATATTTGCTCATTAATGCTGTCTTTACCTAACCAAATAGCCACTAATATTGCGGGAATAATGGCAATACTGGCGGGTAGCTGGTAAAAAGCAAAATCAACTCCTTGCAGGCTTAAGACAACGCCAGTGCCAAGAAATAAACCCAGAAAAATGGCGAAGGGAAACAAACTGATCAAGCGTTGCGGAGTTTGATTTTTGTTATTATCTATTGAAGTCATGTAATTGTTATTAAACGTGTAAATATAGTTATAATGCCCAACAATAAAGTAATTTAAAAAAATGTCTATGAAGTTTTTCTTTTAACCTATGGCATTTTTAACTAGTAAGAGGTTTTATGCATTTTTTGATTGTGGGCAGTGGAGCTGTTGGTGGTTATTTTGGTGCCAGATTAGCGCAATCTGGTGAGCAAGTGACCTTTATTGCACGTAATCAACAACTTCAAGCAATGAAAACCCGCGGCTTAGTGGTTAAAAGTATTAATGGTGATGTGACATTAAAAAATCCTCAAGTTGTTGAACATTATGAGCAAGATGCAACTGTTGATGTCATTCTTATTGCCGTTAAAACTTTTCAGTTGGATCAGGCATTAGTGCAAATTAAACCTGTGGTAAAGCCGCAGACTCGCATTATTCCATTATTAAATGGCGTTGACGCAACCCAGCGAATCATAGATTTTGGTATTCATCCTCAGCAGGTTTATGGCGGTGTTGCTAAAATTATCAGTCAATTAACTGAGCCGGGCGTGATCACACACAGTGGCGCTGAACCCCATGTTACCTTAGGACTGTTAGCACACCAGCAACAATCTGAACAAGACTTGCAAAGAGAAGGGGAACTGCTTGAAAAAATTGCACAATGCTTTGTGAAGGCTAAGGTTAGTATTGGTATCACCCAAAATATTGAACAAGCATTATGGCGCAAGTTTATCTTTGTGGCTGCATGGGGGGCATTAGCATCAGCTAAGTCTTTGTCTGTCGGCGAACTACGTTCAGGCAAGCATCGACATGAATTAATTAGTATTATTGAAGAATATGCGCAAATTGCCCAAGCGAAAGACGTGACGATAACATCAAAACTCATTATGCAAACTATTCAGTTTATTGATGCCTTACCCGAGGCAAGTCAAACTTCTATGCAAAGAGATATCGCAAACGGGCAATCATCAGAATTTGATAGTTTAGTGAGGTATCCATATCAACTTGCAGAGCAGCAACAACTTAATACCCCTGTGCTGGATAATTGCTATCAGTTTTTGCAAACTATGTTAAAAACATAAGCCCCTAGTGCGTGTTGATCTTTCAAGTTTGTTTTTACAGCAGTTTGTTGGGCATTTATACAAGATAGTGCTTTTGATGTGTGGTTGTTCCACATGATAAAGCACTAAAGATTTTATGCTCCGGCAAAATCACCTTACCCCACATCCATGTGGGGCAACATAGTAGAAATGACAACAAAGGCTGCCTGCCTGATAGGTTCGGTTAAAAGCGTTTTACTCTTTGTTGTGAGGAGATTTGCTTAGATGACTAAGCGTCATTTCTCACGCCGCGTTTAAAACGCTTTTATCTCAAACAAAAATTAAACAACAAAGTTCAACACGCCCTAGTTAGCCAATTAATTATATTAAATAACAATTTGTCTTTGTTCAGCACTACAGACTTACTGCGCTTTATGATATCCTTGCGCGAATTTTTTATCACTCACCAAAATGCACAATATGTGCGGTGAAAACAAAAGTGAATAATATGTCTGAAAATACATTTAAAACTATTGAACAACGTGTAAGTTATGGTGTTGGTCGTCAATTAGGTGATCAATTACGTAATAACCCATTTAAAGATTTTGACGTTAACGCTATTCAAGCGGGTTTAGCTGATGCTATTGCCAATGCTGCAAGTCAAGTATCTGATGAAGATTTAAATGAAGCTTTCTCTGTTGTTTCTAAAAAATTGCAAGAGCAAGAACAAGCAGTAGCCAAAGAAAAAGCGGCAGAAGGTGAAGCTTATTTAGCTGAAAATGCTAAACGTGAAGAAGTGACTGTTTTAGAGTCAGGCTTACAATATGAAGTGATTTCCACAGGCGACGGTGAAAAACCAACTGCACAGAGCACAGTTCGTACCCATTACCACGGCACATTTATTAATGGTGATGTTTTTGACAGCTCTTACGATCGCGGTCAACCAGCTGAGTTCCCTGTTGGCGGTGTGATTGCCGGTTGGACAGAAGCATTACAAATGATGACTGAAGGTTCAAAATGGCGCTTATACGTACCATATAACTTAGCTTATGGTGAGCGCGGTTCACAAGGTGCAATTCCTCCTTATGCTACCTTGGTCTTCGATGTTGAATTATTAGCTGTTGTTAGCTAATCAATATCCAATAAAGCCCTCAGTAGAGGGCTTTTTTTTGAGGTTTTTTTGTGAATACAGAGCAATTAACGCATTTTATCCAAGATTATATTGCCGGATTTTTACACTATAATCTTGAACAGGTTGCTGCTTGTTATGCATTGCCTTGTTGTTTAAGTACACCCGATAAAATGTTAGTGGTGCAAACTAATGCGGAATTTACTGATGAATTTAATGCTATTTTTAATCAGTTAGCCGAAGCAAGAACGCAAAAAATAACCGTATTGAAGGCAAGTGTTGATAACATCGATGACCATACTATTTTAATGTGTATCGATTGGGCTTTTAGTGATGATAACGATCAAGTGTTTGCTGATTTTTCTGCTTTCTATCATCTAAACAAGCAACTAAATGCTTATAAAATTATTAGTGTCAGTTCACATGATTTGTCACAATCGAAGTTATTAGCGCAGCCATTATCTTTAAATAATACTGTGTTTATTAAAAATTAAAGGAACAAAGAAAGAATGAAAGTAAAGGTGGCTATTTTAGGTTGTAGCGGTCGTATGGGACGAAACTTAATTCAGGCAGCAATAGAACATCAGTCTGTTGAATTAGTTGGCGGGAGTGTGCGAGCGTCATCCAGTTTTGACAATGTGGATTTAGGGGAGTTGGCAGGCGTAGGTCATTACGGCATTAAAACAACGTCAGATCTCTCTCAGCTTGAAGCTGCGGATGTACTTATTGACTTTACTTCAATCGATTCAACCTTTGAACATCTCAAATGGTGCCAACAACACAACAAAGCTTTGGTGATAGGCACAACGGGCTTTGATGATGAGCAGGTGGCTAAGATCCAACATTTTGCTAACGAAATACCGATCGTGCTTGCTCCTAACACCAGCGTAGGCGTTAATTTGCTATTTAAGTTGTTAGAAGTTACCGCAAAAGCAATTGGCGACTATACTGATATTGAAATTTTTGAAGCGCACCACAGGTTTAAAAAAGATGCGCCTTCAGGCACCGCAATGAAAATGGGGCAGGTAATCGCAGACACCTTAGGGCGAGACTTAAGTAAAGTTGCTGTATATGGCCGTGAGGGGATCAGCGATGAACGGACATCAGAGACTATAGGTTTTGCGACTGTCAGAGCCGGTGACATTATTGGTGAGCATACAGCATTCTTTGCTGATTTAGGTGAACGAATAGAATTAACTCATAGAGCCACATCTCGAATGACTTTTGCTTTAGGAGCAATGCGAGCCGCTTTTTGGTTAAAAGAAGCACCGAAAGGTTTTTATGATATGCAAGACGTATTAGGCCTTAAAGAGTAAATACTTAGGGTTAACGGATAGAAAAGTGCTACTTTTAGTGCTTTTATATCGAAAATGAATTTTATTAATGATTTTTACATTTTTTACTAGACGAAATTAAGCTTTAAGCGTAAAATAAGTGGATTTTGTCAAAAATTTATTCGTTCAAAGGAAATGGGTGATATTTTTGGCATTTTTTATGCGCGCTTTTTGCGCATTACGAAACTAGCTTTTGCGCTTAGTGATGAATTCTTTAGTTGATCCATCATTAAGTTTCTTTCTTCTTAACGGAGGTTAAATTGACTAAATCTGCCATTTTAGTGCTTGAAGACGGCACTGTATTTAAAGGCACCGCAATTGGTGCAGAAGGGGCGGCTGTTGGTGAAGTAGTGTTTAATACTTCTATGACAGGTTACCAAGAAATTCTTACCGACCCATCATACGCGGAACAAATAGTAACACTAACATACCCGCACATCGGCAATACAGGTACCAATAGTGAAGATGAAGAGTCATCGACTATTTGGGCGAAAGGTTTAGTTATTAGAGATTTACCGCTTCTAGCGAGTAATTTTAGAAATGAACAGAGTTTAAGCGATTACCTTAAGGCGAATAATATCTTAGGGATTGCTGATATCGATACTCGTAAATTAACCCGACTTTTACGTGAAAAAGGTGCCCAGAATGGTTGCATTTTAGCGGGTGATAACTTGGATGAAAACAATGCCTTAGCGCAAGCAAAAGCATTTCCAGGTTTGAAAGGCATGGACTTAGCTAAAGTGGTATCTACCAAAGAGAAATACCAATGGACAGAAGGTAGCTGGGTGCTAGGACAAGGTCATGTAACACCAGAAAACAGTGAGTTTCATGTGGTTGCATACGATTTTGGTGCGAAACATAATATTTTACGTATGTTAGTTGACCGTGGTTGTAAGTTAACTGTTGTACCTGCACAAACGTCAGCCGAAGAAGTATTAGCATTAAATCCTGATGGAATTTTCTTATCAAACGGACCTGGTGATCCAGAACCTTGTGACTATGCTATTAGTGCGATTAAAACCTTTTTAACGACGGATATTCCGGTGTTCGGTATTTGTCTTGGTCACCAATTATTAGCGTTAGCCAGTGGCGCCAACACAATGAAAATGAAGTTTGGTCATCATGGTGGCAACCATCCTGTCAAAGATCATCAGCGAAATGTCGTGATGATCACTGCGCAAAACCATGGTTTTGCTGTGGATGAAGCAAATATACCTGAAAACTTAAAAGTAACGCATAATTCGCTATTTGATGGCACGATTCAAGGGATACATCGTACTGACAAACCAGCATTCAGTTTCCAAGGTCACCCTGAAGCAAGCCCCGGTCCGCATGATGCCGCGCCATTATTTGACCACTTCATTGACTTAATTAAACAGCATAACGCTTAATCACCCAAAAGAGAGACGAAATACTATGCCAAAACGTAATGACATAAAAAGTATCTTAATTTTAGGTGCTGGTCCAATTGTTATCGGTCAAGCCTGTGAGTTTGACTATTCAGGTGCTCAAGCTTGTAAAGCACTTCGTGAAGAAGGTTATCGAGTTATATTGGTTAACTCAAATCCTGCGACCATCATGACAGATCCCGAGATGGCGGATGCAACCTATATAGAGCCAATTCATTGGGAAGTGGTACGTAAGATCATCGAAAAAGAACGCCCAGATGCAGTGTTACCGACTATGGGTGGCCAAACGGCATTGAACTGTGCGCTTGAGCTAGAAGCTCAAGGCGTATTGAAAGAGTTTGATGTTGAAATGATTGGTGCTACTGCCGATGCAATAGATAAAGCGGAAAACCGTGAACGTTTTGACCAAGCGATGAAAAATATTGGTTTAGAATGTCCTCGCGCTGAAATTGTTCATTCAATGGATGAAGCGCGTGAAACAGCTAAACGTATTGGTTTCCCTTGTATCATTCGCCCATCATTTACCATGGGTGGAACTGGTGGCGGTATCGCTTATAACCAAGAAGAATTTGAAACCATTTGTACTCGAGGTTTAGATCTTTCGCCAACTAATGAGTTATTAATTGATGAATCATTAATTGGTTGGAAAGAATATGAAATGGAAGTGGTTCGAGACAAAAATGATAACTGTATCATTATTTGTTCGATTGAAAACTTCGACCCTATGGGGATTCACACAGGTGATTCAATCACGGTCGCTCCAGCACAAACGCTAACAGATAAAGAATACCAAATCATGCGTAACGCTTCATTAGCCGTGTTACGTGAGATTGGTGTGGAAACGGGTGGCTCAAACGTACAGTTTGGTGTTTGTCCTAATACGGGTCGTATGGTGATTATCGAGATGAACCCTCGTGTTTCTCGCTCATCAGCGTTAGCTTCAAAAGCAACGGGCTTCCCTATTGCTAAAATAGCAGCAAAACTTGCTGTAGGTTACACATTAGATGAGTTATCAAATGATATTACCGGCGGAGCTACTCCTGCATCATTTGAGCCTACAATCGATTATGTTGTTACTAAAATTCCACGTTTTAATTTTGAAAAGTTTGCCGGCTCTGAAGATAGATTAACCACGCAAATGAAGTCTGTTGGTGAAGTGATGGCCATTGGCCGTAACCAACAAGAGTCAATGCAAAAAGCGCTACGTGGTTTAGAAGTAGGTGCAACAGGCTTTGATCCACAAGTGGACGTATCTCAGCCAGGCGCTAAAACAAAAATTATGCATGAACTTCAAGAAGCTGGTGCAGAGCGTATTTGGTATGTTGCAGATGCATTTCGTCTTGGTTTGTCGGTGGATGAAGTATTCCGTTTAACTAAGATTGATCGTTGGTTCTTAGTTCAAATTGAAGACATAGTTTTACATGAAGCGAAAGTAGCTGAAGGTGGTATGGCAGGATTGACACCTGAGTATTTACGTCAATTAAAACGTAAAGGTTTTGCTGATGCTCGTTTAGCTGACATCATAGGTGTTGGTGAATCTGAAATTCGTAAAAAACGTCATAATGCTGAAATTTTCCCTGTCTATAAGCGTGTAGATACTTGTGCGGCTGAGTTTAGTTCTGATACGGCTTACATGTACTCTAGCTATGATGAAGAGTGCGAAGCTGCGCCGTCAAATCGTGAAAAAATAATGATTTTAGGTGGTGGTCCAAACCGTATTGGTCAAGGTATCGAGTTTGACTATTGCTGTGTTCATGCGGCTTTAGCGCTACGTGAAGATGGCTATGAAACCATTATGGTTAACTGTAACCCAGAAACTGTTTCAACCGATTATGACACATCAGATCGTTTATATTTTGAGCCTATTACGTTTGAAGATGTACTAGAAATTGTTCGTATTGAACAGCCCAAAGGGGTGATCGTGCAATATGGTGGTCAAACGCCATTGAAATTAGCGCGTGCACTTGAAGCGGCTGGCGTACCTATTATTGGTACCTCACCTGATGCCATTGACCGAGCAGAAGATCGCGAGCGTTTTCAGCAAGCGGTTGACCGTTTAGGTTTATTACAGCCTGAAAATGCAACGGTAACATCGCTTGATGAAGCATTAGTGAAAGCAGAAGCGATTGGTTTCCCATTAGTTGTTCGTCCATCGTATGTGTTGGGTGGTCGTGCAATGGAAATTGTTTATGACATCGAAGATTTACGCCGCTACATGAATGAAGCCGTTAGTGTTTCTAATGAAGCGCCGGTATTACTCGACCACTTCCTAGACGACGCTATTGAAGTTGATATTGATGTAGTGTGTGATGGTGAAAATGTGGTTGTTGGTGGTATTATGCAACACATTGAGCAAGCAGGTGTTCACTCTGGTGACTCAGCGTGTTCATTACCGGCGTATAGTTTGAGCCAAGAAGTTCAGGATGTTATGCGTAAGCAAGTCACTGATTTAGCATTTGAGCTAGGTGTAGTTGGTTTAATGAATACGCAAATGGCTGTAAAAGATGGTAAAGTGTACCTCATTGAAGTGAATCCTCGTGCAGCGCGTACAGTACCATTTGTATCGAAAGCAACTTCAGTACCTTTAGCTAAGGTAGGCGCTCGTGTTATGGCTGGCAAAAAGCTGGTTGAGTTAGGTATAACCAAAGAAACCATTCCTCCTTACTTCTCAGTGAAAGAAGTGGTTATTCCATTTAATAAATTTCATGGAAGTGACCCACTTGTAGGGCCTGAAATGCGCTCTACTGGTGAAGTGATGGGCGTTGGTCAAACGTTTGAAGAAGCCTATGCAAAAGCGAATTTAGGTGCTGGCGTGTCCGTTCCTAAGTCTGGTCGAGCACTTATTTCTGTGCGTAATAGTGATAAAGAAAGAGTGGTTGATTTAGCTAGACAAATGGTGGATTTAGGCTATCAACTTGATGCGACCCATGGCACTGCCGTGGTGTTAGGTGAAGCCGATATCCCTGTACGTTTAGTGAATAAAGTACACGAAGGGCGCCCACATATTCTCGATAGAATTAAGAATGAAGAATACAGCTATATTATTAATACAACAGAAGGTCGTAAAGCGATTGAAGATTCTAAAGTATTACGTGGCGGTGCACTTCGATACAAAGTGACTTATACTACTACCTTAAATGCTGCATTTGCCGCTTGCCAAGCACATGCCGCTGATGATAGAAATATAGTCACGTCTATTCAAGAGTTACACGAGAAGTGTCAATAATAGTCACTAATATGTTAGGCTTGCTAGATAAAGTTATTTAATTGGCTTAGCAAGCCTAAATACAAAAATTGATCCTCGTAAAGTGAAATAAAGTTGTTTTTATAAACAACTTTTTTGTTTTATAGCATTAGAAGAAGATAAATAATGAACCAATACCCAATGACAGTGCACGGAGCAGATGCACTACGTGATGAATTACATCACTTAAAAACCGTAAAGCGTCCTGAAATTGTTCAAGCCATTGCTGAGGCACGTGAGCATGGTGATTTAAAAGAAAATGCTGAATATCATGCTGCCCGTGAACAGCAAGGTTTTTGTGAAGGACGCATTCAAGATATTGAAGGTAAACTTAGTAATGCTCAAGTGATTGATGTCACTAAGATGCCAAATACTGGCAAAGTCATATTTGGTGTGACTGTAACATTATTGAATATAGAAACGGACGAAGAAGTTAAATATCAAATTGTTGGTGACGATGAAGCGGATATTAAAAATAATCGTATTTCGATTAATTCACCAATTGCTCGAGGCCTGATCGGTAAACAAGTTGATTCTGAAATTGAAATCAACACACCAGGTGGGCAAGTGGAATATGAAATTATCGCCGTAGAGCATGTTTAATCATCAATAAACATTTTAAAAGAGTCACACTTTTTCTATGTGACTCTTCATTTCTGATCTGAATTAATATTTACCTACCTTTATGTATCCAAGCGTTAATTATTTGAGCTAGAGTACAACTACCTCTATTTCAGTATCTTGAATTTGCTCAAGGTGAAGCTGAGCCAAAGCGATAGAAACAAAGTGCGTTTTTATCTTTTTATGGGCAAGAAACTTTGCATGCGCAAGGCTATCATCAGTTGATTGCGCCAGAAATAACCAAGTTTTAAGAAGGGATGGAGAAATTCCACACATTGATTGCTTCCTTGCAATTTGTCTATAGATTAGTGTGGATTATAGTGGAAGATTTATCTGTCTGCTAGGGCGTGTTGATCTTTCAAGTTTGTTTTTGCAGCAGTTTGTTGGAAATTTTTACAAGGCAATGCTTTTGATATTTGTTCCACATGATAAAGCACTAAAGATTTTATGCTCTTGCAAAATCACCTTACCCCACATCCATGTGGGGCAACATAGTAGAAATGACAACAAACGCAGCCTGAAAGGTTCGGTTAAAAGCGTTTTACTCTTTGTTGTGAGAAGATTTGCTTAGATGGCTAAGCAAATCTTCTCACGCCGCGTTTAAAACGCTTTTATCTCGAACAAAAATGAAACAGCAAAGTTCAACACCCCTAGTATTCTTAATCACGAACCGGACGCGTTTTATTTTTCCACCCCTGATAAACACCAAAGGTTTTCATTGATGCTTCAACATCAAACTTGTCAATTAACGCTTCAACTTGTTGTTGGTTTTGTTTTTGCCAAGGGATGTGCTGAGTATTCGCAAAACCTAGTACCATTGCTGCCATGATAGTGGCATTGTGTTTTAACTGTACTTGATCAACTTTATCAAAGGTATCTGATTCTGCATGGTAATTTGATGCGTAGTTCGAGTCTTGTTGATTGGCGACTAAATTTGCGACACCATTGACCATAAAGTCATAATTATCGGTACCTACCACGGGGACATTGACTTGTTCAAAGGGGCCCAATGTTTGAACTGGCGCTAATATTTTATTGAGCAGTGGAATAACCTCAGCTCGGCCATTAGTAAAGAAGCCGGTAATTTTACCCGTTCCTATATCTATGGTTGAAGTAATAACATGTTTATCAAGTTCGTTTAAATGTTGTTTTGTATATGCCCACGAACCAAATAAGCCTTGCTCTTCACCATTAAATAGCGCGAACCTGATTGTGCGTTTAGGTTTGATATTCAATTTAGCTATTTGACGCGCGATATCAATTACTAAGACAACATTAGAGCCATTGTCTAACGCACCTGTTCCCATATCGAAAGAATCGATGTGGGCACCAATTAATACAATTTCATCTGCATGGGTTGAACCGGGTATTTCTGCGATGACATTCGCTGTTTGATAGGCGTCATCATTGGAGATATTCAGCTGAGCATTGAAGTTGAGAGTATGGTTATTGGCAAGCAAACGTTTAATTTTTAGTGCTTTTTCACGCTCGATAACAATAATAGGCAGTTTATTGTCGGCACCCGTACTGGGTAAATGTCGATATAATAAGTTTTTGGCGCGAGATGACATATAGATGATCCCTGTCGCCTGAGCATCTAATGCTTGTCGTTCAATTTCGGCAAAGTCGATATATTCTTGAAAGAGTCCATGAATGCCTGCCTTATCGTCAAGAATTGCAGTCTCCACGAGTAACCATTTATTTTTTAATTTTTCTGGTGCAGCAAAAGCTGATGGCTGTGCTCGACCTAGATCGACGATTTCTGCATTAAGCCCACTTTCAGCTGTCGTATAAGTAAAAGGCATAGTGGCTATTTGCATGGTAAATTCAATACCTTGACCCGTTACTTTACCTTTGGCTTGATGCTCAATCCATGCTCTTGGCATTTGGAAATATTCTTTATTTGCAGTGACTTTCGCTTGTTTAAATTTAGATAGCGCCCAATCGACAGAGTGGTTATTTGCTTCACTACCTGTAAGTCGCCCACCAATTTCATCTGTTAATTGTTGAAGATCATTAATTAATGGTGTATTACTTTGCATTGTGCTAATTAATCTTTGTATATCATTAGCATAGCTAGGTGTTGAAACGAGAGCAGACAATAAAATGACGCGAAAAAATTTCATGTTATATCCTTATTGTTTATTGCCATGATTACTAATTGACCAATTTGAGTCAAGGTGATTTCAAAAACACTGCACAGCAGTCATTGTCAAAAATGGTGATTATTGTTAATGAAATCAGTAAATTTTTGGCTAAGAAGGCAATTGTTGCATACACTTATTTGAGTTAATGAATACAACAACGAAAAGCATCTAGGGTAATGCTTTTTATAAAACGATTATTAGCAGGTATGTTAGAAGTAACATTAACAACTTGTGTCAATATCTTTACATGAAAAGGTTTTGTAACAAATTGGATTCACTTAATTTATTTTCTTTATGAAATCTATTGAGTAGTCTAAATAAGTCTGCCGTGAATTTAATTGTGTAAATACTAGGGAATATTTACAGCAATCATTAAGTTCAATAAATGGAATGTAGGCAGAATAATTATAATAAATATGAGGAATAAAACATGGTTAAACCATCTCCGCTTGCGAAAGCAATTAAGTTTGCTATAGCAGCTAGTGTATCAGCTTCATTTATTTCATTACCTGTATTCGCTGAAGAGGCGAGTGCAGAGGAAGAAGTAGAACGTATTGCCGTTACTGGTTCACGTATCAAGAAAGCCGAATTTTCGAATGCCGCGCCTATTCATGTCATTAAAGCGGATGACGCGTTAAAAGCAGGCATTCGTACCGTTAGCGAACTGCTACAAAACACATCTATGGCAAATGGCCAACAGTTCGATGCGACATTTAACTCTAACTCTGGTAACTCAAATGCATCTGAGCCACCGCCAAGTGGTGGTGTAGGCTCGTCTAATGTTGGCTTACGAGGCTTAGGTCCTGAACGTACCTTAATTTTAATTAATGGTCGCCGATTAGGTGCATCAGGGGTACGTGGTGCGCCTTCACAACCTGATTTAAGCTTATTACCAGTGAACATGGTAGAACGTGTTGAAGTGATCACCGAGGGTGCGTCGTCAATTTATGGTGCCGATGCGGTAGCCGGTGTTATAAACGTTATCTTAAAAGAAAGCTTTGATGGCTTTGAAGTATCTGGTGCTCTATCTGATACTGCTGAAGGTGGCGGTGAAGAAACCGATTTTTCATTTATTACTGGCTTTGAGGGTGATAAAGCGAAATTTGCTTTATCTGGTTCCTTCTATAGCCGTGAGCGAGTTGCGGTAGGTGACAGAACAGATTGTATACGCAAGATTTGGCAAAAAGAGGATGGAGACAGAGTCTCTGTATGTTCGAGTCGTTTCTGGGATAACTCTATTTTAGAGCTGAGCGGACGTTATGATAATCCGAATGGCTTTGCTATGTTTTATAACCCTGGTCAAATTGATAGTTTAGGCGTGATGGATTACACCTCGTCAACAGGTATTCCGGTACCAACGGATCCTAATATTGCAATTACGGGTGATGGCCAATTAAACCGTCGTGTATACAATGATATGTATCATGATGGTAAAGATCGTATGAATGCTGATTTAATTCAGCCTGTTACACGCTTTACACTTGCAGCTAATGGTTCATATTTACCTGATTGGTGGGGGGGAGATGAAGAAATTTTTTATGAAGCTTATTACTTCCATCGTCACTTAACGTCATTAGCATCAACTGAGCAAATTTTCCCCACTATTCCAGGGATGATCCCGCATGAAGACGAAAACGGCAATATTGTAGTTAATGATGATGGTTCTCCTCATTTAGTACAGAACCCGCTAAGCCCATTTGATGTTGAAGTGTCCAATATTGTGACACTAGAAGATTTACCTCAGCGACGTGAAGTAGAGCTTAATCATTTTAGATTCGTCACGGGCTTACGTGGTGACTTTACTGGTGGCTTCTTAGAAGATGGTGGTTGGTCATATGAAATGTTTGCTTCTTATGATCGTGGTATCGGTAAACAGCATCAACCTATTATGAACGAAACTAACTTGGCATTAACGCTAGGGACACTTCGTTTAGATGTTGACGGTAACCCAATCTGTGGTGTTAATGCACCTGCAGGGATTGGTTTTATTACGCCACAAGAATGTGTGCCAGTTAATTTCTTTGCACCGTCAATTTTCACTGGTGGTGAATACGGTGGTGGTACCTTTGCTACGCAAGCAGAAAAAGATTTCTTAATTGGTACTCGAATGAATAGCACCACGGTTGAACAGTTAATGGCTTCCGCATTTATGACGGGTGATTTATTTGATTTTGAAAATGGTGGCGTTACTACCGCAGCCTTTGGTATGGAATTTAGACGTGATCGTATCCAATCAGAAGCTGATACTTTAGGTGCGAATGGGCTAGTTGCCGCTGAAAACCCGTTGAGTGAAGGTGCGACCATGGGTGATCGTGATGTTACCGATGTCTTTGGTGAGATTTCAATGCCAATTGCTGTCGATCAAGATTGGGCGAGTTTATTCGAAGTTGAAGCTGCACTTCGTTATACCGATGAATCTAACTTCGGTAGTGAGTTAACGAAACGTGCTCGTGTCACTTATAAACCAACTGATTCGTTATTATTCACTACATCGTATGGTACTTCGTTCCGCGCGCCTAATTTACGTGAGCAGTTCTTAGCCAGTCAATTTGGTGGCGTAAGTGGTAGTGCAGATCCTTGTTCGGTACCTGGTTCTTTAACAACAGATGGTCAGTATGATCCGTCAAAAGAAGACCGCTCACAAACTATCTTGGATAACTGTACTGCTCAAGGTGCTGACTATACCCAAATTGGTTTAAGTGGCGTACCAACCATTCCAACGGTTTCTCAAGGTAATGCGCGTGAATTAAAACCTGAAACATCAGAAAATATTACTGCGTCATTTAAGTGGACACCGGTATTCGATGATGATTATGAATTTGATTTTGGTGTGACGTACTGGAGCTTAGAAGTTGAAAACACCATTCAAACAATCAGTGGCTCAACCATGCTTAAGCGTTGTTTTGATTCACCAAACTTTAGCAGCCCGTTCTGTTCACGTATTGAACGTAACCGTAACTCTGCTGATGCTCGTTTGAATTTCCCAAGCTTAGTCGATATATCGTTTATTAACATTGGTGAGGAAACTTCAAAAGGTGTTGATATTAACACGCACTTTTCAACAGGGTTAGGTGATGTATTTGGTATGCCTGTCCATATGGTATGGATCAACCAATATACTTTACAAACAGAGCGTGAGCTAACTATCTTTAAGGGTGAAGAAGCTGAAGATATGTTAGAAGATTTTGGTACACCTGAGCATCGTTTAGTATCGACCTTTAACTTTGTTAGTGGCGATTGGAACTGGATGTTAATGGCAAATTACTTCTCAGGTACTCATGCTGCTGATGATGTTGAAGATAATGCCCGTTGTAATGAGTTCCAAACGAATGAAGACTTAGTGGGTAAGCCGCAAACTGTGCCAGTATGTTCGGCAGATTCAGCGATATATATGGATACTTCGTTAACTTATAACGCTGATAACTTTGCAGTGACTTTCGGTATCTCTAATTTATTTGATAAAGCCCCAGATATGGTAGACATTTCTGCTGGTTCTAACCGTGGAAATATGGTGACTTCATCAGGTTATGATTTATTCGGTCGTAGTTACTTCTTAAATGCATCTTATCGTTTTTAAACGTTAATATTTAAGTGTGTTGAAAAGCTAGTTGCTTAGGCAACTGGCTTTTTTTTATGCTAAAGGGAGCAAAATATCGGTGATGGCTGAAGATTCTGCAACTTGTGGATACATTGCTATCCGTTGTAGTACGCAGGGGAAGTCTCTTAATTCATAGCCGCTGTAAGGTAGCCATTGTCCGTATAGTTTTTCTAAGCTAGCTCCCAGTAACTGGTCTGAGCCAATATGGCGAAATTTAGCATATTTTCCCGCAGGAATAGATTGATTGATGATGCCATAGTCATTCTTTGGAATATCGTTAGTTGTTTGCGCACAGATATCAAAACGATACTCATCTTCAGCTACGGTATTAGGATCATGGTAAATCAAGTTAAAGGTTGCCGATTGGCTCGGTGGAGTATGATGGTTCATCCGCCAAGTGATAAAGTGCTTTACGCTTTGCATTACTTTACTTGGGCTACCGTGATGTTGATAAACAGCGAGTTTAATTTGTGGTAGTTCAATGATTGACACTTCAAGTTCGTTGTCTGCCATGTGATATTCCCTCATTTTTGTGAGTAATTGTGGGGTGGATAGCAAGTCATCAATGACTGATGTATCAACAGCTTGCTTTCTAAACGCTCTCGGACTTTGCGCGACAAGATGTTTAAATGCCCGTGAAAATGATTCACTGTTGGCAAAACCTGCTTGATAAGCAATCTCTCCAATACTCAGCTGAGGGTGAAAGACTAATTGATTGGCTGCACGTTTAAGCTTTAATTGTTGGCTATATTGTTTCGGGCTTAAGCCAAAATACGCACTAAACTGGCGTTGAAAGTGAAATTTTGAACAATGGGCGGCAGTGCTTAATTGCGCAAGTGAAAGGTTATGCTCAATATTTTCATCGAGTAGTTGGATCACCTTGAACATGCGTTTTTGATACAAAGTCATAACTTTTTTAGTTAATTGATGAATGTGCTTACTATAAAAGTATTAATAATGAATTACCTGACATTTGTTGCGCAATTTGGTGTGATTGTGATTAAAAAAAGCTAAACAATGTTTAGCTTTTTTGGGTTTGAAACGTTCAATCGTTAGCTATTGATTAACGTTTGTGTGCTAAAAATTTAAACATGGTTTTCGCAATGTCGGTATTGTCAATCTTGCCTGAGAATTGCTGATGACCTGCACCAAAACTATAAACAGGAACATCAACAGCCGTATGGCCGCCACCCGTCCAGCCAGTATTAGTTTTTGCATCGATAAGCTTATTTAGTGCTTGATAGATAGCTTTTTCTACAATTGGTTTAGCTTGAGACTGTTGTTGTTCTTTGCTCATTGATAAGTAGGCATTAAGCTTTTCTTGAGCATTTTTCTTGGCAGCAACGATCTTGTCAGCCTCCTGTGCTGAAATGCTGATATTGGCCATGTGCTTACTTAATGACTCTGCGGTGATTTGATTCATGCTGAAATATTCAGCGATAGTTTGAGTCGATTGTGTCATTTCTCTTAATAATTGTGGACGCCATTCATAGAGGCCATTTGCACCAATTGTTAAGCCACCCGTACTATGATCTGCGGTTAAAACAACTAGAGTGTCTGGAGATTGTTTAACATACGACTCTAAATATTCAATGGTTGCAGCAAGATCGGCAACTTCTGCCATCGCGCTATTAATGTCATTACTGTGGCCCGCCCAATCTACTTGACTGGCTTCAATTAGCATAAAGTAGCCTTGCTCGTTTTCTAATTGCTTAATCGCAGCTTTGGTCATAGTGGATAAGCGGTTTTTATCGCTGTCATCGATTGCCCAAGGCAAACCTTTATCAGCAAATAAGCCAATAATAGGCTGGTTAGCGGGTAGGGAAGACAGCTGTTGATAATTATCGAGATAATAAAAACCTTGTTGTTGAAACTCTTTAACCAAGTTTCTGTTTTCTCGTATGAAATATTGCCAGCCACCACCTAAGTAAACGTCAGCCTTGATGCCATTGTCAAAATAGCTGTCAGCAATTTCATTATAATTTCGACGACTGACATTGTGTGATAAGTAAGCAGCGGGTGTTGCATGATTAATTTGTGAGGTCACCACAACCCCGGTTTTCTTATCAAGGGATTTTGCGCGTTCTAAAACCGTTTCTACCGGCTTTTTGTTTACATCGACACTGATTGCCCCATTATAAGTTTTTACTCCACTCGCTAATGCGCTCGCTGCAGCAGCCGAATCAGTTACATAGCCGGAAACATGGGCAGGATATGTGCTGGCAGCGCCCACTAAATGGCGATCAAATACGGTTTGTTCAATATTTAGCGTGCTAGGATCATCTGCAAAATAGCGATATGCCGTGGTGTAAGCAGGGCCCATACCATCAGCCACTATCATGATGATGTTTTTGGGAGTATTCTCTGTGGCTGTGTCAGCTGAAACTCGTTGTTCTGAGGTCGTTTGGCATGCAGCTAACAATGTACATGACAACAAAATGCAAAGCTTTTTCATTAAGTTATATCCAGTAGTAAATTTATTCTGTGAAGGCTAAATCGACCCACACTAAACGGTGATCAGATGATGCTTGTCTGTCTTTAATCAAACGATATTGCTCTGAATCTTCAGTAGGCCAATATACACCAGATTTAATGATATTAAAGCCGAATTTTGATGGCAGTACGTAATCGGCACGCATCCCCCAATATGCAGTATGGTGCTTAGCAAGAGGATTGTCTTTTTTGTGTTGCTTGGCTCCAAGACTCTGAGGTTGAGCATCTTGTACGTTTGGATGAGAAAGCAACGACTGTATGGCTTGTCGTTTCGCATCGCCTTCAGTGGCTGACGCATTTTGATCACCTAAGATAACAAACCGCTGATTTGAAGCTAAACCACCGACATTTTGCTGATCATCGTAAATGTAGTTGCTTAATTTTGGCGTAATGTAATCGTGCCAAAATCTGATTTCATCGTGGTTCCGGTTACCGTTTCTATCTTCTGGGCCGTCAAATACTGGAGGAGTAGGGTGGCTAGCAAGCACGTGCACGCGAGTGTTATTGACGATCACTGGGATATCCCAATGTGACTTTGAGGATAATCGCAGTTCTTGCCAAGCTTGCTCATTGTACCAGGGTTGATTAGTACTCGGATCCACAGGGCGGAGTGCATTAGGCATATCATGCCACTTAAACTGCTGAAACGTACGTATCGCATTGCTGTCTATCGGGTATTTGGAGAATAACACCATAGCGAAATGACCAGGAAAATAACCAAAACCGTGACTATCATTGGGGAGGGTAATTTTGCCATCACCATTTAAATCGACCGTAGTTTTCACGCCTGTATTGACCGGTGCGCGGTAAAAGTAAGGGTAGTTAATCGCTTTTTGTCCGTTTTGCGCTTTATTAAGGTATTGCTCGATAAATGTAGTCACTGTTTGATTGTTATTGCCTGGCTTGACCTGTTCGGCAAAATCAAATTCATTCAATAGAATAATATCAGGATCAATACGCTGGATAATTTCAGCAATATTTTTTATTTGTTGATGATTGGTGTTAAGTGCTTGCGAAAGTTCATTACCGCTAACGTTTTGTTTGCGCTTATTGGATTTATCCTGCGGGGAATAATTTAACGCCTCCATACTAACGTTAAAGGTTGCCACTCGCAGAGTTTGCTTGGTAGGACTTGCTATAAGTTGATTCGAATTCATCAATAACGTTAAAAACAGTAGTTTAATAAAAGTAGTATGCTTCATTATTCGTCTATTGCTAGCCCACGTAAAATAAAATCAGTTAAGAATTGAATGACATGCTCGGCATCTTCTTCTTCGTAATCTGCTCGGTTCATAATGGTGAGAATTTGTGTTTCAAAATCAGCATAATGTTGTGTTGAAGACCAAATTAAAAAGATCAAGCTTACTGGATCAACGTTAGCCATGCGTCCTTCATTAATCCACTGCTGGAATACTTTCGCTTTTTCACGCACCCATTGACGTAGGTATGTGCGAGCAAATTCTTTTAAATGTTGCGCGCCTTGGATAATTTCCATGGCATAGATTTTAGAGGACTTTGGATGATCAAACGACATTCGTACTTTTGACGTGACAAACTTTTCTATTGCGCGTTTAGGACCATCTTCATAAATAATATCACCTATGCCTTGATCCCACATATCTAATGTTTGTTCGAGTACTGCATGATAAATGTTTTCTTTGTTCTTAAAGTAATACAGTACGTTGGCTTTGGGTAAACCGGCAATGTCGGCGATTGATTGTACTGTCGCACCTTTATAACCATGGGTGATGAACTCATCTAGCGCGGCATCAAGTATTTTCTCTTGACTTTTAACTCGTATTTTTCCTTGTTTTTTATCTGTCATAGGATTCTTTGTTGTTAGTTGAAGTTATATAGGTAAGTGTCTCTTTTTATCAAGATACTCAGATAAAGTCACGATATAGCTTAAAACTACCTGTGCATTTGGTCAGGTAATAGAGTTAAATATTAGCAGAGCTTAATGTTTATTTTCAATGATAAACCATTATTTTAGTAAGTTTTCTAGTAGTATTTTGCTAAATACAATGTTTTTTTTAACGGTTTATGTTGGATGCCTACGCGAATGCAGAGTATTAGCTGTTTTTACTAGTAGTTTTTTGGTGGTTACTGTCTAGTTGAATATTTGGTTGTTTTTGTGTAGTTTGTAACTCGTTGTTATTTAATTGTTATTTGCTTATTTTGTTTCTGGTTGACCATTTGGTTATATTAAATCGTTATTTTTCTGTTATCTGATATTAAATAATATTATATGTAAGTTGCTTATTTGTTATTCATGTTATTTTAGCTAGAATGGTTGCTTTAAGTTTTTGTTATTTAAGGTTATATTTTATTTTGTTGGTTGTGTGTGTTTTATAAAGATGAAATGCGTAAACTTGTATTTTTGATTGAAATCCAATAGTGTAATAAAAATGTAAAAATTGTTTGGTTTAATACAATCAAATTACACTGATAAAAACGAATAATAAAAACTGACTAAGATAAATTTTATTGAAAGTTACATTAAAAAATATACAAACATATACCAAGGGAAACTACTTAACATGAAAACCCAACGCCTCTCTCGTATTTCAGGTGCAGTGATACTTGCGCTTGGATTAACTACTTCTTCTATGGCGACAGAAACGTCATCTGCCATTAGAGGTAAAATTATTGGTCCTCAAGGAAATGCCGCTAGTAACGTAGTGATTAAGGTGGTTCATGAACCAACTGGCACAATCAGTACATTTACTACTAATGACAGTGGTGTTTTTGTTGCAAAAGGGTTGCGTGTCGGTGGTCCTTACAAAGTATTAGTTGATTCTGATATTCATAATGATGCCGAACTTGAAAATATCTTTTTATCGTTAGGTGATACTTATCGTTTAAATGCTCAACTTGAAGCACAAGATATTGAAACAATTCAAGTAACTGGTACACGCTTCTTGCAAGATGTCGGTGGTTCAAGCAGTGTTTTCAATGCAGATACCATTGGAAATACGCCAAGTTTTAATCGTGATATTAAAGATATCGCTCGTTTAAACCCATTGGCTAGCATCAATGGCGGTGGCGAGTTAACCATTGCGGGTGGTAACCCTAGAACCAATAGCCTCACCGTCGACGGTATTGGCCAGAATGATGATTTTGGTTTGAATTTCGGTGGCTATCCTACCGAACAACCGCCAGTAGCGTTAGATGCGATTGAGCAAATTTCTGTTGATGTTTCTCCTTTTTCAGCGAAAAAAGGCAACTTTGGTGGCGGTACTATTAATGCTGTGACTAAATCAGGTACCAACGAAGTTAAGTTCTCAGGTTACTATGAAACGTCAACGCCAAGTATGGCCGGTGATGTGAAAAATATTTCACAAGTATTTGAAAATGGTCGGGCTGTACTTGATGAAAATGGTCATCGTACATTTGAAGTAAAAGAAGTAGCACCTATAGTCACTGAAAACAGATTTGGCTTAAGTGTTGGCGGACCAATTATTGAAGATAAGTTGTTCTACTTTGTTAACTATGCTTCATGGTCAAAAGAATTAGAGATGGATTACGGCTTCGCTGGTAGTGGTGCAACTCATGAATATACCAGTGCCTCAGAAGAAGGTTTCCAACAGTTCCTTGATATTTTAGACAACACTTACGGATTTCAAGATTCTCTAGGTGGTGATCCAAAAGATACCAATGAAACATTATTAGCCAAGTTAAGTTGGAATATTAACAACGATCATCGTTTAGATTTTACTTATCAATGGCAAGATGACCAAGATGAGCGAAATTTTGGTACGGGTGGTTCAACCGTCATGTTAAATTCGGCTCGCTATACTTATGTAACGAAATTTAATAACTTCTCTTCAAAACTATATTCTGATTGGTCAAGCGATTTTACCACTGAACTAGGCATCAGTTACAAAGATGTTAGCTCAGAAAGTGATACTAATTCTGATTTTGGTAGTGTGAAAGTGGAAGAGTTTTTCCGTGGTCCAGCATACCAATTTGGTACGGATATTTATCGTCATGCTAACAGTTCTGAAACAGAGAACTTCACTTTATCATTAGATGCTACCTACTTACTTGATGAGCATGAAATCAATTTCGGTGCACAATATGAGCGTTTACGTTTGTATAACTTATTTGCTGAAAACTCGTTAGGTTCATGGGAGTTTGATAACTTCTGGGGCTTTGAAAACCGTGAGGTTGGTAACTTCCGAGGTCGTTACGATTTTACTTACGGTAACGCCTATACAAATAATTCAGATGATACTGCTTATGATGCTGTACGTAGCCAAATATCAGTGTATGTAGAAGATAAGTTTTACCTAACTGATGATATTGAAGTTGTTGCAGGTGTTCGTTATGAGCGTTTATCGTCTGATGACAAACCTGTATTAAACCAAGCGTTTGTTGACACTTATGATTTCTCGAACCAAGAAAACTTAGATGGTTTAGATATCATTTTACCGCGTGTTAATTTAACTTGGTTTGCTGCTGAAGATTTAATTGTCAGAGCCGGTATTGGCCGTTTCCAAGGTGGCATTCCAAATGTTTGGTATAATAACCCGTTCCAAAAAGATGGTATTACACTGGTTTCTGCCCCTAGCCAAGTGATCAATGATTACTATGCAAATAACCCAGCAGATATCACTTCTATTCCTCAAGAAATTCAAAATTCGTTAACTCAAGGTGCTGGTAGCACAAACTATACGGATCCAAACTTTGAACTTCCTTCTAGCTGGCGTGCTCAAGTAGGCTTTGACTATACCTTAGATATTCCATATTTAGGCGAAGGCTTTAAATGGCAGTCTGAATTGATGTATCACAAAAAAGAAAATGAAGCGGTTTGGCAAAATACTTCATTGCGTCCAGTGGGTGTAGCCGCAGATGGTGAACGTGTGATTAATGAAAGCATCTACAGTGGTGACCTTTCAGATAACTTCGATATCATGATGACCAATGCGAAAAAAGATGGTCGTTCGGTTATCTTCTCAACGGCATTAGCTAAAGAGTGGGATAATGGTATTAGCATGACCATGAGTTATGCCCATCAAGATGTCACTGAAAACCATGTGGGTTCATCTTCTCGTGCACAGAGTAACTACAAGCACAATATCATCAAAAACCGTAATGAAGAACTTGTTGCTCGTGGTCATTATGAAGTTGAGCATAGTTTAAAGTTAACCCTAGGTTATGAAACAGAGTTTTTTGAAGGCTATCAAACACGCTTTAATATGTATTTTGAACGTCGTTCTGGTCGTCCATATAGCACAGTGATGGGTATGTACCGAGATGATGACTTAGGTGATACTTATGATTTTGAAAGTAACTCTGCTTACTTAGCTTATATCCCATCTGGGGCTGATGATCCTAATGTAAACTGGGATGAATCAGATTTATCTTGGCAGGAGCTCAGCGTATTACTTGATCAAGCGGGCATTTCACCAAGTGGCAGTATTATCAACCGTAATACAGGGACACAACCTTGGGTGACTAAGATGGACATTAGTATTAAACAAGAAATCCCTGGTTTCGTTGATGGTCATAAAGGGCAAATTTTCTTTATGGTCGACAATTTTGCTAACTTGTTAAATGATGACTGGGGTATTGAGAAGCGATTAAATTATCCAAATCAGGCGATTTATGATTTTGGTGGTTTAGATTCAGAAGGTCGTTACATTATCGACCCAAGATTTAATGGTGCAGATACACGTAATTACAATGGTATCACATCATCATCATCTTCTTGGCAAGCTAAAATTGGCATTAACTATAAATTTTAATGTTAATCACTTCTAGTTAAAGCCGAGCTATTGCTCGGCTTTTTTTATGGCTAAATTTGATGGCTGTCAAACACCTAACATGAAAAGTTAACTAAGATTTAATATACAAATTCTATTAGATATACTATAGTTGACCAATTGGTTAGTTTTTTGAGGTTGTCTATGATGCCGCTTAAAGAAGAACAAGAAAAAGTATTAATAACTGCAGCGAAAAAAGCGTTTGATAATGCTTATGCACCTTACAGTCAATTTCATGTTGGGGCGGCTGCATTTACAGCAAACGGGCAGTTGGTTTCAGGTTGTAATGTTGAGAATGCCTCTTATGGCCTAACCGTGTGTGCAGAACGTAATTGTATTGCACAAGCGGTTGTTAACGGAGAGCAACGTTTTTCAGTCATATTGATCTACACCGAGCAGGAAAAACTGACACCGCCTTGTGGTGCTTGTCGACAAGTGATTGTTGAGTTTTTTCAAGATGACGCGGTCGTTATCGCGGCAAACCATTTAGGAAAGAGCAAAACTTGGCAAGTAAATGAATTACTGCCGAATGCTTTTACCCCAAAAGATCTGATATAAAAGGACGTATAATGTATTTACCTCAAGAAATTATTCGTAAAAAAAGAGATGGTCACAGTTTATCTCAAACAGAAATAGCTCAATTTGTGGATGGCCTAGTAAGCGGCAATTTTAATGATGCTCAGGTTGGCGCTATGGCTATGGCGATATTTCAGCAAGGCATGCAAACGCAAGAAACGGTGAGTTTAACTGAGCAAATGATGCATTCCGGTGATGTGCTTAGTTGGCCTGAGTTGGATGGTCCGATTGTTGATAAGCATTCCACTGGTGGTGTCGGTGATAAAGTGAGCTTCATGCTTGCTGCTATTGTGGCAAGTTGTGGTGCGTATGTCCCGATGATTTCTGGTCGTGGTTTAGGTCATACCGGAGGAACATCAGATAAGCTTGAAAGTATTAGAGGCTTTAATGTACAGCCTTCAATCAATGAGTTTAAACGTGTTACGCAATCCTTAGGCATGGCGATAATCTCACAAACGGATAACTTAGCGCCAGCAGATAAGCGTTTATATGGTATTCGAGATATTTCATCGACGGTTGAATCAATTCCATTGATCACCGCGTCTATTTTATCAAAAAAACTGGCCGCGGGATTAGATGCTCTGGTGATGGATGTTAAAGTAGGCAATGGTGCTATGATGCAACAATTACCTGATGCCATTGCTTTAGCACAATCGATTGTCAATGTTGCAAATGGTGCAGGGGTGAAAACTCAAGCCATTATTACCGATATGAATCAAGTGTTGGGCTCTACTGCCGGTAATGCGTTAGAAATGAAAGAAACGGTTGATTACTTAACGGGTAAACAGCGCGAACCTCGCCTTCATCAGGTGACTTGCCAACTTGCCAGTGCAATGCTGATCAATACCAATATTGTCAATGATCATCAACAAGCTATGGTAAAAATTGAACAAGTATTGCAATCGGGTCAAGCGGCTGAATTATTCAATCGTATGATTGCTGCATTAGGTGGTCCGAATGATTTTATTGAAAATCCTTGGGATTCTATGACCCGAGCTAATGTAGTGATGGATGTTGTTGCTAGTAAACATGGTTATATCAATGGCATGCAAACACGCGATATTGGTATGGCTATCGTGGCCATGAAAGGAGGGCGCACCGCAAATGGTCAAGTAATTGATCATAGTGTTGGCTTTGACCGTATTTTACCTGTTGGCACAGTAGTTAACAAAGGTGATGTGATCGCGCGGGTACATGCAGACAATAACGACAGCGCAATGCAGGCAAAACAAGCATTTCTTGATGCGATAACAGTAGCTGACACAGCCGCAGAACAACCACCATTAATCTATCAATCAGTGACGGTCGATTAACTGTCCTCGTACTATGATTAGCTGGGTAAGGTGAACAGAGCTTCATCACACCAGCTAATCGATCATTGTCTACATTTTTTCAAATAAATCATTTATTGTATTAAAGTTTTTAAGTACAGCGTCGATATATAATTATCTCAAGACATACGAAAGATAATCTGTGCTTAATACCTTACATGCTGACATTCTTGTTGAAGAGTTACAATTAGGCGATAAGCTTAATAGCTGTGTTCATCAAAACAGGCATAGCGATTTTTCGTTGATGTTAGCCATGCTGACTGATGATGTCAGAGCGCACAGTCAGTTTCATTTGCCCGAAACGGTTGATAAAAAGCCCCTCATAGATAGTGAACTTTTACGTAAACGTTTTGACTTGCCGCCAGAGCAACGTTTAGCGTTGACTAACCTTGAAGAAATTAGTGAATATGCACAAGCTTCTTTAGTTGAGAACAAGCAGCTTACAGCGATGCATTTACAACAAGCGATGCACCCAAAACCTTTGGCTTTTCGTGACGACAAAGCCCATATTAATCATTCGGTGATGTCTAATACCAGTTTATATTGTCAGAAAAAACATCAGCAGAAAACTGCTGATAATACGAAACATTTAGATTTTAATGTCAATGAATGGTTAAAAGCGGTTCAAACGACTATTGTTAAGTCGCCTTTAATTAATGTCGCAGCTTAATGACACTATAGTTTTGAAATAGCACTGTTTGCTAGTTTATCGACTGTTGATGAGCAAGACTCAAGAAATGTTGATAAAAAGTATTCCACTTCGGGCATATCTGCTTTTATCTGTTCAAGCTTTTTCTCAAGTCGTACTTTCACGTGATCAAATTCATGGTTATGATGATTTAGCTCATCAAGTGCTTTGATATAAGCAACTAAGATATCAGCGGCTTTGACAATTTTCTTATACTGTTGCTCGACATTATCTTGCACGATAATAGCAGAGAAGATGTTCTGAAACTCTTCTGGTAGTGATGATAAACATTCTTGTTCGGCCAAGGTTTCTATTTTTTTAAATTCACGCGCAATTTCTTTATTCGCGTATTTTGTTGGGCTAACTATATCACCATAGCGGGTTTCACTTGCTTCGTGATAGAGCGCAATAGTGGCGACACGATCTGCGTTAATATTACCAGCAAACTTTTGATTTTTGATCACCGCCAATAAATGGGCAACAATAGCCACTTGATGAGAGTGCTCGGCGACGTTTTCTGGCTTTACACAAAACATCAATGCCCAGCGTTTGATCAATGGCATGCGAAATAACCAAGCTAAAAAAGTACTTTGTTTTGCTGTTTTATTTGCCATTTATTACCCCTTATCCTTTAAGGCTTATTCTTGGCGGTAGGTTTTGAAAAAGTTAGCAATTTTTTCAATAGCAGGGCGCAATTCATCTTCATGCGGTAAGAATACCAGTCGAAAATAATTTTTTTCTTTAATATTAAAGCCACTACCATGTACCACAAGAATTTTTTCTTGTTTGAGTAAGTCCAAGACCATCTTTTCATCGTCGGTGATATTGAATTTTTCAGCATCAACCTTAACAAAAAGATAAAGTGCCCCCATCGCTTTATTGCAGGAGATACCATCAATTTTATTGAGTAACTCGTAGGCAAGGTTACGCTGTTTAATGAGTCTACCATCATTTTTGATCAACTCATTGATGCTTTGGTAACCGCCTAATGCGGTTTGTATTGCATGTTGACAAGGTACATTGGCACATAACCTCATAGAAGAGAGCATGTTAAGCCCTTCAATATAGTCTTCGGCATGTAACTTAGGACCAGATAACACCATCCATCCGGCGCGAAAGCCTGCAATTCGATAGTTTTTCGATAATCCACCCATAGTGATCACCAAGACATCATTGGTTAAACTTGCGGTGGGAATATGTTTGGCATCGTCGTATAAAATTTTATCGTAAATTTCGTCACTAAAAATAATTAACTGGTGTTGTTTAGCTAATGCAATGATACTTCTTAATACTTCTTCGGAATAGACGGCACCTGTTGGGTTGTTAGGATTGATCAATACTATGGCTTTAGTTTTCTCATTAATTTTGCTAGCAATATCATCAAGGTCTGGAAACCATTGGTTTTGCTCATCACAACGATAATGTACCGGCACACCACCGGATAGAGAAACTGATGCTGTCCAAAGGGGGTAATCCGGAGCAGGGATCAAAACTTCATCATCATTATTAAGTAAGCCTTGCATTGCCATCACGATCAATTCGCTTACTCCGTTACCGATGAAGATGTCATCGACATTGACGCCCAAAATGCCATTTTGTTGGAAATATTGCATTACCGCGACACGTGCAGGGTAGATCCCTTTTGACTCACAGTAACCTTGTGCGGTGGGCAAATTATGGATGACATCTTTTAAGATATCATCGGGTGCTTCAAAACCAAAAGGTGCCGGATTACCAATATTAAGTTTTAAAATTTTGTGACCTTCATCTTCTAAACGACGGGCTTCTGCTGCAATCTGTCCTCTAATTTCGTAACAGACATTATTGAGCTTGGAAGATTTTTTGACGTTTTTCATGATAGACCACTTAAAGTTATAAAATATATTGTAATTACTTGTATTTGTTGAGCCATTGTTGCGGAAATTCGAAGCCATTGAAACAGTTACTTGCATTTTTTTTATAGCAATTCGTCAATTTATGATTAATCTAGTTATTAATGAGTATATGATTCACAAGAAGGGTACTTATGCCGTTACCGTTATTATGGATTGGTGCTGCTGCGGTCTCTGCGCTTGCGGCAAAAAGTTTAAGTGATGATCGTAAAACACAACAACAAAAGCGTAGACGTTTTTATCGTGCACAAACCTTAACTGATTTACAGCGACATGAGTCTCCTGTTGCTATTTATCCCTCAGACTTTATGTCAACTGAGCAAAAAGTAAAACCTAAGGTTGGTGCTGTGGTGTGTTGTGGCATTGGTGGAGTTCTTGAGCATACGGGGATCTGGGTGGATGACAATACTATTGTTGAGTTAGATGGAAACGGTATGATCAAACCAATTTCAGTGCAACGGTTCACCAAAGAGCGTTCTGGAAAGTATGTGTTTATCGCCTGTGACTCTCATGGCATTCCTCTCGCTTGTGAAGAGGCTGCTACAAGGGCTTTAGCCCAAATATTTCAAGTAAGAGACTATCATTTGATTGAATATAATTGTCATCAATTTATTTGGCAGTGTTTTGAAGCTGATGCTAAGGCGATCACCACATTTAAAGCGTTAAATATGAACCTGGCAGCGCGATTTAATCGAAGAATATATTGGGATCTTTGTGATTGTTAATGTTTGTATAAATTCACGTGTGAGCACTCGTGTTATACATTATGCCAACGCGACTGAAAAACGGACACCATAGAACAGCTCGTGCTTTATCTAGCTTTATATTTTTAACCATTTTGTTACTGAAAAGAGCGAAAAAACACAGTATGATCATCGTTATAATAAATAAACTATCTCGTAACTTTTGAAAAAATTTTTTGCCGCGTTAATCTATCTTGTCATCACCTTATTATTGCTAATGTCTTTAGCGATTTACTTGGTATTGAGTGCACAGCCTCAGGTAGAACAAACTCAACCAATTAGTGCTCAATCGGCAAAAAAGAGCCAACAATTAGCCAGACGAATCGTGGCGACGCTGAAACAAGAAAACTCAATAAAATCGATAACTACCAAACAGCATGAAATAGATGGTTTAACTGCGTTGTTTCATCGCGCGTTTCCACAGGCGCACCTAGCTGTCACCTTATCTGAGCAGGGGGCATCAGCGGATGCTTCGTTAGCTTTGCCTTTGCTAGGTTTTATCCGTTATTTAAATGTTCATGCGTTTATTCTACCGTCAAATCAAGGGTTGCAATTATCGCAGGTGCATATCGGTGATATTAGCCTTGATGGTGAATTGTTTTTGTCTATTGTCACTTGGTTGACGGATCGCATTATTCAACCTCAGTTAGTTGAAAAAGTGTTAAAGATGATCACAGCGATTGAAATTAACCAAAAGCAAATGACCACACATTTAGCCTTAGGTGCGGTGTCGATGGATCAAAATGGTCAAAACTCATTATTGCTGAAGTTACGTGATGATTTAGCATTATTTGGTGATGTCAATGTGATACGTTTTTACTATCAGTCATTAAGTGATTTTGCCGAGCAGCAAGGTGAGCCTTCATCTATCGCAACGTTTATCGCTTATTTATTTGAGCTGGCTGCTACTCGACAAAGTATTTCTGAACAATATATGGCGGTTAATGAAAATCAGGCAGCCTTGATGGCATTAGTGATTTATTTTGGCGCCGATCGGTTTGAAACGTTAGTCGGCGATATTATTATCCGGGAAAAACAGCAGCTAGCGTTGAGAAATAGAATGCGACATCAAGTTACCTTACAAGGGCGGGTTGATCTGCAAAAGCATTTTATTTATTCAATTGCTCTACAATTATTTAGTACCCATAGTGCCAGCGATGCTATGGGAGAATTTAAAGAGTTTCTTGATACAAATGCTGGTGGCAGTGGCTTTAGTTTTGCCGATTTACAAGCCGATAGAGCCGGTACTCGGTTAGCTATGATTGTCACTAAGTCTGAACTAAATGCTATTCGAGCGCAGAAATTATTATCACAGGTGACCGATGATCAACTTTTACCTAGCATCAATGGTTTACAAGAAGGCTTGACTGAACAAAGCTTTGAACAACAATTTTCACATGCTAATTCAGCACAATATAAACGCACTTTAAAAGAAATTGATAACCGCTTACGGTCATCACCTGTTTATCAGCTAGGTTGGGAATAATTAAGCTGGTAGATACAAAAAAGCTTGGCTGATGCACCAAGCTTTTAATTAAGAAGTTGCTTAATTAAACAACTCAAGCACTTTATCAATTGCAATTAAAGATTTCTCGCCACTGATACGATCTTTAACTTCAATTTCTTGATTGTCGAGATTGCGTTCTCCGACCACCAATAATACCGGTGTACCAATAAGTTCATGATCGGCAAACATAACACCAGGACGTTCTTTTCTATCATCGAATAACACTTCAATTCCTGCTTGTGTTAATTGTTGATAGAGTCGTTCTGCGGTTTCTTTTACACGCGCTGATTTAGCCATGTTCATCGGTACAATTGCAGCTTGGAACGGGGCAATGGCTTTTGGCCAACGAATACCGTATTCATCATGGTTTTGCTCAATTGCTGCGGCAACAATACGTGATACGCCGATACCGTAACATCCCATGGTCAGAATTTGATTCTTACCTGATTCGGTTAGCACACTGCATTTCATCGCCTGGGCATATTTATCGCCTAACTGGAAAATATGACCTACTTCAATACCACGTTTGATTTCAATCTTGCCTTTGCCGCATGGGCTTGGATCACCAGCTACCACATTACGGATATCTGCAATGGTGTAATTTTGACAATCTCTGTCCCAGTTAGCGCCAGTAAAGTGAATATCTGTTTTGTTGGCACCACAGGTAAAATTGGCGAGATGTGCCGCAGAGCGATCAACAATGACTGGAATATCGAGACCAAACGGACCGACAGATGCAGCATTACAACCAAGAGCGTCATTAATTTGCTCATCTGTTGCTAAGGTCAATGGGCTAGCTATTTGCGCTAAATTTTCAGCTTTAACTTCATTAAGGGTATGATCACCTCGTACGACTAGAGCGATTAAACCATTTGCTTCGCCAGCTTCATCGGCACCAACAACTAAGTGGGTTTTCACCGTTTGCTTTGCATCAATCTCTGTAAGATTAGTAGCTTCGGTTAATGCTTGTGTCGCCTCAGGGCGAGTGCCTTTTGGCGCTAGTGCTTCAGCTTTTTCTATATTGGCAGCGTAGTCACTTTCGTCACTAAAGGCGATCGCATCTTCACCAGATTTGGCTAAGACATGAAATTCATGTGAGCCTTCACCACCAATAGAACCGTTGTCTGCGATCACCGGGCGATAGTCAAGACCTAAGCGCTCAAAAATACGGCAATAGGCGTCAAACATCACTTGGTAGGTTTTCTTCAAACATTCATCCGTTAGGTGGAAAGAGTAGGCATCTTTCATTAAGAATTCGCGGCCACGCATGACACCAAATCTTGGGCGGATCTCATCCCTAAATTTAGTTTGCACTTGAAACAAGGTCAGTGGTAACTGCTTATAGCTGTTTATTTCGTTACTGACTAGCTTTGTGATCACTTCTTCGTGAGTTGGGCCTAAAACAAACGGGCGTTTGTGACGGTCATTGAGACGTAATAATTCAGGACCATAATCATCCCAGCGGCCTGATTCTTGCCATAAGTCTGCTGGCTGAACCATTGGCATTAAGGTTTCAATAGCACCGGCTTTTTCCATTTCTTCACGGACTATGTTTTCAACTTTACGAAGAACTTTTAGGCCGGTTGGTAACCAAGTGTATAAGCCTGAGGCTACATTACGCACAAGACCGGCACGTAACATTAGCTGATGACTAATGACTTCAGCGTGCGCAGGAGTCTCTTTCAGAGTGGAAAGCATATATTGGCTAGTATGCATGGATGAGTATTCCGAAAACTGTTAAGTGAATTTTAATGGCGCCATTCTATCAGGGCATTAGAGGATCAAAAAGAAAAAAAAAGAAGGATTTATCATTTATTTGATATTTACTTTTATCTTATTGTTATCTAGTCATTTTTTTTACAAATACCACAACGAAAAGAGCGATGGTAAAACTGCCGCTAAAAGCTTCAATGGCGGCAATTGCTCGTGATAAACCTACGGGGGTAAAGTCGCCATAGCCAAGTGTGGTGAAAGTCACTACAGAATATTATAAACAAGAAAAGAACAGCGTGATGTTCTCTTTTAGTGAATTAGCGCTATCCCACGCAAGTACCTGACCTTGATAACTTAATCCTGTTATCGTATAAAGCGCAGCGCAAAGTGTAATTAATATTAAAGAAATGCCGACGATACGCACAGGGTCTTCACCATAACCGCAGAATAAATCAACTACTTTCGAACTAAAGCGTCTAAAACTCATTTGAGGCATTTGCAAGCGACGCATGGTAAGTTCTCTTTGGATTAATCGCCCAGACATACTAAAAATACCTTCATGTTCGGCATGCTTTCTTAAGTCTCGGTATATTTCTTCAGCCTGTTCGAAATAATCTAAGGCGGCATGCTTATTGTTTTCTTTGACTAGTTGACGGGCCTTTTGTTCTTGGATTAACTTTTTACCTATCATTAAGTGCTCAATTTTACAGCCTTTCCATTTCACACCTAGCAAGTTTGCCATGGTTAAATTAGCACAATTTAGGTTGGCATAGCGAAGATCGCACTTCATTAAGCTGGCTTGAGTTAAATTGATATTAAATAAATGCGCGCCGGATAGATCTGCACGGTAGAAGTCGGTATAAGAAAAATCAAAACCTTGCTTATGGTAATGATTCACTAAATCAATGTTTTTTAAATTAGCCCCTTTTAAGCAGATACCACGAGTCATTCCTCCGGAGCGAGTATATTCGAGCAGGGCTTCTTTAACTTCTTCTCCTGATTTATCAACACTTGTATCATGCCAATAACAGTAGTGCGAGTGTCTACCGCTTTCCTCGGTGCATTTGATCCCTTCGGGGTCATCGTATTGGCAAAGTCGACTAGTTTTATCCATAAAACCAGTATAGTCAGGGGCTGCTAAATTGCCTAATTGGCTATGTTAGAAGGATATTTTTTTCCGTCTGCCTACTTTAGCTGCTGATTTTTCACTCGTTTTACTTTTCACATTTTTCTTAGGGCTTGCCGCTGTTGGTTGTTGGCGCTTTTTTATCGGAGTCTCGATAACTGGCGCATGACAAATCACTTCGATAAAGTCACTGTTAAACTCTATGACGTCATTATTATAGATTTTCTTACGCTTTTGGTATTCTATTTCGCCATTTACGGCAACATAACCTTCACTGATCACTACTTTAGCTTCACCACCACCGCCAACAAGGTTAGCTACTTTTAGTAGTTTGCATAATTCTATCGGTTGGCTATCTAGTTCAACGCTAATGGTTTGACTCAAATTTGGCTCCTTAGCCTGTTCACTTGTTGCTCACAGTGTACGGTAGATTTTATCTTGACAGGTGGGTCACATACAAGAAAATTTATGCTGGTCGCTTCTTGAGCGATAAATATCTAACTTCATCAATTTAAAGTGTTTATTTTTGATGAAGGGGATAAAAAAATAATTGTACAGTTGTTCATTTTGTGTATAATGCGCGCAACTAGAAACGGCAACATGCTTGAAAAAGTATTACGCAAAGCTTCCGGTCTAAGGGCTTGAGCCTATGATAGCGGGGTTACCTCGGATAATACACTGTCAATTTGAAGTGTATGCCTTTTGGTATAAACGTTTCTGTCTTTAACTCGGTTATTACTTATAAGGTTATACATGAAAAACATCATTATTTCTGCATCAATTATTGTTTTATCTCTAACATTTGCACCACAAAGCAACGCATCATCTATTGCGCAAAGTTTATGTGAATTTGTTAATGTTGATAATAAAGTGAGACTACGCTCTTTTTTAAAAGCCAATAAATTGAAAGTACGTAACGTATTTAACAGCACTTCATGTAATGGTCAAAATTTACTTGAGTTTGCTGCACAACGTAATGCGACAGAAACAGGTACTATGATTATCCGTAAATTATCGAAGACAATTGTTAAAAATAACTTAGCGGTATTGAGTTCAACAAGCTTATCTTCTGTTGCAGAGCAACGAGTTAACGGTTAATTTAATCGCGTTTTATTTTAATGTATTATTGTTTAGGGAGTTAGCGTGAGCTAACTCCTTTTTTCATTCCCTGTATGTACCAATCACATTTTCAATGGTCATAATGCCAAACATGACTTTGCGAATAAATGATTCTGAACGGCCGACTAGATTAAAATTTGGATGTTGAGACCAAACTTTTTTTAGTTTGTTATCTAAGTCAACCGCAGCTTGCTCCGATTCATTACGGACAGGATTATTACTTTTTATACTTGCCCCTGACATTGCCGCAGTTTCGAAGAAAATTACCGCATCGTATCTTGCCAGCTCTAGTTCCAGAGAAGTATTCATTGTTTCGAAAAAGTGTTGTTCACTCTCGGGCCAATAGGCTAATCCATCTAATGAACCACGATCACATAAAATCAAGCAGTCAGGGTGGGCGGCTCGCTGAATATCTTCTAGATGTTTTTGTAAATTAAATATAGCGGTTTGCTGAGCTTTGAGTACTTCAGGATCCATTGAACGATTAATGCCGCCACTGAAGATCATGGTTGCAGCTTCAGGTACAGAGGCAATTTTACCGCAAAACTCACGACGGATCAGATCCAGTGCTGTGGTTTTACCGCCGCCGGGACCACCCGTTAAAACTATGCGTTTTCTAATGTTTGTAATGTTCATAATTGGATGAAATGCCTTAAATTCACTTGGCAAAATATAACGAGGTTTTAATCGTGTATTAACCTACAGCTTAGCACTTTAAGGGAGTGATTGAATACAACCACTTAATATAATTTTGTTAATTTTGAAAGACCTGCAATTTGGGCTGGGATTTTTTATATGCTAAATAGCGTAAATACAGTTCAGGGGAGAGTTGCTGTTCTATCTGTGCTAGCGTTAATGTTGCCATCGCTACTGATTGATATAATGGCGCAAGGAAAGGTTGTGCAAAACATATGATTGTTCCATGATGCTTGAAAACATGTTGAAGTAACTTGGTTGCAAGACCTTGACGTTGATACGCCTTATCAACAACGAGAGCATGTAGTAAGGAAACATTAGCATTGGGTTTGATGTTAGAGACCATCACAGCAGCAATGATGTTATTGTCATACTCAATGATATAAACATGATCAAAGCCTAAGTAACGAGCAGAGTAATGTTGCTGCTTATAAAAGCGTAATACAGATTTTTTATCTGTTTTATCTGCCAGTATTATTTTCATGCGAGTGTAAAGTACATTATTGCTTAATAAAAAAGCGCCGGATGGGCGCTTTAATATGTTTGTTATTTCACCCGCATGCCAGGCTGTGCACCGTCATCAGGGTTAAGTATCCATAAATCTTTTCCGCCAGGACCTGCCGCTAACACCATACCTTCACTGAGACCAAAGCGCATTTTTCGTGGTGCAAGGTTGGCCACCATCACAGTTAGCTTACCAGTTAAATCTTCAGGCTGATAAGCGGATTTGATCCCCGCAAACACTTGTCGAGTTTCTTTTCCTTCATTATCAAGGGCTAACTCTAAGCGTAGAAGTTTGTCGGCTTTTTCAACATGTTCAGCTTTAACGATTTTCGCTATACGCAGATCGATTTTAGCAAAGTCATCAAACTGAATTTCTGGTGAAATTGGATCATCAGCTAGAGGGCCTGTTGTTTTTACTTCTGCTTTTGCTTGAGTAAGTGATTCTTTTGACGCTTCTGTCATGGCTTCAATTTTCTCCATATCAACACGTTGTAACAAGGCTTTAAACTTATTGATTTTATGATCTGTTAATAATGTTTTATGACCATCCCACAATAACTCATCGTTTAAAAATACCTCGGTATTTTCAGCAAGTTTAGGTAATACAGGCTTTAAATAGATCATTAAGGTTCTAAATAAATTAATGCCTAATGAGCAAATATCTTGTACTGCTTGTTGTTGGCTCTCATCTTTAACTAAGACCCATGGCTCTTTTACCGCGATATATTCATTGACTTTATCCGCAAGTGCCATAATTTCACGCATTGCTTTAGCAAATTCGCGCTTTTCATATAACTCGGCTAAACGATCACCCGCAGAGGTGACTTCTTCAGCGAGTGCTGGATTCTCAATATGGCTTGATAACATGCCGTCAAAGCGTTTGGTGATAAAGCTTGCGCAGCGAGAAGCAATATTTACCACTTTACCAACTAAATCAGAATTAACACGTTGGGCAAAATCTTCTAAATTTAGATCTAAATCATCAATACGGTTGGTTAATTTTGCCGCATAATAATAGCGTAAATACTCAGGGTTTAAGTGGTCTAAATAAGTACGACCTTTGATAAAGGTGCCTTTTGATTTAGACATTTTAGCGCCATTTACGGTAACAAAACCGTGGGCAAATACCGATGTTGGTTTGCGATAACCCGCGCCTTCTAACATGGCTGGCCAGAACAAACTATGGAAATAGATGATGTCTTTGCCAATAAAGTGATAAAGCTCTGCGTCTGAGTTCTCATGCCAGTAGCTATCAAAATCAATGTTTTGTTTGTCGCATAAGTTTTTAAAACTGCCCATGTAACCAATTGGCGCATCTAACCATACATAGAAAAACTTACCGGGTGCATTCGGAATTTCAAAGCCAAAATAAGGAGCATCTCGACTGATATCCCATTGTTGTAAGCCCGATTCGAACCACTCATTGAGCTTATTGGCCATTTCTTCTTGTAATGAACCGCTGGTCGTCCAGTCTTTTAGCATTTGCTCGAATGTCGGTAAATCAAAGAAATAGTGCTCAGAATCTTTTAATACAGGGGTTGCACCTGAGACCACAGAACGAGGGTTAATCACTTCGGTGGGTGAATAGGTAGCGCCACAGCTATCGCAGCTATCGCCATTTTCGTCTTCGCTTTTACATTTAGGGCATGTACCTTTAACAAAACGATCCGGCAAAAACATGCCTTTTTCTGGATCATATAGTTGTGAAATAGTACGTGTTTTTATGTGACCATTGGCATTAAGCTTGTTATAAATATCTTCAGCGAACGCTTTGTTTTCTTCACTATGGGTTGAATGATAGTTATCAAAGCTGATCATAAAATCATTAAAGTCGGCCATATGCTCTTCACGAACACCTGCGATCATTTGCTCAGGTTTGATGCCTAACTCTTGTGCTTTAAGCATAATAGGGGTGCCGTGGGCATCATCAGCACAAACAAAATAAGTTTCATGACCTCGCATTCGTTGAAAGCGCACCCAAATATCAGTTTGAATGTGTTCAAGCAAGTGACCTAGATGGATTGAGCCATTGGCATAAGGTAGGGCACAGGTAACGAGTATTTTACGTTTATTTGATGATGGGATCTCTGAATGCATAAGTGTCTTCAATAATGAAAAATAAGTTTACTAAAATTTGGTGGTAATTAGGCAGGGAATGGTACAGAATTTATCATATATTTTCATTAAGAAATGTCGACATTTAATCAATTCTGTGTCGATCTAGTAAAAATTATCATGTTTTCTAAATTTTTTTCCAAAAAAATGCTCAACAAAGAGCAAGTTGAAGCGATTGAAACTTTTTATCAACACTACCAAAGTGAGATATTTCCCGAAGGAATTGCCGCTGTTTGTCAATTGATCGATGTAGACTTAGTTGACGATACTATTACCGTAACCTTGAAAGTACCCTTTGCCTGTCATAGTGAACTCAACCGCTTTGCGGAGTTACTGCTGGAAAAACATAATATATCCATTGTTATTGATGGTCAGCTAGAGATGATTAATATTAAAAAACATGACATTCGAGGGATCAAAAACATTATTGCTATTGCTTCTGGCAAAGGAGGAGTAGGTAAATCGACGACTGCTGTAAATTTGGCTTATGCTCTTCAAGCAGAAGGAGCAAGTGTCGGTATTTTAGATGCCGATATCTATGGACCATCGATCCCTAAAATGCTGGGAAAAGATGGTGCTAAAGTCACTTCAAAAGATGGTAAATTGATGGATCCTATCGAAGTCAATGAACTTTCGGCCATGTCGATAGGTTTTTTGGTTGATGAGAAAGATGCCACAGTATGGCGTGGTCCTATGGCAAGCCGTGCTTTTGGTCAGTTATTGAATGAAACTGCATGGCCAGATATTGATTATTTATTGGTTGATATGCCGCCAGGTACCGGTGATATTCAATTAACGTTAGCGCAACAAGTACCCGTTTCTGCCGCTGTTATTGTTACCACACCACAAGATGTTGCTTTAGCTGACGCTGCCAAAGGTATTGCTATGTTCAACAAGGTAGATGTTCCTGTTTTAGGTGTTATTGAAAATATGAGCTACCACTTATGCGAGCATTGTGGTGAAAAATCTCACCTGTTTGGCAAAGGGGGAGGTGAAATGCTTTGTGGTGATTATAACACCCAATTACTAGGTCAATTACCGTTAGATATTTCGATTTGTCAGCACGCTGATCAAGGTAAGTCAAGTTTACTCGAAAATAGCGCTGGTGATATTGCCCAACAATACCGTAAAATAGCGAGCAAAATAGCGGCTGATTTGTTTCGTCAATTTGATGCTCGTAGTCCAACAACTAGTGAAATAATGATCAAGCAAGTTGATTAATTATTATAATAATGTGAAGAAAAATAAATGAGACTTTGTGATAAAGATATAGAAATATTACTTGAGCAAAAGAAAATAGAGATTGTTCCTCAACCAGATAACAGCATGATTTCAGGTGTGAGTGTTGATATACGTTTAGGTAATGAATTTAGAGTGTTTCAGGATCATACCGCAGCGTATATTGATTTAAGTGGTCCAAGAGAACAAGTACAACACGCGATGAATTCAGTGATGAGTGAAGAGATCATCATTCCTGATGGTGAAGCCTTTTTTCTTCACCCAGGAGAGCTAGCATTAGCGGTAACCTATGAGTCTGTTACCTTACCTGACGATATTGTCGGCTGGTTAGATGGGCGCTCTTCGTTAGCTCGATTAGGCTTGATGGTGCATGTCACTGCGCATCGTATTGATCCAGGTTGGTCTGGGCAAATCGTGCTAGAGTTTTATAATAGCGGTAAATTACCTTTAGCTTTGCGTCCTAAAATGAAAATAGCCGCATTAAACTTTGAAACCATGTCAGCTAGTGCCTTAAGACCTTACAACAAACGTGATGATTCAAAATATAAAGGGCAAAAGGGCGCTGTTGCTAGCCGAATTAGCGAAGATTAATCGGGATTTCAATCAGAGCACAAGGTAAAATAATGAACTAAGAATTGATTATTTTACCAAGACTTTCGTTGATAACAGGCGTTTGGGGATTAATGGCTAAACATTGCTCCAATGCTGCAATCAGTTTTTTCCTGTCATGATGATGGCTATTGTTTTTACTTACTAGATCACAATTGATCACCGGGAGAATATTTGATGTTACTTGCTCACCATGGGCGATCACACTATCTATTGGTAAACAATTAATATTCTCTTTTATCCATAATAATTTTTCATCGAGTGAAAGGTTTGATGCCGGACTTGCTTCTGGGGCAATATTTTCTATAAATACACAATGTCCCTGACTTTTGTTAATGCTTTTAACTATATCTCTAACTAACAATGGTGGGATAACGCTAGTGAGAAAACTTCCTGGGCCTAAAATGATCAAATCAGCAGCAACAATAGCATCTTTACAAGAGTCTAACGTTTTAACTAATGGTGCTAGCATAAGGTTTTTAGGCATTACAGGCATATCATCAACGGATAACTCACCTACACGGCAACGTCCTTCTGGATAAAAGGCCATTAAATCGGTCGGTGTTTCAGACATTGGTAATACTGGGGTTTTTACTCGTAATAAGCGACGTACTAATTTAATTGAATCTAACGGGCGAGATTGTAATTGTCCTAAAGCAAATAAGATCAAATTGCCTAGGTTATGACCACCAAGTTCGTCTTGTCCATCAAATCGAAAGTTAAAAAGTTGGTTTCCTATCGATTCACTATCAACTAATTGTGTTAAACAATTTCGTAAATCGCCCCATGCTATTGAACTACTTCGTTTTCTTAAACGACCTGTAGAACCACCGTTATCTGTTGTTGTGACTATGCCTGTTAATTGTTTTTCTAAAAAAGAAAGCGTAGATAATACGCGTCCTAAGCCATGACCTCCGCCAATCGCAACAACTTTTTTATTTTCTAATTGCATGTAGGATTCTTATTGCTCGAGAAGGGTAAACAATACCGCTTTTTGCGTTAAAAATAAAGTAATAGCCCCGCGATATTTGGCCTAGCGCTTTGTTTAAGTCAAAGGCCACTTAATAAAAGTACCTTCTGGTAGGAAGTTATATTACTTCATTGATAACACTAGTGATAAGAAACAAATAACACTGTCTTTTATTTAACCATTTGAATACACAAAAAATAATCAAGTTGACGCATATATAAACACTTAGCCTTTTCGCCCTAAAAAAATCAATGATTATCTAAAATAAGTGTTGACAGTATCATGACCTCTGCTTAGAATGCGCCTCGCTTTCGACGAGTAGTCAACGACTCGTTGATGTCACAGTAAAGATACTAGGCCATCATTATTGTGAGATAAGCGGGGCTATAGCTCAGCTGGGAGAGCGCTTCGCTGGCAGCGAAGAGGTCTGCGGTTCGATCCCGCATAGCTCCACCAAATTCTTGGAACGGTTCAATGCAACGGTTCCAAAATGTATTATCCTTACTAAGGTAATACAATGCGAGGTTTAGCAACCTTGTAGGAATTAGTTTTAGTAGTGCAAGTTTGTAGTTGTTTGCTTTTATAAACACAAGGCTAATTTCACACTAAAATAGCGATAAGGTCGCGCAGTTAAATTTTTTTACTGTTCACCTTACGCTGAAAGAGAAAAGCATGCTTTTCTAATCGATTTCAGCGTCCCTATCGTCTAGAGGCCTAGGACACCGCCCTTTCACGGCGGTAACAGGGGTTCGAATCCCCTTAGGGATGCCACATTTAGCTGCTCAGTAAAATGAGTAGTGCAGGGTAAAGCAATCTAGGTCTTGTTTTATACCTTGGTGAGAGCCAGAAACGGAATGTTATTGAGTTAATATTCAAAGATACTAATCAGTTTTGGTGTAAGAGTAATGTCGCTCGCTTTCGCAAGCTCAAGACTCACCTTACACTAAAACAGCGAAACATGTTTCGCTAAATAGTTTTAGTGTCCCTATCGTCTAGAGGCCTAGGACACCGCCCTTTCACGGCGGTAACAGGGGTTCGAATCCCCTTAGGGATGCCACTTATTGCAAGTATAAAATAGCCGACGTTATGTCGGCTTTTTTATGCCCGTCTTTTAAGTTTTGTTTCACTCACTTAGTTGTAGTCAATTAAACCATTAACCATTAACCATTAAGCGCACTACACAGTTAGTGCGCAAGAATAAACTTTTAGCATGCTGATTAGCTAGCAGCAACTTTGCCGCTTGTGAATAATTTGCTGCTTTCTTCTGCAAAACCAACACCGGCTTCACTATAAAAGTTAAATACTTTATCTACGCCTAGCTTTTCAATTTCCATCCTTTCATCATCATAACGTGCAATGGCAGCAATCTTTCCATTGTATTTGCTGTATCTTATTTGCTCGGTAATGCTGATAATATCTTGCACGGATGGCAGGGCTAGCATGATTAATTCAATTTGAGAAAGATCAATGTTCTCCCAGAGATCTATATCTTCAGCATCACCATGGATAACGTTAATTCCCTGTTGTTGCAGTTGTTCTATTTTATGTTTATCGGTGTCCAAACCCCATACTTGATGCCCAGATTGTTCACTTAGGGCACGATACGCACCAATTCCCACTCGGCCCATGCCAACAATAACAATGGGCGCTTTTTCCGGCTGAATAAACTCATCTTCAGCTAATTTGCGTGGGTGTTCAAATTGCTTAAACCATGCTTTGTGTTGACTGTAAAAGCTATGAGCAAAGTTGTAGCAAATGTTGGTGGTAATAAATGAAATTGATACTGCTAAAGATAATATAACTAACCATTCTTTAGATAACCAACCATATTCTGTGCTAAGAGCAGCGACAATTAAGCCAAATTCACTAAAATTTGTTAATGCTAAGGCTGATAAAAAAGCACTGCGAGCTCTAAGCTTAAGTTTTACCGACAAGAAAAAGAAAAAGATAAATTTAATGGGCAGTAATAATGTCAGTAACGCAGCAATTGACAGCATTTCCCAAGTTGGTAGTGCCGTAAAGCCAATCGATAAGAAAAAGCCAATTAAAAAGATGTCTTTAAAGTTTAGCAATGACTTTGTTAATTCGGTTGCTTTACTGTGCGATGCTAAATACATACCCGCCAGAAGCGCTCCTAAATCACCTTTGATACCGACTAACTCAAATAATTCGTAGCTGCCAAATGCCATAAAAAATCCGGTCAATGGTAATAATTCACCGTGACCGACTTTATCGACTATGAGCCTGAACAGCGGTTTAACCGCAAAGGCTAATAATAAGCCAAAGGCATATACGTTTGGAGTTTTACCCGTAGCTAATACCAGATAGAGTACCGCAACAATATCTTGCATTACCAAAATACCCACGGCTAATTTACCGTGGCGAGTTTTCATTTCACCATGATCTTCCATCAGTTTTACGACACAAACGGTGCTGCTAAAAGATAAAGCAAAGACGATAATGGCACTGGATTGCCAAGTAAGATCGCTAATAAAAGGTATCGCACCGATCATTAATACTTTTAAAATCACCAAGCCAGCTATTAACCAAACAAATGTATGGCTCAGACTTGTTGCCCACACTTCTGTTTTCATAATATCACTGAGGTTAAGCTTTAAACCTATGGTAAATAGCATTAACGTGATACCGATATTAGCTAACTCCAGCACCATAGAATCGGCTTCAAAGCCTAAAAAGTGCAAAGTAAACCCTGCAATTAAATAACCAATAGATGGTGGCAAAGTGATTAGTTTAGTGGCTAAGCCACAAACGAAAGCAAATAAAATCCAGATAAATTCCATATAAATACGATTACTTCATTAGTTGAGAAAGTTGTTGTTCGACATAGTCGGCAATAATGGGTTGTGCTTTAACATTCGGATGAATACCATCAGCTTGCATCAAGGAATTATCTAAGGCAATTTTTTCCATAAAAAATGGCAGTAAATTGACGTTTTCTTCTTGTGCTAGCTCATCAAAAACTTGTTCGAACATCTGATTATATCGCGCGCCATAATTTGGTGTAATTTTAATTTTCATTAACGAAACCGGTACCTGATGCTGGTTTGCGATGGCGATCATTTGTAACAAATTATTTTTAATTGATTTAGGTGAGTAACCTCTTAAACCGTCATTACCACCTAATTCAATGATCAAGTGTTGATAATCACCTTGGCTTAATATGCCAGAAAGCCTTGCTAAACCGCCACTTGTGGTTTCACCGCTGATACTGGCATTCACGATTTTATAAGGGGCGTTTTGTTGTTTAAGTCGTTGGTTAATTAGGTGTACCCAGCCTTGATTTTCTTGCATACCATAACTTGCACTGACACTATCACCTAGTAGTAAAATGGAACTACTTGCCCAACTGTGTGTCACTAGGGTTAAATAAGACAATAATATTAATGCAATTAATGGGTATTTCTTCATGAAGTTAAATTCCGACATTATTTTAAAAGTTCGATCATTGACTAAGTCTGTACAATTAGAAGATAAAACCCTCGAGTTATTACAGCCAATTGAATTAGACGTAAACAGCGGGGAGTCACTTGCTATTGTTGGCTCATCAGGCTCAGGTAAAACGACATTGCTGTCAATTTTAGCGGGGCTTGATTTACCATCTTCTGGTGAAGTTTATCTTAAAAGCCATGCATTACACCAGTTAAATGAAGAGCAAAGAAGCCAAGTACGTGCTAATCATGTTGGCTTTATTTTTCAACAATTTCTGTTAGTTAATAGCTTAACGGCATTAGAAAATGTCATGCTTCCTGCTGAGTTAGCTAATATTGATGATGCAGAGGCTCGAGGAAAAGAACTCCTTGAGCAGGTAGGGTTAAGTGATCGCCTTGCGCATTACCCATCACAGCTATCGGGTGGTGAGCAGCAACGCGTTGCCATAGCGCGGGCATTTATTACCAAACCTGATATTTTATTTGCTGATGAACCGACAGGTAATCTTGATAAAAAGACAGGGTTAAATGTCACTGACTTGTTGTTTCAATTAAATAAAAAGCTTGGTACGACACTGGTATTGGTGACTCATGATCCGAAGTTAGCGGCTCGCTGTCAGCGTCAAGTTGAAATGGATGGCGGCAAATTAATACAAATTAGTGAAGACAGTGAGTTAGTTGAGCAAGACCCGTCAGCCATTAGTCAGGTGGGTTAATAATGCGTGATAATGTAGCAGCACCAGCTCGCCATACAACAAATAAAAGCTCTATTTGGTTTACTCAGTCATTACGGTTATTACATCATGAATTAAGACGTGGTGAACTTACCATTGTTTTTTTAGCTATTGTGTTAGCTGTCGCAACAGTTTTTTCACTTACGGGCTTTTCAGGGCAGATAAAACAGGCGATTTTAACCAATAGTACTAATACTATTGCTGCCGATAGGGTACTTAGCGGTAGCTCAGAAGTTAGTGATGAAATTTTAAGCCAAAGTCAAAAAACTAATCTGACACTTGCACGTAAAATAGAAACTGAAACCATGGTGTTCGCTGATGACAATATGTTGATCAGTGAACTATCGGCGGTATCAAATACCTATCCATTGCGTGGTGAATTGTTAATTAACACCTCCTTAGCGCAAGAAACACCGGTGGTAGCCAATGCACCCGATGAGGGAAGTGCATGGGTTGAGCGCAGTGTCTTGAGCCGTTTAGGCGTGGAAATAGGTGACTTAATTGAGATTGGTGTGGCGAAGTTTACCATTGCTGGCGTGATTGCTGATTTTCCTGACAAAAGCTATCGCATGTTGATTGCCGGCCCAAAAATCTTCATTAACATCAATGATATTGCGAAAACTGAATTGATAAAACCTGGTAGCCGCATGTGGTACATGTATTTGTTTGCTGGTGAGCAGGAAGACATTGAAGCATTTGAACAATGGCTAGAACCGAAAGTTAATGAATCGCAAAATTGGTACGATGCTAAAAGAGCTCAAAACCGATTATCGACCACGCTAGATACAGCAGAGCGCTTTTTATCATTAGCTAGTATGCTCGGTATCGTGTTGGCGGCTGTTGCCGTTGCCGTTGCGAGCCGGCGCTATGGGCAACGTCATCAATCGGTTGTTGCTGTGTTTCGAGCCTTGGGCGCGACAATAAGCCATGTTCGTAAATTATATTGTTTGCATTGGGGGCTGCTGAGCCTGATCAGTATTAGTGTTGGTTTAATTCTCGGTTACCTATTAATGACGTTAGGCGCGATGGCAATTAAAAATTATTTATCGCTAGCGCAAACAAATATCAGTGTTATACCGTTTATCACAGCGATTTTAACTGGTTTATTGTGTGCGATTGCTTTTGCTATTCATCCAATAAAATCACTTGTGCATACCACGCCTTTATCGGTGATCCGAGGTTTTGAACATCAATCAGTCAAGCGCTTTGGATGGCATCAAGTCCCGCCATTACTGGCTTTACTCGCATTGTTATTACTGTTTAGTCGCGATGTTGTCATGAGTGTTTCCTTGCTCGGTGGCGGGCTTATTGTCTCGTTTTTATTATTATTATTTGGTCGTGGCATTATGAGCGCTGGGCGAACCGTTGGCACGAAAGCGGGGCAATCGTGGCATCTAGCCATAGCAAACTTAAAACGCCGTGCCAGTGAAAATAGTGTGCAATTGGTGAGTTTTACCATCGCAATTAAGCTATTGCTGCTGATCACTGTGATGAAGTCTTCCATTATCGATGAATGGCAAGCGCAGTTTCCCGCGGATACGCCAAATCAGTATTTAATTAATATTGCACCGCATCAGGTGGATGACTTAAAACGTTTCACCGAAACACATGAAATACCGAATCGCGGCTTTTTCTCTGTCTATCGTGGCAGGTTATCTGCCATCAATGGCGAAAAGACTATCTCTCGGGAAGAATTAGAAAAAAGAGCTGCATCAAAAGAGCATGAGCAAGCCGATAAGCCAAAGGGACGCCGCGGAATGGGGCGAGAACTAGGACTTACTTGGTTGAATGAGTTACCGCAAGAAAATAAAATTATTGAAGGCAGTTGGTGGCAACCTGATGATTTGACGCCGCAAGTGTCGGTTGAAAGTGGTGTTGCTGAGCGTTTAGATATAAAGCTGGGGGATGAATTAACGTTTCGTATTGGCGCTCAAGAGATTACGGTACCTGTTACTAGCTTACGAAAGCTTAATTGGAAGACTCGTCAATTAAACTTCATTATGATTTTTAATGAGCCAGTGTTGAAAAACTTTCCTGCTACTGCTATTTCTGCATGGAATGTACCTGAGCAGAAAAAACAGGATTTTTACCGATTACTTGCTGAACATCCAACGGTGACCTTTATCGATTTTGAAAACATCATGAAGCAATTACGCAACATGATAGAGCAAGTATCGATAGCCATAGAGTTAATCTTGATCTTAGTGGTACTTGCTGGCAGCTTAGTGTTGGTGGCGCAAGTGCAAGCGAGTATGGAAGAGCGAGAAAGAGAATTAGCCATTTTAAGAACACTTGGCGCTAAAGGACGCTTATTACGCAACAGTGTGTTATTTGAGTTTGTTGCACTGGGAGCGATCGCCGGATTAATGGCGAGTATCGGTATGGAAATAGGCGTCTATGTTCTGCAAACACAAACTTTCGAGATGCAGGGAAGCTTTCACTTTAGTTACTGGTTAGTGGGGATTTTGTCTGGCGCGGGCTTTGTTGGCTTGATTGGTATGCTAAGTTGCTGGCGATTACTTAATATGACAAGTGTCACTTTGATCAGACGGACGATGTGATAAGGATAACCATAGCGTCCATCAATAAGAAAACTGCTGATCAGACAAAATCAATTAGCAGTTTTCTTTTTATTACCACTGTATTACTCTTTTAATTCAAACTAATAATAAGAACTTATATGACCGTTAATCAATATTCGACAGGTATTTTAAAAGCCTTGTTAGTTACTGCCGCGTTATTTATTGTCTTTGCTGGGGTAAAAACGGCAACTAACATAATCGTGCCATTTTTACTCTCCACTTTTATTGCCATTATATGTAACCCTTTAGTACTGAAAATAGAAAAATATAAAGTCCCGAAATCAATAGCTGTACTGTTAGTGATCATGTTGTTTGTTATTGTGGTGTTATCGGTTGCAGGCCTGGTGGGAAAATCACTCGGTGAGTTATCTACCTTGATGCCACAATATCGAGAACAGTTAAAAGAGCAGTTATCCTGGGTCGTTACGCGATTAGCAGAATTGAATATCGTATTATCGACAACATTGATCACTGAGTATGTTGATCCAGCTGCTGCGATGGGCTTAGCAGCTGATATGTTGAGTGGCCTGGGTAATGTGATGGCGAATCTGTTTTTGATCATTATCACTGTGATCTTTATGTTGTTTGAAGCGCCAGCGTTATCCAAAAAGTTACATCTCGCACTGGACGATCCGCAAATGCGTATTAATCAGATAGATCGCTTTTTATCTTCAGTGAATAATTATTTAGCAATTAAAACCTTAGTCAGTATCGCAACAGGCGCGTGTGTGTCTTTGATGTTATGGGCATTAGGCTTAGACTTTCCATTGCTTTGGGGAGTATTAGCCTTTTTACTTAATTATATTCCTAATATCGGTTCTATCATTGCTGCAGTGCCTGCTATGTCATTAGCAATTTTACAATTAGGCGCGCCACAAGCAGGTATTATTGGTTTGGGTTACTTAGCCATCAACACCGTGATGGGAAATGTGGTTGAGCCTAGATATTTAGGCCGTGGTTTGGGGTTATCCACCTTAGTGGTATTTTTGTCATTGATCTTTTGGGGCTGGTTGCTGGGCACTGTTGGTATGCTTTTGTCTGTGCCTTTAACCATGATCATTAAAATAGCACTGGAAAGCTCAAAAGAAGGGCGCTGGTTTGCGGTGTTGTTAGCGGGTGATGATTTATCGGATTATCAGAAAAAAATTGAGCAACAAACTGACTGATTTGAAGTTTACAAAATTTAACAATTTCCTAGGGTTAGCATTAGACTACTATGCTATTGTCTGATGGTGTAAAACGAATAAGTGAAGATGATGAAATACTGGTTACTCGCGCTGTTAATAGGTTTATTTATGACGTCACATGCTTATGCAAGCAATCAAGACAAGCTTGCTGTGTTTGTGAAAAATGAAATGAATGGCGATGATTACATCAATGGCGTAGGGGTTGAGGTCTGGTTGTCAGAACCCGATACAGAGCTTGCTTTGGCATTTAATACCTCGCTTGGCACGGCAGAAATTACCGATAGTCAACAATATCAACAGTCTTATGTTTCATGGGATTTTGGCGTTAAATTTGGCTACTTTTCTGATGTCTTCTTTTATGGTGAGATTGGCGTTGATATGGCAGAGCTCGTTTTGCAAGATCGTGATGAAGATGAGCATGATGATGTCTATGACAACGAGACGTTATTGCTTGAAATCGCTGATGCATTTTTATTTGATGAAAAGCGCAAGCGATATGATCAAGCAAACGATATTGATGCCTATCTTGGTGTTGGCGTCGGGATTAATATTGAACAATTTGCCATTGAAGCGTTTGCGCGTTCGCGCCAAATTGATGGTGAATATTGGAAAGCCGACAACCAAATATTTACTGGTATTAAGTTGTCAGTGATATTTTAGTCGGTTACTTTTTACCGACTTTAAAATGTCCATTCGATTTAAACTGGATCACTTCATCTCGCTTTTTACCTATCAATAAGGTGCCATCGTCTAAAAAGAGTAAGTTTTTCCAGCAAACTTTAAAGTTTTTCCAATTTGTTTCAATAACTTGTTTTCTATTAATACAATAATAGACAGTGGTATTGTCCTCCCATTGTATATAGTCATCAATCAGTGTAGGTAAGGCATTATCATCGCTCTCCCATATACCTTGCCATTTACCATGTTCACACCAAGTTTTGCTATCAAATGCCCAATCACCCTGTTTAAAAAAGTCAGGATGATCTGCTGTTCTACTGATAAAGCTATCCCATAACACTGCAGAACGTTGCTCTGACATTACTTTTATTTGTTCGAGTGAGACTTTATCAAGTGGGATACTTTTGTGGCGAAAAATCCAAGAAAATTTAACGGACTCAAGAGGAATATAATTCATTAATAAACAATATTAAGTTGATGAAAGGGTATTATATCAGTTAGAAAAGGGTTTGTTGACGTTTTTCTATGGCGCCAATAATGATTATTTGGCGCCATAAGATGGGGGATTAAATAGCCAATCGGTTGGCATTTTTGTTTAAAATGGCTTTGCCAATGCCTTTAACTTTGACTAAATCTTCGATAGAAGCAAAATTTCCATGCTGCTCTCGATAGTGAATAATTGCTTGTGCTTTTTTCTTACCAATGCCTTTAAGCGTTAACAAGGCTTCACTATCTGCTTGATTAATATTGACAATATTTTTAACCAGTTCAGACTTTTGCTTGGCCTTAGCGTTAGCATTTTCATTTAGCACTGATTTTGCTTTGGCTTCTTGCTCTCCATCATTGAAGGCGATACTTGTGTAGCTAGATAGAGAGAGTACGAGTGCGATGGCAATAGAGATACTATTTTTCATAGTTAATTTCCTTATTTGATTGATTCCATTAAGTTGAGTAATGCTTGATAGTAAAACAGCATTTACCTTCTAAGGTTTAGAAAAGGAAGTGATGTTTGTCAAATGTGTCTTAACGTAATTAGTCTCAGATTTGTATAAGAAATTCTATTATTCAGCTCTTAATGCATCAATGGGGGTAAGTTTTGCTGCATTTAATGCAGGGTAAATGCCAGCCAACAATCCAATGAAGGCCGAAAAACCGATGGCGATAAATAGCACTGAAAGGTTCATGGTAACTGGAACGTCAACGAGAATAATTTGTGCGCTTATAAGCAAGACAAACACAACCAAATAGCCAATAACGCCGCTGATCATGGCAAGTAGCATGGCTTCGGCTAAAAACAAGTTTCTAATGTGGCTTGACGAAAAACCTAGCGCACGTAGTAAACCAATTTCGCTGGTGCGTTCGGTGACTGTGATTGTCATAATGGTGGCAATACCGACAGCTCCAACAATTAATGAGATAACTCCTAAGCCAGAGCCTGCCATTTTGATAATAACTAGAATGTTATCTAGGCTTTTTAGCATGTCATCTTGGGTGATCAAGGTAAAATCTTCAAGACCGTGGCGTTGTATGAGTTTACGCTTCACTAATTGTGCCACTTGCTGTGTGGCTAGCCCTTGTTGATAAAATAAGTCGAGTTCCATTAAGCTTTCGCGGTTAAAAAGTTGCATGGCTTTTGCTGCGGGAATGTAAATCATGTCGTCTAGATCTTGGCCAATGAATTCCCCTTTTTCTGCTAAAACACCAACGACTCTAAATCGTTGGCCGCCAACGTGAACTTTTTGACCAATCGCTGAAGAAAAGCCAAAAAGTTCGTGTTTAAGCTTGGCTCCGAGCACAGCAAAATTTCTCGGCCGGATAGGATCATCAGCAGGTAAAAAATTACCTTGGGCAATGGTTAATTTCCATGCCTCGTTTGCTTTATTTCCCACACCTGCAACATCGGTATAGCGTGATTTTTTATCATGTTTGATTTTTGCTGTGCCCATCACCACAGGGACAGCATATTTGATGGCACGTAAATGACTTAACTGTTGACTATCTTCTATTGTGAGTGGGCGAACTGTGTTGAGTAAGCCACCAAAACCAAAAGTTTCGGTTTTTCCTGGTGTAATGGCGATAATATTAGTGCCAAACTGGGTAAACTCTTGTAATACATAATGGCGCATACTCTCGCCAATCGAGTTCATTAGTACGACCGCTGCCATACCTGTTGCAAAGCCTGCAATGGTCAGTATTGCCCGAACACGCTGGGCAAGAATAGATTTTTTCACCCATTGAAATACATCAAGCAACTGCACGTTAATACCCTCGAAGCGCAATAACAGGATCTTGTTTGGCTGCGATAGATGCAGGCAGCCATGAAAATAAGATCCCGACAATAAATGCCAGCAGGGCGCTGGATACTGTTGCCCACCACGGAATACTCAGGGGGAAGTTCGGCCAGACTTGTGTTGCAATAAACACTACACTGTAACCTAGGCTAATACCTATCATCACTCCAAGACCGACCAAAATACTCGACTCAGTTAAAAATAATCGTTTTACTTCACTTTGACTGGCGCCTAATGCTTTTAATAATCCTATCTCACTTTTACGGCGACTCACAGAGACATAGCTGACATTCATGATCAAAAAACCAGCAACAATTAAACTGATAGCTGCAATGGCGCCTATTGCCATAGTGACCAGTGAAATAATTTTATTAAATGATGTTAATAGGGCATTTTGACTGACGATTGAAATATCATCCTCGCCATCATGCCGTTTGGCAATAACGGCTCTGATCTGCTGTTCGGTATAGGCTTCACTTCCTGCTTGTTTGAGAGTCAGTAAAATTCGAAATAGACTGGGAGCATTGAATAAACTTTCAGCCGATCGTATGGGAATGATCACCATATCGCGCATATCAAGCCCCATTGATTCGCCACGCTCCTCAAGTAAGCCAATCACTCTGAACCTTTGACCACCGATCTTTAACCATTGGCCGATTGCTGTTTTATTGCCAAAGAGTTGTTGCTTTAATTTAAAACCCAGTACGCAAACAGCCGAGGCTCGCACATTACTTGTTTGTGGCAGCATTTGCCCTCGGCTTAAGGATAAATTCCTGATATGGAAAAATGCGGTGGAGCTGCCGATGGTGATCACTTCGCGACTTAATCCTTGATAACTAACTAAGGCGGTACCTGCAATGATAGGTGCTGTTTGCTCGATAGTGGATATTCGGCTTAACGCATCAGCATCTTCAATAGTCAGATCCCTTGGTGAGGTGCCATAGATAGGAACGGAGCCGCCAGTGGTTTCTTTTTTACCCGGTAAAACCACCATGACCTGATTACCCAAATTTGAAAATTCTTGAGTAATAAATAAACGAGCACCTTCTCCTAGACTGGTCAGTAACAGTACAGAAGTCACGCCAATCGCTACGGCAAGCAGAAGCAGTATGGTTCTGATCCTATGTCGGATGAGCGCCAAATAGCAATAATGGTAGTTATCCGATAAACGCATTATTCGTCACTTTTACTTGTTTGAGAGACAGTATCTGTCGTTATTTGCCCATCCACCATAGTCAATTGTCGTTTGGCCCGTTTTCCGATCGCTTTATCATGAGTTACAATCAACAAAGTGATACCTTGTTGATTGAGTTGTTCTAATAATTCGATGACTTCATGCCCTGACGCTTGATCTAGGTTACCTGTCGGTTCATCCGCCAATAAAATATTGGGTGACATCACTAAGGCACGTGCAATAGCCACTCGCTGGAGTTGCCCGCCAGATAATTGTTGAGGGAGATGATTTAAGCGGTGAGCTATGCCGAGTTGTTTAAAAATTGGCTCTACAATTTGATGTCGTTTAGAGAGAGTTTTTTCTGCCAGCATTAATGGTAATGATGCATTTTCAAACGCGGTTAGCCGTGGGATCAAATGAAAATTTTGAAAGATAAAACCAATATGTTGGCGTCTAAGCTGAGCTCGGCTTTCTTCACTTAGCGTGGTGGTTTCACTAGTAAGTAACTGATATGTACCGCTGTCGAGTTGATCTAACATGCCGATGATATTTAATAAGGTTGATTTTCCTGAGCCTGATGGCCCCATAATTGAAATATAATCACCACTCTCGATAGTTAAATTGATGTTATTTAACACATGTAAGGGCTGTTCACCCATCAGATAAGTTTTATTACCCTCTGTTATCTTGATTGCTGATTTTGCCATGTTCAGTGCCTTAATTACTCTGCACGACAGGTATTTTGGTCGTCACTTTAACGCCAGGACTCACGCCGGTTAAGCCGATAGAGGCGACTAGAATGTGTTGCCTAGTTAAGCCAGAGGTCACTTCGCTAAATTGCCAATTATTTAAGCCAATAGTGATAGCTTGGCGTTCAATGACATTATTTTGGTTAACCACTAAGACATATTCATTATTAATGATCAGATCTGAAGGGATCCTGAGTACTTCATCTTTAGCTGCGAGAATGACTTCGATATCTGCGCTATAGCCAGCGAGAAAATGCGGTGATTGGTGTTGGTCAATGTCGACTTCTACAGTGACAGTACGCGCTTGTTTTTCATAGTCTTGAATGTAAGGGGCGATCCGTCTTAACGTACCTGCAAATGTTTGCCCGCGAAAAGCATCTAAAGTAATGTTTACTGGGCGTCCAACAGTGAGGTTTGCAGCGTCAACTTCATCAATTGGGGCAGTGATGTAATGACAGTCATCAGTTAAAATATCTACAGCAGGAGGGGTAGCAACACCTGGTGGGGAAGGCGTGGTATATTCGCCTATTTCTCCAGTGACTTTCGCAATAATGCCATCAAATGGTGCGGTTAAATAGCTTTGCTCAAGATATGCGTCAATGTTTTTCACCGCGGCTTTATTTGCTAATAGTTCTGCTGTTGCGGCTTGGCAGTTCGCTTGTGCAACGTCAGCTTGCGCTTGAGCTTGTTCGAGATCTTCCTCAGAGGTGAGTTTTTGGGCCAGAAGGCGTGTTTGTCGCTGCGCATCTTTTGCTGCTTTATCAGCTAAGATACAGGCGCTATTTTTATGGCTTTCTCCTGCTGCAACCAAGGCAAGCATTTGCTGTTTTTTGGTGAGTTTATCTTTGTTCCACAAGGAAAGTAATAATTGTCCTTGTGTGACGTGCTGACCCTCTTTTACTTGTATATCTTCGATTTGTCCGCCAATGGGAAGAGACATGCGTGCACGTTGACATGCAGTGACTGTCCCTGCGCGAGTGTTAGCAATCGTTTGTTCTACCCGGCCGATAGATGGTTGAATAACGTTTACCGTGATCACTTTCTCTTGCGTCAGCCAAAGATAAAGTAAGGCGATTGTTAAGGTCAATATAATCCAGCGAAGCCAGTTCCACATGATTGTGATCCTTTAATGAGCTTACGCTAATATTAGGAGTAAATAACTTTGTTAACAATGATCTACATTAAGTTATCGTCACTAAGCTTTTGATCACTCACTGCGCTCTTTAAGATACTGTTGATAATCGGGAACCGTTTTTTGATAGCTTTGACTAAACAGAGGTGAGGTCACTAACAAGTCTGCGGTAGAACGGTTACAAGCAACAGGAATATTCCATACCGCTGCTAAGCGTAGCAATGCTTTCACATCTGGATCGTGAGGCTGCGCTTCTAATGGATCCCAAAAAAAGATCATGATATCGACTTTCTGTTCCGTGATCAGTGCACCAATTTGCTGATCGCCACCAAGTGGACCACTGATGAGTTTGTTAACCGATAATTGGGTGTTTTTCTCAATATGTAATCCGGTTGTGCCTGTGGTGAATAAAGTGTGTTGCTGTAAAGCTGATTGGTGATCCTGACACCACTGTATCAAGGCACTTTTCATATTATCATGAGCAACTAATGCCACTGATTTTTTTACTGGTGCTGAAATTGTTTTATATTGCATCACTGATGACCTAACCGTTACATTTATTGAAAAGATTAGCATAAAACAATCTTGATTCTTGACTATTTGTTTAGACTAAATATTTATAATATCAGTACTTTTTTGTATGGGCGTGTTCGACAAATGACTAAGTAGTTTGCAAAAGTGGTAAGACCTGATAGCCTTGAAAAAAAATACTAAGAAATTGTAATTATGTCGACACAAGTTAACTATACTGGCAAAACGAATAAAGGCTTTGCGTTATCACTAAGCAATGATGCAAGTTTACCTTCCTCAAAGCGTATTTCCCTGATTGAAAAGCCAATTCCAGCGCTGGCGAAAGGGCAAGTGTTGGTCAAAATGTTAGCGGCACCTGTTAACCCTTCAGATCTTGTACATTTATTAGGAAAGTATGGAATTAGTGCCAATGATGGGGCTTATGTTGGCTTTGAAGGGACTGGTATTGTCGTTGACGCTAATGCTGGCTTATATGGTAAATGGCTGATTGGCAAACGAGTTGCGCTCTCCGCTCAGCCAGGCAATGATGGGGTGTGGGCAAATTATGCCATTACCAAAGCCAACTATTGTTTACCGGTGCGAAAATCGTTAACCAATGAACAAGCCGCTACTTTGATCGTTAACCCTTGTACCGCAGTTTGCTTAGTTGAAAGAGCAAAAGCGTTGGGAGCAAAGGCAATTGTCATTAATGCGGCGGCGAGTCAGGTTGGCAAAGGGGTCATTCGTTATGCTAAACGACATCAAATTAACACTATCGCTACGGTGAGAAGTGAGCAAAATGTTGAGGTTTTACAGCAACTAGGAGCTGATAAAGTACTGTTAACCACTGCCGATGATTATCACGATCAGCTTAAGACAGCATGTCAGCACTATCACGCTACTGTGTTGTTAGATGCGGTTGCCGCAGATGACACGCCGCAAGTGTTAAAAGCCATGCCTAACAGCTCGACCGCAATAGTGTATGGTCGATTAACTGAAACTTATGATCCCATTGGCGGCTTGTTTTCTGTGGCAGATGTGATTTTTCGCGATATTAAAATAGAAGGCTTTTGGCTAGCAAAGTACATTGGCAGTGCCAGTCCATTACAGGTTATTTTATTAAGCCGTAAAGTACAAAAGCTGTTTGAACAAGGGATTTTTCACACCGATATTGCCAAAGTCACTGACTTTGACGGATTTGCTCAAGCTCTTGATCATTACGCAAAATGTAAAAGTGACGGTAAAGTTATTTTAATACCTGATCACAGTTAAACTATCGTTGCTCAGCTATCGCCACCATTTTTGCATTCAAAATTTGACTAAAAGCTTGTGGCGTAGTTTCTATTTCAAGGCCACGTTTGCCACCACTAACAAATACAGTGGTAAGATTTTCCATACTGTTATCAATCAGCGTGGGTAATCGTTTCTTCTGTCCAAAAGGGCTTACTCCACCTAGCACATAGCCTGTTGTGCTTTGTACTTTTTGCGGTGCTGCCATTATTGCTTTTTTTACGTTGAGTGCTTTGGCCGTTTGTTTTAAGTTCAATTGAGCACTCACAGGAATAATGGCGACGGCAAGTGAATGGTCATCTGTTTCAACCACCAGTGTTTTGTATATTCTGTTTGCGGCTACCGCTAACTTTTCGGCCGCTTCTTCACCATAGTGGCTGTTGTTTTTATCGTGTTGATAGTGATGTAGCTGATAGCTAACTGTTGATTTATCAAGTTGCTTAACTGCCGGTGTCATTGTTTTAATTTCCTAAATCACTTTATCCATTCTGTTCACCATTAAATTAAGATAGAATTTAGTTAATAACAATAATTAATGAATGAGTTAATGACTTTTCGCGTTTTACATACTTCTGATTGGCACCTCGGACAAAATTTTTACGGCAAAAGCCGCATCCATGAACACCAAGCGTTTATTGAGTGGTTACTTGAACAAGTAACAGCCCAGTCCATTGATGTGGTTATTATCGCGGGTGATATTTTTGATACCGGTACTCCGCCAAGTTATGCCCGCGAACTATATTTTGATTTCATTGTGAGATTAAACCAATTACATTGTCAGTTGATTGTGGTTGCTGGTAATCATGATTCCGTCGCGATGTTAGGGGAGTCAAAAACCGTACTGGCTACTTTAGGCTGTCATGTGGTTCCTCAAGCACTAGCAATGGATCAACAAGTTGAACAAATTGTGCATGTCACCAATAAAAACAATGAGCAGGCCGTTATTTGTGCGATGCCATTTATTCGCCCTAGAGATGTGCTTGCTAGTGTTGCCGGTCAAAGTGCTAAAGAAAAACAACAACAATTGCAACAGGCGATCAGCGAGCACTATCAATCGTTAGCGGATTGCGCAAAAGCGCGTTTCGGTGATGATTGCCCAATGATAGCAACTGGGCATTTAACTACCGTAGGCGTAAGTTGCACTGAGTCGGTACGCGATATTTATATTGGCACTTTAGAAGCTTTTCCGGCGAGTCAGTTTCCAGAGTTTGACTACATTGCCTTAGGTCATATTCATCAATCACAACGTGTGGCAAAAACTGACCATATTCGTTATTGCGGTTCGCCAATAGCGCTTAGTTTTGATGAGTGGCAACAGCAAAAAGTGGTGCATATTGCTGATTTTTCACGAGGTAAATTATCACAAGTAACAGAGTTAGCTATTCCTTGTTTTCAACCGTTAGCTATGGTGAAAACAGAGGTTGATGAACTTGAAAGCGCAATTGATAAAGTGCTGAGCTTATACGGTTCAACACTTAAGCAGGAGCAAAAGCTTTGGTTAGACATCGAATTATCCAATGGTGATTATCTTAATGATTTAAGCCAACGAGTTGATGAGGTAACGCAACATTATCCAGTCGAAGTGTTATTGATCCGCCGAGCAAAGCAGCAAAAGCTCCAAGGCTTAATTGAGCAAGAAAATACCACCTTATCAGAGCTGAGTTACCATGAGGTTTTTGCCACCAGACTAGCGCAAGAAGATTGGTCTGATGAGCAAGCTCTAGCGAGAAAGCAGCGATTAACATCGTTATTTGAGTCGATTGCTGATCAAGCACTTAACCCTGTAACAGACGAAGACAGTAATGAGCAGGCATCATCATGAAAATATTGTCTTTAAGATTTGAAAATATTAATTCATTAAAGGGTGCATGGCTGATTGATTTTCGCCAGCCACCGTTTGATAGCAGTGCATTATTTGCCATCACAGGGCCAACAGGTGCGGGTAAAACTACCATTTTAGATGCTATTTGCTTAGCTTTATATCATCAAACACCGCGGATCAGTAGCATCACCGATAGTCAAAATCAGTTAATGACCCGCCAAACTGCCAATTGCTTAGCGGAAGTAGAGTTTGAAGTAAAAGGTAAGGGCTACCGAGCCTTTTGGAGCCAGCGACGGGCAAAAAATGCCATTGATGGCAAACTGCAAAAGCCCGTAGTAGAACTTGCTGAAATAGATGGCCAAATTCTGGCAACAAAAATATCTGAGGTTAAACAGCACATTGAGCAAGTCACTGGGTTAAACTTTGCACGCTTTACTAAATCAATGATGTTATCTCAAGGGCAGTTTGCCGCTTTTTTAAATGCTCAAGATAAAGATCGTGCAGAGCTATTAGAACAGCTCACCGGTACTGAAATATACAGTGTGATTTCTCAGCTGGTGTTTGAACAAAATAAATCGGCTCATCTTGAACTAACCAGACTGCAAGAAAAGCTAGGTGATGTTGAGTTATTATCTGAGCAGCAAGTAACTGAAATAGAACAACAACTTGCTGAACTTAGTCAGAGTGAAGCCCAACAGCTTACTCAGCAAAAACAATGGCAATCATTGCTCAATAATTTACAACAGCAGCAACAAATTGCTCAAAAACAAGCAGCAGCTAAACAAGAATTAGCGCAAGCTGTACAACAAGCGAAAGCAAATGAGCAGGCACTAGCACAATTAGCGCTTGCAGCACCTGCAGAAAATATACAGCCTAGCTATCAAGCGTATCAGCAGTTATTGATTCAGCAAAACACCCTCAATGAACATATTGCACATCATCAAAAAACCGTTGCTGAGGTGGAGGCTTTGATCGGCCAAGCACAAGCAAATTTTGACGCGTTTGAAAAAGAATACCAGCATAAGACTCAACTGATACAACAAAAAGAAACCACCATCGCTGAGCAAGTGATCCCACTTGATAGTCAAATTAACTTGGTGAGGCAGCAGCATCAAACAAGTGAACAAGAACACCAACAACTCACTCAACAATTTAATGAACAAAGTCAACAATTAGCGCAAAGTGAGCAGGCTCTTAAGCAAAAGACTGCTCAGCAACAAACAATTCAACAAACCTTAGCAGGGCAGCAATATTTGCTCGCTTTGGTTGATAAATTACCTTTGTGGCAACATCAGGCATCACAGCAGCAAAGCAAGCAACAATACCTTAGCCAATTAACGGCTGAATTAGAGCAATTAGCACAAACAGTTGCGCAAAATAAACAGCAGAGTGCTCAGCTTCACCAGCAATTACACGCCAAACTGCAACCGATAACTGAACTGACTCAATCCATTGAAACATTGAAACATCAGCAAGTTGCATTATTAAACTCACTTGATTGTGAGAGTGAAAACCAAGTACAAGAGAAAATGCAAACGCTCGTACAGCAGAAGCATGAGCTGTCACAATTATCAAATATCGCTGAGCGCATTGAATCTTTACAAAAACAACAGCAACAACAGCAGCAAACTATTGTTAGCCAGCAAGAGCAGCAAAAGGTACTAGAAACGGCTCTTGCCCAATGTCGTGCTGAGTACAAACAATGCCGCACAACGTTACAAGATGTTGAAATTATTGTTGAGCAACAAAAAACAATTCAATCATTAGAGCAGCATCGCGCTCAGTTAAAGCAAGATCAGCCTTGTCCATTATGTGGCTCAGTTGAACATCCTTTGATTGAGCAATACCAGCAAGCAAGCGATGATCAGCATTTAGTTCGGCTTAACCAATTACAACAAGAATTAAGAAATCTTGAAGCAAAAGGCAATCAAATTAAGGATGAGTTAACCCAAGTTACTGGCAATCTAAACAATGCTTTACAGCGTGAGCAAGAACTGGGGCAAGAATTAGACAATGAACGAGCTAAAACCAGTAAGTTTAGTTACGTGTTACCTGTTTTAGAGCAAGAATTAACCTTACAAGATATTGTTAATAAAGAAAAAGAGTTGATTGATACCATTGAGCAACTTCATCAGCAGCAACAAGTATTACGAAGCAATCAACAATCATTGGAGCAAGCTGAACAACAATTAACGGCACTTAATAATGAGCAAACGACACAGCAACACCAATTAACGCTATTAGAAAACCAATACAGTCATTACCAAGAACAACAGCAGAAACAAAGTAAAATATTGGCAGATGAAACTGAGCAAATTAATCAGGCGCATCAGCAGTTATTGGATGATATTTTAGCGAATTTTTCTGAGCAAAATGTACCGTTTATTGATCAACATCACTCGCTCATGCTCGATGAATTATCATCATGGTGCGAGCAGAAAATTGAACAGCTAGCGCAATTTAAACAACAAGATGAGCAACTAACCGAGCTGACAAATTCAATTAACGCTGAACAAACCGCGCTGCAACAACGTAGTTATGAAAAAGAGCAAATAGCGCAGCAATTGCAAAAAGCAGATAGTGAACTCAAGCAACTACAGCAGCAATTACAACAGCTCAACAGTGAACGTAAAGCTATTATTGGTGAGCAAAGTGTTGAGCAGATAAAAGGCGAATTAGCGGATGAAAAGCAGCAGTTATCACAGCAATTAACGGCTCAGCAGCAAGCATTGCAAGCACAAAAAAGTGACAAAGAGAAAAAGCTTGGTCAGTTAGATAGCTATCTTGATCAGCGGGCTGCGATGAACCCTGAATTAGAGCAAAAGCACCTAGCATGGCAACAAGCACTTGCAAAAAGTAAGTTTACTGATGAATCAGCATTTTTAGCCGCTATTTTAGCCCCTGAAGAAAAAAGCCGCTTAACCGAGTTGGCTAAAGCTATTGATGAGCAACAAGCACAAGCGCAAGTGAAGATAAAAGAGTATCAACAGCAAGCGGATGTGTTAGTTGCGCAGCAACAGACGCTTAATCAAACAGAGGCTCCTGCTGAAAATATTGAACAGTGCTTAGCCTTAGTAGATGAGGTGTCGCAAGCGTTAAAACACACGCAAATCGCGCAGGGACAAAAGCAACAACAATTAGCACAAGATCAAAGTAACAAGCAAAAACAACAAGCACTTGATCAGCAAATTGTTCAGCAACGTGAAATAAGTGATGATTTAGCGCTACTCAATGGGTTAATTGGTTCGGCAACTGGTGATAAGTTTCGACGATTTGCGCAAAGTTTAACCTTAGCGCATTTAGTGCACTTGGCAAATGGCCAGCTGTCACGTTTGCATGCGCGTTATCAGCTAGCCTGTGATGAAAGTGAAAAGCTTAATTTAATGGTGATTGATACTTGGCAAGCCGACAGTATTCGTGACACTAAAACCTTATCAGGCGGCGAAAGCTTTTTAGTCAGTTTAGCCTTGGCATTAGCCTTATCAGAGCTGGCCAGCGCTAAAACCACTATCGACTCACTTTTTCTCGATGAAGGCTTTGGTACGTTAGATAATGAAACCTTAGATATTGCCTTAGATGCATTAGATAACCTTAATGCCAGCGGTAAAATGATCGGTGTGATCAGCCATATTGATAGTTTAAAAGAGCGTATTGGTGTTCGTATCAAAGTACATAAAAAGTCAGGTTTAGGAGTGAGCAGCTTAGATAAACAGTACTACTTCAAGCCAGAGAAACAATGAAAAAATAGCAAAAGTTACATGAGTGCTGATGGTTTTTAAGGGGTAGCGATTGAGCTAAATTTACCCGTAAGATTATGAGATATAACTATAAATTTTCAATAATATAAGGAAAAAACAAGCATTGTTGGTTAAACTAATGCTTTGAGTTTAATAGGCCTTCTTACTTGGAAACTTGGATTTATTTCACTTTGCTTGCTGCCTTTATGCAAGCTGTTCGCACTGCTGGCCAAAAACAGTTATCGACGCATTTAAATGCCATGGCAACCACGGCAGTGCGTTATGTTTACGCTTTACCCTTTGCCATCATGTATTTATTGTGGATGATGGATCATCGACAAGTCGCCTTGCCTGCACTGAATGAGCAATTTCTTAGTTATGCGTTGATCGCCAGTGTGACGCAAATATTAGGTACAGCCTTCTTGGTAGCGGCGTTTAAATATCGTAATTTTGCTGTAGCCACCAGCTTAGCAAAAACCGAGGCGATTCAAGTGGCAATTGTTGGCGCGCTGGTATTTTCAGCCAGTTTAACTGCGTTAGGTTGGCTGTCGGTGGTTATTGGTGTTGTTGGCGTGTTGATTGTTTCTAAAGTAAGGTTTACCTTTGCCGATGTTTTTCAAAATCCTGGTGCTGGTTTTGGCTTAGCCTCAGGATTAGGTTTAGCTATCACCACCTTGTTAATTCGAGAAGCGAGCTTAGCGCTCAATACTGATTTAATGGTAAGTGCCGCGACAACTTTGGTGTTTATGGTGTTTGTTCAGTCTATTATTTCCTTGCTGTATGTGTTTTTACAAGATCGTCAACAATTAGTGGTCATGGTTAGTCAATGGCGCTTGTGTTTATTCGTTGGTATCACCAGTGTACTTGGTTCTATTGGGTGGTTTACTGGCGCAAGTTATCAAAATGCTGCATATGTTAAAGCCCTTGGCCAAGTAGAATTTTTTATCACCTTATTTTTAACTTACCGAATTTTTAAAGAAAAAATATCCTTAATGGAATATGTTGGTATGGCGCTTATTATCGTTAGCGTTGTGATCTTGCTACTTTGGGCTTAATTTTGGCCTGTTGTTCGTAGAGCTTTTACTTGCTTTTTGCTACACTCGCGCCAAATAAGTTATGTTGTTGGAATTAAGATGAAAATATCAGATAAAAAAGTAGTGCAATTTCACTACACATTAAAAGATGAGTCGGGCAAAGAACTTGAGTCATCAACAGGCGGCGATCCGTTAGCTTACTTGCACGGTTATAACAATATGCTCGTTGGCGTTGAAAAGGCGTTATGTGATAAAGCTGCGGGTGATAAGTTTTCCGTGACGTTACAGCCAGAAGAAGCTTACGGTGAGCGCAAAGAGGGCATGACACAAAGGGTACCCGTGAAGCATTTACAAGGTTTACCATCCAAGAATGCTAAATGGAAGCCGGGCATGACTGCGGTTGTAGAAACTGAACAGGGACAACGACAAGTGACTGTTGTTAAACCTGGTCGCTTTATGGTGACCGTTGATATCAATCCACCGTTGGCAGGCAAAGTACTAACCTTTGATCTGGAAGTGATTGATGTAAGAGAAGCGACCACAGAAGAAATAGAGCATGGACATGCTCATGGTGTTGGTGGTCATCATCACTAACTACTGAACAGTTGTACTCGCTCATACCTGACTTATTGATCCAATAGGTGACTATTTGATCTGTTAGTTAGCTATGAGTGAGAAGCTGCTTTTCACTCCTTTGTTCCTCAAACGTGGCGTTTCTACCACTTTCCTACAATAAAACTTCAACTCCATAATTTATAAAAAACATAACATTTCAATATCTTGTGAAGTATAATTGTTAAAACCAGCGTCTTAATTATTGTAACTTTTAATCCGCTAGGGGTAAGGATTTATAGTGTACTTAGCATAGCGTTGACTATGCATTTTCTCAGTAATCAGTTATAAAAATGGAAATGATATTTTTATCAATTTTTGATAATAAGCGCATGTGTAAATATACAGTTTGGCCGTTTTCTCGCTTTGCACCATAAACCGAGAAAAATTCTCGCTTTCACACATCAGACCTCTAATAGTTTATTTATCTAATTGATTGAGTTGTAATTAATTTAAAAAAAGCGTAACGTATTTTTTATCAATACATGGAGGTAAACTTTTCGCCGTAAAGCGAGAATTATTCCTCCTAATAAGCTGTTAGCTACCTAAAGGAGTCACTTTTTGCTTTTCGCTGTTTTATTTATTCCATGTTTAATTTGGTTGTTCATTGACCAAAGAATAAAGCGAAAGCTATGGAACAACCGTGGTGGTGATAAACTTAGAGTTTTTAAAAAGCGATATAGCTCATTTAGGGAATTTAATAGTAGGTTTAATTTATTATTCTATTTCAATTTATTTGACTCTAAAGTCATGGCTCAGGTAAGACACTCAGAACAAAAAAGATTACTTAAAAAATTGAAACTAAATACTGTTTTAGTATTGGCTAATATCGTTATTGTACTTGCTGCTGTAGACTTTACTCGTGCATACGGTAGCTAACAAGTTACTCAAAAGGACGCAAAACGCTTGGCTTGTGCTCCTTCGTCGCTAATTTTAGCCAAGCATTTATGCGCCCATTAGTAAGGCGTTATATGCCCAGTAGAGATTAGTCAGATGTATGAACCTTGGATAAATGGAATTATCAAAAAGTGGTCTTTAGATAATCCTGAAGAAGAATTCTATGAATTGATGGTGCACAAAGAAAAAAGTGTAACTGCTGCGTATGGTCGTTTTGCTCATTCAAGTGGTTCAAAGGCTGTTTCTTGGAAAGAGTTTATGGCGGGTGAACTTGATGATTTAGTAGTAAAAACAATGGGATTGGAAATATTAAATCAAGCAAAAGAATACATTAGAGAACAAGGTATATAACAAGCCATTGCAGTGCGGGACTTTTAACAGTTGGCTTTTCTCACTGCGTTCGTTATTTTAGCCAACTGTGTAAAAGCCCCTGAATGGGGCGTTAGCTGCACAATATAGAACGGAGAAAATTTGAAACTTAAAACTCTAGCCGAATTAGCAGGTGTAGGTGCTTTTCTGATAGTGGTGCTCCAATATATGAAAGTGGAGCCAAATGCGATAGATGAGCTGCCTAGTTTGGTGCAAGAGGCTGCAAACAAAGATGTAGCAGAGCTCAAGCTGGAAATAGACGAGGAGTCATACCTCAAGAATGGCTCTATAGCTTATCCTATGTACAAGGCCGCGATGGCTATTAGTTATGCCCCCGATAAGAGCGATGCCTTAGAGAAAGCTGTTACAGTAGCAGTCAAAGAAAAAGACTATAAGCTGGCTATTTTAGCGGCAACAAATATCACTTATTCACCAGACATGAATAGGTCTTTATCCAAAATTGCCGGAAGCGCAATCTTGGATAAAGACACTGTCGGCTATGCAATAGTAGCAGCTGAATACATAAGCTATTCACCTGAAAAAACAAAAGTTCTCCAAAAAATCACTAAAGTATACGAACACTTAGCAAATGGTGGTGACATCAATGATCCCAAATTATTTGAAAAGTCTGGGATAGATGAATACAAAGAAATATTCATTTTTGCTGATTCATCCGCTTATATTGGGTTGTCTAGCAAAGAGGCTAAAGAATTTACTGAGGATTGGCTTGCAACAAGAAGCCACAAAGATTTCCTATTGTTTAAGAAAGTTTTCATTTTTGCAGATTCATCAGCATATCTTGGAAAAAATACTGAAGAGTCTTTGCAGTTTGCCTTGTCGTGGATAGATAAATATAGCGAACAGGACTTCAGTGTGTTCCGAGAGGCGTTCATATTTGCAGATAGCAGTGCTTATCTAAATTTTGATGAAGCCGAAGCAATTAAGTTTGCATTTAAAAAAGTGAGCGAGTCAAAAGCAGCTAACAAGTCAAGCAAGGCGGACGCTGAAAAGCGCGCCGCTTCTTGAGGCGTTAGCTGCCTTAAGGAAGTTATGTACGATAAAACTAGAAAAGATCTAGTCCTAATGATTGAATTGCTTGAGCAAGATGGAAGTCGGTGGTCGCAATTTTTTCAGAAGGCTTTAGCGGGATTTGATAGTGGTGAGTACCAGCGATGTGCTGAAACCATACTATCAGGTAGCGGAGGGATGGGCAGCCTTAATGATCTAGTTCTAGGTCAAACCACAGATCATAGTGGTAAGTTTCAATGGAAACCAAACCACAAAGAAATTAATAATCAATTTCAAGAGTTGCTGTCTTCATTGTATGCATTTGCTCAGGGTATGCGGCGTGCAGCTAACAAGTAAAGGCACAGGACGTAAAAACCGCCGCTTCGCTCTGGTTTTTCCGCCGGTGCTTTAAGCGTTATATGCCTAAAGGGATTTTGTGTTTACATTTCTATATTTGTTATCAAATTTAGTAGGCTACTTTTTCAGCTTCAATTTTATTTTGAGTAAGCTCAAAGTTAGCGAACAACGAAAAAAGAGAGCTGCTTATTTAAGTTTGTTATTATTAGGCATTCAATTAGTTAGTTCTACTTTATGTGAGTTAGTTGCTCTTGACGATTTAGCGGCATTACTACTAACTATTATTATCTTTTTAGCTGTTATACGAAAATTTCTAAAGTTAACTGTTTGGCAAACTATATTAATTCCCATAGTTGTACCAATAATTGGGCAAATTTGTTTTGTTATCGTATTTGCTTTAAGTGTCAAAGCTTTCGGGCCAATTACGGTGTAGTCGGCATATAACAAGCAATTAAAGCGGGACTTTGGTCTTGA
>NZ_JADNYL010000006.1 GCF_017168195.1 Thalassotalea sp. G2M2-11
GATCGTTTGCATGTTAAATAAACAGTTTGTTGGATCCTTCGACATAAATAGGTCAAAGATCGCCGATTACGCAGAAATTTTTGATTAACTTCAGCCTAAAGAATAAATTTTGCACTTATTATAGTTGCACTAAATGAAAAGCTGGGTAACATAGAATTGCTATTTAATGCATTTTAAAAATAATAATTTAGGTATTCATATGAAAGTCCCCCAAGGTATAACAATTGTAGTTGCACTGATATTAGCGGTAATAGGTTTCTTTATTGCAGGTGCTGTTGAACTTTCCCCTGCACTAATTGCGGTTTTACTTTTTGCTTCAGCTCTTATTCCTTCATTCTTTGGTAGTTCGGTAGCAAATGGAGAAGACAATGGTGAAGTTAAAACACTATATGTAGGTAACCTTCCTTATCGAGCAAACGAAGGTGCGGTTAGAGCACTCTTTTCCGATTATGGTAATGTTCATTCAGTACGTTTAATGAAAGATAAACATACAGGTAAGCGAAGAGGCTTTGGCTTTGTCGAAATGTCTGCTTCTGATGCTGAACATGCTATTTCAAAGTTAAATGATTCAGAATTTCAGCAGCGTACATTAAAAGTACGTGAAGCGAAGGAGCGTCCTGACAAACCTACAGAAGAATAGGAATTTCCTCTTAGTTATCAAAAAAACCGCAGCAATGCGGTTTTTTATTATCTTCAATTGTTCAATTCCCCGACAGAAGTTGACGAAAAATTTATTCATATGCACTAAAATAGCACTAGACAAACGTGTAGTGATCGTTAAGATCTTCGCCCTTTTCTCATGCAACATCATTTTACTTAAAAGGTTCACTTTATGTTTAGCCATGTTCACCCTGACTTATATCAAGAGCAGCTATCAAATAAACAGCAAAACATGACAGCATTATTTGCTGAATTAAGTGTGCCTCAATTTGATGTGTACCCATCTCAACCTTTACATTATCGGCAACGTGCTGAATTTAGAGTATGGCATGAAGGAGATGATCTTTATTACATCATGTTTGATCAAAAGACTAAGCAAAAGTTTAAAGTGGAGCACTTTCCTGTTGCTAGTCAGTTGATCAACCAACTAATGTCAGCTTTATTAAACACAATAAAAGATCAGCCTGTGTTAAGGGAACGTTTATTCCAAGTTGACTTTCTCGCCACATTAAGTGGAGAGGCTGTACTCAGTTTACTTTATCATAAGCAACTTGATGGAAATTGGGAGAAACAAGCACAATGGTTAAAAGCGCAATTATCAAGTATTTGCCCTACTCATATTATTGGTCGTGCAAGAAAACAAAAAGTGATCATCGATCAAGACTTTGTCATTGAGACGCTCACTGTAGGTGAACAAACGTTTCAATATCAGCAAGTAGAAAATAGCTTCACCCAACCCAATGCAAAAGTGAATGAGAAAATGCTATTATGGGCACAACAAGCAACCGCCAATAAAGGTGGTGATCTGGTTGAGCTCTATTGTGGTAATGGTAATTTTAGTATTGCATTGGCGCAAAACTTCGATCGGGTGCTTGGTACTGAGATCTCAAAAACTTCGGTTAAATCAGCCCAAACAAATATCGCTATGAATAATATTGATAATATTCATATTATTCGAATGTCGAGTGAAGAATTCAGTCAGGCGATGAATGGCGAGCGACAATTTCGACGCTTAGCAGATTTTGATCTTAGCAGTTACCGCTATGAAACAGTACTCGTTGATCCGCCACGCGCAGGTTTAGATCCCGACAGTGTAGAACTGGTCAGTCGCTTTAATGATATTATCTATATATCATGTAATCCAGACACCTTAAAAGACAATCTGAAAACATTGGTCAAAACACATCGGATTGAGAAAGTAGCCCTATTTGACCAATTCCCTTACACGGATCATATTGAAACAGGTGTGATACTAACTCGACGGTAATGATTTGTTGCTCTCTTTACGTAAAGCAAGTTCCATGGCGCCACGGGCAATAAAACGTAATTGTTGAATAGTACGATATGCCAATTGTTCACGCTCTTTTTTATCGGCATCTAATGCATCAGAGCCGGCACTAAATACAATAGTTACCGCAGCGTTGGCTTGTAGATAAGCCACTTCTGCATCTAATTTGTTGGCTTGCTGTAGATAATCACATAGCTCGAGCGTGAAAAAGCTAATTTCTCTGTTAACTGCTGCACGAAAAGCAGCCGAGGTACCTGAGCGTTCCCGCAATAACAATCGAAAAATATTGCCATTACTTTCAATAAACTCCATAAATGTTTGTACGGAGATTTGAATAACAGACCCTCCTTTTTCAATACGCTGACGTGCTTGACGCATCAACTGGCGCAAAGTTAAACCGGCTTCATCTACTAATGTCAGGCCCAGCTCATCCATATCAGAAAAGTGCCGATAAAATGATGTTGGGGCTAACCCCGCTTCTTTAGCGACTTCTCGTAAACTTAAACTAGAAAAACTTCGTTCACTACTCAATTGCCCTAGCGCAGCATCGATTAATTGTCGCCGAGTTTTTTCTTTCTGTTGCGCTCTAATACCGACCATGTAGTTTATTCCAATCAGGTTTGGATGATTCAAGCACTATATGATACTGAAATAATTAACCAATGCTAGAGCGTGTTGCTCTAAAGCACATCATCAAAGATAAAATAGCAGTGGCGGCACAGTAGTTTCAGCTTACAATTGTAATAAATAGTTAATAGATTCTACTTGACTCATCTGGTACGAAAACTAAAATAGCGTACACATGTACACCTAAATTACCTACGGTATTAAATTCCGGAACATTTATGAATAAACCTAACATCATCTGGCTAAATGTCAGCGTGTTTCTCATCACGTTTCTATTTGCAGCTGTTGCTGTGCCTTATCGAGCCATCACCCATGGCTTTGACAGTGCTGAAATAATCATGGCAGTCCTGTGTTTTATTTATTGCGGTATGTCAATTACCGCGGGTTACCATAGATTATGGTCACATAAAACCTACCAAGCCCATTGGTCATTGCGCTTGATTTATGCTTTAGGTGGTGCCTTCGCGTTACAGAACAGTATATTGCATTGGTCGTCGGATCATCGTGTTCACCATAAGCATGTAGATAACAACGATATCGATCCTTACTCTGCTAAGAGAGGCTTTTGGTATTCACATATTGGTTGGATGCTTCGAGAGTACCAAGCACACCGTTACACAAATTACGACAATGTCAGGGATTTACAAAAAGATCCAATAGTGTGTTGGCAGCACAAATATTATTTAGTCCTTACCATAGGAATGAACTTTGGTATTCCATTACTGTTTGGTTGGTTACATGGCGATATTATCAGTAGTTTACTCTTAGTCGGCGTATTGCGTTTAGTGCTGAGCCATCACACCACATTTTTTATTAACTCATTGGCGCATATTTGGGGCAAACAAACTTACACTGAGAAGAATACCGCCCGAGACAATGGCTTTTTGGCATTGCTTACCTTTGGCGAAGGCTATCACAATTTTCACCACATCTTTGAAAATGATTACCGCAACGGCATTCGTTGGTGGCAATTTGATCCCACCAAGTGGTTAATTAAAAGTTGTTATTACTTAGGGTTAACATCAAAGTTAAGAGTGAGTCCTGAAGATAAAATTGAAAAAGCACGTTTAACTATGGTGTTTAAAAAACGTCAACAACAACTCGTTTCGCACCCGAATGCGGAACAATTATTAGCACGATTACAGCACGAGTATGACGTTCTCATCGTTAAGCTAAATGACTATTATGAGATTAAGAAAACATTGTTCGCCAATAAACGCGCAAAATTAATGGCTGATGTTGAGCGCTCAGAACTAATGGGACAATATAAAGAACTTAAACAACGGCTAATAGAACAACAGCGTAGCTGGCAATTCTTTATTGAAAAACACGCATAAACAATAATTTATTAGTTACCATTGTCTTAATTCCTGCTAAAATTTTTCTTAATCTAACGCAGGAATTGAGGCGCTTTCATTGACTACACAAACACCTTCTTCTACTAACACTCCACAATACGATTTTGACGCCATTATCATTGGTACCGGCCCTGGCGGCGAAGGGGCGGCGATGAATTTGGCCAAAAAAGAAAAACGTGTCGCAATTATAGAGCGTTATCATAAAGTTGGCGGTGGCTGTACGCATTGGGGCACAATCCCTTCAAAAGCATTGCGTCAATCGGTTAGCAGGCTTATCGAGTACAATTCAAACCCACTATTTAATGCCGGTGCTAATGCTAAGCATTTAACATTTCAAGACATTCTCAGTCACGCGTCTGGCGTTATCCATAAGCAAGTTAAGCTTCGCAGTGGCTTTTATAACCGTAACCGGGTTGAGCACTTTTTAGGTGAAGCATCATTTGTTGATGCGCACACCATAAGAATTTTAAAACATGATGGTTCAGTTGAAAAAATTACGGCAAAACAAATTGTCATAGCGACAGGCTCACGCCCTTATCACCCTGAAGATATCGACTTTAATCATCCAAGAGTGTATGACTCAGACAGTATTTTAGAACTTAGTCATGCTCCTCGTCATGTCATTATCTATGGTGCAGGAGTCATTGGCAGTGAATATGCTTCTATTTTTAGAGGGCTTGGCATCAAAGTCGACTTGATCAATACCAGAGATCGCTTGTTATCCTTTTTAGATGCCGAAATGTCTGACTCTCTCAGTTATCACCTTTGGAACAACGGTGTCGTGATCCGCCACGGTGAACAAATCGAACGGGTAGATGCTACTGATGATCATGTGGTAGTTCATTTAGAGTCAGGTAAAAAAATGAAAGCTGATTGCTTGTTATGGGCGAACGGACGAACGGGAAATACTGCCGATCTAGAACTAAGCTCAGCAGGTTTAAAAGCCGATGGCCGTGGCCAATTAAAAGTGAATAAAAGCTACCAAACAGACGTTGACAACATATATGCAGTTGGTGATGTTATCGGTTACCCCAGTTTAGCCAGTGCGGCCTTTGATCAAGGTCGTATTTGTGCCAGTGCCATGTTAAGTAACGAGAGTAAGGCTAAACTTATCGTAGATATTCCAACCGGTATCTATACCATACCTGAGATCAGCTCTGTTGGTAAAACCGAGCAAGAACTCACAGAAGCCAAAATTCCTTATGAAGTGGGGCGTGCGCAGTTCAAGCACCTAGCCCGTGCGCAAATTTCTAATAATTTAGTTGGCTCATTGAAGATTTTATTTCACCGAGAAACTAAAGAAATTTTAGGTATTCACTGCTTTGGTGAAAATGCAGCAGAAATTATTCATATTGGTCAAGCGATTATGCAACAAGAAAATGGCGGTAACACCATTGAATACTTTGTGGAAACCACCTTCAATTATCCAACCATGGCAGAAGCATTTCGTGTAGCGGCGTTAAATGGGTTAAACCGCTTATTTTAGATAAAAACATCAACAAATATAAAAGCCTGTGATTTTTAGCATTAATAAGTCGCAGGCTTTCCTTGGTGAATCAAGACTTGCTCGGTGATACTAACTGGAACGCCCCACTGAAAGATCGTAATGACCTCAGGTTTTCGTTCAAATTTAGCCTTAATTATTGTGCCATCTTGACGGTAGGCTTTCGTTAAATTTAACGGCAGGTAACGATGACCATCGGTATCGACTAGCCCATAAAAGCCCCCTTCTAAATCGATATACCGTACCGTCAATTCTTGCCATTGTAATGCTTTGTTATTCATAGCGTCGCTATGACTAAGCTCAGTTCGATTAATTTTCGCATTCCCCTTTTTATTTTCCATTGCATGATTTTGCTGCTGACAAGCCGACAACAAATAGCTGAAAAATACTAAAGTTAAATATCGTAACGCCATATCAAATCCATCAAACATTTACCTATCCTGTTAGCCAGTGTATCTGTTGTCGTATTTACTACAAGAAAATCACTCAACTTATTTATCAATTAACAATGATGAACAATAGACAAAGGCATATCGTAAGATCAAAAACTCAAAATTAGGGCATTAAAAAAGGAGCTTGTTAGCTCCTTTTATCAAAATATAGGTAATATTTTATTTATGGTACGCTTTACTTAAACGATGGACCGATTCAATAAAGTGCCCAGCATGCTCAGGATTAACATCAGGGTGAATACCATGGCCTAAGTTAAATACGTGACCAGTACCTGTGTTACCAAAACCTTTTAAGATGGTTGCCACTTCTTGTTCAATGCGTTCTACTGGTGCGTATAACATTGAAGGATCCATATTGCCTTGCAACGCAACTTTATCACCAACGCGGGCTTTTGCATTTTCAATATCTATAGTCCAGTCAAGACCTACGCCGTCACAACCTGTTGCCGCGATATCTTCTAACCACATGCCACCATTTTTAGTAAATAAAGTCACTGGCACTTTACGACCATCGTTTTCACGCGTTAGGCCATCAACAATTTTTGCCATGTACTGTAATGAGAAGTCTTTATAGTCACGAGGAGATAACACGCCGCCCCAAGTATCAAACACCATCACAGACTGTGCACCTGCAGCAATTTGCGCATTTAAATACGAAATCACTGAGTCAGCTAATTTATCTAATAAAAGGTGTAATGTTTGCGGCTCGGCATACATCATTTTCTTGATCTTAGTGAAAGCTTTTGAGCTGCCACCTTCAACCATATAAGTTGCTAACGTCCAAGGGCTGCCTGAAAAGCCAATCAATGGCACCTGCCCTTTTAATTCTTTACGAATAGAACGCACCGCATTCATCACGTATTGTAATTCACCTTCAGGATCCGGCTGACCGATTTTATCAACATCCGCTTTGCAAGTAATAGGACGTTCAAATTTTGGCCCTTCACCCGTTTCAAAATACAAACCTAATCCCATCGCATCAGGAATGGTTAAAATATCAGAAAACAAAATAGCAGCATCTAATGGGAAACGACGCAAGGGTTGTATCGTCACTTCAGTCGCTAATTCGGTATTACGGCACAACGACATAAAGTCGCCTGCTTGTTTACGCGTCTCTTTATATTCAGGTAAATAACGGCCAGCCTGTCTCATCATCCATACAGGTGTATAATCCACAGGTTGACGTAATAAAGCGCGTAAATAAGTGTCGTTTTTTAAATCAGTCATTAAGAGTTATCCATTAAATCAAGTCGCCGCATTCTATCACTGACAAATTTTTTGATCTATGTTCTAAATCAAATCAAGCAAATTATTCCTCCCTTGAATAAAACTTATCCGCTGAAGCCCTTTACCAATCATGTACTTAGTTTTAACAATTTAATAACGTTCATTTTTTGCACTCATATACGAATAAAATCGTGGTATAAATGCTCTAATAAAGTTGTTGCACAAGCAAAATCCCTTTGCTATAAATTGTCCCGCGCTAACGAAAACAATAATAATAAGAAAACAAAAATTAATAAGAAGCTAGTTAAACTAGACCATACAGCGAGCATTTCAAGCCTTACATTTGTAAGGCTTTTTTATTGCCTAAAATAATGTGTTAACATTAACAGACGTTAACGAACAAGGGCTACAGCAAGAGATGCAAGGTTTTCGACATTATCCAAAATTAACGGAAATTGCCCAAAATATACATTCAAAGTATCCCCAGAGTATCCCCGAGATGAATCCCCAAATAATAACGGTGCTTTTATGAGTAAAAGGTTCAACTTTACAATCGCGGCAATAAATAACATTAAATTACCCGAAAAAGGTCGAGTAGAGTATCGAGACACGAAAGTACCAGAACTAACATTAAGGGTAACTGCTAACGGGTCGATGTCTTTCTCTGTCGCGAAGAAAATTGGCAGTAAATATGTAAGAGTTACCTTAGGTAAATTTCCAGCCAATACGATAGAACAAGCCCGAAAAAAAGCACGGGAAAATCTACTACTTTTAGAGAATGGAATTAACCCTACTGAAAAAAAACGTACCGAACGGATTAAACAATTATCCGTTGCTGATCCCTATCAACAATATGAAGATAATTTCAAAGCGAGAATAAAAGTAGGTGAGCGCAGACAAAAATCATTAGATGATTTTAGTCGTACTTGGAAGCTTCACGTAAAACCAAGAATTGCAAAATATAGAGCTAAAGAAGTTAGCCATGCTATCGCTTTAAAAGTAACCGATGATATTAAGGCAAACTTAACTGCAGGATTATTTAATGCTTCAATTGCTTTATTAAGAGCTATGTTTAAATTTGCTGTTAGTCATGAGTTAGTGATAAGCAACCCGTTTTCTAGCATTTCAAAAGTACGCATTGAATCAAGAACTCGCTTTTTAAGTAGAGAAGAAATTGCCAAACTATTTGATTCACTAAAAGAAGAAAAACAAATTTACCAAGATGTTGTGCAAATACTCATTTATACAGGACAACGAAAAGGTAATGTTTACTCTATGGAATGGTCTGAATTAGATCTTGAACGTGGCGTTTGGACTATTCCTCATAGTAAAACCAAAACTAAAACCGTTTATCATGCTCAACTTGCAACGCCAGCAGTTGAGATTTTAAAACGCAGACAAATCGAACATGAAAGTTTATTTGGTGATTCCCCTTTCGTTTTTGCTACAAGGCAACGCGCTAATCAAAAAGGTCACTTATCAACGAAAAGTGATAATTCTGGCTATTGGAAACGCATAATAGAACGTGCTGGTTTGTATTCTGAGGACACCTCAACCCGAATTACTCCTCACACCATGCGTAAAACTTTAGCGAGCTGGCAGGCACTTGAAGGCGTTGATTTATTGTCAATATCCAAAAGCCTAGGACATTCTGATATATCCACCACAGCGAAAGCATACGCTCATTTATCAGGTGATACCGTTAAAGCAGGGGTACAAAAAGCAACAGATGCTTTACAAAAAGCAGCAAATCTAACAAATGGTATAAATTACCAAGTTAAATTAATTAAACTAGTTAAAACACTTACAGAAGATCAATGCAAGGCAACTATAGAGCATTTGAATAACCAGAATATATAAGGCAAAAATAATTGTGACCTCGACACGAATCAAATTTACTACCGAAGAAATGAAAATCGCATTAAGTGATATTTTGAATGCGGAAAATAAAGGAAACAAAATAATAGAGATATTTGGAAATACTGATAATTTTCAGAACTCATTAAGTGCTCATATTGTTAACTTCATAAATGACTTTTTTAGTATAACTACTAAATTTTCTATGAATAACGTAAAAAGTAACCTAAAAGCTGAAAACATAATTTCACCAACGTTATTAGATAAAAACCCGATTTCCTTATTTGAGATATCAGAAGATGATGATCAACAAATGAAAGCCTTCAAAACACAAATACACCACTATTATTTAGAATCAGAAAAAATTGCTCCATTGGCAACCGAATATTTCGGATACGCACTTAGCTGTTTAGCTGCAAATTTAGTCAACTCAGGAAGAAAGTTTCTATCTCTAGCTATTGAAGATTACTTAAACCAGTGCTCACCTATTTCAAATGCTTTAAAGAATGCAAAAGTTTCCGAGGCAAAATCTGAAATTGCAAAAACCTCTGCTAAAAAAGGAGCAGAAAAACGATGGAAAGCAAAAGAAAAAACAAAACAATTTGCACTCGAATTATATAAAAGTGGAACATTTAAAAATCCAAGCCAAGGAGCAGAAAAGTTAACCGAACAAATTTTTGAATATGGTAAATCCGTAGGGTTTCACTTTTCGGGTATTTTTCAAGCAAATAAAACTATTTATAAATGGTTCTTGGATTAATAAAAGTGAAAAATTATCTTACATGAAAATATTAGCATTCTCAGATATCCACAATAATCTCGACTGTTTACAAAAGCTAATCGAACAAACTATTAATGACTCTTTCGATCTAATCATTATTGCAGGAGATATTGGAGATGAAAAAGCGGAAGAATTCTTTAATGCATTACAGGGATTTTCTTGTCCGATTTTCTATGTATATGGTAACTGGGATAACACTTTAAACTACGAACAAAAATTTTTGCATAATGCTGTTCATATCCATCAAAACATTCAACATTTAAACGGTTATCACTTCACAGGATACAGCGGCTGCCCTGCAAACTGGGGGAAAAACCCTAATTACATTGAGCTAAATAATCTCTTAATTAAAAAATACAAAACTCTTTTACTTAATCAGGAAGAGTTAAATACTAACTTAAAATTTAAACTTGATTCATTGCATAGTAAATATGAAGGAGTTATTGATTATACCTTTGATGGCATTAAGAGAACAGCTAAAGAAATTAAACTCTTAAAAGCTAGAAGTAATGAATATAGGACTAAGCGCACAGAATTATTAGAAATTCATAGAACACCTATATTTGAATTAGAAAAAACTACTGAATATAAAGCATATTTAGTAGATAAAAAATTAATGTATGACAAGATTTTACACAATAACAAGCAAAACCTTGTAGATGAAATCACTAAGGCAGACGTTGATATTCAGAAAACTATCATTATCACACATGATAGATTTACATACCTAAATAACTACTTCTCAAGCTCACCATTACTTCACTTATTCGGGCATCGACATCAATTTAATCATACCCATAATCAAGGTACCCATTTTGTTAACGTGGCCCACTTAGATAATGAACAATCATTATTTTCACTTGCAATGAATAAACCGCAAGAAGATATCATTGGTAACTATTGCATACTAACGTTATCAGATAGATGTGTTGACAGTTTAAAAGTAAATTTGAAATAAACTAGATGAATTACAGACAAACATTTAGGTAGATATTGTAGGTTGTTAACATTTATATCTTTTTAAAGAACTCCATCTTTCGCATACATATTCTTATCGAGCTTAACTTAATAAAAAATATACATTTAAATAATAATTTATAAATCCCAGTCAAAGTAGCACAAAAATCAATCGAATAAATTTGTAAGTCTTGCAAATTTGTTCTATTTCACTTTTTAAGTAAATAAAAGAATTTACAATTTCTTATTTAATAACATTTAAAATAAATTGAATTTTTGCCCTACAAACAAACCGAAAACCCATTCATGATTTTCACTGTCCCATGAAGATTTTATTCCGCCCGTCAGGTTGCTTTTGCTATCTTGTAAGAAATAAATAGGAAGCGAAAATTTAGTCGAATCATCAGCAGTGTTATGAGTCAATTTAGGCGATAACGCCAAATTAAAACCATTCAAAGGAACAGGAACTCTCAATGAAATTGAAATATTTCTATTAGTTGATTTTTCCGGAGCTCCAGAAATACCCGTAATACAATTTAAAATATCTTCCCCTTCTTCTGGGTCATTAGGGCATTTAGTAATTGATTTTTGGGCTTCAAACTTTCGTTGAAATTCGTACTCTAAAGTAATCATATATTCATTTGGCACAACATAAGTATAATAAACACTTGCTCCTAGAGGGTTTTCGCCTTCTGTATCAGTCTCTAAACTATTTACTTTAAAATACTCGAAGTCTTTCTTACCTGCTGTTGCAGTAAATCCATATAGTTGAATCGGCTCTGTTAAAATAGATGCCCAAAAATCTGTCATATTAAATCCAGATATATCACCTTTCTCCTTATTAAAGTTTTTAGTTAAAGTATCTATTTTAACATTACAATCCTCTGCTTTTTTAAAATTGAATACATCAGGGTTTTCTTCACAATACTCAACATATTTTTCAGCAAAGATTGGCTCCAGCTTACTCTTACCAAAAAGAACATTTTTATAATTTACCTTTACAGAAAATGCATTTGTGAAAGCATCAGTTTTCGAATCATAAAATTTTGCTTCTGATGTGTCTTCATCAAGTGGCGCAGTAAATAAAACACTAAAGTTATTACTTCCTTTAATAGGGCTGATTTTTATTGATGCTGTTTTTTCATCTGTACTTGCATTTAATTCAAACGCATTTACGCTTGAACTACTCTCACTTGTAGGAGAATCTCCTACCCCTTTATCTAATGCTTTAAACACCTCATCAGGTATTTCAGTATTGGCTTCTACCTGACATGTAATAAATAAGAATAATAGAGTTATTTTAATATATATGTTCATTTTAATTACCCCGTAATCCTTACCATTAATAAATCTCTACCACCATCTATTGTTTGTTCATCGGTTGGATAAGTGGCTTTGGTAGCGCCTGTTAAAACTAGTTTATATTTCTGGCCGCTACTTCCTACAACTTCAGCCAACATTATGTATTTGTTACCTTCTTCTACTCCAAAGAGAGCCAATTTAGAATTTTGAATTATTTGCTTAACACCTGTAATAGCATCTTGTAATACAAATTGAGCTATGAGGTCATTTTCTCCTGTTATCTCGGCTTTGATGTTTTTCATTTTCATTCCTTTTTATAAAAATATATGAGTACATACATAAAGTTACAGCATATTTTATGTATGATTATGAATTTAGCTCGGAATATTGTAGGGAGAAGAAATGAAAAATAGCGTTCCTTGCTAAGCATTAGTATTGTACATAAAATGTACGATTTAACAATTATTATAAAAATTCAAATATTCTTATGGCTGCTATAAGAATATTCAACGCAGCCATAAGTAACTAACTAGCAGCTACAAGCGGTTACTCCAGATAAATCTACCTTCATATTGATATCCGAATTTAACTTAATTAACGGATATACATATGAACAACAACTTATTAACCCCAAAACAAGCCGCAGATATTTTAGGTGTAACTATCGGTACTCTTGCCGTTTGGCGTTGTACTGCTCGTTACCCTCTCCCATTCGTAAAAATTGGTCGTCGTGTTAAATATCGCCTTAATGACATTAACAACTTCATTGAGAACGGCGTAAGTAATTTTGCAGAAGGTGAAGATTGTTATGCCTAATTCAACCTTGCAAGATCTTCCTAAATTAACGTTTGAACAATGTCGATTATTAACTTGGCTTTCATCACCTGAAACGAACTTTGAAATATGTCGAGAGATTGGCTACTCATACCGAAAAATAAATGGGTTAAATAGCTATGTAGATTCTCGCCATGCGCCATTTAAATTTGATACCAGATCATTAATTAAATTAGAAAATGAAAATTTAGTAACTAGTGAATTTATTTATCCATTTGGGATGAAATATCAACGCTACTTTTTAACAGAAGCTGGTCAAGTTTACGTGATGTTATTAGCTAACAGTAAAGGTATGTCATGGACAGATTTTCAGACAGCTTAGTTTCTAAAGCAATTAACGCTCAAGATGACATACTAGCGCCCTATTTAGCTAAAGTTGATAAGTACGATGATAGTTTTATCACAAAGCGTCTCAGCTATTTTTCTAATGCGATTAAAACAGCAATATTAGAAGAGGCGTTTAAACAGCCGACAAATTACCAACGCAACAGGCACATATTAGACACGACAAAAAAGCTGAATAAATTATTACCCAAAGAACTAGGACATATGTTCTTTTGCTACGATGACGACATAAATAAAAAGGCCAAAGAATGCGCAGCTTATTGCCGTAACATTGCGACAAATCCTAAACTACTAAATTTTTTAGCACTCAATTACAATAATCCCGTTAACGTTAACGGTTCGCTTCAATCCGTTAACGGAAATATAATCTCGAACAAAAGCGAATTAAACCGCTTTGAGGCGACTCAAGCCGTTAACGGAAAAATTAAACCGACAGCTAACGAATTAAAGCGACTTAATTCGAGCAATTCCCGTAACGGTAATTTCCCGTTAAACCATCAAGAGATCGCATATAACACAATAACCCGTAACGTAACGAAATTTGGATTAACACCGCCAACCCCAAATAAAAGAAAATCACTCAATGGCTGTATCAAACGACTAACAGATAATCGCTGGTGGTTACGTAAATTTCGAAAGTTGATCACACAAGCAAATGAAAAAGCCGCTATTCACTTAAATTTCGTTAATAGCAAACGACAGATTTATGCCAGCAATATCACAACGAAAAATAGAATTGCTCAACGATTACGTAACGAAGATTTACTTAGTTCACATTTTATTATTAACGATGCTGGTCAACGTTATTCATTACAAGAAATATCAAACCTCAATGTGTCAAATCCAAAAATTCGAAAAGACGAATTAATGTGTCGAGCTAGAGGCTTTGAAGATTTAGCGTTAGAACTAGGTCATGAAGCATTATTTATTACTATTACCTGCCCTTCTAAATATCATCGAGCTTTTGCAAAATCAGGGGCTGAAAACCCCAAATGGCAAGGTTATATGCCCGACGAAGCTAACGCCTATTTAAATAAACAGTGGCAAAAAACACGCGCAGAGTTAAAGCGACAAAACATCGAACCATATGGCTTTAGAGTTGTAGAACCGCAACATGACGGTACACCTCATTGGCACATGTTATTTTTTATCGAGCCCACCAAAGTCAACACATTACAATCTGTCATACGTCATTACGCTTTAGAAATAGACGGAGATGAAAAAGGTGCGGCAGAAAATCGTTGTGATTTTAAGAAGATTGACCCGAGTAAAGGTTCTGCAACAGGCTACATTTTAAAGTACATAGTTAAAAACATTGATGGTAAAGGGTTAGAGAAAGATCTATTTGGTAATGATGCCTTGCTAGTAGCACAACGAATCGATGCGTGGGCTTCCTGTTGGCGCATACGTCAATTTCAACAGATTGGTGGCGCTAGCGTTTCAATATGGCGCGAACTCAGACGTATAAAACAATCATTATTTAGTGAAAAAATAGAAAACTCTATAATTGAGCAAGCTCGAAATGCTGCTGATAATAGTGACTGGCAAGGTTATATTATTGCTATGGGTGGTATTCATATTAAACAAAAAGATCGCCCCATTAAACTTTACTATGATATTAATATTAATGAGCAAACAGGCGAGTGTCTGCAAAGTTATTACGATGGTGAAATAATTCAAAAAGTAAAAGGTTTAGTATGTGCTGGTAAAACTTTTGTGACCAGAGCATTCACATGGCGAGTCGAGAAACTTTCAAATACATAACATTGCTTAAATGCAAAAAAAATTCGGAAAATTCAGAAAAATAAAACGCTCTCAATTCCGCATAAATAAAGGAAATATTCAAAATTTACCAAACGAAAAATATTGCACTTTAATAAATTCAGAAAATTCGAAGGTACAATTACAAATTCCACTCGACTGAAAATCAGCTATAGCTGGAAAAATTCAGAAAAACTAAGACCTTTTAACTTTAAAAAGTCACATCATAGAAAAACTGCAGATAACAAACTAACTTTTCAAAATCAAATATAGTTAGAAATATTGTCTTACTTGGAGTTCTGTAAATAAGTGTACTACCATAGAAACAAAGCGTATAGTTAATAAACTATACGCTTTCAAACATATAGTTATTTTATATTTTTTTTGAACTTTTTCATGTATACTTTGACAAACTATACAGTAGATACTTTTTAATTAATGGATTAAATTTTGAAACAACTTCAAACTGCTGGCGTTCTAAAAAATGCTCCTGTTACGTACGTTTTATGCAAAATTGACTGTGGTGACTTCCTATCTTTTGATTCTCACCTTAATGAGAGTCAAGAATTATTTAGAAAGAACGGTTTTCCAATTTTTCACAAACAAACAATGAAAGACGTTCACATACGAACTGAGCACGGAATCAAAATAGAGGAAAGTGAAAAGCATACTTATCATTTTATTAGTGCAGATTATCAAAGTGGTGTTGTTATCTCTGGTGGGAATCTTTTTATACAAACAAAAAAATACATAAATTTCACTGTTTTTGCAGAACTAATTAAAAAGGCACATGAAATTTATTCATCTGTGACTGAAATGAATTTAGTAAGAGGTATAGGATTAAGGTATGTTGATATAATTGATCCTACAGATAACAAGCCTCTAAGTTACTATTTGAAACCATCTGTATTAAGCCCTGAATTTGGTAGTGAATCTGGTATAGTTCCAGCCGAAGCTAGAATGCAACATGCCTATAAAACAGAGTTAAATTCGATGTTATTTTTGCGAGTATTTGCAGGAAAAGGGTTTAAATTAGTGCCTGATGACTTAATTCCTATGGTGGAGCCTTTATTTGCCACTGCAGGAAACCAGCAAGAATTAATGAAGCAGTTCAATATCTCTGCCCTCATTGATACTGATCACGTTATTCAATTTAACCCCATAGTAGAAGCATCAAGTATTAATATTATTGAATTACTTAATGAAATGCATAAATATACTTCTCACTTATTTTGTAATACTGTAACACCAAACGCTATGGAGGAGTGGAGATGAATGACATAGACTCAAATCTTATTTCAAAGAACTCTACAGCTATCGGAGTGGGTGGCCTATTATTAGGTGTAGTATTTTTGGGAACTGGTGGTTCATCAATTACCACGAAATATAACAATGATAGAGGTGGATATTCTACTCCAGCAATTGTTCAAAACGATGCAATAATTCAAAAGTTTAAATTACAAGGTGATGATGGAAAAGCATTAGATTTTCAAAAGTTAAGTATTGAACTTATGAATACCTTTGGCTTTAGTATCCAGCAGTATAGCGAAATAATGCAGGTTACTCGCCCAACTATTTATAAGTGGCATGATTTAAATACTCCGATTAAAAAAGTCCAAAGTAGAAACCTTGATAGGCTAAAAAAGCTAAATGAATCATTATCAGGTATCAAAGATACTAGAAAACGCTATTTCTCAGACTGGCTGCGTAACCCTTTAGATAAAGATGCAGCTTTAATATCGGCTATGCTAATGGAAAACGATTTAGATGTGGGTGGTTTTATTGAACAACTTCCTGTAATTAATGTAAACTTGCATTCATATCAAGCATCGAAAGAATTGGATGATTTACTAGAACTAAGCTAAGGAAAGCAATGTCTGCTGTACATTTTGACAGAGATGCGTCCATTAAAAACGGTTGGCGACAAGGCTCACTGTTCAATAGTGAATCATCTCCCCTTTTGTATAATTTGTTACCACAACAGCATAAGATAAAGAATGCTATTTATATGGTTTTATCACACCCTTGTTCTTTACTGAATGCTAATTTAGATAGTGAGCCAGATTTAGAGTATATTGTTTGTAAGCAAATCGAAAAATTAGATGGAAATGCCACTTTTGGCAAAAACCCTCGATTGTTACATATCAATATTCAAGGGCATTTATTGGAACTACAACAAAAGTATAGGGGGTTTATTCAAAAGTCACCTATATCTAACGAACTACCAATGATAGCTTCTTTAGATTTTAATGATGAATCATTAATTACACGTTGGATGGCTAATAGATATATCACTACCGCCTTACCAGATATGTTTGAATTTAGGCTAAATAAAGCTAAAGCTAAATCAAAACTCACTAAAGCTTTTAACAGTGAAATTGGAAAGTATTGCAAATCAGTATATATATCATTGAACGAATTTATTAAAGACTTAAGCGATGACGAGTCATATGAATGTTCCTTAGTTTTCGTACTTAGCAGAGACAGTTATGCAAAGTATGTAGAAGAAGAAGATAATGAGCAATCAAGTTATAGTGATTTTTTAAAACGTATATCTGACATTATTGATCCCGTAGTTGGTATAAATCTTAATAGAGCTATGTTCGTTGGCGAGCATAGGCTTACTATCGAACAAGTTGAGTCTGGCAAACTTAAGAAATGGCAATTTGACTATGTTTCAATAGGTAAAGAAGGTGAAGTTGGAAGCCCTGTAATATAGACATACTTATGATCTCCACGTAAACAATCCCAAGTATCCCCACTGACTCCCAGAAAAACAAATAACAAATTATACCTTTAAAATACAACAACTTAATATAAATTAACATATTACATTTGTAAGGCTTTTTTATTGCCTGAAATCTTCAACTGACATTGTAACAAGTGCGGTTAAACAGTAACTTTTTCTTACTTTTTATACTGACTCACTAGATGGTGATACTTACTAGATGCTTTTAGTTGGCGAATGCCTTCATTAATGGTGAGAATAGTTTTATCAGAGGTACCTTTCGAGCACATCAAATAACGATTGTTGCGAGCTAAAGGATCCTGAATACTCAAGTCAGTAATATTTTTCATATCAAGTGCTGCATTTTGAACATTCCAATAATATTCATCTGCATTCATCAAAACATAATCAACACGCCCAAGGTTAAGCAGCGAAAATTCATGTCGTTGCTCAATGGCTTGACCTGTAATGGTTAAATAACTCAGTTCCAGTATTCCTGACTTTTTATTGGCTAATTTTTTGTCGACATATTCGCCATACGAAAACCCCTTTTGAGCCCCAAACACAAAGTGAGAAGCAAATAATTCATCCAGAGAGACTGAAACACCAAACTTTTTAGCGACCTTAGTATTTGCGATCACTAGATAAGGCGCTTCTTGATAGATAGCATCCGAATACTTGTAATCGAGTTCCCTTTGCTTAGTTTTATAAGGCCCTAATGAGCAAGCATTCACATTACGCTTTAATGCCTTTAATAAATCAAACCAACTCTCAACCTGCTGATATTTTATTTTGATATTTTGCTGTTGGCTGACTTCATTTATTACATCGATTAACACCCCCTGAGGTTGATCGTTAACATGAAATGAAAAAGGAGCCCGCTGTAAAAACATTACGTGCAATGGCTGTTCAGACGCTTTGACCTGAGGAACAACGCACAGCAGTATAGATAGCACTATCAATAGATAGAAACACTTAATAAAAATACGTAAGCGACAATTCAAACAGAGAATAAAATAATTCATTTAACCAAGGCCTAAGTACGGTCAAAAATCAACCACTACAACTTTAAAGCATAGAGAAAATAATAGTTATAACAAGTTAATACGTCCCCGAAGACGAAAAAGTTCACCAATCACTTTAATCCTCGACCTAAAACTTGATAAATAACGCTATTTCACAAAACTACCTTGTTGGTCACTCTGTTGCTATACTCCGCCCTCGCGGCTGTACATGGCAACAACAATAGTTTTGTAATAGAGAATTTTATGATTGTAGAAAATGTGCTCCCTAGCGATTATGCAGAACTACTGACCGTTTGGGAAAATTGAGTCCGAGCAACTCATGACTTTATCACAGAGCAAGATATTGCGTTTTTTAAACCCAACATTGTCGAGCAGGCATTTCCCGCGGTAACGTTAAAATGTCTAAAAAACGAGCAAGGTAACATACAGGCTTTTCTTGGCGTACATGATGACAAAGTTGAAATGTTATTTGTCTTGGATAAGGCTCGCGGTCAAGGTTTAGGTGCCAAATTGATGCAATACGCTATCGAGGAGCTTAAGGTGAAAAGAGTGGATGTTAATGAGCAAAACCCACTGGCAACTGGTTTTTATCAGCACTTGGGCTTTGAAGTAATATCACGTTCACCGCTTGATGATATGGGCAAACCATTTCCGATTTTGCACATGAAGTTATAAGTATCGGTTAGTTCGTTAACCTGTTTGCAAGAAGAAGGGCTCAAGGCCAATAACCTGGAGCCCTTCCGTTTTTATTATAAAAAATCGTGGTTATTTTTCAAAATAAAATGGCTTACGCTTATTGTCGTAATTACCGATTTCATTCATGGTTTCTGCATTGTATAAACGACCGTTTATCATGGTGTATACCACCTTATCAGATAAACGAATATTTTGTGATAGGTCACCATCAATGACGATCATATCTGCTAATTTGCCTTCTTTAATCGAGCCAAGCTGACTATCAAGACCAAATGTTTTCGCCGGATTAATGGTTGCTGTCGCTAATGCCTGTAACGGTGTCATACCGCCTTGCGCCATCATCCACATTTCCCAATGCATAGCTAAACCTTCACGTTGTCCGTGTCCACCAGCATTCACTAATACACCTAAGTTACTCAATTCCGTTGCCACTTTAGCTACATTGAGATGATTATAATGATGATGAGGTGCTTTAGTGCGACGCATAGAACGCGGATCTAAAATTTCACTAGGCACGTATTGGCTTAACCTTGGGTGCTTCCAAACATCCGTGGTATCGTACCAGTAATTTTCACCAGAAATACCACCGTATGCCACTCCCATCGTTGGCGTATAAGCCATTGATGATTGTTGCCATAGTTGTTTAATATCATCATACACTTTCGCTGTCGAAATAGAATGTTCAAGCGTAGTATGACCATCAATCACCATAGTCAAATTATGCTGTAACAATGAGCCACCTTCAGGCACTACCATCATATTAGCTTCACGCGCCGCCTTTATCACTTGCTGGCGTTGATTACGTCGTGGTTGGTTATAACTTTTTACAGAGAAGGCTCCTGCTTTTTTCAAACGCTCAATATGAAATTTTGCATCATCAAGATCGTCAATATGCGAGGTATAACCTGCTACTGTTGCGCCGTATAAAATAGTACCGGTTGAAAACAATCTCGGGGCCACTATTTTACCTGCTTTTTGTAGCTCACTTGCGGCAAAAAATTCAGTGGTATCATTTGAAGGATCATGAATCGTAGTCACCCCTAATGACAAGCCGGCATAGTTTTTCCAATTTTGCTGAGGAATAATTTCATTACTTCCTTGTGCGCCATGGGCATGAGCATCAATTAAGCCAGGTACAATAGTTTTTCCTGAAACATCAATAATTTTCGCATCACTTGGCACTTTAACGTCATCAACATTGCCTACCGCAACGATTTTATTGCCATCAACTAATACGGTACCGTTAACGAAAATTTGCTCCCCTTCCATGGTGATGACTTTAGCACCAACCAAGGCCACTTTTCCTGATGGTTTATCGATCTTTTGCTTGTAACTTAAATGAGTGATTACGGGCTTCACTTCTTCAGGCTTTTCATTGGTTATGTCAAACAAATGCTGTACTGATGCTTGGTATAAATCAGGTCCTAAGCTCCAATAAAGTTCGTTTGAATCACCATTCCAATTAATGCCCTCTCCGGCACGTACCGATAATTGCTTAACGGGCATATTTTTAGCGTTAGGGCCAGTGTCAATCACGCTACCACGCTCAACTAGTGGTGTAACAAACACTTTAAATCGCTCAGCAAAAGCCACATATTGGCCATTCGGTGATACTTTATACTCAGTGGCAAACTTACCTTGATATAAAGTTTGTTCTTTCTTATCGGCTAAATTAACTTGTACTAACTGCGTTTTGTCACCGCCACGCACTAAATAAATATGCTCATTTGACGCGCCAAAATGAGGTTCTACACCTGACTCAGTAACAAGCTTAGCTTTACCGCCTTTTGCAGATGTAACATACACTCCAGTGTGAAGTCCCCAACGAGTATCTAAAATAGAACCCCCCTGTATCTTACGATAAACCACCTTATTTCCATCAGGAGAAAAGCTTGGTTCAACATACTTACCCGGCTCTTGAGTGATCACTTTACCTTTACCACCGCGTGTTGAAACAACACGCAAACTACCAAGGTTTTGATCATCCCAAGTGGCATAAACCACTTTTCGACCATCACGCGAAAAACTCGGATTTAACTCAAAGTGAGATGTTTGTTTCGTCAAGCGTTTTGGCTTACCTTTCGTTTTGCCGTTGGCAAAAGATTGAATATAAATATGCCCTTGCGATTCAAATACCACCTTTTTACCATTTGGTGATACTTCAATGTCACGTAGCATTTTAGTATCAAAGCTGTCCTGAGGTATTTCCTGTTGATAGCGCAATGCCGTTTGAATTTTTTTCGTGGTTTTGACATTAAATGGGATCACTGAAGACTGTCCAGACCCAACATTCAGTTTATGAATCTGCCCTGCTGACCAAAACACCATTTCCTTATTATTTGGTAGCCAAGCCATGGTTGGGTATACCCCATGGATCGCCCAAGTTTCTTGCATATCACGATCTAATCCTTGATAGATCAAGCGCTGCTCACCACTAGTTAAATCATATAAATACAAGTTAGATTGAAAGTCATCACGACTAATAAAGGCTAAGTACTTACCATCTGGCGAAGGTACTGGGCGAATTGCGCCACCTTTACCCGAGATGATCATCTCGATTTCGCCGGTTGCTAATTCTAAACGCTTAATTTTATAAATGCCTTTTTCAGAATCTTTGCTGTAATGAAACGTTTTGCCTGGCGTAGCATCTTGCGAAAAGTAAACATATTTGCCGTCAGGTGAAAATGCCGGTTCACCTAAATCTTTCTGTTGATTCGGTCGCTTAACCAGCTGTACCCCATTACCACCTGTTTTGTGATACATCCATACTTCACCCGCTCCTAACGAACGCGAGCCCGTAAAGTGCTTGCGCCCAATTAAATAATTACCATCGGGTGACCATGTTGGGCTATTGAGTAAACGAAAAGTTTCTTTGGTGACCGCTTTACCTTCACTCCCATCGGCTTTCATGATCCATAAATTATCGCCGCCATCTTCATCAGAAGTAAACGCAATGTACTGACCATCGGGGCTAAAACGTGGTTGCATCTGCCAGGCAATATCGGTCATCAGGGCTGTTGCTTCGCCACCAGAGATCGGCAACGTGTAGATATCCCCCAATAAATCAAAGACAATGGTTTCACCATCTGGGCTAACATCAATGTTCATCCAAGTGCCCTGAGTCACATCAATACTGACGTCTTTAAACTCACCTTGAGGGGCATTAACTGACCATTTAGCTTCTTCTTTATCCGCTTTGTCAGCCGCGATTGTCGCTGTAGAAATGCCGCTAAGTGTCAATAAGACACTTAGCGACAGTGTTTTTATTTTTGTTTTAAAATGTGGCATATCATTCCTTAACCGTGTTGCTTAATTTTAACTATATACAACGTAAACGGCTGTCATATCAGCACAGTTTTAAGGAAGATAAAAGGCTATTTCGACGAAATACAAAAATATGCGTTAACAAACAAGTATCTACTTAGGATCGCTAGCATAACCCCAGCGTGGCATAATTTCTTGCTCTATGGCTAAATGATCAAGTAAACGACCAACAATAAAGTCAACTAAGTCATTGATTGATTGTGGATTATGATAAAACCCAGGCGCAGCAGGTAAGATAGTGGCTCCAAGTTGCGAAAGTGACAGCATATTTTGCAGATGTATGGAGGAAAAAGGCGTTTCCCTTGGCACAAGGATAAGTTGCCCCCGCTCTTTTATCACCACGTCGGCAGCACGTTCAATTAAATTATCACTCATGCCTTGGCTAATCGCCGCTAAGGTACCGGTAGAGCATGGACAGACAACCATCTTTTTCGGCGCAGCTGAACCTGAGGCCACAGGCGAAAACCACTGCTCTTTACCAAAAGCTTTGATTTGCTCTGGCTGAGCAGAAAATTTTTCACTTAAAAACTCAGACATTTTTTCTGGCGCGCTCGGCAATTTCAAGCCAACTTCGGTATCTAAAACTACCCGCGCAGCACTTGAACATAACACATACACTTGCCTATTCGCCGCTATTAGGCATTCAATTAACCTCAGTGCATATAAAGAGCCCGATGCCCCCGTAATGGCAACAGTAATCGTTTCTTTAAACACACTCATAAACACACCTTAACTTAATAACAAGTTGAATCAACATCACGGTTTATTCGCTAAACCTGAGAGTAATTTATCATGAATGCCACCAAAGCCGCCATTACTCATCACTACAATTGTATCTTCTCTTTGGGCTGCATTAATAATTGCCTCAACAAAGTCATTAAAGTTTTCACTAACGACACAAGGTTGATGACACTCATTCATCAAGGCATCAACCGACCACATCACTTGCTCACCTTGATAAATGAAAACTAAATCAGCTTGTTGTAATGACGCAGCTAAGGTGTCTTTATGCACACCTGACTTCATGGTATTAGACCTTGGTTCAAGCACAGCGATGACTCGCTTGTCTTGACCAACATTGGCTCTCACGCCCGATAACGTTTTAGCTATCGCGGTGGGATGATGAGCAAAATCATCAAATACACGGATAGCATTTACTTCGCCTTTAAATTCGAGTCGTCGTTTGGTGTTGACAAACTCCGCTAACGCATCGATAGCCACTTTAGTTGGCACTCCAGCATGACGAGCAGCGGCTATCGCCATTAAGCCATTATCGATATTAAAATCACCGATTAACGACCAGTTGACCCTCCCTTGTACTTCGCCTTTAAACCGCACAATAAACTCACTACCATCTGCGACTATTTTCTCTGCATGCCAGCCTTGCTGACGATTTTCCTCAACAACGCTTACTTCAACTGGCGTCCAGCATCCTTGATTTAAGGTATCCGTGATAAGGTGCTCGCATTGCGGGTGAATGATTAAACCATTGCTTGGTACCATGCGCACTAAATGATGGAACTGGCGTTGAATGTCACTGATATCATTAAAAATATCTGCATGATCAAATTCTAAGTTATTAATCACTAAGGTATTCGGGCGATAGTGGACAAACTTAGAACGCTTATCAAAAAACGCGGTATCGTATTCATCCGCTTCAATAACAAAAAATGGTGCAGCTCCTAAACGGGCAGAACAATCAAAATTTTGTGGGACGCCCCCGATTAAAAACCCCGGTTTCATTTGTGCATATTCTAAAATCCAAGCAAGCATTGAACTGGTAGTTGTTTTACCATGAGTGCCTGAAATCGCCAGTACCCAGCGATCTTTTAGCACATTGTCTAATAACCACTGGGGACCAGAAGTATAATTAATATTGCGAGCCAAGACATGCTCAACAACGGGATTACCGCGCGACATGGCATTGCCAATAATCACCAGATCGGGCTCATCAGCCAAATGTTCCGCTATATAGCCTTGTTTTAATTCAATGCCCAATTGTTCAAGCTGGGTACTCATTGGCGGGTAAACATTCGCATCACACCCTGAAACACGATGCCCTAACTGTTTAGCAATTGCAGCAATCCCTCCCATAAAGGTGCCACAAATACCTAAAATATGAATATGCATAAAATTAAATAATGAAGAAAAAATTGCTGACAATATACCTTAACATCAGCCAAAATGTCATGATATTAGCAAGTTAATTTATCAACTAAGCAAATGATACCATTCATGAAATAAAAGGATATTTAATGACATCTCCTATTAGCTCTTCACTACACATTTACCCGATCAAATCGAGTGCCGGCATTGCACTATCAAATGCTTGGGTAGACTCATATGGTTTCAGCTTTGATCGCCGTTTTGTGGTTACAGACACGAGCGGACAGTTTATTACGGCACGCACAGAGCCAAGTTTATGCTTAGTACAAGCTAATTTAACGCCAACAGGCTTGATCCTCACCGCTCCCAACATGCCAATTTTAGAGATCAATTATGGTGAGTTTTCCCAATATTATTCCGAGGTAACGGTTTGGAATGATCAGATAGCGAGCCAACATTGTCATCACGATTATGACGCTTGGTTCAGTGAGTATTTAGGGCGAAGCTGCCAGTTACATTACTTTGGCAAACAGTCAACAAGACGTGTTAAACATAGTGATAAGCAACTCGGCTTTGCCGATGGCTACCCGCTGTTACTTATCTCTCAAGCATCTTTAGATGATTTAAATCAGCGTTTAGGCCAAGATGCTGTCACTATGGCGCAATTTCGCCCTAACATCGTTGTTGCCAACACAGAGCCCTTTGCCGAAGATGGTTGGAAAAAAATTCGTATTGGTGAAGTCACTTTTGAAGTGGTCAAGCCTTGTAGTCGTTGTGTGTTTACCACGGTTGATCCACATAGCGCTAAACCACATCAAGCCCAACAGCCATTGGCCACCTTGAAACAGTATCGCCAAGTAGCAAGTGGCGATGTCATGTTTGGTCAAAACCTCATCGCCCTTAATCAAGGGCAGATAAAACAAGGTGATGACATTGAAATATTAGCGACGCAAGATAAGCCAGTATTTCTTAGCAAGGCATCAAGCGAAGACAATAACGTTGAGAAAAAGCCCGAGTTTGAAGTTCCAAAGAAAGTGAATATCCTGTTTGATTCTTGGGATAAATACCACCAAGGCAACAGCAAAGAGCCAATACTGGATCAGGGCGAGTCTGCCGGACTTGTGTTACCTTACTCATGCCGAGGAGGTATGTGTGGCCGTTGTAAGCTTAAACTTGAAAGTGGTAAGGTGAAACAATTAGCCACGGATGGTTTAACCGATGACGAAAAAGCACAAGGTTATATACTGGCCTGTAGTAGTATTCCTCAATCTGATATTGTAGTAAGTAAAGGATAATAAAAGACAATGATAAAACTCAATTGCGATCTCGGCGAACTCACTGGTGAGCAAAATAATGATGCGCTAATAATGCCTTATATTGATCAAGCCAATATTGCTTGCGGTTTTCATGCTTCGGATCCTTTCACTATTTACCAAACAATTGCCCTTGCCAAGCAGCACCAAGTAACGATTGGTGCTCACCCCAGCTATCCTGATAGAGCAAATTTTGGCCGAACCTCAATGCAGCTTCCAGAGCAAGAACTTATTGCCATATTGCACTATCAAATTGGCGCGTTAAAGGCCATGTGTCAGGCACAAAACACCTGTTTAGCCTATGTAAAACCACACGGTGCTTTGTATAACGATATGATGGCCAATCAACAAATTTTTCATACTATTTGCCATGCTATTGCTTTATTGGATAACAACTTACCATTAATGATACAAGCACATCCTGATAACCCAGAGCACACAAAAATTGCCCAACAGTATGGTGTTAGCCTATGGCTTGAAGCTTTTGCTGACAGAGCCTACCAAGATAATGGCCTGTTAACGCCACGTAGCATCGAAGGGGCGGTATTATCAGAACCACAGCAAGTACTTGAACAAATTAAGTGCTTAGTTAATCAACAAACCATCATGTCAATTAATCAACAAGTCATTACTATTAAGGCAGATTCAATATGTGTGCACGGTGACAATCTCAGTGCCATTACCTTAGTAAAAACAATTAGAGAATGGTTCAATGAGCAGAAGTGATCCGACTATGACGATTTACCCCGTAAGTGAAAATGCCTTGCTTATCAGTTGGCTAGAGCAAATATGCCCGATTCAACATCAACAAATTACGGCGATGGCTCAACAGATCAACAAGTCACTAAGTGCCTATCTGATAGAAACCATTGTCAGTTATAACACCCTGCAAATTTATTATCATTTTGATAAAATTACCCTCCCGTCATTGGAGCATAAACTGAGTGATATTTGGCAAGAAATTGTCAAGCATACAGAGCGACAACACAGCCAAAGCAATAGTGTTGAAATCCCCGTTTACTATGGTGATGAAGTTGCTCTAGATATGGATGATGTTGTCAAACACACGCAATTAGACAGAGCAACCATTATCAAGCAGCATAGTACACGTGTTTACCATGCTTTTGCCTTAGGGTTTACCCCTGGCTTTTGCTATTTAGGCAGTTTACCAAAGCAGTTATCGGTAGCGAGAAAAGCAACACCTCGTTTATCGATCCCTAAAGGTGCTGTCGCAATAGCAGAGCAGCAAACGGCTGTTTATCCTAATAGTAGTCCAGGGGGGTGGCACATTATCGGGCAAACCCCATTAGCCATGTATCAAGTAATTGAACAACAATTTATACCGACGATTGCTGTCGGCGATACGGTAAAATTTGTACCGATTGATAAACGCCAGTTTATCGAACTCGGTGGTGTATTCCCGACAAGTTAATCTAACCAAGAGAAAATAACGTGAAACATTTAGAAGTGACCAAAATTAATGGCATGGCAACGTTGCAAGATTTAGGCAGAGATCATGCTCAACATTTAGGTTTTAGCGGCAGTGGTGCCGCAGATGAGTTTAGTTTCTTATTGGCAAATCATTTATTACAAAACTCTCCGAATTCGCCAGCACTTGAAATTGTCTTAGGGCAAGTTCACCTCACCGCAAACAGCTCATGTCAATTTGTGTTAACAGGTGCAGACTGTCACGCTCAAATCATTAAACAAGGAGCAAATGCAGATCAAGGTCAAAAAATAACTAATAACCGCAGTTATCACTTAGCTCAAGGCGATAGTTTACAGCTACACATGCCGCGCAGCCAACTATTGACGTACTTAGCGGTAAAAAATGGTTTTGAGGGCAAAAAGTTTCTCAACAGTCTCAGTCAGGCAACTAACGAGTTTAACTTAGCCTTCACTGAACCTGCTATAAAACAAGGTACTAGGCTGGCTCTGTCGTCGCAAGAACAAGCCACTGACACATTTGACAACAAGATAAAACCGCATCGACTGAATCCAAACTTCCATCAAGAAGGTGATTTAGTGCTTAGATTTATACCTAGCCAACTGTGGCATGATCTACCCACAGCCAAGCAAGAGCAATTTACTGAGCAATACTATCAAATTTCTGCACAAGCAAATCGAATGGGTTACCGACTTCAAGGGAATGCCTTAACCATTGATCCTAGTGCGGCAGGCTTATCCAAGCCAGTGTGCTTTGGCACAATACAATGCCCCAGTGATGGACAACCGATAGTCTTAATGAAAGATAGACAAACTATCGGGGGCTATCCCGTATTAGGTACAGTCATTCAAACAGATCTGTTTCGTTTAAGTCAAAAAAGACCCGGCAATAAAGTAAGTTTTCTACCCATTACCATTGGGCAAGCACAAGCCCAACTCAGCGCATTTTTACACAAATTCCCATAATGTGAATACGCTAACAATTATTTAGGAAATAATCCCACTATTGTTACCAATAACATAATCACTTTAACCACTAACGCAGTGTTAGTTATAAAAATTTATATGGCCTAGACATTAGTTTTTCTAATAGAAGAATATCAAAGAAAATTAACGACTTAATTTCTTTGATGCACATCAATAAATATCGCAAATATCCATACTTTTTATAGTGGCTTGATCGTTATCAAGTTACCCCGTGTGTTAGTTAGGCATTATTCTTGTTAATACAAAGATAGAAACTAACTATAAACCTCTCACACGGTAGGATATAAACATGAAGACTAATACGAAAACGCTTTCTCTCTCTCTCATCAGTTCCGCCATTTTAGCGTCTGTCGCTTTTAATTCAGCGGCTGCTGGTAATAATAACGCCTCATTCTCTGAAGCCTTAGCCGACAGTAAAGTGAACGTCAGCTTTCGTGCTCGCTATGAAGGTGTTGACCAAGATGGTGCAAATGGTGCATCAGATAAGGACGCTACAGCACTGACATTAAAAAGCCGCCTCACGGTAAAAACCGGCGCATATAACGGCCTATCTTTAGGAGTTGAAGTTGATAATGTCACCGCACTTGTTGATGATTACAATGACCTAACATTAGATTATTCGGGCTCAGATGCCGTAGTTGCCGACCCAGAAATTACCGATGTTAACCAAGCGTTCTTACAATATAAAACAGGTAAATTCACCGCTACTGCTGGACGTCAACGTGTTTTACATAACAATCAACGTTTTGTAGGCGGTGTTGGCTGGAGACAAAATGAGCAAACCTATGATGGTTATCGCTTCCAATATAAAGCATCAGATAGCTTAACTTTAGATTACAGCTATATCTACAATGCTAACCGTATTTTTGCTGCTGACAGTAAAAAAGCCGATAACTTATCGGGTGATTTCCATTTAGCAACAGCAAACTACAAAGTAAACAAATCACATAAAGTTGGTGCTTTTGCTTACCTATTAGATTTTGATAAAGCGCACGCAATGTCAAGCAGCACATATGGCGCACTTTATAACGGTAAATTCGATGCTATTTTTGTTAATGCCAGTGTTGCGACTCAAAGCGATAATGGCGATAACCCTGTCAGCTATGATGCAAGTTACCTTAATGCTGAAATCGGTGCCAAACTTGAAAACTTCACTGTGTTAGGTGGTTATGAAGTATTAGGTAGCGATGATGGCAAAGCAGCATTTAGCACTCCATTTGCTACCTTACACAAATTCCAAGGTTTTGCAGATTCATTCTTAGGAACAGGTAGCAGTGCTGGTTTGAAAAATGGTGTTGAAGATACCTATGTGACAGTGAAAACTAAACTTTCAGGTATTGGCTTATCTGCAACCTTCCATGATTTAACTTCAGATGAAGGCAGCATTGATTACGGTACAGAGTTAGATATTGCAGCATCTTACACAATTGCTAACAAATACAAGTTATTAGTAAAATATGCTGACTACAGTGCTGACGACTTAGGCACAGATACTAGCAAGCTATGGATCCAACTTGCAGCTAAATTCTAATTAGTCGCTTTTTGATGAAGAAAAGGCCAGCATATCTGTTGGCCTTTTTTATCCATATCCTCTAAGTAAAACGAAGCGGTAAATTAAAATAAAGCGTGAATTGTCTCTGTACAGGCTATAGAATAGCGACGTTTTATCAAGTAGCTAATTCAAGGCGCCGCTCGTGTTATTAATGATCGACAATTACGACTCTTTCACTTATAACCTAGTTCACTACTTTCGTGACTTAGGACAAGAAGTACAAGTTTATCGTAATGATCAAATTACCATAGAGCAAATAGCGGCACTCACGCCACAGTATATTGTGATTTCCCCAGGGCCTTGTGAACCGAATCAAGCCGGTATTTCATTAAAAGTGATAGAAGCCTTTGCTGGTAAAGTGCCTATTTTAGGGGTATGTTTGGGACATCAATGTATTGCACAGCATTTTGGTGCAAAAGTGATAAAAGCACCTGTCGTCATGCATGGAAAAACCAGTCTGATCACTCACAGTAATACAGATATTTTTCAAAGCTTGAATAATCCATTAAACGTGACACGCTATCATTCATTACTGATAGATATAAACAGTATGCCAGCACCACTAGAGATCACTGCTTGGACAACAGATCAGCATGGACAAATGAAAGAAATAATGGCGATCAGGCATAAATCTTTGCCAATCACTAGCGTTCAATTTCATCCTGAGTCAGTATTAACAGAACAAGGTTTGATCTTGCTTGAGAATTTTATCAAACAATATGCTAATAGTATTAATGACCAACACCTTGTAGGCTAACATACGTTGTCTTTATAATTTACTGATAAGTACCTATAAACTCATATGCAAATATTTGACGAAAACGACCATATTGCTCCTATCTATCACCGCGCCGTTAACCTGTCTTTCGGTAAAGATTATGCTGATCCAACCATTGAGTCGCATTCATCTATTGCCAAACAAAATAGTGAACAAGAAAATCGTCGCCGAGAATTATTAGCCGTAGAAGAGCAAGCAAAACATGAACGCATCGTCAAAGAATACGGCTTAGCTCATTTTAAATCACAAACCATGTCAAAGTTTTATACAAAAGTGATGGCGACAGTGAATAATGAGTTTGATGATAAGGAAAACCTATACGCCAGTATATTACATATTGAAGATGCAGCACCTGCGATAATGGAAATTTTAGCCGTAAAAGCGGCTTCAATTAGTCGCGTTGCCCCACTGGTAAAGTCATTACCTTGGCTCGCTGATGAATTGGTCAGTTTAGTCAATAAACCTCAATATCGTAAGCGTGCCGATGTACAGGTAAGCGATCCAAACTTAGCATTAAGCTATATTGGTTTAGAGAACCTTAAATTAGTTATGCCAACCTTTATGTTAAAGCACTGGCTTCCTGTCAGTACCAGCCCTGTTTCAATCATGAAACGTCGAATATGGAATGACTCCGTTGCCATAGCGCTTGCTACTCAAGCTCTGGCACAAAAAAATGAAATTGATACGTTTCAAGCCTTTACAGCAGGCATGTTAAGCAATATTGGAGTGTTGGCCGTCACGCGTTGCTTTTTCCAAACCTTTAATGACATGCATAAACAAGCATTAAAGCAAGCTTATGATGACAAAGATAAGCGCCTACATGACGCGTTAAGCTCGATTAAAATGTCACCTGAATTACTGCATGAACAATTAGTCCTACATAGCAGTAAAATTGCTGCTGACGTGGTCGAACTGATGCGTTTTGATCGATTGGCAATTACTGAAGCACTTTTTGACCTCGCTTATGTCACTGATATCGATAAAATGTCTGATATCGCGCAATTAGTGCTAAAAGCAAAAGCGTATGTGATGCAGCGCAATTTGTACAAAGAAAAACTTATCTCTGATCAGGAAAGCAAACAGCTTTTTAAACTGGTTAAGCTATCGGTTGCAGAGCTTAAAATGTTAAAAACAAAAGATATCGATCATATTAAGCTCAATTTTCAATAGTTTTTTCAAAAAATTTTATGATTATTTATGAAAAGACAAATGACATCCTTTTTCGATTTTATCTACTAATCCCCCCTATGTTTAACTAATTCCAAGCAATTCTGATAGAAATTATAGTTATGCAATATAACTGAATAAAACTCTGCAAACCCTTATTTTACAAGGGTTTTAGCCCGTCATAAACAAGACAGACCTGTTTTTTTCTGTCATAATATCGACAATTATTGAATGACAATACAACGGCTTTTTACCTCAACGTAAAGAAAAGTCTTATGAAATATTGATTAATTGATAAGCAGGGCTAGTCTATTAAGCATATTCTCGCTATCCATTAAGAAAAAATTTCCCAATTTAGAGGAGCAGACAATGAGCAACCAACCATCAGTAAACCGTGCATTATTTGACGAAGTCATGGTACCTAACTATTCACCTTCAGCAGTGATCCCTGTTCGAGGACAAGGTTCACGCGTTTGGGACCAAGAAGATCGCGAATATATCGACTTTGCTGGCGGCATTGCAGTAAATTGCTTAGGTCATTGTCACCCAGCATTAGTTGGCGCTTTAAAAGAACAATCAGAAAAAATTTGGCACTTATCAAACGTAATGACCAACGAACCAGCACTACGTTTAGCAAAAAAATTAACGGACAATACATTTGCTGAAAAAGTCTATTTTGCTAACTCTGGTGCTGAATCGAACGAAGCAGCATTAAAACTTGCACGCCGTTGGGCACTTGATGTACACGGTGAAGATAAAACACAAATTATCGCTTTTAAGCAAGGTTTCCATGGTCGTACTTTCTTTACCGTCACTGTTGGTGGTCAAGCGGCTTATTCAGACGGCTTCGGACCTAAACCTGGCGATGTTGTACATGCTGAATACAACAACTTAGAAAGCGTTAAAGCGCTTATTTCAGATAAAACCTGTGCCATTGTGATGGAACCGTTACAAGGTGAAGGTGGTATCGTTTCGCCAACACCAGAATTTGTAAAAGGTGTACGCGAGTTATGTGATCAACACAATGCATTATTAGTATTTGATGAAGTACAAACAGGTGTTGGTCGTTTAGGTGCCTTATATGCCTACATGGATTTAGGGGTAACACCAGATATTTTAACAACAGCAAAAGCCCTAGGCGGTGGTTTCCCTATTGGGGCAATGCTAACAACAACCGAGATTGCTAAGCATTTAAAAATTGGTACTCATGGTAGCACATACGGTGGTAACCCATTAGCTTGTGCGGTAGCCGAAGCAGCCTTTGATACCGTCAATAATGCAGAGCTGCTAGCCAATGTTAACGAAAAAGCAAAATTATACGTTAACGGCCTCAATGCGATTAATGAAAAATATCATGTATTTTCTGAAATCCGTGGTAAAGGTTTATTAATTGGTGCAGTGTTAACTGACGCATATCAAGGTCGTGCAAAGGACTTCTTAAATGCCGCAATGACTGAAGGTGTCATGACCTTAGTTGCAGGTGCCAGTATTATTCGTTTTGCTCCTTCTCTTGTGATCCCTAACGAAGATATTGCTGAAGGACTGGCTCGTTTCGAAAAAGCCGTAGCAGCCATCGTAAACGCTTAAATTTTTTTGAGTGATAATTAAGCCTTACCCGCTTAATTATCACCTCATCATTGAGAAAACATTATGGTTATTATACGCCCTATTCAGCAAAGTGATTACGATGCATTACATCGCATTGCTATTGAATCAGGACACGGTTTTACATCGCTCCCTGTCAATGAAGAATTACTACAACAACGCATCAATCGAGCAGAGGTGTCATTCAATAAAGATGTCACCCAACCTGGCGATGAAGGTTATTTATTTGTGATGGAAGATACCACCACAGGTAAAGTTGTTGGTACCAGTGGTATTGAAGCTGCTGTTGGTTTAGATGATGCTTTTTATCACTATCATTTAGGCAAAGTAGTACATAATTCGAGAGAATTAAATATCTACAATACGGTTGAAACCTTGTCTTTGTGTAATGACTACACTGGGACAACAGAAATTTGCACCTTATTTTTAAGTGAAAGCCATCGCAAAAATAATAATGGTCGTTTATTATCGCGCATGCGCTTTTTGTTTATAGCAGAGCATTTAGAGCGATTTGCTAATACCGTTATTGCCGAAATGCGTGGTGTTTCTGACAATGATGGCCGTTCGCCATTTTGGAGCTGGCTAGAAGCCCATTTCTTCTCGATGGACTTCCCCACCGTTGACTATTTATCGGGCATCGGTAAAAAGGTATTTATTGCAGAATTAATGCCTAAGTACCCTATTTATGTCAATTTACTCAGCAAAGAAGCCCAACAAGTAATCAACAAGGTACACGAAAAAACTGTGCCTGCACTTAGATTATTAGAAGCAGAAGGGTTTTGTCGTCGTGGCTATGTCGATATTTTCGATGCAGGGCCAACCGTTGAAGCACAAACGCAAGCCATTAGAACCATCAAAGAAAGCCATAAGTGTCAGGTATTAATTGGCAGTGTATCCACAGATGAAAAATACATTGTTTGCAATACCCAAGTTGCCAATTTTAGAGCAATTCAAACCACGTTACAGCTACGCGAAACAGCGAATCAAGCAGTGATCAGCCAAGAGGCGGCACAAGCATTAGATGTCAACGATGGTGACTGGATCAGATTGGTCCGCAACTAATTAACCATACAAGTTGAATGCTACCAAGAAAGTAACATTCACTTAGGGTAAGAGGAAATTAAAATGACGCATTCTATTCAATTGATTAACAATGAATGGCAAGCTGGTCTTGGAAATGAAATCAGCTCATTAAACCCTGCGAAAAATGAAGTGATTTGGCAAGGTAAAAGTGCCACCGCAGAGCAAGTTGACGCCGCAGTATTAAGTGCTCGAAAAGCCTTTGAATCATGGTCAAATACTCCGCTTGAACAACGTATTGCCTTAACTGAGCGTTTTGCTCAATTATTAACTGACAATAAAGAGTCATTAGCAATAACGATTGCGTTAGAAACTGGCAAGCCTTTATGGGAAACGCGCACCGAAGTTGGTGCTATGGTCGGAAAAATTGCTATTTCAATTAAAGCGTATCATGAAAGAACCGGTACCGTTGAAAATCCAATGCCTGGTGCTAAAGCCTTTATTCGTCATAAACCTCACGGCGTTGTCGCGGTATTTGGTCCTTATAATTTCCCAGGACATTTGCCTAATGGTCATATTGTTCCTGCGCTCATCGCTGGTAATACCCTTGTGTTTAAACCAAGTGAATTAACACCTATGGTAGCAGAGGCGACGTTAAAACTATGGCAACAAGCAGGCTTACCTGATGGGGTTATCAACATGGTGCAAGGTGAAGTCGACACAGGTAAAGCACTTGCTAACCATCCTCAAATTGACGGGTTATTTTTTACTGGTAGCTCAACGACAGGTAAATTTTTACATGAACAATTTGGTGGCCAGCCTGGAAAAATTTTAGCGCTTGAAATGGGTGGTAATAACCCGTTAATCGTTAAAGGCGTTAGCGATCTTGATGCTACCGTTCATGACATTATTCAATCAGCCTTTATCACTACAGGCCAACGTTGTACCTGTGCTCGACGCTTATTCATCGAACAAGGTGAACAAGGTGATGCCATTATCGAAAAACTGATCGCTTCCACCAAGGCCATTAAAATCGGTTATTATGACGATCAAGAGCAACCATTTATCGGTTCAATGATTTCAGAGAAAGCGGCACTTGGGTTAGTCGCCGCTCAACAACAATTACTTGAGCTTGGCGGTCAATCTTTAGTTGCGCTTGAGCATAAAGAAGCTGGAACGGGGTTTGTATCACCAGGTATTATTGATGTGACCAATATCAAAGAAATGCCTGACGAAGAGCATTTCGGCCCATTATTAAAAGTCTATCGTTATCAAGACTTTGATCAAGCCATTGATGAAGGAAACAATACCTCCTTTGGTTTATCCGCAGGGCTATTAGCCGACAATGAGCAAGATTACCAACACTTCTTTAAACGTATTCGTGCCGGTATCGTCAACTGGAATAAACCCATCACAGGTGCAAGCAGTGCTGCGCCGTTTGGAGGCATAGGTGATAGTGGAAACCACAGAGCTAGCGCTTATTATGCTGCCGATTATTGTGCTTTCCCTGTTGCATCAGTTGAAGCAGATAAAATGAGCCTACCGGAGAACTTATCTCCAGGTTTGACCATTAAGTAATCGCGATAGTATGTTAAAAGTATTACGCACCCTTATAGCTGGGTTTCGACCCAGCTTTTTCAAAAGTATCGATCAGATATAACCATTGCTTGCAATGGTAGTCTTCGTTGTTAATTCATAAATACCCACATCTAAGCTCGCCATTGCTCACTTAATTAATATATTAATTTATTTAATTGTCGTAAGTAGGAATGAACTATGAGTACACAAGTAAAGTCACTTTTTGACAACATTTGGAATAACTATTTAGCAGTAACCCCGTCTGCTGACAAAATCCACCAGTTATTAGGATCAGGCAATGATCTCATTAATGATCATGTTGCCTATCGCACCTTTAATATTGAAAAAGTCAATATTGATAAATTAGCCCAACATTTAATTGCTCTCGGTTATAAAGAGTGTGGCGAATACCACTTTGAGGCAAAAAAACTGTACGCTAAACACTTTGAACACAGCGATGACACCTTACCTAAGGTATTTATCAGCGAGTTATTAATTGAAGAGTTTTCGCTACAAACACAAGCGATTATCAAAAAGCTCGTTGCTCAACTGGATGAAGAAACTATCAACCACCCAAGTTTTCTTTACTCTGGCCAACAATGGCAGGTCAGTTTTGCCGATTATCAAACCTTATTAGCAGAAAGCGAATATGCGGCTTGGCTTGCCGCATGGGGCTATCGTGCCAACCACTTTACCGTCAGCGTCAACCACTTAGTGAATTTCGAGCACTTGGCTGATGTCAATAACACCTTAAAAGACGCAGGTTTTGCCCTAAATACTACCGGCGGAGAAATTAAAGGTGATAAAGCAGTAAAATTAGAGCAGTCATCAACCATGGCGGATAAAATAACGGTTGAATTTTCTGATACAAAAGCAGAAATTCCGTCATGTTTCTATGAATTTGCCAAGCGTTATCCGTTAGCAAGTGGTAACTTATTTACCGGATTTGTCGCAGCATCTGCTGATAAAATCTTTGAAAGCACGAATGTAGCTGCATAGTTAATCACGACAAACTAGTTAGCTGTGACTGGTCGCAGCTAACTTCCCTTTTCTCTACTAATACTTTTCCGCACTAGAAGTTTCACCGCTAAAATCAATTTCTAGTTCTGATCTTTCAATCACATTATCCGATACAAGTGATTGATAAAGTGAATAAACTTTAGCGTCATCTTTTGGGTATAATCGATAGGTATGTTTTGCTATCTCAACCACTGACGCCAAATTAAAATGTTGTTTCAATGACGTTTGATTAAGCGCATTAGTCACCACAACCACACTCCCTTTGATGGTGCCATATTCTCGCATGAGCAGGTTAAACACTTTGCTACCTTTAGTTAGTTGCGCAGTTTCAGCGATATATTTCTCACCATTGATGGTAATTGGATATTTACTCAGCTTATCGCTTGGTATTCTATCAATGATCTCACTTGCATCCTGTACTAATGCTGATTGCTGAGGCGAGGGAGTTTTCATCTCCTTGGATTGACTATCCTTACTAATTTGCTCACGATTTGCATTCTCTACATTGCAACCGCTAACCGTAACCAGCATAGCAACAAGTAACACCTTAATTTTCACTTTAATTTCTCCTTAAGCTAAAAAGGCCAGCTATAAAGCCGGCCTTTATCCTAATCACCTAATTTATTTACGGCGACGTAATAACGCTAATGGCAATAACAATAAGCTTAACCAAGACGTTGAACCACCAGAACTAGACTTAGATTTCACTGGAGCAGGTTCTTGTTTGTTTTCTACAGTCACACTCATAGTTTCACTCACCGTTCCTGTACCGTCATTTACATCAACATTAAATGTTAACGTTTCTGTTGCCGATACGTTAGGTGCAGTGAAAGTGATAGCTGAACTGTCAGCTCCTGTTAAAGTCACTTCGGTGCCACTTGTTTGCGTCCATTGATAAGTTAACTCATCATTATTTGGATCAATCGCTTCTACTGATAAGTTAGCAGAGTTGCCTTCAACAACCGATTCATCACCAGAGATCGTCACCGTTGGTAAACGGTTATCACAGGCATAAGTATCACCAGCAACTACATCTGAGAAAATACTATTGGTAATGTTGTTTACACTAAAGTTATCAATAAACCAGCCAAACTCGTTGGTATTTGTATCACTAACGATACGGAAACGGAATTTAACTTCGTTACCATTTAACGCAGTACCAAAGTTTAGCGTTTCATAACCGCCTGGCCATGGACTAAAACCAGTGTAAGCAGCTTTTTCTGCTAACGCATGCCCTGCTCGTTCATCAATCATACCAGTATAGCCTAGACCTTCGAATGTGCCGCCCATCGTGGTAACGTCAGCCCAGTCGCCGCCATTGACGCTAACTTCAACAACACCGCCATCCCAGGTTTCTTCGATTTCAAAGTATTGCCACCAGCTAATGACAAAATCTCCGCCATAGCCGACATGCATTGTTTTGGTTTCAAAAGCTACGTCTGAACTAAAGCCATTATTTTTGACAAACGTATATTGCTCACCAACAGGGAATAACCAATTATAAGTACTATCTAAGCCAAAGGTACCTTTAGCAAGATCACCACCGACCATGACATGCTCAGTAAAGTCATTTATCGTTGCTACTGTCTCCATATCATCAGTCATGCTGTTACCAACTAATTCACGTGTTTTAAAGTCCATGTGAACCCTTGTTGATAAACTATGTTCATCCGCAACAATCGCCTCATCAACCTCTGGGAAAGTTAGCTTCAATTCTAACGTATCTGCCGTCATCGCATCGTTTAAGGTAAACTCAAGTGGCGCACTTGTTGCTGAGCCAAATAATGCAACATCATCAAACGAGACCATGCCATCATTAGCAAAGGTGACATCATGACCACTAACCACTTCTACTTTACCCACTAAACCTGTCAATACTTCACTACCGCCATTTTTAACGGTAAAACTAACGGTTGCAGTTTCTGTATTATCCAAAATATTGTCATTTGAACAGTAACCTGAGGTTAAACCTTCATAGTTCACATTCAAATTGTGGCTATCTACGGTAAAGGTCGCTAATTCTGTTTCGTAAGATTCAACAACACCAAGGTGATCAGTTGAATATCGGCTTGGAGAAACTGCACCTAAACCCAGACCTCGACCAGCAAATGCTGCGAGCATTAACTTATAATCATCGACATCATTCGCATAAGCGGCCGCTAAAATAGCATCTCTCGCTTCGGTAAATGTAGGTGCAATTGGCGTCATCTTATAACCAGCTACAAGGTAGTCCATCATGCGACTTTCCGCTTGGGCAAAGGTATAACGCTCATCATTGATTAACGCAACATAAGCATCCCAAAGCATTGATGCCCATACTGAACCGGAACCATGTACTTCTGGATCAGCAGTAATATCAGCAAAAGTATAAGGGCTCACTTCTTTATTGGTTGAGTATGGATAGGCACGTATACCTTTAGTGAAAGAGGCAACATAAGAAGTCGCTGAGTAAGGTTTTTGATATAACTCGTTACCTGCTTGCGCAGCATCTTCTGCATTAGCAAGTAACATTAAGGCATGGAAATCCCCCCAGCCTTCACCTAACGAGCCACCTTGATTATTAATTAAACCTGAAGAGTTACCAACTAAGCGATTAGAGATATAGTGACCCCATTCATGAGCAACAATACCATTATCCCAAGAGCTTGCCTTGTATGGTTTATTGTTAAACATCTCAATAGATACGGTTTCATCCGCATCTAATAGTGCGTAAATTTCTGCCCCTTCGTTTTGTGAAATTCCCATATTAGGGATTTTAACGGCATCATCGCTTCCTCCCATAGGAGCTGGTACATCACCATCACGATTGTTGGCAATCAATACCGCAACTGCTCCAGCATTTTGCGCATGCAATACTTTCTGAGTAAAGTTACACGCACCACGATCAATAATAGCAATATTACCGGCTAACATATCGCCATTAATGGCTTCTTCACAACCATCAGTTGTCGTATTACCCGCATCAACATCTTCAAAACCATCAGTAAGGCGTACTAAGTTACCCGCTACTGAAAATTGCCCCATACCAAAGGCTGAACGTCTGGTTGATTCTAATAAACCAATATCACTATGAGAGCTCACCTTGATACCGTAATCGGTACCATTAACCGCATCTTTACTGTCCCATAAGTACATTTGCATACGTGGCGAATAACCATCGGCAGGCGTACTCATATTAGCGTTATTAAAACCTGAATTGTCTTGTACTTCTGCACGTAATGGATCACCTTCAATCCCACCACGACCATAGTTGACTAACTGAGCATTACCTGAGGCTTCATCAAAGCCATGATCATAAAACCAATCATGTAAAAAGTTATTCATATAGAATAAATTCACAATGGCGGCTTTACGGTTATGCATAGAGTTTTCGGTTTGCTCACTATCGTATTGATAGTCAAAGGTGTTTGCTGAAGTGATTTCTGCGGTAAAGTCACCATTAGTGTAGCCATCTGGTGCGATCGCATCTACATATGCACGAACATTGTTACCAATAGTTTCGGTTGCATCATCAGCTAACCACGCATCTTTGGTGCTTATAGGACCAGCACTTAAACTCACTAAAGGCGCTGCTAAATACTCATTTGTGTCTTCTTGATCTATTGAAGCCGCAGGAATAACGTTACCATGTGGACCATCCCAAGGTTTATTGATGCCGTCAACGTCGGCATACACACGATAGTTAAAATCTGCCGCATGGCTAGTTAAGTTATTTTTCAGTAAAACCTCGCCGGTTTTAGATGAAATAACAAAACTGAAGTAATCTGAATCAACGCTGTCTTCATTGCTAACTTCAAGCTCTACATAGTGAGCAGGTACCAACTCACCTTTGACATCAAAAAATACTTTCTTCGCACGTGGCTGACCAAGAATTTTTTTATCATCGGCAAAGTTTTCTGCGACAAATTGCTCATATTTTCCTGATTCACCGTGCGCTTTTAAGGAAATAGTATTGACTTTGCCACCCATAGCAGAAAATGCTTTTTCAATAGCGGTAGCTGTTTCTACAAAGCCTTGCCCAGATGAAAGTGCCGATAATTTCACTGTTGAAGCAAAGTAACCTGACGACGCCACCAAGTTAAACTCTTGGTCCATCATAATATTGTATTCGCGGTTAAAAACTTCGATCCCTGCCACTTCTTGCTTATATTTCGCGACCAATGCACCACGCTTCTGATCGTGCATATTCGCTAAAACTGCTTGTACTGAAGCAACTTTAGACTTATTTGCGCCGGTTAATTGATTTAAATAAAAGTCAGCCGCCGCTTGCGCTTTATGCTCTGCTTTTACTATTGATAAGTTAGGTTTTTTCTGTGTTTTGCTGGCCCACTGGAATGTGTATTGACCTAACTGATTATCATAATGATTGTCCATACCACTGGCTGTAGCAATCTGACGTTTCGCTACGGTATTATTGCTCAATACATTAGCCACTGATTTCAAAGAAGGTTCATTTTGAGAACCATTTGCTGCAACACCAAGTGACGCAGTCCCTAATGCGACACTGATAAAAGTCGCGATAGCTGTTTTATTATACTTCATACGAGTCCCTATTGTTTATGATTAGCTTACGACAGCAATGGCTTTACTTGCCGAAGAGATAAAATTGCATACAATTCAATTTACCGCCTCGATTATTACATATCATTAACAAATTAATAAACAGCTATTTACAAAAAATCTTGTTCCCTATTTTTTTCACTATGTAATTAAAAAATTACAAAAAAAAACACTCACCAAAGGCGAGTGCTTTAATATAAACTCAGAAAAATACTGGTTAGAAGTGCACGACAGCGCCAGCAAAGAGTCCTTTAAATTCAAGGTCGGTATACAAATCGTTTATATCTTCTAAAGTAAACTTAGTAGCGCGGTAACCTAAGGTTAAATTAAAGTCGACAACCAGATTATCAATGACTTCATAACTAACCCCCGCCTGATAATCATATAAGCTATGCTCATCAACAGAAAGGAAATTCCCTTGAGCAAAAAGATTAACGCCTGTTAACGGCAATCCAAGTGAGGTTGATGCATATAACATGGGCACCATATCGTCAGTTGCAATGCTGCCAGTGATCGTTAAATCATCAATAGCCTCACCAGTAACACTTACATCACCATCAAAATCTCGCCCAGTTAAGCCAATATCAAAGGAGAATAAGCCATTATCAAATATCTCATAATAAAGGGTATAGTCAGTATAGCTAACATCAAAATTTGCCGATAATGGTGAATCTACAAATAGCTTATCATCAAAAGAAAATTCACCGTTAATTGAAGTAATCCCTTGCGTAGCTAACGATGTATTGGCAATTTTAGCATTCGGAATAAAAGGTAGTGGGTGCTCAAACGCAATTGAATAACTGCCCTGTTTTTCATCCGCTAAGTTAAAATCAAGTTGCTGATCCATTTCACCAAACTTGCCACTTGCCTGATTATCCCAAACTTGCCCACTTATGTAGATCCCAATCGCATCTGCTTGGGCATTACAACACTGCAGTGCAAATACAGCGGGAACTAACAATAGCTTTTTCATGTACTTATCCTTGACTCAATAAATCATTCAAATCGATTAGTGCCGCATTGGCACGTGAAATATAATTTGCCATCACTAACGAGTGATTAGCCAATAAACCAAAGCCATCACCATTAAGGATCATCGGGCTCCATATTGCTTCTTGGCTAGCTTCTAACTCACGAATGATCTGCTGCACACTCACTTTGGCATTTTTCTTTTCTAACACATCATTAAAATCGATTTCAATCGCCTTTAAAAAATGCAGTAATGCCCAACATGCCCCTCGGGCTTCATAAAATTCATTATCAATTTTCCACCAGCTGGTTTTAAGCTGTATGTTAGAAGATGCCTGAGTTGACTGTTGAGCGGCTTCATCACCAGCAAGATCAATATTCAATTGTTCTCTGCCAACACTCACACTTAAACGTTGAGAATAACTCCCTAATCGTTTGCTCACTTCTTGTAACCAATCTCGTAAATTATCTGCACGCGCATAAAACTGTGCCGATTGACTATTAACATCAGCTAATGATTTTCGATAAGCATAAAGCGCATCTATTGCCTGCTGATATTCTGTTTCAGCACTGGGCATTGCCCAGCTTCGATGATCAATATTAAACTGTGGCTGAGCTACTTTTAGGTGCTTATTTTCTACTGACTGCGATTGAGAACGGCTAAATTCTTGTCGCATGACTAGTGCCATATCACGCACCATTTCTAACGCACCAAACTCCCAAGAGGGGATATTATCTAAAAAGACGCTTGGTGGCAGCGCATCATTCGCCAGATAGCCTCCCGACTTATTCAATAATGTTTCGGTCACACGGATCAAAGCTGTTGTCGTCGTATATCCGACAACAGGCGCGACATTTTCAGCGCTAGCATCCTGGGTAACCTCTTGACGGATGTTTATTTCGTCAGGTTCGAAACTCCAATACACACCCAAAAAATACAGTGCCAATATCAATGCGATAAATATGGAGCTCAGCAACTTCATCGAGATATTAGTATTCATAATTTGCTCCTAATGATGGTGATGATGGTTCTCTGTTTGTTTTTTACGAACAATACTTTTCACTGGTAAGGTCACAGTCATAGCTGCTGCCTCCTTAAAGTGCAATGTTAACGTTATTTCGTCATTTACTTTTAATGGTTGAGTAACATTGAAAATCATTAAATGATAACCGCCAGGTTGAAGTGTCACTGAGTCATGTGCAGGAATTGTTAAAGAATCTTGCTGGCGCATTCTCATCATACCGTTTTCCATGGTGTGTTGATGTATTTCAATGCGATCACTGATTTGACCGCTCGCAGATAATAATACCACTGGCTTTTCCCCTTCGTTTACAATTTCCATATAAGCAGAAGAAACTTTAGTACCAGGAATTGTCGCTCTCACATAGCCATGTTCAACGGACACTTCACTTGCGATTACCTGATTCGATAACAAAAAACTTCCTAAAGAAAACAACAAGCCCATTAATAAAGGTGTGCGAATCAATAAATTTTTCATATAGCGCTATACATCCATTTTTATCCATATTATTGTTATGCCAGTATTGTAACTAAGCTTAAAACAAATGGATAACTTAATTCTCTCTGATTTACAAAATAATGTGTTAACCATCACGATTAACCGTTTTGATAAAAAAAATGCTCTTAATACCACTATGTATCAACAGCTTTGCCAATTATTTCAACAAGCACAAACTAACGATGATATTCATTGTGTATTGATCAAAGGTAACGAACAATGCTTTTGTGCAGGTAATGACCTTGATGATTTCATCAAACATGCCTATGACGATGAATTGGCAGCATTCGCTTTTGTACAAGCCCTTGCAAATTTTACTAAACCCATTGTCGCTGCCGTTGCAGGCCCTGCCGTTGGCATTGGTACCACTATGCTATTGCATTGTGATTATGTACTGACAACACCGAATGCAAAATTTAAGTTACCCTTCACTCAGCTAGGTTTATGCCCTGAAGCTGCTTCAAGTGTATTATTACCATTGCGTGTTGGCCATAATCGCGCTTTTGAATTATTGGTGCTTGGTACATTGTTTTCTGGTCAACAAGCAGCACAATACGGCATTGCTAATTACTGTTGTGAACCAGAAGAATTACTCTCTTTAGCAGAGAAACACGCTCAAACGATTGCCGCTTTACCAGCCGATGCCACTCAAACCAGCCGAGCATTAATTAAAAAAGCAACAGCGCAACAAGTCAATGATGCCCTTGAAGCGGAAAAGGTTGAGTTTTCTCGTTTAGTAAAAACACAAACCTGCCAAGATATTCTCGCCTCTTTCTTTAACTAAACAAACACGCGTATGATGAGCTCTGTCGTCATACGCGAACTTTTTAATGTTAATTCAATTGCCTTTTTTCATTGCGGGTCACAAGCCATATCAATCCAGCAATTAACAATATAGGCCAGAATACACCGATCATCACCATGGCAAAACCGCCTAGAATTAACATGCCAATAAAAATTAGCGAACCAAATACACTCAACACAATAGCCAGCGCGACAAGCACTAAAATCACCACGACAATGGCCGAGATACTAATCGCTTTTAATGGTTCAATCAGTTTGTCGCCCATGTAAACATCAACATCTAACATCTCAATAAAGCTGATACCCAGTACATAGGTTAGAAATAATGTTGCCACAATAGCTAATAATAACGATTTAAAAAATGACATAGTAATCCCGAATAGTTAACGCATCTAATGGTGTTTTGTGCCTAAATTAACGACGTGCAGGTAATAACATGGCGGCGACAATATAGGCCACACCTGTCACAACAGGAAATGCAAATAACGAAACCACTGCGGCAATACGAACACCTAATCGTGACAACTGATAATGCCTAGCAATACCACCACAGACACCTGATAGCTTTTTATGCACCATATCTTTGGTCAATCTATTCTGCATTAAATATTCTCGTTCATATCTCATGATCAACTTCCTCTTTCTGCTCTAATAACCAAGTCACTAGATTGCTATAAATTGAAATAACGCCAGCAAAGATAAACATAATCACCACTGGCGAAAGGTAGATTGCAAATAGCGTTAACCAAGTAAGTTTTGCTATATGCATCAGTTACCCCTTAAGCATTAGCCACTTGTTTTTTTAACGCTTCAAGTTCTTTATCAAGATCTTCATCGGTTTCTAGCGCGTTAATTTGACTAGCTAAATCTTGGTTTGATGTCATATCAAATGCTTCAACCTGCGCTTCAATGTCATCTATTTTTTGCTGATAACGTTCAAATTTGCCAATGGCATCGTCAATGTTATAAACCGCAGCCGTTTCACGTGCCTTTAACCGCACTTGTGCTGACTCTTGTCGTAACACATAGCTTTCTTGACGACGTTTAGCTTCACTCAATTTTTCTTGTAAACGGCTTGCATCTTCTTGCACAGCCATTAAAGATTCTTCAAATTGGGCGAGTTCTTCTTGTAACGCATCAACTTTTGTTTGACACTTATTTTTCTCAACCAATGCCGATCTGGCTAAATCATCTCGACCTTTCGAGACAGCTATTGTCGCTTTCTCTTGCCAATGGCTGACACTGGTTTCCTGCGCACGGATTTGACGCATCAGCGTTTTCTTTTCAGCAATTTGTTTTGCTGCAGTTGAACGCACTTCAACTAATGTTTCTTCCATCTCTTGAATGATCAACTTGATCATTTTCTCAGGATGCTCTGCTTTATCTAACATACTGTTTATGTTGGCATTTACAATATCAGTGAAACGTGAAAACATACCCATAATAATCTTCTCCTACTCTTCTGATGCGATTACGTTATTTTGGCTTACTAATTTTTTTTGTTGTGATGTGATCATCACTGTTGATTGCGGTGTTACCGCATTATCAAAAGTCATCATTTGCTTAAGTGATGTGCTAATTGATTGCTTCAATTGCTCAGTTAAATGTTGAGACACTTGCTGACTTTGATTAACAAGCACTTGTCTTAACGAGTTGTCCAAGTTGTTTTGGCTTTCTGCAGATGCAAGGCTTGATGTTCCTAATCCTAGAACGACGACAGAGATAGCAATTATTTGATTGATACTTTTCATTCTGTACTCCTAACTATTTAATTTTTTTCATCATGGCTTTTCACCAGTTACTACTTCTATATCAAGGCTTGTGCCAACAAGAAATAAAAACGTAATATACTGATAATATTAGATAAATTTATAATGGAGCGAAGAAGGAGAAAATCAAGACATAATATGTCAAACGATTATTTAGCCAATTTGACCAGTGGATTAGTCAAATCAGCTAACAGAGAAAGAAAGAGAATAGTGGATCAACTAATAGGTAATTGCTCGTTGCTGCCCCATTCAGCCCAAGAACCATCATAAACACGCAGGTTAGGGAACTCAGCAATATCAGCCGCAAGCGCCAGTACGCAAGCAGTAATGCCTGAACCACAAGAAAAGACTAACGTTTGGTTTGTCTGTGCTATCTCAGCAAAACTTTGTTGTAATTGCGCTTTTTCAACTAATTGACCTTGAGAAATGAGCGTTTGAAAAGGTAAGCTTTTTGAATTTGGAATATGACCACTTCTTAGCCCCTTTCTTGGCTCTGGTGTTTTGCCCAGAAAGCGATTTTCTGCACGAGCATCTATGATCGTAGTGTCATCATCGTCAATGGCTTTAAGTACATCACGATAATCGCAAAAGTATTGCGGCTCAAGGCTACAATGAATGTCTCCTTGTTCAATGGTCATATGCTGAGCAGGCTCAACCGCATACCCTTGCGCTAACCAGTTGGGTAAACCACCATCAAGCACTGCGACATTGCTATGCCCCATTGCTTTAAACATCCACCAAGCACGCGGCGCAGAGTAAATACCGACATTATCATAAACAACAATTTGACTATCGCGATTGATGCCAAGCGCTCTCGCTGACTGCTGAAATTGTTCAACCGATGGTAACGTATGTGAAAACTCACTGTGACGATCAGAAAAATTATCGTTTAAATCAAAACGGCGAGCACCTTGAATAGTGACTTGCGGCCAACCGTGCTCAGGCTCAGGTATACCAGCAACCGGAGGAATACTGGCATCTAAGAGCACCAAATTTGGCTGTTTAAGAATTTGTTTTAATGATTGGGGGCTAATTAACTGGGAATATGGCATTTATCATTATACTTTGGTTAATCGTTAATGATAAAAGTAGCGAACAATAAAAAAAATGTACAGCGGATAGCAAGAGAAAATGATGTTTAACGATAAACAATCATTTACAGTGTGACTGTTTCCAATAAACTACTGGTATCACATGCTGTTAACACGCTAGACTTTCCTTCTAACGCACTGACAATAAAAGAAATAGCCACAATCAAAACGGCTGGGGACATCATTAAACTAAACAGCGTCACTAAACTTAACATTTGCACTCTCCATAGGTTGTTAATAGTAAAGACGCATTAACTAGTACAAAGGTTGTGCCAAAGATCGAATTAATCCATAAGTTATTGAATATTAAATATATTTAATTCTTACAATTTTAAACCCTCTAGAAACATCTTTCATCAGTTGCTAGAGAGTTAGCTAATTTAACCACTAATTAGTAATTTTTCTTATCAATTAGTAAATCAATAAAATAACATTCACCTCTCAATATTCCGAAATTGGGAGGTGAAATCCCGATATCAGGACATGTTAGTTTTACCAACGAGTGAAAAAGCTTCATGCAAAATAGCGCTATCACCATTTTCTCGTCGCGAATTTTCACTTAAATATCGTCTAAATTGTTTGGCTCCGGGCAAACCATTGCAAAGTCCCAACATATGACGAACAACATGCCAGACTTTTCCGCCATTTTGAACGTATCGGTCAATATATTCAGCCATCTGTTCAATAATTTCGCCACGAGACAAAATAGGTGTCGTCTCTCCCCATAACTGCTGATCTGCTTGAGCAAGAAAATATGGGTTTTGGTAAACTTCTCGACCTATCATCACCCCATCAATATGCGCTAAATGTGTGATCACTTCTTGATAGTTTTTGATACCACCATTAATAGAGATTTCCAGCTGTTGAAAATCTTGTTTTAATTGGTAAACGCGTTGGTAGTCCAGTGGTGGCACTTCACGATTTTGTTTCGGGCTTAAGCCACTTAGCCATGCTTTACGCGCATGGACAATAAAGTGCTGACAGCCCGCTTGCGCAACAGTATCAATAAAGGTATGCAAAAATTGATAACTGTCTTGATCATCAATCCCAATACGTGATTTCACCGTAATAGGAATATCAACAACATTTTGCATTTGGTTAACACACTCGGCAACTAATTCAGGCTCTGCCATCAAACAAGCACCAAAGCGACCATTTTGTACACGATCAGACGGGCAACCCACATTAATATTGATCTCATCGTAGCCCTGATGTTCGGCAATTTTGGCGCATTCAGTCATCGCGTTGACATCACTGCCACCTAACTGTAGTACCACAGGATGCTCTTCATTATTAAATGAAAGGTAATCCCCTTGACCAAACAAAATAGCACCTGTGGTTACCATCTCAGTATACAGCACCGTGCGCTTTGACATAACACGATAAAAGTAACGACAATGGCGATCCGTCCAATCGAGCATGGGCGCGACGCTAAGCTGATGTTTTTTAAAGCTTTTATTCATTAATGGTTAACCGCTTATAGTATAAGATTCAATCGCTTTCGTATTTATAAACAAATACTTTCTTTCAGGTAGGACAACGGTGCCCCCTTAGTGCCCCTCAAAAAGTAGGACTCCTATTTAATGAATACTATTTATTATTTCAGAATTGGAGTCGCAACCAAAATGAGCTGACAGCCATAATAGCAAAAATATACGGAACTCTGTATTCAATAAATATTTTGAAGTGCAATAACTTGAGATATTTAAAATGCTTATTTAAGTACTTATTATCATCCTCACTAAGCTCATAAGGAAAAGAAAAAACAAAATCTGAATCAATATTCTTATGAGAGTGCCTTTCTAGCCCTATATCTTTTAATAGATCTACTATTGATTCAGTTTGATAGTTATCTGCGCCATGTACTTCTATTAAATGCTTTGTACCATGGAGCTCATCATAACTGTGAAACTGTACGCGACTAACATCAATGTTATTGTTCTTTAGGAAAGTTTTTATTTTAACTTCTGAAAAATAAATAATTAGAGATTGCTCAAACTTTCTCTTATTACCTTCCCCCGTTATTGACAAATAATAATTTTCGTAGCTTGACCAAAGAAATGCTAAATAGAGAACTAAACTGTATATCAACGCTATGAATAATGCCCAGCCAATAATTGCTGGACTTGATATTGTCCCACTAACAATACCTATACCTGAACCTGTAATTTTAATTCCTGCAAAGTTATAGATTAATGAAAACATAGCTAATAGTACTAGTGTTTTTCTATACTTAACCCCTTCTTTGTCCTCAAACTCTTTAGCCTCTTTAAAGAATCGACAGTTAGCTCTATCCCTGTCATTTATAATTAGAAGTTCTTTTTGAATCATAGTAAAAAACACTTATTTTAATAGAAGAATGACTAACATTTTCAGTTAATAAAAATACTCGAAAGAAGTGCCCCTCGTCGGGTTTGCAAAATCACTAGTGCCCCTTGATGCTCGCTAGCCTTTTAAAAATAATGAATCCGTCCAATCTAACATGGGCGCAACGGAAAGCTTATGATCATGCATTCACTTATAATCTCTTAAACTTTGGAAGATAAATGAATAGCTTTATACATTCATTCACCCGATAAAAAATAGTCGCCTAGTATACAACGAATGGATAACGTTCAGCAAAGAAACGATGGCTTACTGCTAGCGAACTAAGCGATATGAGAACGACAAAACCTACACTATAAAAGTCTCGACTTCGATTGCCAGTTTAACTTCGCTCAAATATAGAACAAATGCGAAACTCTGCACTGAGCAAAAAATGGATTAAAAAGGTTTTAGCAATACACCATTTTCGCAGTAAGTGAGGCGTCTAAATAATAAGCTGTTATACTCATCGTACTCGAACTAGTGTATTCCCTCTAATAGCTAAAAAGTTGAATAAGTTACTATGCCTATTCTGACCGAGAAATATAAAGCCCCCAGCAAAGTATCTTATTATGGCGGACTTTGTGCGCTGATTTTTACAATTGTCCTAGCGGGATTTGGACCAGGGTATGTAGACACACTCATCAGCGGCAAAGGCTCACCATTAATCCTTCATTTCCATGCGATAGTTTTTGGCGGATGGATCGCTCTATTTTCAACTCAGGCTATATTGCCCGCGATAGGAAGAATGGATCTACATGTAAAACTAGGAAAGTTTGGTATAGGGTATGCCGTCTTATTGGTTGTCGTCGGACTAGCTACTACCATCAATAGAATCGCATTTTATTTCAATGATAAGCAAGAAGCATTAGCCAAAGCATTTCTGATAGCACCACTTAGCGATATGATAATTTTTCCTCTCTTTTTTGCATCAGCTATCGCTTATCGGCATAAACCTGAAATTCATAAACGCCTTATGCTTGTAGCAACTGTAATGCTTACTATAGCCGCGGTAGGAAGAATGTCATTCTTACCGTCATCGTACATCGTGACGACTGCTGTGTGGTTGTCTCCCATATTGATCGCCATGAGTTACGATTTTTATAAGAAAAAGATCATACATCCAGCCTACATAATCGGTGTCGCTACTCTTGCTTTAGTGCCTTTAAGAAGTGAACTTACTGCTACCGATGAATGGCAAAGTTTTGCGAGTTGGTTTATTTCCGTTATTACTTAGGGCGTGTTTTATTTCTGAAAGAACTTATGCACTGCGGGGGACACAGCAAGCGGTTGTACGCAGAGCCTAAGTCGGATTTTGGCTGGAAAATCAATTGGTCGATGTAACCGTCAGATTTGATTGAATTTCGCTAATCAAATCTGACAGTTCAAGTTTTGGCTACTTTTCAAATAATTTATGCCGTCACGTTTTGCTTTAATTTGGCTGTTAGCTCGGCATTCGAGTTAACCATAATGTCTAAGTCTGCTTTTACTTCTTCAAGTTCATTTTGCAAAGCCCTTACACGATTTATTGCCGCAATTTTTTCAGTTTTCATTTGCGCTTCACTTGCTCTTGTTGCAGCTAGTTTATTTTTTGTCTCTTCCAATAATTCAAGTAACCTGATCACGTCTTTATTTTCTTTAAACAATTGATCATTTTGAATTTTACTTTCAATCGGCTCATCTTCTTCAATAATTTCATCCGCTTTCTGACTAAAATAAAGATAAAGCAAACGCAGTCCATAGAAAGTACCCGTTAGCAATAACACCATCATATATTGATGTTCATTATTTGCTAATGCTAAATGCAATCGTTCACTCACGCTTGCTTGACTAATAAAGAGATCAATAAAGAAGCGATGATGCCATAACAACCAAATCAATAAATAGACCAGTATAATGTTTGGCGCTTTCGCTTGGGAGCGGTTAAAAAGTAAGATGGGTTTCACATATTTTTTAAACATAAACATCCATTTAAATGTTGAGCAAGCTATCAACGATAAATATTAACGCATTTAAATCTCAATGGCACTATCAGATGTCAACACACGTTAATTAACAAGCTCACATTAAAGCATATCAATGCAAGGTAAATACGACTATGTTTAACTTTTGATACGTATGTTGATATCATGCCCAAGCATCAATATTTATATCGGACAAGTTACATGGGTATCTCGCCAGAACAGTTACTAGAACAAGCTAAAGCCAGTTGTCAAAAACGTGGTGCTCGATTTACCCTCGCTCGCGAGCAAGTATTCAAGTTACTGACACAGCAAGATGGCGCCATTGGTGCCTATGAATTACTTGATCAGCTCAAAGCCATTGATCCAGCAGCTAAACCGGCAACGATTTATCGCGCATTAGACTTTTTAAGCCAACAAGGCTTTGTCCATAAAATTGAATCCATCAATGCTTTTGTATTGTGCCATCATTTTGGTGACTGTGATCACCCCGTGCAATTACTTATTTGTGACAATTGCGGTCATGTTGAAGAAGTACAATCGAATGATTTTGATAATGCCCTACGTAGCCTAGCGATTAAAAAAGGCTTTGCCATCTCTCACCAAATTGTCGAAGCCCATGGAAATTGTCAGGCATGCCAATAGCTCTACATTTCTAGTTAATCTCAATTTCTATGCAACTCATCGCAGTAATCCCTCACTCGACTTAACCTCATTTAATAAGTTGTGATATAAAAACCAGTTAAAAAATTATATAAAGCACATCAACTTGGAAACCCTATGAAAATATCAATAAAATCTGCTTTATTGTGTTTTGCTGTTGCTGGTATCGGTAACGTCTATGCAAAAAATACAATTGAAACTGATAAATTTCGTCAGCTAGAAGAAATATTACCAACACCGAATACTTACCGCACAGCATCTGGTGCCCCTGGCCACCAATATTGGCAACAACAAGTCAATTATGAAATTGATATTACTATTGATGATGAAAACCAACGTTTAACTGGCTCTGAAACGATTGAATACATCAATAACTCGCCTGATACGTTACGCTATATTTGGTTGCAATTAGACCAAAATAGACTAAAACGTGATTCTGTTGCCAATAGCATCAGTGGCGCACCTGGCAAGAAAATTACTTATCGTGGTATGCGTGGTATCGTTGAAGCAGATAAATTTGACGGTGGATACGAAATAACAAAAGTTACTGATTCAAGTAACGATGCAATGCGCTTTACCATCAATAATACTATGTTACGCATTGACTTAAACAAGCCATTAAAACCAGGTAAAAAAGTTGAATTCAATGTCGATTGGAATTACCAATTACATGAACAAAAAGTACTTGGTGGTCGCTCTGGTTATGAATACTTTGAAAAAGATGATAACTATTTATACGAAATGGCTCAGTGGTTCCCTCGTGCTGTCGCTTATTACGATGTCATGGGCTGGCAAAATAAACAATTCCTTGGTAGTGGTGAATTTGCGTTAGAGTTTGGTGATTATGATGTTGAAATCACAGTACCTGCCGATCACATTGTTGCTGCAACGGGCGTATTACAAAACCCATCAAAAGTATTAACTAAGCAACAACGTCAACGTTTAGCAAAAGCTAAAACAGCCACAAAACCGGTATTAATTGTCACGCCAGACGAAGCGCTAGAAAACGAGAAGTCTCGTGCTAAAGCTACCAAAACATGGCACTTTAAAGCAGAAAATGTCCGTGATTTTGCCTTTGCTTCTAGCCGTAAGTTTATCTGGGATGCGCAAGGGTATAAAAAAGGCGGTACAGATACCATGGCAATGTCTTTCTACCCAAATGAAGGTAATCCTTTATGGGAAAAGTATTCAACCGAAGCTATCATCCATACCATGGAGCAATACAACAAGTATACTTTTGATTACCCTTATCCGGTATCAATCTCAGTAAATGGTCCTGTCGGTGGCATGGAATATCCAATGATCACTTTTAACGGACCTCGCCCAACATTGAACGAAAAAACGGGTGAAAAAACTTATTCTCGTCGCACTAAATACGGTTTGATCGGAGTAATTATTCATGAAGTTGGTCATAACTACTTCCCAATGATCGTTAACTCTGACGAACGTCAATGGACATGGATGGACGAAGGGTTAAACACCTTTTTGCAATTTCTTGCTGAGCAAGCTTGGGAAGAAAACTACCCGTCTCGTCGTGGTCATGCAGCCAACATTACCAGCTATATGAAAAGCGCAAACCAAGTGCCTATCATGACCAACTCAGAGTCAATTTTACAATTTGGTAATAACGCTTATGGTAAACCAGCAACGGCGTTAAACATTTTACGTGAAACTATTATGGGTCGTGAATTATTTGACTTCGCATTTCGTGAGTATGCACAACGCTGGAAGTTCAAACGCCCGACTCCTGCTGACTTTTTCCGTACTATGGAAGATGCATCTGCCGTTGATTTAGACTGGTTCTGGCGTGGTTGGTTCTACACCACAGATCATGTTGATATTGCCCTTGGAGATATTCATTTATACCGTCCAAACAGCCAAAATCCAGACGTTGAAGAAGCTTGGGAACGAGCATTAGAAAACGAAAAGCCGACGTTTATTTCGGATCTTCGCAACAAAGGTCACTGGTTACGTACTAATGATAAGCCTGAGTTATTAGATTTTTATAACGAACATGACAAGTTTACGGCAACCAATGCTGCCCGTAATAGCTATAACAGCAAACAAAAGAAATTGAAGCAATGGGAAAAAGATTTACTCGTTGATGATAGAAACTTTTACATTGTTGATTTTAAAAACAAAGGCGGATTGCCTATGCCAATATTACTGGATTTAACATTTGCTGACGGTACCACCGAGCATGTGCGTATTCCAGCAGAGATATGGCGTAAAAATACCGATAAAGTCTCTAAATTATTTATCACCGAAAAAGAGCTAACGGCTATCGCATTAGATCCTAACTGGGAAACAGCAGATACTGATGTAAATAATAATTACTGGCCTGCTCGCCCAATTAAATCACGTTTTGAACTGTACAAACGCAAGAAAAAAGACATGATGCGTGATTACAATGTTGAACTAAAATCTGATGAAGAATCAGATGATAAAGACAACCAGAAAAAAGAAGATAAATAAGCATGATCCAACAAACATTGAAAATACTCTTTGTTTTGATCATCCTAGGGCAAAGCACTAGCAGCTTTGCCCATCGGTACTTTTTTGGATTGACCGAACTTTCGGTTAATCCAAACCATCAAACCTTAGAAGTCATTCACCAATTCACTGCGCATGACATAGAAAATGCGATAGCTGAAATCAAACAAGAAAATTTTTCTCCCGAGCATAAACACTACGATAGCTACATTAGAAACTATTTCAACCAACACTTTAAATTATTGATGAATAATGAAAACATCGAATTAGACTGGGTTGGTTTAGAGGTCAACCAAGGAAAAATTTACGTTTTTCAAGAAGCCGTTTTCAAAAATAATTTAGCCGGTTTAGTGGTAAAAAATGATTTACTCGTCGATACTTACACTAAACAAGTAAATACTGTGAATTATCAAGACTCTGTAATAAATGGCAGCTTAACGTTTACTGGGTCTAAAAAAGTAGCTACTATCGTAAAATAATAATTAGTATTCATTGATTTACATTTTGTCTCATTAGGTGCAAAATCATAATACTAGTATGAAATAAGGCTTTGAGAATATTCATGAATGTAGAGTTTATTAACCCATTTTTATCATCGATGCTTAACGTTATGTCAACTATGGCACAAATGGAACTCACACCGGAAAAGCCCAAATTGAAGAAAGATGAAGTGGCAATGGGTGATGTCTCCGGACTTATTGGTATGGTTAGTGAACAAACAAAAGGTTCATTATCAATTACCTTTGATGCCCCATTAGCATTAGCGACAATGAAAGGCATGGTTGGTGAAGCACCAGATGAGGTCAACGACGAAATTACCGATTTAGTCGGTGAGATCACGAATATGGTGACTGGTGGCGCTAAACGTATGCTGAGTGAAAAAGGCTTTGAATTTGATATGGCAACGCCTATGGTTGTATCAGGTCCTCGACATACCATCAAGCATAAAGCAGAAGGCCCCATCGTCATCATTCCGCTCAATTCACCGCAAGGTAAAGCCTATATCGAATTTAGCTTCGATAAGTAACAACGGATATTCTCAGCAAAGCCTCTAAAAACTAGAGGCTTTTTTGTTTATGATGTCCACAAATTCGCTTTAAAAGATTCACCATTATGTGGCAACAAACACAACTGACTTTATCCGCCAAGCCCAGAGGGTTCCATTTAGTTACCGATGAAATAGTCAACCAACTCGAGTCTATGAATAATATTCGCGTAGGTTTACTTCATCTCTTTATTAAACACTCTTCTGCGTCCTTAACACTTAACGAAAATGCCGATCCAACAGTAAGAAGTGATATGGAAGCACATTTCAATCATTTTGTACCAGAAGGCGCGCCCTATTATCAGCACACCTATGAAGGCGCCGATGATATGCCTGCTCATATCAAAGCGAGTTTACTAGGGAGTAGCGTAACTATTCCTATCACCAACGGACAATTAAATATCGGCATATGGCAGGGTATCTATTTAGGCGAGCATCGCAACCATGCAGGTGCGAGACAGATAATTGCCACCATGCAAGGGGAATAATTTGCTTTATGTCGGGCTCACAGTAATATATTCGCTACACATATAAATTAAGGAATAATTATGGGTTTTTTATCGGGGTTAATGGGTAATGCTTCACAAGTCGATGTTGAACAGCTAAGTGAAGAGTTATCCCCAATTCTTGCTAACAATGAAACTGTCGAATTAGGATTTAAATTGATCCGCGATCAATTTATTTTCACGAACAAACGTTTGATATTAATTGATAAACAAGGAATTACTGGTAGTAAAGTTGAGTATCATTCAATTCCGTACAAAGCGATCACTCATTTTAAAATAGAAAGTGCGGGACATTTTGATTTAGATTCTGATCTAAAAATTTATATTTCGGGTCAAGACACTCCGATCAGTAGAGAATTACGCAAAGGGGACGATATTGTCGCCATTCAAAAAACACTCGCAAATTGCTTATTTGCCAGTTAAATACGCTGCTTTTATCATGTTTTTACGGATATATTAACCCGCTTACTGATATTACATAGTAATTCATAAGGTATGGTAGTGGCATTTCTTGCCACTTCTGCCACATTCAGTGATGGCCCCCAAAGTGTTGCAATATCACCTACCTTGTCTTGTGCATCTGGTCCTAAATCTATGGTGATCATATCCATAGACACCCGACCAACTAACGGCACTCGTCGACCATTCAACAACACTGGCGTGCCATTTTTAGCATGTCTTGGGTAGCCATCACCATAGCCTATCGCCACCACCCCTATAATCGTATCTCGTTCACTTTGCCAAGCGCCACCATAACCGACCGTCTCACCAGCAGTAATTTTTCTGGTGGCAATCAAACCAGCTTGTAATGACATAACTGGCTTAATTTCTTGGTAAAAAGACTTATCATCTGCCAGCATTGGTGAAATACCATAGAGCATTAAGCCAGGACGCACCCAATGGTAATGGCTTTCAGGCCAAGCCCAGATCCCCGCAGAATTTGCTAGGCTTTTATCATTATCAAAATCTGCCGTTAATTGTGAAAAACGCTGTAACTGTGCTTCGGTCGCATCATCTTGCGTATTATCGGCGCAACCTAAATGACTCATCAGCGTTAACGCTTTATGCACATTAGCACTTGCTTCAAGCTGCTGATAAAAATAAGGTAATTGTTCAGGATCAATACCTAGCCGATGCATTCCAGTATCAATTTTTAGCCATACTTTTAATGGTGTATCAAGCTTTGCCTGAATAAGTGCTGTCAATTGCTGTTCACTATGCACGATAGTTTGCAGATTATTTTTAACTAAAATCGGCAATTCATCCTGAGCAAAAAAACCTTCTAACAATACGATCGGCTGAGTAATACCATCTGCGCGTAATGCCAATGCTTCTTCTATTCTGGCAACTCCAAACGCATCCGCCTGATGTAAGGCTTTAGCAACACGCTCTAAGCCATGTCCATAAGCATTGGCTTTTAATACCGCTAGCACCTTAGATTGCGGTGCAAGCTTTTTAATCGCAGAAAAATTCTGTTGTAAAGCCGCCAGATCGATCACGGCAGTCGCACTTCGAATGGTCATACCGTGATTAATCTTCTTCTAGCACATGTGAGCCAGCATAATTATCAAAACGGGAAAATTGACCTTGGAAAGTTAAAGGTACACGCCCGATCGGCCCGTTACGTTGCTTACCAATAATAATTTCTGCCATGCCCTTAAATTCTGAATCATCGTGATAAACCTCATCACGGTAGATAAACATGATCAAGTCAGCATCTTGCTCAATTGAACCTGATTCACGTAAATCAGAATTAACTGGGCGTTTATCCGAGCGTTGTTCCAAACTCCGGTTTAATTGAGAAAGTGCGACAACAGGCACTTCAAGCTCTTTTGCTAAGGCTTTTAACGAGCGAGAAATTTCAGCTATTTCTAAGGTTCGGTTATCGGAAAATTGCGGTGCGCGCATTAATTGTAGGTAATCGATCATGATCATACTGAGTCCGCCATTATCTCGAGCAATACGACGCGCTCGCGAACGAACTTCAGTAGGCGTTAACCCAGCGGCATCATCAATATACATTTTACCTTTTTCTATTAACAGGCCCATGGTCGAAGACAGTCTTGCCCAATCCTCGTCGCCTAATTGTCCGGTACGGATTTTGGTTTGATCGATACGTCCGAGTGAGGCCAGCATCCTCATCATCAACTGTTCTGAAGGCATCTCTAAACTAAAAATAAGCGCAGGCTTATCTTCAGTCATAGCCGCATGTTCAGCTAAGTTCATGGCAAACGTTGTTTTACCCATGGAAGGACGAGCCGCGACAATAATTAGGTCGGAGGACTGTAAGCCAGCCGTCATTTTATCCAGATCAGAAAACCCCGTGGAAACCCCTGTCACACCATCATGCGGCTGCTGGTATAGTTTCTCAATTCTATCAACTGTTTTTTCTAATACCGCATGAATATTTTCCGGACCTTCAGATTTATTAGCCCGTTGCTCTGCGATAGCAAACACTTTAGTTTCCGCTAAATCGAGTAAATCCGCACTCGTTCTACCTTGAGTATCAAAACCAGCTTCAGCAATTTCATTGGCGACACTGATCATTTCACGTGTTACTGCACGTTCACGGACAATCTCAGCATATGCCGTAATGTTAGCCGCACTTGGCGTGTTTTTCATCATTTCAGCGAGGTAAACAAAACCGCCGGCATCTTCCAGTTTTTGGTCGTTCTCTAATGCTTCTGATAAGGTGATCAAATCTACCGGTTCACCTAACTCAATTAAGCTACCGATGGTTTCATAAGCAATACGATGAGCACGACTATAAAAGTCTTGTGCCACAACGCGTTCAGCAACACGATCCCATGCCTCATTGTCGAGTAACAAGCCACCTAATACTGATTGTTCAGCTTCTAACGAATGAGGTGGGACTTTTAGCTCTTCAACTTGTTGATCATGCTTGAAGGTTTTATTATTTGGAAATTTAGCGGGCTTACGATCAGCCATTCAGATACCTGTATTTCTTTCTTCAAACTAAACGGCGAATTGATTTCAAACCGAAAAAACCTGAGATTGATTAGATGGCTTATTATGTATTAGAAAATAGAATTTATAAAGCAAATAAATAGAGAAATAAGGTAGGTGGTAACACCTACCTTAGAAGACGATTGACCATTACCGTGAGACTTTAATGTCACCACTGACAGTAGATGCTTTAACCGTCGCACTGCCATTGCCTGTATTAAAATAGAGTTTCGAACTTGGGCCGTATTTAGCTTCCTGAACTTTATCATCAGTAAGTCGATTAATTAAATCACCACCGGCATTTGCACGCATTTTAAAGCTTGCTTGAACATTATTATCGAACTGAATCGAGATATCACCACTGACACTATCAACTTTCAACAAGCCATTATCATTGAGTGATAAACGCGCATCAGCGTCACCACTGACGGTGGTTATACTCAACTCATTAACCTTCGCCAAGGTTAACGACACTTCTCCTGAAACACTATTGACAGACACTTCTTCCGCTTGAGAATGGCTCACTAAATGCCCACTGATCACACTTAAATTAATACGCCCTTGAGAAGCCCTATCATCAATGTCACCACTGACCGATGAAATAGATATTTTACCCGATAATCCACGACTTTTGATATCACCGCTCACACTTGATAAGTCAACGAGTTCAGCGAGATTATTCACGTTAATATTACCGCTGACCGTTTTAATCGCACTACTTTTTTCCATATCAGAGATACTAATATCACTGGAAATACCGTTAAATGAAAGGCGTAAATTATGGGGCACTTTTAGCGTCAATGTCGAATTATGCGTGTTATTCCAGTGATTATGATTAGGCATAATCACTTTGACCACAATTTGATTTCCTTGACGCTCAAATATAAAACGCTTTGCTTCATCCGATATTTGCCCTTCAAGCTCCACCACCTCTTGTTGCCAACTTGTTACTACTACCTCTCCTTGTTGGTTTTCAATCGTAATACTCGTTGCACCTGATGCATCAATGCGCTGGTTAACCTGCTGAGCTGACACTTGCAAAGCAATAACACTTAATACTAACGACACTATTCTTACCATAAATTTCATCATTACCTCTATACTCTAAATCGTTTGCCACTGAGGCGTATACAACTGCTTTAACAGATCTATTTCTTGCTTTTGTGCCCACCGTAACAGGTTTAATAACTCACTATTTTGCGGATCATCACTGAGTGCTTTACTAATAGCCGCCCTTGCCGACGACAATTCGTCTAACTGCTTTTGCAGGTCTGTAGGGAGCTCTGATAATTTGGGTTGACCAAAGCTCGCCAACACTAATTGTTTCTGCTTTTCAAAATCACTCTGCATTACTTGAGCAATACTCAATTCACTGTCCTGCCCTGTCACTTGCTCTGGCAAAAAGGATAACCAAGAAACCAAGATTGCAACAACAATTGAAGCAGCCCAAGCCATGGGCAACACCGTTGACTTTTTCTCTTGTTGCTGTGGCAAGGTCGCAATGGCTTTTTCAACGCCGCGCCATAGATCACGTTCAGGCTCCATTTCTTTAGTGAGTTGCTTGATTTGCTGATCTAATAATTCATCTGATATTTGCTTGTTCATAACACTTGCTCACTTAGCTCAGCCTTTAACAGACCTTTGGCACGATGATATTGAGATTTACTTGATCCCACTGCCATATTTAACATTTTTGCGATTTCTTCATGGCGATAACCCTCTACAGCAAACAAAACAAACACTAAACGTGCTCGTTCAGGTAAGCGTTGGATCGCCTTATCTAACTCACTCGTCGTTTTTTCATCCTTGAGCTCTACCGTGATTTCTTCGGTAGTTTGTTCCTCAATACTAAAAATACGTTGCAGCCAGTTTTTTTGCTTTCTGATGTGCCCCAAGACAATATTGGTTGCAACACTATGTAGCCAGGTAGTAAATTTACTTTCGCCCCGAAAGTGGCTAATTTTTTGCCACAACTGAACAAATACCTCTTGGCAAACATCTTCAGCGCTGTCTTTGTCAGCTAACATACGCCAACATAACGCATAAATTCTGCGGTAATGATTCTGATATAATTGATGAAAAGCCTGTTGATCGCCTTGTTGAGCGCGTTGAACTAATTCTTGCTCTTGGTCTAAGGTAAACAACTGCGTTGCATCAATAACTTTTGGATTATCCAAACAACAAACTCTCTCTTGCGTGTTTATAAACTGATAATAAATTAATCGTTCTTGGTAGTAAGATGCAGTATGACAAAAAAGGGTTTAAAGCGATGAGTAATTTTTGCTTTATTTTATTCAGGCATAAAAAAAGCGCCAATCGGCGCTTTTTCTAAACATTTCATTGCAAGTGTAAGCTTACTTCTTACCCAATGCACCAAAACGTTTGTTGAATTTATCAACACGACCACCAGTTTCAGCAGCTTTTTGCTTACCAGTGTAGAATGGGTGACATTCTGAACAAACATCAAGGTGGATGTCTTTGCCTAACGTTGAACGAGTGTTGATCACGTTACCACAAGAACAATGTGCCTTGATCTCTACATAATTTGGATGAATACCGTCTTTCATGGAAACCTCTATATAGGCCGTATCGCCACTTAGTCAACGCTGATTCGTTGCCAAGCACCATACGAGTTAAATTTAATGGGGGCGAATAATAATGGATCATCACCATCAGTGCAAGACAAACTGATAAATAATTGAACAGAATCTTGATGCCAACAAAATAAGCAGACTTGTGCTTGGCAATGAAGGCAGAAACATTCACAATAAAGTTACCTTGAATTATGACAGACATTAATCTTGCCCCAAGCAAAATTTTTACAGCTTGCGATTCCTGTTCCTCTACGCCAGCTGTTCACGTATGCCATTCCTGATGCCTTGCTTGAACACAGTTTCACTGTTGGCGAGCGTGTTGTGGCACCTTTTGGTCATCGTCATGTCATTGGTATTGTTATGGCTATCGTCGATGAATGTGAATTTGCGCCGAATAAAATTAAAGCTATCACCAACATCATTGAACACGACCAATGTATTCCCCAAGCGTTAATCAAATTATTAACCACCTGTGCCAGTTATTATCATCACCCCATTGGTGATGTGTTTCATCAAGCGCTGCCGGTATTGTTAAGGCAAGTCGAACCACCTTCAATAGCACCAATTATCGCTTGGCAATGTTTACCTAAAACGGAAGATAACGCAGAAGTACTGAGTAAACTCGACAACAAACGTAGCAAAAAACAATGGCAACTTTATCAGCTACTCAGTCATCATCAGCAACTAACTTGGCCCGAAATTAGAACCTTAGGTTTTAATAAAGCACAGCTATCCGCTTTAGAAAATAAACAATTAATTGCCAGTGTTGAACAGCTTGCAACTCCTTTTCAGTGGCACGATGACGCACTTAATCAAGAAAATGAATTTACTTTATCAACGGAACAAGCCGTAGTGGTATCAGCCATATCACAATCAATTGGGCAATACAGTTGTCATCTCATTGATGGTATTACCGGCTCAGGCAAAACAGAAGTCTATCTACAAAGCATGACCAAGGTGCTGAGTCATCATCAACAGGTATTAGTTTTGGTGCCTGAAATTGGCTTAACACCTCAAACCTTGAGCCGCTTTGAGCAACGATTTAATGTGCCTATTTTTCTTCACCACTCAGGACTTAACGATAAAGAGCGCCTGGCAACATGGCAAAATGCCAACCAGAATAATGCGGCCATTATCATTGGCACCCGTTCAGCAGTCTTCAGTCCTTTGCCAAAACTTGGGTTGATTATTGTAGACGAAGAACATGACGCTTCATTTAAACAGCAAGACAGCTTTCGCTACCATGGTCGAGATGTCGCGATTATTCGCGCCAAACAACTCAATATACCCATTATATTAGGCAGTGCCACGCCAAGTTTTGAGTCGCTACATAATGCCATAAAACAACGCTATCATTATCATCAACTGACCAAACGTGCAGCCGGAAGTCGCCAAGCCAAAGTTTCACTGCTCGATGTCAGTAATCAAACATTACAAGCAGGGTTATCACTACCGTTAAAAAAAGCCATCAGCCAAACGCTAGAGCGTGGCGAGCAAGTACTGATTTTCTTAAATCGTCGAGGCTATTCCCCTGCCATCAATTGCCAAGAATGCCATTGGGTTGCAGAATGCACACGCTGTCAATGCCCATACACCTTGCATCGCGGTCAAGGATTACTGATTTGCCATCATTGTGGTAGTCAAAAAAGAGTGCCTGCTCAATGTGATAGTTGTGGCAGCGTGCGCATTAAACCAATCGGGCAAGGCACAGAACAAATTGAAGAGTATCTCGCACAAACATTTGCCCAGTACAGTACCGTGCGTATAGATCGCGACAGTACCAGACGCAAAGGTGAACTCAATAAATTATTACAGCAAGTGCTCAATAAAGAACATCAAATTCTAATTGGCACCCAAATGTTAGCCAAAGGCCATCACTTTCCTGATGTGACCTTAGTAGCCATGTTAGATATTGATGGTGCACTGTTTAGTTTCGATTATCGCGCCCCAGAGAATATGGCGCAATTGATTGTACAAGTTGCTGGCCGTGCTGGACGAGCAAGCAAACCGGGCAAAGTACTGGTACAAACTCAATACCCTCAGCACCCACTATTGCAAGATTTAGTCAATAACGGCTATCAACACTTTGCCAAACAAGGGTTAAATGAACGACAAATGGCATTTTTACCGCCGTTTGGTTATCAGGCACTTGTTAGAGCAGATGCCAACTACCCTTCTTACCCTGAAAAATTTCTTCGTCAAATAGCGACTGTTAATTTCAGCGATTGTGAGTTGGCAGGACCTATGCCTGCCGCCATAGAAAAACGCGCAGGAAAATACCGTTTTCATCTTTTGTTACAAGCCAAAACCAGACAAGCATTACACCAAGGTGTAACGCAAGTATTACAATCACTGACCAACAATGAATGGCAGTCAAAAGTTCGATGGTCGATTGATATTGATCCAATTGAATTAAGTTGGTAGCAATTTCCATGAACTTGGTTAAAATGAGCCTTTCGTGTTGTTAACTCTCAAGATATAAAAGCATCCATGACTCATCAAGATTATGTTTCCCGCGCTAGTGCTTCTAAAAAAAAGCGCAATCCATATAAAAAGCAAGCACCCGCACCATCAGGGCTTTCCATCAAGGTAAAGTTGATCTCACTGTTGATGATAATTGCTATCGCCGGCTTTGGTTATTTATTATGGAGCATTAAAGACATAGAACCAGAGAATACACCAACTACCCCCGCTAGTACGCCGATAAAAAAAGCCAGTGAGTTACCTAAACCACCTGAAGAAAAATGGCAATACATGGAAGAGCTTAAGTCAAAAGAAGTTGACGAAGGGGAATACCAAGTACAAGAAAAAGGCCCGTATAAAATGCAATGCGGATCATTTCGCACCCAAAAACAAGCTGAAGTCATGAAAGCGACGATTGCTTTTACCGGATTAAGTTCTCAAATCAGTTCAGCCAACGGCTCAAGTGGCACTTGGTATAAAGTGTATTTGGGGCCCTATGAACGTAAACGTGCCGCAGAAAAAGACAAACATAAACTAAAAAGCAATGGCATAACCACCTGTCAAATTTGGTTATGGAATTAATTCCAATCAATTCCTTGAAAAACTCTCAAACATACCCAATTTAATCTACATTGATCCTTGCTGGCGTCATGCGCCAGCAACTTAAGTAGAGGTTAATTGTGACTACGATTGTATCCGTTAGACGTAATGGCAAAGTGGCCATTGGTGGCGATGGCCAAGTATCCCTTGGTAACACCGTAATGAAAGGCAACGCAAAAAAAGTGCGCCGTTTATATAATGATAAAGTACTGGCTGGCTTTGCTGGCGGTACCGCTGATGCGTTCACACTTTTTGAACGTTTTGAAAGTAAGCTTGAAATGCATCAAGGTCATTTAACTAAAGCTGCGGTAGAATTAGCCAAAGACTGGCGCAGTGATCGTGCCTTAAGAAAGCTTGAAGCCCTTTTAGCAGTGGCGGATGAAACGGCATCATTAATCATCACGGGTAATGGTGACGTAGTGCAACCTGAAAATGACTTAATTGCCATTGGTAGTGGTGGTAACTTTGCTCAATCTGCAGCAACCGCTTTATTAGAAAATACCGAGTTATCTGCTCGTGAAATTGTTGAAAAATCATTAAAAATTGCTGGCGATATTTGTGTGTTTACCAACCACTCGCAAACCATCGACGAACTTTAAGTCAGCACCAAGGAATTTATCATGTCGAATATGACCCCTCGTGAAATTGTTCATGAATTAGATAGCCACATTGTTGGCCAAGCCGATGCTAAACGTGCCGTTGCAATTGCACTTCGTAATCGCTGGCGTCGTATGCAGTTAAATGACGAGTTACGTAGTGAAGTAACCCCAAAGAATATCTTAATGATCGGCCCTACGGGTGTCGGTAAAACCGAGATTGCTCGCCGTTTAGCTAAGCTTGCTAATGCCCCTTTTATCAAAGTTGAAGCCACTAAATTTACCGAAGTGGGTTATGTCGGTAAGGAAGTAGAAACCATTATCCGTGATTTAACCGATATGGCATTTAAGCTCACTAAAGAGCAAGAGATGGCACGGGTAAAACACCTAGCAGAAGAAGCAGCTGAAGAGCGCATTCTTGATGTGTTATTGCCAAACCCTCGTGACACTTTTGGCAATGAAGAGCAAACAGATAACAGCAGTACTCGCCAGGTATTTCGCAAAAAGCTGCGCGAAGGCAAGCTTGATGATAAAGAAATTGAATTAGATTTGGCTGCTCCTCAGGTAGGAGTAGAAATCATGGCGCCTCCGGGTATGGAAGACATGACTTCTCAATTGCAGAATATGTTCCAAAGCATGTCGAGCGAAAAGACCAATAAACGTAAATTGAAAATAAAAGACGCATTTAAAGCACTGCAAGAAGAAGAGGCAGCTAAAATCGTCAATCAAGAAGACATCAAAACGAAAGCCTTAGAGGCCGTTGAACAAAATGGCATTGTCTTTGTTGATGAAATAGACAAAATTTGTAAGCGCGGCGATAGCTCTGGTCCTGATGTTTCGCGTGAAGGTGTACAACGCGATTTACTACCATTAGTAGAAGGCTCAACCGTTAGCACCAAGCATGGCATGGTAAAAACAGATCATATTTTGTTTATCGCATCAGGGGCCTTCCAAATGGCCAAACCGTCAGATTTGATCCCTGAGTTACAAGGCCGCCTACCTATTCGTGTTGAATTACAAGCACTTACCACTGAAGATTTTATTCGCATTTTAACCGAGCCAAATGCTTCACTGACCGAGCAATACATCGCCTTAATGGCTACAGAAGGTGTGGATATTTCATTTAGTGAAGATGGCATTGAAGCTATTGCTAAAGCTGCTTGGCAAGTGAACGAGACTACTGAAAATATTGGCGCTCGTCGTTTACATACCATGATGGAAAGGTTAACAGAAGAAATCTCATTTACCGCCAATGATAGAAGCGGTGAATCAATTGTGATTGATCGCACGTACGTTGAGAAAACCCTCAATAACGTAATACAAGACGAAGATTTAAGTCGCTTTATCCTCTAGATTTTCTTCATGGTACTAAAAGGTGCAGTAGAATCTGCACCTTTTTCTAATTATTGATATTTCTGGCGCAACGCCTGAAGATAATTTTGCTCAACTAGCGTCACCAAATTCGCTTCCATCTTTGCTTGTAAATGTAATAGGTTAGATTTTTTTGAAAAAGCAAAGAAGCCAACATCTTGCTGATAGACACGATAATTCGTTTTCACAATTTGCCCTCTTTCATCATGTTTTGATAATAAATAGTCCATTACATCCTCTTCACCGATCATCACATCTATGCGATTAGCCTTAAGCATATTGATTAATTGAATATCGTAAGTCAGCTTTTTTTTCTTTAATCCTTGGTAGCGATCAAACTTTGGAAAATAATTCACATTTCTACGCACACCGATCGTTAAAGGTAATAAGTCATTGAACTGATTAATCGTGAAATCTGATGCTCGATTGATATAAAAAGTGTGATAATTACCATGAATATAAGGCTGCGCAAAATAGTTAAGGTAGTTCTCTCGCTCAGTTGAGTAAAACACATTAGTCACTAAATCAATTTCACCTTGCCTTAGAAGATGTAAACAACGCACCCAAGGACAATGAGAGTATTTAACCGTTAGGTTCTGCATTTGTGCTAGCTTTTCAACTAACTCCATATCAATACCTGTGGCTTTTTCTCCTGCAATAATTGTCCATGGTTCAAAACTTGACACCGCCACGACTAATTCGGTTTTTGCGTCACTATATAATGAGAAAAACAACAAGCTAATTAACGCAAATGTTTTCATTTACTGCTCTCTTCTCAACCTGATCAAGCCTCTTATAAAGGATTGGAAATATTGATGCATACACATTTCAGCATAACCTTAGTATAGCCCAATAAAAAAACCAGCTTAAAGATAAGCTGGTTTTGTCTATTAGATAGCATACTTTACCGGCTACACAGAAAATTGATTAACCTCTCGATTTAACACATCAGCTTGTTGTGATAGCTCTTCACCCATTTGTGCATTTTGATTGGCTGTTTTACCAGAGTTTTCCGCGACATCACGGATCAACACCACATGTTCATTAACTTCACTTGCCACCGCACTTTGTTGTTGGATGGCTGTGGCAATAGCAGTATTCATATCCATAATAGTCGAGACATCTTGCGTGATTTCTTCAAGCATTTGTCCAGCAGTGCTGGCCTGATCGGCACTTTCTTGTCCCTGAGCCCGACACTCAGCCATATGTGAAACTATCTCTTTGGTTCGATTCTGTAATGAATTAATAATACTTTCAATTTCCTGGGTAGAATCTTGAGTGCGACTTGCTAGCGTTCTTACTTCATCGGCTACCACAGCAAAACCACGGCCTTGTTCTCCTGCACGAGCAGCCTCAATGGCAGCATTCAGTGCTAACAAATTAGTCTGCTCAGCAATACCACGGATAACATCTAACACAGAGCCAATCGTATCACTATCTTTCGCCAAATCGTGAACCACACTTTCCGACGCTAATAAGGTGTTTGATAACTCATCAATCTTCGCAATTGTGGTATCAACGCCTATTTTCCCTTGTTCTGAATTATCATGAGTGGATTCTGCTTTATCTGCCGCCTCTTGGGTGTTTTTAGCAATTTCATCAACCGTCGCTACCATTTCAGTCACCGCGGTTGCCACCATATCAGTTTCCTGAATTTGTGATTGCACCCCTTCATTAGCGGAATGAATATTTTCTGATAAGTTACGTGTAGCAGTATTAACCGTGTCAACTGATTGATTAACTTGTATAATTAAGTTTCTAAAACTTGCTAACATGGTATTAAACACTTTTGCCATCTCAGCTAATTCATCTTTCCCATCGGTAGAGACTTCAATTGCTAAATTTTTAGTTTCAGCCACATTATTCATGGCATCTTTTAATTTATTGATCGCCATTAAAATACTACGGGCAATCAAGGTTGCTGCCCCACTTGCAATCACAAGCACCACGACAAATACCACAATTGAAACACTTTTTACGAACAACACACGATCATCGGTAATTTTTTTACTAACGTTGACCAATTTCGCCAAAATAGTATCTACTTGATGAACAGTATTACGCATCTTTCCTTGTAAACCTTCACTAGCAGAAAACCCCATAATACGTTGTTGCTCAACTAAGTTGATAAAAGCAGACTCATACGCACTGATACTAGTGACCACTTGATTAATAAGCTCGTCTGATAATTCGCTGGATTTTACATCTTCACTAAAATTTGCAGCATTGTCTTGCCAACGTTGCAGGTACTTTTCATCTAGGCGTAACATAAAATCTTTTTCATTACGTCGTAACTGCAGCATATCAGCTAATAAACGATAATCACTGCCTTCTAATAAAGATTCCACCTGATGCACCGCGCTTCGTAACTCTCCGTAAAGTCCATCTTTGGAATTAAGACCAATAATAATTTGTGCATCAACAACGTCTTTAAAGTGGTTATCATAGTCACGCGTTATTTTACGTAAATTACTAATATCAGTCTGTACCTGACTTTCATCAGCAAAGACTTGTTCGAGGTGATTAATATCAGATTGCAATACTTTATATTGTTTGGAAAACTTGTCAGCGTATTTAGTGTCTTTGCGAGCTAAGAAGTCTTTTTCACTACGTCTTAACTGCAACACTGAACTTTCAATATCACCAATTGTTCTAGCCATTTGCACATCATCATTAAGCGATGACACGGCATAGGTAATAAGACCTAGCATACCTAACATTGATACAATCAACACTAATGTATTCGCAATAAGCTTGTGCTTAATTAACATATAATACCTCTACTAATAACGTAACTACTTGAAGTATAGTTGCTAAATTTGAAAAGTCTTTAGTTAGAAAAATTATTTCCGACTTAAATAACGAGTAAACTTTTCTTCTGTCAAAGGAGGGTTAATAAAGTAACCTTGAACAGCATCACAACCAAGCTTACGAAGCAAATCAAGTTGACCTAAGCTTTCAACGCCTTCTGCCAACACCCGTTTACCCAAGCCATGTGATAAACTAATCATCGACTTAACAATGGTTAAGTCTGAATCATTTGTAGCAAATTCAGTAATAAAACTGCGATCAATTTTTATGGTGTCAATTGGTAGTTTTCTTAAATAGGCTAAAGAAGAGTAGCCCGTGCCAAAATCATCAATGGAGACTTTTATTCCCATATTCTGTAACACGACTATAGTGTCCATGGCACTATTTATCTCTGTCATCACAACATTTTCAGTGATTTCTAGCTCAAGGTAGCGCGGAGGAATGTCATATTTGAGCAACAATGCTTGAATTTTAGTAATTAACTTAGGATCTTGAAATTCTACTGCACTTAAATTTACCGCGATTGCCACTCGCCGCTTATATTTTTGATACCAACGCGCATTGGTTTTACAGGTCAGTTCTAAGACGTAATTATCAATATCCCCACTTAAGCCAAGCGCTTCAACTTCATCTAAAAACTCTGCGGGAGCCAGTATGCCTTTCTCTGGGTGTTGCCAGCGAATTAGAGCTTCCACCCCTTCAATACGATTAGTGACAATATTTAACTGGGGTTGAAAATATAAAATAAATTCCTGCTCTGCCAATGCTCGCCGGATCTCTTTTTCAACTTCTACCAGCTTACGTCCTTGAGATTGCATACCTGCAACATATTTAACACTGGCAATATTATTACTCTCTGCTTGGAAAAGCGCTAAGTTGGCTTGTTGGAGTAATTCTTCGGCATCGTTGCTATCAACAGGGGCCAAGCAATACCCCACGCTAGCTTGCAAGTGTACTTCTTGTCCATTGATAAAACAGGGGCGCGATATTAATCCATGTAAGTGCTTCGCGACTTTTTCTTGCTGGTTATCATCGCTAACTTCAACAGCGAATATAAATGAATCTCCACTTAACCGACCAACTACCTTAGGTAATAATATGCTGTCTGACAGGCGATTGGCGACCTCACCTAAAATCATATCGCCTGTTTTTAAACCAAAAGTATCATTAATAAATTTAAAGCGTTTAAGATCAATCAAAAACACTGCTAACTTACAATGATTGTTAACCGCATCAATGAGCGCTGTTGGTAAACTCTCAATCACTTGCTCGCGATTTAATGCTCCGGTGAGTTGGTCATGTTTACCTAAATAACTAGCTCGACTGATGGCTTTTTCTGCCACGTTTCGCTCTGCCCCTTGCATCCACAGCAACATCACATAACCCAAAATGGCATTTGCGCCAAAGTCAAAGCTCACTAAGATAGTTAATAACTGTTGAAACCAATCAGATGTTAAGAAAATTACCGAGGCAAAGGACGATAAAATATAGCGAAATGACAAAATAGCGCTATAAATCATCAATATTCTTGCTGAAAAATGCCGCGTTTTATGTTCAAACAACATAAAGCTGATCATCAAAAATGCACCAGCAAAAATAAAATCAGCAAAACTTTCTCTTAAATAAAAGCGATTGAAAACATCTTGCTGATCAAAAGAAAACGTAACAGAACAAACCAAGCCAAGTAACATTGCCGCCAGAACTAACCAACGTATGGTTTGCTCAGTGAGTTGATTTTTTGCCCGAGTCAGATAACAACCGATACAAAATAGCAAAATAAATAAGTATTGGCCTACTTGTATCACGCTCGTTAAGGCAATTTGCACCGAGGAAGTATCTTCAAACTGAACAAGAAAATGTTGGCACGCTAAACACGCATAACTAATACTAAGGGAGAGTAAACTGTACATCCAATATTTAACATATTGACGGCCAAAACCTTGGTAAAACGAATACACTAAAAAAGCGAGCAAACTATAAACAATGGTTTCGAAGGTATATAAAAAACCTAAGGCAAACATATTCCCCATCATTCGCTATCATGTACTCTCAACGCTTTAGCCTTGCCCCATTAAATAAGGTTTCTAACACTATTACAAGTACAATATCACGGCAAATCGCTTGTACCCTCGCATAGGCTAGGTATACTAAGCATCATATTAATTTTTGTTTTTCTATCATTAAGGAACGAGTCATGGAATACAATACATCAGAATTGTGTAATATTTACGCTGATCTCATCGATGTCGTCGAGCCTATTTTCTGTAACTATGGCGGTAGGAGTTCATTTGGTGGAAAAGTTGTAACGGTCAAATGTTTTGAAAACAATGGATTGATCACGCAATTGGTTGAATCTGACGGCGAAGGGAAAGTGCTGGTCATCGATGGTGGCGGCTCAACTCGCAGAGCACTGATCGACGGTTACATCGCCGAAGCCGCGGCAAAAAATGGCTGGGAAGGTATTATTTGCTATGGCAGCGTCAGAGACGTTGATGCATTAGAAGATATTGACATTGGCATTCAAGGGCTCGTTTCAATCCCCGTAGGGGCATCGGATCACGATCATGGTGAAAGTGATCTTGCCGTTAACTTTGCTGGGGTGTCTTTCTTACCCGATGATCATATTTACGCAGATAACACAGGCATTATTTTATCCCCAGATCCACTCGATATTGATTAAGCTTGATTTTTTCTGGCTTGCGAAGCGGCGAGCCAATTTTCAACCTTATCTAAGGTGATCCCCGATTGAATAGCATTACCTTGGGCAAAATTCCCCCCCATCAACAGGTATGATTTTTCAATTTCTTGATTATTCACTCCAGTGCCTATCAATGGAATTTGCATTTTTCTGATCAGATTAATTAACGCATTGACGATCGTTTTTTCAGATTTCGCTTCTTGTGATTGCTGTAATCTTGAGCATTCCACTTTCACTTGCTGCACGGACGCTTTACGCAAATAACGTAAGCCTTCATAACTACCAGAAAAATCATCGATGGCAATATTTACCCCGAGTACGCGCAATTGATCGATCATCATACGCGCTCTAAATGGTGAGCCTAATAATACTTGCTCTGTTAATTCAATGGTGAGGTACTGCGCTTTAATATTGGTACGTTCTACCTGATGTTCGATAAAGTCTGCTAATTCAGGCTCTAGCAACTCCTTGCTCGATAAGTTAATTGCAACTTTTTCTGTGATATCGAGAGAATGCATAATGACTAGTAAATCAAATGCTTGCTTCACCATCTGTTTAGTGATCTGATAAATTTCACCACTGTATTCAGCAATTTGGTCAAATTCATGTTGCGTCAGTTTATTACCTTCATTGCACTGCCAGTCAATTTCAAGCTCAAAACCAATAAACTGCCGATCACTTAGAGATACTTGAGGATTAGCCAACCAGACCAAGCGCTCATTACTGACATCTTGTTTTAATTTCTCCATTTTTGCTAACTGTTGCTCAGTATACAAACGAGACTTTTGATCAAAATGACATATCTGCTGCAAGGTATTCTCGGCTTCGAGTAATGCATCACTTGCTTGCGCAATTAGGTTTTCACCACTTTGACTTTCTTGGTTTAGTAACGAGATACCAAAAGCCAATTGGAAGTTGAGTGAAAAACTCTTAAAGCTGATCGCTTGTGGTACAGCGTTATTGAGTTGCTGACAAATATCTTCCACCACGAGTTTATTATCATGTTCTGACAAACTGGTATCAACTACCACCATAAAATCAAGCCCCTGGAGACGACATAACTTAACGGCTTCACGGGTATCAGAAAAGTCTATCAGCAGAGCATTATCACTCATACTTTTTTGCAAGCTATAAGCTAACTGTAACAATAAAATATCTGAATTTTGATGGCCAAGCACTTGATTTACTTGCTCAAAATTTAATGGTTTAAAGACAATAGCAACATAACGGCCACTAGCTTGTAACTTGAGTATTTGATTAAGGTGGCTTAATCCTTGATGATAAGTAGGTAAATTGGTAATGGGATCATAAACTTTCTCGGCATCTTTAAATGGCTCCGCGTCACTATTGACCACTTGGGTGATGTGCTCAAATCTATTCACCAATGTTTGCACCGAAGACCAGCAACCGGCAGTCATTTGTCCTAAATAACTCAGCACAGTTAAACTAACAAACCAGACTAAATCAAGCTGAGCATTAAGCCAAAAATAAAGAGTTACGCCATAACCTGCAGTGATGCCCCATGTTGACAAGGTACGTATTAAAGAATTATCTCGCACCGAAAGTTGCACATAAGTCGCAATTGCAATACTGACAATAAGAAAACCTAACCAAACTTTATAAGCATCAAGCTCTCTAAAGGCGATGGCAGAGCCAAGCATCAAAATAGACATAGCGACTACTAGCCAATTATATTTAAATGCCTTTATCTTTTGTCCTTGCTGCTCGATCACCCATAAGCTAGCAAAGGCAATATAAGTCGTCGCTGCGAACAATAACCCTAAGGTTTGCCACTGTTGCAAATACACCAAGGCATAGAATTGCCCAATCACTGATAAGGTCATCAAAGCTGGAAAACGCCAAGAGATATTCATTATTGGCTTTAAAAAGGCAAGGATGAGTAAAACAGGCAAACATAACCCTAAGACAAAGGCGATGTTAAACTCAACAAAATTATAATTGGGGGATGGATTATCGACCGTTATCGCCATCACAGAATGTGACAGCACCAAAATTAGACTAAAGAATATACTCGTCATTAAATTAACAATACGTTTCATATCGGCCCTCTCACTACAACAATAGGCATCGCCTAACTAACGTGATCTCTATAGTATAGACACTTTATCCTAATGTTATAGCAATTACATTAATGATTTCGCGCTAATTAAATTGCCTGATTCCCTAATTTATACAATGCTGTTAACGGATTCACGCCAAATTGATACGATAATTCAGCAGGTTGTGTTATATCCCACATGGCAATATCAGCATCAAAACCTATAGCGAGTTTTCCTTTTGTTGTATCTTCAGCTAATGCTTTAGCAGCAAAGCAAGTTACGCCGGCTAATGCTTCGACTGGCGTTAATTTAAATAACGTACACGCCATGTTTAACATTAATTGAATATTATTGATCGGTGAAGAGCCTGGGTTAGCATCAGTCGCTATTGCTATAGGTACTTGTTGTTGACGCAGTTCATTAATAGGCGGTAATTGTGTTTCACGTAAAAAATAAAATGCTCCTGGCAATAACACCGCAACCATACCGGCTTGTTTCATTGCCGTAACCCCTTTGCTATCAAGGAATTCGATATGATCAGACGATAATGCTTGATAGCTTGCCGCCAGTTCAGTGCCTCCAAGGTTTGATAACTGTTCAGCATGCACTTTTACTGGCAAACCATGCTGTTTCGCCGCCGAAAAAACTCGTTCGGTTTGTTCAATATTAAAGCCGATACCTTCACAAAACACATCCACTGCATCCGCTAAGCTCTGTTCGGCAATTAGTGGCAACATCTCATCACAAACTACATCGATATACTCATCCGGACGATCGTTGAACTCAATAGGTAAGGCATGTGCACCTAAAAAGGTACGTTTAACGGTCACAGGCACAGCATTAGCCAGCTTCCCCGCCACCTTGAGCATTTTGATTTCATTTTCGGTATCAAGCCCGTAGCCAGATTTTATTTCAACCGTGGTTACCCCTTGTTGATGCAGAACCTGTAAACGAGGGAGTGCGCTGTCATACAATGATTGTTCGCTAGCATGTCGCGTCGCATTCACCGTTGCCACGATCCCACCACCCGCTTGGGCAATTTCTTGATAACTTTTGCCTTCAAGTCGCATTTCAAACTCATTGGCCCGGTTGCCGCCATAAACTAAATGAGTATGACAATCAATCAAACCGGGGGTTAGCCACTGGCCATTTCCCTCAACCACTTGCACTTGTTGCTCATCATATTCAGGTAAATCGACCATAGCTCCCAGCCAAGCAATTTTACCATCCGCGACTGCCAGTGCTGCCTGTTCAATGATGCCATAGCTATTGGCACCATCGGTCATGGTCGCTAAGTTAACGTTAATAAATAATGTATGCCAATTGGCTGCAGAAACCGTCATTGTTTATCCAAGGTAATTTGAAGGTGAAGCGTTCATTAACGCGATCATAGCCGAACTCTACAACAAGCGAATAGAATACTCAAGCTTGTATATACAACTATTGACATCCACTTAGCTTGTGCTAAATTGTATATACAACCAATAGTAATGCATTAACCATGAGTCAAACCAAAGCAAAATTTACCGTGATCAAAGAGCATATCTGCCAAATGATCGAAACGGGACAATGGCAACAAAATGCTAAAGTGCCTTCTGAAAATGAACTTGCAGAGCAATTTACCGTTAGCCGTATGACTGCACGTCGTGCGTTACAAGAATTAACCGAACAAGGCTTGCTAGTACGCTCTCAAGGTGCCGGCACTTTTGTTGCAACCTTTAAATCACAATCATCATTACTTGAAATTCGTAATATTGCTGATGAAATCCATGAACGCGGTCATCAACATCAAGCAGAGCAGTTAACGCTAAAACCTGTGCCCGTCACCGACGAAATTGCTATTTTACTCGGCGTAGAAAATAGTGACAGTGTTTTTTATTCTGAAGTACTGCATTTTGAAAATAATGAACCCATCCAATTAGAGCAACGCTTTGTCAATAGTCAGTTAGTGCCTAATTACTTACAACAAAACTTTGCACAAATTACCCCTCATGAGTATTTGTCGAATGAAGCCCCATTAACAGAGGCCACTCATGAAATAGAAGCTGTGTTAGCCAAGCATCACATTTGTCAATTACTGGCAATCGATGACAGCACCCCCTGTTTACAAGTTAAGCGCCGTACCTGGTCAAGCCAAGGTGTCGTGAGCTTAGCAATATTAACGGCACCCGGAAATAAATACCGTTTAGGTAGCCATTTAGTTTTAAATTAGGAGCGTTAAGATGACGTTTAAATATGGTATCGACCGTTTAACACTTGACACAGTCAATGATATTGCCAACGGAACGATTAAAGCAGAACTATGCCAAGAAGCGATCGATAAAATTAATACAAGCCGTCAAAGAGTTGAGAAAATGGCGGCGTCAAAGCAAGCGGTTTACGGCATCAACACAGGTTTTGGTCCGTTATGTGACACACAAATCACACCAGAAGAAACTAACTTGCTACAAAAGAACCTACTGATCACCCATGCGGTTGGTGTCGGTGAGCCAATTGCTAAAGCCATTTCTAAATTAATGTTGATCACTAAAGTACATGCTTTAAGCCAAGGTTATTCAGGCATTCGTCTAGAAACAGTACAAAGAATGTTAACTTTTATTGAGCGTGATCTTATTCCTGTAGTACCAGAGCAAGGCTCTGTTGGCGCATCAGGTGATTTAGCTCCCCTATCACATTTATTCTTACCTCTGCTCGGTGAAGGTGAATTTTGGCAGGGTGATAAACCGGTGCCAGCAGCACAAATATTAGGTGAGCACGGTCTAGCTCCAATGGATTTGCAAGCTAAAGAAGGTTTAGCCCTTATTAACGGTACGCAATTTATCTTATCGCACGCAATTACTGGACTAACAAAAATGCGTTATTTGTTGGACTTAGCAGATTTAGCTGGTGCAATGAGTATCGAAGGTATGCAAGGCAGTGAGTCACCATTTCGAGAAGAGCTACACGCTACCCGCCCGTTTGTGGGCAATATAGAAGTAGCAGCGCGCATGCGAAGCTTTTTTAAAGATTCAAAAAATATGGCATCACATACTAATTGTGACCGCGTACAAGACCCATACTCTTTACGTTGTATTCCGCAGGTACATGGTGCATCGCGTAACGCTTACAACCACTTAAAAGAATTAGCAGAAACTGAGATGAATTCTGTTACTGATAACCCAATAGTGATCAGTGATGAAGAAGCAATTTCTGGTGGTAGTTTTCATGGTCAGCCATTAGCTATGGTGCTTGATTATGCCTCAATTGCTGTAGCTGAATTGGGTAATATTGCCGACCGCCGTTGTTATCTACTGTTAGAAGGTTTACACGGATTACCTCGCTTATTAACCACGTCGGGCGGTTTAAACTCTGGCATGATGATCCCACAATATGCCACTGCCGCGTTGGTTACAGAAAACAAGTCCCTGTGTTTCCCACCATCGGCAGACAGTGTACCAACATCTATGGGACAAGAAGATCACGTTTCCATGGGCAGTATTTCAAGTCGAAAGTTCAATCAGATCTTAGGCAACTTAGAGAAAATAATAGCAATAGAACTCATGTATGCGGCGCAAGCGATAGATTTTAGACGTCCGAATAAATGTTCAGATATTATCGAAGAGAACTTTGCAATAATCCGAGCAAAAGTCGACAAACTTGAACAAGATAGACTATTAAAGCCTGATATTGATGCCATGATTGCCATGGTCAAAACGCAAGCCTTTAACGTCAATGTTAATGTTAATGTTAATACCGTGGTCAATTAAGGGGAGTTTTTATGATGGATACAACGATGAGCTTTCAACAACAAGTTAAACAAGGTATTCCAAGCGAGTTGCCACCAGCAAAACCTTATCCCGCTGACGCTAATCGTGCGCCAAAGCGTAAAGATATTCTGTCTGTTGAGGAAAAGCAGCTTGCTGTCAGAAACGCCTTGCGTTACTTCCCTAAAGAATGGCACCAAGAATTAGCCACAGAATTTGCTCAAGAACTCAGCGACTTTGGCCGTATTTATATGTACCGCTTTAAACCAAGCTACGAAATGAAAGCCAGATCAGTAAGTGACTACCCGGCAAAATGTCAGCAAGCAGCTGCCATCATGTTAATGGTAGATAACAACTTAGATCCAGCCGTTGCACAGCATCCAGAAGAGCTTATTACCTACGGTGGTAACGGTGCTGTGTTCCAGAACTGGGCGCAATACTTGTTAGCCATGAAGTACTTAAGTGAAATGGAAAGTGACCAAACTTTACATATTTATTCAGGCCATCCGATGGGATTATTCCCTTCAAGTGAAGATGCACCTCGGGTCGTAGTCACTAACGGCATGATGATCCCCAATTACTCAAAACCAGATGATTGGGAAAAGTTTAACGCCCTTGGTGTTACTCAATATGGTCAAATGACAGCGGGTTCATTTATGTACATAGGGCCACAAGGCATAGTACATGGTACAACCATTACTGTGATGAATGCTTTTCGTAAAGTCTTAAACAAGGGTGAAACACCAGAAGGTAAAATCTTCCTAACCGCAGGTTTAGGTGGTATGAGTGGCGCTCAGCCAAAAGCGGGCAATATTGCTAACTGTATTACCGTATGTGCTGAGGTTAACCCAAAAGCAGCCACTAAACGTCACGCACAAGGTTGGGTGGATGAGTTAATTGATAATATGGATGAGCTAATCGCTCGTGTTAAAGCTGCACAAGCAAACGAAGAAGTGGTTTCTATTGCTTATATTGGCAATATCGTTGATGTTTGGGAAACTTTCTACAGCGAAGAAATTTTTGTTCACTTAGGCTCAGATCAAACGTCGCTGCACAACCCATGGTCAGGTGGTTATTACCCCGTTGATATTAGTTACGAAGAATCTAATCGTTTAATAAGAGAAGAGCCCGAGCTATTCAAACAGAAAGTACAAGCGACATTAAAGCGCCATGCGGATGCGGTGAATAAGCATACAGCGCGTGGTACCTACTTTTTTGATTATGGTAATGCCTTTCTGTTAGAAGCATCGCGCGCAGGCGGTGATGTTATGGCTGAAAATGGCATTGATTTTAAATACCCATCTTATGTGCAAGATATCTTAGGTCCTATGTGCTTTGACTATGGTTTTGGACCATTTCGTTGGGTCTGTGCATCAGGTAAAGCAGAAGATTTAGACAAAACCGATGCCATTGCTGCACAAGTGTTGAATAAAATCATGGCTGAATCACCGGAAGAAATTCAGCAGCAAATGCAGGATAATATCACTTGGATCAAAGACGCCAAGCAAAACAAGCTAGTGGTTGGTTCTCAGGCGCGTATTCTTTATGCTGATGCCCAAGGACGTATGGAAATAGCCAAAGCGTTTAACGATGCAATAAACGCCGGCGAAATTGGCCCTGTGGTATTAGGTCGCGATCATCATGATGTCTCAGGTACCGATTCACCGTTTAGAGAAACCTCTAATATCTACGACGGTAGCCGCTTTACCGCAGACATGGCTATTCACAATGTCATTGGTGACAGCTTTCGTGGTGCGACTTGGGTGTCAATCCACAACGGCGGTGGTGTTGGCTGGGGTGAAGTCATTAACGGTGGTTTTGGTATGCTGCTAGATGGCTCAAATGCCGCAGAGCGTCGCTTAAAATCAATGTTATTGTTTGATGTAAACAATGGTATTGCACGTCGTAGTTGGGCACGTAACGAAGAAGCTAATTTTGCTATAAAACGCGAAATGGCACGCACACCTAAGTTAAAAGTAACTTTAGCAAACACTGTTAATGAAGATATTTTAACTCACCTATCTTGGTAAAGCCTTGAAAATATCTTTTCATTCAACGCGATATTAACTGCTTAAATCAAAAGCCAGCCTTAGCTGGCTTTTTTGATAACTACTCGCGAAGTCAATAGAACTATGCTCTGGCGTAATTATGTCGCTATAATGACGTAATAAAATTATCGCTTGTTTTCTTTTTTCTGGTCATATTCGGTCAGGAAATACAGATAACTTTTTAGGGGTATCACTTGTCAGAATCTAGTAGCACTCTATCACCCGAACGGATTAAACAACTTCGACTTGATAACGGTTGGTCACAAGAATTGTTAGCTAAAGCCGCTGGCTTAAGTTTACGCACAATTCAACGGGCTGAAAAAGATGGTAATTGCTCCGCTGAAACGCAATTAGCACTGGCAGCAGCCTTTGATACTTCACCAAAAGAGTTATTTGCCATTTCAACTAACCCTGATGTTAATTGGAAAAGGAAAAATATCATGCAAAGTTTTTTAGCGTTATTAGTCGTTTGTGGTGCAATTTTAATGTTGGTTTTACTTGGCGGAGATCTAGGCATGTTCGCCGATTTTTACGGTGTACTATTTTTAATATTATTTACTTATTCGTCCACAGTAATCGCTTTTGGCTCTCATGGCTTAATTAAGTCAATCTACGGATTAAGTTACATCTTCGCGAATGATATTAACCACTCTCCTGCGAGTGAATTCCTTTCACTCATACTAAAAAGGCAGGTAATTTTTATTTATGGCGCAGCATTTATCGCTTTCTTAATTGGCACTATTGCGATTTTTTCTAGTGAAGAAGCAATAAGCACACATAGTGTTTTCTACCCAGCTTTTGCCGTGAACTTACTGATTGTTTTATATGCGGCAATTATTGCAGAAGGCGTCTTGCGCCCTCTTTCCACTAAGTTAGCGCATCGGGCGTTAGCAACAAAGTTTGAGTAATCACCTTTTTAGTTGATGTTAAAATACCTTATTGACATATTATGTCACTACTGATAACTTCATTATTACAGCAATGAAACATAATATTTACTTTGTGCTATGCTAATGCATAGATAAAATACTTGTTTAATTTTCATGCTGCTGAGCAACAAGGAGTTATCAGTGGAATATATATTGTATTATGAAACTTGGATTGTATTAGCTCTCCTGTTTTCATGTCTGGAAATAGTGATCCCTGGCGGTATTCTGCTCAATTTAGGGATAGCATCTTTATTGGTTGCCATTGGTGTACAACAGCAATTACTAGATACATGGGCGATGACACTCACCGCTTGGTTTATCTGTGCTTCCATCTTACTTTTTGTACTGTATTTTTTTACCGAAAAGTTCTTTAAAGGCGAGCAAACCATAGAAAATGTCTATGAAGAGTTAGACATCTACGGTAAGGAAGTCATTGTCACTGAAGCGATTGGTCCTGGTACCAATGCAGGACGTGTCAGCTACCAAGGCACAACCTGGTCAGCCCTGAGTGATGGTCGCAAACTCGATAAAGGGACTCATGCCATGATTGTCTGTAAAGATAATATTTCTTTGGTGGTTGAACCACTAAAATAATCACTTAGCTCATTTAAATAACAAAATAATAATCTCTAGGAGCATACTATGTTAGCCATTATCACGTTTGTGTTTTTGGCACTACTTTTCATTGTCATGAAATTAGTGCTAATTGTCCCAATGAAAGAAGTGTGTGTTATTGAACGCTTAGGTAAATTTCGTGCCGTTATGCAACCAGGTCTACACTTTCTGATCCCTTTTTTCGATCGTGTCGCTTACCGGCATGAAACCCGAGAGCAAGTACTCGATATTCCCTCACAAAGCTGTATTTCCCGCGATAACATTCAAATTGATGTCGATGGCTTGGTTTACATACAAGTGATGGATGGCGCAAAGGCCAGTTATGGTATCGAAGATTATCGCCGTGCGAGCGTAAATTTAGCGCAAACCACAATGCGTAGTGAAATTGGCAAGCTCAATTTAAGTGAGACATTTTCTGAACGTGATACATTAAATGAGATCATCGTACGTGAAATTGATAAAGCTTCTGATCCATGGGGGATCAAAGTATTAAGATACGAAGTACGAAATATCACCCCGTCAGCAAATGTCATCCACACCTTAGAAAAACAAATGGAAGCTGAACGACAAAAACGTGCTGAAATCACCTTGGCACAAGCAGAAAAGGAATCAACGATTAATTTATCTGAAGGTGAGCGCCAAGAAGCAATCAATTTATCTGAAGGGGATAAACAGCGACAAATTAATGAAGCCCACGGACGCGCTCAAGAAATTGATATTCTAACTAAAGCAACAGCCGAAGGGATCAATCTTATTGCCAAAGCGGCAGCTGAGCCAAGTGGTGACAAAGCAATAAAAATGCGCTTATTAGAGCAGTTTATCCAACAAACAGGGGATATATTAAAAACGGCAGATGTCTCAGTAGTACCAAGTGAACTTGCCAAAATGGAAGGCTTTTTTGAAGGTATCGATAAAGTCACCCAAACAGTACAAGGAGCTAAATCATGATCCCGAGCAATGTGAGTAATATCGACATAATTGTATTAGCAATTTGGGCTGCCATTTTTCTTTATTTAGCCTTTAAGTTTATTCAAGCAATCTGCTTAGTACCAACCAAATCTGCTTACGTCGTTGAACGTTTAGGGAAATATCGATGTACCTTAGAAGCCGGATTTCACGTACTATTGCCCTTCTTTGACCGTGTTGCTTTCATTCAAGACCTCAAAGAAGAAACCATTGATGTTCCGCCCCAAGAGTGCTTCTCTAAAGACGAAGTAAATGTTGAAGTTGATGGCGTTATTTACATTCAAGTAGTGGATTCGCTTAAAGCAAGTTATGGTATTACCGATTATCGTTTTGCCGCAATGCAATTGGCGCAAACTACCACACGCTCTGTGATTGGCACACTTGATTTAGATCGCACCTTTGAAGAGCGCGATATTATAAGTGCTAAAGTGGTGGAAGTATTAGACAAAGCCGGTGAAACCTGGGGCATTCGCGTCCATCGTTATGAAATCAAAAACCTAACGCCACCGTTAACCGTGAAAAATGCTATGGAATTACAAGTCAATGCCGAGCGAGAAAAGCGAGCAATCTTAGCAAAAAGCTTAGGTGATAAAGCCAGTCGCATTAACCGCTCTGAAGGGCAAATGCGAGAAATGATCAATATTTCAGAAGGTGAAAAACAGCGTAGGATCAATTCTGCCGAAGGACGAGCAGAGGAAATTATTGCCATAGCAACAGCAACCAGTAACGCTATCAGTAAAGTCGCCCAAGCGATAGAGCAACCAGGAGGTAACCAAGCCATTCATATGCAGCTCAATCAGCAATATTTAGATAAAATGGCAGGGCTAAGCCAACAAAGCCGAAAAATTATCTTACCCGCCAATTTATTGGATTTTGATGCCTGGTTAGCCACGCTTGGCACCGAAATTTCCTCATCAAACTAACCTTATACCAATACTACCACCAGCAGTAACTCACTGCTGGTGGTAGTATTATTTCGTTGAGCATGAAAGCTTATTGCAAGTTAAGCCATTGGACTAAATCCGGATAATGATATTGATAATTCAATGCTTGTCGGAGCTTATCACCAACGACTCGTTTGCTTGCTTGCTCACTATTTTGTTCGTCAAAACAAGGAGGTGCTAGGTTTAAAGCTTTTGCCGCTGCAGTATAAAATTGCTGCTTAGTTACTTTCATATCTGCAACCGCATTAAATATGCCTGTGACATTCGATGATATTAACAACATCAGTTGCTGAACAACATCAGTTTGGTGGATCAAATTCACATAGGCATTAGGTTGTGTTAGTACCCGCCCTTGACGAAAAAATCGTCCGGGTTGTCGATCTTCCCCCACCAAACCAGCACACCTTAACACGATACTATCACCAGAAAAGTTTACTACCTGTTGCTCAGCTTCAGCAAGAATCGCCACCTTTTCAAGCTCAGTTTTCAAAGGCAGTGCTTCACTGACTTCACCAACATAGCCATCATAAACAGCGGTTGAACTGATCAAAATAATCTTACTGACCTGGCTCTGCTGTGCACAACTCACTAATTGTGCGACTTTTTCGGGGTAGTCTTTTTGCCCATGCCTTATTTGCGGCGTTATGCAGATAACCAATACGTCACAATGAAACACTTGATAGTTTTCTACCATTTGCTCACCACTCAGTGGTAAACTAAGTAACTCAGCGCTAGCGCCTAAGGCTTCAATGTCGGCAAGTTTATCTAATGTTTGCGTGGTCGCAATGACTTGATATTGCTCATTAATTAATGCAGGTACTAATGCTTTACCTAGCCAGCCACAACCTATTATCCCGACACTTTTTGTTTGTTCTTGCAGATTATTCACTTGCTTCACCGTAATTGTTATTGCTTACCTTGTATCAATGACACAACAGATTTTGCCAGCTGATTCGGCACCATTACCGATAAGTTATATTGTAATATTTGCCACTGACCGTTGTTTAACCTTAGAACACCGGTACCTCGGCATTGACCATAATTGTCATTTTCAAGTAACTCGTCAAAAAAGACCAAATTTGTGCCTGCAATAGGAGAAAAGTTGCGTTCAGTACTCACGTAGGTCCACCCTTGACCGCGAGCAAAATAAGGTTTCACATATTCAGCAAATTGCTGTTTGGTCCAACGCTCTGTCGCATCTGTACCCAAAAAGATACTCTCCTCAGCCAACAGAGAAAAATAACGTTCAAAATCTGCTTCTGATGCCGCTTGATGAAAATTATCTAAGGTTTGATCTAGTTTATCATTCGCCGAGAGAGCACAACTAAACAGTATCAATAGCATGACAATAAAAGGTTTCAATACATTAATCATTTTTAGGGAGCACCACATACTTTCCAATAAATTTAGCCGCAACAATATCACCACTATATAATTCAACCGCAACATTAAATCGCGCTTTTTGATTGCTTTGAAGCGCCAAGATATCACCCTGTACTTGAGTCTCACAAGTACTGCTACTAACCACACCTGCAATAGGGGCTAAATACTTTATTGATGCGTCAGCTAACACGATATCCCCTTCACATTCATTGTTAACCAGTTGCAAATACACCCAACCCCAGCCCGTTAAGGTAGCCAAAGTGTAAATACTGCCGGCAAACATAGTGTTATGCAGGTTTTTATTAAAGCTTGGTTCACAACTTGTGATTAAGCGCTGCTTATCATAAAAGCTTATTTCAATATTCATCGCCTTACTCAACGGAATAGTGTTATGCCATGTTTGTTGTAGCTCGGTAGATAACTCATTTAAATGAGCGGGCAGGGGCGCTAGCGCTTTCTCCATTTGGTGATGCTGAATTTGCTGGTACAAAAGGTGTGACTTAGCCACATATTGATAACCTAAGCCTTGATAAAAATTTAATGCACTTTCTCGCGCCTGCAAGCTTAAAGATTTAGCGCCTCTTAATTGTGCCTCTTGCTCTAAGGCAGCTAAAATGCGTTGACCATAACCTTGCCCCTGAACAGCTTCTTCAACCGCCATATAACGCACTTGGGCATGATGTTGATCGGTAAAGTGCAAACGACCAATGGCAAGGATATTATTATCAGCATCAAATATCGCACGGTGAATCGATTGCTTTTCCAATTCATCCTGTTCACTGCCTTGAGCTTGTTGCCAAGGTGCTCGTAATATTTGCCATCTAAGTTGGTAGTACTGTTGAAATTCTTTTTTCGTTTTAGGTGCTCTACACTCAATCATTGTCTATGCTTTATGTTAATTATTATTGATTATCAGTAAATTAGTATAAAATGAAACTGGATATTCATTTACAACAAAGTCAGTTGCTTTATCTCGTTCGCGATGATGAAAATATCAATATCAAAGAAAACAATCATTATCGATTTTTATGCTTTGATCATATCGTACAAAGCATCATGCTCAAACGAAAAAATCACCAGCTGACCTTGCCTCACCAGTATTTTATCACGCTACCACTACTCTTTATGACGCCAAAGAAAGTAATCGAGCTAGGATTAGGCGGTGGAAATATCTTAAGGTTTATCAAGGCTGTTGTTCCTGATAGCCAGCTAATGAGTGTTGAAAATAACCTGCAGGTGATCCAATGCTTTGAACAATACTTTAATCCCGACAACATCCACATTGATATTAACTGTCAAGCGGCAAATAGTTGGCTAGCTCAGCAAAAAACTGTGCATTGCCATTGGTTAATTTTTGACATCTTTCAGGCACAACGCAGTGATCTAGAGTCGGTAGAACTTATTCAGCAATTACTCACTCACTTAACCAGTAAGGCTTGGATGACCATCAATTTGGTCGATTTAACAGAAAAACAATTGAACCGCACATTACGTTATTTAAGCAAAATTAAACAAAACCGTGAACTGACTTATTTTAATGTGCCGCAATACAAAAACATTATTGTACATTTGCATCCAACAATTGGCGTAGCACAAAAAGAGCACAGCCCATTAAAGCCTCATCAATTTAACCGTTGGCAACAGCTATGGCAGCATGGTATTTCGTTGTCATAAGACCAAGTTACCATCGGCTTAAGGTATTAGTTAAATAGAAAGATTGAACGTTACTGGACCATCATTTACTAGGCTAACCTTCATATCTGCCCCAAATATTCCCGTTGGTACCTTGAATCCTTGCTCTCTCAATTGCTGACAAAAAAACTGATAAAGGGTGTTACTTATTTGTGGTGAAGCAGCACTGGTAAAGCTAGGGCGCATCCCTCTGGTGGTATCTGCGGCAAGGGTAAATTGTGATACCACTAAAATATCACCACCTGCTTGCTTAACGTTAAGGTTCATTTTACCATTTTCGTCTTCAAACACACGATAACCAGCAACCCGTTGCGCCAAGCGCTTTGCTTTCTGTTCATCGTCAGCTGGTTCTATGGCTAATAACACCAGTAAACCATGCTCAATTTCACCGACAATTTCTTGTTCAACCTCAACACTGGCATTTGTGACACGTTGAATTAATGCAATCATTCATTATGCTCTTTTAAAAAATTCACCATAACATCCGTTGCTTTACATATTGCATCGATAGTTTGTCTCTCAAAACCACTGTGCCCAGCCTGAGGCAAAATCTGAAGGCTGGCATTTTGCCAAGCATTTGTGAGTCGATGTGCATGGGTCAATTGACATACCATATCGTAACGTCCATGAATAATAATTGCTGGGATTGCACTAATTTTGTCAATATTATCAATAATAAAATCTTCAGGAATAAAACATTGATTTGAAAAATAATGCTGTGATAACTCTGCCATACAGTGAGCTTGATGGGTATCTTCAATATGTAATGCCGCAAGTTGAAAATGTTCAATGGTTGATAAACGTAACTCCCATAAGTACCAAGCTTTACTTGCCGCTATTTTCGCCACTTCATTATCAGAGGCAAAAATATGCTGATAGCCTTGTAGAGGCTTGTGTTTATCGGCCTCATCAAGCGGCGCTAAAAACTCTTGATAAAATTCAGGATAAAAATTTGCGGCTCCATCAGGTGAATAAAGCCAATCATACTCAGCTTGGGTACCAAGAAATACGCCTCGTAAAATAAACCCTAACACACGATTAGCATGAGCAATTCCATACAACATGGCTAATGTTGTCCCCCAAGAACCACCAACCACTAGCCATTTATCTACATTTAAATGTAATCGGATCTGCTCAATATCCTTGATTAACCACTCTGTCGAATTATTCTCTACCGAGGGCGAGGGTATTGATTGTCCACAACCTCGTTGATCAAAGATGATAATTCGGTACTTTTGAGGATCAAAATAACGTCGATGATTTTCACTGGAGCCCCCACCGGGCCCGCCATGTAAATACAGTACGGGGATGCCATCTGGATTACCAGATTGCTCGAGGTAGACCTGATGGTTATAGCCCACCTCAAGCCACTCTTTTTTATATGCGCCTATTTTGGGGAATAAATTACGAGACATCTTTACTCCTTTCAATAAGGAAGTCTTCTAAACATACTGTAAACAATGCACCAAATAATACCACTAACCAAGATAAATAAACCCATAGGAATAAAATAGGTATACTCGCTAAAGCGCCATATATCGCCTGATAAGAAGGCAGCTGAGTAACATAAAAAGCAAAACCTTTTTTGGCTAACTCAAACAATACCCCCGCTAAAATGGCTCCAATCAACGCACATTTAAAATTAACGTCTTTATTAGGAACAACTAAATACAAAATTAAGAAGGCAGCAATCGATGAAAAAATGGGTAACATGCGCATCAATATATTGGCCATGCCAAATAAGTCATATTCTTCAAGGGACATCAATTTAGCAATATAGGTTGTTGCTGCAATACTACTACCCACGAGAACAGGACCTAAAGTTAACACCATCCAGTACATAGAAAATGCAGTAACCACTTTTCGTTTCTTATCCACCTGCCAAATTTTATTTAATGTTTTATCTATTGCCGAGATGAGTAATAAAGCAAATAAGAACAGGAAAGTAATCGCAATGGCTGACATCTTGGAAGCATTACTGACAAAACTGGATATATGCTCTTTTACCACATCACCTGAGGCAGGGATAAAATTTTGGTAGACAAAGCCTTCAATGATGCCCTTGATCTCAGCAAAAATAGGAAAAGCAGTCATTACTGATAACATCACCACCATCATTGGTACTAATGACATTAGCGTAACATAGGATAAGTACCCTGCACTGACATGCACTTGCTCTGAACTTGCTCGCTTGGTAAAGAACCAAATAAACTCACAAAAAGTACGCCACAAGCTAAAGATAAATTTCTTTTCAAAAGGCTTCATAATCATATATAGTTAATTTGCTTACCTTACAGTATATTATGAATATACAAGCTAAGCCTATAGTGATCTTTAATCAACAGGAGTTTATATGTCAGGACAAGGTTCAGGTGGCAATGTACTTGCTGCTATTTGTAGTTTTTTTATTGCTGGGTTAGGTCAATTAGTACAAGGGAGAATTTTAGCTGCGATCCTCTTTTTCCTGTTAACTTGGGTAAACTATACCCTCGCTGCCACGGGTATATTATTCTTTATGGCGGCAGTCGGCTTTATTTTTCATGTGTGGTCTGTCATCGATGCAGCTCGGTATAAAGGCAGCTGATCATGAATATGACGCTGAATAAACTATTTCCATATTGGGTTGTGTTTATCTTGATTGGCACCATCGGTTGCCAATCAGCCTATTATTCAGCCATGGAAAAAGTAGGCTTACATAAGCGTGATATTTTGATCGACCGTGTTGAAGAAGCAAGTGACTCTCAGCAAGAAGCGAAAGAAGAGTTTAAAAGCGCGCTTGAACAACTTTCCCAGTTGATCAATTTTGATGGTGGAGACTTGCAAAGCCAATATGAATTGAGCGAACAACATTACCAAGCCAGCCTAAAAGCAGCAGAAGAGGTTAATGAACGTATTTCGTCCATTGAGAATGTTGCCGAGGCATTATTTGATGAGTGGCAAGAAGAAATAGAACAATACTCAAACGCAAGTTTAAAGCGCCAAAGTAGCAGTAAACTGCGCAGTACCCAACAGCGTTACAGAACTTTAATCAACGCAATGTATCGTGCGGCTGATAAAATGCCCCCCGTACTCGCCACATTAAAAGACAATACCCTATTTTTAAAACACAACCTTAATGCTCAAGCGATTGGCGCGTTAAAAGGTGAATATAAAGGGCTGAAACGAGACATCAATGTATTAATCTCGGAAATGAATAAAGCGATCAACAATTCACAAAGTTTTATTGAGTCATTACAACAAACAGAGTAATGGCAACATCGGATATATAAATACAAAAAAGCGGTGACCTTGACAAAAGTCACCGCTTTTTTTGTTTTTGTTACTACTTATTACTCATACTTGTTCAGTAATATCACTTCTCACTAACTTATCAACATGCTCTTCTATTGATTCATTATGACAGTTGATTGTCGACAGTAATTCAGACAGTTGCCTTACCTGTGTAGGACCCGCTACACCTTCCTCAAACTGTCGGCTAAGTTTTTGCAGTGTCAGTAATTGCTCGGGGGACATCCCTTAATTCCTTTTTACAATATTATTTTTATTAGATAGTTACTAACCTAGCGCGATTCTCTTAAGCGAGTTATCTAACGATTTCTTGGCGGCAGGAGTACGTCCATCGTTAATGTACTCTTGGTATAAGTGGTTAAGCTCTTGCCGTTCGCGAAGATTCGCATTTTCTGAAACCATTTTTTCGAACAATGTATTTAATCGGTTTACTTTCCTTTGCTCCACTGTGTTCACTCCGTTCATTTTAAGTCCATTCAAAATACAGCAATGTGCTATTAGGCTTTATAACTTAATAGCAAGTGTAGCAAGCATTTCAGATTCAGCTAGCTTACATATCGACCAGTGAATAACTAATAAAATCCTCAACTTCACCATAAAACAAAAAAGCCAACCTAATCAATAAGTTAAAAAGATTCACTTATAAAAAACAAAGAGATATGATTTAAAATCTGACATAGATTTAAGACATGTCTTACAAAGGTTACTACTCAACAGAAGAATACTAAACAGCCATTTAAGTTAATTACCAATGAAATGCCATAAAAAATGCCGCGTTGAAATCAATCAAGGCGGCATTTTATTTACTATCTTAATTTATTATTTTTTCGCGTTGCGGCTTTCGCGCTTACGATCGGATTCTTTTAACCATTTTTTACGAATACGTATATTCTCAGGCGTTACTTCTACTAACTCATCATCATCAATAAACTCTAATGCCTGCTCTAATGTCATTTTAATAGCAGGTGTTAGCACCTGTGCATCATCAGTACCTGATGCGCGCACGTTGGTCAGTTGCTTACCTTTTAGTGCGTTAACAGTTAAATCGTTATCACGACTATGAATACCAATCACCATACCTTCATAAACTTCAACACCATGGCCTATCATTAAGCGTCCACGCTCTTGTAAGTTAAATAATGCATTCGTTAAGGCTTTACCGGTAGCATTAGCAATTAATACTCCATTATTACGCTGCCCGATTTCCCCCCCTTTATGAGGCCCATATTCAAAATAGGTGTGATAAATCAACCCTGAACCTGAAGTTAACGTCATAAATTCAGTTTGGAAACCAATTAAACCACGACTTGGCATAATAAAGTCCATACGAATCCGACCTTTACCATCAGGTGCCATATCAGTTAATTCTGCTTTACGTAGCCCCATTTTTTCCATAATGGCGCCTTGATGTTCTTCTTCAACATCAATAGTAACGGTTTCATATGGTTCGTGAATTTCACCATCAACTTCCTTCATGATAACTTCAGGACGCGATACTGCTAATTCATAACCTTCACGACGCATATTTTCAATTAATATACCTAAATGTAATTCACCGCGCCCAGACACTTTAAACTTATCAGGATCATCAAGTTGTTCAACACGTAGAGCAACGTTATGCACTAACTCTTTTTCTAATCTGTCTTTAATATTGCGTGAAGTGACATATTTACCTTCTTGGCCAGCAAAAGGTGATGTATTGACTTGGAAAGTCATAGTAACAGTTGGCTCATCAACTGATAGCGCTGGCAAAGGTTCGACTTCATTTGGACAACAAATGGTATCAGAAATTTTCAGCTCTCCTAAGCCTGTGATAGCAATAATATCACCAGCCTCAGCTTGCTCAACTTCATGGCGATCTAAACCTAAATAGCCAAAAACCTTACCCACTTTACCATTATGAATTTTACCGCGAGAGCCTTGAACGGTGACTTGCTGATTAGGTTTAACCGTGCCACGTGTCACACGACCAACGCCAATAACCCCTACGTATGAACTGTAGTCTAATTGCGAGATTTGCATCTGAAATGCACCATCAGGATCCGCATCAGGTTTAGGTACTTGATCAACAATGGTTTGGAAAAGTGGTGTCATATCACTGCCCACTTCACCTTCTTCTAATGATGCCCAACCATTTATTGCTGACGCGTAAACCACTTGAAAGTCTAACTGATCATCAGTCGCACCTAAATTATCAAATAGATCAAATACCTGATCCATCACCCACTCAGGTCTTGCACCAGGCTTGTCAATTTTATTAATAACAACAATTGGCTTTAACCCTTGAGCAAAGGCTTTTTGCGTAACAAAACGTGTTTGTGGCATCGGGCCTTCTTGCGCGTCAACAATTAATAAAACAGAATCAACCATTGACATAACACGCTCAACTTCACCACCGAAATCCGCGTGACCCGGTGTGTCTACAATATTAACACGGTATTCGTTCCAGTTAATGGCGGTATTTTTTGCTAAAATTGTGATGCCACGTTCTTTTTCAATATCATTGGAATCCATCACTCGGTCTTCAAGATCCGTTCTTGCATCTAAAGTACCTGACTGATCTAATAATTTATCGACTAATGTGGTTTTACCATGGTCAACATGCGCGATAATCGCAATATTACGTAAATTTTCTAACACGGGCATCTGCTCTTAAGGCCTCAATAAGTGGGCGCGTATTGTACAGGAGAATAGAAAATATAGCGACAATTAATAATTTGTACCGCGAACCTAAATTTCCACTGGCATATTTTTATCGGCTGCACTAAGCTGGATCGCACCAACATAGAACAACAAGCGCACCAATATCGTGCAACCATGACTCCTTAAACTTTTAATGTTATTGATTTTAAAGGCTTTATTGCTTGGCACGATTTTAGCTATTATGCAATCAACTTATGATGCAATATAGCATTTACAATTTATTCGATAACTTCACTGGAGACGCTCAATGTCACAAACAGTTTTAAATATGATCAAAGAAAACGATGTAAAATTCGTTGATTTACGTTTCACTGATTCTAAAGGTAAAGAGCAACATGTTTCTCTTCCTCATCACCAAATTGATGAAGATTTTTTCGAAGAAGGAAAAATGTTTGATGGTTCTTCAATTGCTGGTTGGAAAGGCATTAATGAATCAGACATGGTATTAATGCCTGATGCTGATACAGCAGTATTAGACCCGTTTACAGAAGAAGTTACCTTAAATATCCGTTGTGACATTGTTGAACCAGCAACAATGCAAGGCTACAGCCGCGACCCTCGTTCAGTTGCACATCGTGCTGAAGATTACATGCGCTCTACAGGCATTGCCGATACGGTATTAATAGGTCCTGAGCCAGAGTTTTTCGTATTTGATGACGTTAAGTTCCACACAGATATGTCTGGTTCTATGTACAAAATTGATGATAAAGAAGCTGCATGGAACGGCGCCACACATTATGAAGATGGTAACACAGGTCACCGTCCTGGTGTTAAAGGGGGTTACTTCCCAGTTGCGCCAGTAGATTCTTCTCAAGATTTACGTTCAGCCATGTGTTTAGTAATGGAAGAAATGGGCTTAGTGGTTGAAGCACATCACCATGAAGTAGCCACTGCGGGTCAAAATGAAATCGCATGTCGCTTTAACACTATGGTCAAAAAAGCGGATGAAGTACAAATCTACAAGTATGTTGTTCATAACGTAGCACACGCTTACGGTAAAACAGCTACTTTTATGCCAAAACCATTAGTTGGTGATAACGGTACAGGTATGCACGTACATCAATCTTTAGCAAAAGATGGTGTTAACTTATTCTCTGGTGACAAGTACGGCGGATTGTCTGAAACTGCTCTTTACTACATTGGTGGTATCATTAAGCATGCTAAAGCGTTAAACGCTTTCACTAACGCTTCAACTAACTCATACAAGCGTCTTGTTCCTGGGTTTGAAGCACCTGTTATGCTTGCTTATTCTGCCCGTAACCGTAGTGCATCAATTCGTATTCCAATTGTACCTACGCCAAAAGCAACACGTATTGAAGTTCGTTTCCCTGATCCTACAGCTAACCCATACTTAGCATTCTCAGCAATGTTAATGGCTGGTCTTGACGGTATCAAAAACAAAATTCACCCTGGTGATGCTATGGATAAAGACTTATACGACCTTCCAGCAGAGGAAGCACTTGCAATTCCTCAAGTAGCATCTTCACTTGAAGAAGCATTAAATGCCTTAGAAGCAGACAAAGAATTCTTAATGGCAGGTGGTGTTATGGATGCCGATATGATCGATGCTTACATTGAATTAAAACGCGCAGAAGTTGAAACATTAAACTCAACGACACACCCTGTAGAATTTGATATGTACTATAGCGTCTAATCGTATATACTTATCTTACCATGTAAAAAAAGCTCACTAAGTGAGCTTTTTTTATAGCTAAATACGAATATTTTGGATAGATTATACGTATCTTTTTGAAAAAGGTAGCTATTTGACTTTGTTAAAATTCAGTACATTAGTGATGTTAGCAGTAATGTTATCTACTGCGGTTTATGCAACTACCACTAAAATTTATGTCTGGCGTAATGCTGAAGGCGTACTTGTGTACTCTGACAGCCCTAAACCAGGTGCTGAAGAAGTTGAAGTAAAAAAGTCCAATCAAATGTCGTCTTCAATCGACACCTCAATTCTTGATATCAAACCAAAAGTAATTGAAGAAAAATACCAAGTAGAATTAATTCAGCCCGCCGATAAAGCCACAGTACGTGATAACACTGGCTCGGTTTATGTATCAGGGCGCATCAAGCCTATCTTTAAAAAAGGGTTAAAAATTAGGTTACTACTGGATAATACCCCTTATGACAAACCCCAATCCCACTCCATTTTCGTCCTTCGTAATATCGAACGTGGCGAACATCAATTAAAAATGGAACTTATTGATGAAAAAGGCAAGGTAATTGCATCATCAAGTCCAACCACCTTTTACATGCACAGAGCTTCAGTAAATAAGGCTAATTAAGCATATAAAAGGTGCAAATAGCCAATTAACGCATTACACTGAAACATTAACTGCACCTTTTTGGTGCACAGAGAATGTATGTATAGAACAAACGATAAAATGCAATCCGATAAGCTTTATTATCAGCAAAACTTACCTAATCAAATGGTAACGGCTGTTATCGTGCTAAATAGTGAGTTGCGTATTCAATATGCCAACCCTGCCGCCGAAGCGTTATTAATCAAAAGTGTCAATAAGTTAAAAAACAGCACGCTCAATACGGTTTTTTTTAATAACCCAATCGATGATGATCGCCTTAATCAGCTGTTAACCTCAGGCCAAGAATTCAGTGACAGTGATGTAACATTAGAGTTTTCTGATCGCAGAAAAATCACCGTTGAAATCACTGCTTCATCGGTGATTTTTGATAAAAAGCCGTACATTTTATTGGAGTTCAAACAGATAGATCAGCAAAAGAAAATGAGTGCTGAAGCATTCCAACACCAACAATGGGAATCTGCTCGAGATTTGATCCGTGGCTTAGCACATGAAATAAAAAACCCACTGGGTGGATTACGTGGTGCGGCACAGTTGCTCAACAAAGAATTAAATACAGAGCAACAAGAATATACTCAAATGATCATTGAACAAGCTGATCGACTCACCAACCTAGTTGACAAGTTACTGGGCCCTAATCAGTTACCAAAAATGGCTAAGCAAAACATTCATGTGGTACTTGAAAAGGTCGAGCAGTTGGTCAGTTTCAGCAGTCCAAAGCATTGCCAAATACTCAAGGATTATGATCCCTCAATCCCTGACATAAATTTTGATGAAGATAAAATTCATCAAGCAATTTTAAATATCATTAATAATGCCATGCAAGTCGTGGGAGAAGGCGGGAAAATAACCTTGAAAACCCGTGCAGCAAGTAATAAAACCATCAATGGTAAACGGATCAAGCTCGCAGCAAAAATTAGTATTATCGACAATGGTCCTGGAATACCTGAAAAAATCCAAGATACCTTGTTTTATCCTATGGTATCTGGTCGTGCAAACGGTACGGGTCTAGGACTGTCTATTTCTCAGACATTAATTAATCAACACCAAGGCAAGCTGTCCTGTGTCAGCCAACCTGGTCATACCGAATTTATAATTTTGCTACCTATTTCTCAAGAGGTTATCTCATGATCACTGAACAAGTATGGATTGTCGATGACGACAGCTCAATTCGTTGGGTATTAGAAAAAGCATTTTCCAATGCCAATATCAGCTCAGCTTCATTTGATAATGGCGAAAATTTATTAATCGCATTAGATCATGGCCAACCTGAAGTGATTATTTCTGATATCCGTATGCCTAATATTGATGGTATGACACTACTAAACGATATCAATCAACGTTATCCCGCTATCCCTGTGATCATTATGACAGCGCATTCGGATCTTGATAGTGCCGTTAATGCTTATCAGGGCGGTGCATTTGAATACTTACCTAAACCTTTTGATATCGATGATGCATTATCATTGACGCAAAGGGCGTTAAGTCACGCACAAGAATTAAAAGCAAAATCAAAAGCACAAGAAAATAGTTCAGCTTCTGTTGGCATTATCGGTGAAGCTCCAGCAATGCAAGAAGTATTCAGAGCCATTGGCAGGCTATCGCGCTCAAGTATCAGTGTGCTCATTAATGGTGAATCCGGCACAGGTAAGGAATTAGTAGCCCACGCTTTGCATATGCATAGTCCGCGCGAAAAGGAACCTTTCATTCCCTTAAATATGGCTGCGATCCCGAAAGACTTAATTGAATCTGAGTTATTTGGTCATGAAAAAGGCGCTTTTACTGGTGCTAACAGCGTTCGACAAGGGCGATTTGAGCAGGCACATAATGGCACACTTTTTCTAGATGAAATTGGCGATATGCCACTGGATATACAAACTCGTTTATTGCGTGTGCTTGCAGATGGGCAATTCTATCGTGTCGGAGGGCACTCACCCATTCAGGTTGATGTCAGGATCATCGCGGCTACCCACCAAAATCTCGAAGATAAAGTGGCCAATGGAGATTTTAGAGAAGACTTATTTCATCGACTCAATGTTATTCGTATTCATATTCCGAGTCTCAAAGAGCGCAGAGAAGATATTGGACAACTATGCACTCACTTTTTATTACAAGCTGCAAAAGAGCTTAGCGTAGAACCTAAAACGTTAGACAAAGAGACTTTGGAATATCTTACTCAATTTGATTGGCCTGGTAATGTACGACAACTCGAAAATATTTGTCGCTTTTTAACCGTGATGGCCAGTGGTAAGGAAATACACCTAAGTGACTTACCCAGTGAATTAACCGATACGAGTCCAATGACGGAACAAGGAGAGCAAAGTTGGCAAGCATTGCTAAGAAAATGGGCTAACGAACAATTAGCACAAGGTAATCAAGGGATCATTGATAAAGCACTTCCTCAATTTGAAGAAATTATGATTAAAAGTGCATTGACCAATACAAAAGGTCATAAACAAGAAGCCGCTAAAAAGTTAGGGTGGGGAAGAAATACTTTAACCCGAAAACTAAAGGATCTAAATCTTTAACTCGCGCATTGATGATCAGTGCACTGTTTACAACTATTACACAATTTTAAATTAATCACATGGGCTGCAACAATCAATGTAGCCCCTATGATAATAAAAAGTGGTTGTACACTTTCAGAAAAGTCATGCTTGACCCAATAAACTGCAACACCGATTACAAGCAGGTAAAATGGATACATTTTTTTATGGTAGCGCTTGAAGCCTGAAAACATCGCAATTGCCCCTAAAATAGCGGTAACAATTAAAAATACATGTTCCCAAGTATGATCGGCTAAATAGCTAATACCCAGAAGGGGTAACGCAGGTAAAAGAATAGGCAATAATATGCAATGCAATGCACATAATGATGTTGCTGTAATTCCTATTCTGTCTAACACGATAGTAACCTAAAATAACAATGAAGTTTAATAATGAGATAATATCACAATTGATATATTATCACAAAACTAATTTATGCATTGTTTACGGTAAATGTCATGGTTTTAGCAATGTGATCTGCGCCACTACAGAGCATAAATAATCGATCTATACCCAAGGCAACACCTGCGCATTGAGGTAAACCATAGGTGAGCGCTTCAATAAAACGATTATCAATTGGCTGAACTTTTTTCCCTAATGCTATCCGCTGTTGATTATCCCGCTCGAACCTTTGTAATTGCTCAGTAGCATCAGTCAATTCATTAAAACCATTCGCTAGCTCAACTCCCTTATAATAACATTCAAACCGATCTGCTACTCTAGGATCAGACTGACTGATCTTTGCTAAAGCACTTTGACTAGATGGATAATCGTAAATCAAACAGGGCTTTTCTAATCCAATGCGATGCTCTATACACTCTGAAAAAAGCACTTGCAGTAACACATCAACATCTTGCTCGCTTGAAATCCAATCTCCCTCAATTCCTTCTGACGATAGACAACTTTTCAATTGCTCGGCAGTCACATCTAACGGATCGAGCGCTAGTATCTGCTCAAATGCCTGCTGATAAGACATTTTCTCAGCTGCTTCACAACCAAGAATTTCTGTTAACAATGCACTCACTTCGTTCATCAATTGATGATGATCATAGCCAATCCGATACCATTCAAGCATGGTGAATTCTGGATTATGGAACCGTCCTGCTTCTTCATGTCTAAAAGCTTTGCAAATCTGATATATTGAGCCATAACCAGATGCTAACAATCGTTTCATAGCAAATTCAGGTGACGTTTGTAGGTACAAATGATCATCACTGATTTCACTTCCTTGGAGAAAATGATAACGACTCTTAAACGCGTCTAAATGCACATCTGTGACTGTACCTTGTGACAATATTGGGGTTTCAACTTCAATCACGCCGTTTTTTTCAAAAAAATTACGGATCTGTTGAAAAAAAACCGAACGTTGCTTTGCTAGCTCCCAAGATAAATTAGTTTGCCACGACATATATTCTGACCCGAATTAAAATAAATAGCATAAACGAAAAAAGCCCTTGTCACTAGACAAGGGCTTTAAATGAGATATCTGGCGATGACCTACTCTCACATGGGAACTCCCACACTACCATCGGCGCTACTGCGTTTCACTTCTGAGTTCGGCATGGAGTCAGGTGGTGCCACAGTGCTATTGTCGCCAGACAAAAAACTAAAAATAAAATTAAAATACTCGATTGAGCTAGTACGCTAATTTTATTCTAGTTGGAAAAAACCCGTAGCTTTTGCTAC
>NZ_JADNYL010000007.1 GCF_017168195.1 Thalassotalea sp. G2M2-11
TCAATTAAATAACGGACACGTAACAGTTGGCTCGGTTCCGCTTCGCTTCACATTTTAGCCAACTATTACTTAGCCGTTTATTGCGGCGTTAGCTGCACAATTTAACTTGCAGATGAATTTAAACAAAAACAAGGAAGTGTAATGAAAAATATGACCATAAATATCCTAATCGCAATAGTCTGTTTTACATCAGGATATGCCTTATATCCCACTATTAATGATACTGAATTCGAGCCAACACTAACAAATGATGTTAAAAGCGAGAATAGTACTACAAAAGATATCGCTGTTGTAAGTGTCCCCAATGTATCTCAAAAATCAAATATTAATTCAGGTAATTCAACACTCGCTGAATTACCGGCAAGTACCAAAGAAAAAAATGTAGAACTTGATATAGCTAATGAAAATGAACAGTTTGATACCGTAGTAGAAGACAAAATAACAGATGAAACTGTTATTGTTGTTCAAAAAGAATTAGAAGAATGGTCTATCGTGCACAAAGATCATATTAATGAATTGGTTACTGCACATATGTCGAGTGAAAATGCTGAACATATGAAGTTACAGATTTCAAAAGATAATGAGTTCTTAACTCAGCCTCCAATTAAGCAAGATCCTATTGAGGATGATAATTGGGCATATAATATGGAGCAACAATTAAAATTACTGATTTCTCAACATGAGTTAAGCGATAAGTTTCAATTGTTAAACCTTTCTTGCAAACAGTTAATGTGTGATATTTTTGGCGTAGAAAAAGAATCGAATATTTGGTTCAAGTTATATGTAAGCTTGCTTCAAAATGCTCCAAAAGTTGAATTCCCAGACGGTAATAATGATCCTAAATCTGTTATATATATGGAAAATGATGTAGCAGTTGTTTATTCACAGATCAGGTTCAAAAGCAGCTAACAAGCCATTACAGTAACGGGACTGCTAACCGCTTGCTCGGTTCCGCTTCGCTGCACAATTTTAGCAAGCTATTATCAGCCCCTGAATGGGGCGTTAGGCATTTATTCAAGTATGACGATAATTTCTAGTTTTTCTTCTGATCAAATGAAGCAAGTCCATCAATTGTATAAAGAAGTCTGGTGGGGTAAAGAGCGTTCACTCGAAGATACAATAAATTGCGTTCAAGGATCTCAAATTTGTATTGGTATTCTTGATGACAATGATCACTTAATTGGCTTTACTCGAGTTATTAGCGATTTTATATATAAAGCAATTATATTTGATGTCATTGTTAGTAAGGCTCATCGTGGTAATGGCTTGGGTCAAAAGCTTATGAATTTGGTTAAAGGTCATAAGGAACTACGAAAAGTTAAACACTTTGAATTATATTTGCTTACCTGAGATGGAAGCGTTTTATTCAAGTTTTGGTTTTTCAACTGAAGTAGGTGGTATTAAGCTTATGCGGTGTACCAATGCCTAACAAGGTATTAAACGTCGGACACGTAACGCTTGCTCGGTTCAACTTCGTTTCATATTCTAGCAAGCATTACTTAGCCGTTTAATACGGCGTTATACGGAGAAATTGAGATTGAAGAACGTTGAAGCTATTTTAGTTAATTCCTTTACAGCGAATGGAACGGGTGGAAACCCTGCGGGTGTTGTACTTGACGCCGATTATTTGTCGAACGAAGAAAAATTACAAATAGCACAAGTTGTTGGTTATTCGGAAACTGCATTTGTATCTCAGGATAATGAAGCTGATTTTGAGGTGTCCTTTTTTACCGTGACAGGTGAAGTTGATTTTTGTGGACACGCTACATTAGCTGCATTTTCAACAATGTATCAAGACGGAATTATAAGTGAAGGTAAATACGTTCAAAGGACTAAAGCAGGTTTACTTGTCGTAACCATAGAGACAAACGGTCTTGTAGTCATGGATCAGAAGCTACCAGAATACCGTACACAGTTCAGTTATGAGCTTATATCGGAGTTAGTCGGGCTAGACTCAAAAGTCCTTGAGTCGACACGGTTGCCGATTGAGGTTGTTTCAACAGGTTTACCCGATATTATTGTCCCAGTCCCATATGGGTATCTCGATAAAATTCAAGTGAATGAAAATCTAACCATTAATTTTTGTAAAAGGCATGAAGTAATTGGTATTCATGCTTTTGAGTTATGTGAAAAAACAAGCATGGTTACAGCAAGCTGTCGTAACTTCGCTCCACTGTTTGGTATTTCCGAGGAATCAGCGACGGGGAGTGCGAGTGGTGCATTAGCGTGTTACCTAACTAAACACCTTCCTAACACACATTCGAATAGTTTTGTTTTCGAACAAGGTCGGGCAATGAAGTGTATTTCAAAAATTACCGCGTCTGTAGATTCAAACGAGCAAGGTATTATTAAGGTTAGAGTTGGTGGTTTCGCTCATAAAATTGGACGGCGGAAAATATCCGTATAACAAACTGTTTAAGAGTGATTCGCAACGCTTGGCGTTTTTACTATGCGTTGGTTTAAGTGATTAAGGTGGTATGCGGCGGCCTCTGTATTGTGTTGCTCACACCTTAACAGGGCGTTATACCTAAAGGGAACTTATGCAGATAATCTATGATTTAGTTAAACAATCCCCAGAGTTTTACACTTGGGTGTTTACTATCATTAGCACGCTCTGTTTAGTCTTTGCATATTTCAATAAACAATCGCACGGTCGAGAACTAAAGAAACTTGAGCAAAACCTTCGTTATGATGCAGATAGAAGGCTCAAAATATTTGATCTTAAAGCCAACGAATATAGCCGATATGTGACGCACCTTGACGAATTTGGAAAGAAAAATAATTCAGAAATGCTTAATAAGCTTCAACCTATTGTTGATGAATATATGAAAAATTACCTTGCTGCAACTAGCGAAGGTGATAAAGAAAAAGAAATACAAGTGATAACTTGGTTTGGTTCTCAAATCTCACTCTTAACTCAAGACGGGATGAAAGAGGTAATGCAATTAAGACATGAATCTAATCGAATAAAGCTAATAGCTACAGCAGATATGCTTCACACATTAGAAAGCTTAGAATCATTAACAGACCAAGCAATGGAACATTCAAATAAATTCATGAATAATTTTGTGGTAGTAATATCTGACCAAAGGCAAGACTTAGTCGAAGAGTACCAAACTGGTGCTACAAAACTAGGAGAACAGATTAAATCCAAAACAAAATTGTTAATGGAACAAATGCGCAATGAGATTGGTGCAATTTAGGTATAACAAGTTGCTTAAACGGACAATGGTCTTGAAGCGTTATGTTTTTAAAGGAGTAATTTGTGAAATTTCTAGGAATAATTGTAATTATTTTGTTTTTGTCTGGTTGTAAATCAATACCTGCAACACACAACCCATCAGGTATACCAGCAAACGAATTGGCTAGTTTAACTACTAAGTCGGTTGGCTTTTTGGAGAACGAAGTTCAGGCCATGATAGTTGGTGTATATGACCTTGCAGGAAATCAACTCATTGGTTATACATCAGCATTTGAGCAAGATCGTTGGGAAAGTGTCTATTTAGAAGCTGGAACATATAACATTGTTGCAATTTGTATGATTGGGAACAGTTATGCACACCCTAGAGCCATTCAGGTTATTGAAGCGAATGCTAAATATGACTTTAAGTGTGTAACCGAATACACAAAAACTATTTTGGGAATGGATAAGGCTGACAAGGCATCGTTAAAAATAGAAAAAATATAACAAGGCGTTTAAAAAATCGGACACCGTAATGTTTGCTCGGTTCCGCTTCGCTTCACATTTTAGCAAGCATTACTAAGCCGTTTAACGCGGCGTTATATTTCAAATGGAGTTTGGATGAAAATCATCAAAATAATAATTACAACGATATTCCTTTTAGTTTCTTGTCTCTCATTGAGTAGTGATCTTGATATGGCTGGGATATGGATTGGAGAACATATCACTGCTACTGAACATCGAAAGATATATACCGTAAGGACCGAAGACGGATACTATTTCTCAAGACATGAATATTACCAAGATGGTGTTATGAAAAGGTGGATACATAATTACGGTGTATGGGGACAAACTGAAGAAAAACTCTGGACAGATTTTGTGGTGTACGCAAGTGCTACCAGTGTTAAAAGTTTACCTGATTGTAATCCTCCAAGGTTTAGTTATATCGTACAATCAATCTACCAGAATAAAGCTACTTATGTAGCTGAACGTGACGGCGTCGAGTACACGATGGAAAGAATAAATATGTTGCCGACTGAGTTTTTTACTGATAATAAAGTGCTCCATAAGTTTGTTTTAAACAAAATTGATACATATAAACAAGAATGTATCAAAGAAATATAACAAGCGCATAAAAGCAACGGGACTGATAACAGCTTGCTCGGTTCCACTTCGCTATACAGTTTAGCCAAGCATTATCAGCCCTAATAGGGGGGTATGATTACAAGGAGAATACAGTGAACACTTGGGTATTTGCAGCAGGAATAGTAGGTATATTCACTTCGCTTGTGCATATATTTGCGGGTCAAGTTGATCCCGTTAAACCGTTTCTAAAATCTGATCTTCCGGACATTCCTAAGGCAACACTATTAGGTTGCTGGCATATGGTTTCAGCAATCCTAGTTATTTCGGGTTTTTCTTTAGCGTATATTGGTTGGTTCGACTTAGGGTCATATCATAATATTGTTATTGGCATTTCAATCAGCTTTGTTATTTTCTCATTTGTCTTTATAGCTGTAGGCTGGTATTTCTTTAAGTTTCAAACATTCATAAAATTACCGCAATGGGTTTTATTATTACCTATTGGGGTTTTAAGTCTTGTTGGTGTAACGTAAACATATGCGTGGGGCGTTAGATGTTTAGTCAGAAATGGAGTTCTACATGAAATATGTAGTACTAGTTGTATGTATCATACTTTTAATTGGGTGTAATGCAATTATCGGAATTCCTTCCGATCATCAAGAACAGCCTTGGCGGTATATCTATTTTTTTTCAATGTTTTTAATATTACTCATGCCATTATTATCTATAAGCGTACTGATATTAAGTATATGGAAATCGTCTACCTTTCAGTTAAAGATAGAAAAATGCTTAAATTACTCAATAATAGTTATTGTATTATTATGGCTTCTGGTCGAGATGTCCCTTCCACCTAGAACTAATATTAGATTAGATTTATTTATTATTACTCCTGTTATGGCGTTACAGTTAATAATGGTAGTAATCGGTACAATTGTCGGGAGTAGAGCCGAAAAAACTTCTAATAATCAAATAAATCAGGACAAATAACATTTGGCTGTTTGCTCCTTCGTCGCTTATTCTAGCCAACAATTTTATTGCCTGATAATAGGGCTTTAGATTTTAAGAAAACTACAAAAAAGGAAGTTTGATGTTACATAAGTTTCACAGGATGTCCGCTCTACTGATTGGCTCTTTTATTTTATTCCACCTTATTAACCACCTATATATTCTGGGAGGCGTACAACAACATATAGAGTTTATGGATACTTTTCGTTTGGTCTACCGTAATGTCATTGCAGAGAGCATCTTATTATTATGTGTAATGTTTCAACTATGTAGTGGTCTTTATTTTGTATGGCAACGTAGAGGTCAACGCTCAGGAGTTCTCGAAAAGGCGCAAGCAATATCAGGTTTATACTTAGCATACTTCTTTATAAACCATGTTGGTGCTGTGTTATATGGTAGGTTTGGCGCAGAATTAGATACCAATATTTATTATGGCATTGCGGGGTTTTATTCTGAGCCATTTCAGTTCTACTTTATCCCTTATTATTTTTTTGCAGTTGTTGCTTTATTTGTCCACTTAGCCTCTGCATTCAATTGGCTTAGTCGTAACTTAATTCAACAACCGTTACGTACGAAGCTTGCTTACGTAATCATTCTTATCGGGGTTTTTATTTCTACAACCTTAATACTCGGCTTTTGCGGTGTTTTTAATGAAATATCAATTCCGCAAGAATATAGTGCTACTTATGAATAAGAACCTTATAAGTGCATCTAGCAAGGACTTGGTTAAACTGTCCCCTTTTTCGCGCTGCGCAACAAAAAAAGCCGCCGGTTCAACCAAGCCGATAATACAAGCGTTTTATTGCTTTCATATATTGGAGTTAAATGACTAACATTATCAGAATTGTTGCTATTTTTTTTGCGCTAGCATTTTCTTACCTATTGCTGTCATTTTCTACTGGAGTTGGTGAAAATATAAACTTTTTTCATCTAATGTTATTTCTTTTTTTCGGTATTTTATCTCAACTAGGATTGTTTCTTTCATCGTTTTCAATTAAAAACTGGATAATAAACATTTTAATCGCTGTAATTATGTTGCCGTTTTTTGCGTTGTTAGTGAAATCAACATTTTTAGATTCTAGTTTTCTAAATAGGCTAACAGGAGCACCGATACAAATTACTTCATCATTAGCGTATATTGTTGGCCTTATTGTATACATCTATAGTTACTATAGGTTGCTATGGTTACAAAATACAAGGCAATTATAAAGTCGGGCACGTAACGCTTGGCTTGTGCTACATCGTTGCTAATTTTAGCAAGCCTAAACAAGTCTCTTAGCAGGGTGCTAAGTTTCAAACCAAGTTAAGCGTATTAATTAAATAAGGATATTAACATGAAGCTATTATCAAAAATTTTATTACTAATCTGCCTAGTCTCATCAGCTAGCTTTGCAGGTGAACAAAAGGCAAAGTTTGACGTTGAGTTATTAAAAAATGGTGAAAAAATATCTACCACAACATTGATAGGTGCGTTTGAGCAATCGAATACTCTAGAGGTAGATGGAAAGTTTAAAGTAACAATGGAAGCAGGCAAACTTGAAGGAACTAAATCTTTGGTGTCAGCACAAGTATATTTCTTTGATGGCAATAAAATGGTTAAAGAATATAGCTCATCAATGGTTGCAGATTTAAGCTTAACTCCATCGTTCCAAATAGATTCTAAAAAGTCGCCTTTTCGAATTGAAATTAAGCCTAGATCAGTGAAATAGCAACTTACTCACAGGACACATAATGCTTGGCTGCATCGCTGCTTATTTTAGCCAATTATTATCAGCCCCTTATTGGGGCGCAAGGTTAATATTTTAATAATTACATTAAGGAGAATATTATGAAAAAGGAAATAATGGTTTTAGTTTGGTTTTGCGGATTGTCGCTCATTTTTGCTTTTATTGGAGGTTTAATGGCTGGGCTCTCTGCTAGCACAGTGCTTGAAAGTAAAAATGTAGTTTTCTTCTCAATTGTACTAGCATTTGTTGTTTCAGTTTTAGGTGTTTATAAGCAATTACTTCCATTTACAAAACAATCATCTAAAGTTTAATTCGCCTAATAAGCAACTCAGCAGGACAAATAGAGCTAGGTGTTTGTCACTACATCCTAAATTATAGTCAGGCATAATTTGCCTGCTAATATGGGTGTTATGTTTTTCTCAAATTTGGTGTATATAAACAACGGCTGAGTAATTGTGATACACAAATATAAATAAGGATATCTAAGTGTTTGGTAAAATTTTTGTTTTTATTATTGGAGTATTCAGTTTAGTAATGGGCTTAATTGAGGGGGATTATCTTTGGGCTTTTGCTGGCTTTATGATGGTGCTTTCAGGTGTCCATTTAATATATAAGTTAAAAACAGGTAAAAATATCTGGGATAAGGTAAATACATAACAAGCCATTGCAGTGCAGGATTTTTAACCGTTGGTATTCCTCACAGCGTTCGTTATTTTAGCCAACAGTAAAAAGCCTCTGAATGGGGTAGGTCTTTTACGGAGAAGCCATGAGAAAATTACTTCTGTCTATAGTTTCACTAACACTAGTTGGTTGTTTGGGCATGCCACAAACAGTACAACCAGTAAAAGATTTTAAGCTTGATAATTATTTAGGTCAGTGGTACGAAATAGCCCGCTTAGATCACTCATTTGAACGAGGCTTGAGTCAGGTCACTGCCGAGTATACATTGCGTAAAGATGGCGGAGTTTCGGTGCTAAATCGTGGATACTATGCTGCGACCAAAGAATGGAAAGAGGCGGAAGGTAAAGCGTATTTCGTTAACAGCCCTGACGAAGGGTATTTGAAAGTGTCATTTTTTGGTCCATTTTATGGCTCATATGTTGTCTTTGAATTAGAAAAAGAAAACTATGAGTATGCTTTTGTCTCTGGTCCTAATAACGACTATCTTTGGTTGTTATCGCGTTCACCTAGGGTAAGTGCAGATATTATTGAAAGATTTGAACAACTAGCTAAGCAGAAGGGATTTGATATCGAGCAATTAATATACGTGGAACAAGAATAAACCTGACAATAATTTAAATCGGGGCAGCAAACAGTTTGATTGGTCTCGCTTTGCTACACATTTAAGCAAACTATTATCAGTCCTTAAATTGGCCTTATGTTTCATCGGCCTGAGAAATCATTTGACTTTAACCCGCGCGGTCTATATTGTGTGCACAGCTTGAAAGTAACTCTTTTTTTATTACCTCCATTTCGTCGCGTTCATTGTAGTTCTTCGTCCTGTAGCTTCTAAATTTCAATTTATATTTCCCGCTTATTCGTGCCTCACGAAGGCATTCTTATACTTTTTATATACAGGATATTTATCATGTCTAATGCAACTACTGGTACCGTAAAATGGTTCAACGAATCTAAAGGTTTTGGTTTTATTGAACAAAAATCTGGCCCAGACGTTTTTGCCCACTTCAGTGCAATTGTTAACGCTGGTTTCAAAACATTAGCTGAAGGTCAATTGGTTGAGTTCAATGTAACTCAAGGCCAAAAAGGCCCTCAGGCTGAGAATATCGTAGCTATCTAATAGCGCGCCAACTCTTAAAAAAGGCAAGCTGTAATGGCTTGCCTTTTTTGTGTCTAAAATATAGTAAACCTCTATAATCAATAAAGACACATAACAAACTATTACAGTACGGGGCTTTTAACCGTTAGCTTTTCTAACTAGGTTCGTCATTTTAGCCAACTGTATAAAAGCCTCTAAATGGGGCGTTAACGCTTGGCAATCGGAACACCTCTTTATGAGCACAGATAAACAAGCAAACTCACAATCCACTCGATTACCAAAGGAATTTGTTGATCGACTGACGAACCCCTTTGTTCGCTTCTTGAATATTGAGTCAGCTAGTGGCGCAATTCTTCTATTGTTTACGCTTTTCGCACTCGTTCTATCCAACTCACCATGGGCTGATTTGTACGAACATGTTTGGGAGACACAGGCCGGTTTTTATCTTGGCTCTATCGAGTTTACCCGTTCGTTACGCGAGTGGATCAATGATGGCCTTATGACGCTATTTTTCTTTCTTGTCGCATTAGAGCTCAAACGGGAGCTGGTACTTGGAGAATTGAACAAACCTCGCATGGCCGCACTATCTATAGCAGCCGCCCTCGGCGGTATGATCGTCCCTGCTGCTATCTATCTGGCAGTGCAAACAGGGCAAGCCGGTCAGTCTGGATGGGGGACAGTCATGGCAACTGACACGGCGTTTGTTATTGGTTGCTTGGCGCTGCTTGGCACCCGCATTCCTCAATGCTTACGGGTATTTATGCTGTCATTGGCAATTGTTGACGATATTGGTGCCATACTTGTCGTCGCTATCGGCTATAGTAGCGATATTGTCTGGTGGCCGTTGGTGGTGGCCACACTTGGTCTAGTGATCACACGCGCTATGGCTATGTTTGGCTTTCGCGGCTTTCCACTCTACATATTAGTGGGGGTGCTCATCTGGCTCGCCGTTGATGCGTCCGGGATCCACGCCACCATCACAGGCGTCATACTCGGTTTGATGACGCCTGCGCGTCGATGGGTCAGTGACGAACGGTTGTACTCGATATTGGATCAGGTTATTGCACATCCAGCCGGCAACGAAAGCAGTAGTGATACGAAAGATCGGCAAACATTACAGATGGCCGAAATTGCCGCGCGTGAATCGCTGTCTCCAGTGGAACGTCTGGAGATTATGCTGCATCCTTGGGTAGGGTTTGTCATTATGCCTCTGTTTGCATTTGCTAACGCTGGTTTACCGCTGAGTTTAAGCAACCTTGGCAGCTCAGTTACCGTGGCGATATTCTTAGGCTTCGTGCTGGGTAAACCAATAGGCGTTATGTTGTTCAGTTGGCTAGCTGTGCGTTTACATATCGCAATTCTCCCTCCTGAACTTAATTGGAGGTTGCTTGCAGGTGGCAGTTTTCTAGCTGGTATTGGTTTCACCATGGCGCTGTTTATTGCGAATATGGCTTTCGGCGATAGCTTGATTGAAAGCGCAAAGCTGGGAATCTTCTTGGCATCCGTTTTCTCTGCCGTGGCAGGACTTGTGCTATTGGTGTGGCTGCCTACACGAGTAAAAATTGCTTGAGTGTGAAATCATGAAAGTGCCAGTATGACCCACTTTCGTATTATCATTGGTGCTAATAAGGCGTTTAAAAAGAACGTATTTAAGCATCGTGGCTTTTAACTAAAACGTTAGCAATATCTGAAAATATGAGTGCATTTTAAAATTTTTAGGTTAACATTGGTGTGGATTAACATTAATTAAGGAAAATTATGAATAACGATATAAAAGGGATGTGCTTGTTTCTAGGCTTAATTGGTTTAGGTTATGTTGCTCTATTAATACTTGTAGCGTTACTTACTAGCGTTAAAGTAATTAAAAGTATTATGTTTATTTCTATTTTTTCAACATTCTTAATTAGTTTGGGTTTAACTCCACAAGTTAAAAACCGTCTATACAACTACCTCAAGACATTAGCTGTAAAACAGTTTGCATAAAGTCTTGTTCACAAGGCATTCAACCGGACAATAATCGGTAAATCCATTAGCCATATGTACCGGCTTTATATACAAAATGCAGTGTCGAGGGTAGGCATTTGAATTGGTATTGCCGAGCGAGTTTGATTATTGCTGCTTTGGTAGTTTTTATTTTCCTATGGTGAATGGGGCTTACGTCAAATTGCTTAGTTATTTAACAAACTAATTATGGCTCTGGCTTTGCTAACCCATGAAAATGGAAGCTAGCACCTCGTGGGGAGTCATTATGCCTATAAACCTATAGAGGATTGTGGTTTGGTTAAAGTTTCGAGCACCAAAATCTTATTGTTTGGCTATGCGTGCTTAGGTTTTATATTTTTATACTTAAGCATCTTAAATGGAGTTAAAGACCTCGGTGGTAATCGTAGCTTAGCTTCTTTATATGTTTTAATATTCTCTTTAATAATGTTTTTTGGCTTGTTTAAACTTCCGGAGTATTTCACCATTATTAGCGCTTTAAACTTTTTAGGAGGGTTGATGTTGGTTGGTTATATAAATATTAAATGTCTACCGGACCTCAGTGCTTTCCTACTATCAGTTTTTTGTTTGGGTTTAGTAGGGTTTGTAATATCAATAAAGGCTAATAGAGTAGCAAAGGCTTATAATAAACGATTGAATAACGGACAAAATTCAGTTGGCTGATTTCGCTCCGCTTACATTTTAGCCAACGAAATTTTGCTCATTAACAGGGCGGTAGCCATCAGGATAATCAATGAACTTGCGTAAAGTTTTTATATTTTTTTCTATTTATTACATTTTAGCTTCAATAATCATAGGTGCAGCCCTAATTTATTTTGATATTGGAGGAGTTAAAGCATTAGATGTCTTTATTTTATATTTTGTTATACGCTCCATAGGTGAGTCATTTGCTAAAAGTAATGGTCGTTGCTATTCAGCTTCGGAACAAACTAAAGTTATCTGGGGAATTATTTTAATTATGACTTTTATTCAAAGTCTTTTTGTCTTAAAAGCATTTATAGAACTTGATCAATCATTTAGTTTTATTGTCTTTATTCCTACCGTAATTATTACTTCAACTATGTATGCGATCGCCATTTATTTATTTGTAATTATTAATAAGAAAAGCTTAATTAAGCGTGGCATTGTTGCTGGCTAACAAGCCATTGTAGTGCAGAATTTTTAACCGTTGGTTTTCCACATTAGGTTTGTTATTTTAGCCAACAAATTCTCGCTTGTTATTTAGGCGTTTGATGAATACGGAATGTTCAGATGTTCTTTAATAAAAGAAGGGTAATAATTGCAGCGGCAATACCTATTATATTTATATTTTCCGTTCTTATTCATGAATACGGGCATGTTCTCGGTGCAAAATTTGTAGGCGTTAATAATTTAAATATTTATGTCTGGCCAGGTTATGAATTATCTCCTAATTTTGGGCGACCGTATGATGGCGAATGGCCTAATAATGCTATAGGATTTGGAATTTTTTCACCCGAAATTAACCAGAATATCTCTTTAAATACCGACTTTCTTTCTGGGCTATCATCTATACCGTCATTAAATATACAACCACTTAAACCTAGGTATCAATCGATAACTAAAACACAACATGGTGTAATAGCATTAATGGGGAGTGGCTTAAACCTCATTGTTTCTATTATGTCTATTTTATTTCTTTATCAATTCAGGCCTAAGGGGATTTGGTATTTTTTGGCCGCAAGTGGTTCTTTTCTGTTTTATGACATTTTATTTTATACCGTATTTCCTTTATTTCTAAATTTACCACATTTGATCTTTTGGGGCGGCAGCAAGGCTGAGCCTATAATGGGGTTATCAAGCTTGGGAGTTGATCAAAATATATCGGTTACGGTAATAGTTGCCTTATCTATTTTACAATTTTTCTTTTTGTCTAAATTACTATTTGTTCATACTAAGTGAATATATAACATCAATTCACTGATGATGTGGCGAAACATATTACCTGATAATGATTTATTTTCTTAATACAAAGATCCTTGCTATGGTGTTTATCAAATAATGCGCATAAAGGATTAAACACATGATCAAGCTTAACTTTTCAAAACAGTCAATAGCATTGGTACTGGCATCAATTACATCACTATCAGCAATGGCTGAAACTCAAATCATTCATGCGGGTGAGTTATTAGCTGTTCCGGGGAAGGCGCCGTTGAAAAAACAGTCTATCGTAATCAATGACGGTAAGATCACGGCGGTAAAATCAGGTTTTGTCTCAGCAGCTGGTTTTGCAAGTGATACAGAAATTATCGATTTATCCAATAGTTTTGTTATGCCGGGCTTAATGGATATGCATGTTCATCTTCAAGGCGAGCTTGGTCCAAACAATGATAAAGATAAATTACGGCTTTCTGATGCTGATCTTTTAGTTAAAAGTGCGTTTTTTGCTAAAAAAACGCTAATGGCTGGCTTTACAACCGTTAGGGATCTAGGCAGTAGTGCCGAGCAAAGTTTTGCTTTGCGTGATGGCATTGAAAAAGGTTATCTAATTGGACCTCGTGTTGTCGCAGCAGGAAGCAGTGTCGCGGTGACTGGTGGTCATGGTGATGTTGATGGTATGAGCCCTGATCTGATGGATCTTTATACACCAAAAACAATTTGTGACGGACCTTATGATTGTCGTCGAGCGACACGACGTGCCATTAAATTTGGTGCTGATGTAATAAAAATAACCTCTACTGGCGGAGTACTTTCTGATACAAATACTGGTACGGGCCAACAAATGGCAGATGATGAATTACGGGAAGTGGTGACATCGGCTCATGCCTTAGGCCGAAAAGTCGCCAGTCATGCCCATGCTGCAGCAGGCATAAATGCTGCACTAAAAGCAGGGGTCGACAGTATTGAGCATGGTAGCTACGCTAACGAAGAAAGTATTAAACTCTTTAAGAAAAATGGCGCATATCTAGTGCCAACCTTGATGGCAGGTGATACCGTTGTTGGTTTAGCAAAAACTACCGAATTTCTGTCACCGGCTATTCGCGCAAAAGCGATTCGAGTTGGTGGCGATATGCTAGAAAACTTTCAACGTGCTCATCAAGCCGGCGTTAAAATCGCTTATGGCACTGATAGTGGCGTGTCAAAGCATGGCAATAATGGCAAAGAAGCTCTGCTTATGTATAAAGCGGGGATGAGCCCGCAAGCTATCTTAAAATCTGCCACAATTAATGCGGCAGATCTGATCGGCAAATCGTCACAATTAGGGACGATCGAAACAGGCAAAATAGCCGATATTATTGCTATGAGTAACAGCCCTATAAAGGATATTAAGGCATTAATGGCTGTTGATTTTGTGATGAAATCTGGCCATGTCGTTAAAGCCAAATAAAATAGTTAGTATTAGCTAAAAAGCGCTGATCTTATTATCAGCGCTTTTTTATTACTATTAGCCAGTAATTTCAAGTACTTCAATAGTATTGAGTTTGGGGACATGCCAAGTAATATTTTTGCCATATAAGCTCATGCCATACACCTTAGTATCGGTTTTACCTTGTTTGTAGGCTGGTCGAGGGTCTTGGGCAAGCACTTGCTCAATAAGCAAGGTTAGCTCAGGTAATTGCTGATGTAGCTGTTGTAAGCAATGTACGGCTTTCGGCGTAAATATTACTTGAGTCTGTTTGTCAGGTGCACTATTTGCAAAACCTGCGTGCGCATCTGTAATGTTATCTGAATAGGGAATATAAGGCTTTATATCAACAATTGGGGTGTTGTTTAATAAATCGATACCACAAACGTGCAGCTCTGTTTGAGTCGTATTGGTGACGATTTTGTCTAATAATACTGCAGACATACCAATAGAGTTGGGCCGAAACGTTGAGCGAGTCGCTAATACGCCTAGTTTTTTATTACCACCTAAACGAGGCGGCCGAACCAACGGCTTCCAACCTTGTTCGGCAGTACCATGAAAAATAAACAATAACCAGATGTGACTAAATTCTGATAAACCCCTTACCATGTCTGGATGATTGGCTTGCCCAGTTAACCTGATAATGCCTTTTGCCGCAGAGACTAAGCCAGGCTGTCTAGGTATGGCAAACTTTTCATCGTACGGTGAAGATACAGTTCCAATAGGAGTGATGTTAATCGTTGTTTCAAGCGGGTTCATGATTATTGTGCAACTATATAAGCTTTACCGTAACAAACGCGAGTGGTAATACATTTTTTGTCGGTTTGTGCCGTTTGCAAAAGCGCACATCCTGAAAATACAATGGCGTTCGCCCCTAGTTGATAGGCATTACGCCTTGCATGGGTCCGGGCATCTATTTCATTGGCGCTGTCATGACTGGCTTTACTTTGACAAGACTCTCCCTCAACGGCTGCTAAGTAACGAGCATTTAGCGTTTGTATTTGTTTTTCTTGGTAAATTTTAACTTTAGTTGCTGAAAAGTATTCACTAAAATTTTGCTTATCTAAATTGGTCGAAATGGAATAGTGTTGCGCACAGCCAGAAAGGAGCAATGTGCTCATTAGCATTAATAGGTGCTTCATAAGGTTTCCATGCAATGATTATGGCGTAATGCGTATTTTATGTTGAGGGTATTCTAAAGTGAAGTAATGTATACAAGCAACAGCGCTTGTTAATGAATGGGTGGCATAACACTCTTTACAACACATTGATAATGCGCAGTTATCAATGTGTTGTAAAGCGAGAGCGGTTATCGAATATTGGTTAAAATGTTCAATTTTTAACGCTTTTTTATTGACGACTTTGCTTAACGGCATCTGCTAATAACACAAGCATTTGTTCACTGACGTTAAGATCAACACAGGCATCGGTAATGCTTTGACCGTAGGTTAATGCTTGATTAGCTAATACTTGCTGTTTGCCTTCAACCAGAAAACTTTCGATCATCACACCGGAAATACTTTGCTGACCTTGTTTTATTTGCTCGGCAATGCTTTGAGCAACATCAATTTGCTTTGTATGATCTTTGTAGCTATTACCATGACTACAATCGACCATGATGCCAGAATGTATCTCATTCTTTGATAAATTGACTTTTGTTTGCTCAATGTCTTCTGGCGAATAATTAGGGGTTTTACCACCTCGTAAAATCACATGTGCATGTGGATTACCATGGGTTTGGTAAATACACATTTGGCCGCTTTTATCTGGTGAGTACAACACATGAGGAACACTTGATGCTTTGATGGCATCAACGGCGATTTGAATATTACCGTCAGTACCATTTTTAAAGCCGACTGGGCATGAAAGTGCTGAAGCTAACTCTCTATGTACCTGACTTTCTGTGGTGCGGGCGCCAATAGCTCCCCAACAAATAAGATCTGAAATGTATTGTCCTGTCACCATATCTAAAAATTCAGTACCGGCAGGTAAGCCCAGTTGATTAATTTCCATTAATAAGCTGCGCGCTAAATTAAGCCCTTTGGCGACATGGAATGATTTATCTAAATCAGGATCGCTGATCAAACCTTTCCAACCAACGGTAGTACGAGGTTTTTCAAAATAAACTCGCATCACAATTAATAAATCTTCGCGGTATTTATCATGCAATTGTTTGAGCTTTTTAGCGTAATCAACAGCCGCTTTAGTATCGTGAATCGAACAAGGACCAATGATCACTAACAAACGGTCATCGTCACCATTAATAATGGCTTCAATTTCTTTTCGGCTATTAATGATAAACTCTGCTGTTTCATCCGAGAGTGGAATTTGTTCGGCAAGTTCTGCAGGAGACACTAGATTCTCTATCAGTGTCGTTCTAAATTCATCTGTTTTGATGGTCATGTAAGTAACTTTTCTTGAGTTGCGCGAGCGTTCACACAACAACACAAATTTATCGCGCTAACATACAGAAAAACATTGGTATTGTGAACTGTTTTGCCAGTTATTCTTAAAATTACTTATACCAGATCAGTATTTGTATCGTTGCAATCCAGTTTCATTTAATATTTTGGCGGTTATTTCTTCAACCGAAAGTTTGGTTGTGTTTAAAAATGGGATCTTTTCTTTTTTATATAGTCTTTCAACTTCTCTTACTTCCATTCTACATTGTCTGGCGGAAGAGTACTTACTATTGGCCATTCTACCGGTTCTAATATCGATTAATCGTTGGGCATCTATGGTTAAACCAAAGAGTTTTTTCTTATGAGGGACGAGAAAACTCGGCAGTTTCAGCTCATCCATATCATCATCGGTAAACGGATAATTTGCGGCTTTAATGCCGTATTGCAAAGCGAGATAAAGTGACGTAGGGGTTTTACCCGAACGAGAAACACCGACCAGTATCACATCCGCATGTTCGTAGTTAGAGACATTAGAACCATCATCATTAGCAAGAGAGTAATTGACTGCGTCAATACGATAATCATAACTATTTTCGTGGATACTGTGCGTTCGGTGGGCTTTTGGCTTAGCGCTGACACCTAATTGTTTTTCTAATGGAGCAACAAATTGCTCGAGGAAGTTGTAAATAATGGCATCGCTGCTATCAATAATTTCCCTTATTTCATGGTTTACAAAGGTATGAAATACTAAGGGTTTTTCACCTGTATGCTTGGCTACACGATTAATTCGTTCTTTGGTTTTCTGCGCTTTTTCCACGGTTTCAACAAAGGCAATGGTGTCATGTTCAAATTGAATAGGAAATAAAGATAAAAGGGCATGACCGAATACTTCTGAAGTGATTGCTGTGCCATCTGAGACATAAAAAGCCGTACGCATGAAAATTCCTTTAAATATATCAAAGTGTGAAATCAACTATGAAAACTTACTAAATGTGTTTTAGTTTATTGCATTAGCAGTGTAAAATGATTGCTAGCACAAAGATAGCAATTAGCTTAATTTTTTAGTTAAATGATTGAATTAGATGATTAAGCTAATAGTTATTAATTTATATTTATCCTAAGTGGAGATTTTGTCGTGCAAGAAAACGTACTTTGGTATGAAGAATTAGGAATGAGTGATGTCGACCGTGTTGGTGGAAAAAATGCATCACTAGGTGAGATGATTTCAAACCTGTCAAATGTGGGTGTACAAGTACCAGGAGGCTTTGCTACAACGTCGTTCGCATTCAACGAATTTTTAGAGCAAAGTGGTTTAAACGACAAAATTCATCAACTGCTCGATGAACTCGATGTCAGTGATGTGAATGCATTAGCTGAATGTGGTGCAAAAATTCGTCAGTGGATCATTGATACGCCATTCTTACCACAAATGCAGCAAGATATTGAGCAAGCATATGCCAAATTAGCAGGTGAGTTCTCAGACGATGCATCATTTGCTGTGCGTTCGTCAGCAACAGCAGAAGATATGCCAGATGCTTCTTTTGCTGGTCAGCAGGAAACTTTCTTAAATGTGCGTGGCTTTGATGCTGTGATGGTGGCAATTAAGCATGTGTTTGCGTCATTATTTAACGATCGAGCGATTTCTTATCGTGTTCATCAGGGCTATGACCATCGTGGCGTTGCTTTATCAGCAGGTATTCAACGTATGGTGCGTAGTGATATTGCATCATCAGGTGTGATGTTCTCAATTGATACCGAATCAGGCTTTGAAGATGTGGTATTTGTTACTTCAAGTTACGGCCTTGGTGAAATGGTGGTACAAGGGGCGGTTAATCCAGACGAATTTTATGTTCATAAGCCAACCCTAGCTAACGGGAACCCAGCGGTAGTTAGAAGAAATATCGGCTCAAAAGCGATCAAAATGGTGTATACCGATACGCAAGAGCACGGCAAACAAGTGGAAATTGTCGATGTTGACCAACAATTATCTAATCAATTTTCATTAACCGACAGCGAAGTACAACAGTTAGCACAACAAGCGGTTATTATCGAAAAGCATTATCAACGTCCAATGGATATTGAGTGGGCAAAAGATGGTCTTGATGGCAAGCTTTATATCGTTCAAGCACGTCCTGAAACGGTTCGTAGCCGTGAAAGTGGTAATGTGATGGAACAATTCCAGTTACAAGCAACCGGCAATATCGTCTGTCAGGGGCGTTCGATTGGTCATAAAATAGGTAGTGGAAAGGCTAAAGTACTTGCTTCTCTCGATGAAATGGACAAAATTCAACCGGGTGATGTTTTAGTTACGGATATGACCGATCCCGATTGGGAACCTATTATGAAAAAAGCGTCAGCGATTGTGACTAACCGCGGCGGCAGAACCTGTCATGCGGCAATTATTGCGCGTGAAATGGGCATTCCAGCAGTAGTCGGTTGTGTTGATGCCACCAGTAAAATTGCAACCGGCGACGAAGTTACCGTTTCATGTGCCGAAGGTGATACTGGTCATATTTATCAGGGCTTACTTGAATATACCGTCACTAAATCTACCGTTGATGATATGCCAGAGTTACCACTCAAAATTATGATGAATGTTGGTAATCCTGATCGTGCATTTACTTTTGCCAAACTACCACATGCCGGTATAGGTTTAGCGCGATTAGAATTTATTATTAACAAAATGATCGGTGTTCATCCTAAAGCGCTGATTAACTATGATCAGCAATCTGATCAGTTAAAAGAAGAAATTAATGATTATATGGCCGGATATAGCAGCCCGGTAGAATTTTATATTGCCAAATTAACCGAAGGCATTGCCACCTTAGCTGCTGCTTATTCTCCTGAAAAAGTGATTGTTCGTATGTCTGATTTTAAGTCGAACGAATATGCCAACTTAGTTGGTGGAGAAGAGTACGAGCCAGAAGAAGAAAACCCTATGCTGGGCTATCGTGGTGCGTCTCGTTATATTTCTGAAGATTTCAGAGAATGTTTTGCACTTGAGTGTGAAGCAATTAAACGAGTACGTAATGACATGGGGCTTACCAATGTAGAGGTGATGATCCCGTTTGTTCGTACCTTGGAAGAAGCGCAAGCTGTCATTGAAATTTTGGCAGAGCACGGCTTAAAACGTGGTGAAAATGGCTTACGGGTGATCATGATGTGTGAATTGCCGTCTAATGCATTATTAGCCGATCAATTCTTGGATCATTTTGACGGTTTCTCTATTGGCTCAAATGACTTAACCCAGTTAACCTTGGGCTTAGACAGAGACTCAGGCTTAGTCGCTCATTTATTTGATGAACGCAATCCTGCAGTTAAAGCATTATTAGCGATGGCAATTAAAGCGTGTAAGGCACGGGGCAAATATGTCGGTATCTGTGGTCAAGGCCCATCAGATCATGAAGATTTAGCTGCCTGGTTGGTTGAACAGGGTATTGATAGTGTGTCATTAAACCCTGATACGGTTTTACCGACTTGGTTATATTTAGCAGAGCAATACCCGTCTAATTAATCGTCCCAAATACTTTTGCATTAAAACCTCACTTGCCGTTGGCTGTGAGGTTTTTTTTTGTGATTTTTAGCTTTACATTTACTGTACATTTTTAATGACAATAGGAGAAAAACTAAATAGTTGCCTTAGCAGCAAATTATGATCTTGATCACAACACAAAGTGAAGTGAGGTTTTAAGGTGCTGTCATTATTTGACTAGAACCTACTGGTTAGGAAATTTAAATGACAACATCATATGAATTAAATTTTGGTAAAGACTACAACGACAGCTTGCCGGTATTAGGCAGTGTCATGGCCGACGTAATTGAATTTTTTGGTGGTAAAAGTATTTATGGTGTTGGTGGGGATTTTGCTGCCAACTTAATTGCGGCAATGGAAAAACGATTAGATATATGCCCATCAAGTAATGAAATGCACGCGGGTTTTTCAGCCTGTGCTCAAGCTGAAATTGACGGTTTAGGTTTTTGCTTAACCACTTATACCGTTGGTAGCTTACCTTGCGCCAGTGCGGCGGCATTAGCGGTAACAGAAGGTTTACCCGTAGTATTTATCTCTGGTGCACCAGGGGAAGTGGAAGTGCATCAACAAGCTATTCACCATACCGTCCATCCTAATGCGTCATGGAAAACCGAATATGATAATGCGTTAAATGCCTTTGCAGCACTAGGGATGAAAGTGGAGCGCTTGCAAGGTGATCGTGCGAGTAGTCAGCCGAACGTGGCAGGTAATCGCTTTTTTCATTTAGTTGCTCAAGCGTATAAAACTAAGCAACCAGTATTTATTGAAGTGCCACGCGATTTAGTCTTTGCTAAAACACAATTATTAAAACTGCCCGAATCGGTTGAAAAGATCACCTGGGGCGATAACGTTTTGTGTGGTAGTGAATTGATTGCCACAAAGGTGATTTCAAAGCTTAATGAAGCAAAAGCCCCCATGCTTTATTTGGGCGATAAGCTTAAACATAATGATAAGTTAAAGGCATTAATACTCGCATTTGCCGAAAAATTTAATATTCCTTTTGCCACCAGTTGGTTTGCCAAAGGCATTTTTGATGAATATCATCCGTTAGCGCTTGGTGCTTATAACGGCGTATTTACTCAAACGGCTGGTGGTGAGTATATCGACAGCCAAGTTGATTATGTCCTCGATGTAGCAACCAGCATTTACGCACAAGATACTAATACCGCGTTTGGCACTGGCACCCATAAAATAGAAAGCTTAAGTAACCGTACATTGCTTAAAGGCGGTACGGTGTTAGAGCGTGATATTGTTGAAGTGTTTGAACATTTAATTAAAGCGGATATCAAGCGTTTCGATTTTCAACAGCCTAAGACAACAGCACCTGTTGTCTTAGCTGAGGATGAGACGATTGATTTTAATAACCTTGCCGATACGCTTAATCAATTACAAGCTGAGCATCAAACCCCGTTTGTTTATTTACCGGAAGTAGGGAATTCGTATTTTACTAGCTATAGCTTAACGGTGAAGCAAAGTAGCTTAGGCCGTGCCTGGTTAACTAACCCTTGGTACGGTGCTATGGGAACGGCATTACCCTATGCTCGTGTAGTCGCCAAACGTATCAAAGAAAATGGTGATAAAGACAGGGCTGTTGTTATTATTGGCGATGGTGGTTTTCATTTTCAGTTAAATGAAATGATCCATTTTTTAAAAGACAGAACCAATGTCACTATTATCTATATGCGAAATAATGTGTTTCATCTAGGTAAAAGTGGTGATTCAAGTATTTACCATTGTAATGATGCCGATTTTGATGTGCATAGTGTAGTTAAAGGGTATCAAGGACAAGCCTATCGCACTCATACGGTGGCTGAGTTTAAAGCCGCGTTTGAGCAAACATTACAAGTGCAGGGTATTCAATTAATAGAAATATTGGCGCAGCCAACAGAAGAAAAGCAATGTAATGAATTACGTTTATTGAACTTGTACATTAAATCTAAAAATGGCGATCCTGCCTCAATCGAAAAATGGCAAGCGCTATCGCGCAGCTAAACACATCAGCTTAGCGTGTGAAGTGAGTAATTTAGTCAAAAAAGTTCTTAAGCTTTCTCGCTTCAACGCTAAAATTTCAAACATAGCAGTGATATACTGCCAGCACTTTTAATTTGCTGTTTATATTGTTGTTATGTTTCCTCGGTTAGATCCACAAGAACTTATTGCGCCACTGTATCAAAAATTTGCTCAAGCACTTGCCTCGCTTTCTTATCACGGTGATATTAGCACGCAATATGGTGCGCGACTTGCGGTTGCTACCGATAACAGTATTTACCAACAATTACCGCAACTTGTATTACATCCTCGTAATACACAAGATGTGCAAGTGATCACCGAACTTGCCAATCAAGACTGCTATCAATCGATTAAGTTCAGTGCTCGAGGCGGCGGAACGGGCACTAATGGCCAAAGTTTAACCCCAGGTATTGTGGTTGATATGTCAAAATATATGAACCACATACTCGAGATCAATGTTGAAGAAAATTGGGTCAGAGTACAAGCTGGTGTGGTGAAAGATCAGTTGAATGATTATTTGCGCCCATACGGGTTTTTCTTTTCACCTGATTTATCCACCAGTAATCGCGCCACGATAGGCGGTATGATCAATACTGATGCATCCGGCCAAGGTTCGTTAGTGTATGGCAAAACATCTGATCACGTGCTAGCGCTTGAATCGGTATTAGCCAATGGTGAACTGCTGTCAACAAAGCCGTTAGCTATTGCTCAAGCTAAAGAGCTTGCAAGCAAAGACACGAGTTTAGGGCGAATATTAGCGCAGGTATTATCAACGAGTATTGATAAAAGAGAACAGATATTAGCGAAATTTCCTCGCTTAAATCGCTTTTTAACGGGCTATGATCTTGAGCATGCGGTCAGTGACGATTTACAGACAATCGATGTAAGCCGACTTATTACTGGCTCAGAAGGCTCTTTAGCGTTTGTTTGCGAGGCAAAACTGAATTTAACGCCTATTTCCAAGGCGAAAACCTTAATTAATATTAAGTATGACAGTTTTGATTCAGCACTGCGTCATTCGCCAACATTAGTCGCGGCTAATGCAACGTCGGTTGAAACTATCGATTCAAAGGTATTAAATCTTGCTAAACAAGATATCGTCTGGCATTCAGTCAGTGATTTGATCACCGAAGTACCAGATAAAGTGATGGATGGTATTAACATCGTTGAATATAACGGTGAAACCCCAGAGGCGTTAGCAAGTGAAGTGGCTCAGTTAACGGCGCAACTTGATCAGGATATTGCTGACAAGACTGGGGTGATTGGTTATCAGGTGACTTCAGATCTCGTTAGCATTAATAAGCTTTATGGGATGCGAAAAAAAGCGGTTGGCTTGCTCGGTAACACTCAAGGAGAGCAAAAGCCGTTAGCATTTGCTGAAGATACTGCCGTTCCTCCTGAAAATTTAGCCGATTTTATTAGTGAATTCAGAGCGTTACTAGATAGTTACCAACTGCATTATGGCATGTTTGGCCATGTGGATGCAGGGGTATTACATGTGCGTCCTGCTCTTGATATGTGCGATCCTAAGCAAGAAATAATCATGCGGGAGATTTCTGATAAAGTGGTGGCATTAACCGCTAAGTATGGCGGATTAATGTGGGGAGAGCATGGTAAAGGCTATCGCAGTGAATATGGGCCAGCGTTTTTTGGCGACGAATTATTTACTGAGCTGCGAAAAATTAAAACGGTATTTGATCCGCTCAATAAAATGAACCCAGGAAAAATTTGTACGCCAATTGATTCTGATGAGCAACTAGTGTCTGTTGATGACACTAAGCGCGGCACGTTTGATCGACAAATCCCTATTCAAGTGAAATCGTCATTTAAGTCGGCGATGGAATGTAATGGCAATGGTTTATGTTTTAATTATGATGCAACCAGCCCTATGTGTCCGTCGAGTAAAATTACCCGAGATCGTCGTCATTCGCCGAAAGGTCGAGCAGGCTTGATGCGTGAATGGCTAAGATTATTGGAAAACAAAGGCATAGATGTCTTGCAACTTGAGCAGCAAGTCAATGGTTGGTCGATAAAACAATTACTTGATAAAGTGAAAAATAAACTGACCAAAGCCAATCAGGACGACTTTTCTCATGAAGTAATGGAAGCCATGTCAGGTTGTTTAGCGTGTAAAGCGTGCGCCAGTCAATGTCCTATCAAGGTTGATGTGCCTGATTTTCGCGCACGTTTTGTTAACTTATATCATGCTAAATATTTCAGACCATTAAAAGATCACTTAGTGGCAAATGTTGAAACGCTTACACCGTTAATGGCAAAAGCGCCAAAATTAGTGAACAGTGTTTTAGCAAGTGGTGTGTATGAAAAGGCGTCTAAAGCGACTATCGGGTATGTAGATACCCCGTTACTGTCTGTGCCTACCTTATCTTCGCGCACGCAAACCCATGGTTTTGAGCCATTTGAATTAAGCAAGTTTGAACAAATGTCGTTAGAGCAGCGGCAAGATTATGTGTTTATTGTTCAAGATCCATTCACTTCGTTTTACGATGCTGGTGTGGTTGAACGTATGATGCTGCTGATTGCAAAGTTGGGCTTTAAACCTGTATTGATCCCGTTCAAACCCAATGGTAAGCCACAGCATGTTAAAGGCTTTTTAAAACGCTTTGCAAAAACAGCCCGATCAACGGCGGCATTCTTAAACCAATTACAGCAATTAGCGATCCCTATGGTGGGGATGGATGCCTCATTAGCTTTGTGTTATCGAGACGAATATCAGCAAGCACTAGGAAAGCAACGTGGAGACTTTCAGGTGCTACTTGCCCATGAGTGGCTATTATCTGTGATCGATCACCAAAAAATACATAATGAACAATATACGCCGAAAAATTCTACGGTTTATAAGTTGTTTGCTCATTGTACGGAAAAAACTGCGTTAGCAGGCAGTGAAAAACAATGGCAAGAAATTTTTAACTTTTTTGGTCTGAAATTAGACAATGTTTCTGTGGGCTGCTGTGGTATGGCGGGCACTTATGGTCACGAGCAAAGCAATCTGGCGAACTCGAAAGGGCTTTATCAGTTAAGCTGGCAACCTAGCATTGAACCGTTAGCACCAGAGCAGATAGTGGTTACAGGCTATTCTTGTCGTTCACAAGTAAAGCGATTGAGTCAGGTCAACACCAAACACCCAATTGAAGTATTATTGCAAGAGTTAGACGGGTAAGCAGTTAAAAAAATTGCCCTGATAAATTAGGCTATTATTATGTTTTGCTTAACTAATTTAATGTTACAATTAGTTAAATAATCAATACTTGTTATATCGATATGGAAAAATACGAAGAATTATTAGTTTCAATTCGAAAAGTGATCCGCGCCATTGATTTACATTCAAAACAATTAAATAAATTGTCTGGCTTAACTGGCCCGCAATTATTGATTTTACAAGAAATCGATAAAACCAAAGGGGTGACAGCGAGTCAGGTAGCGAAACAAATCAACTTAAGTGCGGCAACGGTCACTAACATTTTAGATCGATTGGAAAGCCGTGGTTTAATTGAACGCGTGAGAAGCTCAGAAGATAAGCGCCGTGTCAGTTTGTTTCTTACCCAAAAGGGTCAAACGTCGCTGGTTGATGCACCGCGTTTACTACAAGAAAGCTTTATCAAACAGTTTCGTGAATTAGCTGATTGGGAACAATCATTGTTGCTTTCATCGATGCAACGTATTGCCACTATGATGGATGCCAACGAACTAGATGCCGCCCCAGTACTAGAGCTTAATGCAATGTACGACGGCACTAGCCAAAATCAGAATAGCTAATACCAAGTTAGCTATTCTCTTAACAAATGTAAAAAGTGCATGTGCTTTTGGTATTGATCAATAATATCATTGATCACAGCTGTTTCAGACCAGTCCATAATGTCATAATCTTGTCCACCTTCTAGTAAATGCACCTCGGCACGATAGTAACTGTCAGGATCATTATTATCCTCGGGATTAAAATCCGGCTGTAAGTGCCTTTTCTTATGCACTCCATAGATAAAATCATGCTCATCGCCATGAAATACTTTCAACTCTATGCCGGTTGGTGTTGCAGTAATTTCAGCATTTATATCGTTTTCTTCATACTGTGCTTTTACTTTGGTAAAGGCTCTTTTAACCCGAGTATTTAAAAACGAGTCAACACTCTTTTTGGTTGGCGTTGACAGGATATTGCGTAATTTTTCTTGCCAATTATCCGCATCATCATAGTAATTGGTTGGCACGGCATTCAATTGTAAGCTGTCGCGTTTAGCAGATTCGATCCGTAATGCTTTGATCAAGCCAAAGCAGGCTACTAATAATACGATTGAAAAGGGGAGTGCGCTGGCTATAGTCATAGTTTGTAAGGCATCTAATCCGCCCACTAAGCTTAGCACTGCAGCAACTACACCAACACTTATCGCCCAAAATAAGCGTTGCCATACGGGAGTATCACTGTTGCCATTCGAGCAAAGCATATCGATGACCATAGCACCAGAGTCACATGAGGTGACAAAGAAGATGACAATCATTATCAGGGAAAGCCCTGTCAGGGCGGTTGACCATGGAAAATTCTCTAAAAAGACAAATAAGCCAACAGCTGAGTTAGCGTTTATCATAGTGCCTAAATTATCGATACCAAGCTCTACCGCCTGATAAATGGCGGCATTGCCAAATATTGTCATCCATAACAGGGTAAAAGCCGTTGGCACAACCAATACGCCAAAGACAAATTCGCTAATGGTTCTGCCCTTTGAAATACGGGCAATGAATAGCCCAACAAATGGTGCCCAAGCTAACCACCAGCCCCAATAGAATATTGTCCAACCACCGATCCAATCCTTTTTTTCATAGGCAAATAAGTTGAAGGTGTTTGAGACTATATCTGATAGGTAACCGCCAATGTTCTGTACATAGGCTTTAAGTAAAAACACACTTGGTCCTAAGATAAAAACAAATGCAAGCAGCGCAATGGCTAGCAGCATATTGATTTCAGATAATATTTTAATGCCTTTATCTAAACCCGTGGCAACAGAAACAGATGCTAGCGCAGTGATCACTAGCATGATAATTAATTGATTGCTGTTACTGATATCAACAGAAAATATGTAATTTAGACCCGCATTGACTTGCGAAGCACCTAAGCCAAGTGAGGTTGCGACACCAAAGACTGTGCCGACTACCGCAAAAATATCGACAATATGGCCAGGCCAGCCATAAATACGATCACCAATAATTGGGTGAAGTGCTGATCTTAAGGTCAGCGGTAACTCATGACGATAACAGAAGTACGCCAAGATCAATGCAACAATGGCGTATATTGCCCAGGCATGTAATCCCCAATGAAAAAACGTAATTTTCATGGCTTCTTTAATGGCTTCAAGTGAGCCTTTATCTGCCGTAGGGGGGGATAAATAATGCATCATGGGCTCTGCTACCCCGAAAAACATTAAACCAATACCCATGCCAGCAGCAAATAACATGGATATCCAAGTCGATAATTTATATTCGGGGGTTGCGTGATCCGGTCCTAGTTTGATTGAGCCAAATCTCGACATACTTAAGTAAATAACAAAACCAAGAATGATCCCCACGGTTAGCACATAAAACCAGCTGGCATTAGTGGTAATATTGGATTGAACTTTTGAAAAAATCTCATTAATAGTTTGAGGAAAAAAAACAGCAAACACTAATAGTGAGGCGATTATTATCGTTGACGTTAAAAATACATAAGGGTTAATTTTGGAATTCATTTTGTTCATTATCATTTATACGTCAAAACATTAGAGTTCATCATATTATATAAGTAGATTGCCGAGTAAATAAAGGATTTATCATATATTCTCTAGGTTTAAATGCTTTTTAATGACAGTTTAACTATTTCAGTACGTAGTAATTTTATCCGTTTAATTTGCGTACTTGCTAAAAGTAAAATGTAATATTGAGGTTTGAACCGTGTTAGCGGATATAAGCGAAGCTGAACTGATGTCGATGATATAGTTGCTTACTATGCTGGTATGTACAGTTGAAAGCTATAGTTTAAAGTAGCTATTTCACCGTATTAAATAGACGAATCTGGGGGGGTAACTTAGTGGATAACAGGAGAGACTTAGATAAATTAACACCGCTTAATGCTTGTTAGATTAAACGGTGTCAATTAAGACGTTAGGCGTTACTTGCCGCCTTTAGCAATGATTTCTCTTGCCATTTCGTCAGCCACTAAACCTGTCGGTTTATCTTGCTCAGCGGCTTTTTCAAATACTGTCATTAATGTGTCATATATTTTCTCAACCAAACGGGTTGCTTCTTCTGCGCAATACGGTTCAGGGTAGATTTCTAATGAAACATTAATAATACCACCGGCATTAATGACATAATCAGGCACATACAAAATACCTTGATCTTTTAAAATTTGATCATGTTTTGCTTGTGCTAGTTGGTTGTTTGCACAACCTGCGACAATCGATGCTTTTAATTGCGGGATAGTGTCGTCGTTAATAGATGCACCAAGGGCACAAGGAGAATAGACATCAACATCTTGTGAGTATATTTCGTCAAGACCAACAACCTTGGCATTGAACTCAGCAGCTGCTTTATTTAATGCCTCTTGGTTGATGTCCGTTACGATCAGCTCCGCACCGGCTGCATGAAGTTTTTCACATAGGTTATAGCCCACACTACCTAAGCCTTGTACTGCAACTTTAACACCTGCTAGATCATCTTTACCTAGTTTAAATTTAACCGCGGCTTTGATACCCAAAAACGTACCTAAAGCAGTAAATGGGGCTGGGTTACCACTTTTACCGTCTAAACCTGCGACATAGTCTGTCACTTGATTTACGATTGCCATATCACCAGTGGTAATATTGACATCTTCAGCAGTGTAATATCGACCATTTGCATTATTGACCGCTTGACCAAATGCTTTAAAAAGCTCTTCTGATTTAATTAACTCAGGGTTACCGATAATTACGGCTTTCCCGCCACCAAGTTTTAAGCCCGCCATGGCATTTTTATATGTCATACCACGTGATAAACGTAACACATCTGTGATTGCCGCTTCATCGTTAGCATAATCCCAGAAACGACAACCGCCAGCAGCAGGCCCAAGTGCCGTACTGTGTATTGCGATAATTGCTTTTAACCCTGTTTTTGCGTCACTGCAAAACATAACTTGTTCATGATCGTCAAAATCTACTAAATCGAAAAATGCCACTGTTTAATCTCCGTGGTTAGATTAGTACAAAAATGTAGTAATAGCTGTAATATTTCTTGCTGCGCACAATACCATTAAGAATAGGGGATAGCTAGCAAGTCAGACAAAATAATGATGGAATTTGATCTGCATTTTGTTTCTAAAAATATACACTTGCCAAAGTGCTACTGGACATGATTAATCCTTGTTTAAATTCAATAACTTTTATAGCCTATGACACTCCTAGTAGTCGCTAATTAAAGCAGAAGGAAAATAATAACAATGACTAAAGATGTTGAAATGTCTGAGCAAGAACAGCAGCATTGGCTAAAAATGCAATGCCAAGCTGCGACAAAGTTTCTTGCCAGTAAAGGTATGATCACCAAAAGCATAAATAAAGATGACGGCCGTTACCTCGTGCCACTCATTTCAGTTTGGAATTTTACCTTAGAAGATGAATCATCTGTTTGGGTGATCACCGGTGATGCGCCGAGTGATTTTGCAGACAGTAACATTGCCAATGATGCGCGTGAAGTTGTGCGGCATTTTTCGTTAAAGTGGCAGATGCAGGCAGATAAACTCTTGACCTCAAACAACCAATCACAAACAGAGTTTGCTGAGTATTTAATTAATCGTGCGGAAAGTCTGTATGATTTGTTCAGTAAAGATAAAATTTGGCAGTAAATGTTGTGCTACTACCTTACTTATAATTAATGAGTGAGGTAGTAATTAGCTTGTTTAATTTGTTCAACAGCGCACACCATGCGCTGCCTTGGCATTCCTGCTTCCATAAATACCGCACCAGCGCTAGTGAAATTGAATTTTCTAAAGTAGTTCACTGACTCTAACGGACTGTAGATAAAGACTTCATCTAGGTTTAGATCTTTTGCAATCGCTAATAAACCTTTCATGACGATTTGGTCGACATTTTTTTTTCGATAAGACATTAATACCGCAATACGTGATATTTCACCCGTCGATAAAATGCGGCCTGTCGCAACAGGCTCTTGCGAGACATCATCACACACTAACATATGGTAGGCGTGACGATCTTTTTTATCAAACTCAATTCTTTTGGGAATACGCCGTTCACAGACAAAGACTTTTTCTCTGACATTCCTCAGCAAGGGAGCTGCTTGCTCCCATTGAACCTGACAAATACTAAATGACATTTAATTAATCTATATACCAGTAACCCTTATTTAAAACTGTAGTTAACAATTGGTTATTTTTCAAACAACCCATGAAACTTTTTGCTTGCTCCATTGTCAAAGGCTGACTACTCGCTAAAATTTTTCCTAATTCAAGCGTTTCTTCTTCAAGTTGAAAAACATCACCATTGATGAATAAGTTGCTGCTAGGTGTATGGCTGATCAATGATTTTATGCCAGAAACAGGCAAAAACTCGATACTGTTATCTTCTGTAAACCCTTTTACTTGTTCGTTTGTAAAAGGCTCCATCGGGATCAACAGTTCTAAGGTATGATGACTTTGAGTTAAGTATTGGCCAATAAATAATGGGAAAAATGTTGAGTCATTTACTTCATTGAGCATAAAGTCCGTTAAGCTTTTGACATCATCGTTAGAGAGAATTTCTGGCTCAGCAGTGACTTGCCGGTTTTTATCAGCAAAGCGAAATTCGCCTCGGTTGTTATCAATCAGTTTATCAGCAAAAGCTGACCATAAATCCTGACTAGAAGGCGCTTGAAAACCAATGGAAAAGTTCAACGCATTTTCAAGGGCAACACCTTTATGAGGGTGATTAGGTGGAATATAAAGTAGATCACCAGCTTCGGTCACTTCATCTATGACGGGAGTAAAATCACTGACTTGTTTGAGATCGGGGTGCGGCAGTAACGTCTCTAATGAGCTATCAGGTAAACCTACTTGCCATCTACGTTTGCCTTCCCCTTGAATGATGAAAACATCATATTGATCGAGATGTGCACCAACGCCACCATTGGGGGTTGAAAAACTTACCATGACATCATCTACACGCCAGCGAGGAATAAAATTGACTAATGAAATTAACTGATCGGTTTCACGAGACCAGTTATTCACTGCCTGCACTAATAACGTCCAGTTTTGCTCGCCAAATTGTTCAAAATCGTCAAAAGGGCCATGCGAAACTTGCCACTTATTATCGGGTTGTTTTGAGATGATACGAGATTCAATTTCTTGCTCCATGGCTAAACCGGCTAATTCATTGGCATCAATAGATCCTTGAAAGCCAGGTAAGGCATTTTTGATCAACAAAGGCTTTTTTTGCCAATACTCTTTTAAGAACAATTCTGGGGTAAGATCGCCCCAATTAATTTCATTAGTCATGTGTTATTCCAATGTCTACTCATATTAATCGCAGAAATTAAAAAGGAACCCAAAGGTTCCTTTTTATTTATTAGACTCAATCAGTGATTAGTCTAGTTCAGCAATAAAAGAAACCGCACGGCCTATATAACTTGCCGGTGTCATTTCACGTAAAGACGCTTTAGCTGATTCAGGTAGCTCAAGGTTATCAATAAACTCACGCATTGATTCACCGTTTACACGCTTACCACGGGTTAATTCTTTTAATTTTTCATATGGCTTTTCAATACCATATCGACGCATTACTGTTTGTACTGGCTCTGCTAATACTTCCCAGTTTTGATCAAGCTCAGCAAGTAATGCTGCTTCATTGACTTGTAACTTACTCATGCCTTTCAATGTTGCTGCATAAGCAATTAACGAGTGGCCAAAACCAACACCTAAGTTACGTAATACCGTTGAATCTGTTAAATCACGCTGCCAGCGAGATACTGGTAATTTTTGTGCTAAATGAGCAAATAGTGCATTCGCAATGCCTAAGTTACCTTCTGAATTTTCAAAATCAATCGGGTTAACTTTATGTGGCATGGTTGATGAACCGATTTCACCTGCAATGGTTTTTTGTTTGAAGTGACCTAAAGCGATATAACCCCAAACGTCGCGATCAAAGTCGATCAAAATGGTATTAAAACGGGCAACGGCATCAAATAATTCAGCAATATAATCATGAGGTTCGATTTGCGTGGTAAAGGCATTCCAAGTTAAACCCAAAGAACCAACAAACTCTTGTGCAAAGTTGTGCCAGTTCACTTCAGGGTAAGCTGAAAGGTGAGCATTATAGTTACCGACAGCACCATTAATTTTTCCTAATAACTCAACATTGGCGATTTGATCACGTTGGCGCTTTAAACGCACATAAACGTTAGCAAATTCTTTACCCATAGTTGATGGTGAAGCAGGTTGACCGTGAGTACGACACATCATAGGAATGGCTTGGTATTCAACGGCTAAAGCTTTAAGCTCGGCTAAAATTTCATCCATCACAGGTAATAGCACCTGTTCACGACATTCTTTTAACATTAAGCCGTGCGATAAGTTGTTAATGTCTTCAGAAGTACAGGCAAAGTGAATGAATTCCGTTACTGCGTTTAACTCTTGGTTATCAGCAACTTGTTCTTTCAAGAAATATTCAACGGCTTTCACGTCGTGATTGGTAGTCGCTTCAATGGTTTTAATGCGCATAGCATCTTGTTCACTGAAATTCGTTACAATTGCATCTAATAGGGCATTTGCTTCGGCAGAAAACGCTGGAACTTCGGTAATGTCACCTGTTGTCGCTAATTTTTGTAACCAACGTACTTCAACCGTGACGCGGTATTTAATTAAACCAAATTCGCTGAAAATAGGGCGAAGTGCTTTGACTTTACTGCCGTAACGACCATCGACTGGTGAAATTGCACTTAAAGCTGAAAGTTCCATAATAAGTTCCTAATTGAGTTAACTTACAAATTGTTTAATAAAAATTGTTTCTTCCACGTTAAATCTGCTTGAGCAACTGCTCAGCACAGGCAACAATTTTTGCACGTGAAAATAAAATATTACGTCTTTTACCACCAACTTGACGCCACAATACTGCAGAACGAATGCCTGCCAATAATAAGGCGCGAATTTTATGTTGGTTAATTGATTGTTTCAGTATTTCAGGGTTACCCGCTACTTGTATTGGTGTGCCTAAAGGGCTGATAACATCACTGTAAATACTGGCTAAACTGGCGTTTAACGTATCGCTGTTAATATCATAGTGCGCCAATTGACGTTGACTTTGTTCAATACGTTCGCCTAATTCGTTGAGCTTTTTGGTTTTTTTCGTTAGTTGCCGCTCTAAGCTTAATAAGCTCACCACATATCGAGTGATTTCTGGATCTTTTGCTTTTGCTTTATTGCCTAAATGAGTAATTAACGTTTGTAAGCCAATACGAAGATTAGCGATATCTCCACCGTATACTTCTAAGGTATTTTGCGGGGAGGTGATCATGATACTATTGAGTAAGCAGACATATTCTTCATCGTTTGATTGTCCTTTGCGTGCCAGCTTCTGTACTAGCTCTGCTACTTGGCAAACTGCTGCTAATGTGATCGTTTGTTCATCAAGTTGATGCATATAAAAAGATAACCTTTAAAAGATTTAACGAATTAACGTGTTAATAATGCCGCCACCTAGGCAAACATCATCTTGATAAAATACTACCGATTGTCCTGGTGTCACTGAGCTTTGCTGCTCATCAAACATAACGGTAAATGCTTCAGGGTTGTTACTGTCAGGTGTTAGTGTGCATTTGACATCCTGCTGACGGTAACGTGTTTTTACCGTGCAAGTGATTGCAGCGGTTAATGGTGTTCTATTCACTAAATGTAATTGGTTACCGTATAAACCTTTGGAAAACAGCCGAGGGTGGTCATGGCCTTGGCCTACAATTAATACATTGCGCTCTAAATCTTTATCTACCACATACCAAGGCGCTTCACCCGCATTGGCTAAACCGCCAATGCGTAAGCCTTTTCGTTGGCCTAAGGTGTGATACATTAAACCATCATGCTCACCGATCACTTCACCTTCTGCCGATTCAATTTTACCTGGTTGCGCGGGTAAATATTGCTGTAGAAAATCTTTAAATTTCCGTTCACCAATAAAACAAATGCCTGTGCTGTCTTTTTTATTCGCTGTGACTAAGTCAGCTTGTTCTGCAATGGCTCTTACTTGTGGCTTTTCGATATGACCGACTGGGAATAGGGTTCTACCAACTTGTTCGTGGCTGAGGGTATAAAGAAAATAGCTTTGATCTTTATTATTATCTAAACCACGCAACATCACCCATTTGCCATCACGAAATTCGCGTTGCACATAATGACCTGTCGCAATATAGTCAGCACCCAAATCTTCACATGCAAATTCTAAAAATGCCTTAAATTTAATTTCTTTATTGCACATGATGTCTGGGTTAGGGGTACGTCCTGCTTTGTATTCGGCAAGAAAATATTCAAATACGTTATCCCAGTATTCTGTCGCAAAATTAATGGTGTGTAATTTAATGCCTAATTTCTGGCACACTTGTTCCGCGTCTTTTAAATCTTCAGCGGCGGCACAATATTCATCGGTGTCATCCTCTTCCCAGTTTTTCATAAACAGGCCTTCCACTTGGTAGCCTTGTTCGATTAACAAGTGGGCGGAAACAGAAGAGTCAACACCGCCAGACATACCAACAATTACTTTGGTGTCTTCAGGGGCTTTTACTACTAATTGCTCGTTTGATGACATTTAACTAAATTCAGGTCTTGATAAAAAGGCGCAAAATTATAGCACGGTGTTTTAGTGGGATATAGTGTTAGATGTGACTTTAAAGGTTAGATTTTAGTAAACGGATGTCGATTTTTTGTCCGTTAAGGTAATCTTCAATACAGTTAAGCACCATAGGGCTTCGTAATTGTGCCTGTTTGTCGTGAATTTGTTCAAGTGTTAACCAGTGTGTTGCAATAATTTCTTCATCTTGTGGGGCGGTATCAGCAATAGCATCCAGTTCTATCACAAAACAAAAACGTAAGAAGTATAAGCTAAGTTCTGGACGGTGAAAGTAGTAAATACCGCTACAGTAGTTGGGGGTAAGATCAAGCCCTGTTTCTTCATATAATTCGCGTTTGGCTGCGTCGATCAGGTTTTCGTTTGCTTCAAGATGGCCAGCCGGTTGATTATACACTTGTTGGTTATTTTCTAATTCTTCGACCAAGAGAAACTTTCCTTGGCAATGCACGACAACAGCTACTGTGGTATTGGGTTTAAATTGTTGCTCACCGTGGTGGTTATTGGTTGTCATCAGTTATCTCTTTGTAGTCGCCATTATCAATACCGTTTATGGTATATTTGCCTATACTATAACGGATTAATCTTAGGGTAGGAAAGCCAATATGGGCTGTCATACGCCTGACTTGACGGTTTCTGCCTTCGGTGATGCTGATACTTAGCCAAGTTGTTGGAATGTTAGCGCGTTCTCTAATGGGTGGGGTGCGTGCCCAAACATTAGGTGTTTGTATCTGTTTTACTTTAGCGGGTTTAGTTAAGCCGTCTTTGAGAGTGACACCTTTGCGTAGCTTGTTTAAATCGTCTTCGTTAGGAGCTCCTTCTACTTGTACCCAGTAGGTTTTTGCAGTTTTTTTCTTTGGATTCGCTAATTCATGCTGTAATGCCCCATCATTGGTAAGTAGTAATAAGCCTTCGCTATCTTTGTCTAATCGCCCCGCAGCATAAATCTCTTTGATTGGAATATAATCTTTCAAGGTTTGACGATTTTCATCATCAGTGAATTGACTTAAGACATCATAAGGTTTGTTAAATAGCACGATCTTTCGGTCTTTTACTACTGGTCGTACCTTTTGTTTGCGATGTGCTTGGTGTCTTATTGTGCCTTTGTTACGTTGAAATGCCACAGAGTATTACCAAAATTTTGCTTAATGAGTTTTTATCTTGCCTATTTTAATGTGCTTTGAATTCCTATACTATGCGCGCGCTAATATTTTTTTAAATAAAGTGAATAATGTCCCATATTTGGTGGTTTAATTTTCATTTTATTGCATACTCGCTGATTAAAGTAGGATAAAAAATGACCACAGAATCGTCTAAAATCATTTATACCATTACCGATGAAGCGCCAGCACTCGCTACGCATTCATTATTACCCATAGTACAAGCGTTCACTGCTTCGTCAGGTATCAATGTGGAAACACGTGATATTTCTTTAGCGGGTCGTATTATTGCTCATTTTCCGAAGTATTTAACCCCTGAACAACGTATGGATGACGCATTAGCTGAGCTTGGTGAATTAGCGAAAACACCTGAAGCAAATATTATCAAATTACCGAATATTTCAGCGTCGATACCGCAATTACAAGCGGCAATTAAAGAGCTTCAGGCAAAAGGTTATAACTTACCAGATTACCCAGCTGAGCCACAAAATGAAGCAGAAGAGTCAATTAAATTAACTTATGCCAAAGTATTAGGCTCAGCGGTTAACCCAGTATTACGTGAAGGTAACTCTGACCGCCGTGCGCCAACTTCAGTGAAAAACTATGCGAAGAAAAACCCACATTCAATGGGTGCATGGTCAAAAGATTCAAAATCACATGTTGCGCATATGGAGTCAGGTGATTTCTACGGCAGTGAAAAGTCAGTCACTATTGACGGTGCAACGTCAGTTAACATTGAGTTTGTTGCAGATAACGGTGATGTGAAAGTATTAAAAGAAAACTTACCGTTATTAGATAAAGAAGTGATTGATGCTTCAGTAATGAATCAGCAAGCATTAGTGGACTTTTTTGCTAAAGAAATTGATGACGCGAAAGCGAAAGATGTATTACTTTCATTGCATTTAAAAGCGACCATGATGAAGGTGTCTGACCCGATCATGTTTGGTCACTGCGTTAAAGTATTTTACAAAGATGTGTTTGAAAAACACGCTGCAACGTTTGAACAATTAGGTGTTGATGCCAATAACGGTATTGGTGATGTATACGCAAAAATTGAGCGTTTACCTGCAGATAAAAAAGCAGAAATTGAAGCTGATTTAAATGCGGTTTATGAAATTCGTCCAGAAATGGCAATGGTAGATTCAGATAAAGGCATTACCAACTTACACGTACCTAGCGATGTGATTATTGATGCGTCAATGCCAGCGGCTTTACGTGCGTCAGGCCAAATGTGGGGTCCAGACGGTAAGCAAAAAGATACTAAGTTTATGATCCCAGATCGCAACTATGCTGGGGTGTTCTCTGCTGTTGTTGATTTTTGTCGTGAAAATGGTGCGTTTGATCCAACTACTATGGGTACAGTTCCTAATGTTGGTTTAATGGCGCAAAAAGCGGAAGAGTACGGTTCGCACGATAAAACATTTACTATGTCTGCAAATGGTAAGGTACGTGTAGTAGCTGCCAACGGTGATGTGTTGATTGAACAAACGGTTGAGCAAGGTGATATCTTCCGTATGTGTCAGGCAAAAGATGCACCAATTCAAGATTGGGTTAAATTAGCGGTAACGCGCGCTCGTGCCGCCAATACGCCTGCTGTGTTCTGGTTAGATGAAAACCGTGGTCATGATGCGCAAATGATCAAAAAAGTGAACACTTATTTAGCCGACCACGACACCAGTGGTTTAGACATTCGTATTCTAGCACCGGTAGAAGCGTGTAAATTTACCTTAGCAAGATGTAAAGACGGCTTAGACACGATTTCTGTCACTGGTAACGTATTACGTGATTATTTAACCGATTTATTCCCAATTTTAGAGTTGGGCACATCGGCAAAAATGTTGTCTATTGTACCGTTAATGAACGGCGGTGGTTTGTTTGAAACAGGCGCTGGTGGCAGTGCACCTAAGCACGTGCAACAGTTCAACAAAGAAAACCACTTACGTTGGGATTCATTAGGGGAATTTTTAGCATTAGCAGCTTCACTAGAGCATGTAGCGACAACAACTGGCAATGCGAAAGCGCAAGTATTAGCTGATACGTTAGATGCGGCCACAGGTAAGTTTTTAGATGAGAATAAGTCACCATCACGTAAAGTAGGTGAATTAGATAACCGTGGTTCTCATTTTTACTTAGCCATGTATTGGGCACAAGCCTTGTCTGAGCAAACGCAAGATGAAGAATTGAAAACAGCATTTACTGCGGTTGCTCAAGCATTGACTAAGCAAGAAGAAAAAATTGTGACTGAATTAAATAATGCACAGGGTCCTGCGATGGATATCAACGGTTACTACTTTGCAGATGTTGATTTAGCGTCTAAAGCAATGCGCCCGAGTGAAACCTTAAATACCATTCTTTCTAGTTTGTTATAATTTAGACTCAAAATAGAATACTAAGAGGCCATGCAGCAATGCATGGCCTTTTTTATTGAAACGAAAAAACTAGGATAGCTCAAACATAGTGCTGTTATTATGTGAAATACAACATGCACTCATAGCATTTCTTTAATCTTTATCTTACTCATTTGAATAAAGATCGGATAACGGACTACGAACACCATTTGCCCCTTGTTCAATAACATGGGTATAAATTTGTGTGGTGCGGATGTCTGTATGCCCTAATTGTTCCTGTACCGTTCTAATATCAGCCCCTCGTTGTAATAAATGGGTGGCAAATGAATGACGTAAAGTATGACAAGTGACACGTTTTTCGATCGTGGTTTTAGCGACCGCTGTTTTCAGCGCTTTTCTAAGTCTTGTTTCATCAATATGATGACGCCTAACGTTGTTACTTTGTGGCTCAGTACTTAATCGCTGTGACGGAAATAGATAATGCCAGCCAAATTCAAAAGGGGCATTTGGGTATTTTCTATCTAAACGATTAGGTAACCAAACCCCTGCATAGCTTGGACTGATTCTATCGCGCTCAAATAATGCTCGAGCGAGTTTGATTTGGGTTTTTAATTCACAGGTAAGTTCAGGCGCTAAGGTCACTCGCCTGTTTTTCCCACCTTTGCTTCGCCATACTTGAATGGTATGGTAATCAAAATCAATGTCGTGAACTCGTAACCGGACAGTTTCCATTACCCGTAAGCCTGAACCATACATGAGACGACAAATTAGTGAATGATTGGAATCTACTGCGTTAAGTAGCTCATTAACTTCATTTTGTGTTAACACTACTGGTAGGTTGGGTGAGTTTTTTGATTTATTAAAATTTAGGTTGATTGATAACGGGCACCCTAATACTTGTTTATAAAGATAAACTAGAGCATTTAGTGCTAAAGCTTGTGTTTTTGGTGCCACTAGTAATTGATTGGCAAGATAATTTAGAAACTCTTCCACCTCTTCATTACCACACTGCTTGGGGTGAGTTTTGTGACAAAAATTAATATAGCCTTTAATCCAGTAGAGGTAGGTATTTATAGTGCGCTTTGCATAACGCTGAGTATTCATTTTCTCAGCAATCATTTGTAAAAATGGTGAAGACATCTTTTATCAATCCTTGATAGTATGCTGGTGTATAAATATACAGTATAGTTGTTTTCTCGCTCTGCGCCATAAACCGAGAATTATTCTCGGTTTCACACATCAGACCTCTAATAGTTTATTTATCTAATTGATTGAGTTGAAATTAATTTAAAAAAAGCGTAACGTATTTTTTTATCAATACATGGAGGTAAACTTTCCGCCGTAAAGCGAGAATTATTCCTCCTAATAAGCTGTTATAAGCACAGGGAAATCAATGCGTAATATTCTAGTAATATTTTACTTATTCTCATTTATTTCTTTGGCGGATATGGTTCCGCCAGACGTCGAGTTAACACCTGAAAAAGCATTTTGCCTTGGCTTCACTTTAGATCGCCCAACCGATGAATATGTTGGTTTAAATTACCCGAAAGTCATTGGAGGAAAGTGGATTCCTGTTTCAACAATGGTTGAGTACAGGTTAAATGAAAATCCAATATTTATTACAAAAACCAATTTTGAAAAAATAAATGAGCAGAAAACAACTGTAATTCTCGGGTTTTATGAAACTATTCATTCGGGCGGCGATGCAGCAGTGTTGATTACATACCAATGCACTAGTAAATGTGGAACAAACTATTTAAAAAGTTACAGCGTGCCTTCAATTGTTAAGTATATTGAAGCCAACGTGAAGCAGTGCTTATAACAAGCCATTACAGTGACGGGACTGCTAACAGCTTGCTCGGTTCCGCTTCGCTTCACAAGTTTAGCAAGCTATTATCAGCCCCTGAATGGGGCGTTATATTTCACGGAGAAGACCAGTATGAGTGAACAACAAATCGTTTATTCTTTCGCTTGGTTTCAGCCTGAAGAATGGCAAAAGTTAAAAGAAACCGTAGAAGATCCCGAAACGCTGGATGATACTTACCAAGAATGGCGGCACAATGCTGAAACTGTTATCAAAGAGCTTCGAACTGACGGGCATCAAGTGAAGAAAATATCAATTAAAATTAGTAAATTGCTAAATTGGTGCGATTCAAAAGGTTTAAAGCCAAACAGTAAAGCTAGGTCTGAATACGCTGCTTTTCTAGCGGAACAGAGAAGTAAGTGAAATATAACAAGTTAATTAAACAGTGGACGCAAAACAGCAGGCTTGCGCTCATTCTTCGCTTAGTTTAGCCTGCTATTTTTCGCCGTTTATTAAGGCGTTAGGCTACATTCGAGTATTGGTTATTAAGGATGATTATGAGTAAATTTGACGAATTAAACTCACTAGTATTAAAAGATGCAGAGCTTTTATTTCAAAACATGGAAAAGGCAATGCGGTGCGCAGTCAATATTGTAAGTCATTTATCGAACTACTTGGAGGCACCTAGTAACCAAGTAAAATTGGTTCAACTTTCTAGTGACTTATCTCAACGCATCAAAAGTGAAGATAAAGCAAAACTGGTAAGTAAAAGTAATACAGAGTTTCATATAGGCATAGAGTTTTCCTTCAGTTCAAGTGAGTCAAATTACTTTGGTGGTTCGGTGGCACACTTAACTATAAATACTAAAGGTGATAGTTTTATCATAAATATTCTTGGTGAAAACTTTACATTGAGTAACTTGTCATATGAGTCATCTCAAGCAATAAATAAGCATGTCTATGAGTCTATTAAGCAAGATTATGAAGATTCAATTAAAGGTGAGCCTAGAGCAAAAATAGGCTTTTTGTAGCCTAACAAGCGCCTTAAAAAATGGACGCAAAATGCTTGGCTTGCGCTCATTCTTCGCTAATTTTAGCCAAGCATTTTCCGCCTCTTAGGCGGGCGTTATAACTACAAGGGAAATCATGCGTAAAATTTTAGCTTTTATATACTTTGCATGCTTTTCAATAAATACTACATCTGTATATGTGAATGAACATGAATTAAGTGTTGAGCAAGTATCACTGTTCAAAATTCAACTATTAGAAAGTGCATCATCAACTGGAAGCTCAATTAGAAGTCTTTATTTACTCCACCCAGAAAAAATTAAATCTGATGAATTCGTTTTAGCTTCAATTCAAGTAAAACATCAAGGTGCGATCATTTTCTATGCAAATTTAGAAAGTCAGTCTAGTGATGAACTAGAAAGGAGTTTAGGTTCTATTTTTGGAATTCCATCAGATTTAAATTACGAAACGACCATTTGGCTTGGATATGGCCGAAAGAAAAATAAGTTAATTACAGACTATTATGTTCTCACACCTAATGTGCTCTCGGAAATTAAAACCAAAGCTTGGAGCGAGTATTTCACTGAAGAAGGTTTAAGTACGAAGTAATGTAGTTATAACAAGGCGTTTAAAAAGTCGGACACCGTAATGCTTGCTCGGTTTCGCTTCGCTTCACATTTTAGCAAGCATTACTAAGCCGTTTAACGCGGCGTTATATTTCCCTGTAGCAAAGGAGTTGCATGAGTAACATTAAATCATTTTTCCCTGCATTTATTGGTCTAATAATCTTTGGGGCTTCCTATTTTATGGAGTCACTTATCTCTGCTAATGTTGAAGCAGATAAAGAGTTAAGCTCTAAAATAGCAATGCTCATCGAAAACCAGAATATAGAACCTGAAGCTAGTAAATTACTCTATGGTTCGGTTAACTCTTTACTAGAAAATAATCATGCTTTATTGTTTCAAACTGTTGATATTGTTTGGGCAATTGGCTTAGGAATCATATTATTGCTCTTTCCATATCACTCGGTATTCTGTTCGCGTAAATGAAAATATAACAAGCCAATTAAGCGCGGGACTGCTAACACTTGGCTCAGTTCCGCTTCGCTACACAAGTTTAGCCAAGCATTTATCAGCCCCTTATTGGGGCGTTAGCTGTCGGAGAAGAGTGAATGCCTCTACAAAATAGAATAGATCCTTGGGGAAATTTGGTTGCTGTCAAAGCAAGAGGTGAGTTTCTTGGAAACAGGGGAATCCTACATGATAACGACAAGAATATTGTTAAGCCTTGGGCACACAAAAATTGGGTAACTTGTGAACTCAGTTTTAAAGGGATAAAGCGCAAGTTGTTCGGACAAAATAGTTACTCTGAACTATTTTTCTTGGATGAGGCAACGGCACTTGCAGCGGGGCATCGGCCTTGTGCTCATTGTAGGCGGCAGAGATATAACGAATTTAAAAACTTGTGGCTTAAATGCAAAACTGATCTTAAGTCTATATCCGTTTCAGAAATCGATAAGCAGTTACATGCAGAGCGAGCAGCTCGCGGAGGAGTAAAGGTCAAACATTCTTGCTCTTTCGAAAAGCTTCCCGATGGCGCATTTATTGAAATAGGTGGCGAGGCATTCCTGTTTTGGAAAGGTAAGCTTAAGGAATGGTCATTTGACGGCTATGTTAGTAGCGTTTCCCTACCAGCAAAAGATGAGATGGTCACATTACTTACACCGCCGTCAATTGTCGAGTTGTTAAGCAACGGTTTTGTGCCGCAGGTCCATGAATCAGCAATCAGCTAACAAGCACAGCCAGCAGGACAAACATTCCGCTGCGCTCCATGTTTGCCTCTGCTGTGGGCGTTAGCCATACAAAATATGATTAAGTATATTTTTACAGTTTGCCTTTTTATTTCTTTTTTAACAGGGTGTGCTTACAAGGCGACATATTACAAGCCTGTCGCTAACACCGAAGATGATCATATACAAAATAGCCAAGCCTATATTTATCGTGGAGCCATTAAATTAGAGGTGTGGACTCAAGAGAACTCAGATTCAACTTGGTTATTTCTTTCCAATAATTCTGAGAATAATGCAATTTCAATTACATCATCCAGTTTTTACATCTCTGGAGAGTCACGGAAGTCTTACCCTAGTGAGCTAAGAGTTATTAGTAAAATTGGAGACGCGGGCCATGCATTAAATACAAATTTAGAAAGTGGAGAAGTATTAGTCATTGAGTTTAAAAAGGAAATTCAGAGATTGGAATCATTCACGTTACACTTACCTAAAATATTAACTAATAACGATAACGTCATAACAGACCTAAGCACCATTACTTTCAAAAAGGCATCCTCTTGGAGAGCAATATCAATAAATTAATGTGTGCAATGTATGGCTAACAAGCCGTTGCAGAGAGGGACTTTTATTAGTTGGCTTTCCCTCACTGCGTTCGTTATTTTAGCCAACTATTAAAAGCCCCTGAACGGGGCGTTAGGTTTAAAGGAGTAACCATTGAAATATATTTTATCGCTTCTAACTATTTTTAGTATCAGTGCGTTTGCAAATGACGAGCTAAAATCTATCTACCTTGCATTTGAATCGGACTATATGAGTAATGATGCAAGCAAGTATTCACAGTGGCTAACTGATGAATATGAAATAGTTCAAACTATGCATGTCCCAGGAATGGGGAGTGATAGCCGTAAAGTAACTGGTGAACAAATGGTCGGGTTTATGAAAAAAATGAACAAGCCTAACTCGACACCACGCTCTACGTTAGATAATACAGAAGTACGTTTAACTGACAACACAGGCTTTTGCGCCACTTCCAGTACAATCGCAAAAACCAAAGTTTCTGGTAAAAATTACGAAGAAAAGGAAACGAGAGAGGTTTGTTTCTTAAAAATCAACAGTGACTTTAAGGCTGTTGGGCACAAGATAGATGTGTATTACAAAAAAATATAAACCTAACAAGTTACTCAAAAGGTCGCAAAACGCTTGGCTTGTGCTCCTTCGTCGCTAATTTTAGCCAAGCATTTATGCGCCCATTAGTAAGGCGTTAGGCAACTAGGGAAAGTATGGAGTTAATCAAAGCATTTTTACCTCTAATTGGGGTTCTAGTTATTTGGCTAGGTTCTGGTATTTATTTTAGTGCGAAGATAAAACGACATAAGGAAAGCTTGGTTAAAGATAGCTCTGCTCCCTTAAACTGTTTAACATTAGCTCGTGGCGTTGAACCCACAAATTATCTTCGTAAATATATCGTTTTTGTTGACAACGCTGTGGTTGGTGAAATTGGCTCTGGCGAAACGAAACACTTTGAACTACCAGCAGGCAACCATACTATTTCAGTGAAAATCGATTGGTGTAAGTCCATGCCATTTAAATTTGAAATATCTGACGGTAAAAATACAAGATTACAATGTGGGGCTAACTACAATAATTGGAAATGTATGTTCATGCATGCCATAAAGCCAGCACATTGGGTATATGTAAAAGTTGCCTAACAAGCGCATCAACGCATGGACTAATAAAGCTTGGCTTGGTTCGTGCCTCACCAATTTTAGCCAAGCATTATTAGCCCGTTATGCGAGGCGTTAGGAATACCAAATGAGTAGTGGAAGCTCCCAGGCAAATAAATTCTATGAAGAAGTTTCAGAAAATCAAAGATTGTGGTTCGCTGAAACTGAAGATGGTGACGCTTTAGAATTTGATGTCGATGGTGATAAAGTGTCTTTTCCTCTTTGGTCTTCAAAATCAAGAATTATGAGGCTTAAAAAGCTTAACCCTGAATTATTAGGTGAGTACTCTCCGAGAGAGATTTCTTGGCAATTCTTTAAAGATGTTTTATCTCCTATGTTAATGGAGAATAATCGACTGATTGGCGTAAATCTCAGTGGTCAAAATATTACTGGTATTGATTTAACTGTAGAGTCATTAATCAAACAAATTGAGGCTTTTGCGTAGGGTATTTCCTAACAAGCCATTGCAGTGCGGGACTTTAAATAGTTGGCTTTCCTCACTGCGTTCGTTATTTTAACCAACTATTAAAAGCCCCTGAATGGGGCGTTATGTTTCTTTGGAGAGTGTAAGTTGAATATCCGTGATAATTTAAATGAACTTGGAGATCTTTCAATTGTAGGGTTGGCAATTGCCGATTATTCAGAGTCTATTGCAGATAATGGTAAATTTGAATTAAATGGTAAACGCTGGGTAATTCGCCCAAATAACTTTGTAACACTTGAACCTCATTGGAAGCGTGCTAAAAATATTGCTATTAGCTTGCGTGGTAATCCATCTGAATTTGCTGAATTCAAAGAATTACCTCTTAAAGAAGGTATGTCAGGCTATTCAGAGTGCACCATTACAACCCCTAATCAGTTAGCTGCCGCTGCATTTTACATACGACGAGCCCAAGAAATTTATTCTAAAGGTCGTAACCGTATTCAAAAAGGTTTGGCTGTAACAGAAACATAACAAGCAAATAAACAGGGACAATGGTCTTGC
>NZ_JADNYL010000008.1 GCF_017168195.1 Thalassotalea sp. G2M2-11
CCATCGGCGCTGTTGCGTTTCACTTCTGAGTTCGGCATGGAGTCAGGTGGTACCACAACGCTATTGTCGCTAAGCAAAAACTTGTTGTTAATTAAGCACTCGCTTAATTAACCAATCTCGAAAGCTGTTATCTATCCAATATTGTTTCTTATTCAATCTATTGTGTACGTGTTTTTATCAGACATACAAAACCACTTGGGTGTTGTATGGTTAAGCCTCACGGGCAATTAGTATCAGTTAGCTCAAGGCCTCACAACCCTTACACACCTGACCTATCAACGTTGTAGTCTCCAACGACCCTTTAGGGAGCTTAAAGCTCCAGTGAGAACTCATCTCAAAGCCTGCTTCCCGCTTAGATGCTTTCAGCGGTTATCAGTTCCGAACGTAGCTACCGGGCAATGCCATTGGCATGACAACCCGAACACCAGTGGTTCGTCCACTCCGGTCCTCTCGTACTAGGAGCAGCCCTCTTCAATTCTCAAACGCCCACGGCAGATAGGGACCGAACTGTCTCACGACGTTCTAAACCCAGCTCGCGTACCACTTTAAATGGCGAACAGCCATACCCTTGGGACCGACTTCAGCCCCAGGATGTGATGAGCCGACATCGAGGTGCCAAACACCGCCGTCGATATGAACTCTTGGGCGGTATCAGCCTGTTATCCCCGGAGTACCTTTTATCCGTTGAGCGATGGCCCTTCCATACAGAACCACCGGATCACTATGACCTGCTTTCGCACCTGCTCGACGTGTCTGTCTCGCAGTTAAGCTGGCTTATGCCATTGCACTAACCGTATGATGTCCGACCATACTTAGCCAACCTTCGTGCTCCTCCGTTACTCTTTGGGAGGAGACCGCCCCAGTCAAACTACCCACCAGACAGTGTCCCCAAGCCCGATAAGGGCCCTAGGTTAGAACATCACGCATACAAGGGTGGTATTTCAAGGTTGGCTCCATGCAATCTGGCGACTGCACTTCAAAGCCTCCCACCTATCCTACACATGTAGGAGCAATGTTCACTGTCAAGCTATAGTAAAGGTTCACGGGGTCTTTCCGTCTAGCCGCGGGTATACGGCATCTTAACCGCAATTTCAATTTCACTGAGTCTCGGGTGGAGACAGTGTGGCCATGATTACGCCATTCGTGCAGGTCGGAACTTACCCGACAAGGAATTTCGCTACCTTAGGACCGTTATAGTTACGGCCGCCGTTTACCGGGGCTTCGATCATGAGCTTCGCAGAGCTAACCCAATCAATTAACCTTCCGGCACCGGGCAGGCGTCACACCGTATACGTCATCTTTCGATTTTGCACAGTGCTGTGTTTTTAATAAACAGTTCCAGCCACCTGGTTACTTCGACTGTCACCAGCTTAGGGAGCAAGTCCCATCACCAGCAACAGCGTACCTTCTCCCGAAGTTACGGTACTATTTTGCCTAGTTCCTTCACCCGAGTTCTCTCAAGCGCCTTAGTATTCTCTACCTAACCACCTGTGTCGGTTTGGGGTACGGTTCCTATATATCTGATGCTTAGAAGCTTTTCCTGGAAGTATGGCATCAACAACTTCGTGTCCTTGGACACTCGTCTCGTATCTCAGTCTTAAGAACCCGGATTTGCCTAAGTTCTCAACCTACATACTTTCACATGGACTACCAACGCCATGCTTGCTTAGCCTGCTCCGTCCCTCCTTCGCAATATATAGAAGTACAGAAATATTAATCTGTTTCCCATCGACTACGCGTTTCCGCCTCGCCTTAGGGGCCGACTTACCCTGCCCTGATTAACATGGGACAGGAAACCTTGGTCTTTCGGCGGGGGAGTTTTTCACTCCCCTTATCGTTACTCATGTCAGCATTCGCACTTCTGATACCTCCAGCAGACCTTACAATCCACCTTCAACGGCTTACAGAACGCTCCCCTACCACTTGAACCTAAGTTCAAATCCGCAGCTTCGGTGCATAGTTTAGCCCCGTTACATCTTCCGCGCAGACCGACTCGACTAGTGAGCTATTACGCTTTCTTTAAAGGGTGGCTGCTTCTAAGCCAACCTCCTAGCTGTCTATGCCTTTCCACATCGTTTCCCACTTAACTATGACTTTGGGACCTTAGCTGGCGGTCTGGGTTGTTTCCCTCTTCACAACGGACGTTAGCACCCGCAGTGTGTCTCCCGGATAGTACTCATTGGTATTCGGAGTTTGCAAAGGGTTGGTAAGTCGGGATGACCCCCTAGCCTTAACAGTGCTCTACCCCCAATGGTATTCGTCCGAGGCTCTACCTAAATAGATTTCGGGGAGAACCAGCTATCTCCCGGCTTGATTAGCCTTTCACTCCGACCCACAAGTCATCACCGCATTTTTCAACATACGTGTGTTCGGTCCTCCAGTTGATGTTACTCAACCTTCAACCTGCCCATGGGTAGATCGCCGGGTTTCGGGTCTATACCCTGCAACTAAACGCGCAGTTAACACTCGCTTTCGCTACGGCTCCCCTAATCGGTTAACCTTGCTACAGAATATAAGTCGCTGACCCATTATACAAAAGGTACGCAGTCACCCCGAAGGGCTTCCACTGCTTGTACGTATGCGGTTTCAGGTTCTATTTCACTCCCCTCACAGGGGTTCTTTTCGCCTTTCCCTCACGGTACTGGTTCACTATCGGTCAGTTAGGAGTATTTAGCCTTGGAGGATGGTCCCCCCATGTTCAGACAAAGTTTCACGTGCTCCGTCCTACTCGTTTTCACAATGTGTTTGTTTTCGTGTACGGGGCTATCACCCTGTATCGCCATCCTTTCCAGAATGTTCCACTAACGCCCACACGCTTAAGGGCTAATTCCCGTTCGCTCGCCGCTACTAAGGAAATCTCGGTTGATTTCTTTTCCTCGGGGTACTTAGATGTTTCAGTTCTCCCGGTTCGCCTCACTGAGCTATGTATTCACTCAGTGATAGTTGCTTATGCAACTGGGTTTCCCCATTCGGAAATCCGTGCCTATAACGCCTTTTATCGGCTTAACACGGCTTATCGCAGATTAACACGTCCTTCATCGCCTCTAACTGCCAAGGCATCCACCACATACGCTTAGTCACTTAACCATACAACCCCAAATAGTTTTGGTACACCAGGGTGACTAAACCCCAGCAATTGTAAAGCCTGACATTTTCACGTACTCAATAGA
>NZ_JADNYL010000009.1 GCF_017168195.1 Thalassotalea sp. G2M2-11
GTCGACACGGTGTTATTTCACACCGATAGAGGGGCTGAATATCGCGCACATGTGATGCAAGAATTTCTTAAAAAACGTAACGTGAAAGCCAGTATGAATCGCCCTGGTTGTTGCACCGATAATGCCGAAGTTGAATCATTCTTTCATTCGCTCAAAGCTGATTTAATTCGAGGTAATACTTTTACTACAGCAGATAAATTACGAGCCTTATTAACGGGTTACTTAAACAACTTTTACAATAGACAACGACTGCATTCGAGTTTAGGATATCAAACACCTGCTGAATATGAATTAGCAGTCAATTAAAACATGGAGCGTGTCCACTTTATCGGGGCAAGATCACAAAATACAGTTGGCTTTTTGTTCACTGCGTTCACTAATTTTAGCCAACTATATTTTGCCCATTATTTGGGCGTTAGTTTTTCAGGGAAGCATGAAGTTAATACCATACAACAGATTTAATATTGCTACAGAAAAGCAGCCTGAAGAGGTGTTGAAAGTAATTGTAGATAATACCAGTGAAAAGAGATTTTTTAGCTTTAGGCCAAATAAAGAATTTAATGGAACTATTGGCGACGATAGATTCTATATACAAAGAAATATTTCGTATCGAAATTCATTTCTTCCTGTTATTGAAGGCAAAGTTGAGTCCGCAGAAATGGGCTCAAATATTGATATTAAGATGCGATTGCATACCTTTGTCTATTGTTTTATGTGCATTTGGTTTATTGGTGTAGGTATTGGTTGTATTGCTGTTTCATTAAATATAGATAAACTTTCATTCCATGCCTTAATACCATTTGGCATGCTTATTTTTGGACTTGCTTTGGTGAATGGTGGTTTTTGGGTTGAAGCTACAAAACAAAAAACTAGGTTAATTGAGTTGCTAACGAAAAACTAACAAGCAAATTAACGCACGGACTAATAATGCTTGGCTTGGTTCGCTGCGCTCACTAGTATAGCCAAGCATTATTAGCCCGTTATTTGGGCGTTATACGCATTTTAAACCTAGCATCATCTGATAAAGGATTATTCATGAAAACCATAGCTTTATTTTTATCACTTTTCACTATTTCATCTTTTGCGTCGGTAATTCCAAAAGAACCGCATATATATGTTGAAGGCTATGCAGAAAAAGAAATAACTCCTGATCAAATAAAAATATCGGTATCTGTAGTTTCAACAAACTTGGACGCTGATATTGCAAAGTCAGAAATAGATGAGAAGTCGTTAAAAATTTTTGAATCAACCAAAAGTATTGGAATTAAGGCAAGTCAAATTACAGCTACGCCTATTCAAATTCTTCCTGCTATTGAGCGAGAGAACGGTAAAAGAATAGATAATGGCACTAGAGTAAGTCGTAATATAGATATAATTTTGAAAGACTTAACGAAATATCCAAAACTTAATGATGCATTAATTTCTGCCGAAATAACGTCTAAAATATCTTCGACAGTGGAGTTAGCAGATGAACGTGCCGTAAAAAAAAGCGTATTAATGTTAGCTATTGAAGATGCAAAATTAAAAGCGCAGGAAATAGCTGAAATTCAAGGAAAAAAAATTAAAGATATACATTCACTCTCAGAATTTCAAACTAGGCAAAATGAAACTTATAATTTACAACCAAACCAACGAATTTATGGTCAATCTTATGGTGCTGCTGAAATGAGATACAGAGTTCCACCGGGATCTAGCGTGTTTAAAATTGGTAAAATGAGAGCTACGGCAACTGTTTATGTCGTTTACACTATTGAGTAATTTGCGTATAACAAGCCATTACAGTAACGGGACTGCTAACAGCTTGCTCAGTTCCGCTTCGCTTCACAATTTTAGCAAGCTATTACCAGCCCCTTATGCGGGCGTTAGCATCATGGAGGATTCCTCATTAAATTTTTAGTAATCATATTGTGTTTAATATCTCAAACCGCAAACTCTGAAGAATGGTTCACAAATGGT